>NZ_JBVKBU010000022.1:0-158608 GCF_055638955.1 Streptomyces sp. NPDC111507 | reverse complement strand
TGCGTTTCCGACTCTATCAGACCGTTTCCCGATCCGATTTCCTCGGTGCTTTCCAGGTTTCCGCTTTCGCGTTTCCCTTTCCGGCGACTCCGACTTTATCAGAGATTCTGAGTCGGAATTTCCGCCCCGCTCGGGGTGGTCCCTGGCACACGGTCGTACCGGGTTCCCGTTCAGGCGGAGCCGTAAACGTACTGGAGCGGGGCGCCCCGATGCAAATCGAGGGGCCCCGCTCCGGAGTTGGCGCGTGCGAGGGGTCAGACCTCGACGACGACCGGCAGGATCATCGGGCGGCGGCGGTAGTTGTCCGAGACCCACTTGCCCAGCGTGCGGCGGATGAGTTGCTGCATCTGGTGGGGCTCGACCACGCCGTCCTGGGCCGAACGCTCCAGGACCTCCGTGACCTTCGGGATGACGTCCGCGAAGGCGGAGTCGTCGATACCCGAACCACGCGCGTGGACGTGCGGGCCGGCGGTGATCTTGCCCGTACTCGAGTCGATCACCACGAAGACCGAGATGATGCCCTCGTCCCCGAGGATCTTGCGGTCCTTGAGCGCCGGCTCGCCCACATCACCGACCGAGAGGCCGTCGACGTACACGTAACCCGCCTGGACCTTGCCGGAGATCTTCGCCTTGCCCTCGATGAGGTCGACGACGATTCCGTCCTCGGCGATCACGATGCGGTCGTGCGGGACGCCGGTGAGGGCGCCGAGCTCGGCGTTGGCGCGCAGATGGCGCCATTCGCCGTGGACCGGCATCAGGTTCCGCGGCTTGCAGATGTTGTAGAAGTACAGCAGCTCGCCCGCGGAGGCGTGGCCGGAGACGTGCACCTTGGCGTTGCCCTTGTGGACGACGTTGGCGCCCCAGCGGGTGAGGCCGTTGATGACGCGGTAGACCGCGTTCTCGTTGCCCGGGATGAGCGACGAGGCCAGAATCACCGTGTCGCCCTGGACGATCCGGATCTGGTGGTCCCGGTTGGCCATCCTCGACAGGGCCGCCATCGGCTCGCCCTGCGAGCCCGTGCAGACGAGAACGATCTCGTGGTCCGGGAGGTCGTCGAGCGTCTTGACGTCCACCACGAGGCCCGGCGGGACCTTCAGATAGCCCAGGTCGCGTGCGATGCCCATGTTGCGGACCATCGAGCGGCCGACGAAGGCGACCCGGCGGCCGTACTCGTGGGCCGCGTCCAGGATCTGCTGGATGCGGTGGACGTGACTGGCGAAGCTCGCCACGATGATCCGCTTGCGGGCGCTCGCGAAGACCGTGCGCAGTGCGTTCGAGATGTCGCGCTCGGGCGGGACGAAGCCCGGGACCTCGGCGTTCGTGGAGTCGGAGAGGAGAAGGTCGATACCTTCTTCGCTCAGACGTGCGAACGCGTGCAGGTCGGTGAGGCGATTGTCCAGCGGGAGCTGGTCCATCTTGAAGTCGCCGGTGTGGACGACCATGCCCGCGGGGGTGCGGATGGCGACCGCGAGGGCGTCCGGGATGGAGTGGTTGACCGCCACGAACTCGCAGTCGAAGGGGCCGATGCGCTCGCGGTGGCCCTCCGCGACTTCGAGGGTGTACGGGCGGATGCGGTGCTCCTGGAGCTTCGCCTCGATGAGAGCGAGGGTCAGCTTGGAGCCGATCAGCGGGATGTCCGGCTTCTCGCGCAGGAGGAACGGGACAGCGCCGATGTGGTCCTCGTGGCCATGGGTGAGGACGATGCCCTCGATGTCGTCGAGGCGGTCCCTGATGGACGTGAAGTCCGGCAGGATCAGGTCGATTCCGGGCTGCTCCTCCTCGGGGAAGAGCACTCCGCAGTCGACGATCAGCAGTCGGCCGTCGTACTCGAAGACCGTCATGTTCCGGCCGATTTCGCCAAGGCCACCGAGCGGGGTGACCCGCAGGCCTCCCTTGGGGAGCTTCGGCGGCGGGCCAAGTTCAGGATGCGGATGACTCAAAAGACTCTCCTCACCACACGCGCCACGTACCTGGCAAGGCACGTGGCGCGCATGACGTTCGTGCAGTAGCAGTTGTCTGTGTGGGGTGCAGGCCCCTGGCCTGCGTTGTCGTGCATATTCAGTTGTGAAGTCTGTATTTAGAGTTCTACCCCGCCGGCAGCAAGATCGATCTTGAGCTGGGCGGTCTCCTCGGGCGACAGCTCGACCATCGGGGCGCGCAGCGGCCCGGCGGGCAGGCCCTGGAGGGCGAGCGCGGCCTTGGTCGTCATGACGCCCTGGGTGCGGAACATGCCGGTGAAGACGGGGAGCAGCTTCTGGTGGATCTCGGTGGCCTTCTGTACGTCGCCCGAGACGTACGCGTCCAGCATGGCGCGCAGCTCCGGGGTGACGACGTGGCCGACGACGGAGACGAAGCCGACCGCGCCCACGGAGAGCAGCGGCAGGTTCAGCATGTCGTCGCCGGAGTACCAGGCGAGTCCGGAGCGGGCGATGGCCCAGCTGGCTCGGCCGAGGTCTCCCTTGGCGTCCTTGTTCGCGACGATACGCGGGTGCTCGGCCAGCCGCACGAGGGTTTCGGTGCTGATCGGTACGCCGCTGCGGCCCGGGATGTCGTACAGCATCACCGGCAGCTCGGTCGCGTCGGCGATGGCCGAGAAGTGACGGTACAGGCCCTCCTGCGGGGGCTTGTTGTAGTACGGCGTCACGGTCAGCAGACCGTGCGCGCCGGCCTTCTCGGCGGCGCGGGCGAGCTCGATGCTGTGGTGGGTGTCGTTCGTGCCGACGCCCGCGACGATGTGGGCGCGGTCGCCGACCGCCTCGAGTACGGCTCGTACGAGATCCGATTTCTCCACGTCACTGGTGGTCGGTGACTCACCGGTGGTGCCGTTGATGATCAGGCCGTCGTTGCCTGCGTCCACCAGGTGGGTGGCGAGCCGCTGTGCGCCGTCGAGGTCGAGTGCGCCGTCCGCCGTGAAGGGCGTGACCATGGCGGTGAGGACCCGCCCGAAGGGGGTCTGCGGAGTGGAGGTCGGAGCCATGGGTAACACGCTACTCGCTGCTCAAGGCGTGGTCTGCCCTCGGGAGACACGACAAAGCGTGACAAATGCGGAGCCCGGCACTGCCTGCTCGGGGGTTCAAGCAGTGCCGGGTCCGTTTGATCAGGCTAGATGAACTTCTCGAAATGCCGCAATACGGACACCTCGCTCGGTTGATCCGCACATCTGTGCCGAGCGGCGCGCGGGAGCGCGTTACGGCGCCACGCGCCCGTTGGCATTGAAGGCCGCGTAGGTGAGCGGCATGAGCTTGGCCCACTCCGCCTCCATCTTCTCGCCGACCATCTCGATCTCCCGCTGCGGGAAGGACGGGACCTTGGCGAGCTCGTGCTGGGTGCGCAGACCGAGGAAGTGCATCAGGGAGCGTGCGTTGCAGGTGGCGTACATCGAGGAGAAGAGGCCGACGGGGAGGACGGCGCGGGCCACCTCGCGGGCCACACCGGCGGCCAGCATCTCCTGGTACGCCTCGTACGCCTGTCGGTAGGAATCCTCCATCACACGGCCTGTGAGCTCCTGCTGCGCCTGGGTGCCCTCGACGAAGACGTACTTGCCGGGGCGGCCCTCCTGGACCAGCTTGCGGGACTCGTCCGGGACGTAGAAGACCGGCTCGAGCTCCCTGTATCTGCCCGACTCCTCGTTGTACGACCAGCCCACACGGTGCCGCATGAACTCGCGGAAGACGAAGATCGGGGCGCTGATGAAGAAGGTCATCGAGTTGTGCTCGAAGGGGCTGCCGTGCCGGTCCCGCATCAGGTAGTTCAACAGGCCCTTGGAGCGCTCCGGGTCCTTCTGGAGCTCGTCGAGGGACTGCTCACCGAGGGTCGAGACGCGGGCGGCGAACAGCACGTCCGAGTCGGACGCGGTGTGCTTGACCAGCTCGACGGTGACATCGCTGCGGAAACTGGGCTTGAGGTCGTCGGCGGGGGTGTCGGTCACGGTGCGCAGGGTCCTTCCCATCACATCTCTCGGGCGGCGCCCACTCTACGGCCCGCCACTGACAACGGGGCGTTCGGTGCCGTGCCGAGACATTCGTCGGCGAACTTCAGCGAATTCGGTGATTCCGGGCACCTCTTGGGGCATTCGCTCGTCTGTATTGGTGACAGTGATCCGTTCGAGCCTCCAGAGGAGAAGCAACCCCCATGTTCCGTCGGCGCGAGCCCGTACCGTTCGCCTTCATCGCAGAAGCCGACCAGTTCCGCAGCAATGTCGCTCCCCCACCCCGCCGACGCTCGTCGGCCGGCGAGATATTCGGCCGCTGGCTCCTGGGCCTCACCGTGGTCGCCGGGCTGGTGGGCGCGCTGATCGTCGGGATGCCGGCCCTGTCGCTCGACCAGTCGTCCGCGACGACCCAGCATTCCGAAGCCTCCGACGGCCGCTGACCCTCCCCCGCTGCCCAAAGGGCGTGAGGGCACCCCCATGGCCCCCCAAGGGTGGTGAGCCGGGACCCCGCTCGATAGCCTCACCGGGCACAGCCCATGCGTGGATTGAGTGAGGATCAGTCGTGCCCCTGCCCTTCCTGACGGCGGACCGTGACTTTGACGAGGTGGCGGACGAGCTCGCCCTGCCCTTCGACGACCGCGGCCGCTGGCGGCGCCCCTACCGGCCCGGGCCGTGGCGGGTGGCCCTCGCCGCGCTCGTGCTGCTGCTCGCCTCCTACGTGCTCGTCGCGGCCGTGCTCGTCGCGCTCACGGGGAGCCGCTCCGCCGCCCTGCTCTGCTTCGGTGGGTCCGTGCTCGTCATCCTGTGCGCGTTGCGGCTGCTGCGGATGGGCGTCTGGGTGAGTGCGCGGGGGCTGCGCCGCGTGGGCTTCCTGAACACGAGTACGGCGTCCTGGGAGCAGGTCGTCGCCGTACGCACCGTCCAGCAGCCGGTGCGCTGGCTCGGGCTGCCGCGCACCGTGCAGGGACAGGCGCTGATCCTCGTACGCAAGGGCCGCGCGTCGGACACCCTGCCGCCGCTGCTCACCTCGCACAACTCCGACTTCCTGGCGCGCGCGGAGGCCTTCGACCGTGCGGCGGACGCCGTCGAGGTGTGGGCCGACGAGTACCGGCGGGATTGAGCCCCACCGGTCGTGGCGAGGCTACGTAGTATGGCGTCGCAGCCGGGCATCTCGTAGCAGGGCGAAGGGGCCGGTCCGCACTCCGCGGGCCGGCCCCTTCGACGTCCTTGTCGCCGTGCCGTCGTCGCACTTCTCGTGTGCGCCGTGGCTCTCAGACCTCGGCGGGGGGCCTGCCCTCGCGCAGGGCGATCGCCCGCTGCATCGCCTTGCGGGCGCGCGGCGTGTCGCGGGCGTCGTGGTAGGCGACCGCGAGGCGGAACCAGCTGCGCCAGTCGTCCGGGGCGTCCTCGGTCTCGGCCTTGCGCCTGGTGAAGACCTCGTCGGCCGAGTCACGGTCGATACGGCCGCCCGGGGTGCGCTTCAACTCGTCGACGGGCAGGCCGCCCTCGGCGTCGAGCTCGGCGGCGAGCCGGTTGGCCTTGCGGACGAACTGGGTGTTCTTCCACAGGAACCAGATGCCGATGACCGGCAGGATCAGCACCGCCACACCGAAGGTGACGGTGATCAGGGTGCCGTTCTCGATGAGCAGCACGCCTCGGCTGCCGACCAGGACGAAATAGACGACCAGGACGGCTGCCGTGACGGCGTAGGTGATCTTCGCACGCATGTCTGCCGGCTATCTGTTGTGCGTCCCTCGGCTCAGCCGAGGTCCAGGAAGTGTTCCAGGCCGAAGGTGAGGCCGGGGGCGCTCACCACACGGCGGACGCCGAGCAGGATGCCCGGCATGAAGCTGCTGTGGTGGAGGGAGTCGTGGCGGATGGTGAGGGTCTCGCCCTCGCCGCCGAGCAGGACCTCCTGGTGGGCGAGGAGCCCGCGCAGTCGGACCGCGTGCACCGGGACGCCGTCGACGTTCGCGCCCCGGGCGCCGTCCAGGGCGGTCGCCGTGGCGTCGGGCTGCGGGGCGCTGCCCGCGCGCTCCCGGGCCGCGGCGATGAGCTGGGCGGTGCGCGTGGCGGTGCCGCTGGGGGCGTCCACCTTCTTCGGGTGGTGCAGCTCGACGACCTCGACGGACTCGAAGTACGGCGCGGCGACCTCGGCGAACTTCATGGTCAGTACGGCCCCGATGGAGAAGTTGGGCGCGATGAGCACACCCGTCTCCGGGGACGCGGCCAGCGAGGTGTTGAGCTGCGCGAGGCGCTCGTCGGTCCAGCCGGTCGTGCCGACCACGGCGTGGATGCCGTGCCGGACGCAGAAGTCGAGGTTGCTCATCACCGAGTCCGGGGTCGTCAGCTCGACCACGACCTGGGTGCCGGTGGCGACCAGCGCTTCCAGCTGGTCGCCGCGGCTCAGCGCGGCCACCAGCTCCAGGTCCTCGGCGGCCTCGACGGCTCGTACCGCCTCGGCCCCGATCCGGCCCTTGGCACCGAGGACCGCCACGCGCAGCTTGCTCATTGCTTCGTTCCTTACCGAGACGGGAATTACGCGACCGCGTCGTGCAGACGGGAGGCCTGCTTGTCCTTGAGCGGGCCGATGACCGACAGCGAGGGCCGCTGTCCCAGGATGTCGCGGGCGACCGAACGGACCTCGTCCGGGGTGACCGACGCTATCCGGACCAGCATGTCGTCGACGGACATCTGCTCGCCCCAGCACAGCTCGCTCTTGCCGATACGGTTCATCAGCGCGCCGGTGTCCTCCAGGCCGAGGACGGTGGAGCCCTGGAGCTGACCGACGGCGCGGCCGATCTCGTCGTCCGAGAGGCCGTGCTCGGCGACGTGGTCGAGCTCGTCGCGGCAGATCTTGAGCACGTCGTGGACCTGGCTCGGCCTGCAGCCCGCGTACACGCCGAAGAGGCCGCAGTCGGCGAAGCCCGAGGTGTACGAGTACACGCTGTACGCCAGGCCGCGCTTCTCGCGGACCTCCTGGAAGAGGCGGGAGGACATGCCACCGCCCAGAGCGGTGTTCAGGACGCCCAGGGCCCAGCGGCGCTCGTCGGTGCGGGCGAGGCCCGGCATGCCGAGGACGACATGGGCCTGCTCGGTCTTGCGTCCGAGGAGCTCGACGCGGCCCGCGGTGCGGATGGCGCGGCGGCCGTCGCGCGGGGCGATCGGCTCGACGGCGCTCTCCTTGAGGGCGCCGGCCTTCTCGAAGGCGGCGCGGACCTGGCGTACGACCTTGTTGTGGTCGACGTTGCCCGCGCAGGCGACCACGAGGTGCGTCGGGTCGTAGTGCTTCTTGTAGAAGCGGCGGATGCGGTCGGCGCTGAGGGCGTTGACCGTGTCGACCGTGCCGAGGACCGGGCGGCCGAGGGGGGTGTCACCGAGCATGGTGTGCGCGAACAGGTCGTGCACGCAGTCGCCCGGGTCGTCCTCGGTCATCGCGATCTCTTCGAGGATCACGCCGCGCTCGGCGTCCACGTCGCCCTGCTCGATCAGCGAGCCGGTGAGCATGTCGCACACGACGTCGATGGCGAGCGGGAGGTCGGTGTCGAGCACACGCGCGTAGTAGCACGTGTACTCCTTGGCCGTGAACGCGTTCATCTCGCCGCCGACCGCGTCGATGGCGGAGGAGATGTCCAGGGCGCTGCGCCGGGAGGTGCCCTTGAAGAGCAGGTGCTCCAGGTAGTGCGTGGCGCCGTTCAGCGTCGGCGTCTCATCGCGGGAGCCGACGTGCGCCCAGATCCCGAAGGTGGCCGAGCGTACGGAGGGGAGGGTTTCGGTGACGATGCGCAGGCCGCCGGGGAGGGTGGTCTTACGGACCGTACCGATGCCGTTCTCGCCCTTGATGAGGGTTTGGGTACGGGCGACGGCCCGCGCCTCCGAAGAGGTGCGGGCCGTCGCCGTGGAGCTACGAGACGTCACTGGTCGGTGTCGTCCTTCTTGTCGTCGTCGCCTTCGCCCTCGATCACGGGGATCAGGGAGAGCTTGCCGCGGGAGTCGATCTCGGCGATCTCGACCTGGACCTTCTGGCCCACACCGAGGACGTCCTCGACGTTCTCCACGCGCTTGCCGCCGGCGAGCTTGCGGATCTGCGAGATGTGCAGCAGACCGTCCTTGCCCGGGAGCAGCGACACGAACGCGCCGAAGGTCGTCGTCTTCACGACGGTGCCCAGGTAGCGCTCGCCGACCTCCGGCATGGTCGGGTTGGCGATGCCGTTGATCGTGGCGCGGGCGGCCTCGGCGGCCGGGCCGTCGGCGGCACCGATGTAGATGGTGCCGTCGTCCTCGATCGTGATCTCGGCGCCGGTGTCCTCCTGGATCTGGTTGATCATCTTGCCCTTGGGGCCGATGACCTCACCGATCTTGTCCACGGGGATCTTGACGGTGATGATCCGCGGGGCGTTCGGGGACATCTCGTCCGGCGTGTCGATCGCTTCCATCATCACGTCGAGGATGTGGAGGCGGGCGTCGCGAGCCTGCTTGAGGGCCGCGGCCAGGACGGAGGCCGGGATGCCGTCCAGCTTGGTGTCGAGCTGGAGGGCGGTCACGAACTCCTTGGTGCCGGCGACCTTGAAGTCCATGTCGCCGAAGGCGTCCTCCGCACCGAGGATGTCGGTGAGGGCGACGTAGTGCGTCTGGCCGTCGATCTCCTGGGAGATCAGACCCATGGCGATGCCGGCGACGGGGGCCTTCAGCGGCACACCGGCGTTCAGCAGCGACATGGTGGAGGCGCAGACCGAGCCCATGGAGGTCGAGCCGTTGGAGCCGAGGGCCTCGGACACCTGACGGATCGCGTAGGGGAACTCCTCGCGGGTCGGCAGGACCGGCACGAGCGCGCGCTCGGCGAGGGCGCCGTGGCCGATCTCGCGGCGCTTCGGGGAGCCCACACGGCCCGTCTCACCGACGGAGTACGGCGGGAAGTTGTAGTTGTGCATGTAGCGCTTGCGGGTCACCGGGGAGAGGGTGTCCAGCTGCTGCTCCATGCGGAGCATGTTGAGGGTGGTGACGCCCAGGATCTGGGTCTCGCCACGCTCGAACAGCGCCGAGCCGTGCACGCGCGGGATGGCCTCGACCTCGGCGGCGAGCGTACGGATGTCCGTGACGCCGCGGCCGTCGATGCGGACCTTGTCCTTGATGACACGCTCGCGGACCAGCTTCTTGGTCAGCGCGCGGTACGCGGCCGAGATCTCCTTCTCGCGACCCTCGAACTGCGGGAGCAGCTTCTCGGCGGCGATCTCCTTGACGCGGTCCAGCTCGGCCTCGCGGTCCTGCTTGCCGGCGATGGTGAGCGCCTGGGCGAGCTCGCTCTTGACCGCGGCGGTCAGGGCCTCGAGGACGTCGTCCTCGTAGTCGAGGAAGATCGGGAACTCGGCGGTCGGCTTGGCGGCCTTCGCGGCGAGGTCCGACTGCGCCTTGCACAGGACCTTGATGAAGGGCTTCGCGGCGTCGAGGCCGGAAGCGACGACCTCCTCGGTCGGCGCCTCGGCGCCGCCCTTGACCAGCTGGATGGTCTTCTCGGTGGCCTCGGCCTCGACCATCATGATCGCGACGTCGCCGTCCTCCAGGACGCGACCGGCGACGACCATGTCGAAGACGGCGTCCTCGAGCTCGGTGTGCGTCGGGAACGCGACCCACTGGCCGTTGATCAGCGCGACGCGGACGCCGCCGACCGGGCCGGAGAAGGGCAGACCGGCCAGCTGCGTGGACGCGGAGGCGGCGTTGATCGCCACGACGTCGTACAGGTGGTCGGGGTTGAGGGCCATGATCGTGGCGACGACCTGGATCTCGTTGCGCAGGCCCTTCTTGAAGGACGGGCGCAGCGGGCGGTCGATCAGACGACAGGTGAGGACGGCGTCCTCGGAGGGACGACCCTCGCGGCGGAAGAAGCTGCCGGGGATCTTGCCTGCGGCGTACATCCGCTCCTCGACGTCCACCGTGAGGGGGAAGAAGTCGAGGTTGTCCTTGGGCTTCTTGGAAGCACTGGTGGCCGACAGCACCATGGTGTCGTCGTCCAGGTACGCCACGGCGGAGCCGGCGGCCTGCTTGGCCAGGCGGCCCGTCTCGAAGCGGATGGTGCGGGTGCCGAAGGAACCGTTGTCGATAACGGCCTCGGCGTAGTGGGTCTCGTTCTCCACTAGCGTTTTCTCCTCGTCTTCGTCCCGTCCTGCCCGTGTGGCAGGGGGACGGTGGCGGAGAGGCGCTCCGTCTGGTGCGGGCCGGTCTTCGATCGAAGCACCCGGGATCTCATTCCCCCGGGGGCCACTACCGAGGACCGGCGGCGGTGCGGTGCGCGTCTCCTCGTTCGTTGACGTGACGGTCCCTACCCGGCGGGTACGGAGCCATCACGCTGTGTCGTACGTGCTGTGTCCTGCGTATTGCGTTGTGCTACCACACTACAAAGCGTCGGTGACACTCCGCACGTACAGAGACGTACGGCAGTGCGTACGGCAATGCTCACGGCAGCGGCACGTACAGCAAAAGGAGCGGCTCCCAAGAGGTGGGAACCGCTCCCTTCACGGCGTCTTACTTGGCGCCCGCCGCACCGCGGCGGATGCCCAGGCGGTCGACCAGCGCACGGAAGCGCTGGATGTCCTTCTTGGCCAGGTACTGCAGCAGCCGGCGGCGCTGACCGACCAGGATCAGCAGACCACGACGGGAGTGGTGGTCGTGCTTGTGGGTCTTGAGGTGCTCGGTCAGGTCCGAGATGCGGCGCGAGAGCATGGCGACCTGGACCTCGGGGGAGCCGGTGTCGCCCTCCTTCTGACCGAACTCGCTGATGATCTGCTTCTTCGTAGCGGCGTCGAGCGACACGCGTACTCCTCGTAGTCTCTGAGTTGCCACCGAGTGCCCCTGGTCCACATCTCAGGGGAGCTTCCGTTACTCGGGAGGCGGGGATCCGCTGGGCGCGGCCTCCAGAGCGATGGGCTCCGGGGGTGCGTACACAAACGGCCGTCACACAGCGTACCAGCCTGGCCGGATGCGTCTGTCCGGGTCTTCGAACCTTCCTGGTGACGCGGGCCTGGCCACTAGGGTGACCGCACAGGTCATTCGTACGTGGGGAAGGGGCCGCTTGAACATGGCCGAGGCAGCGGACGCAGAGGGCGTAGCGGACGAGGACATCGCGGCGGAGACGGACGCCGACGTCAAGGCGCGCAAGGAGCGGGAGAAGGACGAGCTCTACGCCCTGGACATCTCCGACGTCGAATGGCACAGCGCGCCGGGCACGGAGGAGCACGAGGAGCGGGTCGAGATCGCGTACCTGCCCGAGGGCGCGGTGGCCATGCGTTCCTCCCTCGACTCGGACACGGTCCTGCGGTACACGGAGGCGGAGTGGCGGGCCTTTGTGCTGGGGGCGCGGGACGGGGAGTTCGATCTGGAGCCGGCGCCGCACCATGGGGGGCCGGCAGCAGGGTAGGCGACGTGCTGAGGGACAGAGACGGGGAGGGCGGTCGGCTGGTGAGCCGACCGCCCTCCCCGTTCTCGGCTCGGTGATCAGCTGGTCATGGACCGGGCCGCGCCGTACACGTCGAAGACCGCGAGGGCCAGCGGAATCAGGGTGAGCAGTACGAAGCCTTCGGCGACTTCCAGGAAGCGGCCCCAGAACGGGGTGAGGCCGCCGCGCGGCAGGATCAGGCCGAGCGCGGTGACCAGCGCTGCCGCCGCCCCGATCGCCGCGACGAGCCAGATCGTGCGGATGTCGAGGTCCGCACGGTCGCCGGTGAGGGCGTCGCGCATCAGAGCGTGCGGCGGGTTGAGCGCCAGACCGAGACCGAGCAGGACGAGAGCGCCGAGGCCCGCGGCCAGGACGGGCGCGACCTGCGTGGTGTAGCGGAAGAGGTGGGCGCGCATCAGCATGGCGACGCCGGTGGCGAAGGCGAGCAGCTGTCCCCAGACGTTGTCGGAGAAGCCGAGCACCACCGAGGCGCCGACGGCGAGCAGCGCGCAGCCGCCCACGAGCCCGACGAGGAGTTCGTGGCCGCGGCGGGCCTGCGCCTCGATGCGTTCGGCGTCGACCGGCTCCGGCGGGGCGGGATCGGCGGAGTACGCGCTGCGCGGAGTGGCGTTCGGCGGGTCGAAGCCGATCGGCAGGCGGGCGAAGCGCATGGACATGCCCGGCAGGAACGCCAGTGCCCCCACGGCGACGGGCGCGCACAGCGCGGCGATCTCGGTGGGTGTCCAGTGCACGAGCAGTGCCACGAACACCACGACCAGGGCGACGGCAGAGGCGAACACGAAGGCGACCAACGGGCCGTCGCCGCGCGGCGAGCACAGGGTGAGCACCACCGAGGCCACCAGCACCGCGGCGCAGGCGAGCAGGAACTGCAGCTTGCCGATGCCCTCGCCGCTCGCCAGTGAAAGCAGCCCGGAGCCCGCCACGCCCACGTTCGGGAGCGCGCCGAGTCCCAGCGCGACGGCGGAGGCCCGGTCGTCGTAGATCCGTGCGCGGATCGCGGCGAGGACGACAAGAAGTACCCCGGTGACGCCCGCGAGGATGCCGGGAAGGCTGTGCATGTCGTGGCGCGGATCGGCGGTCCAGGCGACGAAGGCGAGCAGCGTCGGCAGGACGCCGCCGCCGACGAGCCCCGCGGCGCGCGTCAGGTCGCCACTCCACAGGGTGCGTTCACGGGTGACCGCGGATGCGACCGCCTCTGACACGTCGTCGAAGACGGCGGGGGGCAGCGACTCGGAGAAAGGGCGCAGGGTGAGGAGTTCGCCGTCGAGAATCCGCTGCGCGGCGAAGGAGCGCGAGCTGTCGAGGACAGCGCCGTCGCGGCGTACGAGGTGGTAACCGACCGGAGCGCCCTGGGCGGGACTCTGCTGAGAGAGCCTGAGGATCTCCGGATAGATGTCGGCGACCGGGATGTCGTCGGGCAGCGCCACGTCGATCCGGCTGTCGGGCGCGACGATGGTGACCCGGCAGAAGCCGAGGCCCGTGCCTGCCCCGTGAGGGGCTCCGGGTCCCGGCCCTCCGGCTCCGGTGGTTGTCGCGGAGGCCGTCATGCTCACCTGCTGCTCCCCCTCAATGATGGTCCTGCGTCTGCGATCTCGGTCATGCTCGTGTGTCTGCGTCGGTTGCGCGGACGTGATGGCGCCGCGGCTGCGGTGGTTCTGCGGCCACGATGTGAAGGTCCTGCGTCTCTTTGTCCGGACCACCCGGCCGACGGTGCGGCAAGGCGGCGGAAAGAGGTCTGTGCGGCCGGTTCTTGGGTTCCGCACACCACCACATCGCGCGGAATGCCCTGTTTTTCCGGCCTCGTTCGCGTGTGCTCACGCGAACATCCGGCACCCTACCGCCCACCCGTCCCCCATGAAGTCAGTAGTAAGTCAGTAGGATCACGCGGCGGCCTGCGTCCGCCTGACACGGGGCGGCGGGCGGAAGACCCTGGGGCCGGCAAGGGAATTGGTGAGCAGTGAGCCAAATCATCGTCAAGCGCCCACCTCGGGCGCTGCCGTCCGAAGTGCCCACGGAAGAGGTCGTCCTGCAGCCGCCGCCGGAGCTTCCGCGCGGGCACCAGGAGGGCGTCCTCATGCAGTTGCTGCCGACGCTCGGCATGGGCGGCTCGGTGGTCTTCTTCTTCACGAACGGGCAACCGTTCATGAAGATCATGGGCATGGTCATGATCGCGTCGACGGTGGCCATGTCCGTCGCGATGATCGTCCGCTTCCGTCGCGGCTCCCAGGGCCAGCTCGCGGACATGCGCCGCGACTATCTGAGCTATCTGTCGCAGACCCGACGCACGGCCCTGGACACGGGGAAGGCGCAGCGCGACGCCCAGTACTACCTGCACCCTTCTCCCGAGCAGTTGTGGGCGCTGGTCGCCGAGGGCAGCCGGGTGTGGGAACGGCGGCCTGGGGACGAGGACTTCGCCCAGGTGCGCATCGGCCTCGGTCCGCAGTCGCTGGCCACCCCGTTGGTCTCCCCCGAGACAGGTCCGGTCGACCAGCTGGAGCCGCTGACCGCGGGCGCGATGCAGCGTTTCGTGGCCACCCACGGCGTCCTGGACGCGCTGCCGATGGCCGTCTCGCTGCGCGCCTTCTACCACGTCACGGTCAGCGGCGATCCTCAGTCCGTACGTGCCTCCGCGCGCGCTTTGGCCGGTTCGCTGGCCTCGCTGCACTCGCCCGAGGACCTGCTGATCGTGGTCGCGGCCGGGCGTGAGGAACTCTCGCACTGGGAGTGGGCCAAGTGGCTGCCGCACGTGCAGGTCTCCGACACGGTGGACGGCGCGGGCAGCCGCCGGCTGATCGGCAGCGACTCTCGCGAGCTGGAACAACTGCTGGCCACCCGGCTGACGGGGCGCCCACGCTTCCACCCGAACTCCACCCCGCTCCCGGACGAACCGCACATCGTCGTCGTACTCGATGGCCTGTCGCTGCCACCGGACTCCGTCCTGGCCACCCCCGAGGGACTCCAGGGGGTGACGATCGTCGAGGTCGTCCCCGAGGACTTGTCCGGAGCCCGCGGTGACCTCTCCATCGTCGTGCAACCGCACGCGCTGCACCTGGAGTCCGGGCACGGCATCGTCTACGAGGGCACACCCGACGCTCTCTCGTACGAGTCCGCGGAGGCGCTGGCGCGGCAGCTGGCGCCACTGCGCATGGCCTCGGGCGGCGACGACGACGAACCGCTGCTCGCGAACCTGGAGTTCACGGATCTGCTGAACCTCGGAGACGCGGCCTCGGTGGACACCAAGCGCACCTGGCGGGCGCGTTCGCTCGCCGAGCGGCTGCGCGTGCCGATCGGTGTCGGCGAGGACGGGCGACCCGTGATGCTCGACCTCAAGGAGGCCGCGCAGGAGGGCATGGGCCCGCACGGGCTGTGCGTGGGCGCGACGGGTTCGGGCAAGTCGGAGCTGCTGCGCACGCTGGTGCTGGGTCTGGCGGTGACGCACTCGTCGGAGACGCTGAACTTCGTCCTCGCGGACTTCAAGGGTGGTGCCACCTTCGCCGGGATGGCGCAGATGCCGCACGTGGCAGCCGTCATCACCAACCTGGCGGACGACCTGACGCTGGTCGACCGCATGGGCGACTCCATCCGCGGTGAACTCAACCGCCGCCAGGAGATGCTGCGCGACGCGGGCAACTACGCGAACATCCACGACTACGAGAAGGCGCGGGCGGCCGGGGCGCCGCTCCAGCCGATCCCGTCCCTCGTCCTGGTGATCGACGAGTTCAGCGAGCTGCTGACCGCCAAGCCGGACTTCATCGAGATGTTCGTGCAGATCGGCCGCATCGGCCGTTCGCTGGGCGTGCATCTGCTGCTGGCCTCGCAGCGCTTGGAGGAGGGCCGCCTCCGCGGTCTGGAGACGTACCTCTCGTACCGGATCGGCCTGCGGACGTTCTCCGCGGCCGAGTCGCGTGCGGCGCTGGGCGTCCCCGACGCGTACGAACTGCCGAACGTGCCCGGTTCCGGCTTCCTGAAGTTCGGCACGGACGAGATGGTGCGTTTCAAGGCGGCGTACGTCTCCGGGGTGTACCGCACGGGTCCGACCCGGTCCGCGCTCGGTGGCGCGCTGCCGGTGGACCGGCGGCCGGTGCTCTTCACCGCGGCGGAGGTGCCGGTGCGGTACGCCGCCGTGCCCCAGCAGCGTGAGGAGACGCCGGAGACGGACGACGCCCTGGCCGACACGGTGCTCGATGTGATCGTGCGCCGTCTGGAGGCACAGGGGCCGGCGGCCCACCAGGTGTGGCTGCCGCCGTTGGACAGCCCGCCGTCACTGGACGGACTGCTCCCGGGACTGGCCGCGGTGCAGGGGCGCGGGCTCACTCAGCCCGGCTACGAGGGGGCGGGACGGCTCGTCGTGCCCGTCGGTCTCGTCGACAAGCCGTACGAGCAGCGCCGCGACCCGCTGTGGGTCGACTTCTCGGGCGCGGCCGGCCATATGCAGATCGTCGGCGGTCCGCAGTCCGGCAAGTCGACGCTGCTGCGCAGCCTGATCGCCTCGTTCGCACTCACCCACACCCCGCACGAGGTGCAGCTCTACGGCCTCGACTTCGGCGGTGGCGGCATGTCGGCCGTGGCCGGACTGCCGCACGTCGGCGGGGTGGCCTCGCGCCTCGACCCGGAGAAGGTGCGGCGTACGGTCGCCGAGGTGTACGGCGTCATGACGCGCCGCGAGGAGTACTTCCGCTCCTCCGGCATCTCGTCGATCGCCGAGTTCCGCACGAAGCGGGCGCGCGGCCAGATCTCCCTGACCGACCAGCCGTGGGGTGATGTCTTCCTGGTCATCGACGGCTGGGGCAACTTCCGCGCGGACTACGAGGCCGTGGAGGGCGTCGTCCTGGACATCGCCGCACGGGGTCTCGGCTACGGCATCCACCTCGTCCTGACCGCGTCCAGGTCGATGGAGGTCCGGGCGAACCTCAAGGACCACCTGATGAACCGCCTGGAGCTGCGCCTCGGCGACACGATGGACTCGGAGCTGGACCGCAAGGTGGCCGTGAACGTCCCCACGGGCGTGCCTGGCCGCGGCCAGGCGCCGGGGAAGCTGCACTTCATGGGTGCCGTTCCGCGCATCGACGGTCTGACGTCGGACACGGACCTCGCCGACGCGACAGCGGCGCTGGCGACGGAGGTGTCCCGCCACTGGCAGGCGCCCGGCGCCCCCGAAGTCCGGCTGCTCCCCCGCGAGTTCCCGGCGCAGCAGCTGCCTCCGGGTGACCACTCCCCGCAGCGCGGCGTGGCCTTCGCGCTCGACGAGGACAACCTCGAACCCGTCTTCGTCGACTTCGAGCAGGACCCGTTCTTCCTCGTTTTCGGAGAGAGCGAGTCGGGCAAGTCGAACCTGCTGCGCCTGCTGATCAAGCAGCTGACCGAGCGGTACTCGGGCGACGACTGCAAGCTGTTCGTGGTCGACAACCGGCGCTCACTGCTGGACGTCACCCCGTCCACGCACCTCGCCGAGTACATCCCCATGTCCAATGCCATGGACCACCACATGAGCGCGCTGGCGGAGCTGATGCAACGCCGGACACCCACGGCAGACGTGACCGCACAGCAGCTGCGGGAGCGGAGCTGGTGGCGCGGCCCGACGGTGTACGTCGTGGTCGACGACTACGACCTCGTGTCCACGTCGAGCGGGAACCCGCTGGGCGGTCTGACGGAACTGCTTCCGTTCGCGCGGGATGTGGGCGTGCGGTTCATCATCGCCCGGTCGACCGCCGGTGCGGGGCGCGCCGCGTACGAGCCGTTCATGCAGCGGATGAGGGAACTGGGTGCGCAGGGTGTGGTGCTCGCCGGCGATCCGGGCGAGGGAGACATCCTGGGCGGAGTGCGCCCTCGGGCAATGCCTGCGGGGCGGGGCGTCTTTGTCTCGCGCAGGCGGGGAAAGCCCTTGGTTCAGACCGGGTTGATGAGTGTGGAGTACTGATGAAGCACACGCGAAAGTCTTCGCACTCGACAGCTCTGACGCGACAGATCTGCTCCATTGGTACGTTGAAGTAGCCCGGCGGCCGTCGGTCCGACGGCCGCGCTCACGGGAACAACGGGGAGGATTCAGACGTGGCTTGGGACGAATGGGAGCAGCTGAAGAACCAGGCAGCGCACAAGCAATCCGCGCGCATGCAACTCAATCAGTTGCCGGCCGACGGTGGCGGTGGCAGCACCCCGCAGGGTGATCTGACCGTTGACCAACAGGATCTCGCCGCGATCGGCGACCGGGCATTCAAGCTGTGGGAAGACTTGGGCCGGTATGGGCGTGACGCCTGGTCCAGCAGCCAGACAGCGGCGTCGGATCTCAAGACCCAGGGCTTCACACTGGGCGGGGCAGTCGACCGCGTGCAGAGCCGCTGGGAAGAACAACTGACGTCGCTCCTCGACGCGTGTGCCCATATCTCCAACCATATGGACTTCACGAAGAAGGCCCATCAGGGCGACGAGTACTACATCGGCGGCCAGGTCAGCAGCATCTCCACTCTCGACAAGGGCTTCGACGGTGGGAAGGGGCACTGATGGATCTGGACACGCTCCGTTTTGGGAACTTCGCGTCGCTCGGTACTGCCATAGATGACTGGACTCGGGTTGTGGGGAACCTGGAGACCCTTGAGAAGAACGCCCGTGAAGGACTCAAAGGCCTGGCGGACAAGGCCAATTGGGCCGGGGTGAACGCCACTGTCTCGCGCGAGTTCATCACCAAGACGGCGGGCGAGTTCACCGACGCCCACACCGAGGCCAGCACCATCCGTAATATCCTCAAGGACACTCACGAGGAGCTCGTCAGCTACCACGAGCAGCTCAACGAGGCGATATCGCGCGGGCTCAAGAAGAACCTCACGGTGATGGACACCGGCAACGGCTCCTTCACCGTCACGATGAACATCCATCCCGATCGTGCGGCCAAGGGAACCACGGTCCCTGATCACAGCGAACAGGACGTGACCGAGCTGCGCGATGACGTCCAGCGCATTCTCGGCAGAGCCACGCACAGCGACGAGACCGCGTCCGAGGCGCTTCGCGCAATCGTCGAGCAAGCCGAGTACGGGTTCTCCGGCGCCTCGTACGGTGACCGGGATTCGGCGACCAAGGCCCTGGAGGACGCCGAGAAGTACGCGAATCTCATCAAGAACAAGGGAGATTCGATGTCTCCCCAGGAGTTTGATGAACTCAACCGGAATCTCGCCGGCTACAAGAACGACCCGCTCTTTCAGGAGAAGTTCGCCACCACCCTCGGCCCGAAGGGGACGTTGGATTTCTGGGCCGACCTCTCCGATCCCTCGGACGGCGGCGATCTGCAGCGGGCACGCCTCGATCAACTCGGCGACTTCCAAAAGAATCTCAGCCTCACTCTCGCAGGAGCGACACAGTCGGATTCCCCCGCGATGCGGAACTGGGAGAACGACATGGTCCAGCTGGGTAACGATCCCGTCCAGACCCGTGGAACACGGGTCTACGGTTTCCAGCTGATGAGCAACCTCATGCGAGTCGGGGATTACAACGACGCGTTCTTGAACAAGTACGGTGACGCCCTGGTGTCGACCGAGAAGAAGATGAAGCTGCCGGACCACTACTGGAACGGTGGCGTGGGCGGACCTGCCATGCCCAAGATGAACTTCATGGGCGACGAGTTCGGCCGGGATCCGATGACCGGATTCATGACAGCTCTCTCGAACAGCCCTGACGCTGCCACCGACTTCTTCAACAGCACTGATCCCCAGGACAACGCCGAGTGGGTCCTCAAGGATCGCCCCACCTTCGACGACACCCCCCTGAACAGCGACGACGCAAACCAGTCGCGTGACGCGACCGGGAATGCTCTCGTCGCCGCAGCCACGGGCGTCAATCCCAACGACCCCCACGCCGTTCCCGTGGAGCACACGGCCGAGAACCGGCACGTCCTCGATCGCTCTCTGCAGATCATCTCGGGTGTGGGCGACGACTTCGCTCCCGAGATGCGCGATGACATGGCCAAAGTGCTGGTGAACTATGGCGACGAGGTCAATCACACCGCAAGTTCCCTCGCGGACGATCACGGCGACCCGAGACAGCTCGATCGCCATCAGCTGTTGGAAGTGACGAAGCAGGTGTCACGTGATCAGAACGCCTACGGAATACTCAACGACGGCCTGAACCGGGAGATGGTGCGCGACATCTACGCGGACCATCCGAGCGACCCGAAGGAAACGCTGCTCCGGGCAGGCCACACCGTCGGCTTCCTCGAAGAGGCCCGCTATCAGGCCCTGAAGACGGACAAGCACGACCCTTCATGGGACGCCAAGTGGCTGTATCACGGCTTCGGTGGTGCCGTGAACTTCATCCCGGTTGTCGGTGATGCCGCGCAGCGAGGCGTCGACGCCCTCGCCTACCAATGGCAATTGGACGAGCAAGCACGCATCAACGAGGAGACCGCCCGGCAGAACGGCGAAGTCTTCACCGCGCGGGAGAACCAACTGCAGAAGCTGGCCGACCTGTGGATGGACGCCAACCCGAACCACGGCAACAACAGGTACACGATTACATCCGAGATCAACGGCGCCGCCTTCGACGGCAATGGCCGTGCTCAGGGACTGGCAGGTGATCAGTGAACAACGGTACTTCTCTGCTTCCGGGTCGGCCCGCGGTGCGTACGGCGGTACGTACCGCGGTGGGTACGGGAGGGTCTCAGCGCTGTACGCGAAGTGTCGCTGCTGCTGCTGTGACCGTGATCCTGCTGACGGCGACAGCTTGTTCGGGATCTCGCGACTACGCGGTCCCGGACAAGGCATGCGGTGTGGCCGTCGACTCCGACTCGCTGTCTCCCCTCCTTCCGAACGGCAAGAAACTCACCGAGAAGTCGTACGACGCCGGCCCGGAGAGTCCACGTTGCCGTCTGCTGGTGGACCAGAAGCTGGTCGTCTATCTTTCGGGAGATGTCGTTGCCGGCGACACCGATCCCATCAAGGTCCAGGATCGGGCACTCGTACGCCTGGGGAGTCCCGCCGCTGCCGACATCGGTGACGACGCCGTGATCGCCGACCGTGGAGCGATGGCGGTTGCCGGCTGCACCTACAAGGGAAAGCAGCAAAAGTTCGCCGTGCTGGTCCAGCTGCAGAAGAACGTTCCTGAGAAGGTTTCGGAACGGCGCGATGCCCTCCGCTCCTTCCTCCGTTCTTATTTCCCCAAGGCCATGGAGAAGCAGGGCTGCCAGTAACACCACGCGGTACGCCTTGGCCTCCGGACGCCGTCAACCAGTCCGGAGCGGGGTCGAGCGACGCCCTCGACCGGCCCGCGTCGACTTCATCCCGGCCGACCCGGCAGAGGCCCGCAACGCGCAAGCGAAGGGCATGAGCCCGGTCACCGCCACCCTCCAGAGACATGCGCCATGTTGTGGAGATCATGGTGAGCTATTTAGACTTCCTTGACTCAAGCTCACGGATCCGGCCAGTTTGTAGTTCGACGGATTCGAGGTAGCGGTCCCGTCCGGAGGACGGGCTTCACGGGGACGCGGGGAAGTGATCCAAAGGCATGGCGTGGGACGAGTGGGAACAGCTGAAGTCACAGGCGGCGGAGCGCCAGTCGGCACAGATGCAGCTGAACCAGGTGGAGCCCGGCGCGGGCGGCGGGGGCAACACCGCGGATCCCAGTCAGTACGGCGATCTCACCGTGCGCGAGGGTGATCTGGCGAAGATCGGCGACCACGCGTTCACGCTGTACAACGACCTGTGGAGCAAGGGACGCAGGGCGGTCCCCAGCAGCGACAAGGCCGCCGGGAACCTCTCCACACAAGGCTTCGCGCTCGGTGGCGGACTCCAGCACGTGTCGACCCGCTGGGACGAACAGCTGTCGTCCCTCAGGGACGCGTGCGCGCACATCTCGAACCACATGCAGGTCACCAAGAAGCTGCACGCGGGCGACGACCACTACATCCGGCGGCAGATGAGCAGCATCGACGTGCTGGACGCAGGCTTCGACGAGCGTGTGGGTGACCCCGGCAAGAAGAACCCGGTGTACGGCGACTCGGGTGAGAAGAAGGACAAGAACTGATGGACCTCGAAGCCCTTCGATTCGCCGACTTCACACTCCTCGACGACGCCGTGGAGGACTGGACGACGATGATCCGTGACCTCGACGACCTGAAGGAGTCCGCCGACAAGGGCCTCAGGGGCGCGGCCAACAAGGCCAACTGGGCGGGCGTCAACGCCACCGTCTCCAAGGAGTTCATCGGCAAGACCTCCGGCGAGTTCGCGGATGCCCACACCCAGGCGACATCCATCCGCAACATCCTGAGGGACACGCTCGGCGAGCTGAAGGACTACCAGAAGAAGCTCAACGCGGTCATGGAACGAGGCCTGAAGAAGAACTTGACGGTGGTGTCCACCACGGGTGGCTCGTTCACGGTCACGATGAACATCCACCCGGACCGGGCCGCGAAGGGGACGACCGTTCCCGAACACGACGCGAGTGATGTCACCGCCCTGCGGGACGAGGTCCAGAAGATCCTCAATGCCGCGACGGAGAGCGACAACTCCGCCAATACGGTGCTGCAGGCCCTCGTCGACCAGAGCCGGCTCGGCTTCGCCGACTCCAGCTATGCGGACCGGGACTCGGCGGCTGACGCCGTCAAGGAAGCCGATGAACTCGCCAAGCTGGCACAGAAGGATCCGAAGGACCTCACCGTCGAGGAGTTCGACAGGCTCGATGCCGGCCTGAAGAAGTACGCGAACGACGACCTGTTCGCGGAGCGCTTCGCCACCAGGCTCGGCGCCAAGGGGACGCTCGAGTTCTGGACGAAGCTCACCGAGCCGACCACGAACCCTGAGTTGTACCGCGCGAGGCGCGAGCAACTCGACGACCTGCAGCAGCACATCGGCCTCACCCTCGCCACCGCCACCCAGAGCGACACCGCGGCCATGACGGAGTGGAAGCGCCAGATGGTGGACCTCGGCGACAAGCCCGTCGGCAGGGGTGGTGGGTTCCCGTTCGGCGTCCAGGTCATGAGCAATTTCATGCGCTGGGGCGACTACGACGACCAGTTTCTTGGCGACTACGGCAAGAAGCTGATGGACACGGAACGGAAGCTGACGCACAACGGTCAGCACGTCGCCTGGCAGCAGATGGGCTTCGACCCGGACCTCAACCGTACGGGGACCGACGGCGGCTACGACCCGATGACCGGCTATCTGAAAGCACTGTCGAACAGCCCCGACGCGGCCACCGAGTTCTTCAACGACCAGTTCATCGGCAAGGACGAGGACCACAAGAAGGCCCTGTCCAACTTCGACTACCTCTTCGAGGAGCGTGACTGGCCGCAGGACCAGGACGACAAGGGCGATGCCAGCAACACGGGCCGGAACAACCTGGCGCTGGCTCTGGAAGCCGCGACCACGGGGCATCCGGCGGGTGAGCTGCCGACGCTCGACACCCCTTCCCACAACCCGGAGCAGACAAAGCTGATGGAGAGCCTCGTCGCCTCCATTTCGGACGACAACGAGCGCGTCACCAAGCATGGGTTCATGGGCGACAGCATCGGGCAGATCGCGTCGGAGTACCTTCCGGACCTCAACCGAGCCATGACCGATGACGGAGACGACGACACCGATCGGCTCTTCCCGATCGCAGGATCCGAGGCCGAGTTCAATCACCGGGACGTGACACGGTTCCTGTTCACCGTCGGACAGAATCCCGAAGGATACGCAGCGGTCGAAGTGGGCCAGAAGGCCTACATGGCCAACCTGATGGAATATCACTTGAATCCCGATCTCCCCGAGGATCAGCGCTACGCCAAAGACCCGCAATTCGTGGTCGAGCAGATCGCGAAGGGGTCCGGTGAAGTCTCGGGAACCCTTGCACAGGGCCGCGCGGAAGTCGTCGCGGGTGAGGCCGACGAGAAGGACAAGGCCTACGAGCACTCGGTGGCTCAGTGGAAGAACGCGATCTCCGGAACCGTCGGCACCATCACCGGCGTCGGTACGACCTTCATCACCAGCCCTGCCGGAGGGGCGGCGGCCGGCGGAATCGCGGGCACCGCGACGAGCATGGTCCTGGAGGAACTCTTCAAGGACGCCGAGGGGAAGGCCAAGGACGATGCCGGCCCTGTGATGGGCGAGCACTGGGAGTCCGGCCTGGACAGCAACAGCAAGTACACCGAGAAGGCCGCCGAGGCCGCGGCGAAGAACAACAACCGGTCCGATCTCCCGGACGTCGGGGAATGGGCGCGCGATGGCGCGCAACGCGGATTCAACGCGTCCGGGACGAATGTCATCGCCATGGCACCGGACCTCAAGACGGATGTCTGACGTCGAGCCGTCGAGCCGTCAGACATCCGTCTCGGACCTCGAACAACATTCACACTGACCAGAGAGGCATGCGACCTTGAAGTACTCTCGTCTCCGATCCTCACCGACACCCAGGAGAGCCGCTTTCCTGGCGACGGCCGTCGCCATGGGAATCGCGCTGTCCGGCTGCTCGACAGAAGAGGTACGGGAGTACGCGCTGCCAAAAACCCTGTGCGGCGTCTCCGTGAAATCCGACCTGGTATCGCCCTTCTTGCCACCTGGAAAGAAAATTTCCACACACCAAGAGTCGCCCAACGGTGGAACCGAGCGGTGCAAGGTCAGCGTCGATGGCAAAGTCGCCATGATCGCGGGTCAGTTGTGGTGGGAGAAAGAGGGCACCGTCATGGACGTTGCTGCCGTGCATGCACAGGTCGCCCCCGGGACCGTGACGGACGACAAAAGGTATCTTTACTCAGGAACCGGTGCAGTCGGTAAGGCCGAAGGCTGCAGTGATTCGACCCATCCGGACCAGTATTTGTTCACCGTCATGCAGGTGTTTGCGCCCGATCTCGATGACGCGGCCACGATGAAGCGTCTGATCGTCGACTACACCAAGCAGATCCAGGAGAAGAACAAGTGCGTCTGATATGAGCTCCGATAGGGGTGAGGACGCAGAACAGGGTGGGCACCTCCCGTGCGTGCCCACCCTGTCGACCCGTATCGACCTGTCCTACAGGTAGTAGCTGGCGGCCTTCTTGTCGCCGCCGTGGTAGTCGCCGCCGGCGCGGCCGACCACCTGCGCGATGGCCACCAGAGCCTGGTGGATGTCGCGCGCTTCCTTGTCCCACACGGCCTGCTGCTGCTTGTACATGTTGTGGGCTTCGCCTTCCCAGCCCGAAGCCACGCTGGCGACCATCTTCTTGATCTCTTCCAGGTCCTGCTCAAGCTGCTTGGCCTGGTTACCGATTTCGGTGGCCGCGGCGTCAAGGGCCCCGTATTTGACTACGAGTTCATCGTGGCTGTTGCCGGCCATGCCTACTCCATTTCATTCGTGATGTCGTCTCACCGAGCCCGACCTGCGAGCTCGGACAAGTCGGACTCAGAACCCGCTGAGGCTCGACTTCGGGGCACCGTCAAACACGTTGATGCTCTGCACGGCCGAACGGACTTCGTCCTCCGTACCGTCCTTGATCTTCCGGGTGGCGGTCATCGCCTCCAGGAACTTGGTGAGGACGTTGCCGATCCGCACCAGGGACGTGTTGATCTCGTACTGCTTGGTGTTGAAGGCACCGGCACCGATGCCCTTCCACTGCCCGGACTCAAGGCTGTCGATGGTGCCCTGAAGGCGGTGAACCTGCCCCTTGATCGACTCGAACTTGATAAGGATGTCCTTTTCGAGCTTGACTACTTGGGCGTCTGATAGCCGCTGACCGTCTGCCATGACTGAGATTCCCTTCCTGGACTGTCGTTGCAACTTACCGAGTTACGCATCGCCACAAGGTGGGAAGCGGAACCTGGCCTGAAAATAGGTCGAACCGTGCAGGGAGCCCTCAATTGCCGCGGCGGGCACGGAACACGGCGAAGCCGCCGCCTCCGATCACCACCACCGCCGCCGCTGCTCCGAGAACCACCCACAGCGTGTTGTCGCCGGACGACGACGAGCTTGATCCTGCCGCTGAAGTCAGGCCACCTGAACTGGATTTCGGGGGCTGTGACGAGGTTGATGCGGATGCGGAGGCCGAGGTACCGGTGCCTGCGGAGACGCCGGGTGTCTTCTTGTTGCTGACGGGATCGACGTCGGCGGGTCCGGGATCTCCCTTGCCCTTCAGGAGAACCTGCGCCGGCCGGATCGTTCCGTAGCCGAGGTACCGGCTCGGGGTGCTCTTCGGCCAGTCCCGGCCGGCGGTGTCGATCATCACGCGGAGGACCTGGTTGGCAGTCCACTTGGGGTGGGCGGCCCAGATGAGAGCGGCGGCGCCGGAGGTGATGGCGGCTGCTTGACTGGTGCCATTCCTCTGCGCGCAGTAGGACTTCAAGGCCTTGTCACACCAGGTCGGTACATCGACGCCAGGCGAGGCCAGATCCACATACGCGCCATCCTGCGAGAACTTGGCTACCTCGCCGTTTTCGTTGATCGCCGAGACTCCGACCACGCCGGGGTATTTGGCGGGATAGCCGATGTAGTTCTTGGCGATATCGGCAGCGTTACCCACAGCGGCAATGAGCAGCTTCCCCTTGCCCTGCGCGTACTGCACGGCTTCAAGTTCACCCTCGTCCTCGGAATACGTACCGAACGACATATTGATGATCTTTGCGTCGGAGTCGGCAGCGGCTCGGATGGCCTTCGCTGAGGTATCGCCCTGCTCCTCACCCTTCTTGCCGATTCCGAGGAGCACCGTGCGGATGGGGATGATCTTGGCTCCGGGTGCCACTCCCTTGAGCCCGCCACCACGGCCGGTCCCCGCGATCAGCTCGGCCATCGACGTGCCATGGCCGGCGTAGTCGTCCGTTTCGTCACCTGTGGTTCCCGTGGCGTCGACTCCAGGTAGCACCTGGCCCTTCAAGGAATTCGTGTCCGGGTTCACGCCCGTGTCGACCACCGCGACCGAAATACCCTTGCCCGTGCTGACTTTCCACAGCCCCTGGGCGTTCATCGCGTCCAAGTACCACTGCTGTGACTGGATGTCGTCGGCAGACGAGGCCGGGGCCAGCCCAACAGACATGACGGCCAAAGTACCCAGCGTCGCGCCCACGGTGGTCACATGTCTCCGGGCACGCCACGCCCACAACGCGGGGCGCGAACGGCGTACGCCAGTCCCTGACTTCATGCTTGTGTACGTCCTCGGTCGTTTCGGTCAGTCGGTCGCCGACGGCGTATCGCCCCGGCGCGCATCGTCACGCGCACGCTTCTTCTCCTCGGCAGGGCGCTGTTGACGCTGCGTTCTCCCGCCGGCGGCACGATCGGAGCTGTGGGCCTCCGCAGAGCCGGACGCCAGACCAGAGCCGCCAGACGCGGCTCCGTTGCCCCTGGCGCCGGTCCGCCCCGCGGGCGCACCGACCACACCGTCCGCATTACCTGGAGAGCGGCGCTGAGACTGTCCCTGCGCCGTGCCCGGCGCCGGGCTCTTCGCACCGATCACCCCGCGCTGCCCCGGCTTTTCACCCGTCGCACGAGCGCCGGTCGCACCCTCGCCGCCGATGACCGTGCCACGCGGAACCCTGGCGCCCGTCGCACGCGGGCCGGCTTCAGAAGCGGGCCTGCCACCGACCACGCCGCCCGTGCGCGCAGCACCCGTGGCTCCCGGGCCGGTCCGTGCCGCAGGTTGACCGGGAACGCCGCCGACTCGCCCGCCAGGCGCACCGCCGGTGCGTGAACTCGTCGTGCCCGCGTTTCTGGGCATGCCACCGGTGACGCCGCGCGCCATGGGTGACCTGCCCGTCGCGGACGCGGGCCCACGGGCAGCCTGCTGGCCAACCGCGGAAGCGCGGCCGATCGGTCCCGCGGGGCCGCGTCCTGTGCGGCCTCCGGCAGCGGTTCCCTCAGAGGTGGTGACCCGCCCTTGAGCCGAGCCCGGTGTCCTGCCGCCTGCTCCTCCACCAAGTCCGACAGCGCGCCCGACCGGCCCTCCGAAGGCAGGAGGTACCGCGCCCGTCCCCAAGGGGGGAAGCATTCCCCCAGAGGGTGCGCCGGGTCCCGTTGCCGTGGAAGGGGGGAACGTGGGCGCCGGCTTCGTGGTTTCCGGCGGCAGCGTACCAACGCTGTTGATCTCCGTACCGACAGTGGGGGGGCGATGCAGATCGACGTTCGTGTCCACGGCCGGATGCGTAGAGGGAAGTCGGCCGTTCCCGGAATCGCTGTGGGACGCATGGCTGGCTTCGCTCGCGACGGCAACCGTTGGGTGGACTGAGCTCAGGTTGGAGTGGTGCGTGGAACCATGGGTACCTCCGCTCGGTGCCTCGGACGCCGGCGGCATGCCCACATCCGGCATCGCCTCAAATGCCGGCGGCGCCTGCTTCTCCAGGTTCGCCAGTTGGGACCCGGACACCGAATAGAAGGAGGCGAGGCGATTCATCTGGTTGATCGCCTCTTGCCGGTCCTTCTCGACCTGGACCGCCTCGCCGTACTGCTTGTTGCCCTCGAACTGCTGGAGTACCGGGAGCTGCCCCGGCTTCTTCTGGTCGGCGGCAGGGCGGGGGTCCCGGGGCGGCAGGGAGCTGCGCACGGATGCGAGCCCCGTCGCGGCAGCCGCGACCTGCACCCCGGCACCGTCGGCGTACGTGGCCAGGCCCTCGGTGTGCGTGGCGAGCTTCTCTCCCCACTTCTGGAACGCCTCGCCGGCCACGCCCTGCCAGTCCTCACCCGCGTGCTTGAGGTGACGCCTGAGCTCCACGGCGGCGTCGCTGATCGCCTTGCTCGCCTTCGCCAACGTCTCGCCGGCATGCTCCAGATCGGCGGGGTTCGCCTGATGGACCAGGTCGATCATGGCGTTGAGCTTGTGGTCCTCGAAGTCCGTGACCTTCCCGTACGTCAGCAGGCGGACGCGCCTGAATCCGAACGCGTCGTGCATCACGTTCGACACCCCGGACACCGCGTCGACCTGGCCGACCTGAGCGTCGACGCGCTGCTCGTCAGTGAGCTCCTTCGGCGCCTTGTCGTCCCCGCTCACTACTGGAGTCCCTTCGTGGACTTCTTGGCGTCGCTCAGCTTCTTCTCACCCTCGCCGGACTTCTCCTGCCGGGCTTCGCTGTACAGGCGGTCGGTCTCGACCTGGATCTCCCAGAAACGGCGTCGCTGGTCATCGTCGAGGCTCTCGAAACCGTTCTGCGCGCCCTGCGTCGCGATGCCCATGGCCTCGATCTGGAGACCCAGCGTCTTGGAGAGCTGCGTGATGTGCTCGTGAACCTGCTCGTACTGAGCGAACAGGGCGTCCGCCTCATGGAAAGGGGTGCCGTGCCCACTGAGGGAGGTCCGCGAGACGCGGTGCGCACCCACCTTGGAAGCGCTGCCCGCCGAGTCCTCGAACTCGGACAAGAGCTTGTCGATGCGCTGCTTGAACGTCATCAGCACGCCGGCGCCGACCTTCAGGTCCGCAGCTGTGCTGGGCGACGCCCCACCTGTCATGTCCGCAGGAAGCATGACGCCTTCCCTCCCCGTTTTGTCGCCCGCTCCGGGCGACTGCACCCCTCAAGCGTTCATATCCGCAACGACATCACTCTAGTCGCTTCCTATGACAGTCCCAACTGCTATATGCAACAGCTGTGCTACCGCCCAGCGAAGCTTCACCGCTTCTTCACCGCGCCCTCGCGCTCGCCTGGGCCCGTGCCGCCACTCGACACTACGTGGCCCACAGCGCGACAGACCTGAGTACTCCTACTCATTCGGCGTTGCTGTGTAGCCATTGCGAACTCACAAGAGACAGCTGCCGCCTGACGACCTATCCGGCGCTCCCCACCCCGAGGACCAGCCACTCCCAGACCTTCTCCTTGGCATTGGTCGGCCCGTTCGCCTGCTTCGTGCCGAAGAAGATCCGTCCGTTCTGCACGACGATGTCGTTCAGTTCCTGGTCCGTGAGCGTCCAGGCTTCGGAGGGCAGATCGAAGTAGAGGTACGGGGTCTCCTTGCCGGTCCGCGGGTTCAGGCTGACGAGTGCCATGGGCGCGATGTGATCGCTGCTCTCGCGGAGGGCGAGGAGCTGATCGCCGCTCATCCGCAGGGGATACAGCAGTTGGTCCTTGCCCGACTCGAACTTCTTGACCGTCTTCCCCGTCGCCAGATCGAATCCGATGATCCAGTTGGAGTTGTTCACGATGGTTCCATCGGGGTCCTCCCTGCTCATCAGGAAGACCTGGCCGTCTCCGACCACCATCGACGGGCAGTCGTCCACCGCCCCGTAGTCCACTTCATCGACACACTTGGCGACGTAGTGGCCACCTTCGACGCGAATCGTGGCGCGGTACTTGCCATGTTCGTCGAGGGAGATCAGGTCGGTGATCTCGACGTCGCCGGCCGCCACGGCGAGGACGGCGGGTTCGGCGGACACCAGGTTGACGTCCTTGACGCCCTTGGCGACCTGGTACGTCCAACTCACCTTGCCTGTACGGGGGTCGACCTTCCGGATCCGATAGGTGGTGGTGATGGTCTTCGCGTCGAAGCAGTCGGTCCGGACGAGCAGGGCGCGCCCGCCGGCCAGTCCCCTGTCCCTGCACCCATCAGCGGGGGTGGTCGTCCAGAGGCTCTTCCCCTGGTCCATGTCGTACGCCCCCGTGCCTGCGCCCCACGCCACGGCCACCGTCGCTCGCGACATGGTCACACTCGGAGTGGCGTCCGCGGAGGCTGCCTTCTGCGTGGAGAACCGGGCCTCCCAGAGCTTCTTGCCCGTGTCGAGGCCGACGAAGGCCACACGGTCGCACACCGCGTCGCTGCCGGTACCGGACCGGAAGAGGACTGCCGTGCGGTCCCCCGCAGTCACATGACGCGTCGTGCCGCAGATCGGTCCGGCGAACCTGATGCTCCAGACTTCGTCGCCCGCGCGGGCATCCGCACCGATCTTGAAACCCACGAGGGTTCTGTTGATGCCTTTGGCAAGGATCTTGTCCGTCGCCCACATGCCCGGCATCTCGTGCGACTCGCCGGCCTGCATGTCGTCGGCGGAGAACCTGAAGGCCATGCGTCCAGCTACATTCGCGGGTCGCTGCTCGACCGTCTCCCTGATGTCCAGGGGACCTTGTTCCGCGGGGACCGCCTGCCTGGCGGCTGCCACGGCCGAGTCGTCACCGCGCCAGAAGAGCCAACTGCCCACGCACAGCGCGACGATCAGGAGGGATGCCACGCCACCGAACAGTTTCAGGCGGCGCTTCTTTTGTATGCCGTCCGCTGTCAGAGCGGACTGTGTGTACATGGAAGGAGGTGGGCCGAAGCTCACGCGGAAAGGTCCTTTCGATGACCGCGATACATGTCTGTCAAGTCAGCGACCAGGCAACGGAGATGTCGAGAACAGCCATGTTCCAGGCCGTCACTCCGCCCCCGCCACCCGCCGCTTCCTGCGCCGCGCGTCCCGCACCGCCACCGCCGTCCCGCTGAGCCCCGCCAGCAAGACCGCCGCCCCCACCGCCACATACGTAGCCAGTCGAGCGTTCCGTTCGTCCGGGGTTTCGCCCAGTTGCAGTTTTGCCGGGGTCGGGGCCTCGGCCTTCGAGAGGCCCTCGTGAGGGTCGGGGGACTCGATGGGATGGTCGTCCTCCGTCAGCGCGCGGACCGGGTCGACCACTCCCCAGCCGACCAGACGGTCATGGCCCGCCACCGAGCGTTCGGCGGTCTGTTCGATCTGGGCCACGATCTGCTGCTGGGTCCAGTCGTGGTGCTTCGCCTTGATCAGAGCGGCGACTCCGGCGACGTACGGGGCCGAGAAGCTGGTCCCGTTGTCGGAGCAGTGGCCGCCGTCGGGAACGGTGGAGATCATGTCCACGCCGGGGGCCGCCACGTCCACGAAGTCGCCGGACTGCGAGAAGGAGGCGCGTTCGTTGTTGCGGTCCGAGGCGGCGACCGCCAGGACGCCGGGGTACGAGGCCGGATAGGTGTCCTTGTCGTTGCCGCCCAGGCCGTCGTTGCCCGCCGAGGCCACGACCACGATGCCGGCGGCCAGCGCCTCGTCCACCGCCCGTTTCAGGTCCGAGGCCGGTTTCACCGCGTTCGAGGTGTCCTGGGAGATGTTGATGACGTTCGCCTTGGCCCGGATCGCTTCCCGGATGGCCCTGGCCAGCGTCTCCGCCGTGCCATGGCCCTCGGCGTCGTTCTGCTGGATGGGGATGATCGTCGACTCGGGAGCCAGGCCCACGAATCCGGTGCCGGAGAGGGGCCGGGCCGCGATGATGCCCGCCACGCGCGTGCCATGGCCGACGGTGTCCGTCGTGCCGTTCTCCTTGCCGCGTGCGATCGGGTCCCCGTTGTCGTCCTTCAGATTCTTCGGGAGGAGGTTGAGACCGGCCGCCGTGTCCACGGCGTGAGTGAGCTGTGGGTTCTTCACATCCACACCCGTGTCGATCACCGCCACCCGTACGCCCTTGCCTTTTGACTGGCTCCACAGTTCGTCCAGCAGGACACGTTGCAGCGCCCAAGGGCGGCCCGCGTACTTCTTGTTCGGGAAGGTGCACTGGTCCGTGGAGGTGTCCGCGGCCGCGAGCGGTGCGAGGGCGACGCCGGCAGTGGAAGCGAGCAGCGTCGCGGCCATGACGACCGCGCTACGAAGAGGCCTTGCGGCCGGTGCGTACGACATGGCCCCCCTTACGAGCCCTGCGGCTGGCGTGCCGCCGAAGTCGACAGACGGGGGCCCGTGGGCAGGAACTTGGACCAGGCGGCAGGGATGGGCGCCGGGTCCACGTCGGAGTAGCCCAGGCTGATCTGGGCCAGATGGGCCTCCTGCTCGAGTTGCTTGCGCTCCTTGGCCGTGGTGCCGATGCCCGCGTCGTTCGTGGCGCTGTCGTCGTTGGACTGCATCGCATAGCGCAGTCCGGTGTCGGTGACCAGGAAAACACCGCCCGCCGCGGTCTCCTCGCCCTGGAACTGGCGGTAGAGCTGCCCGGAGCCAGGCGTGACGTACGCGCTGGAGGACCCGGTCGGGAGGGTGGCCGGGAAATCCGTCCCCGCCCAAGTGCTGAGCGTCGTCCCGCCCTTGCCCTTGTCGACGTCGCGCAGGACGTTGCAGACGGTGTTGCGGTGCCCGTCCGACGCGTCCGCCTCGTTGACGGGAACGGGCATGCGGCTCGGCCAGGTATGGTCCGCGGCGAACCCGGCCGTACTGGGCACGAAGGCTCCGGCGCTGACGTCGAGAGCCGTGCCGGCCTGGCCGAGGCCGACCAGGGCGCTGCTGTTCAGAAGCAGCTTGGCGGTGAAGTCCGAGACGGGAGCCACCTTGCCCTGCTCGACGAGGTAGTACTGCTCGGTCGCGCCGTTGGGCGCCTTGAGCACCATGCCGACCTTGTTCGCTTCGGTGGACAGGCTGCCCTGGACACCGGCGGCGGTGCCGATCTGTCCCTCGACCTTCGGGAAGGTGATGGGGTCGCCCGGGTGCAGGGTCTCCAGCCACTCCTTGGACACCCGCTGTGGTTCGCGGCCGGAGCCGACAAGGGTGCGCAGCAGCAACTCGTCGTTCTTGTCGACCTCGTACGACGTTCCGCTCGCGTCGACGATGTAGCGGGTCTTGTCCGGGCCCACGACGTACAGCAGTTCGCCGCCCCCCAGCTTCTGCTTGCTGCCTTCGGTCTTGCCCATGTCGCGTGAGGCCAGGACGAACGCGGCCTTCTGGATGGACCTGCCGCCCGCGCTCGGGCGTTCGCAGACGGCCCAGCGCTTCGCGGAGCCCGCCTCGGACGCGGCGGGAAGCCGGTCGGGGGCGTAGGGGATGCCGATGGTGACCCCGCGCGGAATGGTGCCCCTGTCGAGGATGGACTCGTCGACGGTGACGACGTCACCCTTGCCCGTCTTGAGCAGGAGCTTCGCGGACGCCATGTTGAGGACCGGGTGCAGTTGGACCTTGCCGTCGGTCTTGAGGACCACGTAACGGGTGGTGGACTTGCTGGCGATGATCACCTTTTCGCCGACGGCGTTCCAGCCTTGCGGCGCGGTCGGTTTGAACATCCCCCACGCCCCGAACGCGGCCATGATGATCACGCCGACGAGGGTGCCCGGCAGCACGGCACGCAACGGGCGCGGCGCCCCTTCCTCCGAACCGTCGGGAGACGACTGGACGAAGGACGCGAGCATGCGTCGCTTCGCGAAGGTGTAGGCGTTGAGCTGGTCCCGCCGAGATGCCATGTGTGCCTGTTTCTCCCCGTGTATCGCCTGGCGGCGTTGGGGGGTACACCGTCCCCCGCCCTCCGTTGTCAGACCGGCCCCCTACTATGCCTGGTAAGGGATCGGTCTTGTGGAGCGGGTAGGGTATCGGGGCCTTCAAGGGCCCTGTGTGGTGGCGTTGTTCCAATGAGTTGTGAGGAAAACGGGGGGATGCAGTGATGGCTTCCGGAACGCGGTTCCGGTCGCGTGACCGGTCGCGGGAGCAGGGCTCCTCGGCACCCCGGTCGCAGCGGTCCGCGCCGCCCGCGCGGGCGCAGGGACAGACGGGGGCGCTGCATCTCAAGGTGCGTCCCGGGCAGTCGGGGTCGTTCCGGTTGCAACGGATCGTTCTGTTGGAAATCGCCGCCGCCGCGCTGCTCGTCGGGTGGATCGTCGGTCCGTTCGCGCTGATGCCGGCCGCTGTCGTCGCGGTCGCACTCGTCCTCCTCGCCTTCGTGCGACGCCGGGGCCGCTCGTTGCCCGAATGGCTCGCCACGGCACGGGCGTTGCGGGCGCGGCAGCGCCGCGCCGCGAGTACGCCGATACCGCCCGGGACGGAGCCCGGTCTCGCCCCGGCCGTGGAGTGCGATCCGGGCCTGCGGACCTCGGCGTACAGCGCGCGGGACCGACGGCCCGTCGGCGTGATCGGGGACGGTACGTTCGTGACCGCCGTCCTTCAGGTGGAGGCCGACGCGACCGCGCTGCGCGCCGAGCGGAGCCGGCAGCCGCTCCCCCTGGGGCTGGTGCGGGACACGCTGGACGTGGACGACATCCATCTGGAGTCGGCGCAGATCGTGCTGCACACGCAGCCCGCGCCCGCGCTGCACCTGCCACAGCAGTCCGTGGCCGTCAGCAACTACGCGCCGCTCCAGGAGCAGACCGGTGCACCCGCCGTGCGCATCACCTGGATCGCGTTGAAGCTCGATCCGGAGCTGTGCCCGGAGGCGGTGGCCGCGCGCGGGGGTGGACTCGTCGGCGCGCAGAAGTGCGTCGTGCGCGCCGCGGACCACCTCGCAAGTCGGCTCACGGGGGCGGGTTTTCGTACCACGGTGCTCAATGAGGAGGAGTTGACGGCCGCGGTGGCGACCTCGGCGTGCGCCAACCCTCTGGTGACGGCTGAGGCGGGACGCACCGACCTGCCCGCGCGGCGGACCGAGGAGTCCGGCCGCAGCTGGCGCTGCGACAACCGCAGACACACGACGTACTGGGTGCGGCGCTGGCCCCAACTGGGCGGTGGCGGCGGGCCCTCCCTGCCGCAACTCGTCGCGCTGCTCACGGCCGTGCCCGCACTGGCCACCACCTTCAGTCTGACGCTGCGGCGCGGAGAGCGCCAAGAGGTGTCGCTGTGCGGGCACATGCGGGTGACCGGTCGCAGCGACGACGAACTGGTCGCGGCGCGCCGCTCGTTGGAGCACGCCGCCCGCCAGGCCGGCACGGGGCTGGCCCGGCTCGATCGCGAGCAACTGCCCGGTGTGCTCGCCACGCTGCCTCTCGGGGGTGTTCGCTGATGGCCATGACCACAGGTGGAGCCACCGCCTCGGGGGCGTACGGGAGCGGGAATCCGGGTGGGTTCGGGGCTTCGGGCCCGTACGGCGCTTCGGGGGATCCGGGAGCTCGTGGAGCTTCGGGGGCCGGATCGGCCGGCTCCCCCGTCCCGGAGCCGGGGCGTGGGCGTCTGCGCAGCGGGTTCGGGCTGCTCGGGCCTCGGCACGGACGGCACTCGCTGTCCGTGGAGCAGATCGACTCGCTCGCGCTGCCCATCGGGGACGACGGGGTCGTCATCGGGGTGGACGCCGAGGGGCAGCCCGCCGTGCTGGGTCTCAACCGGCCGACGGCGTACGACGTCGTCCTGATCGGCGGTCTCTGGACCGCGCAGGTGCTCGCGCTGCGAGCGGCGGCCACCGGGGCGCGCGTGGCCGTGGAGACGGGGCGCGCGCCGGCCTGGATGCAGATGGTGCACGCCATGGGCGGCGGGCAGAACGGCATGAGCGTGCACGACGTGGGGCGGGTACCGCCGCAGGGCTCCTCGGCCGGCAACCCGGTGCTGGTGGTGCGTGACTGCGGGATGCGGCCGCCGCGCGGGCGTGTGGTCTCCGGGCCCTGGCAGTCGGTGCTGACGCTGTTGCCCTATCTCAGCCCGGTGGCCCCCCGGTTGCTGCGGCAGGCGCGGCTCGTCGGCGTACAGCGGGTCTCGCCGGACGAAGCCGCCGAAATCGGCCGGGCGTTGACCCTGCCCCGAGGCGATGTGGACTCACTGCCCACGCTCGCCGACGGGGTCACGCTCTGGTGCGCCGACCGCGACCGGCAGTACGTGATGACTCAGCCCACGGACGCCGAGACCGGATTGTTCGGTACGCCGCGCAGGATGGACTGACCGGGCGTCCCCGGGCATCGCCGACTCAACATCGGTCCGTAATTGGACCTTTGGGAATGATTTCCCCCTTGTCGTGCCCGGCTTGTTCACCACGATTGCCCGGTTTGTTAACTCCCTTGACGCGTGCGAACTCCGCTTCTGGGCAAGGTGTGACGGAGCGGACCCGTGCGGAGGGGCGGACGGGCCTGCCGTCGTGGCGCTCGTGGTGATTAGGCTGGGACCGGGCGCGACCCGTATCCCTCGACCCACTCGTCGACGGACCCGCCCGCGCTTCGCACGAAGAGACGCGAAGACAGACGCGAAGCGAACGGTCGCGCCAGCACGGCATTGAGGGTGCTTGACCACACCAGGAGGAATTGTGAACAGCGATCGGGACGGGATCCGCGGGGGCTGGGCCACACCCGGCGATGACCAGTCCGACGCGGAGTCCGCCGTCGAGGCGACGGGCGAGTTCACCATCGACTACGCGCCGCCCGCCTGGTACACGCAGAACGCGTCGGGCCATTCGGCCCAGGCCTCGCCGACCCCACCTCCCCCGGCTCCCCCCGCGCCGTCCGCTCCGCCGGTGTCGTTCGACCCGGCCGCGCACGTTCCGCCGACCGCACCGGCCGACGAGGCGGGTCCCGGGAACGGTGACATCGAGAGCGGCGCGACCATGCGGTTCTCCGCCGCCGCGCTCAAGCGTGAGTTCGCGGAGCGGGAGGCCGCGGCCCGAGCCGCCGAGGAAACATCCACAGGCCCGGCCGGGGACGCCGCTGTCGCCGAGGGCGCGCCGGCCGGTGACGGACCGGACGGCGAGGAAGAGACCGGCGGTGACTTCGAGCTGAGCGCGCCCGCCGTGCCGGCCGGGGAGCAGCAGTCCGCCGAGGCCTCCGGTGAGGCCGCGGCAGGCGGGGAAGCGCCCTCGCCGACGGAAGACGCGAACGCGGGCACGAGCGAGCACGACGGCGCCGGCGCCGCGGCTGCGGGCGACGGCACCGACGCCGCCCACTCCGCCGCGGGACACGGACAGGAGCCCGCGGACGTCGGGGCCGACGTGACGGACCCGACCGATGGTGAAGGCGGCCCGCACGGCGAGGTCGAGGCGTCGCAGGTGCCGGCCGACGCGGGCGACGACGACTCCGAGGACGCCACAGCCGCAGCCGCAGCCGCAGCCGATGGTGGCTTCGAGGAGCCCGCGGGTACCCCTGCCGGCGACATCGAGAGCGCTGAGGATGCCGCCGACGCGGAGGGAGAGCGGTCCGTTGCCGCCACGACGGCTCCCGACGCCCCCGTGTCCCAGGACGCGGCAGCGCACGAACCCGATGACTTCGACGACTGGCCCCAGAACATCGCGCCGGACACCTCGCCGGACGCCGGGACCGACGTACCGCAGGACGCGCGGACGGCCACTCCCGCCTGGGCTCCCCCGCCGATGCCGCAGGGCGGACTACCGCCGCTGCCGCCCGCCTACCAGCCCGCAGCCCCGGCCCCGGCGGCCCAGTGGCCCTCCCCCCAGCCGGTCGTGCCACCGCAGCCCGGGCCCCCTCAGCAGCCGCAACCGACGCCCGCCCAGGGCCAGGTACCCGTCCCGCCGCAGCCCTCGGCCGCGCAGGGACAGCCGACCATCCCACCGCAGCCGACCGCCGCACAGGGACAGCCGCCCCTGCCGCCCCAGCAGGGTGGCTACGGCTTCCCCCATCAGCAGCCCCAGCAGCAGCCCTACCCGGGGCCGCCGCCCGCCCAGCCGACGGCTCAGCCGACGGTCCCGCCGCAGCAGCCGGTCGCCCAGCCGCAGCCGCCGTTCCAGCCGCAGGCTCCGCAGCCCGCGCCCGCCGCGTGGCATCCGCAGGGCACACCGCCCGCGCCGGGCCCCGCGGCCCCTCCGGTCGCCGACGCTCCCGTACCCACGCCGCCCGCACCGCAGGACGGTTACGGCTTCCCGCACCCCGGGATTCCGGCTCCCGCCGCGCCCAACCCCCCGGCCCCGCCGACCGGTTACGGGTTCCCGCAGCCGAGCGCCCCCATCCCGCCCCAGCCGGGACCGCAGCAGAGCGGCTACGGCTTCCCGCAGACGGGCGCGCCCGCTCCACAGCAGACCCCACCGCAGGCCAACGCGCCCCAGCCCCCCGCACCGCAGGCCCCCGGCCCGCAGTCGGGCTACGGCTTCCCCCAGCCCCCGGCTCCCAACGCTCCCCAGGAGGGCGGCTACGGCTTCCCGCAGCAGCCCCACCCGGGACCGCAGCCGGACGCGCAGCAGGCGCAGCCCCAGCCGCCGGTGGACCCCCGTACCGGAGCGGCTTGGCCGCAGCCCATCCAGCACGACCAGCGTCAGCCCACCAACCCGGCCGCCGCCCCGCTCGGGTACACGGCCGCGGTGGAGTTGTCCTCCGACCGGCTGCTCAACAACAAGAAGCAGAAGGCCAAGAGCGGTCGCCCCTCCGGCGGCTCCTCGCGGTTCAAGCTCGGTGGGAAGAAGGAAGAGGCCGAGCGGCAGCGGAAGTTGGAGCTGATCCGGACGCCGGTGCTGTCGTGCTACCGGATCGCCGTCATCAGCCTCAAGGGCGGTGTCGGCAAGACGACGACCACCACCGCGCTCGGCTCCACGCTGGCCACCGAGCGGCAGGACAAGATCCTGGCGATCGACGCCAACCCGGACGCGGGCACGCTCGGGCGCCGGGTGCGCCGCGAGACCGGGGCCACCATCCGCGACCTCGTGCAGGCGATCCCGTACCTGAACTCGTACATGGACATCAGGCGGTTCACCTCGCAGGCCGCCTCCGGTCTGGAGATCATCGCCAACGACGTCGACCCGGCCGTCTCCACGACCTTCAACGACGAGGACTACCGGCGCGCGATCGACGTGCTGGGCAAGCAGTACCCGATCATCCTGACCGACTCGGGCACCGGTCTGCTGTACAGCGCCATGCGCGGGGTGCTCGACCTCGCCGACCAGCTCATCATCATCTCCACGCCGTCCGTCGACGGTGCCAGCAGTGCCAGTACGACACTGGACTGGCTGTCGGCGCACGGGTACGCGGATCTGGTCTCGCGGTCCCTCACCGTCATCTCCGGGGTGCGCGAGACCGGCAAGATGATCAAGGTGGAGGACATTGTCAGCCACTTCGAGACGCGCTGCCGCGGTGTCGTGGTCGTGCCGTTCGACGAGCATCTGGCCGCGGGCGCCGAGGTCGACCTCGACATGATGCGGCCCAAGGTGCGGGAGGCGTACTTCAACCTGTCCGCGATGGTCGCCGAGGACATCCTGCGCCACCAGCAGTCGCACGGGCTGTGGACGAACGACGGCAACCCGCCGCCGGTGGCCGCCCCGCCGATGCCGGGTCAGTACCCCTACCCGCAGGGCCAGGGCGTGCCGGGGGTGCCAGGAGCACCGATGCCGGGTCAGCAGCCCCATCCCCAGCAGCCGGGCCAGCCGTATGCCGGGCCCCCGCAGCCCGGCCAGCACTATCCGGGGCCTCCCCAGCCTCCGCAGCCGGGCCCGCAGTTCCACCCGGGCCAGCCCGGTCAGCCGGGTCAGCCCGGTCAGCCGGGTCAGATGGGGCAGCCCTATCCGCCGTACCAGGGCCAGCCCCCTCAGACCCCTCCCCCGCCCGCACCCCCACAGCAGTAACCGGACATCGACGCCGGACGTCGACAACCAGCCATCAATAACCCGATCGGGCCCTTCACGGGCACCGTTTCTCGCCGAGGCCCGCGCCCTGCCCCCAGGGTGCGGGCCTTCGCGTGTCCAGGCACGAAACAGGGCGTCACCCCCTGGCCAGGAGGGCTTCACCGGTCTGAACCAATGAGCGAAAAATCCGCGCCAACTCGTTATTTCCGCAGGCCACACGGGGTTCACGCGCCGTTGACGCGCCGAGACCGCCGCTGATAGACACACACATCAATCCCGCCGGCGTCCCCCGATCACCCTGATCCAGTAGGTCAACCAGCCATCCCTGTGCGAGCGATGACGCGAGGTCACCGACCCATGAACAGACACGATCAGCCCAACAGAGGACGTCTGCGCCCCCGGCTCCTCGCCGCCGCAGCCGCCGCCGCGCTCACCCTCACCGCCGGTCTCGCGACCCCGCTCAACCCGGCCCCGCAACAGGCCCAGGCCAAGGGGAGCCAGCAGGCCAAGGAGGGCAAGAAGGTCCTCACCGTCGCGGTCGCGCAGAGCGTCGACTCGCTGAGCCCCTTCCTGGCCTCGCGCCTGCTCAGTACGAGCATCCACCGGCTCATGTACGAGTACCTGACCAGCTACGACCCCGCGGACAACCACACCGTCCCGGGCCTTGCCACCAAGTGGGAGCCGTCCGCCGACAAGCTCACCTGGACCTACACGATCCGCTCGAACTCCAAGTGGTCGGACGGCCGGCAGGCCACCGCCGCGGACGCGGCGTGGACGTTCAACAAGATGATGACGGACCAGGGCGCGGCCACCGCCAACGGCAGTTTCGTCACCAACTTCAGGAAGGTCACCGCCCCGAGCCCCACCCAGCTCGTCATCGAGCTGAAGAAGCCGCAGGCCACGATGGGCGCGCTCGATGTGCCGATCGTCCCCCAGCACATCTGGGAGAAGGTCAAGGACTTCTCGAAGTTCAACAACGACCAGAGCTTCCCGATCGTCGGCAACGGGCCGTTCGTCCTGACCGACTACAAGCCCGACAGCTATGTACGGCTGAAGCCGAACAAGACCTTCTGGCGCGGCGCCCCCAAGTTCGACGAGCTGGTCTTCAAGTACTTCAAGGACCAGGACGCCGCGGTGGCCGCCCTGCGCAAGGGCGAGGTCTCCTTCGTCGCGGGCTCCCCCGCGCTGACCCCGGCCCAGGCGGCGTCCCTCAAGGGCGAGCCGAACATCAAGGTCAACGACGCTCCGGGCCGTCGCTTCTACGCCCTCGCCACCAACCCCGGCGCCCAGTCCAAGGACGGCAAGCACTTCGGTGACGGCGCCGAGTCGCTGCTGAACCAGAAGGTGCGCCAGGCGCTCTTCATGGCGATCGACCGGAAGACCATCATCGACAAGGTCTTCCAGGGCCACGCCGTCGAGGGCGAGGGATACATCCCGCCGCGCTTCTCCACGTACTACTGGAAGCCGTCGGCGAGCCAGGAGCTCGTGTACGACCCGGCCAAGGCGGCCCAGCTCCTCGACGCGGCGGGCTACAAGAAGAACGCCGACGGCAAGCGCGTCGAGAAGAACGGCAAGCCGATCGACTACCGAATCCTCTGCCACGCCACCGACCCGAACGACAAGGCGGTCGGGCAGTACGTGAAGGAGTGGTTCGGCAAGCTCGGCATCGGCGTCACTCTCAACTGCCTCGACAACGTGACCGACCCCTGGCTGGCCGGCAAGTACGACCTGGCGTTCGACGGCTGGTCCGTCAACCCGGACCCGGACTTCGTGCTGTCCATCCACACCTGCGGGGCGCTGCCCGCCACCCCCAAGGACACGGGCGCGACGGACAACTTCATCTGCGACAAGAAGTACGACGAGCTGTACGACCAGCAGCTGGCCGAGTACGACACCGCCAAGCGGGCGGACCTCGTCAAACAGATGGAGTCGCGGCTCTACGACACCGGGTACATGAACGTCATGGCGTACCCGAACGCGGTCGAGGCCTACCGCACCGACCAGATCAAGTCGATCGAGACGATGCCCAGGGCCGCGGGCAACATCTACGGCCAGGACGGTTACTGGAGCTGGTGGTCGGCGGTTCCGGCCGACGCCTCCGGTGCGTCCTCCGACGGTTCGAGCTCGACGGGCGTCATCATCGGCATCGTCGCGGGCGTCGTCGTTCTCGTGGGCGTCGGGGCGTTCTTCGCGATGCGACGCCGCGCCACGGCCGAGGACCGCGAGTAGACCTCCCCGTCCGCCGTCCCCGTATCCCGTCGCCCGACGCCCACGGGGACCCCATGAACGTACGAGCGAATGAGTAGTTCATGACCGCTGAGGCAACACCCTCGCTGGTCGAGGCGACCGACGGTCCGGCCCAGGCCGGGCCGTCGGTCCGCGGGCCACGGGCGCGCACCACCACCGCGTATCTGCGGTATGTGGCGGGCAAGTTGGGCGGCGCGGCCGTCTCGCTGCTGGCCGTCCTCGTCACCAGCTTCTTCCTCTTCCGGCTCATCCCCGGCGATCCGGTGAAGTACATGACGGGCGGCCGTCAGGTCTCCGCCGGGCAACTCGCCCACTACCGCGAGGAGTTCGGGCTCGACCTGCCGCTGTGGCAGCAGTTCACCGACTACTGCGGCAAGGCCCTCACCGGCGACCTGGGCACCTCGTACCAGTTCCGGGCCCCCGTCATCGACAAGATCTCCGAGGCGCTGCCGAACACCCTCCTGCTCACCGGCACGGCGTTCGTCCTGTACACCGCGCTCGGCATCTTCCTCGGCACCCGCTCCGCCTGGCGCAACGGCGGCAGGAGCGACCGCCTCAACACCGGTCTGGCCCTGACGCTGTACTCGATCCCGTCCTTCTGGCTCGGTCTGCTGCTCATCATCGTCTTCTCGGTGGGCATGGGGCCGATCCCGGGCCTGTTCCCGACCGGCGGCATGGAGTCGGGGGGCAAGGAGGGCTTCGCGTACGTCCTCGATGTCGCCCACCATCTGATCCTGCCGGTGGTGACGCTGGTCGCCGTCGAGTACGGGCAGACCCTGCTGGTCACGCGCTCGGCGCTGCTCGACGAGATGGGCAGCGACTATCTGACGACAGCGCGCGCGAAGGGCCTTCGGGACGATCTCGTCCGCCGTCGGCATGCCGTGCCGAACGCGCTGCTGCCGACCGTCACCCTCATCTTCATCAACCTCGGCCGGACGGTCGCGGGAGTGATCCTCGTCGAGACCGTCTTCTCCTGGCCGGGCCTGGGCGGGCTCTTCTACCAGGCGCTGAGCGTGCCCGATCTGCCACTGGTCCAGGGGCTGTTCTTCGTCTTCGCCTCGGCGGTGATCGTGATGAACACCCTGGCCGATCTGATCTATCCGCTGCTGGACCCACGGGTGGGCCGATGACCACGACCGAGTCGGACGGGCCGATGACAACCGAAGCAACCCCGCAGGTGGCCGCAGTCGGCCCGCGCACCCTCGCCTGGCAGCGCCGCCGCCACTCCGCCGTCCGCTTCTGGCGGCAGTACCGCACCCACCGGGCGGGCGTCTTCGGACTGGCCGCCCTCGCCCTCTTCGCCCTGATCGCCCTTTCCGCGCCGCTGACCGTCGGCTCCGACGTGCAGAGCGTGACCGACGCGCCGGGCGGCCCGATGGAGAGCCCCAGCGCCCGATTCCCGCTCGGCACCGACCAGTTCGGGCGCAATCTGCTCGGGCTCGTGGTGTGGGGTGCCCGGGTCTCGCTGCTCGTCGGGCTGCTCGCGGCCGTGCTCTCCGTCGCGATCGGCGCGCTCATCGGGATCACCGCGGGCCACTTCCGCGGCTGGTACGCGACCGTGATCATGCGGATCACGGACTGGTTCCTGGTGATGCCGACGCTGGTGCTCGCGATCGCGCTCATGACCGTGATGTCGCGTTCGATCGGCACGATCATCCTGGCGATCGGCGTCACCACCTGGCCGACGACGGCCCGGCTGGTGCGGGCGCAGACCCTCGCCGTGGAGTCACGGCCCTACATCGAGCGGGCGAAGGCGCTCGGCGGCGGGCACTGGCACATCATGTCCCGGCACGTGCTGCCCAATGTGATGCCGCTGGTGCTGGCGCAGACCACCCTGATCATCTCCTCCGCGATCCTCGCCGAGGCGACCCTCGCCTTCCTCGGCCTCGGTGACCCGACGGTCGTGTCCTGGGGCGGACTGCTCCAGGACGCGCGGGAGGCGGGCGCGGTCAGCGCGGGCAAGTGGTGGTACCTGGTGCCGCCGGGGGTCGCGATCGCGGTGGTGGCGCTGGCGTTCACGCTGTGCGGACGCGCGGTCGAGTCGGTCCTCAACCCCAAGCTGGGGGTGACCCGATGAGCACTCCGGCGAAGCGGCGTCTGCTGGAGGTCAGGAACCTCGAGGTGACGTACGCGGGCGGCGCGGCCGCCGTGCGCGGCGTGGACCTCTCCCTCGACGCGGGCCAGAAGCTCGGTATCGCGGGTGAGTCCGGCTGTGGCAAGTCCACACTGGCGCTCGCGCTGCTGCGGCTGCTGCCCACGGGCACCCGTACGAGCGGGGAGATCCTGCTCGACGGCGAGGACGTACTGACGATGAAGTGGGGCCGGGTGCGGGCGGTCCGCTGGGCGGGCGCCTCGATCGTCTTCCAGGGCGCGATGCACTCCCTCAACGCCGTGCACCGCATCGGCGACCAGATCGCCGAGCCGATCCTGCTCCACAAGAAGGCGACCCCGACGGGCGCGAAGAAGAAGACCGGCGAGCTGCTGGAACACGTGGGTCTGCCCGCCGCCCGCGCGAACGCCTACCCGCACGAGCTGTCCGGCGGGCAGCGCCAACGCGTCATGATCGCCATGGCCCTGGCCTGCGACCCCCGGCTCGTCATCGCCGACGAACCGACCACGGCCCTCGACGTGATGATCCAGGCCCAGATCCTGCGCCTGATCGAACAGCTCGTCGCCGAGCAGGAGTTGGGCCTGATCATGATCAGCCACGACCTCGCCGTGCTCGCCGACACCTGCGACCGGCTCGCGGTGATGTACGCGGGCCGTGTCGTCGAGGAGGGGCCGGCCCGGCAGGTGTACGAGGCGGCCCGGCACCCGTACGGCCAGGCGCTGTCGGCGGCGTTCCCGCGCATCGGCGACGCCGCCTCGCGGTTCGCGCCGCGCGGACTGCCGGGCGATCCACCGGACCCGTCGGCGCTGCCGTCCGGCTGTACGTTCCATCCCCGCTGTGCGGTGGCCCTGGACAGCTGCGCCACCGAGGATCAGGCACTGCGGGAGGCGGGTGCGGGGCGGTGGGCCGCCTGTGTGCACGCCGGCGCGACCGTCCACGAGCCGGGCACCCCGGCGGAAGAAGCCAGGAGCAGTGCCCCATGACCACCACCCCTGTGACCTCGCCCCCCGTCACCACGGCTCCCCTGCTCCGGGCCGAGGGCCTGCACATCGCCTTCCCCGGACGTCACGGCGCCGCCCGCGCGCGTGCCGTCGACGGGGTCGACCTCGACATCCGCCCCGGCGAGATCGTCGCCCTGGTCGGGGAGTCCGGCTGCGGCAAGACGACGCTGGCCCGCTCCCTGCTCGGTCTGGTCCCGCCGACCGACGGCCGCGTCACCTTCGACGGGGCGCCGCTCGACTACTCCGCACGCGCCCTCAAGGCCTACCGCAAGCGCGTGCAGCTGGTCCTGCAGGATCCCAGCGGCTCGCTCAACCCCCGGCACACGGTGTACGACGCGGTGGCCGAGGGGCTGCGCATCCACAAGTACGGCGGCGACGAGCGGGCGGCGGTCGCCGAAGCCCTCTCCCGGGCCGGTCTGCGCCCGCCGGAGCGCTTCTTCCTGCGCTACCCGCACGAGCTGTCCGGCGGCCAGCGTCAGCGCGTCGTCATCGCGGGCGCGCTGGTCCTGGAGCCCGAACTCATCGTCGCCGACGAGCCGGTGGCCTCCCTCGACGCGTCGGTACGCGGCGAGATCCTCGCCCTGCTCCTGCGGCTGCGCACCGAACTCGGCCTGTCCGCCCTGGTGGTGACCCACGACCTGGGGCTGGCGTGGAACATCGCCGACCGGGTCGCCGTGATGTACCTGGGCCGGATCGTGGAGACCGGCGAGGTGGAGAAGGTCCTGACCGCGCCCCGGCACCCGTACACCCAGGCCCTGTTGTCCGTCCTCCCGGAGGCACCGGGCGACCCCGTGGTCCTCACCGGCGAACCCCCGGACCCCTCCCGCATCCCCGCCGGCTGCCGCTTCCACGCGCGCTGCCAGATCCTGGCGAGCGGAGAGGCCGAACGGGCGGGCGTCGCGGACGCGTGCCGAGGCGAGGACCTGGAGGTACTGAACGGCGGCGGCGAGGCACAGGTGGCGTGCCACTGGGCACGGCTCGATACGTGAAGCGGGCGGCGCGGGGACGGACGCTCAGTACGTGAAAAGGGGCGCCCGGTGCCTTTGAGAGCACCGGCGCCCCTGTCCCGTACGACGGGTCACTCCCCGTCGTACGCCTCGATCAGCTCGCGCGAGCGCTTCACATCGTCGGCGATGGCTTCCAGCAGCGCCTCGATGGAGTCGAACTTGGCCATGCCGCGGACGTAGGCGAGGAAGTCGACGGCGACGTGCAGGCCGTACAGGTCGAGGCCGACGCGGTCGATGGCGTACGCCTCCACCGTGCGCTCGGTGCCGTCGAACTGCGGGTTCGTGCCGACGGAGATCGCGGCGGGCATCGCCTCGCCCTCGACGTGCAGCCAGCCGGCGTAGACGCCGTCGGCGGGGATCGCGGTGTGCGGGAGGGTCTCGACGTTGGCCGTGGGGAAGCCGAGCTCGCGGCCGCGCTGGGCGCCGCGGACGACGATCCCCTCGACGCGGTGCGGGCGGCCCAGGATCTCGCGCGCGCCCTCCACGTCGCCCTCGGCCACCAGCCGCCGGGTCAGGGTCGAGGAGAACGGCTGACCGCCCCCGGCGGAACCGCTCACGTACAGCTCCACCACCTCGACGTCGAAGTCGTACGTCTTGCCCTGCTCGCGCAGGAAGTCGACGTTGCCGGCCGCCTTGTGGCCGAAACGGAAGTTCGGGCCCTCGACGACGGCCTTGGCGTGCAGCTTGTCGACGAGCACCTTGGCCACGAAGTCGGCGGGCGACAGCTTCGAGAACTCGGTGGTGAAGGGGAGGATGAGCAGCGCGTCCACGCCCAGATCGGCGCACAGCTCGGCGCGCCGGTGGTGCGGGGCGAGCAGCGGGGGGTGGCTGCCGGGGCGCACGACCTCGCTCGGGTGCGGGTCGAAGGTCACCACGACGGAGGGAACGCCCAGCTCACGGGCGCGGTCCACGGCATGCTTGATGATCAGCTGGTGTCCGCGGTGCACCCCGTCGTAGGAACCGATGGTGACGACGCTGCGCCCCCAGTCCTCGGGGATGTCCTCCAAGCCACGCCAGCGCTGCACTGTGACCGCTCCTTGTCGAACCCGTGTCCATGATTGCCTCATTCGCAGCTCTAAGGGTGCCATGCCGAGTGCGCTCGGTTCGCATCGGCATCGGGGTGTGACGCATCGCGCACGGTTCAGGCCGGAACCCGTGGCCCGGAGAGGTTCTCGATCATGCGGCGCGTGCTCGGGCCGACCACCCCGGCCCACTCGTCGGGAGAGCCGGTCAGCCAGCGCGCCACCAGGGTCGCGAAGCCGGGAACCCCACGGGCCAGCTCGACCAGACAGCGGTCGAACCCGGTGGCTCCGGCCGGGGTGCGGACGAGGAGCAGGCCCGTGCGGTGCACCAGCTCCCGGGTGGGTTCCTCGCCCCGGCGAGCCGCGCCGTCCGCGGCGGCCCGCAGCAGGGTGTCGAGAACGGCAGGGTCCTGCTCGTGCGCGAGCAGCAGGTCCAGCAGCTCGCGCCGCAACGGGCCGCACTCCCGGCTGTCCGGCGCCGCCAGGACGGCCGCGAGGGCCGCCCGCACCGGAGCCGGGCAGCCGACCAGCAGACCGGTGACCAGCGGGAAGAGGACGGATCGTGCTGCGGAGCCGTGTTCGAGGCGCCGGTCGACATACGCGGCCACGTGCGTGGCGGCCTCGGGACACAGCTCCACCACTTCCCTGACCAGCACCCCGACGCGGCGGGCGAGCGCGGGCGTGGTGACGTCGGCGAGGGTGCGCAGCGCCTCCGAGGTGTCCGCGCCCGGCTGTCGCAGCCGGACCCGGAAGGCTTCGAGCACCGGGTCGGGATGCGTGTTCAGGGCCGCGACCAGCGCGCTGGCGGGCAGCCGCGGATCGCCCGCGGCGAAGCGCTCCAGCGCCTGCGGCAGGTACCGGGCCCGCGTCCACGGGTCCCGTACGAGCAGGGCGAGCGCGCCGCCGTGCAGCGTGCAGTCGGCGGGGCGGGCGAGCAGGGTCAGCGCCGCGTACCGCAGCAGCTCGCGGTCGGCCTCGGTGCGCACATGCGGCGCAGCGCGCAGCCCGTACGCCATCGCCGCCACCCGCCGGGCCGGGCGCTCGTCGTGCGCCCACCGGTCCACCGCCCGGCAGACGGCCGAGGGCTCCTCCTCGGCGAGCGCGGCCAGCAGCTCGTCCCCGCGCCGGTGGGCACGGTCGACCAGGGCCTCCGCGAGGTCGTCCAGGGCGCGCCGCCGGTGCGCGTACAGCAGGGCCTGCGCGGCGGTCGCCACGGTCGCGTGGGGCGTCGCGGGCAGCGGCCGGTCGTCGTCGAACCAGGGGGTGAGGTGGGGCTGTACGGCCTTGGGGTCGGCGGCGAGGAGCCGGGCGACGGCGTCCAGGTAGCGCGGGGCCTCGGGGGGACGGCGGCGGTGGGCGCCGGAGGCGGTGCGGGACCCTTCGGCCGGGCTCGCCTGTCGCGGCGCCCCGTCCACCACGACCAGGCGCCTGAGCAGGTCGAACCGCTCCGCCTCCGGCAACGGCAGCGCCTCCCAGAAGGAGGGCCCGAACTCCGCCGGCACACCCCGGCCTTCGGTCCGCCACGCCACGATCCGCTCGGCGAGCAGCCTCAGCACCCGGGTGTACGGGGTCGCGTCGGGCACGCGCACCAGGACGTCGGCGAGGAGGTGGGTGGCCCACCAGGTGCCGTCCCCGGCCGGGCCACCGTCCTCGGCCGGGCCACCGTCCTCGGCCGGGCCACCGTCCTCGGTCGGGGCGGACTCTTCCGCCTGCAGGTCCTCGACGGCCTCGACGAGGTCTTCGAGGCGGCGGGCCAGCGCACCGGCGCCCTGGTGCCGGGCCAGCAGGAGGAGGGCCTGCACGACAGGGCCGATGCGGTGACGCGGGACGGGCACGGATCGGCTCTGGGCGGATGGGCGTACGGGCGTGCGCTGGGCCGGTACCCGTTCGGAACGCCAGGCTTCGCGGCGCCGGTGGACCAGGGCGTGCAGGGCCGGATCCAGGTCCAGGTGGGTGCCCTGGATCCAGTCGGCGAGCTCCTCGTGGGCGAAACGGTAGCCGCTCCCGGCGGGGATCAGGAGGCCCTCGGTGAGGACGGCGCAGGCCCAGCCGGAGATACGCCCAGGGCGGCCTCCCGGGGCGGGGCCCCAGGGGAAGACGGCCTCGAAGGACACGCGGTCCAGCTGGCCCTGGCCGGGCCCCAGACAGCGCCGCGCGGCCTCGTGCACCTGGCCGGAGACCTGGGCCGCGAGCCTTCGTACGGCCGTGCCGCGCAGTCCGTTCGCCGCCGCGAGCCGGACCGCGACGCGCAGGCACATCAGGTCCAGATGGGCGGCGAAGACCTCGTCCCGGTCGAGTGGCCGGGGCGGCGGGTCCGGCAGCGCGGCGCGCACCTCCGCCAGCAGCCGCAGCGTCAGCGGATGCCGCGCGTCGGCGGCCACCAGCGCGTCCTCGGGGATCCCGGCCCGCGACCGCAGCCGCCGCGCCTCCTCCTCGGTCAGCTCGCCCAGCCGGACGCAGGGCGGAAGCGACGGCTCCGGGTCGGCGTCGGCCCGGTGCAGCGACTCCGCCGGGAATCGGGTCCCCGCCTGCTCCCAGTACTCGGCACGGCAGGCGACGACGAGCCGCGCCCCGCTCGCCCGCAGCCACTCGGCCGTGCCCGCGGTCCACTCGGGCAGGCGGTGGGCGAGGTCGGGCGGCATCTCCTCCGGTCCGTCGAGCAGGAGCAGCAGTGGCCGTCCGGCGGCCCGTGCCAGCCGGGCCAGCCGGTCGGGACCGATGTCGCCGAGCTCTCCGTCGTACCCGCCGGGCGGCAGCACCCCCGGCTCCCGGTGCGCCCCCTCCTCCGGGGCCGCCACGATCCGCCCCGCCCGCTCCAGCGCCCGGGTGGCCGCGTCGGCGACGGAGGTGTCCGTGGCGAGGAGGTCGGCTCCGCGCAGCCAGAGTGTGGGGGCCGGCTCGGCGCTGCGGGTGCGGCGGGCGGCGAGCGCCGCGAGCTCCGTCGTGCGGCCGCTGCCGGGTGGGCCGACGAGTCCGAGGACGGCGGCCGGGCCGCTCTCGAAGGCCGCGAACTCCCGTACGAAGGCGGCCCGTTCGACGGCGGCGGGTGCCGCGCCCTCGATGCCCGGGGAGGTCGCGGCTCCGGGGCCGTCCGAGCCCACCGAGGTCGCCGTGAGTTCGAGTACGCCTGCCGGATTGAGATCGGCCCCGTACGCGGGGACGGTGGTGGCGTTGCGGTCGAGGAGTTCGGCAAGCGGACCCGTGACGCCGGGAGTGCGCAGGAGGACCGCGAAACCCGCGGCCCGGTGCTCGGTGTGCAGCGCGGTGCCGAGCACTCCGACGACCGCTCCGGTCGCGGCGTCGAGGACCGGCCCCCCGGCCGCCCCGCCACCCAGCCGGAGCGCGTCCGCGCCGGCCGTGCCGATCGCCAACTCCAGCACCTCGTCGAGGAGATGGAAGCGATCGGTCGCCGTGTACGTCACGGTGGTGCTGCCCAGAACACGGGCCTCGCGCCAGCCGCCCGCGGGGATGCGGACATACGTGCCGGTCTCGACCCGCTCGCGCACGGTGACGGGGAGCGGGTCGAGGCCGAGGCCCTCGGTGCGTACGAGCGCCAGATCGGTTTCGGGGAGCGGGGTCACGGCGTCGGCGGTCACCACACAGCTGCGGTCGCCGGGCGCGTGCAGCACGAGGCGGGCCAGACCGTCGACGGCCTCGTGGCTGGTGATCACCGTGCCGTGGTGGTCGGCGACGAAACCCGTGCCGCGCGGACGTCCGGCCAGGTCGCAGACGCGCACCAGAATCTCGTCCCGCGCGCGGCCGGCGTCCTCCGGTGTCTGCTCGTGCCCGGTCCGCGGGCCCCGTCCCGCCATGCTCGAACCTCCCCGCCGTGCTCTTTCTTCCGACGGTAGGCGCCAAATGATCAGCGGGACAGATCACGCGAGAAACGCGCCCCCTTCTGCTCCCTCGGTTCACTCCGAGCGCCTGCCCGAAGGGGTGAATAGGGCAGGGCGGATGGATACACCCTTGGGTGGGGGAACCGAGGGGGGACCGTGGAGCGGCGGGCACGAAACCCCGTGACCGCCGCTCCACGGGCAGGCGCCCGAGCATGAAGGGGCTTCGGCCTGAGCCTCAGCCTTGTCCTCAGCCGAACACGGCGAGGCTCTTCGCCTTGCCCTTCTCTTCCTCCACCAGCGCGAGGAACCGGCCCTCGGCGTCGAACACGGCCACCGCGCCGACCCCCGCGTACTCCTCGGGGATCTCCAGGCGTACGCCGTTGAGCAGCAGCCGGGCCCGCTTGGCGTCCACGTCCCAGCGCGGGAACGCGGCCGCGGCGGCCTCGGCGATCGGCATCACGGTCAGCTCCTCCTGGAGCTGGTCGAGGGTGCGCGCGGAGTCGAGCTTGTACGGGCCGACGCGGGTGCGGCGCAGAGCGGTGAGGTGACCGCCGACGCCCAGGTCCGCGCCCAGGTCCCGGGCGAGCGCCCGGATGTACGTCCCGGACGAGCAGACCACGGAGACGACCAGGTCGAGCACCGGCGTGCCGTCCTCGGCCACGGCGTCCCGGATGTCGTACACCGCGAAGGAGGAGACCGTCACCGGGCGGGCCGGGATCTCGAAGTCCTCTCCCTCGCGCGCCCGCTTGTACGAGCGCACGCCGTCGATCTTGATGGCGCTGACCTTGGACGGCACCTGCATGATCCGGCCGGTGAGCTTGGCGACCCCGGCGTCGATGGCCTCCCGGGTCACCCGAGAGGCGTCGGTGGACGAGGTGATGTCGCCCTCGGCGTCGTCCGTCAGCGTGTCCTGGCCGAGCCGGATGGTCCCCAGATACTCCTTCTCGGTGAGCGCGAGGTGCCCGAGGAGCTTGGTCGCCTTCTCGACACCGAGGACGAGCACGCCCGTCGCCATGGGGTCGAGGGTGCCGGCATGTCCGACGCGGCGGGTCCTGGCGATCCCGCGCATCTTGGCGACCACGTCGTGCGAAGTGAAGCCCGACGGCTTGTCGACGATGACAAGCCCGTCGGGCGTCTTGGTCTTCTGCGTCATTCCGCGGCGTCGCCGTCCGTCTCGTCGTCCTCGCCCGGCTTCTTGTACGGGTCCGCGTCACCGGCGAAGGTGGCACCGGCCGAGACCTCGCGCACCTTCGCGTCCGAGGCCCGCGCCTTGTCGAGCAGGTCCTCGATCGTCTTGGCGGTGTCCGGCAGGGCGTCCGCGACGAAGGTCAGCGTCGGTGTGAACTTCACGCCCGCCGCCGCGCCGACCGCCGAGCGGAGCACGCCCTTGGCGCTCTCCAGGCCCGCGGCCGCGGCCGCGCGCTCCTCGTCGTCCCCGTAGACCGTGTAGAAGACGGTCGCCTCCCGGAGGTCCCCGGTGACCCGGGTGTCCGTGATGGTGACATGGGTGCCGAGCCGCGGGTCCTTGATCCCACGCTGCAGCTTCTGGGCCACCACCTCTCGGATGAGGTCCGCCAGCCTCTTGGCACGCGCGTTGTCGGCCACTGGTCCGTCTCCTTCTTCGCCTTGCTTGTTCCGTCAGTCTTCGTCTGTATGAAGTCTGCGCCGTACCGACAGCAGCTCCACCTCCGGTCGCGCCGCGACGAACCGCTCGCACCGGTCCAGTACGTCGGTGAGGTGCTCGGTGTCTCCGGAGACCACCGCCAGGCCGATCTCGGCCCTGCGATGAAGGTCCTGGTTGTCCGTCTCCGCCACGCTCACCGCGTACTTCCGCTGGAGTTCAGCGACGATCGGCCGGACGAGAGAGCGTTTCTCCTTGAGCGAGTGCACATCGCCGAGGAGCAGATCGAAGGACAGCGTCCCCACATACATGTGTAACCGGATGTCCCGCCGGTACGGGATAGATGGCCTGCCAATGCGCTTGGCAGGGACATCAGAACCGTACAACGAACCCCTGGCTCGCTCGACGGAGTTTCGCCCCCGCACCGGCGAGGGCCGTTCGCGCAGTTCCCCGCGTCCCTGAAAGGGGCGCGGGGAACTGCGCGAACTCTTAAACGGCAAGCTGGCCGACGATGAGTAATCACCGTCGGCCAGCTCGAGCCACTGCGTTACGCCCGCGGCTTCTCGCGCATCTCGTACGTCGCGATGACGTCGTCGACCTTGATGTCGTTGAAGTTTCCGAGGTTGATACCACCCTCGAAGCCTTCGCGGATCTCGGTGACGTCGTCCTTGAAGCGACGCAGCCCGGAGATGTTGAGGTTCTCCGCGATGACCTTGCCGTCGCGGACGAGGCGCGCCTTCGTGTTGCGCTTGACCTCGCCCGAGCGGACCAGGACACCGGCGATGTTGCCCAGCTTGGACGACTTGAAGACCTCGCGGATCTCCGCCGTGCCGAGCTCGACCTCCTCGTACTCCGGCTTGAGCATGCCCTTGAGGGCCGCCTCGATCTCCTCGATGGCCTGGTAGATCACCGAGTAGTACCGGACGTCGACGCCCTCGCGCTCCGCCATCTGCGCCGCGCGGCCCGCAGCGCGGACGTTGAAGCCGATGACGATCGCGTCGGAGCCGGTCGCCAGGTTGATGTCCGACTCGGTGACCGCACCCACACCGCGGTGCAGGACACGGATGTCGACCTCGTCGCCGACGTCGAGCTGGAGCAGCGAGGACTCGAGAGCCTCCACCGAACCGGACGCGTCGCCCTTGATGATGAGGTTGAGTTCCTGCACCAGACCGGCCTTGAGGGCCTCGTCCAGGTTCTCCAGGGAGAACCGGACACCCCGGCGGGCGAAGTTGGCGTTGCGCTCACGCGCCGCGCGCTTCTCGGCGATCTGACGCGCCGTGCGGTCCTCGTCGACAACCAGGAAGTTGTCGCCGGCGCCCGGGACGTTGGTGAGACCGAGGACGAGGACCGGGGTCGAGGGACCCGCCTCTTCCACGTTCTCGCCCTTGTCGTCGAGCATCGCGCGGACACGGCCGTACGCGTCGCCGACCACCATGGTGTCGCCGACCCGCAGGGTGCCTCGCTGGACCAGGACGGTCGCGACGGCGCCGCGGCCACGGTCGAGGTGGGACTCGATCGCGATGCCCTGCGCGTCCTGCTCCGGGTTGGCCCGCAGGTCGAGCGAGGCGTCCGCGGTCAGGACCACGGCCTCCAGCAGCTCCTCGATGTTGAGGCCCTGCTTGGCGGAGATGTCGACGAACATCGTGTCGCCGCCGTACTCCTCGGCCACCAGACCGAACTCGGTGAGCTGACCGCGCACCTTGGTCGGGTCGGCACCCTCGACGTCGATCTTGTTGACCGCGACCACGATCGGCACGTCGGCCGCCTTGGCGTGGTTCAGCGCCTCGATCGTCTGGGGCATCACACCGTCGTTGGCCGCCACCACGAGGATCGCGATGTCGGTCGACTTCGCACCACGGGCACGCATGGCGGTGAACGCCTCGTGACCCGGGGTGTCGATGAAGGTGATCTTGCGCTCTTCGTCGTTGACCTGAGTCGTGACCTGGTACGCACCGATGTGCTGGGTGATACCGCCGGCCTCGCCCGCGACGACGTTCGTCTTGCGGATGGTGTCGAGAAGGCGGGTCTTACCGTGGTCGACGTGACCCATGACGGTCACGACCGGCGGACGCGCGACGAGGAACTCCTCGCCACCCTCGTCCTCGCCGAACTCGATGTCGAAGGACTCGAGCAGCTCGCGGTCCTCCTCCTCGGGGCTGACGATCTCGAGGACGAAGTTCATCTCGTCCGCGAGGAGCTTCAGCGTCTCGTCGGAGACGGACTGCGTGGCAGTGACCATCTCGCCGAGGTTCATCATCACGCCGACGAGCGACGCCGGGTTGGCGCCGATCTTCTCCGCGAAGTCGGTGAGGGACGCACCGCGCGACAGGCGGACGGACTGTCCGTTGCCGCGAGGCAGCATCACGCCGCCGACCGACGGGGCCTGCATGGCCTCGTACTCCTGGCGCCTCTGCCGCTTCGACTTGCGACCACGACGCGCCGGACCGCCGGGACGGCCGAACGCACCCTGCGTGCCACCACGGCCACCGGGACCACCCGGACGACCGCCGAAGCCGGGACGGCCACCGCCGCCACCGCCGGGACCACCGGGACGACCGGCGAAACCGCCACCGCCACCGCCGGGACCGGCCGGACGACCGGCGAAACCGCCACCGCCGCCACCGGGACGACCGGCGAAGCCGCCGCCACCCGGACGACCGCCGCCGCCACCGGGACCACCGGGACGACCGCCGCCGCCACCGGGACCGCGGCCGCCGGGGCCACCGCCGGGACGCGGGCTGCCCGCAGCGGGACGCTGCGGCATCATGCCGGGGTTGGGACGGTTACCGGCGGGGCCACCGCCGGGACGCGGAGCGCCGCCCTGCGGACGAGGCATGCCGCCCGGAGTCGGACGGGCACCGCCCGGACCGCCCTGCGGGCGCGGAGCGCCGCCGGGACCGCCCTGGGGACGGGGACCACGGTCCTGACCCGCGCCCTGCGGACGCGGAGCGCCGCCGGGACGGTCACCACCGGGACGCGGGGCACCGCCCGGACGGGGCGCCTGCGGGCGCGCCATGCCGGTGGAGCCACCAGAGGTGAACGGGTTGTTGCCCGGACGCGGGCCGGCCGGACGAGCGCCGGGACGCGGGGCCTGGCCGCCGGGACGCGGGGCGCCCTGACGGTCGCCGCGCTCGGGACGGTCGCCGCGACCCTGACCACCCTGGCCGGGACCGCCGGCCGGACGGGCACCGCCGGGACGCGGAGCCTGGCCGGCGGGACGCGGGGCGCCCGGACGGGGACCTGCGGCGGGAGCCGCGGGAGCCGACGGGGGCGCGGTGAACTCGGCCGCGACCGGAGCCGGAGCCGCCGGAGCGGGCTTCGGGGCGGGCTTGGGACCCGGGGTCGGGCGCGGACCCGCAGCAGCCGGGGTGACGGGAGCCGCCGGAGCTGCCGGAGCAGCGGCGGGGCGCTCGGCCACGGCCGGCTTCGGGGCCGGCGGGCGCGGGGCGGCCGGACGGGCAGCCTGCGCCGGAGAGGGGGCACCCGGCTTCGCCGGGGCAGCCTTACGTGCGGGGGCGGGCTTGCCGCCACCGCTGCCCTGCTGCAGGGCGTCAGTCAGTTTGCGTACAACGGGCGCCTCGATCGTCGAGGACGCCGAACGGACGAATTCACCGAGCTCTTGGAGCTTGGCCATGACGACCTTGCTCTCAACCCCGAACTCCTTGGCGAGTTCGTATACCCGGACCTTAGCCACTTCGCTCCTTTTAGGTCCGGGTTGCGTCCGGACCGTCGCTACTTCATGGGCGTACTCATCGCGTGCTCATCGAGTGCTCATCGCAATCTCGACCTACTTCCAACTCGCGGGGTACCAGGGCCGCACGGGGGTTCCGTACGACGCTCCTTACGGTGTTGCCTGCTCGACGTAGAGGCGCAACGCCGCTGTGTCGAGCGGTCCCGGGGCACGCAGCGCCCTTGGGAACGCCCGGCGGCGTACCGCCAGGTCGAAACAGACCAGGGCGGGGTGCACATAAGCGCCCCGGCCGGGCAGCGTACCGCGATGATCGGGGACGCATTCGCCCTCGACCGCCACGGTCCGCAGCAGATCAGTCTTGGCCGCTCGCTCCCGGCACCCCACACAGGTGCGTTCAGGGCATGCGCGGGCTCGCGTCCGGCCAGACACTCTTAAGTCTACCTCCCCGCACCGACCTCACCCCTTTGGGGCAAGAATCGAACGGCTGTTGTCGTGATCTAAGCCACCTACGGCTCAGAACTATTCCCGGTGCTGGTCCGCGCCGCGCCGAGCGCTCTCGTCGGAGGGCTGCTCGGTGTCCGGACGGATGTCGATGCGCCAGCCGGTGAGGCGGGCCGCGAGGCGGGCGTTCTGGCCCTCCTTGCCGATCGCCAGCGACAGCTGGTAGTCCGGGACGGTCACGCGCGCGGAGCGGGCCGCGAGGTCCACGACCTCGACCTTGGAGACGCGGGCCGGGGAGAGCGCGTTCGCCACCATCTCGGCCGGGTCGTCCGACCAGTCGACGATGTCGATCTTCTCGCCGTTCAGCTCGGCCATCACGTTGCGCACCCGGCCGCCCATCGGGCCGATGCAGGCACCCTTGGCGTTCAGACCCGAACGGGTGGACCGGACGGCGATCTTCGTACGGTGACCGGCCTCGCGTGCGATCGCGGAGATCTCGACGGACCCGTCGGCGATCTCCGGAACCTCCAGCGCGAAGAGCTTCTTCACCAGATTGGGGTGCGTGCGCGACAGGGTGACGGACGGACCGCGTACGCCCTTCGCCACCCGAACGACGTACGAGCGCAGCCGCAGCCCGTGCTGATACGTCTCTCCTGGGACCTGCTCCTGCACCGGCAGGATGGCCTCCAGCTTGCCGATGTCGACGAGCACGTTCTTGGGGTCGCGCCCCTGCTGCACGACACCTGTGACGATGTCGCCCTCACGCCCGGCGTACTCACCGAGCGTCGCGTCGTCCTCGGCGTCCCGCAGGCGCTGCAGGATGACCTGCTTGGCGGTGGTCGCGGCGATCCGGCCGAACCCCGACGGGGTGTCGTCGAACTCGCGTGCCTCCTGCCCCTCCTCCAGGTCCTCGGGGTCCTCCTTCGCCCACACGGTCACATGGCCGGTCTCCCGGTCGAGCTTGACGCGCGCGTGGCGGCGGCTTCCCTCGGTGCGGTGGTAGGCGATGAGGAGGGCCGACTCGATCGCCTCGACCAGCAGGTCGAAGGAGATCTCCTTCTCCCGTACCAAGCCCCGCAGGGCACTCATGTCGATGTCCACGGCTACGCCTCCTCTGCGTTCTCTTCGTTCTTGTTCTTACGGTTGAACTCGACCTGGACGCGGGCCTTGGCGATGTCTTGGAAGACGAGCCGCTTGGCGGTGGGCTTGCGCCCCTTCACGCCCGGCACCTCGACATCGACTCCCTCTTCGTCCACGTCGAGGATTCTCGCGACCAACTCGCCGCCGTCCGCGAGCTGGAACTTCACCAGGCGGTCCGTGGCGCGTACGTAGTGACGGTGCTCCTTGAGCTCGCGCTCGGCACCGGGGGTTCCGACCTCGAGGGTGTACTCGCCCTCGCCCATCGCGTCCGTCTCGTCGAGCTTCGCCGAGAGCGCGCGGCTCACATCGGCGATCGCGTCCAGATCGGCGCCTTCGTCCGAATCGACGACTACACGCAGCACACGCTTGCGTCCGACCGAGTCCACTTCGACCTCTTCGAGGTCGAGTCCCTGAGAGCTGACGAGCGGTTCCAGCAGTACTCGCAGCCTCTCGCTCTGGGTGGTGCTCATCCGGGTGACTCCTCGGCCGCGTGTGCTGTTGTGGGTTGGTCGTGTGTCTGGTCAAAGGGTATCCGGTCGCGGAGGGTGTTGCCGTCCACCGTCCCCGCTCCCGACGGGGCTCTCCCAGGGCGCGCGGGGAACCGCGCACCCGACGAGTCCGGGGCCGAGCGGCGGTGGCGAGCCCCTGGGGGTCGATCGCGTGGGGCACGGGTACCGTGATCACGGGCGTGCCGCCCTCCCTTTCGTACGAGCCTTCCGAGGACGTCTGCCGTGCCGTTCACCCTGCCGCCGCGCACCCCCTCGGGGCCGCGCCGAAGGAGCCTGCTCGCCTCCGCCGCGGGCGCCTTCGTGCTCGTGGGCTGTTCCGCCCCCGAGCCGTCCACCGACACCACGGTCCAGAGCCCCTCGGCCGCGGACCGCGCGCGCGCACGTGCGGCCCGCGACAGCGAGTCGCTCGCGGCACGCTACGCCGCCGTGATCACCGCTCATCCCCCGCTCGCGGCCCGGCTGGAGCCACTGCGGGCGGAGGTCGTACGGCACATGCAGGCGTTCGGGGGCAGCGGCACCGCCGGCAGCCGGCCCTCCGGCTCGGCCTCGGCTTCTGATTCTGCTTCTGCTTCTGCTTCTGCTTCTGCGCACCCCAGCCCCTCCCCCACCGTGCCCGCCCAGGAGAAGGACGCCCTCGCCGACCTCGCGACCGCCGAGCGCACCCTGGCCGACCAGCGGACGAAGGCCCTGCTGACGGTCCCGGGCGAGCTGGCCAGGCTGCTCGCCTCGGTGGCCGCGGCCGGAGCCGCACACGCGTTCCTGCTGACGGAGGGTGCCAAGTGAGCACGACCAAGGACACGAAAAGCACCAAGGACGCCGAGCCGGCCGAGCTCGGCGCGTTGCAGGCCGCGCTCGCCGCCGAGCACGCCGCCGTCTACGGGTACGGAGTCGTCGGCGGCAGGATCGACCAGGCACGCCGGGGCGAGGCCCGGTCGGCGTACGACGCCCATCGGGCGCGACGCGACGAACTCGCGCGCGCCGTACGGGACCTGGGCGGCAGGCCGGCGGTCTCCGCGGCGGCGTACGCGCTGCCGTTCGACGTGAAGGACTCCGCCGCGGCCGTCCGGCTCGCTGCCGATTTGGAGGAACGCGTGGCCGGGGTGTACTCCGACCTCGTACGAGCCTCCTCGGGCGATCGGCGGCGCTCGGCCGCCGAGGCGCTGCGGGAGGCGGCAGTGCGGGCGGTGCGCTGGCGCGGCGAGAGCGTAGCCTTCCCTGGTCTCGCCGAGCGTGCGGCCCCCTCGGCCACCCCTGCCGCGGCGACGCCGTCGCCCTCGTGACGCGCCCCTGACGGCCCGGACGAGACGACCCGGACGACCTGGACGACTTGGACCAGCTGGAAAGGAACACTTCGCGCAATGGACTCGCGCATGGCCTTCGAACCGCCGCGGCGCCTGGTACGGGCACTCGGCGAGACGCAGCGGAGCGGGTCCAACGGATCCGGCGGGTCCAACGGGACGGGCGAGTGGCTGGACAGGCTGCCCGTGCTGGCGCAACAGGCGGTCGATCTACGCGAGTTGACCGTGGAGCGGGTGCAGGCACCCGGCGGTCGAAGCAGCCTTGTCCTGCTCGTCAGGCAGGCCGACGGGACGCCCGCCGTGCTGAAGCTGGCGCCGCCACGGGCCCGTCCGGAGAGCGAGCGGGCCGCGCTCGCCCACTGGGACGGACGGGGCGCCGTACAGCTCCTCAACCCCGCGGACGCGCAGGGCGACACCCACGGCGTACTGCTGTTGGAGCGCTTGCGTCCCGATCTGTCCGTACGTTCGCTGCCGGAGGCGAAGGCTCTGCTGGAGGCCGCCGGGACGCTGCGGCGGCTGTGGGTCGAACCGCCCGCCACCCATGTCTTCGAGACCGTCGCCGAGCGGACCGGGCGGCAGGCCGAGGCGATGCGGGCGGCGGCGAGCGTCGACACCGAGGTCGCGCCACTGGTCGACGCGGCGCTCGCGGCCCGCGAGGAACTCCTCGCCGGACCGCCCGAGGAACGGCTGCTGCACGGCACGTTCCGGCAGAGCAAGGTGCTCGCCGGTGAGCGCATGCCGTGGCTGGCGGTGGGCCCGGACCCGGTGGTCGGCGAGTGCGCCTTCGACCTGGCCCGGCTGGTCCGGGACCGGGTGGAGGACCTGATCGCGTCCCCTTCGGGGTCGTCGATCACACGGCGACGGGTGAAGCGGCTCGCCGAGTCCCTGGAGGTGGACCAGGAGCGGCTGCGGGGCTGGACGTTGTTCCGGGCGGTCGAGTCCGGCGTACGGGCGGGGCGGGTCGGGCGGCCGCAGGACGCGGAGCTGTTGCTGGAGTTCGCCAGCTGGCTCTGACCGCCCGGACCCCTAACTTCCCTGTGCGGTGGCGAGTTTGAGGGCCAGGAGCGGGCAGTCGGCGGCAGCTCTGCGGGCGCGTTTCAGGGTGGTGGGCGGAAGGGGGGCCTCGCTCAGGAGCGGGTAGCCCCACTCGTCGAGCGTGATGTGTTCGGGGAGGAGTTCCGCGCACAGGCCGTGGCCCTGGCAGGCGGTCCAGTCGACATCCAGGCGGTGCGTGCGGTCGGTGCGGTGGGCGTGGCGGGCCATGTCAGTTCCTGTTCGCGGGGACGGGCAGCAGCGGGGAGTGGTCGGTCGCCGTGCAGTGGCCCGCGGCGTGCGCGTCGAGTTCGGCGGCGAAGGTCGCAAGTGCGCTGCGCACCAGGCGGACCGTGCCGTCGGGGTGGTGGCAGGCGCCGCGGCCCTCGACGAGTCCGGCCCAACGGGCGATGTCCTCGCGGGTGCCGCCCTGCGGCCCCGGTGCGGCCAGGGTCTGGAAAGCGGCCGCGATACGGGGCAGACCGTTGAGGCAGGGTCCGCACTGGCCCGCCGATTCGAGGGCCAGATAGCGCAGCACACGGCCGGTCTCGGCGAGGCCGCAGCGGTTCAGGGGCAGCGCGGCAAGGACACCCGCGCCGAGGTCGGCGACGGTCAGCGTGCGGGTCGCGGCCTCGGCGGCCGGGATCCAGGTGCCGTGGTAGCCGCCGACCAGGACCGCGCCCATGCCGTCGAGCGGGAGGAGACGGCGCAGCGGCATGCCGAAGGGGGCTTCGACGACCCGCACCTCGCGGCCTGGCACATGCACCGTGCACAGGGCGCTGCCCGGTTCGGCCGGGGTGCCCACCGAGCGGAACCAGTCGGCGCCGTAGCGGGCGATCAGGGCGAGATGGGCGAGCGTCTCGACGTTCTGGACGAGCGTCGGCGCGCGGTGCGCGCCCTGCTCGCGCACCGGGGGCCGCTGGTGGCGCGGCAGGGCCGCGTGTCCGGAGACGTACTGGGTGAGGGCCGAGGACTGGCCGGACAGGAAGCGCTTCGGGACGCGTACGGTGCGCACCCGTAGCGGGTCACGTCGCTCGGCGAGCGCTGCTTCGAGGGGCGTGGCGTGGTCCTCGACCGCGAGATACGCCTCCCGCGCGCCGACCGCCTCGGCCACCAACTGCAGCCCGTCCAGGACGAGATGGGGTGACAGTCGCAGCAGGGTCTTGTCTTTCGCGCTCGCTGGCTCGCCCTCCGCGCCGTTGGCGACGACGACCGGGGTGCGACCGGTGCGGCGGCCCGCCTCGGCGACCGAGACCAGCTTGCGGTACGTGGGGAAGGCGGCGCCGCCGCGGCCGGTGAGCCCGGACTCGGCGAGCGTGCGCAGCAGTGGGGCCGGGTCGCCGTGCGCCACGGGGCCGTAGCGCTGCTCGTGGGTGGTGAAGCCGGCCGGGGCGCCGCCGGGGGCGAGCAGGCGCGGCGGCATGTAGATGTCCGCAAAGGTGCCGGCCATGGCCGTCGTCCCGGTCGCCGTCGTGGTCGTGGTCATGGGCGGGCTCCTTCGGGCGTACGGGCTTCGGCCGTACGGAGCAGGGTGGACGGGGTTCGCCCGGAGGCGCGGGCCGCGTGGGCGACGCGGATGCCGAAGGCCGTGAGGACCGCGGCCACACACGAGATCGTCAGCCACAGCATCCAGCCAGCGCCGGTGTCCGTGCCGATGCCGATGCCGTGGATGAGCGCGATCGGCCAGGAGGCCCAGGCCAGCCAGTGGACGGCGCGCCAGGCGCGGTGCCCGATGCGGGCGCGGAGCAGGCTGGTGATCAGTACCGCGAGCATCAGATCGAGGGCCACCGTGCCGAGGCCCAGCCAGAGGGGTCGGTAGGTGGAGGCGAACGGGACGAGGACGTCGAGGAGGCTGATGCTCACGTAGCTGTCGACGGCCGCGGCCGTGATGTGCAGGGCCAGGAAGACGAGGGCGGAGAGGGAGAGGGTGCGGTGCAGTTGGACCGTCCCGAACCTCGGGAGGCCGGGGAGTCTGCCGCGCAGGCGTACGGCGATGCCCAGGAGTACGACGACGGTGAACAGGACCAGGCTGACCGCGCCGGTCGCTCTGTTGGCGTACCAGAGGAGGGAGGAGTCGCTCATGCGGCGGCCCCGGGTCCGGACCAGGCCGGGGCGGAAGCCGGCCAGCCCGGTGTCGTCACCACGGTGCCGTCGTTCGCCACCAGACGTGCGGGCAGGCCGAGCCCTGCCAGCCACCGTTGCGCGCCCTCGCCCTTGACCAGGGCCGCCGTGCCGGCCGCGTTGGCGTCCGCGCAGGTCGCGGCGGCCACGGAGACCGTGCGCCAGGGGGTCTCGGCGGGCAGGCCGGTGTACGGGTCGACGATGTGGTGGAGGTCGTGGACGCCCCGGCGCCAGCGCCGGGCCGTCGTGCCGGAGGTCGCGAGGCCGCCGCTCCGGATGGCGACCGTGGCGTACGTGCCCGGCGCGGGTGTCTCGTCGACCGGGCCCGTGGCGTCCTGGACGCGGATGCGCCAGCCGCCCGCCGGGGGTTCGCCGGCCACGGCCGTGTCGCCGCCGAGGCTCACCAGGACTCCGCAGCCCGCCGCCTCGGCGAGCAGGTCGGCGGCTTTGTCGGCGGCCCAGGCCTTGGCCGTGGCGCCCAGGTCGAGGCGGACCCCGGCCGGAACGGTGACCGTGTCGGTCGCGCGGTCCAGGGTCACCGCGCGCCGGCCCGGGACCGGGCGGACGGTGAGCCGGATCGGGCGGCCGTCGTCCTGGACCAGCCGGAAGTCACGGTCGTAGCCGAGGGCGGCGATGGCCGAGCCGACCGTGGGATCGACGGCCCCGTCGGTCGCCGCGGCGGCGCGCAGGGCGACGGCCAGTGCCTCGGCGAGCAGCGGGCTGACCCTGACCGGGCGGCCCCGCGCCTGGTCGAGGGCCACCAGCTCCGAGTCCGGACGGAACCGGCTGCACGCGGCGTCGACCTCGGCGAGGTGCCGGGCGAGCAGCAGGTTGCAGGAGTCCAGCAGGGCCGGGTCGGTGGTGACCAGGCGGACGCTGGTGCCGAGGGCGCGCCAGTCGGCGGCGGCCGTGGTGCGGTGGGTCGCAGTGGCCGTCACGACGCCCCCGAAGTGGCGTCGGCGGAACCACCGTTGGAGGTCGTGGGATCGGCGGACGGCGACTGGAGGGTCGAGTCCGAGGAGGAACTCGACGCAGACGCAGTGGATGACGTCGATGACGTGGATGCCGAAGTGGATGACGTGGATGAGGTGGTCGCCGAGGAGTCCGTGCCGCTGCTCGAACTCGACGAACCCGTTCCCGTCGTACTGCCGCTCGCCGTCGTGTCCGCGTCCGCGTGCATCGCGCCGACCAGGGCGAAGACCCCGGCCGCCGCCGCCAGCGTGACCGCCGCCGCGGCGGCCGCCGTACGCCGTGCTCCTCTGCGGACCGCCGCGGCGGCCCCCCGCTCGCTGCCTGTCATGGCTGCTCCCCTCCGAATGACGCTCTGTCACGTCCTACGGTCGGGGAGCAGCCTGAGAGAAGTCTGTGAGGCAGCCGTACGCCTCGGAAGAAGTCTCTGAGAGACGTCTTTGATTTCAGACTTCAAGCAGTTTGGCTACTCGGCCGGTTCTGCTACTCGGCCGCCAGGCGGGCGATCGCCTCGTCCACGGTCAGTTCCTCGCGCTCGCCGGTGCGGCGGTCCTTCAGCTCGAGGACGCCCTCGGCCGAGCGGCGCCCGGCCACCAGGATCTTCGGTACGCCGATGAGCTCGGCGTCCGTGAACTTCACGCCCGGGGAGACGCCGGCGCGGTCGTCCACGAGGACGCGTACGCCCGCCGCGCGGAGCTTCTCCGACACGTCGAGGGCCAGCTCGGTCTGCAGGGCCTTGCCGGCGGCGACGACGTGGACGTCGGCAGGAGCGATCTCCTTGGGCCAGCACAGCCCCTGCTCGTCGGCCGACTGCTCGGCGAGCGCCGCGACCGCGCGGGAGACACCGATGCCGTACGAGCCCATGGTCACGCGGACCGGCTTGCCCTGCTGGCCGAGGACGTCGAGCTGGAAGGTGTCGGCATACTTGCGGCCGAGCTGGAAGATGTGGCCGATCTCGATGGCGCGGTCCAGCTTGAGGCCGGTGCCGCAGTTGGGGCACGGGTCGCCCTCTTCCACCACGACGACGTCCAGGTAGTCGTCGACCTCGAAGTCGCGGCCGGCGACGACGTTCTTCGCGTGCGTGTTGACCTTGTTGGCGCCGGTGATCCAGGCGGTGCCGGGGGCCACCCGCGGGTCGGCGATGTAGCGGACCTTCTCCAGGCCCTGCGGGCCGACGTAGCCGCGCACGAGGTCGCCGCGGCCCTCGAAGTCCTCAGCGGTGACGAGTTCGACGACGGCGGGGGCGAGGTGCTCGCCCAGCTTGCCGAGGTCGACCTCGCGGTTGCCGGGGACGCCTACGGCGACGATCTCGCCGTCGACCTTGACCAGGAGGTTCTTGAGGGTGGCGGAGGCGGGGACACCGAGGTGCGCGGCGAGCGTCTCGATGGTGGGGGTGTCGGGGGTGTCCAGCTCCTCGACCGGGCCGACGCCTGAACCGTCCACCGGCTTCAGGGCGAAGGTGACGGCTTCCGTGTTGGCCGCGTAGTCGCAGGACGGGCAGTCCACGAACGTGTCCTCACCGGCCGCGGCGGGGGCGAGGAACTCCTCCGACGCCGAGCCGCCCATGGCGCCCGAGACGGCCGACACGATGCGGTAGTCCAGGCCCAGACGGGCGAAGATCTTCTGGTAGGCGGCGCGGTGCAGCGCGTACGACTCCGCGAGGCCCTCGTCCGTCGTGTCGAACGAGTACGAGTCCTTCATCTGGAACTCGCGGCCGCGCAGCACCCCGGAGCGCGGGCGGGCCTCGTCACGGTACTTCGTCTGGATCTGGTACAGCATGACCGGCAGGTCCTTGTAGGACGCGACCTGGTCCTTCACGATGAGCGTGAAGATCTCCTCGTGGGTCGGGCCGAGCAGGTACTCGCCGCCCTTGCGGTCCTTCAGACGGAAGAGGAGGTCGCCGTACTCCTCCCAGCGGGACGAGGCCTCGTAGGGCTCCTTGGGCAGCAGGGCCGGCAGGAGGACCTCCTGCGCCCCGATGGCGTCCATCTCCTCGCGTACGACGCGGGAGATGTTGTCGAGGACCTTCTTGCCGAGCGGCAGCCAGGTCCAGATGCCGGCGGAGTTGCGGCGCACGTAACCGGCGCGGACGAGCAGCTTGTGGTTGAGCGTCTCGGCGTCCGCCGGGTCGTCACGCAGTGTCTTGACCATCAAACGGGACATGCGCTGGACCTGGGCCATGATTCTCGACTCCTGCTGCGTAAGGGTGATGGCTAGGAGGTTAGCCGGGCGGCCCATCCCGGTGGAAATCGGTTAGCGCCCGGCCGGAGGGCGGACCCAGGCGCTCAGCGCCTGCGGAGGGGCAGTGGGGCGCCCATGACGGCGTACGGCTTGGGTGCGCTGGGGAAGAGAACCTGCCGCGCGAGGTCCTCGTACCCGAGCGAGTGGTAGAGGCCGCGGGCCGGGCTGTCGGTGTCGATGGCGGAGAGGATCGAGCGGGGCTCGGTGGCGCTGTCCGTGATGCCGGTGATCAGGGACCGGCCCACGCCGTGGTTCTGGTAGTGCGGGTGGACGTGCAGTTCGGTGATCACGAAGGACTGGTCGAGCCAGGCGTCGCGTCCCTGGGCGCGCAGATACGGTTCCACGACGGTGGACCACCAGTGGGTGCGGTCGTTGGGCATGCCGTAGACGAAGCCGACGAGCCGTCCGCCGACCGTCGTCGCGCCGAGTGCGCGGGCTCCCGGGTAGGTGAGGTGACGCAGCACGATCTGCCGGCGTACGGCGACCTCGTCGGCGCCGAGCCCGAAGGCCAGGGCCTGCACGGCGAGCGCCTCGTCGACGCGCGCCGCGAGATCCAGCGGGCCGACGACCACGTCGTCGGGGTTGCGGGGGCCCTGACCGGGAAAGCGCAGCATGCCGGGGAGACTACCCGGGCGCTTCGCCGGATCGCGCCGGGACTACGGGGGGTTGCGTCGGGTGCGGGTGGGCCGGGGGCCGATCGGGAGTCGGTCCGAGGCCGGTCGAGGAGTTCCCCCGGCCCCTGCCGGCCCTAGAACAGCACGCTCATGAACGCGCCGATCTCCTGGAAGCCGACGCGGTGGTACGTCGCCCGGGCCGGGGTGTTGAAGTCGTTGACGTAGAGGCTGACGAGCGGGGCGACGTCGGCGAGGGCGTAGCGCATGACGGCCGCCATGCCGGGGGCCGCCAGACCCTGTCCCCGGTACTCGGGGGCGACCCACACCCCCTGGACCTGGCAGGCCTGCCGGGTGGCGGCGCCGATCTCGGCCTTGAAGACGACCTTGCCGTTCTGGTCGAGACGGGCGAACGAACGGCCGGTGCCGACGAGTTCGGCCACCCGCGCCTGGTAGAGCAGGCCGCCGTCACCGGCGAGCGGTGAGACGCCCACCTCCTCGGTGAACATCGCCACGCACGCCGGCATGATCGTTTCCATCTCGTCCTTGCGGATGCGACGGACGTACGGATCCGGGGCGATGTCGGCGGGGAGGCGGTCGGTGACCATCAGCGGCTGGTGGGCGCGGACCTCGCGGGCCGGGCCCCAGCTGGGTTCGAGCAGCCGCCACAGCTGGGCGGTGGCCTCGACGGGGCCGACGATCGAGGAGCAGCGGCGGCCGGCCCTTCGCGCCCGGTCCGCGAAGCCGCGGACGGCACGGGGGGTGGCGCAGATCGGGACCAGGTTGGCGCCCGCGTAGCAGAGGGACCGCAGCATGCCGTCCTCGTACCAGCCCCACATCTCGCCGCCGAGCCGCCAGGGGTCGAGGCCCGCGACCTGCACCCGGGACGCGACGAAGGCGTTGGCGACCGGGTCGCGGTCGAGGACGGCGAGCGCGGCGTCCAGGTCACTCGGTTCGAGGACCCTGGTGGTGGTCTGGGTCAACAACGGGACGACTCCATCACTCCTTGCGGGCAACGACAGCGCGTCGCGCACCCTGTTAGCGTCGTCGTGTGCTCGTTTGTGGGCACCGGTCAGGGCTTGACCGTCGCATCACTGCGAGAAGCCCCCCAGGGCGTAGTCACACGGTCTGCTGATCTCCGTACTTTAGCCGGAGATACCAAGCAGCACCGCACGCAAGGGACCCGGGCGCCACCTCCGGAGGGGCACCCGGGTCCCTTGCGTCACAAGGTGGGTCAGTCCGCCACCGACACCGAGGGCTCGCCGGAGGCGATACCTTCCGCCTCCATCTGCTCGGCGAGCTTCATCGCTTCCTCGATGAGCGTCTCGACGATCTTCGACTCGGGGACCGTCTTGATGACCTCGCCCTTGACGAAGATCTGCCCCTTGCCGTTGCCGGAGGCGACGCCGAGGTCGGCCTCGCGGGCCTCGCCCGGACCGTTCACGACGCAGCCCATGACGGCGACGCGGAGGGGGACCTCCATGCCGGTGAGACCGGCGGTGACCTCTTCCGCCAGCTTGTACACGTCGACCTGGGCACGCCCGCAGGACGGGCAGGAGACGATCTCCAGGCCCCGCTGCTTGAGGTTCAGCGACTCCAGGATCTGGAGACCGACCTTGACCTCCTCGACGGGCGGCGCCGACAGCGACACCCGGATCGTGTCGCCGATGCCCTCGGAGAGCAGCGCTCCGAACGCCACCGCCGACTTGATCGTGCCCTGGAAGGCGGGGCCCGCCTCCGTCACACCGAGGTGCAGGGGGTAGTCGCACGCCGCCGCCAGCTGGCGGTACGCGTTGACCATGACCACCGGGTCGTTGTGCTTGACCGAGATCTTGATGTCCCGGAAGTCGTGCTCCTCGAAGAGGGACGCCTCCCAGAGGGCGGACTCCACGAGCGCCTCGGGGGTCGCCTTGCCGTACTTCTGGAGGAGCCGCTTGTCGAGCGAGCCCGCGTTGACCCCGATCCGGATCGGGGTGCCGGTGTCCTTCGCGGCCCGCGCGATCTCCTTGACCTGGTCGTCGAACTGCTTGATGTTGCCGGGGTTCACACGGACGGCCGCGCAGCCCGCGTTGATCGCCGCGAAGACGTACTTCGGCTGGAAGTGGATGTCCGCGATGACCGGGATCTGGGACTTTCGGGCGATCGTGGCGAGCGCGTCGGCGTCGTCCTGGGTCGGGCACGCCACCCGCACGATCTGGCAACCGGAGGCCGTCAGCTCGGCGATCTGCTGCAGCGTGGCGCCGATGTCCGACGTACGCGTGGTCGTCATCGACTGCACCGAGACGGGTGCGTCTCCACCCACGGCCACGGTTCCGACCTGGATCTGCCGGCTCTTCCGACGCTCGGCGAGCTTGGTCGGAACGGACGGCATGCCGAGAGAAATCGCAGTCATCTGCTGTGCAACCCCAAGTTGTGGATCAAGGTCCCGGAATCGTGGGCTCCAGGCTCCGAGATTACGGCACCGGCGCACGCCCGAGCACATCACGCCCCTAAACCCACCCAACGGATGGCGGCCGGACACCCAGGGTGCCCGGCCGCCACGAACGGTGTCCCGCCACGAGACCGTCTAGGAGATTTTCACCGGGTTAACAACGTCCGCGATGAAGACGAGGATCGTGAAGCAGACGAAGATTCCGGCCACCACATAGGCCACCGGCATCAGCTTCGCCACATCGAACGGGCCCGGGTCCGGCCGCCTCAGCACCTTCGCCGCGTTCCGCCGCAGCGACTCCCACAGCGCGCCCGCGATGTGACCGCCGTCGAGCGGGAGCAGCGGAAGCATGTTGAACAGGAACAGGGAGAGGTTGAAGCCCGCCACCAGCAGCAGCATCATCGCGACCTGCTGCGACGCCGGGATGTCGAGGGTGAAGACATCACCGCCGATACGAGCCGCGCCGACCACGCCCATCGGGGAGTCCGCCTTGCGCGGGCCGTCGCCGAAGGCCGCGTTCCACAGGTCGGGGATCTTGCCGGGCAGCGAGACCAGCGACTCGACACCGTTCTGCATCATGTCGCCCATGCGGTTCACGGACTGGCCGAACGACTGCTGGACGATGCCGGAGGCGGGCGTGAAGCCGAGGAAGCCGGCGTACACGTACTTGCCCTCGACATAGCCGCCGTTGCCGTCGGTCTTGCTGACCTGGTTCTTGATCAGGTGAGCGGTCAGGTCGACCTTCTGGCCCCCCCGCTCGACGGTGAGCGTGACGTCCTTGCCGGGGTTGGAGCGGATGTCGGACTGCAGCGCCGACCAGTCGTCGATCGCCTTGCCGTTGAACGCGACGATCTTGTCGCCGCCCTTGAGCCCGGCGGCCTTGGCGGGCGCGGCCTGGTCGCTCGCCGCGCACTTCGACCGGTTCTCGCTCTGCTGGATGACACAGTCCGAGACCTTGCCGACCGTGGTGGTCTGGGTCTGCACCCCGAACGTCATCATCACGCCGAGGAAGATCGCGACGGCCAGGATGAGGTTCATGAACGGGCCCGCGAACATCACGATCACGCGCTTCCACGGCTTGCGCGTGTAGAAGAGGCGGGTCTCGTCGCCGGGCTGGAGCTCCTCGAAGGCCGCCGACCTGGCGTCCTCGATCATGCCCCGGAAGGGGGAGGTGGAGCGCGCCTCGATACGGCCGTCCGGGCCGGGCGGGAACATCCCGATCATGCGGATGTAGCCGCCGAGCGGAACCGCCTTCACCCCGTACTCGGTGTCGCCCTTCTTCCGTGACCAGATGGTCGGCCCGAAGCCGACCATGTACTGCGGCACCCGGATACCGAAGAGCTTGGCCGTCGACAGATGTCCCAGCTCGTGCCAGGCGATCGAGATGAGCAGGCCGACCGCGAAGACGACTATGCCGAGGATCATCATCAGGGTCGTCATGCACGAGCCTCCGCGGTTGTCGTCTGTGCCATTGGCGCTGTCGGTGCCGTCTGTGCGGTCAGTTCACGGGCCCGGGCGCGCGCCCAGGTCTCCGCTTCGAGGACGTCCGCCACGGTCAGGGAAGTTCCCGTTCCGGGTGTGCCGTGTTCCTCGACCACCCGGGTGACAGTCTCCATGATCCCGTTGAACGGCAGGGCGCCGTTCAGGAACGCGTCCACGCACTCCTCGTTGGCGGCATTGAACACCGCCGGGGCCGTGCCCGCGAGCTGCCCCACGTGCCGGGCGAGCCCGACGGAGGGGAACGCGTCGTTGTCGAGCGGGAAGAACTCCCAGCTCGACGCCTTGGTCCAGTCGAAGGCGGGCGCCGCGTCCGGGACGCGTTCGGGCCAGCCGAGACCGATGGCGATCGGTCCCCGCATGTCGGGGGGCGTCGCCTGGGCCAGTGTCGATCCGTCTGTGTACTCAACCATCGAGTGGACATACGACTGCGGGTGCACGACCACCTCAATCCGATCGAAGGGAATGTCGTAGAGGAGGTGCGCCTCGATGACTTCCAGCCCCTTGTTGACCAAGGTCGCGGAGTTGATGGTGATCACCGGGCCCATGGCCCAGGTGGGGTGCGCGAGCGCCTCGGCCGGAGTGACGTTCGCCAGCTCCGCCTTCGTACGCCCCCGGAAGGGTCCGCCGGAGGCGGTCACGACCAGCTTGCGCACATCGGCGCGCGTACCGGCCGCCAGTGCCTGGAAGAGCGCCGCGTGCTCGGAGTCGACCGGGATGATCTGGCCGGGCTTGGCCAGCGCCTTCACCAGCGGGCCGCCGACGATGAGCGATTCCTTGTTGGCGAGCGCGAGGGTGCGGCCCGCTTCCAGGGCGGCGAGGGTGGGGGCGAGGCCGATGGAGCCGGTGATGCCGTTGAGGACGGTGTGGCAGTCGGAGGCGGCGAGCTGGGTGGCGGCGTCCGCGCCGGCCAGGATCTCGGGAAGGCTCTCGCCGGGTGCGTACTCGGCCGTGAGCGCCTCCCGCAGCGCCGGTACGACGTCCTCGCGCGCGACCGCGACCGTGCGTACGCGCAGCCGGTGGGCCTGCTCCGCGAGCAGTCCGACCCTGCCGCCGGCGGCGGAGAGCGCGGTGACCCGGAACCGGTCGGGGTTGCGCAGCACGAGGTCGATGGCCTGGGTGCCGATCGAGCCGGTGGAGCCGAGGATCACGACGTCCCGGACTCCGTCCACGGGGTCGAAGACGAGATGCGGATCAGCGAGGGGGGCTGGACTGTCGCTCATCCCCCCATTGTGGCCGCTGCGCGACCCGCGCAGGACAGGGCTCCCCACTTCTCCTCGCTTCTCCTCTTTTCTGGCCCCATTAGCACCCCGACGTACCGGAGGAAGCGAAATCACCCTTTGTGAAACCTGCGTGAAGATCATGTGATAGCACTTCATGCACGTCGTCACTCTCACTGGCCGGTGGACGACCGGCCGGGGGGCGACACCCTGGGGGGTTCTCATGCGGATACGCGCTGCCCTGCCCGCGCTCGCGGGCGCCGTGGCACTGACGGGCACGTTCCTTCTCAGCACTCCGGCGCAGGCGGCCGGCGGTGTGACCATCTACCACGTCTGGTTCGACAGCCCCGGTTCGGACAACCGCTCCAACGCGAGCCTCAACGCCGAGTGGGTGCAGATCAAGAACACCAGTTCGGCATCGATCTCGCTCAAGGGCTGGATCCTGAAGGACGTCTCGAACCACAGGTACACCTTCCCGAACGTGAAGATCGGGGCGCACAAGACCATGAAGGTGCACACGGGCAGCGGCAGGGACACCGCGGGGGACAAGTACCAGAACCGCCGCGCGTACGTCTGGAACAACACCAGCGACACCGCCACGCTCACCAAGGCGAACGGCGGCAGGGTCGACGCGTGCTCGTGGACGACCCGGGACCCCAGCGACAAGTACTGCTAGTCCCTGCCACCGCCGCCGGCCCCCGCGTCCTCAGCGCTTGCGGCGGCGCCGCGCCTTGGACCTGCCGGGGCGCGAGCCGCCGCGTGGGGGCGCGGGAGCCGGCGCGGCGGCAGTCGCGGGCGCGTCGGCGTCCGCCGGGGAGAAGTCACCCTCGACCACACCCTCCGCCGTGTCCATGGTGGGGGCCGTGAAGTGCAGGTCCTCGACCCGGTCACGGCGTTCGAGGGTCCCGGGCGCACCGCTGGAGGCGTCCAGGTTGAAGACGTAGCCGACGGACTCCTCCTTGATGGCGTCGGTCATCGCGCCGTACATGTCGAAGCCCTCACGCTCGTACTCCACGATGGGTTCCCGGCCGAGCGTCCAGCGCAGACCGATGCCGTCGCGGAGGTAGTCCATCTCGTAGAGGTGCTCGCGCCATTTGCGGTCGAGGACGTTGAGGACGACCAGGCGTTCGAGGTCGCGCAGGGCGTCGGCACCGAGTTCGGCCTCACGGTCCTCGTAGCGGTCGTGGATGTCCCGGGTCACGGCCTCGACCAGGTCCTCGGCGGTGAGGTTCGCACGGTCGTCGGCCGCCTCCTCCAGGTCCTCGATCGTGACCCGTGCCGGATAGAGCTGCCTGAAGGCGCCCCAGAGCCGCTCCAGGTCCCATTCCTCGGGGAAGCCCTCACTGGTCTCCTGTCCGATGTACGCCCGCACGGTGTCGTCCATGAAGTGCAGGAGCTGTTCGCGCAGATCCTCCCCGGCCAGGACACGGCGGCGCTCGGCGTAGATGAGGGTGCGCTGCCGGTTGAGCACCTCGTCGAACTTCAGGACGTCCTTGCGGGACTCGAAGTGCTGCTGCTCGACCTGGGCCTGGGCGGAGGCGATGGCGCGGGTGACCATCTTGTTCTCGATGGGGATGTCGTCGGGGACGTTCGCCATGGCCATCACGCGGTCCACGACCTGGGCGCGGAACAGGCGCATCAGGTCGTCCTCCAGGGAGAGGTAGAAGCGGGAGGCGCCGTTGTCGCCCTGGCGCCCCGAACGGCCGCGCAACTGGTTGTCGATACGGCGGGACTCGTGGCGCTCGGTGCCCAGCACATAGAGCCCGCCGAGCTCCTTGACCTCCTCGTACGCCGCCCCGACCGCGGCGGTGACGCGCTCGCGCACCTCGCGGCAGGCGTCGGGGTGCTCCTCCTCGGTGAGTTCGCTCTTCTCCAGCTCGGCGGCTATGAGGGACTCGGGATTGCCGCCGAGCATGATGTCGGTGCCGCGGCCCGCCATGTTGGTGGCGACGGTGACCGCGCCCTTGCGGCCCGCCTGGGCCACGATCTGGGCCTCGCGCTGGTGGTTCTTGGCGTTGAGCACCTCGTGCCGGATACCGCGTTTCCTGAGCAGCGCGGAGAGCAGTTCGGACTTCTCCACCGACGTGGTGCCGACGAGGATCGGCTGCCCCTGGGCGTGCCGCTCGGCGATGTCCTCCACGATCGCGGCGTACTTGGCGTCCGCGGTGCGGTAGATCTGGTCGGGGTCGTCGGCGCGCTTCGGGGGCCGGTTGGTCGGGATCGGCACGACCTGGAGCTGGTAGATCTGGTGGAACTCGGCGGCCTCGGTCATCGCCGTGCCGGTCATACCGGCGAGCTTCTCGTAGAGGCGGAAGAAGTTCTGCAGGGTGATCGTGGCGAGGGTCTGGTTCTCGTCCTTGATCGTCACCCCTTCCTTCGCCTCGATCGCCTGGTGCAGCCCCTCGTTGTAGCGGCGGCCCGCGAGGATGCGGCCGGTGTGCTCGTCGACGATCAGCACCTCGCCGTCCACGACCACGTAGTCCTTGTCCTTCTTGAAGTGCTCCTTGGCCTTCAGGGCGTTGTTGAGGTGCCCGATGAGGGAGGTGTGGTCGGACTCGTACAGGCTCTCGATGCCGAGCTGGTCCTGGAGGTACTCGACGCCCCGGTCCAGGATCGCGACGGTGCGTTTCTTGGGGTCGTACTCGTAGTCGTACGTGGCCCGCAGCGCCGCCAGTTCCTCCTTCTCGGCCGGCCGGGTGAAGAGCTCCTCCTGGACGCGGACACCCTTCATCCGTCGTACGAGCCCCGCGAACGCCTCGTACCACTGGGTGGGCTGGTCGGCGGGACCGGAGATGATCAGCGGGGTGCGGGCCTCGTCGATGAGGATGGAGTCGGCCTCGTCGACGATCGCGAAGTGGTGGCCGCGTTGCACGAGTTCGTCACTCGACCAGGCCATGTTGTCGCGCAGGTAGTCGAAGCCGAACTCGGTGTTGGTGCCGTAGGTGATGTCGCAGGCGTACTGGGCGCGGCGTACGGCGGGTGTCGACTCGGACTTGATGACACCGACGGTCAGGCCCAGGAAGCGGTAGGCGCGGCCCATCCACTCGGCGTCGCGCTCGGCGAGGTAGTCGTTGACCGTGACGAGGTGGACTCCCTTGCCCGCCAGGGCGTTCAGATAGACGGGGAGGGTGGCGACGAGGGTCTTGCCCTCCCCCGTCTGCATCTCCGCGATGTTGCCGAGGTGCAGCGCCGCGCCGCCCATCACCTGGACGTCGAAGTGACGCATGCCCAGGGTCCGCCGGGCCGCCTCGCGCATCGTGGCGAAGGCCTCAGGCAGCAGGTCGTCCAGGCTCTCGCCGTCGGCGTGGCGCTGTGTGAACTCCGGGGTGAGGGACTGGAGTTCCTCGTCGGACAAGGCCCTGAACTCCTCGTCCAGGGAGTTGACCTGATCGACGACGCGCTGGAGCCTGCGCAGCACCCGTCCCTCGCCGGCCCGCATGATCCTGCCGGTGATGACGTCCAGACCTTTGCCCGGCATAGGAATTCCCCCAGAGCTAAACGGCGTCCGCGAGCAGCCGAATCCAGTAATTGGCTCGTTGCAGAATGTGGACGCCTTGCTGATTCGCTTTGATCACCTCGCGCAGGACGGGATCGTCGACCACGTCGAGCGCGCTCTTGAAGAGTTGCTGGATGACGGGCCGTTCCCCCGGCCGCCCGGCGTCCAGCAGACCGTCGACGTCACGGAGGTCGATGCGCCGGATCCGTACGGCGTCGAAGGAGGGCGCCGGGGGGCGTGGCTCCGTGTCGACCAGGGCGAGCGCGCAGTCGTTGAGGAGAACCGCGAGGGCGTCGCGGTGCGCCTCGAAGGTCTCGGGCGCGACGTCGCGCAGCTTCTGCGCCAGCGGCCGCACTTCTTTGCGGACGGTCCGCAGGGCCCGTACGCGATCCGGTTCGTCGAGCTGAAGCCGGGCCTCGGTGCGGGCGCGCGTCAGCTGCGCGGAAAGGCCGTGACCGTGTTCTTCCCCGATTCCTTGGCGCATCTGCCGTCCCCGTTCGCCATTCTCCTCATTGTTGACGCACATATTCGGTGCGGCAAGCGGCGGAATGGCGAACCGGGACGGCAGTGAATTCCTGGGGAAAAGGTCAGCGAATGGGGCGGTGGACGTTTTCCTTCCGGCTCGGTCCTGGCGTCGCGTCGGCGATCCAGGGGCCCTCACCCGACGGGTCGATCACGCCCTGCTCCAGCCATTCGTACGTGCCCGCCAGGACGCCCTTGACGACCTTGCGGTCGAGGTCGTCGGTGTTGCTCCACAGGCGGCCGAAGAGTTCGTCGACGCGGATGCGGGACTGGCGGCAGAAGGCGTCGGCGAGCTGGTAGGCCTCGCGGCCGTGCTGCCCGGTGAGGCGCAGGTGTTCGGCGCGCACACAGGCCGCGCTCATCGCGAAGAGCTCGGCGCCGATGTCGACGATCCGGCCCAGGAAGCCCTGCTTGGTCTCCATCCGGCCCTGCCAGCGGGACATGGCGTAGAAGGTGGAGCGGGCGAGCTTGCGGGCGTTGCGCTCGACGTAGCGCAGGTGCGGGGAGAGATCCACGTGCCGGTTGAACTCGCCGTACGAGCGCGGGAGCTGACCTGGGCCCGCGACCAGTTTCGGCAGCCACTTGGCGTAGAAGACACCCGCGTTCGCGCCCGCCTTCGCCTTGTCCGAGGGGGATTTGTCGGGGTCGATGAGGTCACCGGCCACGGAGAGGTGGGCGTCCACGGCCTCACGGGCGATCAGCAGGTGCATGATCTCCGTCGAGCCCTCGAAGATGCGGTTGATGCGCAGGTCGCGCAGGATCTGCTCGGCGGGCACCGCCCGTTCGCCGCGCGCCGCCAGCGACTCGGCGGTCTCGAAGCCGCGGCCACCGCGGATCTGGACCAGTTCGTCGGCCATCAGGCAGCCCATCTCGGAGCCGTACAGCTTCGCGAGGGCGGCCTCGATGCGGATGTCGTTGCGGTTCTCGTCGGCCATCTGCGACGACAGGTCGACGACGGCCTCCAGCGCGAACGTCGTCGCCGCGATGAAGGAGATCTTCGCGCCGACGGCCTCGTGGAGGGCGACCGGCTTGCCCCACTGCTCGCGGGCCGCCGACCACTCGCGGGCGATCTTCAGACACCACTTGCCCGCGCCGACGCACATGGCGGGCAGCGAGAGACGGCCGGTGTTGAGGGTGGTGAGGGCGATCTTCAGGCCCGCGCCCTCCGGGCCGATCCGGTTCGCCGCGGGGACCCGGACCTGGTGGAAACGGGTGACGCCGTTCTCCAGGCCGCGCAGCCCCATGAAGGCGTTGCGGTTCTCGACGGTGATGCCCTCGGAGCCGGCCTCCACCACGAACGCCGTGATGCCGCCCTTGTGGCCCTCGGACTTCGGGACGCGCGCCATGACGACGAGCAGATCGGCGACGACGCCGTTGGTCGTCCAGAGCTTCACCCCGTCGAGGACGTAGTCGTCGCCGTCCGGGACGGCGGTCGTGGCGAGCCGCGCCGGGTCGGAGCCCACGTCCGGCTCGGTGAGGAGGAAGGCCGAGATGTCGGTGCGGGCGCAGCGCGGCAGGAAGACGTCCTTCTGCTCCTGGGTGCCGAAGAGCTTCAGCGGCTGCGGTACGCCAATCGACTGGTGCGCGGACAACAGGGCGCCGATCGCCGGGTTCGCGGAGCCGACGAGGGCGAGCGCCTTGTTGTAGTACACCTGGGTGAGGCCGAGGCCTCCGTACTTGGTGTCGATCTTCATGCCGAGGGCGCCGAGGTCCTTGAGCCCGTCGATGACCTCGTCGGGGATCTGCGCCTCGCGCTCGATACGGGCCGCGTCGATCTTCGTCTCGCAGAAGTCGCGCAGCTTGGCGAGGAACTCCTCGCCGCGCTGTACGTCGTCCTCGGCGGGCATGGGGTGCGGGTGGATCAGGTCGAGGCGGAAGCGGCCGAGGAACAGTTCCTTGGCGAAGCTGGGCTTGCGCCAGTCCTGTTCGCGGGCCGCCTCCGCGACCTGTCGTGCCTCACGTTCAGTGACGGTGGGCTGGTGGGGTGTTGCGGACATGAGGCTCACCTCGCCGCGCATAGGGATCTTGGGGACCTTCGTTACTGATCGGTGCTACTCGATCGTATTTACCCGAATACGGGTGACCCCACCAGTCCTCGCGCGCGTTCGCGTGAACGTGTACCCCAGAGGTTTGAGCCGATGCCGGCCGGTACCGGCCGATCTCAGCCGATGTCGACGGAGTACGCCTTGGTGTCCAGCCGTCCCGAACCGCGGAAGACCTCGCTGCCCGACTCGATGCCGGAGAGGTACTTGTCGTTGCCGAGCAGCTTGCGGCGGACCAGGGCCTGGGTGAAGTCGTCGAGGTCGAGGGAGGCCTTGGTGGTGTTGGCGCGGCGGACGAAGGAGTACACCTTCCAGCCGATGTCGCCCTGGTAGATGTCCCACATGGCGCCGTCGAGGCTCACACTGCCGTACTTGGTGCCGAGGGGGCCCGCACCGCCCTGCCGGTTGAGCCAGACCATGATTTCGTCGGTGGGCCGGTCCTGCCAGTCCGCGTTGTTCTTGGCGTGCAGCCACAGGTCGTACGAGACGTTCATGGTGCCGGGGCCGGAACTGACCGAGAACTCCCAGCTGGTTCTGACCGGCTTGCGGTCGCCGACCCGGACGGGCAGTTCGGTGGCCGCCTTGTCGGTCTTCCAGCCCCAGTGCCAGCCGAGCACGGTACTGGCGTACGACTTGACGCTGTTCTCCTTGCCGGCCTTGCTGGTCCAGGAGTAGTTCGTGCCCCAGCCGATGGTGTCGCCGGAGCGCGAGGTGTCCCAGACGCACTGGGTGCCCGTGCCGTCGTCCTGCCCCCAGAGGTTGTTGTTGACGTAGTACTTGCCCATCGTGACGGTGTCGAAGGCGCCGCACTTCTTGCCGGTCTCGCCCGCCTGGGCGACGGTGACGCCCGCGGCGGCCGCGAGCGCCACCGTTCCCGCGAGCATCGTCTTCGCCCTCTTGGACAGGCGCGGTCGGCGGTGTTGCATCGGGGGTCCTTCCGGAAAACGGTCTGCGTACGCCTTCTCAGTGACCACCGGCCCGCAAAAGGTTGCCGCCGCACGGCGAAGTCCGGCGCGGAAGACGCACCGGCGCACGACACTGGAAACACGCCCGAGCACGGCACCGCGAACGTGCCGTCGCGCGGCACGACAACGGCTCCCAGCCCGCACCGCAAGAAACCTGTCGAAGCGCTTCGACAACCTATGGACACCCACCACCCATCGAGCTACTGTCGAGCCACCCTCACACACCCTTATCCGCACTGCGCACTGTCGAAGCGCTTCACACAATGCTTGGAGAGCTGGATGGTCACCCTCGCCGAGGTCGCCCAGCACGCCGGAGTCTCGGCGAGCACGGTGAGCTATGTCCTCAGCGGCAAGCGGTCCATCTCCGCGGGCACCCGGCAGCGGGTCGAGCGGAGCATCCAGGAGCTCGGATACCACCCGAACGCGGGCGCCCGGGCCCTGGCGAGCAGCCGGTCCAACATCATCGCGCTGATGGTTCCGCTCCGTACCGACATGTACGTACCTGTGATGATGGAGATCGCCATCGCGGTGGCGACCCACGCCCGCACGCACGGCTACGACGTGCTTCTGCTCACCGGCGAGGAGGGTCCCGACGCCGTGCGCCGCGTCACCGGCAGCGGGCTCGCCGACGCGATGATCCTGATGGACGTGGAGCTCGACGACGAACGGCTCCCGCTGCTGCGCCAGACGGACCAGCCCTCCGTACTGATCGGCCTGCCCGCCGACACCTCCGGCCTGACCTGCGTCGATCTCGACTTCGGCGCGACGGGCGCGCTGTGCGCCGAGCACCTCGCGCTGCTGGGCCACCGTGACATCGCTGTCATCGGCGAGGCCCCCGCGGTCTACGAGCGGCACACCGGCTTCGCCGAGCGCACCCTCGACGGACTCCGGTCCCGTTCGCGGGAGTTGGGCCTGCGCGTGCTGCACCGCCCCTGCGAGGGCGGGTACGACGCGATGGCCCTGACCCTCGCCCGCATCCTCGACGAGCGCCCCGGCACCACGGGCTTCGTCGTGCAGAACGAGTCCGCGGTCGAGCCGCTGCTCGCGCTGTTGCGCCAGCAGGGCCGGGCCGTCCCCGAGGACGTGTCGGTGATCGCGATCTGCCCGGACCAGGTCGCGACACAGGCCTCGGTGCGGCTGACCTCGGTCGCCATCCCGGCGCAGGAGATGGGCCGGCTCGCCGTGGAGCATCTGATCGCCAAGCTGGAAGGGCACGGCAAGGACGAAGTCGTGCTCATCGCACCCGAGTTGACGGTACGGGCGAGCACGGGCCCGGCGCCGACCGCCGCCTGACCGGGGACCGGCCACCCCACTCCCCGTCCCCCCTTCACCGCACCGCATCACACCGCACTGCCCCAGCCCCAGCCCCAGCCCCAGCGTTGTGCCCTCCTCGCCGGGCACCCCCATGTCTGCATGTCTGCATTCCTCATGTCTGCATTCCTTCAGGAGCGCCCCCGTGAATCAGCCTGCCGAAAACCAGACCCAGTCAGGCGCGGTCAGCCTCGCGCAGTCCTCCCCGACCGTCGGCACGTTCCGTGAGCGGGACGGCGCACTGGAGTGGAGCGGCCGTCAGGAGACCGTCCGTATCGAGCCCTGGGGCCCGGACGCCGTCCGGGTCCGCGCGCGCCTGGGCGGCCCGGTCCTCGAAGGCCTCCCCGGCGCGCTCCTCGACGAGCCGCAGGTGACCGAGAGCACCGTCAAGATCCAGGACGGCGAGGGCCGGCTGACGGTCGGCGCACTGACCGTCGAGGTCGGCGCCGAGGGCCAGGTCCGCTTCCTGCGCACGGCCGACGGCACGGAACTCCTCGCCGAGGAGCGCGCCCACTTCTGGTGGCCCGGCCCGCGCCTGTACACCCCGACGGGCAACGGCCACCACCGCCTGGAGCAGCGCTTCGCCGCCTACGAGGGCGAGAAGCTGTACGGCCTCGGCCAGCATCAGCACGGGCTGTTCGACCAGAAGGGCGCGGTCCTGGACCTGATCCAGCGCAACGCCGAGGTCACCGTCCCGGTGCTCACCTCCAGCCGCGGCTACACCTTCCTGTGGAACTCCCCCGCGATCGGCCGGGTCGAGCTCGCGGGCAACGGCACTCGCTGGGTCGCCGACTCGGCCCGCCAGCTCGACTACTGGATCACCGCGGGCACCCCGGCCGACGCCCAGCGCCGCTACAGCGCCGCCACCGGCCGTACGCCGATGCTGCCCGAGTGGGCGGCAGGCTTCTGGCAGTGCAAGCTGCGCTACCGCACGCAGGACGAACTCCTCGCCGTGGCACGGGAGTACAAGCGCCGGGGCCTGTCCCTGTCCGCCATCGTCTGCGACTTCTTCCACTGGACCCACCTGGGCGACTGGAAGTTCGACCCGGCGGAGTGGCCGGACCCGGCGGCGATGCAGCGCGAGCTCGCCGAACTCGGCGTCAAGCTGGTCGTGTCCGTGTGGCCGTCGGTCTCCCCGCTGTCCGAGAACCACCCGCTCATGGAGCAGCGCGGCTACTTCATCGGCACCCAGTACGGCCCGATGGCCCACGCCGACTGGCCCGACAAGGAGGTCGCCTCCACCGTCCAGGTGGCGTTCTACGACGCGACGAACCCCGAGGCCCGTGACTTCCTGTGGTCGCGCGTGAAGGACAACTACCTGGACCCGTACGGCATTTCCGCCTTCTGGCTGGACGCCTGCGAGCCGGAGCTGAAGCCGGGCTTCCAGGAGAACCTGCGCTACCACGCGGGTCCGGGTCTGGAGGTCGGCAACCTCTACCCCCGCGAGAACGCCCGCACTTTCTACGAAGGCATGCTCGCGGCGGGCGAGACCGAGGTCGTCACCCTCAACCGCTCGGCGTGGGCGGGCAGTCAGCGCTACGGCGCCGCCCTGTGGTCCGGCGACATCGGCACCGACTTCGCGACCCTGCGCCGCCAGATCGCCGCGGGCCTCAACACCGCGCTCTCCGGCATCCCCTGGTGGAACACCGACATCGGCGGCTTCCACGGCGGCGACCCCGACGACCCGGCGTACCGCGAGGTGATGGTCCGCTGGTTCCAGTTCGGCGCGCTCTCCCCGCTGATGCGCCTGCACGGCTTCCGCGACCCCGGTATGCCGCTGGGCCCCGACATGACCGGCGGTCCGAACGAGGTCTGGTCGTACGGCGAGGAGGCCGGCGCGATCCTGGAGAAGTACCTACGGCTGCGCGAGCGGCTGAAGCCCTATGTGCTGGACGTCATGCGGGAGGCCCACGAGGAGGGGCTGCCGGTGATGCGCCCGCTGTTCCTCGAGTTCCCCGAGGACCACGCGGCCTGGTCGGTCGACGACTCCTATCTCTTCGGCTCCGACCTCCTGGTCGCGCCGGTGCTCACGGCGGGCGCGACGGTGCGTACGGCGTACCTTCCGGCGGGCGCCTGGTGGACCGACGCGTGGACCGGTGAGACGTACGAGGGCGGCACGGCCGTCACCGTCGACGCCCCGCTGGACCGCATCCCGCTGTTCCTGCGGGACGGGGCGCGGCTGCCGGTGGCGGAGTAGCCACGCGCGTGTGGGGGAGGCCGGGGCGGCCTCCCCCACCTTGAGGCAGCGGTCAACTACTGGTGACCGAGAGGCTGTTGGTCGCGAAGTCCAGGCCACCGGACGAGGACGTGATCTCGAAGCCGAACTGGAGGTCGCCGATGGTCACGTTGCCGAACCAGCCCTTGGTGTCCTTGATCCACTTGAGGATCGGCAGGACGTCGACGGTGCCAGAGGTGGAGTTCGAGGTGCGCACGAAGGAGAAGACGTCGTTGGATCCGTTGTTGCCCTTGTAGACGGTCCAGGTGTGGCCGCCGAGGGTGAGGGTGCCCTGCGAGGTGCCCAGCGGACCGACGGCTCCGGTCTTGTTCACCCAGAGCATGACCTCGTACTTGTAGCCGGTGTCCCAGATGTCGTAGGACGTGTTGTACGCGCCGGACGACGGGACCGTGACGTTGTAGCCGCTGGTGAGCGAGCCGAGCGAGGTGATCGACTTGTTGATCACCTTCTTGGCGTTCGGGTACGACTTGATGCCGCCGGTGTTGGGGTGGTTGGCCCACACTCCCCAGTTGGTGCCGGAGTTGGCCCAGATGCACTGGCTGCCCGCGCCGGAGCCCCAGATGTTGTTGTAGAGCGTGTACCCGTTGAGACTGGTGTTCCCGTACTGCTCGCAGGAGTTCCAGACGGCCGCCTGGGCGGGGGCGGAGGCGAGGCCGACGGTGGCACCGAGCGCGAGCGCGGGGGCCAGCAGGGCCTTGGCTGCCCTGCCGAGTGTCCGTGTTGCCATGGTGTCCCTTCCATGGGTGGGGGGGAACTGCGGGTGCTACTGCGGCCCCAGGGTGAGGACGCAGTCTTCTCCGGCGCTCAGGGAGAGCGGTCGCGCGCCGGCGGAAGTCCTGAGATCGATCCGCGTGCTGCGGGCGGGGCGGATGACGGCCGTGCGCTCCTGCGGGCTCCAGGTCAGGTCGACCACGGCGCCGAACCGGGTGCGGATGCCGTGGATCCGGCCGCTCGGGTACGCCGTGGGGAGCGCGGGGAAGAGGACCAGCCGGCCGGGCGTGGAGTGGACGAGCATCTCGATGAGCACGGCGGGGAGCGTGTGGGCGGCGTCCGCGTTGTAGACGTGCCGGTTCGGGTAGTGGCCGCTCATCAGGGAGACGTGGAAGAAGTCCCCGGCCAGGACGTTGCCGAGGGCCCCCGCCACCCGCGCCGCGTCCCGCAGCCGGGCCGCCACCAGGGCGTGGTGGAGGTGGCCGTGCGCGGAGTCGTTCTCCGCGCCGCGCAGTACGAGGGCGCGGTGGGCCGCCGCGGCGAGCTCGGGGGTGTCGTACGGGTTGATCTCGTCGAGCGGCCAGACGCCGTAGAGGTGGCTGAGGTGCCGGTGGTCGTAGGTGTCGTCGAGGCCGGGCCAGGCCCACTCGGCGAGTGCCCCGTCGGCGTTGACGCGGTGCGGCGGCAGCCGCTCGGCGAGCGCGCGCCAGCGCTCGGCGTCGGCTCCTGGGTGGTGGTCGGCGGCCGTGCGCAGGGCGTGGCGCGCCGCGGAGAGATCCATGGCGGCGTTGAGGGTGATCCAGCGCGCGGTGGCGGGCCGGTTCTCCGGCGAGTACGACGGCACGATCACGACATGGCCGTTCTCGTCGGTCCGGGTGAGGAAGTCCTCGTAGAACCGCGCCACTTCGGCGAGCGCGGCGGCCAAGCGCGGGTCGCGCGCGCCGCGTGTCTCCTCGTGGTCCACGAGGGGTTTCAGCAGCCAGTCGGCGCCCGCGGTCCACACGTGCAGCGGGTACTCGCGGCTGAGGTGGTAGATGTACCCGGACTCGCCGTCGGTGTGCGCGGGGGCGACGACACCCCGGGCGCCGAAGATCGCCCGGGCGTTGTCGCGCCAGTCCGGCAACTGGCCGTGGATCAGGGCGGCATGAGCCTCCGACACCTCCGGGAGTGCTGCCGCGGCGGCCGACGCCGTCTGGAGATTGACGTTGGCGTCGGTGGTGAAGGCCCCCGACCAGGCGGTGTCCCAGTCGCCGGTCCACAGCCCGGTCAGCCGTGGCGGCAGCAGTCCGGCGGCGGACAGCAGGTGGTAACGACCGGCCGCGAAGAGCCGTTCGAGCAGGGCAGTGCTCTTCGGACGGCGGACCAACTCCGATCCCGGGAGCGCCCGTTCGGCCGGTTCGGCGCCCAGCTCCAGGCCCGCCCGCAGGTAGGCGGGGCGGTGCAGGGCGGTGTGCCGGGCGAGGAGACGGCCGTACGCGTCCTCGTCGCCGTCGGGCAGCAGGGCGCGCAGCTCACGGGCCTCGGCGAGCGTGTCCCACTCCCCCTCGTGCCGCCGTACCCGCGTGAGCAGCAACACCGAACGCGCGCCCTCGACCCGGATCCCGGGCGGCGCGGTGAGCGTCCGGCCCCCGGTGACCACGGCGAGCGTCACGCCGGTGTACGCACGCTCGCTGCCCGGATAGCGGGCTCGCAGGGTGAGGAGAGCACCTTCGGGCGTGCGCACGCAACCGTGGCCCACCGCCAAGTCGGCGGGTACGCCCGGCAGTCGGTGATCGAGCGTCACGTCGACGGTGAGGTCGGCCTCCGTCACGTACTGGACGATGACGTCGTCCGCGCGTGACACGAAGACCTCGCCGCGCCGGCCCCCGCACTCGGCGCGGACGACACCGGTGGTGAAGTCGACCTCGCGCCGGTACGCGCGCGGCTCCCGTGGCGCCCGGCGCAGCCGTACCTGGAAGGCCGGGTGGAAGGGCTGCACCCACAGCAGCGCTCTCCCGTCGGTGAAGTCCTCCCCGGCGTCGACGTCACCGGCCAGCAACCGGTCCTGGACGCTCTTCAGCCGTTCGGCCAGCTCGGGCGGCCGGGCGTGCTCACTGCCGTTCGGGCGGACCAGGGAGTGATGGTTGACGATGACCCGGTCGTCGTTCGGATCACCGAACACCATGACGCCGTGTCGGCCGTTCCCGCTCAGGAAGGCGTCCTCCCAGCAGGCGGCGGGGGCGGGCTCCCAGGTGCCGTGGACGGGCTCGCTCATGGCGCTGCCTCCAGTACGACGACCCCGTACCGCCCCAGCTCCACGGCATCGAGGACGTCCTCGCCGGTCAGCAGGTCGCGGTGGCGTCCCGGCACCGGCACGGTCACCGTGTCCCGCCCGTGGTGGAGCAGGAACAGCAGTTCGCCCCGGCGTACCGCCTCCACGTCCGCCGGGAGGTGGTCGAGTGGCGGCCGCACGCCCGCGTCCTCGGCGATCCCGGCGAGCAGCGGCCACAGCGCCTCGGGCTCGGGGAGGGTGGACAGGTACCAGGCGCGGCCCTTGCGCAGTACGGCCGGAAGACCGTCCAGCTCACCGCCCTTGTACCGGACGACCGCGTAGGTGTCGTCCGCGGCCTCGATCTCCTCGGACCACAACGTGCCGCGGAAGCCCTCGGCCTCGACCTTCTCGTCGGCGTCCAGCGGCCACCACTCGTGCAGGGTGCGGATGCCGAAGAGTGCGCGCAGCCGCTCGTCCATGCCGCCGGGCCGCACCCGGTCGTCCTGGTCGGCCACGCCGGTCAGGAAGCCGGAGACGAGGGTGCCGCCGCCGCGTACGTACCCGACGAGGTTGTCGATCGCCCTGTCCGTCAGCAGGTACAGCTGCGGGACGACGACCAGCTTGTACGCCGACAGCTCGTGCTCGGGGTGGGCGAAGGAGGCGGTGATGTCCGCCTCCCACAGGGCGCGGTGCCAGGCGCGTACGACGCTCTCGTGGTCGAACTCGGAGGACGGCCGCCCGTCCTGCTCACTCGCCCACCAGGCGTTCCAGTCCAGCAGTACGGCGACGTCGGCGCCGACGACCCGCGTGCCAGCCACCCTCTCACTCAGCAGGGCGAGTTCGGCCCCGATCCGCTTGACCTCCTGGAAGGTGCGGCCGCGCTCCCCCGCGTGGCTGACCATCCCGGAGTGGAACTTCTCGGCGCCCTGCCGGGACTGCCGCCACTGGAAGTAGCAGACGGCGTCCGCGCCGCGCGCGACGGCCTGGAGGGACCAGAGCCGGTTGAGCCCGTGGGGCTTCGGGTGGTTCACGCCACGCCAGTTCACGGGCCCCGCCGCCTGCTCCATGACCATCCAGGGCCCGCCGCGGGCCTGTGAGCGGGTCATGTCGTGGATGAGCGCGCCGTACTGGGCGCCGAGCGGGTCGCGCGGGTCCGGATAGATGTCGACGGAGACCACGTCTTCCCGCTCGGCCCAGGTCCAGGCGTCCTGGCCCTGCCAGAACGGCATGAAGTTGGTGGTCACGGGGATGTGCGGGGTGTGCCGGGCGACGATGTCGCGTTCGGCGAGATAGCACTCCAGGAGGGCGTCGGAGGTGAAGCGCTTGAAGTCGAGGACCTGGGTGGGGTTGTTCATGTAGTGGGCGTGGCGCGGCGGGAGAACCCCTTCCCAGTCGTCGTAGCCCTGGCTCCAGAAGGCGGTGCCCCAGGCGGTGTTGAGGGCGTCGAGCATGCCGTACTTGCCCTGGAGCCAGCGCCGGAAGGCGGCGGCCGCCTCGTCGCCCCAGTCGTAGGTGCAGTACTCGTTGTTGATGTGCCACATCCTGAGGGCGGGATGTCCGCCGTAGCGTGCGGCGAGGGCCTCGGTGATGGCGGCGGCGTGGCGCCGGTAGACGGCGCTGGAGTGGGCGAAGTGCTGGCGGCCGCCCCACCACTCGACACGGCCGTCCGCGTCGCGGGGCAGGGTCTCCGGATGGAGTCTGCCCATCCAGGGCGGGGGCGAGGAGGTGGGGGTGGCGAGGACGACCCCGACGCCGTTCTCGTGCAGCAGGTCCATGAGCCGGTCGAGCCAGCCGAACTCCCGGGCGCCGGGCGTCGGTTCGAGCTTGGCCCAGGAGAAGACGCCGACGGTGACGGAGTTGACGCCGGCCTCCTTCATGAGCCGTATGTCCTCCTGCCAGAGCTCCTCCGGCCACTGCTCGGGGTTGTAGTCGCCGCCGAAGAGGATGCGGCCGCGGGTGGCGTCGCCGAGACCCGGTCCCTGGCGGGTCGGCGTCGGATTCTTGTGTGTCGGCATCAGACCGGCTCCCCGTACTGGATGCCACGCCCGTTCGTACCGAGGTACACGCGGCCGTACACGCGCGGGTCTCCGGTGATGACCTCGCCGGTCCAGCCCCACTGGTGGGCGTCGTCGTTGATCCGCACCCAGGTCCCGGCCGCGTCGTCGGAGCGGTAGACGGCGGTGATCGTCTCCGTGGAGCCGACCTGATAGACGGCCGGGTAGTCGGCGCCGTCGGCCGCCTTGCCGAAGCCGAGGGTGTACGAGGCCCAGCAGCTGGCGACCTTGGCGAAGGTGACTCCACCGTCGGTGGACCGGTAGAGACCGTTCCACTTCACGCTCAGCCACAGGTCACCGCTGCGCCCGGGTGCGGCGGCCAGCTGGAACTGGTCGTCCCCGGAGGGCAGTCCATCGGCACGCGCAGTGAAGGAATGGCCACTGTCGGTGCTGGCGTACAGCGTTCCTGTGGCGGTGTCGTACGCGTAGAAGAGCGTCGGGTCGGCCGGGTCGGCGACCGGCGTGGCGCCCTTCGGGAAGGAGGAGACCTCGGACCAGGTCGCGCCGTTGTCCGCCGAGCGGTGAGCCGCGTACTTCGTGCCGTCCCAGTGCACGAAGGACCACAGCAGCGTGCCGCCGTCGACGCTGGTGGCGATCGGCCCCGGTGCGTTCTTGGCGATGTCGGGCTGGGTCGTGAAGGGCGCCCAGGTCCGCCCGCCGTCGTGGGAGTACGCGCCGTTGCCGTGGTCGCCCCAGCCCGTCCGGACGACGTACGACGGCTTGGCCGCGGCCTGCGCGAGTCCCGTCGCCGACCCGAACACGGGGTTCGTCGCCATGCCGCGCGACGGAGACGCCGTGAGCCGCTCGTGGTACATCACGCCGATGTCCCCGAGTCCGCTGATCAGATGTGCCTCCCCGGCCGGGGGCGAGATCAGCCGGCGCACGGCCGTCTCCTCCAGACCACGGATCCGTGGCGCCCAGCGTCTGAGGTCGCGGGTGCCGTAGAGGGTCGCGCCGGTCCCGTAGACGAGGTGCTTCGAGTCGTACGGGTCGAGGGCGAGCGCCTGGATCCACCAGCCGAACTTCGGCTGGTCCTCACCCCAGTCGAGGAAAGGAGTCTCAGACACGTCGAAGACCGCCACGTCCCTCAGGGACGCCCAGGTACGGCCACCGTCGGTGGACCGGAACACGGTGTCGCCGTCGGCCCACCGGTTGTTGGTGGAGACGACGACGGTGCCGGCGCGGCGGGCGTCGGTCGCCACGCCCCCGTAGGCGAAGGTGTCCGCCGAACCCTCGCCGGTCGTGCCGCCCGGCTTCACCGGGGTGACCTCGGTCCAAGCCCCCGTGACGGTGCGCAGCTTGTGCACGCTGCCGTCGGACTGACCGCCCGGGCCGGGCGCGTCGCCGTAGGTCACGTACAGCTCGCGGGTGAGCCTGTCGTAGGCGGCGCGGAGCGGGACCTTGGCGGCGGTGTTGGACGGCTGCCCGGGGACGGCCTCCCAGGTCGTGCCGTCCAAGGTGCGGTACAGGTTCGCCGTGCCCGTGGTGCCGTCGCCGTCGCCCCAGCCTGCGTAGACGGCACGCCCGGCCGCGACGAGGAACGTGATGCCCTGCCCGGCGGAGTTCGCCTGCGCCGGGAAGGCGCTCACGCCTGCCCAGGTGGCCCCCCGGTCGGTGGACTTGAGCAGCCCGTCGTGCCTGGTCCCCAGCCACAGGGTGGCACCGTCGCGCGGGTCGACGAGGAGCCGCTCACCGGCCCCTCGTCCGTCCTCGTTGGCGCCGAGCTTCACGTTCAGGTCGGTGCGGGTCCAGGTGGCGCCGCGGTCGTCGGAGCGCAGGACCGCGCCGTTGCCGGCCCACGCCTGGGCGTAGGTGCCGAGGGCGAGGTAGAGCCGGTCCGGGTGCGCGGGGTCGACGGCGAGCGACTCGACACCGAGCAGGTTCCAGTCGTCCCAGCCGAGGTGGTCGGTGAGCGGGGTCCAGCGGGCGGCTCGCTCGTCCCAGCGGTAGGCGCCGCCGATGTCGGTCCGGGCGTAGGCGAGCCCTCGTACGGCCGGGTGGAACAGCACACCGGTGATGAATCCGGTACCGCCGATGACGGCGTTGCGCCAGTGGTAGGAGGGGGCGGCGGTGACCTCGGCGGCGTGCGCGCGGCCCTGGAGAGGCGCCACGGTGGTGAGCGCGGCGGTGGCCGCAGTCCCGGCGAGAACGGCCCGGCGGCTCAGTCGGGACGCGTGCATGACATACCTCGCTCTACGGAGAGACGGTCGGGGGAGTTACCTGAGGGGCGCGGGGAACTTCGAGGGGCGCCGGTCAGCCCTTCACCGCGCCCGTCAACATGCCCTTCTTGAAATGCCGCTGCACGAACGGCGACAACACGGCCACCGGCAGCAACGCCATCACCATGACGGCCATCTGCACCGCCAGGCCGGACAGTTGGCCGGTCTTGATGGCCTGGCCGAGGCCCACCGGGGCCTCCTGCTTCTGCACGAGCTGGATCATGACGTTCTGCAGCGGCATCATGTCCTGGTCGTTGAGGTAGAGCGAGGCGTTGAACCAGGCGCTCCAGTACCCGACGGCGTAGAACAGGGTGATCACCGCGAGGACCGCGCGGGAGAGCGGCATGACGATCTGCCACAGAATGCGGACGTCACCGGCACCGTCGATGCGGGCGCTGTCGATGAGTTCCTGCGAGATGCCCATGAAGAAGCCGCGCAGCACCAGGATGTTGAAGACACTGATCGCGCTCGGGAGGATCAGCGCGAGATAGCTGTCGGTCAGGCCCAGCGACTGCACCAGCAGATAGGTCGGGATGAGACCGGCGCTGAAGAACATGGTCGCCAGCAGCGCCAGCAGGATCCAGCGGTGGCCGAGCGAGCCGATGCGCGAGAGGCCGTAGGCGCACAGGACGGACACCGCCATGGAGAACAGCGTGCCGACGAGGGTGATCAGGATGCTGATGACCGAGGCGCGGGTGACCTGGCCGCCGCTGAGGAGTTCCTTGTAGGCGACGAAGGTGATGCCCTTGGGCACCATCACCAGGCCGCCGGCCTCGTCGATGGTCTTCCGCGAGGAGAGGCTGGTGACGATGACGATCCACAGCGGGAAGAAGATCCCCAGGCAGGCGAGGGTCAGCACGAGTCCCTTGCCCGCGAGGCCGGCCTTGCTGGGCTCCTCCTCCCACGTCGGCCGGGGCGGCGCCGCCCAACGGCCTGGGCCGCGCACGGATTTGTCGATGACGGCGGTCACTTCTTGTACACCCCCTGCTCGCCCATGAGATGGGCCACCTTGTTCGCGGCGAGGACCAGGCCGAGGCTGACCACGCCCTTGATCAGACCGGCGGCCGCCGCGTAGCCGAAGTCCTGGTTGCGGACGCCGTTCCACCAGACGAAGGTGTCCAGGACCTCCGCCGCTCCTGGTCCGACGGCGTCGCGTTGGAGCAGGATCTGTTCGAAGCCGACGGTGAGGGCGTCACCCACGCGGAGCACCAGCAGCAGGGCGATCACCGGGCGCAGCGCGGGCAGCGTGATGTGCCACATACGGCGCCAGCGACCCGCGCCGTCCATCGCGGCGGCCTCGTAGAGGTCCGGGCTGACCGAGGACAGCGCGGCGAGGAAGACGATGATCCCCCAGCCGGCGTCCTTCCACACGCTCTGCGCGGTGATCAGGAATTTGAAGGTGTTGGGGTCGGTCATGATGTCGAGACCGTCGTACCCGTGCTGCCGCAGCAGCTGCGAGAGGATTCCGGCGCCGCCGAAGAGCTGCTGGAAGACGGCAATGACCAGCACCCAGGAGAAGAAGTGCGGCAGGTAGAGGATCGCCTGTGAGAGCGCCCGGACCCTGGGCCTGACCACGCTGTTGATGAGCAGCGCGAGCACGATCGGGATCGGGAAGTACAGGACGAGCTGGAGGAAGAACAGCACGAGGGTGTTCTGCACGGCATCCCAGAACGCCGAGTCCGCGAAGACCCGTTGGAAGTTCTCGATGCCCACCCAGGGGCTGTGCAGCATGGAGACGATGCCGTTGTCGCTGATGTACGGGTCGTAGTCCTGGAAGGCGACGATGTTGCCGAGGATCGGCACATAGTTGAAGAGCAGGACCAGCAGGACCGCCGGCAGCGTCATCAGGAGCAGGACGCGGTCGCGTCTGAACCTGAGCCGCAGGCTCACCTTCCCGGAGGGACGTTTCTCCCGGGAGCCGGTGGCGCCGCCGGACGCCACCGGGGTTTTCTCTGTCGTGTCGGCCTCGGTCCCGCTCCGAGGCACCGTGCTGTGGGACACGGCCGTTCTCCTTGCCTCGGTGCCCGGTCAGCTCGCCGCCGGGCCGTTCTCGTCGAGCAGCTTCTTGTACCAGTCGCGCAGGTTGTCGCCGCCCTTGCTCTTCCAGTCGGAGACGGCCTGCTGCATGTCGCTGATCTTCTTGCGGCCGCGGACGATGTCGTCCTCCAGCTGCTCGAAGTCGTTGGAGAGGTTGGTGTAGCGGCTGGGTTCGGTGATCTGCATGCCGTAGAAGGAGGACTTCTTGGTGAAGGCGCCCATCCGCTGCTGCCACTCGACCTGCGCCTTGGCGACCTCGGGGAAGTCGGGGTGGGCGACGGTCGCGGTGGGGCTCGCGACCATGACGTAGGCGTTGACGACCTCGTTGTTGCCCTGGTCGGTCTTGGTGGGAACGCCGTTCTTGACGGTGTAGTGGGTGCCCTCGACGCCGTAGTTGGTGAGCATGTACTCCTTGGTGCCGTACGGCGCGGCGGTGACGTTCGCGACGGCCAGCACGTCACGGATGACGGACTCGGAGGCCTTCTTGCTGACGAAGGCGAAGATGCCGGCCGGCTGCTCGGCCCAGAGGGTCGGGGCACCGCCGTCGTGGCCGAAGATGTCCATGCCCCAGATCTTGTAGTCCGGGTTCTGGGTGGCCTGTTCGGCGGTACGGCTCCACCACTGCGAGATGTTCTGGGCGTAGATGAGGAACTCGCCGGCCGCGAACTTGGGGCCCGGGTCGGTGGCCGCGCTCTTGCCCAGCTTGGCGTCCGGGTGGACGTATCCGGCGGCGAACAGCTTGCGGGTCCACTCCAGCGCTTCGAGGTATTCCTGGGTCTCGATGCGGTAGACCATCTTGCCGTCGACGAGGTTCCAGCCGAGCGGCTTCTCACTGCCCGAGAGCACACCGAAGGACTGGAAAGCGGTCCACTTCATGTCCAGGCAGGCCCACCGCTTGGCCTTGGCGTTGGTGATCTCCTTGCAGAGCGCCATGAACTCGTCGGCCGAGGTGGGGACTTGGTACCCCTCCTTGTCGAAGATGTCCTTGCGGTACAGGGGCACGATGCCGGTGACGTACGGGGACGGCTGCGGCAGGCCACGCAGCTTGCCGCCGAAGAGCGAGCGCTGCCAGGCGTCCGTCGGGATCGCCGCGAGGTTCGGATACTCCTTGATCGCGTCCCCGGAGAGGTACGGGCCGAGGTCCGCGAACTTGCCGATGATGGCGCTGGGTATCTTGCCGCCCATGTTCCAGCCGGGGATGACCACGACGTCCGGGATGTCGCTGGAGGCCAGGACCGCGCCGAGCTTCTGGTCGTAGGTGTTGCCGTCCTGGTTCTGCCACTGGACGTCGACACCGATCAGGTCGTTCATCGCCTTGTAGTAGGCGTTGTCCGACTTCGGCGGGGAACCCCAGAACGGCGACATGATGCTGACCTTGCCGCCCTTGCCGAGCTTCTTCGGCACCGAGGTCTTCAGGGAAGCGATGTCGAGCTTGCTGGTGAAGCCGACCGCGGAGCCGTTCTTGGCGGCGATGTCAGGGGTCACCACGTTGGTCGCGACGTAGGCAGGCAGCAGCTTCTTGGCGCTCTTGTCCGCCGACGTGCCCCCGCCCGAGCCGCTGTCCGAGCCGCCGCAGGCGGCGAGCAGCGGCATCCCTCCCGCGACCGCCGCGGCGGCGACCGCCGTGGAGGCGAGGAAGCTTCTCCGACTGGGAGCGGAGGGGGCGGAGGTGGCGGTGTTCGGCGTCATTGCGTCAACCCTTCGTGGCGCACAGCAGGACACCCGGCGGTGGAGCCGTCGGCTGCGGTGTCTTGAGTGGAACTGGCTGAGCTGAAGCGGTTCTCGGAGGACTGCGTGGAAGTCTGCGTGCCCCGAGGGAGCCGCTCCACTAGTCGAAGCGCTTCGATGTTGCTGCGAGGTTAAGTGAACACCTGGGGGTGCACAAGAGCCGATTCCAAGATTCCTCGGAGGTGTGGAGGACTGGACCGGCCTCCTCGGGCGCCTGAAATGCCAATGAGGAAACGGAGTTGTTGCGTCGAGGCGTCTTGACACCCGCCCCTCGGGCGATCGAGCATCGAAGCGCTTCGAAAGTGCCCCGTCGCTCCACCGCAAAGGGATCACCACGTGACCGCACAAACGCCGCCTACGCCGCCTTTTCGCGATCCGCAGCTGCCGTTCGCGAAGCGCATCGACGATCTGCTGGCGCGGCTCACGCTCGACGAGCGCATCGCGTTCCTGCACCAGTTCGCGCCCGCCGTGGAGCGGCTCGGGGTGGCCGCGTTCCGCACCGGCCAGGAGGCACTGCACGGTGTGGCGTGGATGGGCCCGGCGACGGTCTTCCCCCAGGCCGTCGGCCTCGGCGCGACCTGGAACGACGCACTCGTACGCCGCGTCGGCGAGGCGGTCTCGGCCGAGGTCCGCGCGATGCGCGCCCGCGACGACCGGGTGGGCCTCAACGTCTGGTCCCCCACGGTCAATCTGCTGCGCCACCCGCTGTGGGGCCGCAACGAGGAGGGCTACTCGGAGGACCCGAAGCTCACCTCCGCGATCGCCACGGCGTACACCCGGGGCCTGCGCGGCGACCACCCCGACTACTGGCGCACGGCCCCCGTCCTCAAGCACTGGCTCGCCCACAACAACGAGACGAACCGGGACACCACCTCCTCCTCGGTCCGCCCGCGCGTGCTGCACGAGTACGACCTGCGGGCGTTCCGCGCGACCGTCGAGGCGGGCGCGGTGGCGGGTGTGATGCCGGCGTACAACCTGGTCAACGGCCGCCCCAACCACGTCTCCCCGTACCTCGGGGAGCACCTGCGCACCTGGACGGACCAGGACCTCCTGGTCTGCTCCGACGCGGGCGCCCCCTCCAACCTGGTCGACTCCGAGCACTACTTCGACACCCACGAGGAGGCCACCGCCGCCGCGATCCTCGCCGGGGTCGACAGCTTCACGGACCACGGCACGGACGGTTCGAAGATCGTGGACCGGGTCCGAGGGGCCTTGGAGAAGGGCCTGTTGAGCGAGGCGGACATCGACGCGGCGGTCCGCCGCCAGCTCGCGATCCGCTTCCGGCTCGGCGAGTTCGACCCGCACTCGGACCCCCATGGCGACACCTCGGACTTCGACACCCCGGCCCACCGCGCGCTCGCCCGGGAGGCGGCCGAGCAGGCGATCGTCCTCCTCAAGAACGACGGCCTGCTGCCGCTCGGCCCGGGCGTGCGCGTCGCCGTCGTGGGCCTCCTCGCCGACGAGTGCAAGCTCGACTGGTACAGCGGCACTCTCATCCACCGCTCCACACCGCTGGAGGGCCTGTACGAGCACTTCGGCGCCGAGCACGTCGACTTCGCCGAGGGCGTGGACCGCGTACGCCTGAGGACCTCCTCCGGTACGTATCTGTCGGTGCCCCTCGCCGGGGACGCGGACGACGCGGTGCGCGGCGCCGAGGGTGCGCTGGACCCGGCCCTGCTCGCGGGCCGCACGGACCTGCCGCCGCTGACCACCGACGCCGCCGGCACCGATCTCGCGCTGATCGACTGGGGCGAGGGGCTGCTGACCCTGCGGGCCCCCGACGGCCGCTATCTGTCGGTCGCCGAGGACGGTTACCTCCGCGCGTCCGCCGACCAGCCGGGCGGCTGGGTCGTCCAGGAGACGTTCCGGCTCGAACCGGCGGGTTCCCGCTCCGGATCCCATGGGAGCGGCCACCTCCTGAGGCACGTCGGGACGGGTGGGCATCTCCGTGTCGCCGCCGACGGCGTCAGGGTTGCCGACGACGCCCCGGAGATTTTCGAGCTGGAGTTCACCGAGCGCGGCGAGGACGCCGTGGCCCGCATGGCGCAGGCGGCCGACGTCGTCGTGGTCGTGGCGGGCAACGACCCGCACATCAACGGCCGCGAGACGGAGGACCGCACCACCCTCCGACTCCCCGCCCACCAGGAGCGCCTGCTGCGCGCCGCCCGCGCCGCGAACCCGGACACCGTCCTCGCGCTGGTCTCGGCGTACCCCTACGCGGTGGACCCCACCGACCTCCCCGCCGTCCTGTGGACCGCGCACGGCGGCCAGGCGGCGGGCACCGCCCTGGCCCGCGTCCTGGCCGGCGACGTGTCCCCCGCCGGCCGCCTCCCGCAGACCTGGTACGCCTCCGACGCGGACCTGCCCGACCTGCTCGACTACGACGTGATCGGCGGCCGCCAGACGTATCTGTACTTCGAGGGCAGCCCGCTGTTCCCGTTCGGCCACGGCCTCGCGTACACGACGTTCGCGTACCAGGATCTGGAGGTCACCGAGGCGCAGGCCGCACTGAAGGTCTCCTTCACGGTCACCAACACGGGCGAGGCGCCGGCGGACGAGGTGGCCCAGCTGTACGCGCGCGCCGTGGACCCGTCGGTGCCGCGACCCCGTCGCGAACTGCTGGCCCACCGGCGCTGCCACCTCTCTCCCGGCGCTTCGGAGCGCCTGACCTTCGTACTCCCCCTCTCCGCGCTGGAGTTCTGGGACGTGGCGGTCGGCAGGCCCCGTCTGGAGCCGGGCGCGTACGAACTCCTCGCGGGCGCGTCGAGCGAGGACATCCGGCTGCGCACCACGATCACTCTCACCGGCGAGCCCGCCACCCTCCGCCCGGTGCGCGAACGGGGCCTGAACGCGGTCGACTTCGACGAACAGCGGGACACCGAGATCGTCGACCGTACGAAGGTGTCGGGTGACGCGGTGACGCCGAGAGCCGGCGCGACGGGCGAACTCGTCTACCGCGGCTGCGACTTCGCGACCGGTGTCACACGGGTCGAGGTCGAGGCGTCGGGCGAGGGAGTCGTCGAGGTGTCGCTGGACGGGGGTCCCTCACTCGCGACGGTCACCTTCGGCGGGACGCGGGGCCCCTACGACTACACCACCGTCGGCGCCGAGTTCGCGGCCCACGGTGTGCACGACCTGCATCTCAGGCTGCGCGGCCCACTGCGGCTCGCGCGGGTGGGCTTCTCCGGTTGAGGGTCCGGACAGGCCGACCACCAGGGGCCCGGCACCGGAAGGCATCGGTGCCGGGCCCCTTCGGGAGACTATCTGAAAATGATTGTCGTTAGTTAAGAGGTGGCGCGGAGCGCGCCGCCCCCTAGAGCGCGAGGCCCGTCAGGACGAGGACCCGCTCGTAGGTGTAGTCGTCCATCGCAAACTTGACGCCCTCGCGGCCGACACCGGACTGCTTCACACCGCCGTACGGCATCTGGTCGGCACGGTAGGACGGCACGTCGCCGACGACCACGCCACCGACCTCCAGCGCGCGGTGGGCGCGGAAGGCGACCTGGAGGTCGTGCGTGAACACGCCCGCCTGGAGGCCGTACTTGGAGTCGTTGACGGCGGCGAAGGCCTCCGCCTCCCCGTCCACCCTGCGAACGGTGAGGACCGGTCCGAAGACCTCCTCGCAGGAGATCGTCGCCTCGGCCGGTACGTCGGCGAGCACGGTCGGCGCGTAGGAGGCGCCGTCGCGCTTGCCGCCGGTGAGGAGGGTGGCGCCGGACCGGACGGCCTCGTCGACCCAGGACTCCACGCGCTGGGCGGCGTCCTCGCTGACCAGCGGGCCGACGTCCGTCTTGTCGTCGGACGGGTCGCCGTTGACCTGGGCCTCGACGGCGGCGACGATGCGCGGCAGCAGCCGGTCGTAGACCGACGCGTCGGCGATCACGCGCTGCACGGAGATGCAGGACTGGCCGCCCTGGTAGTTCGAGAAGGTGGCGATGCGGGTCGCGGCCCAGTCCAGGTCCTCGTCGCTCGCCCAGTCGGCGAGGACGACGGCCGCGCCGTTGCCGCCGAGCTCCAGGGTGCAGTGCTTGCGCGGCACCGAGTCCATGATCGCGTAGCCGACCTTCTCGGACCCCGTGAAGGAGATGACCGGGAGCCGCTCGTCCTGGACGAGGGCCGGCATCCGGTCGTTGGAGACCGGAAGGATCGACCAGGAGCCGGCCGGCAGCTCGGTCTCGGCGAGCAGGTCACCGATGATCAGGCCGGAGAGCGGGGTCGCGGGCGCCGGCTTCAGGATGATCGGCGCGCCGGCGGCGATGGCCGGGGCGATCTTGTGGGCGCACAGGTTGAGGGGGAAGTTGAAGGGCGCGATGCCGAGGACGACACCCTTCGGGAAGCGGCGGGTGAGGGCCAGGCGGCCCTGGCCACCGAGGTCGGTGTCGAGGCGCTGGGCCTCGCCGCCGTTGAAGCGGCGGGCCTCCTCGGCGGCGAACCGGAAGACGGACACCGCGCGGCCGACCTCGCCCCGGGCCCACTTGATCGGCTTGCCGTTCTCGGCGGAGATGAGCTGCGCGATCTCCTCGGTGCGCTCGACGAGGCGCTTGCTGACGTGGTCGAGGGCGGCGGCGCGGACGTGGGCGGGGGTGGCGGCGAACTCGTCGCGCACGGCGTACGCGGCGGCGACGGCCTCCTCGACCTGTGCCTCGGTCGGGACGCTGACCTGTCCGACGACCCGGCCGTCCCACGGCGAGGTGACATCGAAGGTGGTCTCACCGGTGGCCTGGCGGCCGGCGAGCCAGAAGGCGTGGGTGGAAGTCATGTCGAGTCCCGGCCCTTCCGAGGTTGAGGAGTCCTTGGCGTTCGTGGTCCACGGTAGGGCCGGGGCGGCGGGAGGTCGTTTGTCCGGGGCGTAGCAGTGGCGGGGCGTGGCACTCCGCTTTGGCACGATCGAGGTGCCCGCCACGTTTCCCTCGCCCCCGCCGCCCCTACCCGTCCCATCCCCGGGGGCTACGCCCCCGGCCCCCCAGAAGCCCGCGCACTTCCCCGCGCCCCTGAACCCGGGGCAGGCGGGGATGCGGGGCGGGGGAACTACGCGAGCAACCCCGACCCACCCGCAGCCGAACAGACGAGCCCGATCGGGAAATCCGGAGCGCACCCCCGCCCCAGGCACGCGGAGAACTGCGCAACCAGCCCCCACCAACCCGCAGCCGAACCAATCCCAGCCGCCGAAGCACTCGGAGCACAGCCCCACCCCAGGCACGCGGAGAACTGCGCAACCAGCCCCCACCAACCCGCAGCCGAACGAACCCCAGACGCCGAAGCACTCGGGGCGCAGCCCCGGCCCAAGGGGCACGGGGAACTGCGCGACCAGCCCCCGCCAGGCCGGGGACGAAGAACCCACCGGGGGCCGGGGGCGGAGCCCGCAGGTCGGCGGCGGCCCGTGCCGGCCCGGGGCGGGGAACCCGCCCGGGGTTCCTACTCCCCCGCCGCCGCCGTCGCCTTCAGTGCCAGCCAAAGTTCCATGCGGACGTCGGGGTCGTCGAGGGAGCGTCCGAGGATCTCCTCGACGCGTCGCATCCGATAACGCAGGGTGTGCCGGTGCACACCCAGGTCGGCGGCGGCGGCGTCCCACTGACCGTGCCGGGACAGCCACGCCCGCAGCGAGGCGACCAGATCCCCCCGCCCGGTGGCGTCGTGCTCGTTCAGCGGGCGGAGCAAACCGTCCGCGAACGCCCGCACCGCGTCATCGGCGAGCAACGGCAGCACGGACCCCGCGGCCAGCTCCTCGTGCTCGACCAGCGACCGCCCCCGCCGCCGGGCCACGGACAGCGCCTGCTCGGCCTGCTTGTACGCGGCGGCCGCGGCGATCGGCCCGGCGGGGGCCGACAGTCCGACGACCAGTTCGTCCTCGTCGCCGACGGGCTGCTCCCTGGTGGCGATCCGCGCGGCGTCCAGCGCGGCCGCGTACTCCCCGCACGCCGTCACCGCCGCGCCTCCGTCCACGGCGAGCACGACCAGCCGCTCCCCGTCGGGCACGACGAGCACGGACTCACCGGAGCGGGCGGCGGCGGACTCGACGATCTCGGCGAGCCCGCCGAGCGGGTCGCCGTTCGTCGGGTCCGGCACCACGACGGGCGCCTTGGACGGCTTCGCGGCGGCCACGCGCGCGTGCCCGTCCGCGTGCGCCCGCGCCGCCGAAGCGGACGCCGACTCGGCGAGGATCAGCCGGAAGGGCGCGTCGAGCAGTTCCCCGTAGAGGTCTCCGGCCACGGTGCGCGCGTGCTCGGGCTGCCCGGCGAGCAGCATGCGCAGCACCGCCGCCCCGATGCGCTGCTCGGCGGCGTGCAACGACCGTGAGCGTTCGGTGGTCAGGGTCAGCAGTGCGATCGCGGAGTGCACGGCGTAGCGCTCGGCGGTGCCGAGGGCGGCGGCCGTTCCGACGGCGAGCGCGGCGCGGGGACGGCGGCCGGTGCCGAGGGAGTGGAGTTCCACGCGGTCCTCGCCGCCGACGACGGAGCTGGCGGGCGCGGGGCGCTCACGCAGCCGCTCCACGTCGGGGGTGATGCGTGCGGCTCGCCGCCCGGCCCACTCGGGCGCGGTGGCGACGACGGCGCCGGACGCGTCGTACAGGGCGGCCCAGCCGTCCACCTGTCCCGCGAGCGCCGACAGCAGCCCCTCGGGACCGTCGTTCAGGGCCTGCTTCGTCAGTTCGCGCTGCGCGGCGAAGCCCGCCGTCACGGCCCGGTACTGGTCCGCGGCGATCGCGGCCGACACCGCCTTGCTGATGGCCAGGAAGGGGGTGCGGCGGGGGACCTCCAGGAGCGGCAGGCCCTCTTCCTCCGCCGCGTCGACCAGGGCCTTCGGGATCTCGTCGTAGTTGACCCCGACGGCGAAGCCGAGCCCGACGACGCCGGCTCCCACCAGCCGCTTCACATAGCGCCGCATGACGTCCGGATCCTCCGCGTCCAGCTGGAGCGCGGTGATCAGCAGCAGTTCCCCGCCCTCCATGTACGGCACGGGGTCGGCGAGCTCGCTGACGTGGGCCCAGCGGACGGGTACGTCCAGACGGTCCTCGCCCGCCCGCACGGTCAGTTTGAGCGCGGAGTGGTGGACGATCGAGGCGAGCGTGGGGCGCATGGGACCTTCAGGTCTTCACAGAATCTTCGACGGTCACGGGCAGTGTGATCTTTTGGCCGCAACGTATGAACGACCTATGTCGATTCTGCCTCACCGTACGGTCAGCCGGTGACCTTGCGTCCAGACGCGCTAGCTCCGTAGATCCACCAGCAACGGCGGCGCGTGTTCTCCGCCCACCGTGGTGAGCGACAGCACCGCGTGTCCCGGGGGGACCTCGTGCGCCAGCTCGGACGCCGACCAGCGCTCCCGCTCGACCTTCCTTATGGTCACCGCGTCCGTGGTGACGGCCTTTCCGGTGACCAGCTTGCGCAGGGCGTGGATGGCCCGGGTCATCGGCTGGTCCGCGAAGACGGTGTGCTTGGCCACGTCACGGGTCTCGACCCACTCCGTGCCCCAGGCGTGGGCGAAGCGGCTGCCGTCCCAGGTCGTGACGCCGGAGAACGCCATCCGGCAACCCACGGCCCCGTACAGCGGCCCGTGCAGCGCCTCGGGGATGTCGCCGATCGTGCGCAGGGCGAGCACCACCCCCGCGTTCTGGGAGCGCAGGCGCTGGATGCGGCGTACGGAGTCGGGGGTCAGCGTTCCGGTGGCGTCGTCGAGGACCAGGCAGACGAAGTGCGGGCGCTCGCCGCCGCGTACGACGGCGGTGAACTGGGCCAGGACGAGCCGGGCGAGCAGCCGGGCGGCCTCCTCGTGTCCGTGCTCGGGCAGGTCGATCCGTACCCGCAGCGGGTGGTGGGCCACGGCGCGCAGCGAGAAGGCGCGGGTGGCGCCGCCCGCGCCGAAGAAGTCGGCGAAGGCCGGCCGGTCCAGGAGCGCCAGCCGGTCGGCGAGCGCCGGACCCGCGTCGGCCGGGCTGCCGACCTGCCGCATACGGGCTTCCAGTTCGCGGCGCATCCCGGCGTGCTGCGGCCCGGAGAGGGCTTCGTGCAGGGCGGTCAGGGCCTCCGGTACGCCCTCCAGGAGTTCCCGCAGGACGGGCATGGGCGGGAACGTGCCGTGCACCGCCCGGTAGGGGCCGAGGAGTTGGGCGAGCGCGGTGGTGGCCCGCTGGCCGGCCACCGCGTCGAGGTCCCCGGCCAGCCCTTCGGCGAGGAAGGAGGCCGCTTCGTCGGGGTCGTCGGAGTCCGCGTACAGATCGAGGTCGTGGACGGAGGCGGGGTCGCCGATCTTCACCACGACGTCGAAGGCCGAGTCCGGGCCGAGCGGCGTCCCGGCGGCGGCGACCGCGACGACGGCGCACCGCCCGGTGAGCGCCTGCAGGGCGAGCGACTCGACGACGGGTCCGACCAGGTGCCGGGTCTTCCCGGAGCCGGACGGCCCGACGGCGAGCAGGGAGGTGCCCAGGGCCTGGGGATCGAGGGCCGCGCCCCCGCCGTCGTAGGCCTCCGGGGTACGGTCCCCGGTCGTCCACCGCCCGATGCGCACCTGTCCCACGAGCACGTCGTGCGCCGCGGTGCGCGCGGGCAGGTCCCGGGCCCCGGAGGGATGCGTCCAGGCCGCCCCGCCCCGTCGCAGCACGGTGTCGACGAAGGCGGCCAGGCGCGTGGCGTCCCACTTCGCCGTGGTCCACGCGCGCCGCACCCGGGCGCAGTCCACGTCGTTCATCCGGCCGCCGAGCACTTCGGCGGTGAGCAGGTCCGCCGCCTCGTGCTGTCCGGCGTCACGGAGTTCGGGCCACTGGGCGGCGGGCAGGTCCGGCGCGAACTTCGCGGTGCCGGCCTCCTGTGCCTCGTTGCGCGCGGCCCGGGCGGCGAGCCACTCCCTGGCGTATCTGCGCCAGGCGCCGATCCGTGCGAACGGCCACACGACGAGCAGGGTGATCAGCGTGTAGAGCCCGTCGGTGATCAGCTGCGACTGGAACACGTCGTAGCCGCCGGAGACCAGGGCGACGAGGGAGAACAGCGGGGCGACGACCGGCAGGGCGTCCCAGCCGACCCCGGGGAAGGCGTTCGGGAAGACGAACGTCAGGGCGATCAGTGCGCCGAGCGCGGCGAGGGCGGCGCGCAGGGGCTGGGGCCGGGCGGTGACGTAGTGGCCGACGACCTCGGGCCAGCTCCCCAGCCGGCCCATGGTGTACACCAGCACGCCGAAGAAGACCCCGTTGTAGACCTCGACGGCCTCGGCCCCCTGCCACACCTTGGGCGAGGTGGTGCCGCTCCACCACCAGCCGTCCGGTGTGAACACCTTCAGCACGACCCACATGTAGGGGACGCTGCCGTGGCGCCACAGCGACCAGACGACGAGTGCCACCACGAGCGGGACGGCGAGCCCGACGATCGTGACCGGCGAGAGCCGCTCCCGCCCCTTCGAGGGGCGACGCACACGGTATCCGTACCGCCAGATCCCGGGTCCGGCGGCGGGTCGCGGCTTGTCGAGCCAGTCGGCGACGGTGGGCCGGGGGGCCGGGGACTGCTCCGGCACGGAGGGCAGACCCGCGGGTCGTGGCGGTGTCCCCCTCGGTACCGGGGGTACTCCGGGTGGCGGAAACGCGGGTGCCCTACCGGGTGGCGGCGGCACGGCGGGTCCCGGCACGGCACCGGTAGGCCCGCCCCGCGCGTCCTGCGTCCCGTCGCTGTCCATCGCCCTGCCCCCTGACCAGCCGCTCCGTGCTTCGTCCGCGAGTCAATCTAGTGCCCCTGCGGGGGTAGTTCACCGTTTACGAGGCCGGGGCCGCGCCTTGCCCGGGCGGAGCGGCGACGGACCGGCGACAAACCGGGGAGGGACCGGGAGCATCGGTCCCCCACCCCTCTATGTCCACCGCGGACAACGGATTCCTCCGACAACGCCCACATGGAGCATGCCGACCCTCCGTTCCCGGCCCTAGCCTGCGAAGAAAGAAGTCAAGAGTCCGAAAACACCCCGCCCGGCACACCCCGTCCGCCGCGGGGACCGTCCGGTTCGCAAGATCATCAGGGAGCCCCTCATGACCGCACTTCCGCAGGAGCGCCGCGTCGTCACCGCCATCCCCGGCCCGAAGTCGCAGGAACTGCAGGCCCGACGCACCGCCGCGGTCGCGGCCGGTGTGGGTTCGGTGCTCCCCGTCTTCACCACGCGCGCCGGCGGCGGCATCATCGAGGACGTCGACGGCAACCGTCTGATCGACTTCGGCTCCGGCATCGCCGTGACCTCCGTCGGCGCGAGCGCCGAGGCCGTCGTGCGCCGCGCCTCCGCGCAGCTCCAGGACTTCACCCACACCTGTTTCATGGTCACGCCGTACGAGGGCTACGTCGCCGTCGCCGAGGCGCTGGCCGAGTTGACCCCCGGTGACCACGCCAAGAAGTCGGCCCTGTTCAACTCGGGCGCCGAAGCCGTCGAGAACGCCGTCAAGATCGCCCGTGCGTACACCAAGCGCCAGGCCGTCGTCGTCTTCGACCACGGCTACCACGGCCGTACGAACCTCACGATGGCGCTGACCGCCAAGAACATGCCGTACAAGCACGGCTTCGGCCCGTTCGCGCCCGAGGTCTACCGGGTGCCGGTGGCGTACGGCTACCGCTGGCTGACCGGTCCGGAGAACGCCGGCGCCGAGGCGTCCGCCCAGGCGATCGACATGATCAACAAGCAGATCGGCGCCGACAACGTCGCCGCGATCATCATCGAGCCGGTGCTCGGCGAGGGCGGCTTCATCGAGCCCGCGAAGGGCTTCCTTCCCGCCATCAGCAAGTTCGCCAAGGACAACGGCATCGTCTTCGTCGCGGACGAGATCCAGTCCGGCTTCTGCCGCACCGGCCAGTGGTTCGCGTGCGAGGACGAGGGCATCGTCCCGGACCTGATCACCACCGCCAAGGGCATCGCGGGCGGTCTGCCGCTCGCCGCCGTGACCGGCCGCGCCGAGATCATGGACGCCGCGCACGCGGGCGGCCTGGGCGGCACCTACGGCGGCAACCCGGTGGCCTGCGCGGGCGCGCTCGGTGCGATCGAGACGATGAAGGAGCTCGACCTCAACGCCAAGGCGAAGAACATCGAGGCCGTCATGAAGGCCCGGCTCGGCGCGATGGCCGAGAAGTTCGACGTCATCGGTGACGTCCGCGGCCGTGGCGGCATGATCGCCATCGAGCTGGTCAAGGACCGCGCCACCAAGGAGCCGAACCCCGAGGCGACCTCCGCGCTGGCCAAGGCCTGCCACCAGGAGGGCCTGCTGGTCCTGACCTGTGGCACTTACGGCAACGTCCTCCGCTTCCTGCCGCCGTTGGTCATCGGCGAGGACCTGCTGAACGAGGGCCTCGACATCATCGAGCAGGCCTTCGCCCGTATCTGACGCCCCACCCGCCCCAGCCCCGGACCCAGGACGGCCGCCCCCAGCGGATTCCGCTTGGTTCCGGGGCTGCGGCGACCGGGGTCAGAGCGTGTGAAGAACGTGTGCGAGGTGCATGACGGGACGCGATTCCGTCTGTCGGAGCCGGATCCCCTGCCGTAGGTTCTACCCAGATGAGAGATACACCCCGCCCACAGGGGACTGTGGGTGACACCGGGTCGAGGCCTCCCCAGCTTCGCCCTGGTCGTGCCCTCGCGCACACACCCGGAGCTTCCGGCTCCGGATCTCCTCACCGATCGGACAGTCGCTCGCCCCAAACCCCCCGGGGCGCGCGACGACCCGATCTGGACGGCCGCCTCGGAACTACCCCCCCTGTTCCGGGGCGGCCGACCTTCCTCCTCGGGCGTTCCGGACTTCTCGGCTTCCTCGGCCTTCCGGCCCTCCTCTTCGCGCTGATCACCTGGCAGGTCGCGGCCCACGGCCCCCTCGCCCGCGCGGACGAACGCCTCAGCCGCATTCTCGTCCATCCCGACCGGGCCTCCGAAATCCTCGCCGACCTGGGCAATGTGGCCGTCGCGGTGCCGGTCCTGGCCGTCGTGCTCGGGTACGTGGCGTGGCGGGCCCGCGCGGCCGGGCGGGAGCGCTGGTGGCTGCCGTCCCTCGTGACGGCGGCCTTGATGGCGGTCGTACCGGCATTGATCGTGCCTGTGAAAGAACTGGTCGCCCGGCCGGGCCCACCGGTCATGGGCCCGGGCACGGGCTTCTATCCCTCGGGTCACACCGCCACCGCCGTCATCGCGTACGGCGGTGCGGCCCTGGTGCTGATTCCGTGGCTGCGGGGCGCCGGGGCTCGCCGCGCCCTGCTCGCCGGCTGTCTCGCCCTGAACCTGGGTGTCGCCTTCGGCCTGATCCGGCGGGGCTATCACTGGCCGCTGGACGTGGCGGCCAGTTGGTGTCTGTGCACCGTACTGCTGCTAGGGCTCGCGACGTTCCTGAGCCGCAGCAGCACGGGTTAACCGGAGCACACCATCAAGGAACCTTCGGCAGCGCGTCCACGGTCGACGGGTCGAAGTACCCGACGCGGCTGCCAGGTACGTATCCCTTGGGCCTGCCCCGCTTCGCCGGGTGCACCGTCACCGTCATGATGACGTTGATGACAGCGCGCTTCTTGTCGAGGTCAAAGCCCTCCCACGAGACCTTCATCTCTGGGGACCCTAGCGGCAGCGTGGCGAGCACCGATCCCCCCGCACCGACCGTCATGCGCAGCTCAACATCTGCGAGGCGCGCCCGCGTACGAGCGGTGCCGTCCAGCATCTGCTTCCGGGTGATCAGGTCGTTGTCGTAGTCGATGACGTAGTTGTCCAGCTTGACCCGCAAAGCGTCCGCCAGCCCCAGCAAGTCATCCCGGTCCTGGGGGCTGTCCTGATGCGGCAGGAACAGCTCTGCGGCGTCCTCGCGGGACAGCAGTCCGACCGCCACGCCCTCCACGAACTCCTCAAGGGCCTCTGCGTTGCGTCCGATCTTCTGGCAAGCATCGCACCGGTATGTGGGCTGAGGTCCCTTCGAGCCGCCGCCGGACAGTGTCACGTACAGCGTGCTCCTCCCCTCACACACCCCGCACCGAAAGAGCCCCGTGCCAAGCCACCGTCGCCCCGTCCTCAGCTTTGGCTTCCGGCTCGGGTTCTCCAAGATCTCTTTGCAGTCACGCCACTTGGACTCGCCGACAATCGGGGGCCACGCCGCCTTGCCAACGATCTCGCCCTGATGGTCAACGAGTCCGGCGTTCCTCGGGCGCAGCAGCAGCTTGCGGAGCGCACCCGAGGCCCATGGCCTACCGGCAGGCTCGCCAAAGGCGCCGTCGTCCCGCCGGGTGCGGCGCGCGGGTGTGAGTACACCCTTCTCCACCCAGTCACGGCAGATACCCCGCAAGGAACCACCCACAATGACGGTGTTGATGGCCTGCTCGACGTACCAGGCTTCCGAGTCCTTCACGTTGACGGCGTCGGTGCCACACGCTACGCACGCGCGGTTGATCGCGAAGCCTTCAGCGCCGGGGCAGGCAGGGCATTCGAGGGTGCGCACGGTCATGCCGTCCGGCTCATACCCGAAGGGCCGCGGTCCACCTCGGTAGGTGCCCTCGCGCAGGTTGCCCTGCTTGGCGTCACGGACGCGCTCGGCGATCTCCTCACTTTCCTCTTGGGCGTCGATGGCTGCACGGCGTGCCTGCGCCCTGCCCTCCGCGGTGTTGAGGTTGTACCGACCAGCCTTGATGGTGTCGACGGCGATGTTCCGTTCTTGGGCCAAGTCGAGGAACGCGAACGCATCGCGCCAGTCGCGTTGCAGCCGCTTGCCGGACAGCGCCAGGACGGCGTCCGCCTCGCCCGTGCGAAGCATCATCAGGAGCCGCTGATACTTGGGGCGGACCTTTCCGGAGTGCGCGGAGCTGTCGTTCTCCACGAGGACTTCCACAACGTCCCAGCCGTTCGCCTCGGCGCGCTCGCGGCATGCCCGCTCTTGCCGGTCAACGCCCCATCTGCGGCCCTCTCTGTCATCCGAGATACGACAATAGATCACTACGCGGCGTGTCGGCGTCATCATACGAGAGCAGTCATTAAAGGCGTTGGATATGAGCCTTTGCCATGACGGACTCAGATCCGTACTTCAGCTTCAAGATTCTTCAGCCGAGTCGAGGTTCACAATCACCGGCGCCGTTAGGCTTTTGAAGTCCGTTTCACCCATGCCCAGCGAGAGTGAAACGAGCAAGGGCCGACTCGAACCCGCCATTTTTGACCAGGTCCGCGTCGGCCCCACGGGCGGCCGACGAGAGTGCGGCGAGGCCGGGTACGGCCAGAACGGTGGCCGTGCACACGGCGAGCAGCCTGTGACGCGTGGACGGTCTGGTGCGTTCGGCGCGATCCACAACTGCCTCCGGGCATGGGGGGATTCAGGAGGGTGGAGCGCGCCCAACTTGGTCCAGGCCAATCTTGTTGTCAAGACCTTTGACCGTTACCGGGGTCCGTCCCCGTGGCGGCTATCGACCCTCGTTTCCCGCGATGCCCGCCGCCGCCTCGTGCATGGCCAGTTCCAGCAGCGCGGGATCGGTGAGCGTGCCGGAGCCGTCCGGCGGGATCAGCCAGCGGACCCCGCCGGTGGTCCGTCCCGGGTACGGCACCACGATCCAGGTACCGCGCCCCGCCGTGCGCACCCCGGTGCCGAGCCAGCGCGCCGCGGTGCCGGGCGGCACGAAGAAGCCCATCCGGGCGTCGCCGAAGTCGACGAGCACCGGGCCGAGTTGGTCGATCACCCGGGTCAGCACGTCGAGCGCGGGATAGCCGAGCTCGCCCGGCAGGATCAGTACGTCCCAGAGCCTGCCGGCCGGCAGCAGCGCGACCCCCAGCGGATTGCGCTCCCATTCCCAGCGGCAGGCCTCGGGATCCGGCGCCACGGATGCCAGCCACTCGACCGCCGCCTTGGCCCCTGTCATGGCGGAACCTCCCTCTCTCCTCGTGTCGACGCTCGTCGCGCCACAGAAGGGAGGGAGGTTCGGGCCGGGCATTACGCGGGTTCCGCCACTTGTCGGTGGTGAGCCGGATCACAACGGATGAGCTGGGCGTACGCCTGTGGATCAGCCACGGCGGCGCACGCCCCGCCGGCGCGGCTCAGCTGTCGAAGCCCAGTCCCAGCTTGTCCATCGTCTTCAGCCAGAGATTGCGCCGCCCGCCGTGCGCGTCCGCCCGCGCCAGCGACCACTTGGTGAGCGCGATGCCGGTCCAGGCGAAGGGCTCGGGCGGGAACGGCAGGGGCTTCTTGCGGACCATCTCCAGCTCCGTGCGCTCGGTGCGCTCCCCCGCCAGCAGGTCGAGCATCACGTCCGCGCCGAACCGGGTCGCGCCCACGCCCAGGCCCGTATAGCCGGCCGCGTACGCGACCTTTCCGTGGTGCGCCGTGCCGAAGAAGGCCGAGAAGCGCGAGCAGGTGTCGATCGCGCCGCCCCAGGCGTGGGTGAAGCGGACGCCCTCCAGTTGCGGGAAGCAGGTGAAGAAGTGCCCGGCGAGCTTCGCGTACGTCTCCGGGCGGTCGTCGTACTCGGCGCGCACCCGGCCGCCGTACGGGTAGATCGCGTCGTAGCCGCCCCACAGGACGCGGTTGTCGGCGGAGAGCCGGAAGTAGTGGAACTGGTTCGCCGAGTCCCCGAGGCCCTGGCGGTTCTTCCAGCCGACGGACGCCAGTTGGTCTGCGGTCAGGGGTTCGGTCATCAGCGCGTAGTCGTAGACCGGCACGGTGTACGCGCGCACCCGCTTGACCAGGTTCGGGAAGATGTTGGTGGCGAGCGCCACCTTGCGGGCACGGACGGAACCGTACGGGGTGCGTACGGCCATGCCGGCGCCGTACGCCTTCAGGGCGAGCGCGGGCGTGTGTTCGTAGACCCGCACCCCGAGCCGCAGGCAGGCCCGCTTGAGACCCCAGGCGAGCTTGGCGGGGTGGAGCATGGCGACGCCGCGGCGGTCGTGCAGGCCAGCGAGGAAGGTCGGCGAGTCGACCTGTTCGCGGACCGCGTCGGCGTCCAGGAACTCGATGCCGTCCGCCAGGCCCCGCTCCCGCAGTTCCTCGTGCCACTCGCGGAGTTCGGCCGCCTGGTGCGGCTCGGTGGCGACGTCGATCTCGCCGGAGCGCTCGAAGTCGCAGTCGAGGGAGTAGCGGGCGACGGCCGCCTCGATCTCGTCGAGGTTGCGGGCGCCCAGCTCCTCCAGCTTCCTGATCTCGTCCGGCCAGCGGGTGAGTCCGTTGGCCAGGCCGTGGGTCAGGGACGCGGCGCAGAAGCCCCCGTTGCGGCCCGAGGCGGCCCAGCCCACCTCGCGGCCCTCCAGGAGCACCACCTCACGCTGCGGGTCGCGCTCCTTGGCGTTCAGCGCGGTCCACAGTCCGCTGTAGCCACCGCCGACGACGAGCAGGTCGCAGGTCTCGGCGCCGGTGAGGGCGGGCTCGGGGTGGGGCTTGCCGGGGTCGTCCAGCCAGTACGGAACCGGCTGGGCTTCGGAAAGAGACGTGGTCCAACGGGTCATGGCGCTTGGGGCCATGATTTCAACTCCCTACAGCTGAATTACCCACCGAAATTTCCCTGTGGGTTATGCCTTCCGCGATGGCTTTTCGCTATGCCTTTTGCTTGTTGCGGCGGTTGCTGATGACCATTCCGGCCAGGACGAACAGTACGGCGACGATGAACATGGCCGTACCGATGACGTTGATCTGAACGGGTGTTCCGCGCTGCGCCGAACCCCACACGAACATGGGGAAGGTGACGGTCGAACCCGCGTTGAAGTTGGTGATGATGAAGTCGTCGAAGGAGAGCGCGAAGGCGAGCAGCGCGCCCGCCGCGATGCCGGGGGCCGCGATGGGCAGGGTGACGCGCAGGAACGTCTGCACCGGGCCGGCGTAGAGGTCCTGTGCCGCCTGCTCCAGGCGCGGGTCCATCGACATCACGCGCGCCTTGACGGCCGTCACGACGAAGCTGAGGCAGAACATGATGTGGGCGATCAGGATCGTCCAGAAACCCAGCTGAGCGCCCAGGTTGAGGAACAGGGTGAGCAGCGAGGCGGCCATGACGACCTCGGGCATCGCCATCGGCAGGAAGATCAGCGAGTTCACCGCGCCGCGCGCCCGGAAGCGGTAGCGGACAAGGGCGAAGGCGATCATCGTGCCGAGGATCGTGGCCCCGATGGTCGCCCAGACGGCGATCTGGAGACTGATCGAGAGGGAGCCGCACATGTCGGCGACCCCGCACGGATCGCGCCAGGCGTCCAGGGAGAACTGCTGCCACTCGTAGTTGAAGCGCCCCTTCGGTTTGTTGAAGGAGAACACCGTGACGATGACATTGGGCAGCAGCAGATATCCCAGCGTCAGCAGTCCGCCGATGACGACGAGATTCCGCTTGAACCAGCGTACGAAGGCCATTTAGACCAGATCCTCCGTCCCGGACTTGCGGATGTAGAGGGTGACCATGATGAGGATCGCGGCCATGAGGATGAAGGAGAGCGCGGCGGCCGTCGGATAGTCGAGGATCCGCAGGAACTGCGTCTGGATGACGTTGCCGACCATCCGGGTGTCCGTGGAGCCGAGCAGGTCGGCGTTCACGTAGTCACCGCTGGCCGGGATGAAGGTCAGCAGCGTGCCGGAGACCACGCCGGGCATCGACAGCGGGAAGGTGACCTTGCGGAAGGTCGTGAACGGCTTCGCGTACAGGTCGCCCGCCGCCTCGTGGAGGCGTCCGTCGATGCGCTCCAGCGAGGTGTAGAGCGGCAGGATCATGAAGGGCAGGAAGTTGTACGTGAGGCCGCAGACGACCGCGAGTGGTGTGGCCAGGACGCGGTCGCCCGAGGTGAAGCCGAGCCAGTTGGTGACGTCCAGGACGTGCAGGGTGTTGAGGGTGCCGACGACCGGGCCGCCGTCCGCGAGGATCGTCTTCCAGGCGAGCGTACGGATCAGGAAGCTGGTGAAGAACGGCGCGATGACCAGGATCAGCACGACATTGCGCCAGCGACCCGCACGGAAGGCGATCAGATACGCCAGCGGGTAGCCGAGCACCAGGCACAGAATCGTCGCGGCGCCCGCGTACAGCACCGAGCGCAGGAACTGGGGCCAGTAGTCGGCCAGCGCGTTCCAGTACGTCTGGAAGTGCCAGGTGACCTTGAAGCCCTGCTCCAGGGAGCCCGTCTGCACGGACGTGGAGGCCTGGTAGACCATCGGCAGCGCGAAGAAGATCAGCAGCCAGAGGATGCCGGGCAGGAGCAGCCAGTACGGGACGAGACGGCCGCGCTTCTTGGGCGGCTTCTTGTCGGGCTGCGGCGCGAGGAGTGGCGCCTCGGTGACGCTGGCCATCAGGCGGCCTCCTCCTCGACCGTTTCCACACCCGCGTCGATGTCCTGGGCGGCGTCGAGGCCGAAGGTGTGCGCCGGGCTCCAGTGCAGGACCACCTCGGCGCCGGGGGTGAGCCGGGCGTCGCGGTCGATGTTCTGGGAGTAGACCTCGAACTCGGGGCAGACGGCGCTGTCGATGACGTACTGAGTGGAGACGCCGATGAAGCTGGAGTCGGCGATCCTGCCGGTGATCCGGTTGCGGCCGGCCGGTATCTCGCCCGCGTCGTCGACGTGCGTGAGCGCTATCTTCTCGGGGCGGACACCGACCAGGACCTTGCCGCCGGTCGTCGTGGGCGCCGAACATCGCGCCTGCGGCAGCACCAGCTTGCCGCCGCCCGCCGCCAGGACGATGTCGTCGCCGTCCTTGCCGTCGACGGCGGCCTCGATGAGGTTCGAGGTGCCGAGGAAGTTGGCGACGAACGTGGTCTGCGGGTTCTCGTAGAGGTCGGCGGGGGCGCCGAGTTGCTCGACGCGGCCCGCGTTCATCACGGCGACCGTGTCGGCCATCGTCATGGCCTCCTCCTGGTCGTGCGTGACGTGCACGAAGGTGATGCCGACCTCGGTCTGGATGCGCTTGAGCTCCAGCTGCATCTGACGGCGCAGCTTGAGGTCGAGAGCGCCGAGCGGTTCGTCGAGGAGCAGCACCTTGGGGTGGTTGATCAGGGCACGGGCCACGGCGACGCGCTGCTGCTGGCCGCCGGAGAGCTGGTGCGGCTTCTTGCGGGCCTGCTCGCCGAGTTGGACGAGTTCCAGCATGTCCTCGACCTGCTTCTTCACCGACTTGATGCCGCGCCTGCGCAGACCGAAGGCGACGTTCTCGAAGATGTCGAGGTGCGGGAAGAGCGCATAGGACTGGAAGACGGTGTTCACCGGCCGCTTGTACGGGGGCAGGTGGGTCACTTCCTGGTCGCCGAGGAAGACGGTGCCGGAGGAAGGTTCCTCCAGACCCGCGATCATCCGCAGGGTGGTGGTCTTGCCGCAGCCCGACGCCCCGAGAAGGGCGAAGAAGGAGCCTTCGGGGACGGTCAGGTCGAGCGGTTGGACGGCCGTGAAGGAGCCGTACGTCTTGCTGATCCCGGAGAGGCGGACGTCGCCGCCGTTGTCTGTCGTCATGGTGTGGTCCCTGGATGTCGGGGTCGTAGGGGTGTCCGGGGCGGACTGCGGTCGCTGCGCCGGTCGGGGGCCGCGCGGCGGAGCCGGCGCAGGTCTCCTCGGAACCCGGGCAACCGCCCGGGCGGCCCGGCCGGACCACCACCACCGCTCAGCCGCCGGAGGCGTCACGCCCCGGTGAGCTTGGCGAACTTCTCTTCGTAGGCCGTCTCTTCCTTCTGCGTCAGGGAGCGGAAGGCGTGGGACTTCGCGGCCATGGCCTTGTCGGGGATGATCAGCGGGTTGTCCGCCGCCGACTTGTCGATCTTCGCAAGCTCGTCCTTGACCCCGTCGACGGGACAGACGTAGTTGATGTACGCGGCGAGCTGTGCGGCCGGACCGGGCTCGTAGTAGTAGTCCATGAGCCGTTCGGCGTTCGTCTTGTGACGGGCCTTGTTGGGGACCAGCATGTTGTCCGTGGACGTCAGATAGCCACTGTCCGGGATGACGAAGTCCACGTCCGGGCTGTCCGCCTTGAGCTGGACGATGTCGCCCGCCCAGGCGACACAGGCCGCGAGGTCGCCCTTGGTGAGGTCGGACGTGTAGTCGTTGCCGGTGAAGCGGCGTATCTGGCCCTTGTCGACGGCCTTCTGGAGACGGGCGATCGCCGCGTCGAAGTCGTCGTCGGTGAACTTCTCCGGGTCCTTGCCCATGTCGAGCAGCGTCATGCCCATGCTGTCACGCATCTCCGAGAGGAAGCCGACGCGCCCCTTGAGCTTGGGGTTGTCGAGCAGGTCGGAGACCGACTTCACCTCGATGCCGTTCAACGCCTTCTTGTTGAAGGCGATGACGGTCGAGATGCCCTGCCAGGGGTAGGAGTAGGCGCGTCCCGGGTCCCAGTCGGGACTCCGGAACTGGGCCGACAGGTTGGCGTACGCGTGCGGCAGGTTGGAGGCGTTCAGCTTCTGCACCCAGCCGAAGCGGATCAGCCGCGCGGCCAGCCAGTCGGTGACCACGATCAGGTCACGCCCGGTGTCCTGGCCCGCGGCGAGCTGCGGCTTGATCTTGCCGAAGAACTCGACGTTGTCGTTGATGTCCTCGGTGTACTTGACCGAGATGCCGGTGCGCTTGGTGAACGCGTCGAGCGTCGGGTGGTGCTTCCCGCTGTCGTCGACGTCCATGTACTCGGTCCAGTTGGAGAAGTCGATCGTCTTCTCCTTGGCCGAGTGGTCCTCGGCGGACACGCCGCCCTGGGTCTTGCCCGCGGCCGGGATCCCGCAGGCGCTCAGGGCGCCGAGCCCGCCGACGGCGAGCGCGCCGCCCGTGGAGGCGCGCAGCAGCGAGCGGCGGCTGAGCGCGGCCCTGCCGTTCCTGAAACTGCGCCGCATGGCGGCCACTTGGGCCGGGGAGAGGCGGTCGGGCTCGTACTGCTCCATGCTCGTGATGCCCTTTCGGAAGGGTCGCGGCCGTGGTCTCGCGGCCTGGTCTGCCACTCGGCGATAGTCGGAAGCCGACGCGCGGCCGACTCCGGATCGACTAGGGCCGGTCCCCGAAGATCGTGCGGTGCCAGTCCTTCCTGGCGACCGCGGTGTTGTCGAACATGACGTGCTTGATCTGGGTGTACTCCTCGAAGGAGTACGCCGACATGTCCTTGCCGAAGCCGGACGCCTTGTAGCCGCCGTGCGGCATCTCGCTGATGATCGGAATGTGGTCGTTGACCCATACGCAGCCCGCCTTGATCTCGCGGGTCGCACGGTTGGCCCGGTACACGTCCCGGCTCCACGCGGAGGCGGCGAGACCGTACGGAGTGTCGTTGGCGAGCCGGATTCCCTCGTCGTCGCTGTCGAAGGGGAGCACCACCAGGACGGGTCCGAAGATCTCGGACTGCACGATCTCGCTGTCCTGAGGAGCGTCGGCGACGAGCGTGGGCCGGTAGAAGGCGCCGTCCTTGAGCTCTTCGGGGATCTCTCCGCCGGTCACCACGCGCGCGTAGCCGCGGGCCCGGTCGACGAATCCGGCCACGCGGTCGCGCTGGGCGTGCGAGATCAGCGGACCGAGGTCGGTGCCGGACGCGAACGGGTCGCCGAGGCGGACGCTCGCCATCAGGGCGGCCGTCCTGGACACGAACTCTTCGTAGAGGGGCCTTTGCACGTACGCGCGCGTGGCGGCGGTGCAGTCCTGCCCGCTGTTGATGAGCGAGCCCGCGACCGCGCCGTTCGCGGCGGCGTCCAGGTCCGCGTCGTCGAAGACCACGAAGGGGGCCTTGCCGCCCAGTTCCAGATGGAGTCGCTTGACGGTCGAGGTGGCGATCTCGGCGACGCGCTTGCCGACCGCGGTGGACCCCGTGAAGGAGGTCATCGCCACGTCGGGGTGGCCGACGAGGTGCTCGCCGGCGTCCCGGCCGGCCCCGGTCACGATGTTGATCACGCCGTCCGGGATGCCCGCCGCGGTGGCGGCCTCGGCGAAGAGGAGCGAGGTCAGCGGGGTCAGTTCGGCGGGCTTCAGCACGATCGTGTTGCCCGCGGCGATCGCCGGGAGGATCTTCCATGCGGCCATCTGGAGGGGGTAGTTCCAGGGTGCGATGGAGCCGACGACACCGATGGGCTCGCGACGTACGTACGAGGTGTGGTCGCCGGAGTACTCGCCCGCGGACTGCCCTTGCAGATGCCGGGCCGCGCCCGCGAAGAAGGCGATGTTGTCGATGGTGCCGGGCACGTCGAACTCGCGGGTCAGCTTGAGGGGCTTTCCGCACTGGAGCGACTCCGCCCGGGCGAACTCCTCGGCGCGGTCGGCGAGTACGGCGGCGAAGCGGTGCAGGGCGTCCGAGCGCTCGCCGGGGGTGGCGCCCGCCCAGCCGGGGAACGCCTCGAGGGCGGCGGCGACGGCCGCGTCCACGTCGACGGTGCTCGCCAGCTCGTACGTGTAGACCTCGTCGCCGGTGGCGGGGTCGACGACCGCGTGCATACGGCCCGAGGTGCCCTTGGTCAGCCGGCCCGCGATGTACTGCGCGCCGTCCGCGAAATGGTCCTGCGCCTGGAAGCGATGGCCCGGATTGTGCATGTCGCTCTCCTCCGCCGTTCTCCCCGCTGCCGCGGGGGTGGGCGTAGCTCCAGCTCGATTTGAGTGCCGATCCTGACAGAGCAAAGGGACTCCAACAAGTGATTCCGTTGTTGCCTTTTGGTTACGCGACGGAATCTGTCGACCAGGTGTCGAGTCCCCATGGAAAAGGCGGGACGGAATGTCAGTGGTGCGTGCCACCGTGGCGTGCATGGCGAAGATCGATTCTCGGGAAGCGCTGGTCAGCGCGGTCCGCTCGGGGGCAAGGGTCAAGTACCTGCACTTCTGGGGGCACCGCCCGCGACCGGACGGTCAGGTGAGTGCGAGCTGTCTGAGCCAGTGGTGGCCGTCACCGTTCGTGGTGGACGGTGTCTCCTACGCGACCGCCGAGCACTGGATGATGGCGGGCAAGGCACGGCTCTTCGGCGACGCGGAGGCGCAGCGGCGCGCCATCGAGGCGTCCAGTCCCGCGCTCGCCAAGAAGGTGGGGCGGCTCGTGCGCGGCTTCGACGAAGCGACCTGGCAGCGCGAGCGCTTCGGGATCGTCGTCGAGGGCAGCGTGCACAAGTTCGCCGCCCACCCCGAGCTGCGCGCGTTCCTGCTGGGCACGGGCACGCGGGTGCTGGTCGAGGCCAGCCCCATGGACCGGGTCTGGGGCATAGGCCTCGCGGCGGACGACGAGCGGGCGGCGGATCCCGATCGGTGGCGGGGGCCGAACCTGCTGGGATTCGCCTTGATGGAGGCCCGGGAGCGACTCCTGCGGGACAACTAGTTCAGGCGCGGGAGCGGTTGGCGCTCCAAGCGGGTCGGGCGAAGTCCGCTGCGGTCCGGCGGCGCCCTGAAGGGGCGCGGGGAACTGCGCGACCGGCCACGATGGAGCCGCGGACGATCGACGGCACTTCCCCGCACTTCCAGCGGAGCGCTTAGCCGAGGTGCGGCACGACGAGTGAAGTGGAGTAGCCGTCGTCTCCGCTGAACGGGTCGCTGTCGCCGCTGTCGTCCGGGAGGACGAAGAAGACCACGATCATCGCGATGCCGAGCGCGATGCCGACCGCTCCGCAGATGATCCCGGCCAGCGCCTGACCAGGGTTGTTCGCCTCGCCGCGGCGCGCCCTGCGTCGCCCCAGCACGCCGAAGATCACCGCGAGGATCCCCAGGATGATCGCGATCGGCCACAGACAGAACACGACGGCCGAGATGATGCCGAGCACCAGCCCGGCGGTGCCCATGCCGTTGCTCGGCGCCGGGGGCATCATCGGCCAGCCGTAGCCGGAGGCACCCGGGTAGCCGGGTCCCGGCGTGGGGTAGGCCGGGTAGCCGTATCCGTAGCCGTACGGGACCTGCCCGGGGCCCTCGGGAGCGATGGGCGGCGGGGGAACCGGCTCTCCGGGGGCAGGCCGGGGGTGGGGCGAGGGCGCGGCGGCGGGAGTCGCGAAGGGGTTGTCCCAGGACTGGGGCGGGGACTGGGGGTGGGGCTGGGGATGGCCGGGGGTGCCCGTTCCGGGGAGGGCGACAACCGTCGGCTGGTTGTGCACCGAGGGGGGTGTGGGGGCACCGGGCGCGCGGGAGGGTGCCTCGTCCGCGGGCGGGGCCCAGGGGTCCGGCTCGGGTCGCGGTGCGCTGGCGCCCTTGTCCAGGGAGCCGCCGGGCGGGGAACCCGGCTGGGGGTTCCCGCCGGGTATCGCGTCCTCGGGACCGACGGCCGACGGCACGTCGATCTGCGTCGGCGGCGGAGCCGACTGGTCCGGGGACGCCCACGGGGCCGCGGCGGCGTTCTGCGGCACCTGCGGCGCCTGCGCGTCGTCGGACATGCGTGAGGTCCCCTCCTCTGTCGTACCTGCCGTCATGCTACGGCCCGGGGCTTCACCCCGTGAGGGGCGGCCTACGATGATCCTCGAATCACCGATCAGCCGATCACCCGCGTCGCCCGACCACGGTCCGGTGGCGCCGTTCCGGGGAGGAATCCTTGACCGACCAGCTCAGCACCCGCGAGGGCGTCCGCGACCTGCACGCCTTCATCGCCGGACTGCCCAAGGCCGAACTGCACGTGCACCACGTCGGATCCGCCTCCCCCCGCATCGTCTCCACCCTCGCCGCCCGCCACCCCGACTCCCAGGTGCCGACGGACGCCGAGGCCCTCGCGGACTACTTCACGTTCACCGATTTCGCCCACTTCATCCAGGTCTACCTGTCCGTCGTCGACCTGATCCGCACCCCCGAGGACGTACGGCTGCTGACGTACGAGGTCGCCCGGGACATGGCCCGGCAGCAGGTCCGCTACGCCGAGCTGACCATCACCCCGTGGTCCTCCACCCGCCGCGGCATCGACGAGCGCGCCTTCATGAACGCCATCGAGGACGCCCGCAAGGCGGCGGAGGCCGAGTTCGGCGTCGTCCTGCGCTGGTGCTTCGACATTCCCGGCGAGGCGGGGCTCGAGGCGGCCGAGGAGACCCTGCGGCTCGCGACCGACGACCGGCTGCGGCCGGAAGGTCTGGTGTCCTTCGGACTCGGCGGGCCCGAAATCGGCGTACCGCGGCCGCAGTTCAAGCCGTACTTCGACCAGGCGATCGCGGCCGGACTGCGCTCGGTGCCGCACGCGGGTGAGACGACCGGGCCGGAAACCGTCTGGGACGCGCTGAACGAGCTGCGCGCCGAACGCATCGGGCACGGCACCAGCTCCGCGCAGGACCCGAAGCTGCTCGCCCACCTCGCCGAGAACCGTATCGCGCTGGAGGTCTGCCCGACCTCCAACATCGCCACCCGGGCGGTCCGCACCCTCGACGAGCACCCCATAAGGGAGTTCACCCGGGCCGGGGTCCTCGTCACGATCAACTCCGACGACCCACCGATGTTCGGCACCGACCTCAACAACGAGTACGCGGTCGCCGCCCGTCTCCTCGACCTCGACGAACTCGGCCTCGCCGCGCTCGCCAAGAACGCGGTGGAGGCGTCCTTCCTCGACCCGGCCGGCAAGACACGCCTCGCCGAGGAGATCGACACCTACGCCTCGGCGTGGCTCACGCCCTGAGCGACCAGCACAATGGGCCCATGCGCACCGTGACTGCCGTGGCCCACCGCGGCGACCCCTATCGCGTCCGCGAGAACACCATCGACTCGCTGCGTTCCGCGCTCCAACTGGGCGCGGACGCGGTCGAGATCGACGTACGGCTCACCCGCGACAAGGTGCCCGTACTGCTGCACGACGAGACACTGAAACGGCTGTGGGAGCTGGAGCGGCCGCTCAGGTCGCTCTCCTCGGACGAGGTCCGCGGGCTCACGGGCGGCGGGGTGCCGACGCTCACGGAGGCCCTCGATGCGACCAAGGACAGCCGGATCATGGTCGATCTGCCGGGAGAGCCCGACGGCGCGGCCGTACGCCGGATCGTCGAGGTCATCCGTGAGTGCGGGGCCCAGGACCGGGTGTACTACTGCGCGGGCGCCCCGGCCATGCTGGCGGTGCGCGCCGCCGACCCCGCCGCCGAGATCGCGCTGACCTGGACGAGCCTCGCACCGCCGCGCCCGGCAGTCCTCGACGCCGTACGGCCGCGCTGGCTCAACTACCGCTTCAGTCTGGTCGACCGTGCCCTCACGGCCCGCGTCCACCGCGGCGGCCATCTGCTCTCCGTCTGGACTCCCGACACTCGCCGTTCCATGCGCCGGCTGCTGGACATGGGGGTGGATTCGATCACCACGAACCGCATCGACGCGCTGTGCGCGCTGCGCAAGGCCTGAGCGTGCGCACTGCGCAAGGCCTGAGGAAAAACGCTGGCGGCACCGTCAGGAGGTGACCTGCGAGCGCAGGCTCACCGTCGCCGGGTCGGCGGGGGTCGAGCGGGTCAGGTACTGCGGCACCGGGGCGGTGTCCTCTCCGTTGTCGCGGACGAGGCCGTAGCGGATCACGCCCTGGGCGGGACCGGTGCGGACGTCCTCGGTCACCTTGTCCCAGGTGGAGGTCTGGACGAACAGGTTGTAGTCGGCGGGGCCCTCGTTCTGGTGGAGGGTGACGGTGCCGTCGATCCAGAAGTACTCGTTCTGCCACATCTGTTGGGTGCCGGAGGGCAGGACGGCGTAGCCCACGGACGGGCCGCCCATCCAGGTCGTGCCGTCCGTCGAACCCGACTGCACGTCGTCCATGCGGTGACCGCCGCCCGAGGCGACGTGGAAGAGCTTGCCGCTCAGCCCGGTCCAGGTCGGCATGAGCAGGGCGCCGGTGCGCTGCTGCGGCAGGACCTGCCAGCGGACCCTGAAGTAGCCCTGCCCGCTGAAGGTGACCGTCTCCCCGCGGTGGGTGAGGCCGGTGGCGGGCGCCCCGGTGGCGGTGACGCCCTTCTCGGCGCGCCGGGGCAGCGTCGCCGGAAGCGCGCTCGCGGCGGGCGCGCTGTCGACGGCGTCGACGACGGTGCCGTACAGCTGGACGCGGGTCTTCGCGGGCGAGGGCGAGGGCGACGGGGAGGCGGAGGGGGACGGTGAGGGGGTCGCGGAGGCGGGCGGCTCCCCCGTACCTCCCGACGGTGGGCGTGCGGTGCTCGCCGCCGTGGGCGCGGCGAGGGCAGGGGGCGGGTCGTCGGGCGCCCGGGTGACGACGTACAGGCCGCCCGCGGCGAGGGTGGCGCCGGCCGTGACGGCGACGGCGGGCTTGGTGAGCAGGCCGAGGACCTTGGCGGACCAGCCGACGGAGGCGGCGGCGACCGCCGTCTTGCCGCCGAGCGCGAGCGACAGCGTGAAGCCGACGGGCAGCGGGACGAGGGCGATCCCGACGAGGAGGCGTTCGGCCGGTACGACGGCCTCGCGGGCGCCCGAACAGTACGCGCAGCCCCGGATGTGCCGGGCCAGCCGCTTGCGCCACACCGAGTCGGGCCGCCCGTCCCAGCGGGCGGTCACCAACCGCAGGTCGGGGCAGGGGGAGTTGCCCGCGCCGGGGTGGTGGCCGTCGAGCGCCCGCACGATGTCCCGTGCGATCTCCAGCCGTTGCTTCATCCGCTGTACCCGCACCGCCGCGTGCTGCCTGCTGATCCCGACCGCCGCCGCCAGCTCACGCCGGGTGAGTTCGCCCGCGACCTCCAGCCACCACAACGAGAGCAACTGGCGGTCCTCGTCGTCGAGCCAGCGCACCGCCTCCGCGACCTCTCGCCGCTGCCCCTCCAACTGGAGCCGCAGCACGGTCAGTTCGGCGAAGTCGGCGGCCTGATCACCGGCGTCGTCGGCCAGCGGCTCGGCCGTCCGGCGGCGCGAGCGCTCCCGTATCTGCCGCATCGTGATGGCGACCAGCCAGGACCGGAAGCTGTCCGGGTCGCGCAGCGAGCCGAGGTTGTCGACGGCGCGCAGCATGGTCTCCTGCACGACGTCGTCGACGTCCGCGTGGCCGTTCAGGGCGCGGCCGACGATGTTGTAGACGAGGGGGAGCCAGCCCGCGACGAGTTCGTCGAGGGCGCGCCGGTCGCCGGCCTGCGCGGCCCCGATGATGGAGCGCCACTGCCGCCCGTCCACGTACGTCCCTCCGATGCCACGGTGACCGCCCGTGCCACTTGGCACACACGGGCGGGAGTGCAGGATCCCCCACCCCGGCGAGCGTGTCCGCGCGCTATGTCGCGGATCACAGCCGTTCGTCGGGTCCTGACACACAGGAGACGGAGGGCCGCCCTCCGCGATAACAGTTTTTTTGCCCTCCCTGTCTTCGAAACTCCCGCCGCGCCCCACCTAAGGGCTACCTCCCACAACACCCTTACGCAGAAGGGCAGTTGGTCCGGGTCAGCGCCAGGGACCGGGCCGTCCTCGGGGAGGATTCGCGAGCGGGCGGGCGACCGCAGGATGTTCTCACCGTCCCGTCCACACCAGGAGGCGCAGATGCCCACCCGTACCCGAACCGTCGCCGCCGTCGCCGCCACCCTCGTGCTGGGCCTGGCGGCCGGCCCGCTGGCCGTACCCGCCGTCGCCGCGCCCTTTGCCGCGCCCTTTGCCGCGCCACGGACGGCCACGGCGGCCACGGTCACGACCGGACCGGACGCCGCCGCCCTGCGCGCCGCGCTCGCGGGACTGCCGGACACCGACGCGACGGCCGCGCTCGTACGGGTCGGGGGCACCGACGGCTGCTGGCTCGGGAGCGGCGGAGTGCACGATCTGGCGAGCGGCCGCGCGGCGGACCCGGACGCGCTCTTCCGGGCCGGTTCGACGACGAAGGTGGTCACGGCGGCGGTCGTGCTGCAGCTCGCGGCCGAGGGCAAGGTCGATCTGGGCGCGCCCGTACAGCGCTATCTCCCCGGGCTGCTGTCGCCCGCCTTCAAGCCCGTCTCCTTACGCCGGTTGCTGAACCACACCAGCGGGATCCAGGCGGGTGACGGCTTCGGCGACTCCTTCGAGGACGCGTACGCGCACCGCTTCGACGCCCTCACGCCCCGGCAGGTCGTCGCCTCCGCGGTGGCGAAGGGGCCGGAGTTCCGCCCCGGCGAGCGGCAGCACTACCTGAACATCAACTACACGATCCTCGGCATGCTGATCGAGAAGGTCACGGGGCACTCGTACGCCTCCGAGGCCACCCGGCGCGTGCTGCGGCCCGCCGGGATGCCGCACACGTACTTCCCCGGTACCGATCCGCGTATCCGGGGCCCGCACAACCTCGGCTACCAGGCGGTGAAGCGGGCGGACGGCACGACGGAGTTCGTCGACGTCACCGAGTGGAACCAGGCGGACCGCTGGGCGGCGGGCGACATGATCTCCACGACGGCGGACCTGGAGCGGCTGACCCTCCATCTCTTCCGTGGCGAGCTGGTCCCGGAGCCGCAGCTGAAGGAGATGTTCACGGTTCCGTCGGGCATCGACGGGGCCACCATGAGCGCCGGGCTCGAGCGCTTCGAGTACGGCGGGCGGGTCTACTGGCTCAAGTCGGGCGGGCGGTACGGATACACGGCGGTCATGGCGGCCACCCGCGATCTCTCCCGCACGCTCGTCTACTCGGTCAACGCCACGGACGCGAAGGGCGAGGAGATGAACCCGGTCGCCCTGCGCATCGCGATGGCGGCGCTCAAGCAGTAGCGGTTTCGGCCGCCGGACCGCTCGGACGCTTCTCCGGATTCGCTGCCGCACTCACCGCCGGATGCGTCTTCGGATGCGTCTCCGGATGCGCCGTCAGATTCGTCGTCAGGTTCGTCGTCACGAGATGCACGTTCATCCCGCACGGGACGACCCCGTTCGGCGCCGTGAGCTTCCTCGCCCCGGTGAGGAAGGCCGCACGCAGGGACTCCACGGTGGCCGCGTCGAGCGGGCCGACGTCATAGACACCTGCCAGGGCGTCCCACACCTGCTCGACCGGTCCGCTCAGGTCGATGGGGACGGTCTCCCAGTCGACCGGCGCGAATCCCGCCGGCGCGAGGACGCTGTCGAGCCCCGCACGGCTGCGGGTCCTCCGGTCCCCGAGTGCGGGGATGCGCTGTCCGGCGGGAGCCGTCTCGACCGCGTTCCGCAACAGCCCGATGAACAGCTCGTACGCCTCACCGCCCACGGCTCCGCCGCCGATCACGCCGGCCAGCATGCCTCCGGGGCGCAGCACCCGGGCCACTTCCGCGACCACCTGTTCCACCTCGCCCATCAGCATCAACGCCATGTGGGAGACACAGGCGTCGAAGGTGTCGTCGGCGAAGGGAAGGTGCTGGGCCCGGCTCTCCGACAGCGTCGTCCCGGCGGGCAGCGGTCGGCGTCGCGCCAGCGCCAGGGCTTCCGCGGAGAGGTCCACCCCGGCCAGCCGGCGTCCCTCGGTCCGGGCGAGCAGTTCGAGCAACAGGCCGTCGCCGCAACCGAGATCCAGTACCCGCCCGTGGCCGGCCACCCGGTCGCGCAAGATCTCGTAGCTGGACCGGCCGTCCGCGGCGCGGCCACCGGCGAACGCGTCCGCCGTCACCGTCGGCCGCTCGGCGTGGAAGGCCCGCAGGAAGGCTTCTTGCGATGTCGTCGTCATACCCGCGAACCTATCCGCCGCGCGAGTCGCCGGATCGGCGGCCTCACACCTCCTGACAGGCATCACGTCCTGACAGGCATCACGGAAATCCCGGGAAACCGGGTCCGGAATGTCGAATATCCAGGTTTCCCCCGCCGTGGCTGGCCCCGGCCCGCGGGCGGCCCCGAAGGTGAGCGCCGTATCAAGCGATCGCGGTGCGGTGCGCCGCAGGGGGAGAGGGAGTTCCGTGAACGTCACGACAACGGCGCACGAGCCGCGGGAACGGCGGGCGGCCACGCTCGTCATGGCCTGCGTGGGCGTGTTCGTCGCGTATCTACCGGTGACCACCGTTTCGGTGAGCCTGCCGGCCATCCAGCGGGCGCTGAACGCGTCGACCGCCCAACTGTCGTGGGTCTCGGACGCGTTCGTGCTGCCCATGGCCGCGCTGATCCTGACCGCGGGTGTCTTCGGCGAGGTCCACGGCCGCAAGAAGGTCTTCCAGGCGGGCCTCGCGTTCAGCGCGGTGGGGGCGGCGATCGCGCTGTGCGCGCGGTCCATCGAGGTCCTGTGGGTGGGCCAGGCCTTCGCCGGTCTGGGCGCCGCCGCGCTGCTGCCCACGACGCTGGCGCTGATCAGCCATGCCGTGCCCGACCACCGCGAACGCGGCAAGTTCGTCGGGCTGTGGGCCACGGCCCTGATGGCGGCGCTGGCCGTCGGCCCGGTGATCGCGGGACTGATCCTGGAGCACTTCTCCTGGCGCTGGATATACCTGCTGCCCGTCCCCGCCTCGCTCCTCGCGATGGCCTTCGCGGCCCGGCTGGTGACCGACTCGCGCGCCCCCGGCTCACGACGTCTGGACTGGCCCGGCCAGATCACCGCCGCGGTGGCGATCACCGCGCTGGTCTACGGCGTCATCGAGGGCGGCGCCGGCTCCTTCACCGACGGGAAGGTGATCGTGGCCCTGGTGACGGCGGCGATCGCGGCCGTCGCGTTCGTCCTGGCGGAGCGGCGCAGTGACAGCCCGATGCTGGACCTGACGCTCTTCCGCAGCCCCGCCTTCACCGCCACGACGCTCGTCGCCATGATCAGCTTCCTGGGCCTGATCGGCTTCTTCTTCGCCCTCAGCCTCTACTTCGGCATGGTGCAGCAGCTCAGCACCCTGGAGGCGGCGGCCCGGATGCTGGTGGTCACGCTGATGTGCATCCTCGTCGGGGCACCGGCCGGACGGCTGATGCACAAGGTGTCGCCCCGCGTCCTGATCACCGGCGGGCTGCTGGTGACCGCGGCCTCGCTGCTGTCGCTGACGTCCATCGACGCCGGTACGTCGTTCGGTTCGCTGGCCTGGCGGCTGGCCCTGCTCGGCCTCGGCCTGGGCTTCGTCATCACGCCGATGACGGCCGCGGCCGTCGCGTCCGTACCGCTGCGCCAGGCCGGTATGGCGGCCGCCGGGAACAGCGCGTTCCGGCAGGTCGGCGGCGCGCTCGGCCCGGCCGTCCTCGGCGCCGTGCTGACCACCAAGGCCGTGCACACCCTGCCGGGTCACCTCACCGACGTCGGTCTGCCGGCGTCAACGGTACGGAGCGTCACCTCCATGGTGGACGCGAACGGCCTGGGCGCGGTCGCGGGCATGAACCTGGGCGCCGACCGGGGCCGTGCCCTGGGCGCCCTGTCCGAGGCCTTCCTCGACGGCCTCCACCTGTGCCTGATCATCGCCGCGGCACTGACCCTGGTCGCCGCGGCGGTCGGTGCCGTCCTGCTGCGCAGCCCGCGGCAGCCGTCCACCGGGCCGGTGGCCGGATCCGGCGCCGCCCCGGCGGCGCCGCGGGAGACCGGGGCGGCGGAGCCCCGGCTGGGGCAGCGCGCCTGACCCCGGCACCAGGGCCGCGTCTGCGGCATGATCCGCCGGACAGGCCCTGGGGGCGCCCTTTCGTGGGGACGGAACGGGCGCCCGTACGAGGCCCGGGACCACACTGGTCCCGGGCCTCACCGTCATGCTCGATCATTGACTTCGGGAGTCCGCATGGAGCGAGAGGAGGCGGAGCCGATGCCGTCCCGCGCGCTCGACGCACTCGACCTGAGACTGCTCCAGTGCCTCCAGATCGACGGACGGGCGCCGCTCTCCCGGATCGCGGAGGTGCTCGGGGTCTCCGACCAGACCGTCGCCCGGCGCCTGCGACGGCTGCGCACCACGGCACGGCTGCGGGTGCTCGGCGTGATCGACGAGGGCCGGCTCGGCCGCACCAACTGGATCGTCCGGCTGCGCTGCACGCCAGACGTGGCCGAACAGCTGGCGGGCGCGCTCGCCCGGCGCCCCGACACCTCCTACGTCTCGCTGATGTCCGGCGGCGCCGAGGTGATGTGCGCGATGAAGCCGCGCAGCCGGCAGGCCCGGGACGAACTGCTCTTCGAGCGGTTGCAGCGCACCCCCCGTGTCGTCTCGGTCAGTGCCCACTGCGTGCTGCACTCGTTCTACGGCGGACGGCTGGACTGGCTCAACAAGGCCGACGGGCTCGCCCCCGACCAGCAGGCGGCCCTGCGCCCACCGCCGGTCGAGCCGGTCACCGACCCCCTCACGCTGGAGGCGGCCGACGAGGCGCTGCTGGCCGTACTCGTCCGGGACGGGCGTGCCACGCTCACCGAACTCCAGGCGGCCACCGGCCAGTCGGAGTCCGTGGTCAAGCGGCGTGTGGAGCGCATGCGGGCCACCGGAGTGCTCTACTTCGACATCCAGTTCGACCAGGAACCCCTCGGCCACGAGGTGGAGGCCATGCTGTGGCTCACCGTGGCCCCGGCGGCGCTCGCCGACGTCGGACGGGCACTCGCCGCGCATCCCGAGGTGCGTTTCGCCGCGGCGATCACCGGCCAGGCCGGCATCGTCGCCGCGACCGTCTGCCGCGACAGCGCGGAGCTGTACACGTATCTGAGCGAGAAGATCGGCGCCCTCGACGGCGTCCAGGCCGTCGAGACCGCCCTGACCCTGCGCCTGATCAAGCAACTCGCCTACGACCCGGGCCGCTGACCCCGCCCAGGACGGGCACGGGGCAGCTGGAGCGTCAGCCGCGAGCCGTGGCGCCGAGGGCCTCGGCCCGCTGGTCGAGCCTCCTCAGGACCGTCTCGCCCCACTGGAGGTTCGCCTGCTCCAGAGCCATGCCGCCGAGCAGGGTGAGGTAGGGGCCCACGCGTTCGACGGTGGCGAGGTACTCCTCCTCGCCGCGGCCGGCCAGCATGCGTTCCTGCGCGCGCCGGTAGCGGGCCAGTTTGGCGCCGGCCCGCTCCACACGCTCGACGACCCCGGCCCGTACGGCTTCGGCGTCTCCGATGTCGACGCAACTCACCTTGACCATCAGCTCGTCCCGGATCGCCGTCGGCTTGCTGGGGACTTCGGCCGTGTAGGCACGCATCGCGTCGAGTCCGGCCTCGGTGAGCGTGAAGAGCCGCTTGTTGGGCCGGCGTTCCTGCTGCACGACGCGGGCGGAGACGAGCCCTTCGCCCTCCATGCGCTCCAGCTCGCGGTAGATCTGCTGAGGGGTGGCCATCCAGTAGTTGGCGACCGAGGCCTCGAACCCCTTCGCGAGGTCGTATCCGGACGCCTCGCCCTCCAGAAGCGCGGCCATCACCGCGTTGCGCAGAGCCATTTCCCCAAATTAACACCCTGTATCGACACCCCCTTGATTAGTCAACGGAGTGAAGGTCGTCCGTCAGCCGCGGGGAGAGCCGCTCGGCGCGATCGACGGCTGGGCGACGGGCGTGGTCGGTGTCGCCGACGGCGTCGACGACAGCGCCGGGGTGGGGACGGCCGGCCGGGTCGTGGCGCGGCCGGTCGTCCGGGCCGACTGGGTCGGACTTGCCGTCCGGTTCCCCGGGGCGGGAAGGGCCGTCCGGCTCTCCGGGGTGCGGCTGGGACCGGCGGGCGCGGGGGACGCCGACGGGCTGGGGGGCACGGACGAAGGACGGCCCTCGGAGGGCGGGGCGAGCGGGACCGTCGGGGACACGGGTGCCTGGGACGTCGACAGGCTGATCGGCAGCGCGACGAGGGCGGCGACGGCGCACACCGACCCGACCCCGACCGCGGTGCGCAGCAGCCGGCGGCGGGCCGCGCCGCGGCGGATCGCCTCGTAGTGGCCGGGGGGCGGGCCGAGGTAGTCGGAGGCGGGCCGCAGGATGACGGCGAGCGGATCGTCGGGTGCGAAGTCCGGACCCTCGTCAGAGTGTGTGATCAAGGCTTCTCCTCAGGTGGGCGCGGAGCAGTTCGCGGGCCGCGTGGAGGTCGGCCTTGATGGTTCCTTCCTTGCGTCCGGTCAGCACGGACACCTCCCGGATCGGCATGTCAGCGTAGTAGTGCAGGAGGATCGGGACGCGCAGTCGTTCCGGCAGCGACTGCACGAGCAGGCGTACGGACGGGTCGGACTGTTCGGTGTGCGGGCGGACGGCGGCCTCGGCGGTGGCACGGTGTACGGCTCTGCGTTCGCGCTCCAGCTTGCGCCAGTGGTCCCGGACGAGGTTGGCCGCGGTGACGTAGAGGAAGCCCCGGGGCTCCGCCACGGAGGTCCAGCGGGCCCAGAGCCGGGTGAACGCCTCCGAGGCGATCTCGTGGGCCGTCTCGTCGTCGTCGACGAGACGGCGGCACCAGCCGGCGAGGCGCGGATAGAGGGCGGCGAACAGCTCGGACGCGGCCTTCTCGCGGGACCGTTTCAAAGCTCTCCATGGTCGTGACGTCGTGCGGGCACTCGTGGGGGAAGAGCCCGGGCCGACGGCGTACGTTCCACCGGCCCGGGATCGGTCCCGGCGGGTCAGGGCGTCGCCGAGCTCAGCGCGGCGAAGACGATCACGTTGTCGAGGTAGCCCGTACCGGTACGGGCCCCTCCGCACGTGATGAGCCGTAGCTCGGGACGGTCCACGTCCCCGTACACCTCGTCCGACGGGAAGTCGGCCTTGGCGACCGTGCGTACGGCGTCGACCGTGAACTCCGCCGTCCTGCCGTTCTCCAGGCGCGCCACGATCCGGTCGCCCTTCCGCAACTGCGCGAGACGCCGGAAGACCCCGTCCCCGTAGGAACCGACCGTGACATGGCCGAGGATCACCGACGGACCGGTCTGACCCGGCGTCGGCGAGTTCCGGTACCAGCCCGCCCGGTCGTGCGCCGTGATCGGGGGCACCTGGACGCTGCCGTCCGCGGCCAGCCCCAGCCGCATGACCGGGGTGTCGACCCCGATGGCCGGGATCCGCAAGCCGACCGGGACCGAACGCCCGAGGACGTGCGCGGGCTTCGCGGAGGTCCGCGAGGGAACCGGCGTGCTCCCGGGGTGTTCGGGTGCGGTCGAGTCGGTGCCGTGGCCGCCGCAGCTCACGAGCAGCGAGGCCATCGCCGCGGTGACGAACGCGCGCCTGGAGAGCGAGGTCATTCCCCGGTCGCCCGCCGGCGACGTACGACGAAGACCGCCGCGCCACCCATGGCGAACGCCGCGGCGGCGCCCCCGCCGATCAGGCCGCCCTGGCCTCCGGACTTCGACGCCGTCGGCGCCACACCGGTGTCGGGCGCCCCCTTCGGCACGACGGCGACCTGTGCCGGGGACGACGCCCGGGTCGGCGTGCCGGCGCTCGGAACCGCGGACGGGGTGGCGGAGGCCGGACGGGTGGTCGGCACCGCGCTCGGGGCGGCGCTGCCGGCCGGCGCCTGGGACGGGGTGGCGGTCGGACGGACCGTCGGGACCGGGCTCGCCCCACTGGCGAAGGCGGGCACCGTGCTCGCCAGCACGGCGGTACACGCGAGTGCCATGGTGCTGAGGACAGTTCGGCGCATGAATCGCTCTCTTTCGTCGGTCCGCCCGCCCGGTGACCCGGCGGGCTGAGTTACGGATCGTGCGAAGAGACGAGGCAGCGGGAGACCGGGTTGTAAAGAGATGGTAAAGCCGTCAGAGTCCCGCGATCGCGTTCCAGCGCTTGGCGAACTCCGTGCGTTCCGTGGACGTGATGTCGCGCGCGATCGCCAGCCGCTTCCGCATGGTGGCGTCGGGGAAGATCAGCGGGTTCTCGGCGAGGGCGGCGGTGTCCTCGTCCTTGGAGGAGGCGAGGACGTGCTGGGCGGCCGGGACCGGGCAGACGTAGTTGACCCAGGACGCCAGTTCGGCGGCGACCTCGGGCTCGTAGTAGTAGTCGACGAGCTTCTCGGCGTTGGCCTTGTGGCGGGCCAGGTTGGGGATCATCAGCGAGTCGGACCACAGCTCGGCGCCCTCCTCGGGGACGACGAAGCGGATGTCCGGGTTGTCCGCCTGGAGCTGGATCACGTCGCCCGAATACGCCTGACAGGCCAGTACGTCACCGCTGACCAGGTCCTTGGTGTAGTCGTTGCCCGTGAAGCGGCGGATCTGGCCGCTGTGCACGTACTTCTCGACCTGGTCGCAGATCGTGTGGAAGTCGTCGGCCTTCCAGCGGGTGATGTCGACGCCGTTGCCCTGCATGAGCAGCGCGAACGCCTCGTCGAGGCCGGAGAGCAGGGTGACCCTGCCCTTGAGGTCGGGGGCCCACAGGTCCGCGACGTGGTTGATCTCGCGGCCGAGCTTGCGGTGGTTGTACGCGATGCCGGTGATACCCGACTGCCACGGCACGGTGGACTTGCGGCCCGGGTCGAACGCGGGCCGACTCAGCAGCGGGTCGAGGTACTTGGCGACGTTCGGCTGCCTGGCGCGGTCCATCTCCTGCACCCAGCCGAGCCGGACGAAGCGCGCGCACATCCAGTCGCTGATGACGATCAGATCGCGGCCGGTCTGCTGATGGTTCATCAAGGACGGGCTGATCTTGCCGAAGAACTCGTCGTTGTCGTTGATCTCCTCGATGTAGTCGACGGAGATCCCGGTGCGCTCGCGGAACGCGTCCAGCGTGGGCCGCTTCGTGTGGTCCTTGTCGTCGGTGTCTATGTAGAGCGGCCAGTTCGCCCAGGTCAGTTTCTTGTCGCGGGCCGAGAGGTCCGCTCCGGCGCGGTCACCGGGTGACACATACGCGGCGGGCACCCCGCAGCCCGCGAGGGCCCCGACCGCCACACCCCCGCCCAGGACACGCAGCAGGGACCGGCGGGAGCGGGGCGAGGTCTTCCGAATCTCTGGCACCCCGGCAGCATGCCTGTTGCGACTCGACGCGAACAATGGACGCTGCGTCGAGCGGTCGCGCGCCGACCCGACACCCTGTCGATCGCCTCATGTCCCGGCGGTCACCTCGCGCCGCCACCGAGCCGCCGTACGCCACGACTTGCCGCCGCCGCCCGAGCCGGGCAAGGGAACGGGCACGGGCACGTCCCTGCGCATCGAGCCCGGAACCGACCACCGCGAGGGGGGAACACCGCGGCCCCGGACGGGATCAACTCCCGTCCGGGGCCGCGCGGTTCACACCGTACGCACTACGCGTCGAGCGACGTCATCACGTGCTTGATCCGCGTGTAGTCGTCGAAGCCGTACCCCGACAGGTCCTTGCCGTAGCCGGACTTCTTGAAGCCGCCGTGCGGCATCTCGGCGACCAGCGGGATGTGGGTGTTGATCCACACGCAGCCGAAGTCGAGGGACTTCGACAGACGCATCGCGCGGCCGTGGTCCTTCGTCCAGACCGAGGAGGCGAGGGCGTAGTCGACGCCGTTGGCCCACTCGATGGCCTGGGCCTCGTCCGCGAAGGACTGGACGGTGATGACCGGCCCGAAGACCTCGTTCTGGATGATCTCGTCGTCCTGCTTGAGACCGGAGACGACGGTCGCGGCGTAGAAGTAGCCCTTGTCGCCGACCTGCTGGCCGCCCGCCTCGACCTTGGCGTGCGCGGGCAGCCGCTCGATGACCCCGGCGACCTGCTTGAGCTGGTTCGGGTTGTTCAGCGGGCCGTAGAGCACGTCCTCGTCGTCCGGCTGACCGGTCTTCGTCTCGGCGGCGGCCTTGGCGAGCGCGGCGACGAACTCGTCGTGGATGGACTCCTGGACGAGGACGCGAGTGGCGGCCGTACAGTCCTGGCCCGCGTTGAAGAAGCCCGCGACCGAGATGTCCTCGACGGCCTTGGCGATGTCGGTGTCCTCGAAGACGACGACGGGGGCCTTGCCGCCCAGCTCCAGGTGGACCCGCTTGAGGTCCTTGGACGCCGACTCGGCGACGGACATGCCCGCGCGGACGGAGCCGGTGATGGAGGCCATCGCCGGGGTCGGGTGCTCGACCATCGCGCGGCCGGTCTCCCGGTCGCCGCAGATGACGTTGAAGACGCCCTTGGGCAGGATGCCGCCGATGATGTCGGCGATCAGGACGGTGGAGGCGGGGGTGGTGTCCGAGGGCTTCAGGACGACCGTGTTGCCGGCCGCGAGCGCCGGGGCGAACTTCCACACCGCCATCATCATCGGGTAGTTCCACGGCGCGACCTGCGCGCAGACGCCGATCGGCTCACGGCGGATGATGGAGGTCATCCCCTCCATGTACTCGCCGGCCGAGCGGCCCTCGAGCATCCGCGCCGCGCCCGCGAAGAAGCGGATCTGGTCGACCATGGGCGGGATTTCCTCGGACCGGGTCAGCCCGATCGGCTTGCCGGTGTTCTCGACCTCGGCGGCGATCAGTTCCTCGGCCCGCTCCTCGAACGCGTCCGCGATCTTCAGGAGGGCCTTCTGGCGCTCGGCGGGGGTCTGGTCGCGCCAGGCAGGGAAGGCCGCGGCGGCGGCCGCCATGGCGGCGTCCACATCGGCCTGACCGGACAGCGGCGCGGTCGCGTACGCCTCGCCGGTCGCGGGATTGACGACCTCGGTGGTCCGCCCGTCGGCGGCGTCCCGGAACTCACCGTCGATGTAATTGCGCAGACGACGCAGCTCGGTGCTCACTGCCGGCCCTCCAAGTTCAGGTGTCCAATCGCTGAGACACCCACCCTAATCCGTGGGCCCACGTTTTCAACACCCCCGGTCACTCCTTGACTGCGAAATCCGCAAGCTACGTCCTCGTAAACAACGAATTTCATCGCTACAGCCTTGCGGAACCGTCGAGACCTCGTGCACAGTGAGCTCGTGGCCAGTCGAAGCGCAGACCCCAGGGACTCCACCCGCGAGTCCAGGAACGGCAGTCCCCAGCTGGACTCCGTATCCCTCGCCATCATCGAGCAGCTCCAGCAGGACGGACGCCGTCCGTACGCCGCGATAGGCAAGGCCGTAGGCCTGTCCGAGGCGGCCGTGCGCCAGCGCGTCCAGAAGCTGCTCGACCAGGGCGTGATGCAGATCGTCGCCGTCACGGACCCGCTCACCGTGGGCTTCCGCAGGCAGGCGATGGTCGGCGTCAATGTCGAGGGCGACCTCGATCCGGTGGCCGACGCGCTGACCGCCATGTCGGAAGTCGAGTACGTGGTGATGACCGCGGGCTCGTTCGACATCCTCGCCGAGATCGTCTGCGAGGACGACGACCACCTGCTGGACGTCATCAACAAACGCATCCGGGCCCTGCCCGGGGTGCGCTCCACCGAGAGCTTCGTCTATCTGAAGCTCAAGAAGCAGACCTACATGTGGGGAACCCGATAGCCGTGAGCACACAGGACCTGAGCAAGACCGCGTACGACCACTTGTGGATGCACTTCACCCGCATGTCCTCGTACGAGAACGCGCCCGTTCCCACCATCGTCCGTGGTGAGGGCACCTACATCTACGACGACAAGGGCAAGCGCTACCTCGACGGTCTCGCGGGCCTGTTCGTGGTCCAGGCGGGCCACGGCCGCACCGAGCTGGCGGAGACGGCGTTCAAGCAGGCGCAGGAGCTGGCGTTCTTCCCGGTGTGGTCCTACGCCCACCCCAAGGCCGTCGAGCTGGCCGAGCGCCTCGCGCACTACGCTCCGGGCGACCTGAACAAGGTCTTCTTCACCACCGGCGGCGGCGAGGCCGTCGAGACCGCGTGGAAGCTCGCCAAGCAGTACCACAAGCTCACCGGCAACCACACGAAGTACAAGGTCATCTCGCGTGCGGTCGCCTACCACGGCACCCCGCAGGGCGCCCTGTCCATCACGGGCCTGCCGGCTCTCAAGGCCCCCTTCGAGCCGCTCGTCCCGGGCGCGCACAAGGTGCCGAACACGAACATCTACCGCGCCTCGATCCACGGCGACGACCCGGAGGCCTTCGGCCGCTGGGCCGCCGACCAGATCGAGCAGGAGATCCTCTTCGAGGGCCCGGAGACCGTCGCGGCGGTCTTCCTGGAGCCGGTGCAGAACGCCGGCGGCTGCTTCCCGCCGCCGCCCGGCTACTTCCAGCGCGTGCGCGAGATCTGCGACAAGTACGACGTGCTGCTCGTCTCCGACGAGGTCATCTGCGCCTTCGGCCGCCTCGGCACGATGTTCGCCTGTGACAAGTTCGACTACATCCCGGACATCATCACCTGCGCCAAGGGCATGACCTCGGGATACTCCCCCATCGGTGCCGCCATCGTCTCGGACCGCATCGCCGAGCCGTTCTACAAGGGCGACAACACCTTCCTGCACGGCTACACCTTCGGCGGCCACCCGGTCTCCGCGGCCGTGGCGCTCACCAACCTCGACATCTTCGAGCGCGAGGGCCTCAACCAGCACGTGCTGGACAACGAGGCGAACTTCCTCCAGACGCTCCAGAAGCTGCACGACCTGCCGATCGTCGGCGACGTCCGCGGCAACGGCTTCTTCTACGGCATCGAGCTGGTGAAGGACAAGGCCACCAAGGAGACCTTCACGGACGAGGAGTCGGAGCGCGTGCTCTACGGCTTCGTCTCCAAGAAGCTCTTCGAGTACGGCCTCTACTGCCGCGCCGACGACCGCGGTGACCCGGTCATCCAGCTGTCGCCGCCGCTGATCTCCGACCAGTCGACCTTCGACGAGATCGAGGGCATCGTCCGTCAGGTGCTGACGGAGGCGTGGACGAAGCTCTGAGCTTCGCCGCTCCGATCTTCCTCAGGGATGATCAACAACGGCCCCGGTGCCGCCCGTTCGAGTGAGAATGGGCGCCCCGGGGCCGCGTGCTGTCCTTACTCACGCCCCTGACTCCCTAGCGTGCCCAGTGACCGATCGGCCCTGCCTTCGTTCCCTCGTCCGGGGGATTGGCAGCGCAAATCAGATCTGAACCGAGGTGTACGCGATGGTGGCCCCGCCGGACAACGACGTGCTCTGGGCACGTGCCCTGCACGTCAAGCACAACGGCTCGCCCGCGCTCAGCGGTGTCTCGCTCGGCATCCGCGAGGGCGAGATCCTCGCCGTCGGCGGCCCGCGCGGCAGCGGCAAGACGACCCTGCTCCGGTGCCTGTCGGGGCAGCTGCTGCCCCAGCAGGGCGAGGTCTGGTTCAACAGCGCGCCGGTGCACACCATGGGCCCCGTCACCCGCGAACGGCTGCGCCGCGACCGCTTCGGCTGGATCGACCCCGCGCCCGTCCTCGTACCGGAACTGAACGCCTGGGAGAACGCGGCGCTGCCCCTGATGCTGCGCGGCTGCGGCCGCCGGGCCGCCAAGACCGCCGCCCTCGAGTGGCTGGAACGCCTCGACATCGGCCACTGCGCCCGCAAGCGCCCGCACGCCCTGCTCCAGGCCGAACGCCAGCGCGTCGCCATCGCCCGTGCGCTCGTTCCCGCCCCCAAGGTGCTCTTCGCCGACGAACCGACCGCACCCCTGCACCGCGCCGATCGCGCGCACGTCCTGCGCACGCTCACCGCGGCGGCCCGCTCGCACGGCATCACGGTCGTCCTGGCCACCCACGACACGGACACCGCGGCCCTCGCCGACCGCACGGTGTCGCTGCTCGACGGACGGCGCGTGAACACCGTCCACCTGCCCCCGGTCGCCGAGACGGAAGGCCGGGCCGCGTGCTCGCTCTCCGTCTAGCCCGCGGGGCACACCCCCTCGTCCAGCTGCGCAGACTGCTGGTCGCCGCCGCCTCGGCGGGTACCGGCTTCCTGCTGCTGTGCACGCTGGGGTACGCGATGGCGCACCCGGACCCCTCGGGCGGCGCGGCGCTCCGGCTCCTGTGGTGCCTCGCGCCCGCCGCCGCCACGGTGCACTTCGCGGTCGCGGTCGCCCGTACGGACCCGGGGACCCGGCCACGCCCCGGGCTCTCGGCGATCGGACTCGGCCCCGGCCGCCTGATGGCGATCTCGGCGGTCACCACCGCCCTGTCCACCACGCTCGGCTCGATGCTCGCGCTGCTCGTCTTCCTGCACCTGCGCGGCGACCTGCCCGGCCTGTCCTTCGACGGCGACGCGACGACCTTCCTCGCCTCCGACTACCCGCTGCCGCTGCCCGCGGCCGTGACCCTGCTGCTCCTGGTCCCGCTGGCCTCCTCCGTGGCGAGCGCAGTGGTGCTACGTCCGCGGGGGGCCGGGCCGACCCGCACCCGACGGACGGGGGCCGACGGCACCTCGCCCCGCAAGGCGTCCCGTACGCCGTCCCGTACGCGCGCCGAGGCCGACCCGTACGCCGACCGGCCGGGGCACCCGCTGGACCCGCAGCAGCCCGCCCCTCCGCTGCCCGCCCCCGGCGGGCTGCCCTGGGGCACGGCCGTCCTCGCGACGGGCCTTGCCGTGGAGACGTACGCGAGCCGTTCGGGACCGGCACCCGGGCTGGCGCTGCCCGGCCGGTTCGCCGGCGGCCCCGTCGGGGTGCTCGGTGGCTGGACCCTGACCGCGCTCGGGCTGATCCTCGCCGGCCCCGCGATCACGCATCTGTGCGGGCAGCTGCTCCAGGCCGTACGCCCCGGTGTGGTGCGACTGCTCGCCGGGCGTGTCCTTCAGTCGGAGGCCCGGCGCATCGGGCGCCCGCTCGGCGTGGTGTGCGCGGTCGCGTCCGGCGCGTACGCCATGGCGACGATGTACTCCGGGGCGCGGCCCTCGTTCGGTCCGCTCAGCGCACTCGGGGCGCTGCTCGTGGCCGGGTGCACCCTCGCGACCCTGCTGACCGCGGCGGTCGAGGCCAAGCACGCGCGCGCCGACACCACGGCGGCGCTGCTGCGCCTGGGGGCACCGACCACGGTGCTGCGGCGCGCCGCGCTGCTCCGCGCGGGTGCGCTGCTCGCCGCGTTCGGGCCGCTGACCTGGGTGGTCGCGGAACTGGCCGCGCTGCCGCTGGCGCGCTGAGCACGCGTACGCGCTTCCTTCCCGCTGCTTTCCTGCTTACTTCCCGCTGCTTTCCTGCTTCCTCCCGCTTCTTTCCCGCCGGGCGATGAGTTCCGTGCGGAGTGGCGGTCTACCTCTGCGAACGGCACCGCATCACTTCACCCGCACCGGGAGAGACCCCTCATGTACCAGCAGATGATCTTCGTGAACCTCGCCGTGAACGACGTCGACACCTCGAAGAAGTTCTTCACCGAGCTCGGCTACACGATCAACCCGCAGTTCACGACGGACGACTGCGCCTGTGTCGTCATCAGCGACACGATCATCGCGATGCTGCTGAGCAAGCAGCGCTACGCGGACTTCACGAAGAAGGAGATCGCGGACCCGACGAAGACCAGCGAGGTGCTGCTGTGTCTGAGCGCCGAGAGCCGCGAGAAGGTCGACGAACTCTGCGACAAGGCCCTCGCGGCGGGCGGGTCGGGGACCCGGGAGGCCCAGGACCACGGCTTCATGTACGGCCGTACCTTCGACGACCTGGACGGCCACACGTGGGAGGTCATGTGGATGGACCCGGCCGCGGTCCAGAGCTGAGCCCCCCCGGGGGACACGCACGCGCGTGTCCCCCTCAGGGGGGGGGAGACCGCCGCCCGCCGTCGAAGAACCCACCCCTAGCATGGCCGCGTGCAGCCAACACCCCTTCACGCCGCCCATGACCGCGAGATCGAGTCCCTCGCCGAGTTCGACAAGGTCGTCTCGGAGCACGGCTCGCTCGCCCGGTTCCGCGTCCAGGCGGTGGATCTGACGGACCGTACGGACGCCCTGCTCGGCGTGGACACTGCGGGCGCCGTCTTCCTCGGCTGCCCGATGGACCCCGCGGCGGCGGCACGGGTACGGGCCACCGGCGCGCTCGTCTTCCCGCCCATACCCGGGCTGCCCTTCGACCCCTACCGCGGGCTGCTCTACTCCCCGGACGAGCTCTTCGCGTCGCTCGACGACGGCTACGAGGCGACCCCGGATGCCCGCGGGTACGCCTGGTTCCAGCAGACCAAGGCCGACGGCGACGTCTTCGCTTCGATGCTGCGCGCGATCCACGACGACTCGGTGTCGGACGCGCTCGACGAACTCCTCATCGGCACCCGGGTCGTGGGCGTGATGGGCGGTCACGCGATGGCACGCGGCACAGAGGCGTACGAGGGCGCCGCGCGCCTGGGGCGCGAACTGGCGCGTGCCGGGCTCACGGTCGCCACCGGCGGCGGCCCTGGCGCGATGGAGGCGGCGAACCTCGGCGCGTACGCCGCCCCGTTCGACGACGAGATGCTCACCGAGGCGCTCCGGCTCCTCGCCGAGGCACCGTCGTTCACCCCCTCCATCGGCGACTGGGCGCGCGCCGCCTTCGCCGTGCGCGAGCGCTGGCCGGACGGCGGCCCCTCCGTCGGCATCCCGACCTGGTTCTACGGCCACGAGCCGCCGAACGCCTTCGCCGCCCACATCGCCAAGTACTTCGCCAACGCGACCCGGGAGGACGGGCTGTTGGCCCGCTCGACCGCGGGTGTCGTCTTCCTTCCGGGCGCCGCCGGGACCGTACAGGAGATCTTCGACAACGCGACGCCGAACTACTACGAGTCGCGCGGTGAGCCCACCCCCATGGTTCTCGTGAACCGTGCGCATTGGACCGAAAAACACCCCACTTGGCCCCTTCTCCAATCCCTTGCCCACGAACGGTCGATGGCGTCCCGGATCGCCCTGGTGGACCGGATCGAGGAGGCACCGGAGGCGCTCAAACGCCTCGGCGGTTAATGACAAGGCAAAGCCGGTGACACGGCTGGGCATATGCATTGACAGCCCTTAGGTGGCGCTTATAAACCTGTGAGGCCCGAGGGGCCCTGTTGACACAGCAGAACCCCCCTTAAACCCCCCGCAGTTGCGCATTCTGTGAAGGGCAATCGTGTCCATATCTCGCCGTACCGCACGTTCCGTGCGAATCCTCGGTGTTGCCTCCGCCACGGCCGCGCTCGCGCTCGGCGTCGCGGGCAACGCCCTTGCCTGCAACATCAGTGAGTTCTCCGCCGAAGCCAAGTGCGACGGCACCAACGGCATCATCTCCGTCACGGACGTGGATGCCTCCGGCACCAAGGCGACCGTCTCCGTGTTCCTGGAGTCCAACGGCGCCGACGCGAAGAAGGTCGGCGAGCAGGACATCGTCGGCTCGCGCCAGGGTGTCACCATCACCTTCGCCGAGGACTGGAAGCCGAACGCCACGTACCGCGTCCACGTCAAGGCCGGAAAGCAGGTCGACGAGGACATCAAGGGCAACGTGACCGCCCCGTCCACGGCCTGCGCGACCGAGTCGCCGTCGCCGTCGACCTCGGAGACCCCGAAGCCGTCGGAGACCCCGTCCTCGCCCGCCTCCTCGGGGACGCCCTCCGCGAACCCGTCGGAGTCGGAGAGCAGCCCCGCGCCCGCGACGCCGGGCGACAACGCCCCGTCCCCCGCGGCCGGTAGCTCCAACCTCGCCGAGACCGGTGCGAACTCCAACACCCCGATGATCGCCGGTATCGCCGGTGCCCTCGTGGTGGTCGGCGGCGGAGCGGTGTTCTTCGGCATGCGTCGCCGCGGCGCCTCGAAGTCGAGCTGAACCGCACACCGTACGTCTGCGTGAAACGTGTGGCCCGTCCCTCTCGAAGGGGGCGGGCCACACGCCTGTCCGGGTACGCCGGCTAGCCGAAGGTCGCCCGCTCCAGCCAGAAGTCCAGCAGCTCCCGCTCCCCCAGCACCTCCAACCGCCCGTCGTCCACCGGCAGTCGGCGGTAGAAGGCGAGCAGGATGTCGGTGAGCGGGCCGCGCAGCGCGACGGTCGCCTTCTCGTGGTCCCGGCGCCACACGACACCCTCCTCGGTGAGCTCGATGACCCACTCGGCGTCGAGTTCGGGCGGGGTGTCGGTGGCGTGCAGGTGGATGCTGCGGCCCGGCCCGCGCAGTTCGGCCGCGGCGGCGTCGTGCGGCCGCGTCCGCTGCACGAACTCGATGATCCCCAGCCACTCGTCGATCGTGTCCGCGGCCACATCGGGCGCCACCTCGTACGGCAGCCCGGCCGCCAGCGTCGCGTCGGCACGGTGGATCACCAGCTCGTGCGTCATCCGGCGGGCCCAGAAGGCGGAGCTGAGGTCCCCGGCCCAGGCCCACACCTTGATGTCGGGCCCCGCCTCGCGCAGCGCGGCGACGAGCATCTCGCCGGTCTCGGCGAGCCAGGCGTCCAGCGCGGCGGGGTCGCCCTCGGCGGCGGGTCCCTCCAGGAGCGGCACCTGCTCGTCGTGCACATTCTCCTGCGCCTTCGTGCGGACGATGAGCTCGACCCAGCGCAGTGCCCCGCCGGTGTGCCGCACGAGCCGCTCCAGCGACCAGTCCGGGCAAGTCGGCACGGTCGCCGACAGGTCGGCCCCGGACGTCACCACGTCCCTCAGCCGCCGCACCTCCAGCTCGATCGCGTCGCAGTAGCGGTCATGTGCGAGTAGCGTCATGATCCGCACCCTATGGCGCCGACGGCTCCCCGAGCACCACGATTTCGGCGGCCTCGAACGCCACGCCGACCTCGTCACCGGGCGCGGGCGCCTCCCGCAGCGCGCACGCCGCTTCAATGGGCGGCGCGTCTTCCGGCTTCAGCTGTACGGCGACGTGGGTGCCCCGGAAGGTGCGTGCGGCCACGGTGCAGCGCAGCCCGTCCGCGGGGTCGACCAGCCGCACCCCGGCGGGCCGTACGAGAAGCGTGCCAGGGCCCTGCGCGGTGCCCTCCGGCACCGGGACCCTCCCCCACGGGGTGTCCGCGAGCCGATCGCGCACCGTCGCCGCGACCACGTTGTCGAAGCCGAGGAAACGGGCCACGAACTCGTCCGCCGGGTGCTGCCAGACCTCAAGTGGCGTACCGGACTGGGCGATCCGTCCCTCACGCATCACCACGACCCGGTCGGCGAGCGCGAAGGCCTCGCCCTGGTCGTGGGTGACGGCGAGCACCGTCGTGCCCAACTCGCCGAAGAGCTGCCGGAGTTCGACGACCAGCCGTTCCCGCAACGAACGGTCCAGCTGGCCGAGCGGCTCGTCGAGCATCAGCAGCCGGGGACACGGGGCGAGCGCACGGGCCAGCGCGACCCGCTGCTGCTCACCGCCGGAGAGGGCGGCGACGGCGCGTGCGCGGGCTCCGGGCAGCCCCACCAGCTCCAGCAACTCCTCGACTCGTGCGCCCTGTTGCTCCTTCGACGCGCCCTGCATCCGCAGCCCGAAGGCGACATTGCCGCCCACGTCCCGCTGCGGGAAGAGCTGGTGGTCCTGGAACATCAGCCCGACACCCCGCTTGTGCGCGGGCACCCCTGCCTGGTCGCGTCCCGCCAGGAGCACGCGGCCCGTGTCGAGCGACTGCAGTCCGGCCACCGCCCGCAGCAGCGTGGACTTGCCGCTGCCGCTCGGTCCGAGCACACACACGATCTCGTGCTCGGCGACGTCGAGGCCGACGGCGTCGAGCACCGGCCGACCGCCGAAACGTACGGTCGCGGCCTCGACCTTCAGCAGGGCCTCGCGCGTCCGGGGCTGTGTCAGGGCCTGGGTCTGGGTCCGGGCCTGGGCCTGGGCCTGGGCCTGGGCCTGGATCCGGGGATGCTCCGTCGTCACCTCCTGCGCCTCCTGCGTCGCTTGCTTCGCGAGTCGCGCCATCAGAACTCCCCCGTCCGGTCGGTGCGGATGCGTTCCAACAGCAGCAGGGCCACCGCGCACACCACCATCAAGATCGTCGAAAGGGCCATCGCCTGGCCGTAGTTGAGGTCACCCGCGCGCCCGAGCAGCCGGGCCACGGCGACGGGCAGGGTCGGGTTGTCGGGCCGCGCGATGAAGACCGTCGCCCCGAACTCGCCCAGTGACACGGCGAAGGCGAACCCCGCCGCGATCAGCAGCGCCCGCCGCACCAACGGCAGATCGACCTCCCGCCACACCCGCCAGGGCGAGGCTCCGAGGACGGCGGCGGCCTCCCGGAGCCGGCCGTCCACCGCCCGCAGCACCGGCAGCATGGTGCGTACGACGAAGGGGACGCCCACCAGAGCCTGCGCGAGCGGCACCAGGATCCAGGAGGAGCGCAGATCCAGCGGCGGTTCGTCGAGCGCGATCAGGAAGCCGAACCCGACGGTCACGGCGGACACGCCGAGCGGCAGCATCAGCAGCGCGTCGAAACCCCGTACGAGACGCCCGGTACGCCGCGTGAGCGCGGCGGCCGCGAGACCGCCGATCACTACGGCGATGGCGGTGGCGGCCAGCGCGTACTCCAGCGAGTTGCCGATCGCCGCGATCGGCGCCACCAGGAAGATGCCGCTGTCGGCCGAGGTCAACGCCTTGTAGTACGCGAATCCATAACCGCCGGGTGCGTCCAGGGAACGCTGGACCAGTACCCCGAGCGGCAGGACGAGAAGAACGAGGATGCTCGCCAGGACCCCGCCCAGCAGCGCCCACTGGCCGGCCCCGCGCGGCCTGCGCACGGTCACCTCCGGGGCCACCAGGCGCAGGGCGGTCTCCCGGCGGCGTACGGTCCAGGCGTGCACGGCGAGGATCGCTCCGACCGCCACGAACTGGACGATCGTCAGCACCGCCGCGGTCGCGAGGTCGAAGATCTCCGAGGTCTGCCGGTAGATCTCGACCTCGAGGGTGGAGAAGGTCGGCCCGCCGAGGATCTGCACCACACCGAACGAGGTGAAGGTGAAGAGGAAGACCATGAGCGCGGCGGCGGCCACGGCCGGGCTCAGTGCCGGCAGCGTCACCTTGCGCCAGGCCGCGAACCGGGAGGCACCCAGCATCCGCGCGGCCTCCTCCTGACGCGGGTCGAGCTGCGACCAGAGGCCACCGACGGTCCGTACGACCACCGCGTAGTTGAAGAAGACGTGCGCGAGCAGAATCGCCCAGACGGTGGTGTCCAGCCGTACACCCCACAGCTGGTCGAGGAGTCCGCCCCGGCCCACCAGGGCAAGGAACGCCGTACCGACCACGACCGTCGGCAGTACGAACGGGACGGTCACCACCGCCCGCAGCACCTGCTTGCCCCTGAAATCGAAGCGCGCGAAGACATACGCGCCGGGGAGCGCGACCAGCAGCGTGAGCGCCGTGGAGGCGAGCGCCTGCCAGGTGGTGAACCACAGGACGTGCCGGATGTCGGACTGCGCGAGCACCTCACCGATCCGTCCGAACCGCCAGACCCCGTCGATCTTGAGGCCACGGGCGACGATCGCGGTGACGGGATAGGCGAAGAAGACGGCGAAGAACGCGACGGGCAGGGCCATCAGCCCCATCCGCGTCGCGCTCTCCTTGCGGCTCCTTCGAGGCGCTACTTCAGTACGAGCGAGGTCCACGACTTGACCCACTGGTCACGGTTGCCGGCGATCTTGGCGGGGGCCAGGGTCTCGGGGTCCTTGGCCTGCGGGCCGAACTTCACGAACTCCTCGGGCACCTGGGCGGTCTCGCGGACCGGGTACACGAACATGTTCAGCGGCATGTCGTCCTGGAATTTGACGCTGATGAGGAAGTCGAGAAGGGCCTTGCCGCCCTTGGTGTTCTTCGCGTTGCTCAGCAGCCCCGCGTACTCGACCTGGCGGAAGCAGGTGCCGCTCGCGACCCCGGTCGGCGCGGTCTTCGGCTTCGGGTCGGCGTAGATCACCTCGGCGGGCGGGGAGGAGGCGTAGGAGACGACCAGCGGCCGGTCGGCCTTGGCCTTCTTGCCGCCCGCGGACCCGGAGAACTCGTCGTTGTAGGCCTGCTCCCAGCCGTCGACCACCTTCACGCCGTTGGCCTTGAGCTTCTTCCAGTAGTCCTGCCAGCCGTCGTCCCCGTACTTCGCGGCGGTCCCGAGCAGGAAGCCGAGGCCGGGCGAGGACGTGCCCGCGTTCTCGGTGACGAGGAGGTTCTTGTACGCGGGCTTGATCAGGTCGTCGAAGGAGGCCGGCGGGGCCAGCTTGTGCTTGCTGAAGTAGGCCTTGTCGTAGTTGACGCAGATGTCACCGGAGTCGATGGGCGTGACCCGGTGCCTGTCCTGGTCGATCCGGTACTGCTGGACGATCTGGTCGGAGCCCTTGGCCTCGTACGACTGGAACAGCCCGTTGTCGAGCGCGCGGGACAGCAGGGTGTTGTCGACGCCGAAGAAGACGTCGCCCTGCGGGTTGTCCTTGGTGAGGATGGCCTTGTTGACGGCCTGCCCGGCGTCGCCGTCCTTGAGGACCCTGACCTTGTACCCGGACTGCTTCTCGAAGTCCTCCAGCACGCTCTTCGACACGGCCCACGAGTCGTGGCTGACGAGCGTGATGGTCTTGGAGTCCCCGGCACCGCCGCTGCCGGAGGACCCGCACGCGGACAGCGTGACGAGGCCCAGCCCGATGACGGCGGCCGTGGTCGTCCTCTTGGTGATCACTGAATTCCTCCTGGGATGACCAGGAAGAGACGCGGCCCTGCCCGGGATCCTCGGAAGGTTCCCGGGCAGGGCGCAACAGCTTGAGTGATGCCCGAACTTCCTACCCAGAATGACCTGGGCAAGGTTCAGAGGGTCTGCGGCCCACCGGTGCTCCGGCTACCGCACTCTCAGCGCTGTGGCGCTCCCCTGTCGGAATATGAAGATGTGGTTGGACCTCGCCAGATTACCGCTCGGTGGCGGCGAGCTGACCACAGGCTCCGTCGATCTCCTGGCCCCGGGTGTCCCGGACGGTCACCGGCACCCCGTGAGCCGCGATCGCCTCGACGAAGGCCTTCTCGTCCTCGGGCCGCGAGGCGGTCCACTTCGAACCCGGTGTCGGGTTCAGCGGGATGAGGTTGACGTGTACGGGCTTGCCCCTGAGCAGCCGCCCGAGCCGGTCACCACGCCATGCCTGGTCGTTGATGTCCCGGATGAGGGCGTACTCGATGGAGAGCCGGCGCCCGGACTTGGCCGCGTACTCCCAGCCGGCGTCCAGCACCTCGCGCACCTTCCACCGCGTGTTGACGGGGACGAGGGTGTCGCGCAGCTCGTCGTCCGGGGCGTGCAGCGAGATGGCGAGGCGGCACTTGAAGCCCTCGTCGGAGAACCGGTGGATGGCGGGCACCAGCCCGACCGTCGACACGGTGATCCCACGCTGCGAGAGCCCGAGCCCGTCCGGCTCGGGGTCGGTGAGCGCGCGGATGGCGCCCACCACTCGCTTGTAGTTGGCGAGCGGCTCGCCCATGCCCATGAAGACGATGTTGCTCAGCCGCGCCGGGCCGCCCGGGATCTCGCCGTCCCTGAGGGCCCGCATCCCGTCCACGATCTGGTGCACGATCTCGCCCGTGGACAGGTTCCGGTCCAGCCCGGCCTGTCCGGTGGCGCAGAACGGGCAGTTCATCCCGCAGCCCGCCTGCGAGCTGATGCACATGGTCACCCGGTCCGGGTAGCGCATCAGCACGGACTCGACGAGCGTGCCGTCGAACAGGCGCCACAGAGTCTTGCGGGTGGTGTCCTGGTCGGTCGACAGATGCCGCACGACCGTCATCAGCTCGGGAAGCAGCGCCTCCTGGAGCTTGCCGCGCGCGGCGGCCGGGATGTCCGTCCACTCCGCGGGGTCGTGCGCGTACCGCGCGAAGTAGTGCTGCGAGAGCTGCTTGGCGCGAAACGGCTTCTCACCGATCGCGGCAACCGCCTCTTTGCGCTCGGCGGGCGTGAGGTCGGCGAGGTGCCGCGGCGGCTTCTTGGCTCCGCGGGGGGCGACGAATGTGAGTTCTCCGGGTGCTGGCATAACACGACCAGTGTGGCAGATCATCTCCGGGGCCCCAGGCCAGAGCGGGGTGGGGGTGGTCACCCGTGGGTGCCGTCTGTCAGCTTTGGTCGGCCTCGCACGGCCCAGGGACGGCCCAGAAGACTGCCCGCTCGTCGCCGACATGATCCAGATCGCGTCCGCCCAGGGCCGTCTCCGCGAGAGCGAGGCCGCCGCCACAGGCGCTGGCGCTCAGCGACCGTGTCACCGAACTGCCTCCACCAAGTTCCTGCCTTCGCCATTCGACGCAGGCGGTCGGACACCCCTTTCATTGAGACATCACAGCAAAATGCGCGAATATAGCTGAAGAGGCTGTTTTGGTTTGCGCCAGGGAGCCACGGATGGACGCCTCGGACGAACTTCATCGAAGGGCTTGCCCGTCGGCTCTTCTGACGCTGGACGGTGCCCTGCGCGACCTCAACGCTGCTATGGCCACGGCGCTGGGCAGGCCGGCGGAGCAGTGCCTGGGACGTGACTTCGTGGACCTGTGGCCTGCAAGCCAGCGGATGTCGGCGGAAAATCTGGTGGCCCACGCCGCCAGGGCGGATGCGGTCGCGATGCGGGAGCTGCACTTTCCCGGGAAACATGGAATACCCGTTACCTGTTTGTTTGAGGCGCGACTAGTGAAGGATCCCGCCGGTGACAAGCGGCTGATAGGGGTGCGCGCCCTGGATGCACGAAACGACCTGGCCAGCCTGCTGATCCCGTTCCGGCTGGCCACCGCGGCCGCCGGCCTCGGCCTGTGGATGTATTCACCCGAGAGGGACCAGATGGAGTGGCTCGGTGGCCTACCCAGCCTGGTCGCGCTCGTCCCGGATCCAAATACGTCGATGTCCAAAGTAATCTCGGCAATACACCCCGACGACAGGGAGGCCTTCCGGCAGCTCCTGCGCTCGGCCTCCGTCCAGCGGTCCCCCTGGGTGAGGCAGCGGTACCACACCGCGCACGACGGCTGGCACCGGCTGGCCGTTCAGGTCAGTCGGCTCCAGCTGGGCTTTGACGGCCCCGAACGGATCTTCCTGGTGGTCCGCGACGACACCAAGCAGGAGAAGCGCAAGCAGAAGGCGCAGGCCGCGCTGACTGCCGAGCGACAGCGCGCCAAGGACATCGCCGACTTCTCCTCCGCTTTGATCACCGCAGCCACGGAGCAGGAACTGCAGCAGGTCGTCCTGACCCGGCTCGCCGCGACCCTCGGCGCCTTCGGCGCCGTGCTCGCACTCGTCGACGACAACCGCCTGTGCATCTCCACCGATGCCAGGAGAGACATGCACGCGGTCGCGGCCCTGCACGGCCTGCGGCTGGACCAGCCGATCCCGCTGTCCGAGGCCATCCGTACCGGCAAGCCGCAGTTCATCACCGACCGGGAGGACTTCAACCGCCGCTGGCCGCATGCCCCACTTCTGCAGTTCCTCCATCTCGGCTCCGACTACGCCCTCTCGATCACCCCCCTCAGCGAGCCCGGCGATCAGCCACTCGGGGCCTGGTCGATGCTCTACCCCCGCGGATACCTGTTGCCCCTGGATGAGCAGACCCTCGTGGGCACGCTGGCCCGCCTGGCCGGCCAGGCACTCAAGCGGATCAGGTTGCAACAGGCACACGTCGAGCTGGCCACGGCGCTGCAGCAGACCATGCTCCCCACGCTGCCCGAGCACCTCCCGGGCCTTGAGGTCGCCGCCCGCTACCAACCCAGCCGGGACGGGCTGGACATCGGCGGGGACTGGTACGACGCCTTCATGATGCCCGACGGCGCGATCGCACTGGAGATCGGCGACGTCCAGGGGCACGACGTGGACGCCGCCGCCGTCATGGGACAGGTCCGCTTGTCCCTGCGCGCGATCGCCGCCCAGGAACCGGATCCTGGAACCGTGCTGACCCGCACCAACGAGCTACTCGTCACGACCGCCCCCGCACGATTCGCCAGCTGCACCCTGCTGCACATCGACCCGCACGATGGACAGGTCACCGGCACCAGCGCCGGCCATGTGCCGCTGCTGTGCGCACACAGAGACGGCAGCCACGAGGTCCGCGAGCTGCCGGGCGGGCCGGTTTTGGGAGTCGTGCCCGGTACCGAGTACGGCGAGGAGACCTTCACCCTGGACGAAGACAGCGTGCTGGTCATGGTCACCGACGGCGTGGTGGAGGGACCGGGCCTGACGCTGGAGGACGGACTGGAGCGAGCGGGAACGCTGGCCGCCCAGGCCGTCCACGACGGGCTGGACGCCGAGGAGACCGCCGACCGCATCCTCGACGCCGCGATCGCGGTCGACCACCTCGACGACGTGGCCGTGCTGGCCATACGACGCACATGACGACGCCCGCGTCCTGCCACCCCTCTATGCGGGCCCCACTGCAAGACCTGGTGCTCATTCGCCGAGCGGTGAGTCCTCGACGACTGAGCCAATCGCTTGACTGGTGAGAGAGTCGCGCGCGACTGCTGGCGATCGATTCCGGTCGCGACGGTTGCTGTACCTCGCTGCTGTACGACGGGAAGGGTTCTGCTTGGATCAGTCGATGATTTCAGCAGGCACACCGGACGAGACACGAGAGAGAGCAGAGCTCGCGGTCTGGTTCGGCGGGGCCTCCTTGGCATGCTGGTTCTGCTGCCCGTTCTGGATACTGGTCAGCTTCGTCTCGCTCCCCATGGCACTCGTCGGGCTCGTGCGGGCCCGTGTGGAGTACCACGCATCAAAGTCGGGCCGAGCAAGTAGGACGCGATCTGTAGTGGGTGCCGTGCTGTCCCTCCTGGGGGCAGCAGCGGCGATCACCTACATGATCTTTCTGGCCAACCATCCTGATCTTCCCGTCCAGGAGTAGCAGGCGAATAGCCACCGCTTTAGGAGCGAGGTGGGGCAATCACAGACGTGACCAGGGGATACCTACCTTGGGCGGACGCCAGCCGAATTGGCCCCGGCGAACCCCGAGTTCCCGTGAGTCCCCGTCCGTTCCGGCACGAGAGTGGCACGGTCCGGGGTCGTGCCGTAGCTCCTCGATGCGAACTATGCAGCGGGCACGGCCGAGGGCTTCCGTGGTCGGCTGCTCAACTCAGTTGACCGGAGGAGCCGCGGTTGCTCTACTGCGATGCCGGACCGGGGAGGACCTGTGGCAGAACTGCCGGAGAGTGTAGATCGCGACATTCTGGCGGGGCTCACCATCCTCGCAGTGAAGGCGATTCGTGAGGCACAAGGATGCCCGCTCCGCGAAGCGGTTGATCTTTACCATCAGCGCTACGAAGAGCTTCATCCTGAGCCGGTCTCAGCCCAGGAAGCTCCCCGGCCCCGCGTGCTGCGGTTCGAGGAGGATGGCTCTTTGGTTGTGCTTGAGGGACTGCAAGACGGTCAGTAGCCGAAGGCTTAGGCATGGCCATGCCAGTGACGCAGATCGACTTGGGCGACCTGGGCCGCGAGCTGTGCAGGGCGCCGTCCTTGGCAGCTGGAGTGGGTTGTCCGCGTCGTTCGCGATGTTCACAGACCCATGCTGCGGGTGACCGCCGTGCGCCCGATCACGCGTCCGGCCAGGTGTCCGGCGCGGTCGGGGCGGTTGCCGGGACGGCCGGTTCGTTGGGTCATTTGAGGGTATTTGCCTTATATGAGTACTGCATCGATGTATTTGGCGGAGCCCAGCGGTCTGATCAGCCTGGCGCTGTTCTTGATCGCCGTGGCACTCATCACACTCCTGGGTGGCAGCTTCTGGCTGAGCTGCCGTATGCGTACCCGCGCACCGCGTCTGCCCCGCGCGGAGGAACAGCCGCATGTGCCGCAGGGGGGCCCGGTCCGCGAGATGCGGGAAGTCCGGGAGCCCGCCGAGGTACCCAAGGTGGCCAAGGGCCAGCACGCTCTCACCCCGTACGAGCTGACCCACATGTCGACCCGCACGAGCCCGTCGCAGAAGCGAGAGCGCTGGCACGACGGCGGCAGCGGCTCGTTCGGCAGCGGTGGACTGGGGCATCACTGACCCCGGGCCGTCGGCCACTCGTCGGAAAGCCGTTGGCCACTCGCCGAAACGGCGTCGGCCACACGACGAAAAGGGGCCCGCCGTCACCATGGACGACGAGCCCCTCACCGACATGCGCGCAGATCAGCCGGATCCCACGAAGAGCACCAGCAGCAGCCAGACCACCGGCGCCGTCGGCAGGAGCGAGTCCAGCCGGTCCATGATGCCGCCGTGGCCCGGCAACAAGGTGCCCATGTCCTTGATGCCCAGGTCCCGCTTGATCATGGACTCGCCGAGGTCGCCGAGCGTGGCGGTGGCCGCGACCGCGAAGCCCAGGATCAGCCCCTGCCACCACGTGCCGTCCGCGATCAGGTACTGCATGCACAGCGCGCCCCCGACCATCGCGAAGGTGACCGCTCCGAACAGGCCCTCACGGGTCTTGCCGGGGCTGATGCGCGGCGCCAGCTTGTGCTTGCCGAAGCGCCAGCCGATCGCGTACGCGCCCGTGTCGCTGACGACCGTCAGCAGCAGGAACGTCAGGACGCGGCGCGGACCGTCGTCGGCGGTCAGCATCATGGCCACGAACGTCGCCAGGAACGGCACGTAGAAGGCCGCGAAAACGCCCGCCGTGACGTCCTTGAGATAACCCTCGGGCGGTTCCGTCATCCGCCAGACCAGGACCGCCAGCGCGGTGAGCGCCATCGCCACCCATGCGCCCTCGGCGCCCCGGACGTAGCCGGAGACGACCATCGCCGCACCGCCCACCGCGAGCGGGACGAGCGGCGCCTTGATGCCCTTGCGCTCCTCGAGCCGTGACGTGAGCTCCCACAGGCCCACCACCACGGCGACCGCTATGACCCCGACGAACACGGCCTTGACGACGAACAACGACGCGACGATCACCGCACCGAGCCCGACGCCGACCCCTATCGCGGCACCCAGATCGCGTCCCGCACTCTTCTTCTGCGGTGCGGGGGCGGGCTGTGGGACGGGGCTGGGCATGGGCTCCTGCGGCTTCTGCGACGGGGTCCCGAGGGATCCCGCCGACGGGGTGTCGTCGCGGAACAGGGGGCCACTCAGCCGAGCGGCCCCCCGGTCGTCATCCTGGTCTCCGCCGTGTGCGGGTACGCCGGGCACGATGGGCATGGGGCGAGTCTGCTGCGCGTTATGCGCATCGTATGCGGGACCCGCCGGGGCTGCCCCCTGGACAGGCCCCTGCTCGGACGGCCCCCAGTACCCGGCTTGTGGCGGCGCCCCCCAGGAAGAGTCGTTCATCAGACCTCGAGCAGCTCCGCTTCCTTGTGCTTCAGGAGCTCGTCCACCTGAGCGACGTACTTCGCGGTGGTGTCGTCGAGCTCCTTCTCCGCGCGACGGCCCTCGTCCTCGCCGACCTCGCCGTCCTTGATCAGCTTGTCGATGGTGTCCTTGGCCTTGCGGCGGACCGAGCGGATGGACACCTTGGCGTCCTCGCCCTTGGTCTTGGCGACCTTGATGTAGTCCTTGCGGCGCTCCTCGGTCAGCTCGGGGAACACCACTCGGATGATGTTGCCGTCGTTGCTCGGGTTGACGCCCAGGTCGGAGTCGCGGATCGCCTGCTCGATGTTGCGCATCGCGCTCTTGTCGAACGGGGTCACCACGGCCATGCGCGGCTCCGGCACCGAGAACGAGGCCAGCTGGTTGATCGGCGTCAGCGCGCCGTAGTAGTCGGCCACGATCTTGTTGAACATCGCCGGGTGCGCACGGCCGGTGCGGATCGCGGCGAAGTCCTCCTTGGCGACCACGACGGCCTTCTCCATCTTCTCCTCGGCCTCGAGGAGGGTCTCTTCGATCACCACTTGCTCCTGCGTGTCTTGAGTAGGCCCGGCAGCTGCTCCTCGTCGGGGTGGCGGCCGGCTGCGTCGCGTCTTATTCCTGCACGGTTCCGGACCGGCAGGACATTGTCCATCCCCCGGTCAGGGTCCGTCCTCGGCCCGGGCTTGTCCCCGGCCGAGGTCGGTCCCGGTCACGCCCGGCCGCTTTGGTCACCCACAAGTGTGCCGATCTTCTCACCCTTGACGGCCCGAGCGATATTGCCCTCCGCCAGGAGCTCGAAGACCAGGATCGGCAGCTTGTTGTCGCGGCACAGCGTGATGGCGGTCATGTCGGCGACCTTGAGGTCGCGCGTGATGACCTCGCCGTAGCCGAGCGAGTCGAACTTGACGGCCTCGGGGTTGGTCTTGGGGTCGGAGTCGTAGACCCCGTCCACGCCGTTCTTGCCCATCAGCAGGGCCTCGGCGTCGATCTCCAGGGCGCGCTGGGCGGCGGTGGTGTCGGTGGAGAAGTACGGCATGCCCATACCGGCGCCGAAGATGACCACACGGCCCTTCTCCAGGTGCCGTACGGCGCGCAGCGGGATGTACGGCTCGGCGACCTGGCCCATGGTGATGGCGGTCTGCACGCGGCTGTCGATGCCCTCCTTCTCCAGGAAGTCCTGGAGGGCGAGGCAGTTCATGACCGTGCCGAGCATGCCCATGTAGTCGGACCGGGCCCGGTCCATGCCGCGCTGCTGGAGCTCGGCGCCGCGGAAGAAGTTGCCGCCGCCGATGACGACGGCGATCTGGGCGCCGCCGCGCACGACAGCCGCGATCTCGCGGGCGATCTTGTGCACCACGTCGGGGTCGACGCCCAGTCCGCCGCCTCCGGCGAACGCCTCACCGGAAAGCTTCAGCAGAAAGCGGCCCGCGCCTTTGCCGTCGTCGGTCTTCTCGCCCTTGTCGGCCTGGGTGGTGGTCATGGAGATCTCCTCATGGTGCACATACGAAGAAGGCCATTGCCGGTGGGGTGTTGTCTCCCATACGCGGCAATGGCCTCCTCGTCAGATCTGCTGTCGTCCGTCACGCACGCGCGCGTGTCGGCGTACGCGGACGACTGCTGCCGACCCTATAGGGGTCGCGCGTCGATCGCGGTACGGACTCAGATGCCGACCTTGATGCGCACGAAGCGCTTCAGGGTGACACCGGCCTCGTCCAGGACCTTCTGGACGGACTTCTTGTTGTCGAGCGCGTACGGCTGACCGAGGAGGGTGGCCTCCTTGAAGAAGCCGTTGACGCGACCCTCGACGATCTTCGGGAGGGCGGCCTCGGGCTTGCCCTCGGCGCGGGTGGTCTCCTCGGCGACGCGGCGCTCGGACTCGACGATCTCGGCCGGGACGTCCTCCTTGGAGAGGTACTTCGGCGCGAAGGCGGCGATGTGCTGCGCGACACCCTTGGCGAGGTCGGCATCGGCCTTGTCCAGCTCGACCAGGACACCGATCTGCGGGGGCAGGTCGGGCATGGTGCGGTGCATGTACGCGGTCACGTAGGCACCGGAGAACTGGGCGAAGCGGTCCAGGACGATCTTCTCGCCCAGGTTGGCGTTGGCCTCGTCGACGAACGCCTGAACCGTCTTGCCGGGCACGATCTCGGAGCCGAGCAGCGCCTCGAGGTCGGCCGGCGACGTCTTGACGACGTGCTGGGCGATCTCGTTGGCGACGGCCTGGAACTTCTCACCCTTGGCGACGAAGTCCGTCTCGCACTTCAGCTCGACCAGGACACCGGAGGTGTTGTCGTCAGCGATGATGGAGACCACGGCGCCGTTCTCGGCGGAGCGGCCTTCGCGCTTGGCGACGCCCTTCTGGCCCTTGATGCGCAGCTCTTCGACGGCCTTGTCGACGTTGCCGTCGGCCTCGTCCAGCGCCTTCTTGCAGTCCATCATGCCGGCGCCGGTGAGCTCACGGAGCTTCTTGACGTCGGCGGCGGTGTAGTTCGCCATGATTCCTGGAATCTCTCTCGAAGTCTGAAGATCTACGGGCCGAACGGCGGGGGCTCGTTGTGCCCCCGCCGTTCGTGACCCGAAGGGGTGAGGGGTCAGGCCTGCTCGGCGTCCGCGGCCGGGGCCTCGGCGACGGGGGCCTCGGCGGCCGGGGCCTCGACAACGGCCTCGGCCTCGGCGACAACCTCGGCCTGCTCGGCGTCGGCGACCTTCTCCGTCTCGGCGGAGGTCTGGACCTCGGCGTCGTCGGCCTTCTTCTCGCCCTCGAGCAGGTCGCGCTCCCAGGCGGCGAGCGGCTCGCCCGCGGCCTTGTCACCCTCGGCCTTGCCGGCACCGGAGCGGGAGATGAGGCCCTCGGCGACGGCGTCGGCGATCACGCGGGTGAGCAGGGTGACGGAGCGGATCGCGTCGTCGTTGCCCGGGATCTTGTAGTCGACCTCGTCGGGGTCGCAGTTGGTGTCGAGGATGGCGACGACCGGGATGTTGAGCTTCCGGGCCTCACCGACCGCGATGTGCTCCTTCTTGGTGTCCACGATCCAGACGGCGCTGGGCACCTTCTGCATCTCGCGGATACCACCGAGGGTCTTCTCCAGCTTGGCCTTCTCGCGCGAGAGCACGAGAAGCTCCTTCTTGGTCAGACCGGAAGCGGCGACGTCCTCGAAGTCGATCTGCTCGAGCTCCTTGAGGCGCTGCAGACGCTTGTAGACGGTGGAGAAGTTGGTGAGCATGCCGCCCAGCCAGCGCTGGTTGACGTAGGGCATGCCGACGCGGGTGGCCTGCTCGGCGATGGCCTCCTGCGCCTGCTTCTTCGTGCCGACGAACATGACCGTGCCGCCGTGGGCGACGGTCTCCTTGACGAACTCGTAGGCGCGGTCGATGTACGACAGCGACTGGAGCAGGTCGATGATGTAGATGCCGTTGCGCTCCGTGAAGATGAAGCGCTTCATCTTCGGGTTCCAGCGACGGGTCTGGTGACCGAAGTGGACGCCGCTTTCCAGCAGCTCCCGCATCGTGACGACGGCCATGGCCGTTCTCCTTGGTGTTCTCGGTTGTGCCGCGCGTGCCGGACGGCACTCGCGCCTGACGCCCGCGATGCGCCTTGCCACGAGGGACCGAGAGGCGCTGACACCGGCTTTTGATGGCCGGGTGTCGGGGCGTGCGAAGTCGACCCGGTGACCCGGATCGCCACGAGAAGTGTACGGGACCCGGAAGGTGCAGGGTGACGCCGCTGTCCACAACCGGCCGGTGGTCCACAGATCCCGGCCATGATCCGTCAGATGCGGGACCGTTCTCGCATGCGAGCGAAACGATGTGTGCGCACGTGGCTGGGGTTGCTGTTGGGGATGACGGTGGCCGTGCTGGGTGCGCTGACCCCCTCAGCCCTGGCCCGGGCGAACGGTCCGGCGCCGCCGTCTCCCGCCGGTCCACCGGCCCCCGACACGACGGTTGTGCCGCTCGCCCGCCTCTGGCCGGTGGGTCTGCGCCCCTCGGTGCTGCGGGGGTGGGACCCGCCGGCGACGCCCTACGCCCGCGGCCATCGCGGGGTGGACCTCGCGGCTCCCCCGGGCTCCCCCGTCCGCTCCGTCGCGGCCGGCCGCGTCTCCTTCGCGGGGCGGGTCGCGGGGCGTGGCGTGGTCGCCGTCGAACTGACGGGCACGGGCGCTCCGCCCTTGCGCACCACCTTCACCCCGGTACGGGCGACGGTGCACCAGGGCGACGAGGTGGCCGCGGGCGAGGTACTGGGCACGCTCGAAGCGGGCGACGCCCACTGCGGTACGCCCTGCCTGCACTGGGGCCTGCGAAGGGACAGAACCTACTTGAACCCCCTGTCCCTGCTCCCACCCTGGCTCCTGCACAGAGACCCGTCCCGCCTGCTCCCGGTGACGAGCGCGCAGCGGTGAGAAACGGGAGAAGCACTGGCCGCGGCCAGTGCTTCAGGCCTGACTGCCGGGCTTGGGCGGACACAGCCCGTACCCATCCGCGGGCAGGGGAGGCTTCTCCCTCCGCAAGGGCAAGGGGGGCGGCGTCTTCGAACAAAGCCGGGCCGGGCCTCGCCGCACCGTCTGCCCCGTGGCCCGTCGCCGGGCGCCGGGCGCCGGGCACCCGGTACGCAGGGGCTCAGCCGCGTACGCCCCGCAGCGCCATCCCCACCGCGGCGTCCGTGATCACGCCGGGCTCCTCCGCGGCCCCCAGCTCGATCCTCCGGACCGCCGCGTCGACCACGCCCTGAAGGAGCATCGCGGCCAGCCGGGGTTCAGCGTGACCCATCTGCCGCAGCGCGTCGACGATCATCGCGACCAGCCCGCCGTGCGCCGCGCGGATCTTCTCCCGGGCCCCGGCATCGAGCTCACTCGCGGAGATGGCCACGACAGCCCGGTGCCGCCGGTCCCCGACCAGCGCCAACTGCTGTCGAACGTACGCCTCGACCTTGCCCTCGGGCCCGTCCGCCGCGGCCATCGCCGCCGAGACCTCCGCGGCCCAGACCGGAAAGTCCACCTCACACAGCTCTTCGACCACGGCCGCCCGGGAGCGGAAGTACTCGTACACGGAGGATCGCGCGAGCCCCGTGCGCTCGGCGAGGGCCGGGAAGGTCAGCGCCTCCGTCCCGCCCTCGGACAGCAGGGACCGGGCCGCGTCCAGCAGGGCGGCTCGCTGCATCGACCGGTGCTCGGCCACGGAGGCCGCTCGAATCCTTGGCACGCCCTCCACTTTACGGACGGACCGCCCCGGACGGCAGTCACTCCCACCACCCGGCAGGAACGCGCAAGCGAGGGGAGCGACCAGGCAGGGACGATTCAGCAGCTTGCCCCGCTCGAGGTCAGCGCCCGAAACTCGCCAGCTTGGCGCGCAACTGCAACACCGACTTGGTGTGGATCTGGCTCACCCGGCTCTCCGTCACTCCCAGCACGTTCCCGATCTCCGCGAGCGTCAGGCCCTCGTAGTAGTAGAGCGTGACCACGGTCTTCTCCCGCTCCGGCAACGTGTTGATCGCCCGTGCCAGAAACCTCCGCAGCTCCCGGTCCTCGGCGACCTCCACCGGATTGTCCGCCGCGGTGTCCTCCAGCGTGTCCATCAGACTCAGCCGGCCACCGCCCTCACCGCCGACGTGCAGCAGCTCCTCCAGCGCCACCACGTTGGCCAGCGACAACTGGCTGAAGACCGCGTGGAGTTCCTCCACCCCGATCCCCATCTCGGAGGCCACCTCACCCTCCGACGGCGTGCGCCGCAGCCGAGCCTCGAGCGTCGCGTACGCACGCTCCACATTGCGCGCCTTCTGCCGCACCGACCGGGGGATCCAGTCCAGCGCCCGCAACTCGTCGATCATCGCGCCCCGGATCCGCGTGATCGCGTACGTCTCGAACTTGATCTCCCGCTCGATGTCGAACTTCTCGATCGCGTCGATCAGCCCGAACACCCCCGACGAGACGAAGTCGGCCTGCTCCACATTGGCCGGCAGACCCACGCTCACCCGCCCGGCGACGTACTTCACCAGCGGTGAGTAGTGGAGGATCAACTGCTCACGCAGCCGCTCGTCCCCCGTCGCCTTGTACGACCGCCACAACTCGTCGAGCGTCGAGGGAGCGGGCGGGCGCACGCTACCGCCGTCGCGGGCGGCTGGGGGGATCGCCGCCCGATCGGACCCGGAGGTGTGCTGGGGCATTCGTCGCCTTGTGCCGTTCTGCCGTGAACTGGGGGTACCTGGGTGAGCTGTCGCGCTGATGTCGAGTTGCCTGTCCTGCGTCGGAATCCACGTGAGCGTAGCGTGACTGGAGCGTCGCAGTGCGCGAAGGGGAGCGGATCAGCCGTGCGCAGATACGTTCCGCTGTGCGTCCCTCGGGGGCACGTTCGTCGCCCTCCGTGATCACCGAGAGACATCAACTGCGGGAATTGCCAAGGCTGTCGGCGTTCGCCCGGACGGCCGAACACGCTCGGTCAACACCCGCGACGATCACCGCGGACCGAGATCATTGCCTGGCGTGTCAACTTCCAGCCGTCGCCGTGTCGTTCGACGAAACCAAGTGATCGGAGTTCGTACAGCCTCCCGACCGCGTCGTCCGTGGTGGTTCCCGCCCCGCGGGCGATGTCCTCCGCTCCCGCCAGACCGCGCGCCGGCAGCGCGGCCAGCACACGTCCGGCACCCGGATCCAGCAGGTCGCGCGGCAGCACGGGCCCGCGCCGGTCCGGGGCCAGCTCACCGATGTCGCCCACCAGTTCGGCGACGTCCGCGGCGTCGGTGACCAGGACCGCTTCCCCGCGCAACAGCTCGTGCACCCCGGCCGACAGCCCGCTGGTGACGGGGCCCGGCACCCCCATCGCGAACCGCCCCAGCCGCTGCGCCGCCCGCGCCGTGACCAGCGCGCCACTGCGGTAGGCGGCCTCGACGACCACGGTCCCCCGGGTGAGCGCGGCGATGACCCGGTTCCTGAGGATGAATCTGCTCGGCGTGGGGTGGTCGCCCGGCGGCAACTCCCCCACGACCAGGCCCTGTTCGGCGATCCGGGTGATCAACTCGGTATGCCCGCGCGGATAGGGCCGGTCGACTCCGCAGGCCAGCACGGCGACGGTGGCGCCGCCCGCCCCGAGGGCGCCCCGGTGCGCGGCGCCGTCCACCCCGTAGGCACCGCCCGACACCACCACCCAGCCCCGCTCGGCGAGCCCGGCACCGAGCGTGGCCGCCATATGGGCGCCGTACTCGGTACAGGCCCGGGCTCCGACCACGGCGACCGAGCGCAGCGCCCATATCCGCAGGCTGGACCGCCCCCGTACCCACAGGCCGGTGGGGCGCGTGTCGCCGAGGTCGTCGAGTTGCGCCGGCCACTCGGGGTCCCCCGGGCACACGAACCGGGTCCCGGCCTCCCGCGCCACCGCGAGGTCCCGCTCCGGATCCGCCCGCTCCGCCCGGGCCCGCAGTCCCGCCCAGCGCTTGTCCGTCACTCCCCGAGGTTGCTCGCCGCCCGCGACGAGCCGCCGGACCGCCTCCTCGGCACCGACCGCCCGCAGCCAGCGTCCGCAGACCTCGTCGCCCGGTTCGATCACCCGCGCGAGGAAGGCCCGCTGGAACCTCTCGTCCTCCTGGCTCACGACAGCGCGCCGATCGCCATCGGTACCCCACGGGGGACCCCGGTGCGCAGTTGCAGGGCGAGGGCGACGTCCGTCGCGCCGGGTCGGTCGTGTCCCACCAGGTCCGCGACGGTCCAGGCGACACGCAGCACCCGGTCGAGGCCGCGGGCGGTCAGGGCACCTCGCTCAAGGCTCCGCTCAGCCTCGTCCATCGCGCCCAGGGACGCGTACCAGCGGCTGCGCAGCTCCCGGCCTGGCACTTCGCTGTTCGTCCGCCAGGGCGTGCCCGCCAGCCGCACGGCGGCCCGCTCCCTGGCCGCCCGCACCCGGTCGGCGACCGTCTCGGTGGATTCGCCCCGCGCACCGCGCTCGGTCAGCTCGGACCGGGTGACGCGGTCCACCTCGACCCGCAGGTCGACGCGGTCGAGCAGCGGCCCGGAGAGCCTGGCCTGGTAGCGGCGGATCATGGAGGGCGGGCACTCGCACAGGTCGTCCCGCTGCGAGAAACGGCCGCAGGGACAGGGGTTCGCCGCCAGCTTGTGAACGGGGTTTGTGTCTGACCGTTGACCGCATCGGCGTCAGCGGAGGCGAGTGACTGTTTGCTGGGCTTCGAGTGCCTCTCGGAAGCGGAC
>NZ_JBVKBU010000021.1:0-161618 GCF_055638955.1 Streptomyces sp. NPDC111507 | reverse complement strand
AGCGCGAAGTCGGTACGGATCCCGTGTTCCAGCACGTACTCGGTGCCGTCGAACTCGCGCACCTCCTTCGGCGGCGACGCCAGCGCCACCCCGCCCGAGCCGTCGTAGCGCCAGGGCAGGCCGCCGTCCGCGACCTGGGTGCCGACCCCGGCCGGGGTGAAGAAGGCGGGGATCCCCGCACCACCCGCACGCAACCGCTCCGCGAGCGTGCCCTGCGGGATCATCTCCACCTCCAGCTCACCCGCCAGATACTGCCGCGCGAACTCCTTGTTCGCCCCGATGTAGGAGCCGGTCACCCGCGCGATCCGCCCGGCGGACAGCAGCACCGCGAGCCCGGACTCCATCGCCCCGCAGTTGTTGGACACCACGCCCAGACCGCCGACTCCGCGCGCGTACAGCGCCTCGATCAGCACGTTCGGCACACCGCTCAGCCCGAAACCGCCGACCGCCAGGGTCGCGCCGTCCGGCACATCGGCCACCGCCTCCAGGGCTGTGGCGACCACCTTGTCCATCCGTGAAGCCCCATCTCTTCCAAGCGTCCAGACCCTCAATTACTCAGGGCACTGATTATTTCTGCGAGGTTTCACTTACGCTGCCACCAGTGGCCCGTGTCGTCAAGACTTCCATGAGATTGGCGGGTGCGAGGCCGTTAGCGCGCTGGTACGCATCCCGGTGATGCGCGGTATCGTTCAGTGCACCAACGAAATGACGGACTCACCCAGGGGGAGCGCACATGGCTGCGGTGGACCTCACCACCCACCCCGGGCACCTCGCCCGGCGACTCCAGCAGGCTCACTATCTGCTGTGGAACACGATGGTCTCCGAGGAGATCACCTCACCGCAGTTCGCGGTCCTGAACGCGCTGGTCGCGGAGCCGGGACTGGATCAACGCACGGTGGGGGAGCGAGTGGGCCTGGACCGGTCGACCATCGCCGAGGTCATCAGCCGGCTCAGTCGCCGGGGCCTGCTCGACAAGGTGCGCGATCCGCAGGACGGCCGCCGCTTCCTGCTGCGTCTCACCGACGAGGGGACGCGTACGCACCGCAAGCTGACCGTGCGCACGGCGCGTATGAACCAAGTCTTCCTGGCCCCGCTCTCCGCCGAGGAGCAGTCCGTCTTCTTCGACCTCATCCAGCGTGTCTCGGACGCCGCGGAGGGGCTGCGCAACCCGACGGAACCCCTCACCACGCAACGCCAGGGGGTCCTTCGCCAGGCGACGCCGGGCGAAAACATCTGACAGATCACGGTCAGGAGCGCTAGGCTCCCCGCGATGATGACTCACTCTGTCGGCAGAATGGGGGTCCCGTCCGCGCAAGGTGAGTGCTGATGCTCACTCGGACCGCGAATGGGGATTCCCGCCTTTCCTTCTGGCTGCCCGTGCGAGAGTTCGCCGTGCCGCCCGCCATGATCGAGACTGCGACCGCCCGCCGCCGTGCCGGGGACTGGGCGGGGGCGTGCGCCGCCGCAGGCATCGATGTCGATCTCAACCTGCGTTCCGTGGCGCGCACTTACGGCCACGACCTCGCCGCCAGGGTCCGGGGCGATCTCCGCCATCTGGCTCCCGACCTGCTGCGCTGGCACATGCCGAGGATCGCTCCGCACGGACTGCTGCGCCCGGGTCTGACCATCGCCCTGGCTCGGTACGACGCCCAAGGGCGTGACGGCGTAGGCCCGGTGCACCTCGTCGTGCGGACTCCACCGGCCTGGGCGGACGGCGGTCAGCGGATCAGCCTCGCCCTGTGGGCGGCGCCGCAGGCCGGACTCCGCGACGGATCGCACGACGGATCCCCCTTCGAGGCCGGTGTCCGCCGGCATCCGCACCCCCGTCCCAGCCGCCGCTTCCGCCTCGACCTGCACCGCCATCTGTGGGACGCGCGCAGGACCGATGAGCTGCGCGTGCGGTCCGGGGCCGACCTGGCGCCCGACGACGTCCGCCCCGAGAACCCGGATCCGCCGGGAATCGGGCTGCGGGGGCGCGGGTGTGCAGTGGATCGCTGGGCGGCCGAGGCGGGGATGGTGCTCCAGGCCCAGGCCCAGGCCCAGGCCCAGGGGCGGACGGCCGGTACCGTCGTCGTGCGGCTCGGGGCCCGGGACCGGCTGGTCCTGGACGTGGTCGCGGACGGGGACGGCGTCGGGCCGCCGGGTGTGCGGATCGCGGCGGCGCCCACGGACGGCAGCGTCTGCGCGCTGCCCGTTCTGCCCGACGCGGCCACCTGGCTGCTGCCCGACCTGGAACTGATCCGCACCGGTTCGATCGAGGTCGATCGGCTGCATCCGCTGGTCGCCTCGGCACTGGTACCGGATCACTCGCCGACCGCTTCCTCCTCGGCGGGGGAGTATGCCCCGGCCGGTCCCTCCCGGACACCGGGCCGGGCCGGGCAGCCACGCCTCGTGGACTGCCGGGGAGCCCAGCACCGTATCGGCCTGGTCGACGGGGTGCTGGCGCCGCTGGACCATGATCCGGCCGAGATCCGCCGGGAGGAACTGCTGGTCGCGCTGACCGGTACGCCGCTTCCCTGCCTGCGGGCCATCGACGAGGCGCACCGCCGTCCGGACTGCCTCACCGGTGTCCGCGAACGCCTGATCCATGGTGACACCGCCGGTGCGCTGGACGTCGTCGAGGGCCTGCTGGGTCCGGACGCGGTGCTGCGCAGCGGCCCACTGCGGGACGAACTCGAGGCGGCCGCGCTACGGCGGATCACGTACGGCCTGTTCAGGGCGGGCATGACCGGCCCCGGCCCCGGATCCGGCCGCCTGCTCCCCGGCTCCGACCGCCCCCGTGGGTACCGAGCGCACCCGCGCCACACGACCGCTCGCTGACCCGGGGGCGTCCGCCCCCCTGCGCCCGCCTGGCCACCCAGCGCACCCGCCAAGCGCACCCACCCACTCGTTCCCCAACGACCTAAAGGTGATGAGATATGCCCACATGTACACCATTCGTTGCGACCGACACTCCTGCCGACCCGGCCCCCGCCTCTCAGATCGACGTAGCCGGCGCGTTGCTGGCGCTGCTGCGTGACGCCGGCACCGAACCGCGCCCCGACATCCAGCTGGAGGCACTGACGCTGGCCGTGGCCGCCGACCTGCCCGTGCTCCTGTGGGGTGAGCCGGGGATCGGCAAGACCGCGGCCCTGACCCAGCTCGCCGCGGCCCTGGACCTTCCGCTGACCACCGTGATCGCCAGCGTGCACGAGCCGTCCGACTTCTCGGGACTGCCCATCGTCGGCGACGACCCCGCGCAGCAGGGTGTCCCGATGGCCCCGCCGGACTGGGCGGTGCGACTGGTACGGGCGGGCCGCGGGCTGCTGTTCCTGGACGAGCTGTCCACCGCGCCACCGGCCGTCCAGGCCGCCCTGCTCCGCCTCGTCCTGGAGCGGCGGATCGGCGCCCTTCAACTGCCGCCCGAGGTCCGGATCGTGGCTGCCGCCAATCCGCGGTCCTCGGCCGCCGACGGCTGGGAGCTGAGCCCGCCGCTGGCCAACCGGTTCGTGCATCTTCAGTGGACCCACGACCACGAGGTCGTGGTGCGCGGCCTCGGGGGGACATGGCCGCGGGCGACACTGCCCCGGCTCGACCCGGGGCGGTTGCCGGAAGCCGTGGACTTCGCCCGGCGCGCGGTGTGCGGGCTCCTCTCCGCCCGCCCCGCACTCGTGCACCGGCTGCCGAGCAACGAAACACGCCGGGGCGGTCCCTGGCCGTCGCCCCGGAGCTGGGAGATGACCCTGGGTCTCGTCGCCTTCGCCACCGCGGCCGGCTCCTCCCGAGAAGTGCTTTCCCTGCTGGTCAGGGGCACGGTGGGGGACGGTCCCGGGCTGGAACTGCTGGCAAGCCTGGACCGGATGGACCTCCCGGACCCCGAGACACTGCTCGCCGACCCGGCGGGTGCCGACCTGCCCGAGCGGGGGGATCTCCGCCAAGCCGTGCTCGACGGTGTGGTGGCCGCGGTCCGCGGGCGTCCGGAGAAGTCCCGTTGGGACGCGGCATGGGCGCTCCTGGTGCGGGCGCTGGAGACCGGAGCCCCGGACCTGGTGGTCGTCCCGGCGACCACACTCGCCTCGCTGCGCCAGGAGGACTGGGACGTTCCGGCAGCGATCGAGCGGCTTGCCGGCGCGGTGTCCCTGTCCCGGCGGGCGGACCGGGCGGCGGTCCGGACGGCCGCCGCGAAGGCCGGACGATGACCGCGCCCGCACCGGGGACACTGGACCTCGACAAGCTCTTCGCCGCCCGGCTGCACGCCGCCCGGGTCCGGCCCTACCTGGCCACAGCACTGTTCGCCCTGCACACCGTGGAGTCGCGGCGCGTGCCGACGATGGCCGTCGACCGGCACTGGCGCTGTTACGCCTCGCCGGCGTTCGTGGACCGGACCCCGGTGGAGGAACTGGCCGGGGTGTGGGTGCACGAGGTGTCGCACCTCCTGCGCGACCACCACGGGCGCGGGGACAGGGTCGCGCGGGAGCGCGGACTGACCGGCCCGGGGGAACGGCTGCGGATGAACATCGCCGCGGACTGCGAGATCAACGACGACGCGTTCGGCGACGGACTGCTCCGGCCCGAAGGCGTCGTCACGCCAGGGTTCTTGAAGCTGCCCGAGGGACAGCTCATGGAGGACTACCTGCGCCAGTTCCGACTCGGGGCGCTCACCCAGAGCCTGGCCTGGCTGGACTGCGGAAGCGGCGCCGACGGACTCGAACGGGAGTGGGACCTCGGCCCGGACGGCGCGCACGGCCTCAGCCCGCAGGAACGGGACGCGGTGCGGTTCCGGGTGGCGCAGGGCATCACCGCCCGCCCGGGAGACACCCCGAACGGGTGGCGGCGGTGGGCGGACGAAGCGTTCCACCCGCCGCAGCCTTGGCGCGAGTTGCTGGGCGCGGCGGTCCGCTCGGCGGCCTCCAGCTCCGGCGTGGGAGAGGACTACACGTACGGCCGGCCGTCGCGGCGCTCGGCCGGGGTGCCCCGCGCCGTGCTGCCGAGCCTGCGACGCAGGCCGCCACGGGTCTGCGTGGTCATCGACACCTCCGGGTCGGTCAGTGACGCCGAACTGGGCAGCGCGCTCCTCGAGGTCACCGCCATCTCCCGCGCCGTGGGCGGCCGCCGCGACCTGGTCACCGTGGTGCCCTGCGACGCGGCGGCCCCGATCGCGCACCCGTTGTGCCGTGCCGAGGGGATACCGCTGGTGGGCGGCGGGGGTACGGACCTGCGCACGGGCTTCGCCAAGGCGCTCAGGGTGCAGCCCCGGCCGGACGTCGTCGTGGTCCTGACGGACGGGCAGACGCCGTGGCCGGACCGGCCACCATGCCGGACGGTGGTGGGTCTGTTCCCCCGGGAGCGGGCAGCCGGGTCGGGGGACGAGGACGATCCCGACTACGCACCGGACGCACCGCCCCCGTGGGCACGAGTGGTAGTCATCGGGTAGCCCCGCCGCGGTCACGGATTCGTCGTCACGGCTCAGCCGTCATGGCTTCGTCGTCATGCCTTGGCGAGGACCACCCACACCTGCCCTTTCGCGAAGTTCATCGGCGCGCCGTCGGTGGTCGTGAAGTCCGTGCCGTCGCCGGCGGTCGGGCGCTTCCAGTCGACGTCGAAGACCTTGCCGTCGCGCAGTACCTTCGCCGTCCCCGAGCCCACCGTCTCCGTGTACGGCGTGTTGTTGCCGAGGACGTCGTGGTACTTGGAGTTGCGCACCTTCACGTACTGCACGACCACGGTCGCGGGCGCCACCCGCTTCCCGTCCGAAGTCACCGTCGGTGTCCCGCCCATCGACACGAGCCAGCGGTGCTTGCTCGCCGACCAGGCGAAGGTGAAGCGGGCCGAGGGGAAGCGCACCGTGCGCGAGGTCTCCGGGCTGCCGCCCGCCGGGGCGGCACCGAAGTGGAACCCGGTGGTGAGGGCGGCGGCCCCCGGCGCGGAGCGCATGAGCTGCTTCGGGTGCAGAAAGAGGTTGTGGGGGGCGACCTTGGAGGCACTGCGGTAGTACGCGCTGGAGCCCTGATCGGCCGACACCGCATGCACGGGTGCCTTGGCGATGACCGGCAGCAGCTTGTGCTGGGCACCCGAGAAGGCGAGCGTCGGCATGTCGAACTGGCGCAGCAGCTCCAGGTCCGACTCGCGCGCACTGCGCACCGGCCCGACAGCCTGGGGCAACTTGCTCGCGTAGATGGCCATCAGCCGGCTCAGACCACCCTCGACCTGCTCCGCGTAGACGACATCCGCCGCGTCGAGACCCGTCTGAGGGCGCGCCGCGCTCACATTGTCGATCTTCACGGCGAGCACGGGACCGGCGCCGACGGTACTGGAAGGACTCTGCGTCGGCCCCGTCTCCTGCCCTTGGCTGTGGCTCGGTGCCGGGGCGCGTCCGTCGTCGGTGGCGCTGCTGCCCGAGGAGCAGCCCGTCATCAAAGAGCCCGCCGCGACGACGGTCAGCAGTGCCGCCGTCATCGCGCCGCACCGCGTCCGCGCCATCTGTCGCATGCTCAACGTGCCACCCTGTCCCGTGCCATCGATTGTGCGCTCATAGGTTCATCGGTGGCCATACCCGCTCACTTCTGTTCGCGCGCGTCGAGTTGGGCGGATCAGCCCCCTTGTTGGACCGATCGGGCCGCGGGTCGGTTGTGCGGGTGACAGCGTCAGTTCTGCGGGCCGAGGATCTCCGCGAGGTCGTACCCGACCGGCTCGTCCAACTGGCTGTACGTGCAGCTCTCCGCGGTCCGGTCCGGGCGCCAGCGGCGGAAGCGGGCCGTGTGACGGAACCGCACGCCGTTCTCCATGTGGTCGTACGCCACCTCCGCCACGCGCTCGGGCCGCAGCGGCACCCAGGAGAAGTCCTTCGTCGTCGACCACCGGCTGGGCGCGCCCGGCAGCCGCGCGGACTCGTGCGCCGATTCCTGCGACCAGGCCGCCCAGGGATGCCGCTCGACGTCCTCCATGCGCAGCGGCTCCAGCTCCTCCACCAGCTCTGCCCGCTGTTTCATCGGGAAGGCGGCGCTCACCCCCACGTGCTGGAGGATGCCCTCGTCGTCGTACAGACCGAGCAGCAGGGAACCGACGACGGGCCCGCTCTTGTGGAGGCGGTACCCCGCGACGACGACGTCCGCGGTGCGCTCGTGCTTGATCTTGAACATGGCCCGCTCGTCCTGCCGGTAGCGCAGGTTGAGCGGCTTGGCGATGACCCCGTCGAGGCCCGCGCCCTCGTACTGCTCGAACCACCGCTCCGCCACCTCGCGGTCCGTGGTCGCCGGTGCCACGTGAACCGGGGCCGTCACCCCCGACAGCGCCATCGTCAGCAGGGCCCGCCGGTCGCCGAGGGTCACGTCGAGCAGAGACTCGTCGGCCAGTGCCAGCAGATCGAAGGCCACGAAGGAGGCGGGAGTCTTCTCCGCCAGCATCCGCACCCGGGAGTCCGCGGGATGGATACGCTCGGTGAGCGCGTCGAAGTCGAGCCGTCCCTCCCTGGCGATCACGATCTCGCCGTCCATCACACAGCGCTCCGGCAGCCGCTCCCGCAACGCCGCCACCAGCTCGGGAAAGTACCTGGTCAGCGTCTTGCCGGTACGACTGCCGAGCTCGACCTCGTCGCCGTCGCGGAACACGATCGCGCGGAACCCGTCCCACTTCGCCTCGTACTGCATGTCCGGCGGGATCTTCGCCACGGACTTGGCGAGCATCGGCTTCACAGGCGGCATCACCGGCAGATCCATGCTTCGATTCTGCGGCGACACGATGTCTTTCGCCCGGTGTGCGAGCTGTGCGGGCTGGGCCTACCGTGGCTCGCATGGCCGATGCGGTGGAACTCGACGCAACCGGGAGGACCGTACGTCTGTCCAGCCCGGGCAGGATCTTCTTTCCGGAGCGCGGCTTCACGAAGCTGGACCTCGCCCAGTACTACCTGTCCGTCGGCGAGGGCATCCTGCGCGCCCTGCGCGACCGCCCCACCACCCTGGAGCGGTACCCGGAGGGTGTCACGGGCGAGAACTTCTTCCAGAAGCGGGCGCCCAAGAACATGCCCGACTGGATCCCGACCGCGCACATCACCTTCCCCAGCGGGCGCACCGCCGACGAGATGTGCCCCACCGAGGTCGCGGCCGTGGTGTGGGCCGCGCAGTACGGCACCCTCACCTTCCACCCGTGGCCGGTGCGCCGCGACGACGTCGACCACCCCGACGAGCTCCGCATCGACCTCGACCCACAGCCCGGCACGGACTACGAGGACGCCGTGCGCGCCGCCCATGAGCTGCGCGAGGTCCTGCACGAGTACGGCGATCTGCGCGGCTGGCCCAAGACCTCCGGCGGCCGAGGGCTGCACGTCTTCGTCCCGATCGCGCCGCGCTGGACCTTCACCCAGGTCCGCCGGGCCGCGATCGCCGCCGGGCGCGAACTCGAACGCCGGATGCCCGACCAGGTGACCACCGCCTGGTGGAAGGAGGAACGCGGCGAGAAGATCTTCGTCGACTACAACCAGACCGCGCGGGACCGCACGATCGCCTCCGCCTATTCGGTACGGCCACGCCCGTACGCCCCCGTCTCCGCGCCCCTGCGCTGGGACGAGGTGGCCGAAGCGCGCCCCCGGGACTTCGACCTGGCGACCATGCCCAAGCGCTTCGCCGAACTCGGCGACGTGCACGCCGACATGGACGACCACGCCTTCTCCCTCGAAGCGCTCCTGGAGCTGGCCAGCCGTGACGAACACGACCACGGCCTCGGGGACCTGCCGTATCCCCCCGAGTACCCGAAGATGCCGGGCGAGCCCAAACGGGTACAACCGAGCCGGGCCAAGCGCGAGGACGGCTAAGCGCTCGGCTGGAAGTGCGGGGAGGTGCCGTCGATCGTCTGCGGCTCCATCGTGGCCGGTCGCGCAGTTCCCCGCGCCCCCTCAGGGCGCCGCCGAACCGCAGCGGACTTCGCCCGACCCGCTTAGGGCCTCCTGATCACGCCGGCGGTCCCGCAGCGACGGGGTGGACGTCGGTCGGGGAGCGCTCTCAACGCGTGCTGCCCGGGGCTATCCTTCTTGGCAACCGCCGAGGAGGAGCCCTGAGGTGACCGAGACAGCGTCGCGCCCCACGCTGGAGGCCGTGGCCGCGCGAGCCGGGGTCTCACGGGCCACCGCCTCACGCGTCGTCAACGGCGGCGACGGAGTGCGCGAACCGCTCGTCGAGCGCGTCAGACGGGCCGTCGAGGAGCTCGGTTACGTCCCCAACCAGGCCGCCCGCAGCCTGGTCACCCGGCGCCACGACGCCGTCGCCGTCGTCATCGCCGAACCGGAGACCAGGGTTTTCGCCGACCCCTTCTTCGCCCTCCAGCTCCGTGGCATCAGCAAGGAGCTGACCGCACACGACTCGCAGCTCGTCCTGCTGCTCACCGAGGGCCGCGACGACCACGCGCGCGTCGGCCGGTATCTCGCCGGCGGCCATGTCGACGGCGCGCTCGTCTTCTCGCTGCACCTCGACGACCCGCTGCCGGAGCTCATCCACGGCGCGGGCATGCCGACCGTGTTCGGCGGGCGACCCGGCTGGGGCGACGGCGCGCGGCGGGCCGTCTACGTCGACAGCGACAACCGGGGCGGCGCTCGCGAGGCCGTACGCCATCTCGTCGGACTCGGCCGCACCCGCGTCGCGCACATCACCGGCGCCCTCGACCAGACCTCCGCCGTCGACCGGCTCGACGGCTTCCGGGACGTCATGGGCGACGCCGATCCGGGGCTCGTCGTCGAGGGCGACTTCACGCCCGCGGGCGGCGAGCGTGCGATGCGGGAGCTGCTGGAGCGCTGCCCGGACGTCGACGCGGTGTTCGCGGCGAACGACCTGACGGCCTCGGGAGCCCTGCGGGTGCTGCGCGAGCGGGGGCGGCGGGTGCCGGACGACGTCGCCGTGATCGGGTTCGACGACATGCTGCCGGTCGCTGAACAGACGGACCCACCCCTCACGACGGTCCGTCAGGACATAGAGGAAATGGGCCGGTTGATGGCCCGACTGCTGCTGCGGGACCTCGATCGCCGGGCGGGCAGGCAGGGGGCGGACGGTGGCCCGGCCGGCGTGGTGCTGCCGACGACGTTGGTGCGACGGGTTTCCGCGTAGGACCGTTCCCGTGGTGCGCCCGCCCGCTCCGGTTCGCGTCCCTTCGCCTACTTCAGTCCCGGTGCGGGCCCAAGTTGCCGAGGAACGTGCCGAGTTGGGGCGGGGTGAACGACGGCTCGGGCAGTGGGGCGGCGGCGGGGGAGGCGCGCAGTCCGTCGAGGAGGAGGGCGAGGGGGCGGCGCCAGGCGTCCGGGGCGGTGCTCGTGAGGGCCGGGACGGCGCGGCCGAGTACGGCAAGCGCCACGAGGAGGTCCTCGGTGGTGAGATCGTCGCGGACCGTGCCCTGTTCGCGGCCGCGGCGCAGGAGCACCTCCACCGTCTCCCGGTTGTGGGCGTGCACGGAGTCGAGGGAGTGGACGCCCTCCAGATGGGTGGTCATCAGATCGTTGGCGCCGCGGTCGGTGGCGAGGCCCTCGAAGACCTCTTCGACATATCCCAGCAGACCCGCCCAGGCGTCCTCGGCGGTCCGGGCCCGGTCTCCGGCGTCCATGGTCTGCGTGAGCGAGTCGCTGAAGACCGCGTCGACCAGCGCGGCGCGGCTGGGGAAGTGCCGGTAGAGCGTGGCGTTTCCGACACCGGCCCGGCGTGCGATCACATCGAGCGGCGCGTCCAGGCCCTGCGCGGCGAACACCTCGCGAGCCGCCTCGACCAGCAGCTCGCGGTTGCGCCGCGCGTCGCGACGCCGCACCGGATCGGGCCCGTTCACGTCGACCTTCATCATGTCGCCTCTCGGAAGTTCCGGGGAGCGCTCCCCGGAACTGATGGTAGCGTCGAACCGAGAAATGGGGAGTGATCCCCGTTTTTCGGGCGGAGTGCAGCGGATTTCCGGGCGGAGGGCAGCGGACCAGGGCGCGGCTGAAGGCGGACCAGGGCAGGAGTGAAGAGGGGGCCGGTGGGGCCCACGTGCAGGAGTCTCACCGGCCCCGCTCGTACGCTCAGCTCTCCCGCGTCGCGCTCTTGATGACCGCGAAGCGCGCCCCGTACGGGTCGGCGAGCTTCGCCATGCGGCCGACGCCCTCCAGGTCCGTGGCGGGCATACGGACCGTGCCGCCCAGCTCCTGGGCCTTGCTGACGGTGGCGTCCGTGTCGGTGACCTCGAAGTACGGCAGCCAGTACGCGCCCGACTGGGCCTCGGTCGGGTCGTCGGCCAGCGGGACGACGCCGCCGAACATGTCCGTCTCCTCCGCCCCGGCGGGGTTGATGCAGGTGTACGTGCCGCCGGGGAACGCAGCGGCCGAGGTCTCCCAGCCGAACACGGAGTTGTAGAACGCGGCGGCCGCCGGCTCGTCCGGGGTGTAGAGCTCGACCCAGCACAGCGAACCCGGGTCACCCGCCACGTCGATGCCCTTGTTCAGGCCCGGCTGCCAGATGCCGAAGGACACACCCGCCTCGTCCGCGAGAATCGCCATGTGGCCCTGGCCCATGACGTCCATGGGCTGGAAGAGCACGCTGCCGCCGGCCTGCTCGGCCGCCTTGGCCGTGGCCTGCGCGTCGGGGCTCTGGAAGTACACCGTCCAGGAGGGCGGGCCCTGTTCCTCGGTGGTCTGCATACCGCCCGCGGCGGTCTTTCCGGCGAGCTGGAAGAAACCGTAGCCGCCGGCGTCGGGGCCTGCCGACTGGAACTGCCAGCCGAAGAGGCCGCCATAGAAGGATGAGGCGCCTTCGATGTCGGGGGTGCCGACATCGAGCCAGTTCGGAGCGCCGGTGACAAAACGGGTGGTGAGCATGTTGTGCCCTCCTTTTGAGGGGTCCCGTTGCCTGTAGTGCCGAGTCTGGCACCGCCCACTGACAATCGCTGCCAGGACTCCCACCGCGGGCAGGAGAGACCATGGTGATTACGCTGGGTGATCAGTTATGGTTGTTTTGTTTTCATACTGTGCGGCGAGCCGCCTGGTACCTCGGTACGTGGCGTTGATCTCGCGTTGATCGAACGTTTTTCGCGGCGCGGCACGATTCTCGTCATGCACACCGACACCATGACCCCGGCCGACTCCGCCTGGCAGGAGCAGGCGTTGTGCGCGCAGACCGGGGCCGATTTCTTCTTTCCCGAGCCGGGCAGCTCGGTGCGTGAGGCAAAGCGCATCTGCGGGATGTGCGAGATGCGCTCCGCCTGCCTCGAGTACGCGCTGAACAACGACGAACGCTTCGGCGTCTGGGGCGGCCTGTCCGAGAAGGAACGGCTGAGCCTCCGGCGCGCGGACCAGAACTGACCCCTACGACGCCGAAACGGCCCCCGACGACGCCGGGCCCCGCGCCGGACGCCGTGAACAGCCGCGTCCGGGCGGCGCCTTGCCCCGGTCCGGAGCCCTGCCGTCATTCGGTGGGGCGATCCGGTGGCGGTGGCTGGGATCGCCGCGGCGCACCCGGGCGTAGAGCAGAGGCGGACTCGCCGCCTTGGCAAGGCGGATACGCCGGTTCGAATCCAGCCGCCCCGCCCCCTGCCCCTCAGGTTTCCCGACGATCACCCCGGCCCGCCGGAGCACACCCGGAAACCAGTACGCCACGCGCGCTCCGGCAGGCACAATCCCCGCATGGATCGCACCCCGCAGCGGCACGCCGACAGTCTGCTCAACGCCCTCGACCCGCTGCCCTTCCCCCAGCGCATGCGTGAACTCGCCCTGCGGGTGAAGGAGCAGGCCCCGCTGCGACCCGTGCTGGAAGAACTCGAATCCCGCGGACCCTACGAACGGGGGATCGCCGTCGTCGCGGCCGCCGTCGGCCGCGACGCCGAGTGGATCGCGGACCGCATCGCCGACCCGGACGCCTTCGTGCGCGGACACGCCCTCCGGGTCGCGGACAGCCTCCAAGTGCCCGACTCCGCCTACGAGTCGGCGCTCGACGACGCCCCGGAGGCGGTCCGCAGGGAGCTGTTGCGCGCGATCGTCGCGGGACGGCGCACGGCACTGGCCGACCGGCTGCTGCCGGGGCTGCGGCGGGACTGGGGCGACGCCGAGGCGGCCCGTCTGCTGCCGGGCTGCGCGCCGGAGACGGTCGCCCGGCTGCTGCCCGGACTCTTCCACGCCGTCACCGGCTGGAAGACCCTCGCCAGGCGGCATCCCGGCACCCTTCTCGATGTCGCCGAAGGCGAGCTGGCGGCGCTCCCCGAGGCCCTGCGGGGCACCTGGTGGGGCCGGTACGTCCCGGGCGTGGCCGCCACGGTCGCGACGGAGCCCCTGCGCGTGCTCGACCTTCTCGTACGCTTCGGGCCCGCCACCCTGCCCCTCCCGCTGCACGACCACTTCCCGCGGTTCGCGGCGGCCGACCCGAGCCGGCTGCTGCGCCTGCTGCTCACCCCCACCGGTTTCGCCGCGCGCCGCTACCGCGCCCTGCGCCCCGCCGTGCTGCGCAGGCTGGCCCGTTCCGACGCGCCCGAACTCCTGGCATTCAGCAGGGCCTTGGCCGACTGGGGTGATCTCGCGCCGCTCGTGAAGGCGCTGCCGCCGGCGCGACGCCACGCCTTCTACCAGGCCGCACAGGAAGGCCGAGGAGCCGGACACGTCACCATCGACCCGATGATCCTCGCGATGCTGCCACGCAGCAGTGTCGCCGAAGAGGCCCGACGCATGGCGGCCGTCGCACGCGAGCACGGCGCCCCCTGGAACTCCCTGCTGCTCGCCGAGTCCTTCCTGCCCGTCGAGGAAGCACGCGAACGGCTGGTCCAGGCCACCCGCCGCCCGGCCGCCGAAGACCGCGCCGAGGCCTGGCCGTTGCTCATCCGCAACGCCGCCCGCTCCGGCGACCACACGGCCGTCACCTCCGTCCTGGAGGAGATGGGCCGGCTGCGCAACGAACACGACCCGGTGCGCTCGGCCGCGCTCGACGCACTGTCCAGGGTGCGGCCCGCGCTGTTCACCGAGGACGCCGAGCCGCACCTCGACCGCATCACCGCGGACGCCGTCGAGGCCCGCGACTCCTCGCCCGCCACCCGGGAGAACCTCAGCGACCTCGCCCTGTCCGTACTGCGCGAGCACGCGGCGGGCGGACAGCGCGAGCTGGTGAACTGGGCCCTGCGCACCCTGGTCCGGATCTCCGGCAACACCGGTGGCGCCGACCTCGGCCGTCTCGACACGACGCTGCGGCGCGGCCAGGAGCACCAGGTGTACGAGGCCCTGCGCCCCTGGATCGAGGCGGGTGCCGAAAAGGCCGACTACAGCCTCGCCTTCACGCTCGCCCGCGCGGTCGGGCGGCGAGCCGCCGGCATGCCCGAACTTCAGGAACTCCTCTGGCAGGCCATCCGGTACGGCAATGACGCGACCATGCGCCACGCGGTCGAACTGTGGCTCGAGCCGCCCGCGACCCGCGACGAACGGGTGGCCCGCATCCTCGCGTTCGAACCGTCCGCGGGCGCGCTGTGGCCGGTCCTGGGGGTCGTCACCCGGCACCGCACCGACCTGCTCGACCCGCTGCTCGCCGAGACCCCTCCGTACGGCCGCTTTCTGACCAAGGGCACCCCCTGGACCGTACCGGTGGACCGCGACGTACGGCGCTGGGTGCCACGCCAACAGCGCGCGGTGGCACGACAGTTGGCGGACAAGACCGAGGACGCCGCGCTGCCGCTCTTCGAGCGGTCCGCCGCCGTCGCGCAGGGCGCCCTCGTTCCCGGCAGCGGCACCGATCTCGTACGCCATTGGACCGGGTCCCCGGACGTACTGCTCGCCGAGGCGGCGCTCGCCGCACTCGCCCGTACGGACCGGCCCGCCGACGCGCTGCCCGAGCTGCTGGCGCACGCGGATGGCGAGCGGGCCCGGGTCGCCGTCTACGCAGCCACGCAGGCCTCCCGGTACGCGGCACCCTCGCTCCTGGCCGCGCAACTGCGCGCGGTGCTCTTCGCGCCGCGCGCCAAGGTGACCAGCCGCAAGGAGGCCGCCCGGCTCGCCGCCGTACGGCTCCCGATGCCACGGGCGGCGGCGCTGCTGACCGAGGCGTACGCGGCGCCGGGCACCCATGTCGACGTCCGCGCCGCCATCGTGGCCTTCGCGGGCGGCCTGCTCGCCGAGGAACCGGTCTGGGGACTGCTGCGCGACGCCGCGGGCGCCGAGCCGGTCCTGCGCACCGCGATCCTGCGCGTCACCCCGCTGGACCTGCCAGAGCCTCACCGCGAGCGGTACGCCGGACTGGTCCGCGAGGTGTCGTCCACCGACGATCCCGAGACCGCCACCCTGGCCTTTGACGCCCTGGCCCGCTGGGCGCCGTGGTCCCCCGAGTCGCCGACGGTCCTCGCCGACGCCGTCACCGATCTGACGGGGCGCGTCAGCTGGCGCGCGGCGGCCCATGGTCTGGTGACCGCGGCGACGGGCTCACCACGCGGCGGCCGGGGCCTGCAACAGGCGCTGCGGGCGTTGGCGGAGGCGGAGACGGCCGCGGCGACGGAGGAGATCGGCCGCGCCGATGCCGACGAGCGGCGCGACCGACCGGCCAGGCAGCGTGTCGACCACCTCGTCGTACGCCTCGCCCAGCAGGCCAGAACGGCCCCGGGACCCATCCGGCCGGCGGCCCTCGCCGCGGGCGAGCTGCTCGCCGGGTACGACGCCTTCGTACCGCAGGCGGCCGCGATCACGGCGTTCCACCTGGACCTGGACGGGGAACCGGGGGACCTGGAGCGCCTGGCCGCCCTCACCGAGGGACGCCCGGCGCTGGCCGCACGGACGGCCCGGGAGCTCGGGGAGCGACTGCGGCGGCAGGCACACGAGGGGGATCCCGACGTCCTGCTGGAGGTGGCGCGGCGGCTGGGTGCGCACGGCGGACACGGCGAGGGGCTGCTCGCGGCGGCCGTCACCGGCGCGATCGGCGCCCGCACGGGCTGGGCCGCGCCCTGGCGGGAGCGGCTGAGAGCACTGCGCCGTCACCCGGTGGCCGACGTGCGGGACGCGGCGCTGGACCAGGTGACGGCGTACGAGTGATGCGGCTTCGACCGGAGAAGGGGTCAGCCGGCGGCGCGCGCGGCCATCCGCGCCTTGCGGGCCGCGAGCTTCTCGTCGAACTTCGAGGCCTCCGCGTCCAGGCCGCCCATGAAGAAGCCGAGCTCCTCCTGGGCCTGCAGGCCCTCGGGGCCGAGGCCGTCCATCTCCAGGACCTTCAGGTGGCGCAGCACCGGCTGCAGCACGTCGTCGTGGTGGATGCGCATGTTGTAGACCTCGCCGATGGCCATCTGCGCGGCGGCGCGCTCGAAGCCGGGCATGCCGTGACCGGGCATCCGGAAGTCGACGATGACGTCGCGGACGGACTGCATGGCCAGGTCGGGGGCCAGCTCGAACGCGGCCTTGAGAAGGTTCCGGTAGAAGACCATGTGCAGGTTCTCGTCGGTCGCGATGCGCGCCAGCATGCGGTCGCAGACCGGGTCGCCCGACTGGTGACCGGTGTTGCGGTGCGAGACGCGGGTCGCGAGCTCCTGGAAGGCGACGTACGCGACCGTGTGCAGCATCGAGTGGCGGTTGTCCGACTCGAAGCCCTCGTTCATGTGCGCCATGCGGAACGCCTCGAGCTTGTCGGGGTCGACGGCGCGCGAGGCGAGCAGGTAGTCGCGCATCACGATGCCGTGTCGGCCCTCCTCGGCGGTCCAGCGGTGCACCCAGGTGCCCCAGGCGCCGTCACGGCCGAAGAGCGCGGCGATCTCGTGGTGGTAGCTCGGCAGGTTGTCCTCGGTCAGGAGGTTGACGACCAGCGCGATCCGGCCGATCTCCGTGACCTTGGACTGCCCCTTGTCCCAGGCCTCGCCGTCCTCGAAGAAGCCGGGGAAGTTCCGGGCGTCGCCGAACGGCACGTACTCGTGCGGCATCCAGTCCTTGGCCACCTTGAGGTGGCGGTTGAGCTCGGTCTCGACGACTTCTTCCAACGCGTAGAGCAGCCGAGCGTCGGTCCAGGCGGTGGACGGGCTGCCAAGGTGGGGAGAAGTGATCGTCACGGGTGCTCCAGGGGGACGTGAAAATACCGAGCGAGTTACCGAGGGTGTTGCCGGGTGTGTTACCGAGGGTGTCGCCGAGCGTGTTGCTCGGCGGGTCACCGAGCGGGAGACGAAACCTACGGCATCGTAGGCTACGTATCCGTAGGTTACGAAACCGTAGGTTAAGTTCGCTGTAAAGAGTGCCTGATCAGTGGGGGTCTCAGCAGCGAGCGGGCGTGCTCAGACGTACAACTCCCGAAGCCGTACCGAGAGGCATGTCACACACCCCTCGAGCTTCTCGAACTCGCTGATGTCCACGACAACCGGCTCGAGACCGAGGCCCGCGAGCAGCTCCGCCGTCTTCGGGGCGCTCGCCGCCATCAGCAGCTTCCCGCCGCCGAGCAGCACGACGTGCGCCCCGGACTCCTCCGGTACCGGCAGGAAGCGCGGGAACAGCGAAGGCGTGTCCACCAGGGGCTCATGGCCGATGACCGTCCCGTCGGGCAGCGCGGTGACCGCCGACTTCAGATGCAGCACCTTGTTCACGGGTACGGCCACGACTCGCGCCCCGAGCGGTTCGAGGGCCGCCCGCAGTTGCTGGACCCCGGCCGCGTTGGTGCGCCCGCCGCGGCCCACGTACACCGTGTCGCCGACCTTCAGGACGTCGCCGCCGTCCAGGGTGCCCGGTTCCCAGATCCAGTTCACCGAGCAGCCCAGCCGGGCCACGGCCTCCTCGACCCCGGCGGTCTCGGCGCGGCGGGACTCGGCGCCGGGGCGGGAGATCAGCGCGACATTGCGGAAGACGACCACAGCGTCCTCGATGAACACCGAGTCGGGGCAGTCGTCGGCCGGATCGACCTCGACGGTCTCCCAGCCGTGCGTGCGCAACGCCTCGGCGTACGCCTCCCACTGCTCGACGGCCAGGTCGACGTCCACCTTCTCGCGCTCGATGTGCGTCACCAGTCCCTCGGCGAGACGGGGACTGGGCCTGCGGATGAGGGCTTTCTGGCTGGGCACGTGCGGTCTCCGAATCGGCAGGGTGCATCGGCGCACATCATGCAGCGCCGTTCGCGCGCACAACAGCCCCCGACTCGGCACCCCCGGACCGGACGGCGGGCGGACCCGCGTCCGCATGGGACGCGGAGCGGTGCCCGGAGGCGACGTTAGTCAGCCTCCGGGCCCGGCGCTATGTCGGATACCCGACAGCTTCCGCCGTGGTTTCTTTCAGTTCTCCTCCTTCCAGCAACAGCCGGCGTGTGATTCCGATCGACTCCAGGAACGGCAGGTCATGGCTGGCGACGATCAGCGCGCCCTCGTAGGACTCGAGCGCCGTGGTGAGCTGGCGGACGCTCGCCAGGTCGAGGTTGTTGGTCGGCTCGTCGAGCATCAGGAGCTGCGGCGCGGGCTCGGCGAGCATCAGCGCCGCGAGCGCCGCCCGGAAGCGTTCGCCGCCGGAGAGCGTCGCCGCCCGCTGGTCGGCCTTCGCCCCCTTGAACAGGAAGCGGGCGAGCCGCGCCCGGACCCGGTTGTTCGTGGCGGCGGGCGCGAAGCGGGCCACGTTCTCGGCCACGGTCAGCTCCCCGTCGAGCACATCGAGTCGCTGGGGCAGGAACCGGAGCGGCACATGGGCCAGCGCCTGGCCGGACACGGCCTCCAGCTCCCCGGCGATCGTCCGCAGCAGCGTCGTCTTGCCCGCGCCGTTGCGCCCGATCAGCGCGATCCGCTCGGGCCCGCGCAGATCGAACACACCGTCCACGCGCGCGCCGTACCTCAGCTCCAGGTTCTCCAGCGTGAGCACGGTGCGGCCCGGCGGTACGGCCGTGTACGGCAGGTCGACACGGATCTCGTCGTCGTCCCGTACGGCCTCCACCGCGTCGTCGAGCCGGTCCTTCGCCTCGGCGAGCTTCTCCTCATGCATGATGCGGTGCTTGCCCGCCGACTCCTGGGCGGCCCGTTTGCGCGCACCCATGACGATCTTCGGCTCGCGCTTCTGCTCGAACATCTTCTGCCCGTAGCGCTTGCGACGTGCGAGCTTGACCTGCGCGTCGACCAGCTCGCGCTTCTGCTTCTTCAGATCGGACTCGGCGACGCGCACCATGCGCTCCGCCGCCTCCTGCTCGCCGGCGAGGACCTCCTCGTACGCGGAGAAGTTGCCCCCGTACCAGGTGACCTCGCCCGACCGCAGATCGGCGATCTGGTCGACCAGATCCAGCAGTTCGCGGTCGTGGCTGACCACGACCATGACCCCGGACCAGGCCTCGACGGCCGCGTACAGCCGCCTGCGCGCATACAGGTCGAGGTTGTTGGTGGGCTCGTCCAGCAGCAGGATGTCCGGCCGGCGCAGCAGCAGCGCGGCCAGGCGCAGCAGTACCGACTCGCCGCCCGAGACCTCGCCGATGGTGCGGTCCAGCTCGACGTGCCCGAGTCCGAGTTCGCCGAGCATGGCGAGCGCCCGCTCCTCGACGTCCCAGTCGTCGCCGACGACGTCGAAGTGCTCCTCGGCCGCGTCGCCCGCCTCGATGGCGTGCAGCGCGGCACGCGTGGCGGCGATGCCGAGCGCCTCGTCGACCCGCAGGGCGGTGTCGAGCGTGACGTTCTGCGGCAGATGGCCGACCTCGCCGGTGACGCGGATCGTGCCGTCGGCCGGGGCCAGTTCGCCCGCGATCAGCTTCAACAGGGTGGATTTCCCTGATCCGTTGACGCCGACGAGCCCGGTCCTGCCGGGGCCGAAGGCGATCTGAAGGTCGTCGAAGACGGTGGTTCCGTCAGGCCAGGCGAAGGAGAGGGAGGTGCAGCTGAGGGAGGTGGGGAAAGATGACATGAGGGCCTCGCGATTACTGGGTGCGGTCAGGGGCACGCGTTCGGGACACCGCGAGGTGACGACGATCCGGTCAGGAGGGTGGAAAGAAGGCCCCGTGATCCGGAGGACGGCTCATACGCCGAGGTCGCACGCTGCGCACACGGGGGCGACGAAAGCCCACTGTGTGACGCGGTGTCTCAGACCTCAGACGAGCAACGTCCTTCTCCGATCGACGACAACAGGACCGCTCTACACCGTAGGAACGGTCCTGAACGCTGTCAACGCATTAACGTGGCCCCGACCTCGACCCCGAAGGAGACGCCGTGCCCAACGGCTCGCTGTCGCTGCCCGCCCGGCTCTATCTGCTGGCCTGGGACACCACGAGGCTCAAGGTCACGGGGGCGACCCACCTCCACCACCTGGTGCGGGCCGGCGCCCTCACGGAGCTCGCCCAGCGCGGACTGCTCGCCGACGTGGACGGCATCGCCACACCGGTCGACGCCGACGCCCACACGGGGGACCTCGTGCTCGACGGACTCCTGGAACTGGTGGAGGAGTCCCGGCCCCGGAAGTGGAAGGCGTGGGTGACCCTGCGGGCGCGCGTCACCCTGGACGCGGTCCGCGCGCAGCTCGCCGCCGAGGGATACCTGCGGGCCGAGAAGAAACGGGTGCTCGGGCTCTTCCCGTCCGTGGAGTACGAGCTGGAGCGGGTGTCCGCGGTGGAGGCGCTGCGGGAGGAGGCGCGGATCGTGCTGGAGGGGCCCGTGCCCGTCGAGGAGGTCTCCGACCGCGACGCGGCCCTTGTCGCCCTCGCCGCCGCGGCCGAATTGCGCACGCTGGCGTCGGGCAAGGACCGCAAGCTGTACAAGCAGCGCATCGAGGAGCTGACCGACCGCAGCGGAGCCGCGGCACCGGCGCTGAAGAAGGTCATCCAGGAGGTGCGCACCGCGATCGTCGTGGCGGCCACGGCGGCATCGACGTCGGGCGCGGCAACGGGGGGCTGAGGCGCGCGGGAAGAGGCGGGGAACGGGCGGGGAAGGGGCGCGGGGGACACGTGAGCAACCCCCCGGCGGCCCGTACCCGGCCGTGCTCCCCCTCCCCACGCACATGTCGCATTCCTGCCAGCCCTCGCCCCGCCCCCGGTGATGGGATCGTCCCCATGACGAACCAGAACCCCACCCACGAAACCGCCCTCGCCTTCCGCGCCCTGCACATCCCCGGCCGCCCCCTCGTCCTCCCGAACGCCTGGGACACGGCGAGTGCGCGCCTGGTCGAGGAGGCGGGGACCGCCGCCGTGGCGACGACCAGTGCGGGGCTCGCCTGGGGCCTGGGAACGGCCGACGGGGACAGGCTGGACAGGGACCGGGCCCTCGGCGCGGTCGCTCGCATCGCTGCCGCGGTCCGGGTCCCGGTGAGCGCGGACATCGAGAGCGGCTACGCGAAGGACGCCGCTGGCGTCGGGGACACGATCCGCGCGGTGCTCGCGGCCGGCGCCGTGGGCGTGAACATCGAGGACGCGCTGTACGACGGCGAAGGTGACGATGGTGAGGGTGTCGGCGACGGAGGCCGTGGCCCGCTGCGTCCGGTCGCCGAGCAGGCGGAGCGTATCGCCGCGGCCCGTGCCGCAGCCGATGCGGCGGGTGTCCCGCTGTTCATCAACGCGCGCATCGACACCGTTCTGAGGAGAGCGGGAGGGGTCGAGGAGACCCTGGAGCGAGCCGCCGCCTTCCTCGCCGCCGGAGCCGACGGGATCTTCGTTCCCGGGGCCGTCGACCCGGGGACGGTCAAGTCGCTCGTGGCGGGTGTCGAGGGCCCGCTCAATGTGCTGGTCGGTCCCGGCGCACCGTCCGTCGCGGAGCTGGCCGCGCTCGGGGTCGCCCGGATCAGCACGGGCTCGAGCATCGCTGAGGCCGCGCACGCCGTGGTCCGCCGTGCCGCGCGGGAGCTGCTGAGCGCGGGGACCTACGACTCGCTGACCGGTGGACTCGACTACGCCGAGCTCAACACCCTGCTGGGCGGCGCTCGCTGAGGGCGGGGGCGTCGCTCAGCAGGTGCCCCGCATCAGCTCCTCCAGGTCGTGGTCCAGGTCGACCTGGAGATGCTCGAGTCCGACGGGCACCAGTTCGGTCGTCCGCTGGAGGAACTTCCGCACCTCGCCCGAGCGCACATGCACCACGGCGGTGCCCTCGGGGGCGTGGAACTCCAGAACGGTGCGGTCGTAGCCGTACGGCCGCACCCGTACGTCGCCGTACCCCACGGAGTCCTCCAGCCCGGACGCGAGCAGCTCGCGCGCGAATGTCCAGCAGACCTCCACGCCCTCCAGTGTGGCCGGGGCGGGGAAGGTCATACGGACGGCGAAGGGGTCGCTCCGGTCGTAGTGGAGCGTGGCGGGAATGCTCGGCATCCGCGGGGCGGCGGCGACGAGGCGGGCCTCTACGGGCTGCTCGATGACGGTGGACAACGCCTTGCTCCCTTGTGACGGCTGGACGAACTCCGGGCGGATGAGGCCGGGCAATGTATGAGACGACGGAATGAGTCATTCAGTGCACCTGAAACCCAAGTGACCTCTGTCACCGAGTTCATTCACCTCGGTGACACGTAGTGATCCATTTCTCGTTCCGACATGCCCGCGATACCGGAGAGGACACCAACCGGGGCCCCCGGGTTCCCACCGAGGGCATCTGGACGGCGCCCGGGGAGTGGGCTAGCTTCGCCCGCCATGAGGGGCTTGGGGAAGTCGAGACGTACGAGTCGGGCGGTCACCGTGGGACTGTGCGCGGCGGCGTTCGCCGCCGCGCTGACGGCGGCGCCCGCGCAGGCACACGAGGCGGGGAAGGCGGCCCACTGGGCGCTCAAGGACAGCGGCAGCGAGGTTCGTTTCCGCGGACTGTCGGCCGTCAGCCGGGACACCGCCTGGGTGGCCGGCGCCAAGGGCACCGTCCTGCGCACCACCGACGGCGGTGCGAGCTGGCGGAACGTCTCGCCGCCGGGCGCCGCCGACCTGGAGTTCCGCGACATCGAGGCGTTCGACGCGCGGCGCGCGGTGGTCCTCGCCATCGGTGAGGGCGAGGCCTCCCGGGTCTTCAGGACCGACGACGGCGGCGCGACCTGGACCGAGTCCTTCCGCAACACCGACGCGAAGGCCTTCTACGACTGCCTGACCTTCTTCGACCGGCGCCACGGCCTCGCGATGAGCGACCCCGTGGACGGCAGGTTCCGCATCCTGTCCACCAGCGACGGCGGACGGTCCTGGAAGGTGCTGCCCAGCGACGGCATGCCCGCCGCGCAGGACGGCGAGGCGGGCTTCGCCGCCAGTGGACAGTGCCTCGTGAGCGCGGGATCGCACGATGCCTGGCTGGCCACCGGCGGGGGCGCACACGCGCGTGTGCTGCATTCCACCGACCGCGGTCTGACCTGGAAGGCGGCCGAGACGCCGATCCCGGCGGGCGACCCGGCGCGTGGCGTCTTCGCCCTCGCCTTCCAGGACCGCGCCCACGGCCTCGCGGTCGGCGGCGACTACCGCGCCGACCAGCCCTCGCCCCAGGCGGCCGCACTCACCCCCGACGGCGGGCGCACCTGGACCCCCGCCGCCCAGCCGCCGCCGGCCTACCGCTCCGGTGTCGCCTGGCTCCCGCACAGCCGCACCTCCGCGCTCGCGGTCGGCCCGACCGGCACCGACCTCACGACCGACGGCGGCCGCAGCTGGCGCACCCTGGACACCGGCTCGTACGACACCGTGGACTGCACCCCCGACCTGGGCTGCTGGGCGTCCGGCGAGAAAGGCCGGGTGGCACGTCTGGAACGCTGACCGTCGCGTGCCCCGAGGCGAGCGGGGTACCCGTGTCGCCGACGCGCAAGCGAGCGATCGGCGACACGGAAGGAAGTGAGCCGCCATGCCCCGTGGTTCCAGCCCCAAGCGGGAACGCCAGTACGAGCACATCAAGGAGAGTGCTCTCGACCGGGGAGAGAGCAGGGAGCGCGCCGAGGAGATCGCCGCGCGCACCGTCAACAAGGAGCGCGCCCGGGCCGGCGAGTCGAAGACCGCGAGCCGCACGTCCACCGAGGACATCTCCTCCGGCAGGCGCGGCGGCCTGCGCTCCCACCAGGGCGCCCAGGGACCCACGTACGACCAGCTGTACGAGGAGGCCAAGCGCCGTGACATCCACGGCCGGTCGGACATGAACAAGGAGGAGCTGAGGCGCGCGCTGGGCGACAAGTGACCACCCCAAGGCCTCTTCCGACGCTGTGGGCCTAGGCTCGGCGGCACCATGAACACCTCGTTGAACACCGTACCGATTCCCGCGGGTTGGCCCGCGACCGAGGAGCAGGCCCGCGCCGTGCAGGACGAACTGCGGGGGCGCGTGGTGCTCGACGAGCCCGGGCCGCCGCCCGGCACCGGCAGAGTGACGGGCGTGGACGTGGCGTACGACGACGAGCGGGACGTCGTCGTGGCCGCGGCCGTCGTGCTCGACGCGGCGACCCTCGCCGTCGTCGCCGAGGCCACCGCCGTCGGACAGGTCTCCTTCCCCTACGTCCCCGGGCTGCTCGCCTTCCGCGAGATCCCGACCGTGCTGGCCGTGCTCGACGCGCTGCCGTGCCCGCCGGGTCTCGTGGTCTGCGACGGCTACGGGCTCGCCCACCCCCGCCGCTTCGGCCTCGCCAGCCACCTCGGCGTCCTCACCGGGCTCCCCACGATCGGGGTGGCCAAGAACCCGTTCACCTTCTCCTACGAGGAGCCCGGCGCCCGGCGCGGCAGCGCCTCCCCGCTGCTCGCGGGCGAACCGACGGGCCCGGAGGAGGTCGGTCGCGCCCTGCGCACCCAGGACGGCGTCAAGCCGGTCTTCGTCTCGGTCGGCCACCGGGTGAGCCTTGACAACGCCTGCGCGCACACCCTCGCGCTCACCCCGGAATACCGCCTCCCTGAGACCACCCGAAGCGCGGACTCCCTGTGCCGACGGGCCCTGAAGGAGGCAACTCCCTCAGGAGCCTCACCCGTTGACTGAGCAGGTGCCCTGAGTACGTGTTCTGAGTACCTGTACGGATGTGCGAGCGCCGTCATGATCGGCAGGCTGTTGCGCATGACGACGCACCGTTCCCCGAAGCCCGCCACCGGAGCCACCCAGCCCGTCGAGCGCACCGTGATGGCCGCGCTGGTCCTCTCCGTCCTCGCCGGGGTCGGCTGGATCGGCGGGATGATCTACACGGTGCTGGGCTGGCCGCTCTAGAGGGACGTTCCGGACGGTCCTACCGGGACGCGGCCACCCGGAAGGTGATCCCCGCCGCGCGCAGCCGTTCGATGAGCGCGTCGCCCATCGCCACCGCCGTCGTGACCTGTCCGGCCGTTTCCGGCAGGTCGTCGAAGGCGAGCGACAGCGCGGACTCCGCGAACATCTTGGCGGTCTCGCCGTAGCCGGGGTCGCCACCCGCGACCTCCGTGAACACGCGGCGCCCGCCGCCCTCGCCCACGAATCGCACCGAGAACCAGCTCTTCGCCCGCCGCGAGGCACTGGGGCCCTCGCCCGGCTTGATCCGGTCGGACAGCCAGCGTCGCGCGGGCGGCACCTGGGCCGCCGCGAACACCGCGCCGACGGCCGTGACCCCGCCCAGCGCGACCGGCAGCCGTTCGACGGCCGCGTAGTGGCGGTAGCGGAAGTCGGGCCCGTAGCGCTCCAGCGCCCGCGCCGAACGCTGCACGATCTGGGCGTCGATGGTGGGCAGCGGCAGCGCCCATGCCCCGACCTCCTTGGCGAACCGCGGAGTGCTCAGCGGCGCGTGTGCCCGCCGTCCGACCAGCCGTGGTTCGTGCCGCCCGCGATCCCGCGCCGCGGCCAGGATGTGCCGCCCGCGCGCGAACTGGGTGAGCGCGGAGGCGAACGTGCCGCCCGAGAACATCGCCTGGGCGCGGACGAAACCGTCGACCCGCAGCGGCACGTCCTCGGGCAGTTGCCGCACCGTGAAGTAGGCGCCCAGGTCGTGCGGAATCGAGTCGAAGCCGCAGGCGTGCACCAGGCGGGCCCCGGTCTCCCGCGCGCGTGCGTCGTGCCGGACGTACATCAGGTCCACGAACTCCGGCTCGCCGGTGAGGTCCAGATAGTCGGTGCCCGCGTCGGCGCAGGCGGCGACCAGCTCCTCGCCGTGCAGGATGTACGGCCCGACGGTCGTCGCCACCACGCGCGCGCCGCGGGCGAGTGCGCGCAGCGACGCCGGATCGGCGACATCCGCCAAGAGCACGTCGGGGGCGCCGGACAGCCGCTCCCGCAGCCGTGCCAGCTTTTCCTCGTCGCGGCCCGCGATCGCCCAGCGCAGCCCCTCGGGCGCGTGCGCGGCGAGGTACTCCGCGGTGAGGGCTCCGACGAACCCGGTGGCTCCGAAGAGCACGATGTCGTACGTGCGATCCGTCCCGTTCAGCCTGCTCATGACACCCCATCTGTCGTGCGCGAAGCGCCGTTGTCGGTGGCTGAGGCTAGCGTGAGGTACGAGCAGCCGAACGATGAGGTCGGCATAGAGGTCGGAGGTGGCCGTGGCTGTGCAGGGGAACGCGCGCCGGCCGTGCGGCGGCATACGTCGCTGACGTGCCCTGTTTTGTGACCTTTCGGCATGATCTGCCACCCTGGATTTAACTAAGCGCTTGCTCGCTGGGGGCTTGCCCGGCGTGGAACACGTTCTTAACATCTCTGATGTCACATCAGTGGTGTCACAGTGCTGGGGGCTCGATGGCAGTGGCAGGGACGCCGGCGTACGGCCCGCTGGCCGGAGTGCGTGTGGTGGAGCTGGCGGGCATCGGCCCCGGCCCGTTCGCCGCCATGCTCCTCGCCGATCTCGGCGCGGACGTCGTCCGCGTGGACCGGCCCGGCGGCACGGGGCTCGCCGTCAACCCGGAGTACGACATCACCAACCGCAACAAGCGGTCGGTCGTGATCGATCTGAAGGCCGAGGACGGCCCCGCCCGCGTCCTCGATCTGGTCGAGCGCGCGGACATCCTCGTCGAGGGCTACCGCCCCGGCGTCGCCGAGCGCCTCGGCGTCGGCCCCGAGACCTGTCACGCCCGCAACCCTCGGCTCGTCTACGGCCGGATGACCGGGTGGGGCCAGCAGGGCCCGCTCGCCCCGCGTGCCGGACACGACATCGCGTACATCGCGCTCACCGGCACCCTCGGCATGATCGGCAGGCCGGACGAGCCGCCCGCGGTCCCCGCGAACCTCGTGGGCGACTACGCGGGCGGCTCGCTCTACCTCGTCGTCGGCGTCCTCGCCGCGCTCCACCACGCGCGCGCCACCGGCGCCGGGCAGGTCGTGGACACGGCGATCGTCGACGGCGCCGCGCACCTCGCCTCGATGATCCACGGCATGCTCGCCGCGGGCGGCTGGCAGGACACGCGCGGCGCCAACCTCCTGGACGGCGGCTGTCCGTACTACGGAACGTACGAGACGGCCGACGGGAAGTACATGGCGGTGGGCGCCCTGGAGCAGCAGTTCTACGCCGAGTTCGTGGAACTGCTCGGCATCGAGGAGTACGCCGATGCCCGAAAGGACCTGACACGCTGGGGCGAGCTGCGCGAGGCGGTCGCCGCCCGCTTCAAGACCCGCACCAGGGACGAGTGGACCGCGGTCTTCGAGGGCTCCGACGCCTGCGTGGCCCCCGTCCTGTCGCTGCGGGAGGCCCCGGCCCACCCCCACCTCGCCGCCCGCGGCACCTTCACCGACCACGGCGGCATCACCCAGCCCGCCCCCGCGCCCCGCTTCTCCCTGACCCGCACCGCCGTCCGCACCGGTCCCGCGCTGCCGGGGGCCGACACCGTGGACGTGGCCCGCGACTGGGACGTACCACGGCTGACGCGGCACGACCTCATGAAGGACGACTCGATGAAGGACGGCGACTGATGGAGCTCTCCCTCCCGCTCGACTACGCGGGCGACCCCCGGCAGGCCGCCGACGAGGTCGCCGCCCTGGAGTCCGCGGGTCTGGACGCCGTCTGGGTCGCGGAGGCCTACGGCTTCGACGCGCCCACGATCATGGGCTATCTGGCCGCCCGCACCGAGCGTATGAAGATCGGCTCCGGGATCCTCAATGTCTACTCGCGCACCCCGGCGCTCCTCGCGCAGACCGCCGCCGGACTCGACGCGATCTCGGGCGGCCGCGCCATGCTGGGGCTCGGTGCCTCGGGCCCGCAGGTCGTCGAGGGCTGGCACGGGAAGGCGTACGACAAACCCCTGGGCCGCACCCGCGAGGCCATCGAACTGACCCGCCGCATCCTGCGCCGCGAGGTCATCGACCACCACGGCATCACCGACATGCCCCGCCCCGGCGGCCTGGGCAAGCCCCTGAAGCTCCTCACCAAGCCGGTGCGCCCCGACATCCCGCTGTACGTGGCCTCCCTGGGCCCCGCCAACGTCCGGATGACCGCCGAACTCGCCGACGGCTGGCTGCCCACCCTCTTCATCCCGGAGAAGGCCCACCAGGTGTGGGGCGGCCCCCTCGCGGAGGGCGCCGCGCTGCGGGACCCGGCGCTCGGCCCGCTGCGGACCGTCGCGGGCGGCCTGCTCGCCATCGGCGAGGACGCGGCCGCCGTACGGGAGCTCGCGCGACCCAAGATCGCCCTCTACGTAGGCGGCATGGGCGCCCCCGGCAAGAACTTCTACAACGACCTCGCCGTGGCCTACGGCTACGAGAAGGAAGCCCGGCTCATCCAGGAGCTGTACCTCTCCGGCCGGAAGAAGGAGGCCGAGGCCGCCGTACCGGCCGAGTTCTGCGAGCTGATCTCGCTGTGCGGGCCGGAGAGCTATGTGCGCGAGCGTGTCGAGGCCTTCCGGGAAGCCGGGGTCGACATGCTCAACATCACTCCCGTGGGGCCGGAGCCGGCCCGGCTGGTCGAGACCGTCAAGAGCTGGCTCCAGGAGGGTATCCGCGCATGAAGCGGCAGATTTTCGGCGCCGAGCACGACGCGTTCCGGGAGACCGTGCGCACCTTCCTCGCCAAGGAGGTGACGCCGTACTACGAACAGTGGGAGAAGGACGGCATCGTCTCGCGCGAGGCCTGGCGCGCCGCCGGGAAACAGGGGCTGCTCGGCCTCGCCGTACCGGAGGCGTACGGAGGCGGCGGCAACGCCGACTTCCGCTACAGCGCCGTGCTCGCCGAGGAGTTCACGCGCGCGGGGGCCGCCGGTCTCGCCCTCGGGCTGCACAACGACATCATCGGGCCGTATCTGACGGACCTGGCCACCGAGGAGCAGAAGCGGCGCTGGCTGCCCGGGTTCTGCGACGGTTCGCTCATCACGGCGATCGCGATGACCGAGCCCGGCGCCGGATCCGACCTCCAGGGCATCAGGACGCACGCCGAGGACCGGGGCGACCACTGGCTGCTCAACGGCTCCAAGACCTTCATCTCGAACGGGATCCTCGCCGACCTGGTAATCGTAGTCGCGAAGACGACCCCGGAGGGCGGCGCCCACGGTCTGTCTCTGCTCGTCGTCGAGCGCGGCATGGCAGGCTTCGAACGTGGCCGCAATCTCGACAAGATCGGGCAGAAGGCGCAGGACACGGCCGAGCTGTTCTTCCACGACGTACGCGTCCCCAAGGAGAACCTGCTCGGGGAGCTCAACGGCGCCTTCGTGCACCTCATGACGAACCTCGCGCAGGAACGCATGGGCATCGCCGTCGCCGGGATCGCGGCGGCCGAGCACCTGCTGGAGATCACCACCCAGTACGTCAAGGAGCGCGAGGTCTTCGGACGGCCGCTGGCCAAGCTCCAGCACATCCGCTTCGAGATAGCCGAGATGGCGACCGAGTGCGCCGTGACCCGTACGTTCCTCGACCGCTGCATCGTCGACCACACGAACGGCGAACTCGACGCCGTGGACGCCTCGATGGCCAAGTGGTGGGCCACCGAACTGCAAAAGCGCGTCGCGGACCGCTGCCTCCAGCTGCACGGCGGCTACGGCTACATGACGGAGTACCGCGTCGCCAGGGCCTTCACCGACGGCCGCATCCAGACCATCTACGGCGGGACCACAGAGATCATGAAGGAGATCATCGGCCGCTCCCTGCTCGGCTGATCCTCCGCACCCTCCCCGAAAGGCTTATCAGTGAGCACCGAAGCGTACGTGTACGACGCGATCCGCACCCCGCGCGGGCGCGGCAAGGCGAACGGCGCCCTGCACGGCACCAAGCCCATCGACCTGGTCGTCGGCCTCATCCACGAGATCCAGCGCCGCTTGCCGGACCTGGACCCGGCCGCGATCGACGACATCGTGCTCGGTGTGGTGGGCCCGGTCGGCGACCAGGGCTCCGACATCGCGCGGATCGCCGCGATCGCCGCCGGACTGCCCGACACGGTCGCCGGCGTCCAGGAGAACCGCTTCTGCGCCTCGGGCCTGGAAGCCGTCAACCTGGCCGCGATGAAGGTCCGCTCCGGATGGGAGGACCTGGTGCTCGCGGGCGGTGTCGAGTCGATGTCCCGCGTGCCCATGGCCTCGGACGGCGGCGCCTGGTTCGCCGACCCGATGACCAACATCGCCACCAACTTCGCGCCCCAGGGCATCGGCGCCGACCTCATCGCCACCATCGAGGGCTTCTCACGGCGGGACGTCGACGAGTACGCGGCCCTCTCCCAGGAGCGCGCGGCGGCCGCCTGGAAGGACGGCCGCTTCGACCGGTCCGTCGTCCCCGTGAAGGACCGCAGCGGGCTCGTCGTCCTCGACCACGACGAGCACATGCGCCCCGGCACCACCGCCGACTCGCTCGGCAAGCTGAAGCCCTCGTTCGCGGACATCGGCGAGCTGGGCGGCTTCGACGCCGTGGCGCTGCAGAAGTACCACTGGGTCGAGGAGATCGACCACGTCCACCACGCGGGCAACTCCTCCGGCATCGTCGACGGCGCCTCCCTGGTCGCCATCGGCTCCAAGGAGGTCGGCGAGCGCCACGGCCTCACCCCGCGCGCCCGGATCGTCGCCGCGGCCGTCTCCGGCTCCGAGCCCACGATCATGCTCACCGGCCCCGCGCCCGCGACCCGCAAGGCGCTCGCCAAGGCCGGGCTGACCATCGACGACATCGACCTCGTGGAGATCAACGAGGCCTTCGCCGCGGTCGTCCTGCGCTTCGTGAAGGACATGGGCCTGTCCCTCGACAAGGTCAACGTCAACGGCGGCGCGATCGCGCTCGGTCACCCGCTCGGTGCCACCGGCGCGATGATCCTCGGCAGCCTCGTCGACGAACTGGAGCGCCAGGACAAGCGCTACGGCCTGGCCACGCTGTGCGTGGGCGGCGGCATGGGCATCGCGACCATCGTCGAGCGACTGTAACCCCCGGCGGGACCCCCAGACTTCCACGGCTTAAACGGCTTCTACGGAGACCCTCCTCATGACCGAGAGCACCACCATCCGCTGGGAACAGGACGAGACCGGTGTCGTCACCCTCGTCCTCGACGACCCCAACCAGTCCGCCAACACCATGAACCAGGCCTTCAAGGACTCGATCGCGGCGATCGCCGAACGCGCCGAGGCCGAGAAGGACTCCATCCGGGGCATCATCTACACCTCCGCCAAGAAGACCTTCTTCGCGGGCGGCGACCTCAAGGACATGATCAAGGCAGGCCCGGAGAACGCCCAGGAGGCCTTCGACACCGGCACGGCCATCAAGTCCTCCCTGCGCCGCATCGAGACCCTGGGCAAGCCGGTCGTCGCCGCCATCAACGGCGCGGCCCTCGGCGGCGGCTACGAGATCGCCCTCGCCTCCCACCACCGTGTCGCCCTGGACGCCCCCGGCTCCAAGATCGGCCTGCCCGAGGTCACCCTCGGCCTGCTGCCCGCCGGCGGCGGCGTCACCCGCACCGTCCGGCTCATGGGCATCACCGACGCCCTGCTGAAGGTGCTCCTCCAGGGCACCCAGTACTCCCCGCAGCGGGCCCTGGAGAACGGGCTCGTCCACGAAGTGGCGGCCTCCTCAGAGGAGATGCTCGCCAAGGCGCGCGCCTTCATCGACGCCAACCCCGAGTCGCACCAGCCCTGGGACAAGCCCGGCTACAAGATCCCGGGCGGCACGCCGTCGAACCCGAAGTTCGCGGCCAACCTGCCCGCCTTCCCGGCCAACCTGAGGAAGCAGCTGGGCGGCGCCCCCTACCCGGCCCCGCGCAACATCATGGCGGCCGCCGTCGAGGGCTCCCAGGTCGACTTCGAGACCGCGCTGGTCATCGAGGCCCGCTACTTCACCGAGCTGGTCACCGGGCAGACCTCGAAGAACATGATCCAGGCGTTCTTCTTCGACCTCCAGGCGGTCAACTCCGGCGCCAACCGCCCCCAGGGCATCGAGCCGCGCCAGGTCCGCAGGGTCGCCGTCCTCGGCGCCGGGATGATGGGCGCCGGCATCGCCTACTCGTGCGCCCGCGCGGGCATCGACGTCGTCCTGAAGGACGTGTCGGCGGAGGCGGCGGCCAAGGGCAAGGCCTACTCCGAGAAGCTCTGCGCGAAGGCTGTCTCCCGGGGCCGTACGACCCAGGCGAAGGCCGACGAGCTGCTCGCCCGCATCACGCCCACCGCCGACCCGAACGACCTGGCCGGCTGCGACGCCGTGATCGAGGCCGTCTTCGAGGACACGGCCCTCAAGCACAAGGTGTTCCAGGAGATCCAGAACGTCGTCGAGCCCGACGCGCTGCTGTGCTCCAACACCTCGACCCTGCCGATCACCGTGCTCGCCGAGGGCGTGGAGCGGCAGGAGGACTTCATCGGGCTGCACTTCTTCTCGCCCGTGGACAAGATGCCGCTCGTCGAGATCATCAAGGGCGATCGAAGCGGCGACGAGGCGCTGGCGCGCGCCTTCGACCTCGTACGGCAGATCAAGAAGACCCCGATCGTCGTCAACGACTCGCGCGGCTTCTTCACCTCCCGCGTCATCGGCCACTTCATCAACGAGGGCGTCGCGATGGTCGGCGAGGGCATCGAGCCCGCCTCCGTCGAGCAGGCGGCGGCCCAGGCGGGCTACCCGGCCAAGGTCCTCTCCCTGATGGACGAGCTGACGCTCACCCTGCCGCGCAAGATCCGCAAGGAGTCCAGGCAGGCCGTCGAGGAGGCGGGCGGCACCTGGCAGACGCACCCGGCGGAGGCGGTCATCGACCGCATGGTCGACGAGTTCGGCCGCACCGGGCGCAGCGGCGGCGCGGGCTTCTACGAGTACGGCGCGGACGGCAAGCGCGGCAAGCTCTGGCCCGGCCTGCGCGAGCACTACACCAAGCCCGGCCACGAGATCCCGTTCAAGGACATGCAGGAGCGCATGCTCTTCTCCGAGGCGCTGGACACCGTCCGGCTCCTGGAGGAGGGCGTGCTGACGTCCGTCGCCGACGCCAACATCGGATCCATCTTCGGGATCGGCTTCCCGGGCTGGACCGGCGGCGTGCTCCAGTACATCAACGGCTACGACGGAGGTCCGGCCGGATTCGTGGCACGCGCGCGTGAACTCGCCGAGCGCTACGGGGACCGGTTCACGCCGCCCGCGCTGCTCGTCGAGAAGGCGGAGAAGGGCGAGAGGTTCAGCGACAGCTGACGTATCGCCGAGCGGGAGGCGCGCGGGTGTGGCTCAAGGAGTCCTCAGTGGCTCAGGACTCCTTGAGCCACTCCCGCAGCTCCGCCTTCAGGGAGCGCTGGAACGTGGTCAGCAGCGCCTGCACCACCAGCGGCTGCATGTGGGCGGACAGGGACTTCACCGCGGCCACCGACTCGTGCTCGCCCACCGCCTCGCGCAGCAACGCGGACAGCTCGCGTGCCGCCGCGCGGGAGTGCTCCAGCAGGACGCCGCGCGCGGCGAGGATCGACTCGTGCGCGAGCGGTACGTCGAGGAGCTGGATGCCGAGCGCCAGCAGCGCCGGGTCCACGCGGAAGGAGCCGGGGGAGTCCGAGCTGTCCGGGCTGTCGGATGTGCCCTCGGCCCGCTCGATGACGTTCATCGCGACCAGCCGCTCCAGGGCCTCCTCGCCCAGCGGGCGGCCGGCCCGTCGTTCCAGTTCCTCGCGTGTCACGTCCTCCGCCGCGTCCGGCGCCCAGGAGGCGACCACGGCACGGTGAAGGGCGAGATCCTGGGCGCTCAGGTCGGCCGGCAGCTGCTGAAGATGGCGCTCGATCGCGGCCAGCGTCATGCCCTGGCGCTGCAGCTCCTCGATGAGCGCGAGCCGGGCCAGATGCTCCTGGCTGTAGTGCCCCACCCGGCGGGGTCCGATCACGGGCGGCGGGAGCAGCCCCTTGGAACTGTAGAAACGGACCGTACGGACCGTGACGCCCGCGCGTGCCGCCAGCTCGTCGACCGTGAGCGTCGGCTCCTCGGTGTCCGTCGTCATGGCAGGTCCTCGCCTCTTCGATGGTGCAGCGATCAGGTGCAACAGTATTGCTGTCTCACCAGTTCTGTGAAAGCGCTGTCGACGAGTTCTGCCCCTTTGATCACCATGTGAGATGTTCCGCGGTGTGAGCTGTGCCATCGCATCAGGGGGATCCCTCGGGGAAGGTGGCTCCTTGGTCTGCGCCGCGTCAGGGGTGGTGCGGGCCGAGGCACATCCGGAAACCCGCGTACTCGGTGCGTGGGCGCACCAGAGAGTAGATCCACGCGTGAGCAAGGACGCCGTAGACACGGCCAAGGCCGCATCCCGCACCGACGCGGCCCGCACGCCCGCGGACGCGGGCGACGCCGGTTACAGCAAGGACCTCAAGGCCCGCCACGTCAACATGATCGCCATCGGCGGCGCGATCGGCACCGGACTCTTCCTCGGCGCCGGCGGCCGCCTCCACAACGCGGGACCCGCGCTGGCGATCGCCTACCTCGTCTGCGGAGTCTTCGCCTTCTTCGTCGTGCGGGCGCTCGGCGAGCTGGTCCTCTACCGGCCGTCCTCCGGGTCCTTCGTGTCGTACGCGCGTGAATTCCTCGGTGAGAAGGGCGCGTACGTCGCCGGGTGGATGTACTTCCTCAACTGGTCGACGACCGGCATCGCCGACATCACCGCGATCGCGCTCTACACGCACTACTGGAGCTTCTTCACCGACATCCCCCAGTGGGTGCTGGCGCTGATCGCCCTCGCGGTGGTCCTGGCCGTCAACCTGATCTCGGTGAAGATCTTCGGCGAGATGGAGTTCTGGTTCGCGATCGTCAAGGTCGCCACCCTCGTCTCCTTCATGCTGGTCGGCATCTTCCTGCTGGCCACGCACCACGACGTGGGCGGCCAGAAGCCCGGCCTGAGCGTCATCACGGACCACGGCGGTCTGCTCCCGCACGGGATCATGCCGGTCGTCCTGGTGATGCAGGGCGTGGTCTTCGCGTACGCGGCCCTGGAGCTGGTCGGCGTCGCCGCGGGCGAGACCGCCGAGCCGGAGAAGGTCGTCCCGCGCGCGGTGAACTCGATCATGTGGCGCGTGGGCCTGTTCTACGTCGGCTCGGTCGTGCTGCTCGCGCTGCTGCTGCCCGGTTCGGTCTACTCGGCCGACGAGAGCCCCTTCGTCACCGTCCTGTCGAAGATCGGCGTTCAGGGTGCCGGTGACGTCATGAACCTGGTCGTCCTCACCGCGGCCATGTCGTCCCTGAACTCCGGCCTGTACTCCACCGGCCGCATCCTGCGCTCCATGGCGACGGCGGGCTCCGCGCCCCGGTTCACCGCGAAGATGAACCGCAACCAGGTCCCGTACGGCGGCATCCTGCTCACCTGCGCGGTGTGCGTGCTCGGCGTCGGCCTGAACTACCTCATGCCCAGCCAGGCCTTCGAGATCGTCCTGAACGTGGCGTCCCTGGGCATCATCAGCACCTGGGTGATCATCATGGTCTGTCACCTGGTGTTCGTCCGCCGTGCCAAGGACGGCCTGGTCACCCGCCCGTCCTTCCGGCTCCCCGGCAGCCCTGTGACCGAGATCGTCACCATCGCCTTCCTGCTGGCCGTGCTCGGCCTGATGGGCAACGACCCCGAGGTCGGCCGCAAGACCCTGCTCCTCATCCCGGTGATCGCGGCACTGCTGGTCGGCGGCTGGTTCGCGATCCGCCACCGGGTCTCGAAGGCCACGGACCAGGAACTGAGCGAGCTGACGAAGTAGCAGATCGCACGCCGCTGTCAGTGGTGGTGCCTACGCTGGCGTCATGTCGGAGATCACATATGTCCGGGGTGACGCCACCGCTCCGTCGGTCAAGGGCGTCAAGCTGATCGCTCATGTCTGCAATGACATCGGGGGCTGGGGGAAGGGGTTCGTCCTGGCCCTGTCCCGCCGCTGGCCCGAGCCGGAGGCGGCGTACCGGGCGTGGCACCGGGACCGGGCGCACAACGACTTCGGGCTGGGCGCGACCCGGTTCGTCCAGGTCGAGAAGTATGTGTGGGTGGCGAACCTGATAGGTCAGCGGGGCACTCGGACGGGCAGCAAGGGGGTCCCCGTCCGCTACGAGGCGATCGACACGGGCCTCGCCCACGTGGCGATCAAGGCCGCCGAACTCGACGCGTCCGTCCACATGCCCCGCATCGGCTGCGGTCTGGCCGGCGGCGACTGGTCCCGGGTGGAGCCGCTGATCATGCGACGGCTGGTGGAGCGGGGGGTGGCGGTGACGGTGTACGACTACGGGGAATGAGCGGGGCCCGCGGGATGGGCGCGCGGCTTCTCGCGCCGATGGTGGGCCCACCGGGGTCGTTCAGAGGGGCTGTTTTCGGTCAACTCTGGCGCAGATGCGCGTTGGTTCGCACGCATGAGCGGGTAAGTCACGGCCATGGAACTCATCCCCTACCCGATAGGTCCACTCAACCCGAAGGTTCAGGACCTGGGCTACGCCCTGGCGCTGTTCGCCTTCATCTACCTGTTCGTCGCCCGCGTGCTCCCTCGGATGAACCGGGCGCTCGAACTGCGGGACGACGCGATCAACGGCGCCAAGGAGCGCGCCGAAGCCGTGCGCGCCCGCGCCGAGAGTGAACGTCTCGGGACCGAGGCCCTGTTGGCCGAGGCCCGCCACGAAGCCGCCCGCATCCGCCAGCAGGCCCTCGAACAGGGCTCCGCCCTGATCGCCGAGGCCCGCGCGGACGGGCAGCGCGAACGTGACGCCGTGGTGGCCGACGGCCGCGCCCGCATCGAGTCCGAGTGCGCGGCGGCCGACGCCGAACTCCGGATGTCCGTATCGGAGTTGGCCTCGGAGCTGGCGAGCCGCATCGTGGGCGAGCGGATCACGGCCCCGGTGGAGCAGGCCAACTGACGCCCGTTCGCGAACGGCCCCCACGCGCCCGCCCTGAGAGACGGAAGGGCGGGCGCGTGGGCTGAGGCCCCGTTGCGGGGCCCGCGGTGCCGGTTCAGCCGGAGTGGACGGAATCCGTTGCCGCGATCTTCTTCCACGACCTGGGCTGCGCCGGGGCCCCCGCCGTGGCCGGGGCCACCGCGATCGACGCACCCCGCGCCGCGGGCGCCGCCGGCTTCGACGGCTCGAACAGCCAGGTGTCGAAGAGCGTGGCGAGCGACTTGCCCGACACCTTCTCCGCGTACTTCTGGAAGTCCCCGACGGACGCGTTCCCGTAGGCGTGTTCCCGCGGCCATCCCTTCAGGATGGCGAAGAACGTGTCGTCCCCGACCTCGTTGCGCAGCGCCTGCACCGCCACCGCCCCCCGGTCGTAGACCGCCGTGTCGAACTGGTTGTCCGGACCGGGGTCACCCGGCGCGACCTTCCAGAAGGCGTCGTCCGCCGGATGCGAGGCGTACACGTAGTCCGCGAGCTCCTGCGCCGTCCCCTCGCCCTCGTGCTCGGACCACAGCCACTGTGCGTACCGCGCGAAGCCCTCGTTGATCCAGATGTCCTTCCAGCCCTTCAGGGACACGTCGTCGCCGTACCACTGATGCGCCAGCTCATGGACGACCACCGAGGTGTTGGAGCCGTTCGCGAACTGCCGGGGGCTGTAGTAGACGCGCGTCTGGGTCTCCAGCGCGTACCCGGTGGTGGTGTTCGGCACGTATCCGCCCACCGAGCTGAAGGGGTACGGGCCGAAGTAGCCGGTCAGCCAGTCGACGATCTCCCCGGTCCGCTCGACGCTGGCCCGCGCGGCCCCGTCGTTGTCGCCGAGGTCCTTGCTGTACGCGTTGACGACCGGGACGCCACCGGACGTCGTGCCCGTCGTGATGTCGAACTTTCCGATGGCGAGCGTGGCGAGATAGGTCGCCTGCGGCTTGTTGGACCGCCAGCTGTAGCGGGTCCAGCCGAGTCGTGAACTCGTCGACTGGAGCGTGCCGTTGGAGATCGCCTGCGTACCGTCCGGCACGGCCACCGAGACGTCATAGGTGGCCTTGTCGCTCGGGTGGTCGTTGCTGGGGAACCACCACCAGGCCGACTCGGGCTCGTCCGCCGCGACGGCCCCGTCCGGAGTGCGGTGCCAGGTCGAGAAGCCGTACGCGCTCTTCGTCGAGGGCACCCCGCTGTAACGGACGACGACCGTGACGGGCGTGCCCTTCGGCAGCGGAGTCGCCGGGGTGATCTCCAGCTCGTGCTGGCCCGAGGTGGTGAAGGAGGCCTTCGCCCCGTTGACCCGCACCTCGCTCACATCGAGCAGGAAGTCGAGGTCGAAGCGTGAGAGGTCCTGCGTGGTGGTGGCCAGGAGGGTCGCCGTTCCCTGCAACTCGTCGGTGGCCGGCTGGTACTGGAGCCGCAGGTCGTAGTGCGAGACGTCGTATCCGCCGTTGCCGTAGGCCGGGTAGTAGGGGTCGCCGATACCGGGCGCCCCGGGGGTGTAGTCCGCCGCCGATGCCGGGATCGCCAGCAGGAGGGAGGCGGCGAGGGCGCCCGGGGCGATGAGTCTGCGGTGCACGAGGAGCTCCAAGTCATGGGGGAACGAGGACAGTTCGGAGCCTATTGACTCCCTGTGCCGTCACCCTGTCCATCGCCCCTCCCGTCACACGATCGCCATTCGGCCGACATGACCGATTCGGGCCCGGCTGCCTCCACCGACCCTCTTTTGTACCGGAGTTGACCGGGGTACCTTCCGCGCATGCCGAAACCAGCGCGCCGTATGCGCTTCACGACCTGGAGATCGCTCGCGACGGCGGTCACCGCCGCCCTGATGGCCGTCTTCCTCGCCCCCGCCGCCGCACACGGCGCGCCCCGGGAGAGCACCCCGGTCTACTCGTACGAGAACGCGATCCGCGAAGCCGTCTGGGTGGACACCGGCCTCGACGGCGACGGCGACGGGAAGAGTGACCGCGTCGCCGTCGACATCGTCCGGCCCCGTGAACTCGCCCAGCAGGGCCGCAAGGTTCCCGTGATCATGGACGCAAGCCCGTACTACTCCTGCTGCGGGCGCGGCAACGAGAGCCAGCTCAAGACGTACGACGCGAACGGCGACGTCGTCCAGATGCCGCTGTTCTACGACAACTACTTCGTGCCGCGCGGCTACGCCTTCGTCGGCGTCGACCTGGCCGGAACCAATCGCTCCGACGGCTGCGTGGACGTCGGCGGCCGCTCCGACGTCCAGTCCGCGAAGGCCGTGGTCGACTGGCTCAACGGCCGGGCCAAGGGCTACACGACGCGTACCGGCGCCGACCGGGCCAAGGCGACCTGGACCAACGGCAGAACCGGCATGATCGGCAAGAGCTGGGACGGCACCATCGCCAACGGTGTCGCCGCGACCGGCGTCAAGGGCCTGAAGACCATCGTGCCGATCAGCGCCATCTCCTCCTGGTACGACTACTACTTCGCCAAGGGCGCCCCGCTGTACGACTCGGGCCCGGACTGGCTCTCCGGCTACGTCGACAGCCCCGAGGCCACCGCCAAGTGCGCCGCCGTGCAGCAGAAGCTCGTCGACGGGGCGCCGCGCACCGGTGACTGGACCAAGTTCTGGACCGAGCGCGACTACGTGAAGGACGCGAGCAAGGTCAGGGCGAGCGTCTTCCTGGTGCACGGCATGCAGGACCTCAACGTCCGCACCAAGAACTTCGGCCAGTGGTGGAGCGCCCTCGCCAAGAACGGCGTCGAGCGCAAGATCTGGCTCTCCCAGACCGGCCATGTCGACCCCTTCGACTTCCGCCGCGCCGCCTGGGTCGACACCCTGCACCGCTGGTTCGACCACGAACTCCTCGGCTACGACAACGGCATCGACGACGAGCCCATGGCCGACATCGAGCGCCACCCCGACCAGTGGGTCACCTCCGGCATCTGGCCGCCCCGCGGGACGCAGACGACGACACTGCGTCCGGGCACGGGCACCCAGGCGGGCGTCGGCACCCTCGGCCTGCGTACGGGTTCCGGAACCGAGGCCTTCACCGACGACCCGCAGCTGAGCGAGACCGACTGGGCGGCCCACATCGACCGGTCCACCTCCGAGAAGACCGGGTTCGTCACCAAGCCGCTGACCAGGGACCTGCGTCTGTCCGGCTCCTCCAAGGTGATCGTCACGGCCACGCCGACCACCTCGACCGCCCACCTCTCCGCGGTCCTGGTCGACCTGGGCCCGGACACCATCCGCGACTACGCCGACGGCGGTGAGGGCATCACCACCCTCACCGACCGCACCTGCTGGGGTCCGAGCACGAGCGGCGACAGCTCCTGCTACAAGGTCACCCAGGCGAAGAAGACCGACGTCGCCGCCACGGTCTTCAGCCGCGGCTGGGCCGACCTCGGCAACTACGCCTCCGACCTCAAGGGCGTCCCGCTCACCCCGGGCAAGGCGTACACGATCACGCTCGACCTGGCCGCCACCGACCACGTCGTCCCGGCGGGACACCGGCTCGCCCTGATCGTCGCGGGCACCGACAAGGACCTCATCGACCCCCCGTCGACCACTCCGACCCTCACGCTGGACCTGTCCCGTACGTCCGCCCGTGTGCCGTTCGTCGGCGGCGCCGGTGCCTTCGCCAGGGCCACGGCGGGCTCCACCGCCGCCGCGAGCACGGCCGGCCTCGACGGCGTACGCGATCCGAGCAGTGCCCTCCGGGTCCCGGGGGAGTCCCGCTGACCCACTGACTCCCTCAAGGGCGCACGGCGGCCGGTTCCTCGCCCAGCGCGAGCCCGGCCGCCTCCCGCGCACAGCCCCAGGCCACCGTGACGCCCGCGCCGCCATGACCGTAGTGGTGCACCAACACCTGCCCGTCGGGCAGTACTTCACGCTCCAGCCGGACCGTGTCACGCACCGGCCGCAGCCCCACCCGATGGCCCAGCACGCGCGCCCCGGCGATCTCCGGCCGCAGCGCCACACACCGTTCCACGATCGCTTCGGCCGCCGCCGGATCCGGCGTGAGCGACCAGTCATCGTCGTCGGTCGTGCCACCCAGCACGAGCCGGTCCGGGTGCGGGAAGACATAGGTGGTCGTGCCGGCGTCCCTGTCCGTCGACACGAGCCAGGTATGGACCCCGGGGTTCTCCACGATCACGAGCTGCCCGCGCACGGGCCGTACGGCCGGATCCGGTACGAGCGTATGGGCACCCAGCCCCGTGCAGTTGACGACGACCGGCGCCTCGACCTCCGCGAGATCCGTCACTGTCCGTGTCTCGACGGCTCCGCCCGCCCGCAGGAACCGCTCGCGCAGCCAGCCCAGATGCACCGGCATGTCGATCAGCGGCAACCGCGCCCACAGCCCCGTACCCGCGTACTCCTCGGCCGTCGTCGCCCGCAGCCCCGGCACCCTGGCGGCCCACGGCTCCAGCTCGTCCAGCCGCGTCTCACCCTGTACGCCCTCGACCACGCGTACGCCCGTCTCGTCCGGGCGGCTCGCCAACTCCTCGTACACGGAGAGTGATCGCAGGGCCCATTCGCCCGCGAGCGCCTTCGGCCGGATGCGGTACGGCCACCACAGCGCGCCGGCAACGGCCGAGGTGGTCAGCTCGCCGGACTCCCGCGCCCACACCCGTACCCGCCGGCCGCGCTCGGCCAGGACGATCGCCGTCGTCAACCCGACGACACCGCTTCCGACCACGATCACGTCACCGCTGGGCGCGTTGTCCATGCAGGGACGTTAGCGGAATATGTCATGCCGTGCTCACATCACTCCCAGTCTGGGGATACTCACAGCATGTCTGCCGAGTACGCGACCTTCGGCCTGGCACCGGCGATGCGTGCCGGTGGAGTCCTCGCCAACGGTGACTACCAAGTGCACCGGGACTTCGTCGACTTCATCGTCGACGGCCGCCCGCTGCTGTACCAGCTCTCCGACCTCGACGCGGTGTCCCCGCTCGCCTCCGACGTACCACCCGCCATCTTCACCGCCCAGGTCCGAAGCCTCCTCCTGGAGGCCGAGGCGCCGCTCGAAGACGGCCGCTACGTGATCTACGGCTGTCCCGAGTGCGAGGGCATCGAATGCGGTGCCGTGACCGCCGTCATCGAGAAGGACGACTCCTGCGACGACTACGTGTGGCGCGACTTTGCCTGGCAGACCGGCGAACACGCCGATCTGGAGCTCAACGGCTACCACGGGATAGGGCCGTTCCGCTTCCAGGGCGCCGAGTACCGCAGCGCCCTGAACTCGCTGCTCCTCGGCGACCCCGGGGCGCGCCGCCGGGTCCTGCTCATCGGCGCCCGGGTCGCCGTGCTCGCCAAGCTCGCCGCTGCCCTGCGCACCATCGGCATCGGCGCCGACATCACCCGCGACGCCACCGACGTCCCGGCCGAGGAACTCCGCGGATACGGCGCGGTGGCCTTCGGGCGCGCCGTCGGCGAACAGGAGCGCGCGGCCGTACGGCGGTCCTTCGAGCGGGCCGGGGTCGAGGTCGCCTACGTCGACGGCCTGGCCCCCGTCGTTCCGCTCCTCGTCGCGCAGATCGAGAATGCCCTGGACCGCAGTCCCCACGAGCTGCGCCGCCTCACCCGCCTGGTCGCCGCCGACGGCGAGGCGGGCATCGAGGTCACCTCCACCTGCCGGGTCCAGATCACCGCGTACCGCCTCGACCGGCTGTACCGCACGCACACGCAGGAGGTCTTCGACGGGATCCTGGAGGCGGGCAGACACCGGATCGCCCTGGACGCCAAGGCCGTGAAGGGGGAGTCCTTCCTCGTGGCGCGGACCTCGGGGAGTGTGCTGGTGGAGGCGATGGCCCACTGAGCGGGCCGCACGGACACGGGGGTGCGGCCCCGCACGGAAACCGGGACGTGGCCCCGCACGGAATCGGGCGGCGCGGCCGGGGCGGCCGGGCCGTTAGGATCGGCCTCCTGATGACTGCCACTCTCGTCGCCAAGAACCTCGCCGCCGGACACGGCGACCGCTCGCTCTTCTCCGGGCTCGACCTCGTGGTCGCGCCCGGCGATGTGATCGGACTCGTCGGTGCCAACGGCGCGGGCAAGTCCACCCTGCTGCGGATGCTCGCCGGACTGCTCACGCCCGAGGAGGGGGAGCTGCGGCTGTCCCCGCCGTCGGCGAGCGTCGGCCATCTGCCACAGGAGCCGGAGCGGCGCGAGAGCGAGAGCGTCCGGGCGTTCCTGGCCCGGCGCACCGGTGTGGCCGAGGCCCAGCGTGTCATGGACGAGGCGACGCAGGCACTCGTCGACGGCGCGCCGGGCGCGGACGACGCGTACGCGGAGAGCCTGGAGCGCTGGCTCGACCTGGGCGGCGCCGACCTCGACGAGCGTGCCGAGGAGGTCGCCGACACCCTCGGGCTCGGCGTCGACCTCGACCAGCCGATGACGTCCCTGTCCGGCGGCCAGGCGGCCCGCGCCGGACTCGCCTCCCTGCTCCTGTCCCGCTACGACGTCTTCCTGCTCGACGAGCCCACCAACGACCTGGACCTGGAGGGCCTGGAGCGGCTCGAACGCTTCGTCTCCGGGCTGCGCGCGGGCACCGTCGTCGTCAGCCACGACCGCGAGTTCCTGACCCGCACGGTCACCAAGGTGCTCGAACTCGACCTCGCCCAGCAGCAGATCACCCTCTACGGCGGCGGCTACGAGGCCTACCTGGAGGAGCGCGACACCGCCCGCCGGCACGCCCGCGACGACTACGAGGAGTACGCCGACAAGCGCTCCGCCCTCGAAGGCCGCGCCCAGATGCAGCGCTCCTGGATGGACAAGGGCGTGAAGAACGCCCGGCGCAAGGCGAACAACGACAACGACAAGATCGGCCGCAAGTTCCGCAGCGAGGCCAGCGAGAAGCAGGCCGCCAAGGCCCGGCAGACCCAGCGCATGATCGAGCGCCTGGACGTCGTCGACGAGCCGCGCAAGGAGTGGGAGCTGCGGATGGAGATCGCGGCCGCACCGCGCTCCGGCGCCGTCGTCGCCACCCTGCGTGACGCCGAGGTGCGGCGCGGCGACTTCACCTTCGGCCCCGCGACCCTCCAGATCGACTGGGCGGACCGGGTCGCCGTCACGGGCGCCAACGGCGCGGGCAAGTCGACCCTGCTCGGCGCCCTGCTCGGCAGGGTCCCGCTGGACGCCGGTCACGCGACCCTCGGCTCCGGCGTCGTCGTCGGCGAGGTCGACCAGGCCCGCAAACTCTTCCACGGCTCCGAGTCCCTGCTCGACGCGTTCAGCGCCGCCGTCCCCGACACCGAACCGGCCGAGGTCCGCACCCTGCTGGCCAAGTTCGGCCTCAAGGCGGAACACGTCCTGCGCCCGGCGGCCACCCTCTCTCCCGGCGAGCGCACCCGCTCGGCCCTCGCCCTCCTCCAGGGCCGTGGCGTCAACCTCCTCGTCCTCGACGAGCCGACCAACCACCTCGACCTCCCGGCGATCGAACAGCTGGAGGCGGCGCTCGAGACGTACGAGGGCACCCTGCTCCTCGTGACCCACGACCGCCGCATGCTCGACGCGGTCCACACCACGCGCCGACTGGAAGTGGCGGCGGGCAAGGTGACGGAGCGCTGACCTACGCCGTGACCAGCCGTCGCGCCATCGTGGGGTAGTCCACGACGTACCCCTCCGCGTCGAACTCCAGATCGCTGCGGTCGTCACCGGACGAGAAACGCACGCGCCCGCCGTCCCCGGTGCGCCCGAGATGCGTGTACGTCTGCTGCGACGCCCGCACGGCCAGGTCCGGCACCGACACCCAGGCCATCAGGAACTCCCGCTCACCCGGCCCGAGATGCAGCCCGTGGCGCAGCACCGGCATCGTGTTGGTGAGCGGGCACAGGCCCAGGTCGCAGTCGAGGGCTCCACCGAGGTCGGGCAGCCAGTCACCGTCCGCCGTCCAGTGCCCCTCACCGTCGTGCCGCAGGTCCAGCGAGCGGGTGCCCGAGGCCGTCTCGGCGCTCACACACAGCCGCCGGGTCACGAACCCGTCGACGGTGTCGAGCTCGTAAGAGATCCAGTACGGCTCGGGAACCGTCCCGACCGCACGCCCGCGCGCCCGCAACGAACGGGCGCCGGACGTGATCCAAGAGGTCTCGAGCCCCTTGCTCTCAGTGACTTCCCAGGTGATGACACGCGAGCCGACCATACGGTCACCTTAGGATCCGGGGCCCTTACAGCGCCCCGAAAGGGGCGCGGGGCAGTGACATATATGCGGCTCCGCCGCGTGGGCGCGCTCAGCCACTGATCACCCGCAGCTCCCCCCGCCCCCTCGGTGGCTCAGCGCCTGCCCTTCTTCGGATCGACAAGCCCCGCGCGCCGCAGCGCGTCGGCCATCGCACTGTTGGCCGGCGGCGGAGCGGCCTGCCGCGAACCGCCGCCACCACCGCCTCCGCCCGCCCCGCCCCGCTGCTGACGCTGCTGCTGGCGCTGCTGCGGAGGCCGCCCGCCCCGCTGCGGACGCCCACCCCCACCCTGCTCGTCCGACCCGGTCGCCTCGTCGTCGAGCCGCAGCGTGAGAGAGATCCGCTTGCGCGGGATGTCGATCTCGAGCACCTTCACCTTGACGATGTCACCCGGCTTCGCCACATCACGCGGGTCCTTCACGAACGTCTTCGACATCGCCGAGACATGCACCAGACCGTCCTGGTGGACGCCGATGTCCACGAAGGCCCCGAACGCGGCCACGTTCGTGACGACCCCCTCGAGCACCATCCCGGAGGTCAGGTCGGAGATCTTCTCGACGCCCTCCTTGAAAGTGGCCGTCTTGAAGGCGGGGCGCGGGTCGCGCCCGGGCTTCTCCAGCTCCTTCAGGATGTCCGTGACGGTCGGCAGACCGAACGTCTCGTCCACGAAGTCGGTCGGCCTGAGCGAGCGCAGCACACCGGTGTTGCCGATCAGGGAGGCGACCTCGCTGCCCGCCGTCTTCACCATCCTCCGCACCACCGGATACGCCTCCGGGTGCACGCTGGACGCGTCCAGCGGGTCATCCCCGCCCCGGATGCGCAGGAAGCCCGCGCACTGCTCGTACGCCTTCGGACCTAGCCGGGCGACCTTCTTGAGGGTGGTACGGGACGTGAAGGGGCCGTTGGCGTCGCGGTGCGCCACGATGTTCTCCGCGAGCCCGGAGGTGATGCCGGAGACGCGGGCGAGCAGCGGGGCGGAGGCCGTGTTCACGTCCACGCCCACGCCGTTCACACAGTCCTCGACCACCGCGTCCAGGGACCGGGAGAGCTTCACCTCGGACAGGTCGTGCTGGTACTGCCCGACGCCGATGGACTTCGGGTCGATCTTCACCAGCTCGGCCAGCGGGTCCTGGAGGCGGCGCGCGATGGAGACGGCGCCGCGCAGCGACACGTCCATGTCGGGCAGCTCCTGCGAGGCGAACGCGGACGCCGAGTACACCGACGCCCCCGCCTCGGACACCATCACCTTGGTGAGGTTCAACTCCGGGTGCTTGGTGATGAGTTCACCGGCGAGCTTGTCGGTCTCGCGGGACGCCGTGCCGTTGCCGATCGCGATCAGCTCGACCGCGTGCTCCTTGGCGAGGCGGGCGAGCTTGGCGATGGCCTCGTCCCACTTGTTGGCCGGGACGTGCGGGTAGATGACGTCCGTGGCCACGACCTTGCCGGTCGCGTCGACCACGGCGACCTTGACACCCGTACGGAAACCGGGGTCGAGGCCCAGCGTCGCGCGGGTGCCCGCCGGGGCGGCGAGCAGCAGGTCCCGCAGGTTCGCCGCGAAGACGTTCACCGCCTCGTCCTCGGCGGCCGTGCGCAGCCGAAGGCGCAGGTCGATGCCGAGGTGCACGAGGATGCGGGTCCGCCAGGCCCAGCGGACCGTGTCCGTGAGCCACTTGTCGCCGGGACGACCGCGCTCGGCGATCTGGAAGCGGTGGGCGACGATTCCCTCGTACGAGGAGGGACCGGGCTGCTCGGAGGGCTCCTCGGGCTCCAGGACGAGGTCGAGGACCTCCTCCTTCTCACCGCGCAGCATGGCGAGGACGCGGTGCGAGGGCAGCTCCTTGAAGGGCTCGGCGAAGTCGAAGTAGTCGGCGAACTTGGCGCCCGCCTCCGCCTTGCCGTCCCGCACCTTGGCGGCCAGGTGCCCGCGCACCCACATGCGCTCGCGCAGCTCGCCGATCAGGTCGGCGTCCTCCGAGAACCGCTCCGTGAGGATCGACCGGGCGCCGTCCAGCGCGGCCTGCGGGTCGGCGACGCCCTTGTCCGCGTCGACGAACGCGGTCGCCGCGGCGAGCGGGTCGACCGACGGGTCGCCGAGCAGGCCCTCGGCCAGCGGCTCCAGGCCCGCCTCGCGTGCGATCTGCGCCTTCGTGCGCCGCTTCGGCTTGAACGGCAGATAGATGTCCTCGAGCCGCGCCTTCGTCTCGGCGCCACGGATCTGCGCCTCGACCTCCTCGGCGAGCTTGCCCTGCTCGCGCACCGATTCGAGGATCGCCGTGCGCCGCTCCTCCAGCTCCCGCAGATAGCGCAGCCGCTCCTCGAGGGTGCGCAACTGCGCATCGTCGAGCATCTCGGTCGCTTCCTTGCGGTAGCGGGCGATGAAGGGCACCGTCGACCCGCCGTCGAGCAAGTCGACGGCGGCCTTGACCTGCCGCTCCCGTACGCCGAGCTCCTCGGCGATCCTGCCTTCGATGGACCCTACGAGGGGTGTCGTCACGATCCCGTACCGCCTTCTCCACTGAGGTTGCGCGGCAATTGTGGCAGGTGGCACCGACAACGGGGGATCAGGGCGCCGATCGGCGCTGTCAGCCCTTGCCGGTCATGCCCTCGGGGAACGCGCCGGCCGCCAGCGCCCGCATCAGGATGCCCCGTGCCAGCTCGGTGAGGCGCTCCACGCCCGCGGCGCCCAGATGCTCGTACGGGGCATGGTCCAGCCGGTCCGTGCGGTCCTCGATCTCCTGGCGCAGGGCCACCCCTGCCTCGGTCAACTCTCCGTCCGAGTCGAGCAGTCCGCGCTCGCGCAGCCGTTCGACCGCCGCGTCCCAGTGCGCCCGCGACCAGCCGCGCGTGCCCAGTGCCCACTTCGGGGCCATGCCCTTGCCGGTCGCGGTGTGGCTCACCAGAGCCTCGACCGGGTCGAGTTCCGCGTCGAGCAGCGCCGCGAGGTGACCGTCGCCCCGGTGCTCGCGCAGCAGGGTGGCGCCGTGCCAGAGGGCGAGGTGCGGCGCGTCGGGCACGGGCAGGTCAGCGTGGGCGGAGTACAGCGGACGCGCGGTTCTGGCGCAGGCCTCGGCCGCCCGCAGGGCGAGCTCCGCGGCCTCGGCCATCTCCTTGGAGGCGAGGCCGTCCTCGCCGAGGAGCCGGCGCCAGGTCGCGTCGACGGCACGCGCGCGTGCCGCGAGGACGGTCTCCGGGGACGCCTTCTTCCACACTCCGGGCACATGCCGGGCCACCAGCTCGTGGCGGAAGTTGTAGAACGTCGCTGTCACCGTGCCGGGACCCACCGGCCCCATGGCGGCGGCCCGCACGGCGAAGTACGCGCCGCTGCTGTCCTCGATCCCGACGGCGGCCAGCTCCCGGCCCAGGTCCGGCGAGAAGTAGTGCGTCGAGTGCAGCGGGTTGAGGACGTTGTGGCAGCGCCGCCCGGCGCGCTCCGGCAGAGGTGTGCTCATGACCGAAGGTTACCGACTGGTCGGTACGCGGGGAAGGTGGGAGAGGAGATGGCAGGAAAGGTGGGGTACCCGTCATTGCGGCCATCACCCCGCTCGCCAAGAATCGAGAGCATGCGAACCGTCCTGGTCGTCCTCTTCGACGAAGTGCAGAGCCTCGACGTCACGGGCCCCGTGGAGGTCTTCGCGGGCGCCGAGGCCTTCCGCGGCGGCTCGTACCGCATCCACACCGCCTCCCTGGACGGCGCACCCGTGCGTACCACCAGCGGCCTCTCCCTCATCCCGGACCACATCCTCGCCGACGCGCCCGCCCCGCACACCCTGCTGGTCCCGGGCGGCCGGGGCACCCGGCGCCCCGACCCCCGGCTGACCGACTGGCTGCGCGCGCACGGGCCGCGCGCCGAGCGCCTGGTGTCCGTCTGCACCGGTGCCATCCCGCTCGCCGAGGCGGGCCTCCTGGACGGCCGCCGCGCGACGACCCATTGGGCGTACTGCGACAAGCTCGCCCGCGACCACCCGGCCGTCGAGGTCGACCCCGACCCCATCTACGTGCGGGACGGACAGGTGTCCACCTCGGCCGGCGTCACCTCCGGCATCGACCTCGCCCTCGCGCTCGTGGAGGAGGACCTCGGCCGGGAGGCCGCCCTGACGGTCGCCCGCCACCTCGTCGTCTTCCTGCGGCGCCCGGGCAACCAGGCCCAGTTCAGCGCCCAGCTGGCCGCGCAGACGGCGCGGCGCGAACCGCTCCGCGAGGTCCAGCAGTGGATCACCGAGCACCCCGGCGACGACCTGTCCGTCGAGTCGCTCGCCGCCCGCGCCCGGCTCTCGCCCCGGCACTTCGCCCGCGCCTTCCAGACCGAGACGGGCATGACTCCGGGCCGGTACGTCGACCGCGTCCGCCTCGAACACGCCCGGCGCCTCCTGGAGGACACCGCCGACGGAGTCGAGGAGATCTCCCGCGCCTGTGGCTACGGCACCCCCGAGGCGATGCGCCGTGCCTTCGTGAAGACGCTCGGCACGGCACCGGCGGAATACCGGCGCCGCTTCCGCCCCGCCCCCACCCGGTGGCCGGCCCGTACCTGACACCCCTGCCCCACCCAGCCGTGGAAAGGAACCCGATGCAGATCGCCATCGTCCTCTTCGACCGCTTCACCGCCCTGGACGCCGTGGGCCCCTACGAGACCCTCGGCCGCCTGCCCGACGCGGAGACCGTCTTCGTCGCCGAGGACACCGGCCCCGTCCGCAACGAGAGTGGCAACCTGGCCCTGACCGCCGACAGGACCCTGGCCGAGGTGCCGCACCCGGACATCGTCGTGGTCCCCGGCGGACCGGGCCAGACCCCGCAGATGGACAACCGGGTCCTGCTGGACTGGCTGCGCGCCGCCGACGCCACGAGCACCTGGACGACCTCCGTGTGCACCGGCTCCCTGCTGCTGGCCGCCGCGGGGCTGCTAGAAGGCCGTCGCGCCACCTCGCACTGGCTGGCCCTCGACCACCTCAAGCGCTTCGGTGCCGAGCCGACCGGAGAGCGAGTGGTGTTCGACGGGAAGTACGTCACCGCGGCCGGCGTGTCGTCCGGCATCGACATGGGGCTCGCCCTGCTCGGACGGATCGCGGGCGACGAACACGCACAGGCCGTACAACTGCTGACGGAGTACGACCCGCAGCCGCCCTACGATGCAGGGTCCCCCCAGAAGGCTCCCGCACATCTCGTGGCGGAGTTCCGGGCGAAGAGCCGCTTCATCATGGAGTAGTCGCGGTGGAGGACTGAGTGGTCGCGGTGGAGGCCGGTGTGGTCCAGGTGAAGCGCGGCGGCCGGCGCTCCAGGAACGCGGCGACGCCCTCCGCGGTGTCGTTGCTCCCGCGCGCCTGCTCGGCCCAGTACGCGTCCCGGTCGGTCCGTCCATGGGCGAATTCCTTGGCGGACGCCTGCGTCAGCAACGACCGTGCGGCCAGGACGCGGGTGAACTCCCCGACCCGCTTGTCGAGTTCGCCCTCGGGCAGCACCTCGTCCACCAGACCCGTGCGCAGCGCCCGTTCGGTGTCGATCAGCTCGCCCGAGAACAGCAGGTACTTGGCGGTCGCCGGCCCCACCAACGACACCAGCCGCCGGGTGGCCGAGGCCGCGTAGACGATCCCCAGCTTCGCCGGCGTCACTCCGAACCGCGCGCCCTCCTCCGCGAACCGCAGATCGCAGGCCGCCGCGAGCTGGGATCCACCGCCGACGCAGTACCCGTGGATCGCCGCGAGCGTCGGTTTGGGGAACGCGGCGAGCGCCTCCTCGGCGTTCACGGCGAGCCCCTGCGCCTCGTCCGAGGAGCCCCGCAGCGTCGAGATGTCGGCCCCCGCGCAGAAGGTGCCGCCCTCGCCGGTGAGCACGAGGACGCGGACATCCGGGTCGGTGGCGAGCCGGTCGAGCAGGGGCGGCAGTGCCCTCCACATGTCGGCCGTCATGGCGTTGCGCTTGGCCGGGTGGTGAATGACGACGGTGGCGACCCCGTCGCCCACGCTGTGCAGCAGCTGCGGCTCCATATGCCGGATGCTATCCGCAACCCTCGAACGTACGATCAAGAAGGGGCCGGGCGCGAGGAGGCGCTGATGGCCAGGACCAAGGACAGGGCGCCGAGCGACGCGACCACGAATCTGACGCGCGGCCTCAGCTGGACCGCCGCGTTCGGCGTGATCCTGGTGCTCGCGGGGCTCGTCGGGCTCGTCTACACCGGCGTGGCGACCCTGACCTCGATGATCCTGTTCGGCTGGCTGCTGCTGATCGGCGGCGCGGTCGGACTGCTGCACGCCGTCCAGGCCCGCGGCACCAACTTCTTCTGGCTCGGGGTGGTGGTCGCGGCCCTGAACATCGCGGCCGGAGTGGTGGTGATCCGCCGCCCGGACGCGGCGGCCGAGGCGCTCACCATGTTCGCGGCCCTGCTGTTCCTGACCGGCGGGGTGTTCCGGGTGGTCGGCAGTCTCGTGGTGCGCGGTGCGCAGTTCGGCTGGACCCTCCTGCAGGGCGCCTTCGACCTGCTCCTCGGCATCCTGGTGCTGGACAACTGGCCGAGCAGCAGCAAGTACGTCATCGGCTGCTTCTTCTCGCTCGCGCTGCTCTTCGACGGGCTGGGTCTGATCGCCACCGGCCTCGGCGGGCGGCGCATCGTACATCTGGTCTCGGGGCGCGGCCACTGACGGACGAAACGGGCGAGCCCGGCGCCCAACCCGTACAACCCGAATAGTTCTCGAAGCAGACACCACACGGGCAGGAGTGGTCGCGCGGGCGACCATGCCATGCGCCAACGGTCAGAAGCCGTCGATAGTCGCTGACTTCTGTTCAGGGATGCGGTCCGGACCAGCGCGTTACCAACACTCGACGTGTGGTGACAATCGAGCGCAAGGGTGGCGACCGGACGATGGAGAACCACGGGCGGGGGTTCGACTCCCGCCCTGAAGGCGCCGGGGATGTGCCTCCTGATCGGAGACCGCCGGGTCCGCTGCCGTACGAGGGGGTGTGGCGGTTCACCGCTCCCGCCATCGACGCCTCGGTTCCGCAGGCACGACACGCCGTTCGTGACCTGCTCTTCCGTCAACAAGTGCCCGTCTCGGACGACCTCGTCCACGGGCTTTTGCTGATCGTCTCCGAACTGGTCACGAACGCGGTGCGGCACGCGGCACTGCTGTCCCCGATGCTCGCCGTGGAGGTGGCCGTGGGAGCCGAGTGGGTGCGGGTCTCGGTGGAGGACAACCACCCCTACCGTCCCACCGCCCTGGAGGCCGACCACGGCCAGACCGGCGGCCGGGGGCTGCTGCTGGTACGGGAGGTCGCCAGGGAGTCGGGCGGGGTGTGCGACGTCGAGCACACGGCGAGTGGCGGCAAGGTGATCTGGGCCGCCCTGCCGCTCACTGTGAGCATCGTCTAGGGCTTGGCGCTCTCGGGGGGTCTTCGCAGGGACGGGTCCGTCACCAGCCGGCGGACGGGCCCGTCAGCTCCCTGATCGCCGGACGGGCCGCGTCCAGGACCGTCATGAACCACGCCGAGAAGGGGTCCTTCGCGTGCCGCTCCATGAGCTCGGCGGCGGTCACGAACGCGGTGTCCCCGACCTCCTCGGGATCGGGGTGCAGCGACGACTGCACCATGCCGACGAAGAGATGGTTGTACTCCTGCTCCACCAGGCCCGACTCCGGGTCCGGGTGGTTGTAGCGGACCGTGCCCGCCTCCGCGAGCAACGAGGGCGAGACGCCGAGCTCCTCGTACGTCCGCCGGGCCGCCGCCGCGAAGGGCGCCTCGGCGGGGTAGGGGTGGCCGCAGCAGGTGTTGGACCAGACACCGGGGGAGTGGTACTTGCCCAGGGCGCGCTGCTGGAGCAGCAGCCTGCCGTGCTCGTCGAAGAGGAACACGGAGAAGGCCCGGTGCAGCTGTCCCGGTGGCTGATGGGCGGCGAGCTTCTCCGCCGTGCCGATCGTGTTGCCGTCCTCGTCGACCAACTCGAGCAAGATCGCTTCAACGGTGCCGTTCGACGAACTGTGCGTCGCGGTGGCAGGTGTGATCGGCATACCCATCCTTCGCATCGGTCTTCGAGCCCCAAGTCTGCCGTACGAAACCGGCACTCCCGGCACTTCGCGGCTCCCCGCATGTCCCGCTCCGGGAGCCCGGAGCGGGACACGCGGCCGACGTCCGTCGGTCACCGAAAGCGGCCGGACACTTGATCGTGCCCGGTGCCACGGACGGGGAACCGTCCAGGACAGGGGCCATCAGATGTTCGCCCGGACCCCCGGAGCCGGTGCTCGTCCGGCCCGTCGGACCCGGGCCGGATGCCGTTGTCAGCGGCCGGTTCACCCCGGTGCGCGGCGCACCCGCGGTACGGCCACGGACGCAGGCGCCGACACGGGCACCGGGCGGGGCGGGACGCGTCAGGCGCCGACGGTGACCGGACGCAGGACATAGCCCAAGTAGCCGTACTCCCTCCCGTGCTCGCGGCGCATGGCGATCTCCGCCCGGGCGCCCGCCACCGCCTCGGCCATGCCGGGCAGGGTGACATCAGCCACGTCGGCGTGGACGCCGAGCGCGTCGTAGTACTCGTCCCAGTCGGACTCCGGCTGGAGGTAGACCCCCAGGACGGAGTACCCGGCGTCGCGCGCGACCCGGGTGTCCTGGTCGGTCGTGCGCAACGAGTCGTCCTCCCAGAACGCGCGGGCCTGGTCGGACGGCGTGTCGGTGGTCCACACGCAGTGGGTGAGGACCAGCGTGCCGCCGGGGGCGAGCAGTCGCCGCCAGCGGCGCAGGGCGGTGGCGAAACCGATCAGATAGGCCGAGCCCTCGGCCCAGAGCAGGTCGAACGAGCCGTCGGGGTGGGTGAGATCTCCCATGTCCCCGTTGACGGTGTCGATCGAGGCGGTGAGACCCCGGGCCTCGGCGGCCGTCCGCAGTTCGTCGAGAAACGGTTCATGCAGGTCGACCGCCGTCACTTCGGCCGCGGCCTCGGCGGCCAGGAGCAGCGCCGAGCGGCCGGGGCCGCAGCCCAGGTCGAGCACGCGGGGACGGGCGGGCAGCGGGCCCGCGAGTGAGAGGAGGTGACGGGTGGTGGCGTCAGAGCCGGGGCCCTGCCGGGGCAGTCGGTGGTGCAGGGTGAAGAAGGCCTCGCGGCGGGCGTCGCGCTCGGACGAGTCGCGGTGCTCGGACAAGTCGTGATGTTCGGACAACGTGGGAAACCTTTGGATGCGGGGGCCCGGACCGCCGCGCACGCCGCTCGGCGTGGGTCAGCCGTGGACCCGGAGGATGGGGACGCACCTGTCGCCGCGCGCAGCGGCACCGAACGCGACAGTCATCAACCCACCTCTTCCTCGGATCGGTGGCCACGCTAGCACCGGAGCCGCCGACCGCACCCGCGAATTAAGAGCCTCCCGCTGGAGCCTTTCAGTGGCAGAGCTTCGCCTCGTGCTCCGCGTGCCCGCTCGGTTCCAGCTGGAAGGTGCAGTGCTCCACGTCGAAGTGGTGGCCCAGACAGCCCTGGAGCTCGTGGAGCATCTTCTCGTGGCCGATGGCGTTCAGGACGTCGGAGCTGACGACCACATGGGCGGAGAGGACCGGCATGCCCGACGTGATGGTCCAGGCGTGCAGGTCGTGCACGTCCTCGACGCCGGGCAGGGCGAGGATGTGGGCGCGCACCTCCGTCATGTCGACGTTCTTGGGCGCCGCCTCCAGGAGCACCTCGAGCGTCTCGTGGAGCAGTTTCCAGGTGCGCGGGACGATCATGATGCTGATGAGGATCGAGGCGATCGGGTCGGCCGCCTGCCAGCCGGTGGTCATGATGACCGCGGCGGAGATGATCACCGCCACCGAACCCAGCGCGTCCGCGACCACCTCCAGGAAGGCGCCGCGCACGTTCAGGCTCTCCTTCTGGCCGCGCAGCAGCAGCGTGAGCGAGATCGTGTTCGCGACCAGACCGATCAGACCGAAGACGATGGTCAGACCGCCCTCGGTGTCGGCGGGTGTCACGAAGCGGTGGATCGCCTCGTACAGGACGTAGCCGCCGACACCGAGCAGCAGCAGACAGTTGGCGAGCGCGGCGAGGATCTCGGCCCGCGCGTAGCCGAACGTGCGGTTGCCGCTGGGCGGCCGGTTGGCGAAGTGGATTGCGAGGAGCGCCATGCCCAGCCCCACCGCGTCCGTCGCCATGTGCGCCGCGTCGGCCACGAGCGCGAGGGAGTCGGCCAGGAGGCCGCCGACGATCTCGACCACCATCACGGTGAGCGTGATGGACAGCGCGACCCGCAGTCTCCCGCGGTACGCGGCTGCCGCCGTGCCGGTGGTGGGCGCGCCGTGGGCGTGCCCGTGATCGTGTCCAGCCCCCATGGAAGCCGCCTCCTGTGCTCTGCCCGGGATCACAGTGAACTACGGGTGGGGGGTATCGGGCAACGCGGCACTGAACACCGTTGTCATATGCTCTGACCTGCGGAAACGATCCGCAGGTCAGAGCGTGGTCAAGATCGTTGATCCAGGGTCCGGGGGTGATGCAGCACCCACCCTCGCCACGCCGACTCCACCATCTCCGGGACCCCGCGCCGCGCGCTCCAGCCGAGTTCCCGCGCGGCCAGGCCGGCCGAGGCGACCGCGCGCGGCGCGTCCCCGGGCCGGCGCGGCTCCACGACCGGTCGCCGGGTGTCCCCGCTGACCTCGCCGATCAGCGTGAGCAGTTCACGCACTGAGACCCCTTCGCCGCGGCCGATGTTCGCCGTGAGGTCGCCCGTCGCGCCGCCGGCCAGCCGCCGGGCCGCCGCGAGGTGTGCCTCGGCGAGGTCGGCGACGTGGATGTAGTCACGGACGCAGGTGCCGTCCGGCGTCGGGTAGTCGTCGCCGAAGATCCGCGGGGCCTCGTCGCGGGTGAGGCGGTCGAAGACCATCGGGATCACGTTGAACACGCCGGTGTCGGCCAGCTCGGGCGTGGCCGCACCCGCCACGTTGAAGTAGCGCAGGCACACGGTCGCGATGCCGTGGGCCCGGCCCGCCGCGCGGACCAGCCACTCCCCGGCGAGCTTCGTCTCGCCGTACGGGCTCATCGGCGCACAGGGGGTGTCCTCCGTGATGAGGTCCACATCCGGGTTGCCGTAGACGGCGGCGGAGGAGGAGAAGACGAAGCGCTTGACGCCGGCCCCGGCGACCGCCTCCAGGAGCGTCGCGAGCCCGCCGACGTTCTCCTGGTAGTAGCGCGTCGGCTGGGCCACGGACTCGCCTACCTGCTTGCGCGCGGCGAGATGCACCACACCCGTCACCGCGTGCTCCGCGAGGACCCGCTTGAGCAGGTCCCCGTCCAGCGACGAGCCCTGCACCAGCGGAATGCTCTCCGGGAGCCGGTGGGGAACCCCGGCCGAGAGGTCGTCGAGGGCGACGACGCGCTCCCCGGCCTCCGCCATCGCCCGCGCCACGTGTGCCCCGATGTATCCGGCCCCACCTGTGATCAGCCATGTCATGGACGACCACCCTATGTCGGTCCGCCGCCGGTGGCGCCGCTGCCGGCCGCCGATCCGACCGCCCTGCCCCGCTACGGAACGGTCTGGAGGGGTGTCGTGATCAATGACGCGAATGATGCGTTCTGCGAGTGCGGGTTTGTGGCAGGGCCCCCGGATCACGGATGATGATCGCGGCGGAGGCGGTACGCAGATGTGGTTGATCGCGCAGTGAACGGGCGGTGAACGCCTGCTTCTCATCATCCGATAGCCTCTGCCGACATGCCGCCCAGCGGCCTGAGCCCCCTCGGGCCTGGGGCCGGGGCCTTCCCACCACGTACACGCCCGGCGCGAGGCCGCGTCGGCACCCAGGGAGTGAGTTCGCTGTCGACCGCCATCCTCACCGGTCAGCCGGTCCCCGGATCGTCGCTCGAGAGCGATCTGCGGTCGCTCGGCTTCGACGTGCGGCTCGCCGGCGAAGCCGGTGACGCCGAGACACTGCTGGCCGCCGTACCGGCGGACCAGCGGGTCGCCGTCGTCGACGCCCGCTTCGTGGGGCACCTGCACGCGTTGCGCCTCGGTCTCACGGACCCACGGTTCGCGGCCTCCGCGCTGCCCGGCGCCGTCTCGGTACAGCCCGAGGCCCGCCGGGCGCTGACCCGTGCCGTGGCCCGTGAGAGCTCCGCCTCCGGCGGCCTCGCCGTCGCCACCGACAACCTCGCCGAGCGGCTCACCGCGGCCCTCGACGCGGACGGCGTCGCCGTGTTCCGCCCCGAGCTCGGCACGCTCGTCGCCGCGGTCCCCACCGACCCGCAGGAGCGCAACGAGGCCCGGCAGGCCGTGTCCGCCGTGGACGACGAGGCCGTACGCCTGCGCAGCGCGGTCAAGGCCCGCGACGGCTTCTTCACCACGTACTGCATCAGCCCGTACTCGCGCTACATCGCCCGCTGGTGCGCCCGTCGCGGCCTGACCCCGAACCAGGTCACCACCGCCTCCCTGCTCACCGCGCTGGTCGCCGCGGGCTGCGCCGCCACCGGCACCCGCGCCGGATTCGTCGCGGCCGGGCTGCTGCTCCTGTTCTCCTTCGTCCTGGACTGCACGGACGGGCAGCTGGCCCGCTACTCGCTCCAGTACTCGACGCTCGGCGCCTGGCTGGACGCGACCTTCGACCGCGCCAAGGAGTACGCCTACTACGCGGGCCTCGCCCTCGGAGCGGCCCGCGGCGGCGACGACGTATGGGCCCTGGCGCTCGGCGCGATGATCCTCCAGACCTGCCGGCACGTCGTGGACTTCTCCTTCAACGAGGCGAACCACGACGCCACCGCCAACACCAGCCCCACCGCCGCCCTCTCGGACAAGCTCGACAGCGTCGGCTGGACGGTCTGGGTGCGCCGGATGATAGTCCTGCCCATCGGCGAACGATGGGCGATGATCGCCGTCCTCACGGCGCTGACGACCCCCCGCATCACCTTCTACGCGCTGCTCGTCGGCTGCGCGTTCGCCGCGACGTACACCACGGCGGGCCGTGTACTGCGCTCGCTCACCCGCAAGGCCCGGCGCACGGACCGGGCGGCGCAGGCGCTGGCGGATCTCGCGGACAGCGGACCGCTCGTCGAACTGCTGGCGCGCCTCGCGCGCGGCACGGTCCGTGTCGCGGCGCCCGTCAGTGCCGCCGTCGGCGGCGTCCTCGTGGTGACCTCTGCCCTGCTCTGGGGCGCGGGCTGGCAGACCGTCCTGTGCGCCGTCGGCTACGTGCTCCTGTCCGCCCTCGCCGTCGTCCGCCCCCTCAAGGGCGCCCTCGACTGGCTGGTGCCCCCCTTCTTTCGCGCCGCCGAATACCTCACCGTTCTGGTACTGGCGGCCAAAGCCGATGTGAACGGAGCGCTTCCTGCGGCTTTCGGCCTGGTGGCCGCCGTCGCCTACCATCACTACGACACGGTGTACCGCATCCGCGGCAACGCCGGAGCCCCCCCGCACTGGCTGGTGCGGGCGATCGGCGGGCACGAAGGCAGGACGCTGATGGTCACCGTCCTGGCCGCGCTGCTCACCGCCGCACAGTTCAAGGTCGCGCTCACGGTGCTCGCCGTGGCCGTGGCGCTGCTGGTGCTCGTGGAGAGCATCCGCTTCTGGGTGTCCTCCGGGGCCCCCGCCGTACACGACGAAGGAGAACCCGCATGATCGGCCTCGTGCTGGCGGCCGGCGCCGGACGGCGTCTGCGTCCCTACACCGACAGCCTCCCAAAGGCTCTCGTGCCGGTGGGTCCCGCGGGCATGGAGGACAGCATCACGGTCCTGGACCTGACCCTCGGCAACTTCGCCGAGATCGGTCTGACCGAGGTCGGGATCATCGTCGGCTACCGCAAGGAAGCCGTGTACGACCGCAAGGACGCCCTGGAGGCCAAGTACGGCCTCAAGATCACCCTCATCGACAACGACAAGGCCGAGGAGTGGAACAACGCCTACTCCCTGTGGTGCGGCCGTGACGCCCTCAAGGACGGTGTGATCCTCGCCAACGGCGACACCGTGCACCCGGTCTCCGTCGAGAAGACGCTGCTGGCCGCCCGCGGCGACGGCAAGCGGATCATCCTCGCCCTCGACACGGTGAAGAAGCTCGCCGACGAGGAGATGAAGGTCGTCGTGGACCCCGACAAGGGCGTCCGGAAGATCACCAAGCTGATGGAGCCTGCCGAGGCCACCGGCGAGTACATCGGTGTCACCCTCATCGAGGGCGACGCCGCCGCCGACCTGACCGACGCCCTGAAGACGGTGTGGGAGACGGACCCGCAGCAGTTCTACGAGCACGGCTACCAGGAGCTCGTCAACCGCGGCTTCAAGATCGACGTGGCGCCGATCGGCGACGTCAAGTGGGTCGAGATCGACAACCACGACGACCTCGCCAAGGGACGGGAGATCGCGTGCCAGTACTGACAAGGCTCATCCCCTCCCCGGTTGTCGTCGACATCCGCGCGGGTGCCCTGGACGACCTGGCGAGCGTGCTCTCCGACCAGCGGATCTCGCACTCCGGGAAGCTGGCCGTCGCCGTGAGCAACGGCTCCGGCGCGAAGCTGCGCGAGCGGATCGCCCCGGCCCTGCCCGGTGCCACCTGGTACGAGGTCGGCGGCGGCACCCTCGACGACGCGATCCGGCTGGCCGGTGCCATCAAGGCCGGCCACTACGACGCGGTCGTGGGCCTGGGCGGCGGCAAGATCATCGACTGCGCGAAGTTCGCCGCGGCGCGCGTCGGCCTCCCGCTGGTCGCCGTGCCCACCAACCTCGCGCACGACGGCCTGTGCTCGCCCGTCGCGACCCTCGACAACGACGCGGGCCGCGGCTCCTACGGTGTGCCGAACCCGATCGCGGTCGTCATCGACCTCGATGTGATCCGCGAGGCCCCCGTACGGTTCGTGCGCTCCGGCATCGGTGACGCCGTCTCCAACATCTCCGCCATCGCGGACTGGGAGCTGGCCAATCGCGTCAACGGCGAGAAGATCGACGGGCTCGCGGCCGCGATGGCACGCCAGGCCGGAGAGGCCGTACTGCGTCACCCCGGCGGCATCGGCGACAACGACTTCCTCCAGGTGCTCGCCGAGGCACTGGTCCTCAGCGGGATCGCCATGTCGGTGTCGGGCGACTCACGGCCCTCGTCGGGCGCCTGCCACGAGATCAACCACGCCTTCGACCTCCTCTTCCCCCAGCGCGCGGCCAGCCACGGCGAGCAGTGCGGTCTTGGCGCGGCCTTCGCGATGTACCTGCGGGGGGCGCACGAGGAGTCGGCGTACATGGCCGAGGTGCTGCACCGGCACGGGTTGCCGGTGCTGCCCGAGGAGATCGGGTTCACCGTGGACGAGTTCGTGCAGGTCGTGGAGTTCGCTCCGCAGACCCGGCCGGGCCGGTACACGATCCTCGAACACCTCGACCTGAAAACCAACCAGATCAAGGACATCTACTCCGACTATGCCAAGGCCATCAGTAGCTGAACTCCGCCCCGTCGTTCATCCCGCAGGGGTGAAGGACCGGCGCAGCGGTGAGCATTGGGCGGGACGCCTCTACATGCGAGAGATCTCGCTGCGCTGCGACCGCTACCTGGTGAACACCAGGATCACGCCCAACCAGCTCACGTACCTGATGACTGTCTTCGGCGTGCTCGCCGCCCCAGCCCTGCTGGTGCCGGGGATCCCGGGCGCCGTGCTGGGCGTGATCATGGTCCAGCTCTACCTGCTGCTCGACTGTGTCGACGGTGAGGTGGCGCGCTGGAAGAAGCAGTTCTCGCTCGGCGGGGTCTACCTGGACCGGGTCGGTGCCTATCTGACCGACGCCGCGGTGCTCGTGGGCTTCGGCCTGCGCGCCGCCGATCCCTGGGGTTCCGGGCGGATCGACTGGCTCTGGGCCTTCCTCGGCACCCTGGCGGCCCTCGGCGCGATCCTGATCAAGGCCGAGACCGACCTCGTCGGCGTCGCCCGCCACCAGGGCGGCCTGCCGCCGGTCAAGGAGTCGGCGTCCGAGCCGCGCTCCTCCGGCATGGCGCTGGCCCGCAAGGCCGCCGCCGCGCTGAAGTTCCACCGGCTGGTGCTCGGCATCGAGGCGTCCCTGCTGATCCTGGTGCTGGCCATCGTGGACTCGGTGCGCGGGGACCTGTTCTTCACCCGCCTCGGCGTCGCGGTCCTGGCCGGCATCGCCCTCCTCCAGACCGTGCTGCATCTCGTGTCCATCCTCGCCTCCAGCAGGCTGAAGTGAGTACGGCGATGAAGGTCGGCGCGGTCATCATCACCATGGGCAACCGCCCCGACGAGCTCCGAGCCCTGCTGGACTCCGTCGCCAAGCAGGACGGCGACCGGGTCGAGGTGGTCGTGGTCGGCAACGGCTCGCCCGTCCCCGACGTCCCCGAGGGCGTACGCACCGTCGAGCTGCCCGAGAACCTCGGCATACCCGGCGGCCGCAACGTGGGCATCGAGGCCTTCGGCCCCGGTGGCACGGACGTCGACGTCCTGCTCTTCCTCGACGACGACGGCCTCCTCGCCACCCACGACACCGCCGAGCTGTGCCGCCGGGCCTTCGCCGCCGACCCCGAACTCGGCATCATCAGCTTCCGGATCGCGGACCCCGAGACCAAGGAGACCCAGCGCCGCCACGTACCGCGGCTGCGCGCCTCCGACCCGATGCGCTCCTCGCGCGTGACCACCTTCCTCGGTGGCGCCAACGCGGTCCGTACGAAGGTCTTCGCCGAGGTCGGCGGACTTCCGGACGAGTTCTTCTACGCCCACGAGGAAACCGACCTCGCATGGCGGGCCCTGGACGCGGGCTGGATGATCGACTACCGGTCCGACATGGTGCTGTACCACCCCACGACCGCCCCTTCGCGGCACGCGGTGTACCACCGCATGGTGGCCCGCAACCGCGTCTGGCTCGCGCGCCGAAACCTTCCGGCGCCGCTCGTCCCCGTCTACCTCGGCGTCTGGATGCTCCTGACCCTGGCCCGCCGTCCCTCGGGACCTGCCCTGAAGGCGTGGTTCGGCGGTTTCAAGGAGGGCTGGACCAGTTCCTGCGGGCCCCGGCGCCCCATGAAGTGGCGTACGGTGTGGCGGCTGACCCGCCTCGGTCGTCCTCCTGTCATCTGACAAGCGGCTGCGCCATCTGAGAAGCTCGTTCCCGGGAGCACGTTCGCCGTACCCCGGTGTCCCGTGCCCTCAGCCCCTGCCCGACCAGGCCGTGCGCATCATGAAGACGAAAGTTTCCATTTGTGAGTGAGACAACGCATGACGGAGCTGTCGCGGTGAGCGACCGTCCGTCCCCCGATGACGGGCTCTCCGCGGCCGACCTGGCCGACAAGTACGGGCTCGCGGTGAGCGGCGCCCGGCCCGGACTCGTCGAGTACGTGCGTCAGCTGTGGGGGCGGCGGCACTTCATCCTCGCCTTCTCGCAGGCGAAACTCACCGCGCAGTACAGCCAGGCCAAGCTCGGCCAGCTGTGGCAGGTGGCGACGCCGCTGCTGAACGCGGCCGTGTACTACTTCATCTTCGGCGTGATCCTCAAGGCCAGCCGGGGCATGTCGCACGACACCTACATCCCGTTCCTGGTGACCGGTGTGTTCGTCTTCACGTTCACGCAGAGCTCGATCATGGCGGGCGTCCGTGCGATCTCGGGCAACTTGGGGCTGGTGCGCGCGCTGCACTTCCCGCGCGCCTCGTTGCCCATCTCCTTCGCGCTCCAGCAGCTCCAGCAACTGCTGTTCTCGATGATCGTGCTGTTCGTCGTGGTGATCGGTTTCGGCAGCGTGCCGGGTCTGTCCTGGCTCCTGATCGTCCCGGTGCTGGTGCTGCAGTTCCTCTTCAACACCGGCCTCGCGCTGATCGTGGCGCGCATGGGCGCCAAGACGCCGGACCTCGCCCAGCTGATGCCGTTCATCCTGCGCACCTGGATGTACACCTCGGGCGTCATGTTCTCCATCAGCAACATGCTCGTCGGACGGCCCGAGTGGTTCATCCGCGCGCTCCAGGTGAACCCGGCCGCGATCTACATGGACCTGATGCGCTTCGCCCTCATCGACGGCTACGGCGCCTCGCACCTGCCGCCCCATGTGTGGGCCATCGCCACCTTCTGGGCCGTGGTCGTCGCCGCCGGCGGGTTCGTGTACTTCTGGAAGGCGGAAGAGAGGTACGGCCGTGGCTGAGCAGACATCCCACATCCCGACCGTGATCGCGGACGAACTGCACATCGTCTACCGCGTGAACGGCGCCAAGACCGGCAAGGGCAGTGCCACCGCCGCCCTCAGCCGCATCATCAAGCGCGGCGAGGAGCGGGGCGTACGCAAGGTGCACGCCGTCAAGGGCGTCTCCTTCACGGCCTACCGCGGCGAGGCCATCGGCCTGATCGGCTCCAACGGCTCCGGAAAGTCCACGCTCCTGCGTGCCATCGCCGGTCTGCTGCCCGCCGAGAAGGGCAAGGTCTACACCGACGGCCAGCCCTCGCTGCTCGGCGTGAACGCGGCCCTGATGAACGACCTCACGGGCGAACGCAACGTCATATTGGGCGGGCTCGCGATGGGCATGTCGCGCGAGCAGATCAGGGAGCGCTACCAGGAGATCGTCGACTTCTCGGGCATCAACGAGAAGGGCGACTTCATCACCCTGCCGATGCGCACCTACTCCTCCGGCATGGCGGCGCGGCTGCGCTTCTCCATCGCGGCTGCCAAGGACCACGACGTCCTCATGATCGACGAGGCCCTCGCCACCGGAGACCGCTCCTTCCAGAAGCGCTCCGAGCAGCGGATCCGCGAGCTCCGCAAGAGCGCGGGCACGGTGTTTCTGGTCAGCCACAACAACAAGTCGATCCGCGACACCTGCGACCGCGTGCTCTGGCTGGAGCGCGGTGAGCTGCGGATGGACGGTCCGACCGAAGAGGTCCTCAAGGAGTACGAGAAGTTCACGGGCAAGTAGCTCGTAGGAGCCAGGGCCCCGCCGCAACGATTCGGCGGGGCCCTGCGTCTGCAAAGGAAACGCCAACTCCTGCTGGCCTTAGGAATCTTGACACCAATCGGTGTGTTGTTGTGATGTGCAGGACACCCCGACGAACCTTGCTGCGTTGTACAACGTAAGCTGTACCGGTGCTGAATCGCGGCAAGTGGGGCGATACTGCGCGACACCCGGCACCGGCGCGCCGCGCGGAGTCCCGGGCGGCGTGTCCGAAATGGGCACTATTGGGTCGGCAGTGTAGAACGGGAGATGTGACGGCAATGGCTACGGAAACTCTCCAGCTCCGCGACGCGTGTGCCGTCCCCGCGCCGGGCGGCGAGCGGTGACCCAAGCCGGTACGGCGCGCACTGGTGAGACGGAGCGCGGAACGCTCGACAAGGCCGCGGGCGAGAACTTCCCCGTGGCACCCTTCTTCCTGCCCCAGGCCTGGCGCGACGACCTGATGGCCGTCTACGGCTTCGCCCGCCTCGTCGACGACATCGGTGACGGCGACCTCGCCCCGGGCGGCGCGGACGCCAGGCTGCTCGGCGTGTCGCGCGAAGAGGCCGAGGACCGTCTCGTACTCCTGGACGCCTTCGAGGCCGATCTGCACCGCGTGTTCGACTCGACGCCGCACCACCCGCTGCTGCGCCGCCTGCAGCCCACGGTCCGCCGCGCGGACCTCACCCCCGAACCCTTCCTCGGGCTGATCGCGGCCAACCGCCAGGACCAGCTGATCAAGCGCTACGAGACCTATGACGACCTCGTGGCCTACTGCGAGCTGTCCGCCAACCCCGTCGGCCGCCTGGTGCTGTCCGTCACCGGCACCTCCACGCCCGAGCGGATCCGCCGCTCGGACGCGGTGTGCACGGCGCTGCAGATCGTCGAGCATCTCCAGGACGTCGCCGAGGACCTCGGCCGCGACCGCATCTACCTGCCGGCCGAGGACATGAAGCGCTTCCATGTCCAGGAGGCGGACCTCGCCACGGCCACCGCGGGCGCATCGGTGCGCGCGCTGGTCGCATACGAAGCAGAACGCGCGCTCCACCTCCTGAATGAAGGCACCCCCCTCGTGGGTAGCGTCCACGGCAGGTTGAAGCTGCTGCTCGCGGGGTTCGTGGCAGGGGGAAGGGCGGCGATCCGCGCGATCGTCGCCGCCGAATACGACGTACTTCCCGGCCCGCCCAAGCCCGGCAAGCTCCAGCTGCTGCGCGAGGTGGGAGTGACTCTGCGAGGAGAGGGGTGATCCGGACCGTGGAGTCGGAACAACACGTGTCCGCACCGGTACTCGCCGCATACAGCTACTGCGAGGCAGTGACCGGTCAGCAGGCTCGTAATTTCGCCTATGGCATCAGACTTCTGCCGACGCCCAAGCGTCGTGCGATGTCGGCGCTCTACGCGTTCTCACGGCGTGTCGACGACATCGGCGACGGCGCGCTGCCGACGGACGTGAAGGCGGCGCGGCTCGAGGACACCCGGGCTCTGCTCGCCCGGGTCCGCGAGGGCCGGGTCGACGAGGACGACACCGACCCGGTCGCGGTCGCCCTCAGCCACACCGCCGCGTACTTCCCGGTGCCGCTGGGCGGCCTCGACGAACTCATCGACGGCGTCCTGATGGACGTACGCGGTGAGACGTACGAGACCTGGGACGATCTGAAGGTGTACTGCCGGTGCGTGGCCGGGGCGATCGGGCGGCTCTCGCTCGGCGTGTTCGGTACGGAACCGGGGGCGCGCGGCGCCGAGCGCGCGCCGGAGTATGCGGACACGCTCGGGCTCGCGCTCCAGCTCACCAACATCCTCCGGGACGTACGGGAGGACGCCGCCGGCGGGCGCACCTATCTGCCCGCCGACGACCTCGCGAAGTTCGGCTGCTCGGCCGGGTTCAACGGCCCGACGCCGCCCGAGGGCTCCGACTTCGCGGGCCTCGTCCACTTCGAAGTGCGACGGGCCCGGACCCTTTTCGCCGAGGGCTACCGGCTGCTGCCCATGCTCGACCGGCGCAGCGGCGCCTGTGTCGCGGCCATGGCCGGCATCTACCGGCGGCTCCTCGACCGCATCGAGCGCGAGCCGGAGGCCGTGCTGCGCGGCCGTGTCTCGCTGCCGGGGCGCGAGAAGGCGTACGTCGCCGTGCGCGGCCTCTCCGGTCTGGACGCCCGGCATGTCTCCCGGCGTACCGTCAGGAGGCGTACCTGATGGACAATATGGGCCAAGGTGATTCCATCGGCGAAAAGCGGCACGCAACCCTCCGGCACCGGGTGGCGTCCCTGACTGCGATGGCCTGCCGTGCACCGTTCAATCACCGCGGCACGGCCGCTGGGGAGGGTGCACGATGAGCGAGGACACGCAGCCCACGGGGGCTTCGGGCCGCCCGGAAGGGGCCGGCGCCGTAGTGATCGGCGGCGGGCTGGCCGGAATCACCGCCGCGCTCGCACTGGCCGACGCCGGGGTGCGTGTCACCCTGCTCGAAGGCCGGCCGCGGCTCGGCGGGCTCGCCTTCTCCTTCCGGCGCGGCGAACTCACCGTGGACAACGGACAGCATGTGTATCTGCGCTGCTGCACCGCCTACCGCTGGTTCCTCGACCGCATCGGCGGGGCCTCGCTCGCGCCCCTGCAGGATCGTCTCGACGTGCCCGTTCTCGACGCCGAGGCGAAACCCGGGCGGCGGCTCGGCAGAATCGGCCGCAGCGCGCTGCCCGTACCTCTGCATCTCGCGCGCAGCCTGGCGACGTATCAGCATCTGTCGCTCGCCGAGCGCGCCAACGTCGGCCGTGCCGCACTGGCGCTCAAAGCGCTCGATCTCGACGATCCGGCCCTCGACGACCGGAACTTCGGCCAATGGCTCACCGAACACGGTCAGTCGGAGCGTGCCGTCGAGGCACTGTGGGACCTGGTGGGGGTCGCCACCCTCAACGCGGTGGCCGGCGACTCCTCGCTCGGGCTCGCCGCGATGGTGTTCAAGACCGGTCTGCTGTCCGACCCGGGCGCGGCCGACATCGGCTGGGCACGCGTCCCGCTGGGCGAACTGCACGACACGCTGGCCCGCAAGGCGCTCGACTCCGCGGGCGTGCGTACCGAAGTCCGTACACGCGTCACCTCCATCTCCCTTAACGAGAACGGGCGTTGGAGCGTTCAGGTTCCCGGCGAGACGCTCGACGCCGACACCGTCGTCCTCGCCGTACCCCAGCGCGAGGCGCACGATCTGCTGCCCGAGGGAGCGCTCGACGCCCCTGAACAGCTGCTGGAGATCGGCACCGCGCCGATCCTCAACGTCCATGTCGTCTACGACCGGAAGGTGCTCGCGCGACCGTTCTTCGCCGCCCTCGGCTCCCCGGTGCAGTGGGTCTTCGACCGGACCGACGCGTCCGGACTGCGGGAAGGGCAGTACCTCGCCCTGTCGCAGTCGGCCGCCCAGGACGAGATCGACGAACCCGTCGCCGTTCTGCGCGAGCGCTATCTGCCGGAGCTGGAGCGGCTGCTGCCCACCGCGCGCGGCGCGGAGGTGAAGGACTTCTTCGTGACCAGGGAGCGCACCGCGACGTTCGCCCCCACCCCGGGCGTCGGGCGGCTGCGGCCCGGCGCTCGCACCAGAGCCCCCGGCCTGTATCTGGCCGGCGCGTGGACCGCCACCGGGTGGCCCGCGACCATGGAGAGTGCGGTCCGCAGCGGCGCCGGTGCGGCGCGAGCCGCCCTGGGCGCCCTGGGCCGGCCCCGCGACCACCTCCTCGCGTTCGAGGAGGCGGCCTGATGCTCGACGAGCGCGCGGCGGACCCCCGCACCCCCGGTACCGCAACAAGAGGAGAGACTGTGCCCACTGTGCCCCCGGCCGACAAGGCTGCCGACGCGGTGGACGTGACCGCGCTCCTGGAGCGCGGCCGGACCCTGGCCACACCGGTGCTGAAGGCGGCCGTCGACCGCCTGGCGTCGCCCATGGACACCGTCGCCGCCTACCACTTCGGCTGGATCGACGCCCAGGGCAACCCCGCGGACGGCGACGGCGGCAAAGCCGTACGCCCCGCGCTGGCCGTGCTGTCCGCGCAGGCCGCCGGTGCCGCCCCCGAGGTCGGCGTGCCCGGCGCGGTTGCGGTCGAGCTGGTGCACAACTTCTCCCTGCTGCACGACGACCTGATGGACGGCGACGAACAGCGCCGCCACCGCGACACCGTCTGGAAGGTGCACGGCCCCGCCCAGGCGATCCTCGTCGGCGACGCCCTGTTCGCGCTGGCCAACGAGATCCTCCTCGAACTCGGCACCGTCGAGGCCGGCCGCGCCACCCGCCGGCTGACCAGCGCCACCCGCGCCCTCATCGACGGCCAGGCCCAGGACATCTCCTACGAGCACCGCGACCGCGTCAGCGTCGAGGAGTGCCTGGAGATGGAGGGCAACAAGACGGGCGCCCTGCTCGCCTGCGCCTGCTCCATCGGCGCGGTCCTCGGCGGCGCGGACGACCGCACCGCGGACACGCTGGAGAAGTACGGCTACCACCTCGGCCTGGCCTTCCAGGCCGTCGACGACCTCCTCGGCATCTGGGGCGACCCGGAGGCCACCGGCAAGCAGACCTGGAGCGATCTGCGCCAGCGCAAGAAGTCCCTGCCGGTCGTGGCGGCGCTCGCCGCGGGCGGGCCCGCCTCCGAGCGGCTCGGCGAACTGCTCGCCGAGGACGCCAAGGCCAGCGACTTCGAGAACTTCTCCGAGGAGGAGTTCGCCGTGCGCGCCGCGCTCATCGAGGAGGCGGGCGGCCGCGAGTGGACCGCCCAGGAGGCACGCCGCCAGCACACCATCGCCATCGAAGCCCTGGACGCCGTGGAGATGCCCGACCAGGTGCGGGCCCAGCTCGTGGCACTCGCCGACTTCGTCGTCGTACGGAAGAGATGATCACTATCGGTCGAATAAACCTCGCGTAGTCGCCGGCCGGTGCCGCGGGAGCACACGCACCGGCCGACGGCGGACCCAGCAGAGTCGTACCACTGCACGAAGGGGAAGCCATGACAGCGACGACCGACGGAAGCACCGGGGCACTGCCGCCCCGGGCTGCCGCGGCCAGCGAAATCCACCCAGAGACGACTCCCGTGGCGGCCGGGACAGTCGAGACCCGAGACGTCGCCACGCACGCCATACAGCGCGCCACCGATTTCCTGCTCTCACGGCAGGACGCGGAGGGCTGGTGGAAGGGCGACCTCGAGACGAACGTCACGATGGACGCCGAGGACCTGCTCCTCCGTCAGTTCCTGGGAATCCGCGACGAGACGACCACACGCGCCGCCGGACTGTTCATCCGCGGCGAGCAGCGCGAGGACGGCACCTGGGCCACCTTCTACGGCGGCCCCGGCGAACTCTCCACCACCATCGAGGCGTACGTCGCCCTGCGGCTGGCCGGGGACGGCCCGGACGAGCCGCACATGGCGAGGGCGGCCGCCTGGATCCGCGAGCGGGGCGGCATCGCCTCGGCCCGCGTCTTCACCCGGATCTGGCTCGCCCTGTTCGGCTGGTGGAAGTGGGACGACCTGCCCGAACTCCCGCCGGAACTCATCTACTTCCCGAAGTGGATGCCGCTCAACATCTACGATTTCGGCTGCTGGGCGCGGCAGACGATCGTGCCGCTGACCATCGTCTCGGCGAAGCGCCCGGTGCGGCCCGCGCCGTTCCCGCTCGACGAGCTGCACACCGACGCCAATGATCCCAACCCGGTCAAACCCCTCGCTCCCGTGGCGAGTTGGGACGGAGCCTTCCAGCGTCTCGACAAAGCCCTGCACCAGTACCGCAAGGTCGTCCCGCGCAGGCTGCGCCGGGCCGCGATGAACACCGCGGCGCGCTGGATCATCGAACGGCAGGAGAACGACGGCTGCTGGGGCGGCATCCAGCCACCCGCGGTGTACTCGGTCATCGCGCTGCACCTGCTGGGCTACGACCTCCAACACCCCGTCATGCGTGAGGGGCTGGCGTCGCTGGACCGGTTCGCCGTCTGGCGCGAGGACGGCGCCCGGATGATCGAGGCCTGTCAGTCACCGGTCTGGGACACCTGCCTCGCCACCATCGCACTCGCCGACGCGGGCCTGCCCGCCGACCATCCGCAGCTGGTGAAGGCCGCGGACTGGATGCTCGGCGAGGAGATCGTGCGGCCCGGGGACTGGGCGGTGAAGCGGCCCCACCTTCCGCCCGGGGGTTGGGCCTTCGAGTTCCACAACGACAACTACCCCGACATCGACGACACCGCCGAGGTCGCCCTCGCGCTGCGCCGCGTCCGCCACCACGACCCGGAGCGCGTCGAGCACGCCATCGGGCGCGGGGTGCGCTGGAACCTCGGTATGCAGTCCAAGGACGGCGGCTGGGGCGCCTTCGACGTCGACAACACCAGCGCCTTCCCCAACCGGCTCCCGTTCTGCGACTTCGGGGAGGTCATCGACCCGCCGTCCGCCGACGTCACCGCCCATGTGGTGGAGATGCTCGCGGTCGAGGGGTTCTCGCACGACCCGCGCACCCGCCGGGGCATCGAATGGCTGCTCGCCCACCAGGAGCCGGACGGCTCGTGGTTCGGGCGCTGGGGTGTCAACTACGTCTACGGAACGGGGTCGGTGCTCCCGGCGCTCGTGGCCGCCGGACTGCCGGCCTCGCATCCGGCGATCCGCCGGGCCGTAGCCTGGCTGGAAACCGTCCAGAACGACGACGGCGGCTGGGGCGAGGACCTGCGCTCCTACCACGAGGTCGCCGAGTGGAGCGGACGCGGCGCCTCGACCGCCTCCCAGACCGGTTGGGCGCTGCTCGCCCTGCTGGCCGCGGGGGAGCGGGACTCCAAGGCGGTGGAACGCGGGATCGCCTGGCTCGCGGAGACCCAGCTGGCGGACGGCTCCTGGGACGAGCCGTACTTCACCGGCACCGGGTTCCCGTGGGACTTCTCGATCAACTACCACCTCTACCGGCAGGTCTTCCCGCTCACCGCGCTCGGCCGCTATGTCCACGGCGAACCGAGCTTCGTCCACGGCGAGTCGTTCGCCGAGGTCAAGGGGGGTTGATGAGCACAAAGCCCGATCCGGCCCCGCTGCTGATCGCCTGCGCGCTCGGCATCGAGCACCTCGCCCTGCGCAGCGGCGACCGCACCGGGGCCGACGGGCCCGTCACCGTGCTGCGCACCGGCATGGGGCCCAAGGCCGCCGAACGCTCGCTCACCCGGATCCTGGCCGACCCGGCGCTGAGCGAGGCCGCCGTCCTGGCCACGGGTTTCTGCGCGGGGCTCGCCCCGGGCATGCACCCCGGTGATCTGGTGGTCGCCGAGGAGACCCGGGACCCACGCGGCAGCACCCCGTGCGTGGGCACCGAACTGCTCGTCAAGGAACTACTGCGCACCGTGCCCGGGCGCACCGTCCACACCGGGCCGCTCACCGGCTCCGATCACGTCGTCCGAGGTCACGAGCGGTCGGATCTGCTCGCGACCGGCGCGATCGCGGTCGACATGGAATCCGCGGCCACGCTCCACAGCGCCGTGCGGGCGGGCGTGCGCCCGGTTGCGGCCGTACGGGTGGTCGTGGACGCTCCAGAACATGAACTCGTCCGAATCGGCACAGTGCGCGGTGGAATATCAGCTTTCCGTGTTCTTCGTGCCGTTCTCCCCGCTTTCTTTGAATGGCACCGTTCTTTGTTGCTCCCCCGGAGGTGAGCCAGATGGCCATGCCGCTTCGGCAGTCCATGAAGGTCGCTGCGTACCTGTTTGAACAGAAGCTCAGGAAGCGGGACAAGTTCGCGCTGCTGGTCGAGTTGGAACCCCTCTTCGCCTGCAACCTCAAATGCGAGGGCTGCGGCAAGATCCAGCATCCGGCGGGGGTGCTCAAGCAGCGCATGCCCGTTGCCCAAGCCGTGGGGGCGGTCCTCGAATCCGGCGCGCCGATGGTGTCCATCGCCGGCGGCGAGCCGCTGATGCACCCGCAGATCGACGAGATCGTGCGGCAGTTGGTGGCCAAGAAGAAATTCGTCTTCCTGTGCACGAACGCGCTGTTGATGCGCAAGAAGATGGACAAGTTCAAGCCCTCGCCGTATTTCGCCTGGGCCGTGCACATCGACGGGCTGCGCGAGCGGCACGACGAGTCGGTGGCCAAGGAGGGCACCTTCGACGAGGCGGTCGCGGCCATCAAGGAGGCCAAGCGGCGCGGCTTCCGGGTCACCACCAACTCGACCTTCTTCAACACCGACACCCCGCAGACCGTCATCGAGGTCCTCAACTTCCTCAATGACGACCTGAAGGTGGACGAGATGATGCTCTCGCCCGCCTACGCCTACGAGAAGGCGCCCGACCAGGAGCACTTCCTCGGCGTCCAGCAGACCCGGGAGCTGTTCAAGAAGGCCTTCTCGGGCGGCAACCGGCGCCGCTGGCGGCTCAACCAGAGCCCGCTCTTCCTGGACTTCCTGGAAGGCAAGGTCGACTTCCCGTGCACCGCGTGGGCGATCCCCAGCTACTCGCTCTTCGGCTGGCAGCGGCCCTGCTACCTGATGAGCGACGGGTACGTGCAGACGTACAAGCAGCTCCTGGAGGACACCGACTGGGACTCCTACGGGCGCGGCAAGGACGAGCGGTGCGCGAACTGCATGGCGCACTGCGGCTACGAGCCGACCGCCGTCCTCGCCACGATGGGCTCCCTCAAGGAGTCGCTGCGCGCCGCCCGCGAGACCTTCACGGAAAGCCGCGGGTGACGACATGACCGCCGTTTCCTTGGGCCTCCCCGAGGTGCCGGTCCGACCGATCGCCGAACGCCGTGTGTCGCGGCGGATCCAGGTCGGAGCGGTGGCGGTCGGGGGCGGAGCACCCGTTTCGGTGCAGTCGATGACGACGACGCGTACGTCGGACATCGGTGCCACCCTGCAGCAGATCGCGGAACTCACCGCGTCCGGCTGCCAGATCGTGCGCGTCGCCTGCCCCACGCAGGACGACGCGGACGCCCTCGCGACCATCGCCCGCAAGTCCCAGATCCCGGTGATCGCGGACATCCACTTCCAGCCCAAGTACGTGTTCGCGGCCATCGACGCGGGCTGTGCGGCGGTGCGGGTGAACCCGGGCAACATCAAGCAGTTCGACGACAAGGTCCGCGAGATCGCACGGGCCGCCTCGGACGCCGGGACCCCGATCCGGATCGGGGTCAACGCCGGGTCGCTCGACCGGCGGCTGCTGCAGAAGTACGGCAGGGCGACCCCCGAGGCGCTGGTCGAGTCGGCGCTGTGGGAGGCGTCCCTCTTCGAGGAGCACGGGTTCCGGGACATCAAGATCTCGGTGAAGCACAACGACCCGGTGGTGATGGTCAACGCCTACCGGCAGCTCGCCGCCCAGTGCGACTACCCGCTGCACCTCGGGGTGACGGAGGCCGGTCCGGCGTTCCAGGGCACGATCAAGTCCGCCGTCGCCTTCGGGGCGCTGCTCAGCGAGGGCATCGGGGACACCATCCGGGTCTCCCTGAGCGCCCCGCCCGCCGAGGAGGTCAAGGTCGGCCTCCAGATCCTGGAGTCGCTGAACCTGAAGCAGCGCCGCCTGGAGATCGTCTCGTGTCCGTCCTGCGGGCGCGCCCAGGTGGACGTCTACAAGCTGGCCGACGAGGTCACGGCCGGTCTGGAGGGGATGGAGGTCCCGTTGCGCGTCGCGGTCATGGGCTGCGTCGTCAACGGCCCCGGCGAGGCGCGGGAGGCGGACCTGGGGGTCGCCTCCGGCAACGGCAAGGGGCAGATCTTCGTCAAGGGCGAGGTCATCAAGACCGTGCCCGAGTCGAAGATCGTCGAGACCCTCATCGAGGAAGCGATGAAGATCGCCGAGCAGATGGAGAAGGACGGCGTCGCCTCCGGCGAACCCGCCGTCACCGTGAGCTGATCAGCACGGACCGAGAGGGGGCCCGAGCGTGACGATTCTGGAGAGCATCCGGGGACCACGCGACCTGAAGGCGCTGTCCGAGGCGGACGTCGGTGAACTGGCGGATGAGATCAGGGAGTTCCTGGTGCACGCGGTCGCCAGGACCGGCGGTCACCTCGGACCCAATCTGGGGGTGGTGGAACTCTCCATCGCGCTCCACCGGGTCTTCGAGTCACCCGTCGACCGCATCCTGTGGGACACCGGCCACCAGAGCTACGTACACAAGCTACTGACGGGACGCCAGGACTTCTCCAAGCTGCGCGGAAAAGGTGGCCTGTCCGGCTATCCCTCGCGTGAGGAGTCCGAGCACGACATCATCGAGAACAGCCACGCCTCCACGGCGCTCGGCTGGGCGGACGGGCTCGCCAAGGCCCGTCAGGTGCAGGGCGAGAAGGGCCATGTCGTCGCGGTCATCGGCGACGGCGCGCTGACCGGTGGCATGGCGTGGGAGGCGCTGAACAACATCGCCGCCGCCAAGGACCGCCCGCTGATCATCGTCGTCAACGACAACGAACGCTCGTACGCGCCGACCATCGGTGGCCTCGCCAACCACCTCGCGACCCTGCGGACGACCGACAGTTACGAGAAGGTCCTGGCCTGGGGCAAGGACGTACTGCTGCGCACCCCCGTCGTCGGGCACACGATCTACGAATCGCTGCACGGCGCGAAGAAGGGGTTCAAGGACGCCTTCGCGCCGCAGGGCATGTTCGAGGACCTCGGGCTCAAGTACGTCGGGCCGATCGACGGGCACGACGTCGGCGCCGTGGAGTCCGCGCTGCGCCGCGCGAAACGTTTCCACGGGCCGGTTCTGGTGCACTGCCTGACCGAGAAGGGGCGCGGTTACGAGCCCGCGCTCGCGCACGAGGAGGACCACTTCCACACGGTCGGTGTGATGGATCCGCTGACGTGCGAGCCGCTCGCGCCTTCGGGCGGGCCGTCCTGGACCTCGGTGTTCGGGGACGAGATCCTCCGGATCGGCGAGGAGCGGGAGGACGTCGTGGCGATCACGGCGGCCATGCTGCACCCGGTGGGGCTCGGGAAGTTCGCCGAGCGGTTCCCCGACCGGGTGTGGGACGTCGGGATCGCCGAACAGCACGCCACGGTGTCGGCGGCCGGGCTCGCCACCGGCGGTCTCCACCCGGTCGTCGCCGTCTACGCGACCTTCCTCAACCGGGCCTTCGACCAGCTCCTCATGGACGTCGCGCTGCACCGCTGCGGAGTGACCTTCGTGCTGGACCGGGCGGGGGTCACCGGTGTCGACGGGGCCTCGCACAACGGCATGTGGGACATGTCGATCCTCCAGGTCGTGCCGGGTCTGAGGATCGCCGCGCCGCGCGACGCCGACCAGCTGCGGGCCCAGCTGCGGGAGGCGGTCGCCGTCGACGACGCGCCGACGCTGATCCGCTTCCCGAAGGAGTCGGTGGGCCCCGAGATCCCGGCGGTCGACCACCTGGGCGGACTCGACGTCCTGCACCGCTCCGACGACACCCCGCAGGTCCTTCTGGTCGCCGTCGGCGTGATGGCGCCGGTCTGCCTCCAGGCGGCCGAGCTGCTGGAGGCCCGTGGGGTCGGCTGCACGGTCGTCGACCCGCGCTGGGTCAAACCCGTCGACCCAGCGTTGCCCGGCCTCGCGGCCGAGCACCGGCTCGTCGCGGTCGTCGAGGACAACAGCCGGGCGGCCGGCGTCGGCGCGGCGGTCGCCCTGGCGCTCGGGGACGCCGAGGTCGACGTGCCCGTACGGCGCTTCGGCATCCCGGAGCAGTTCCTCGCGCACGCCAAGCGCGGGGAGGTGCTGGCCGACATAGGTCTCACGCCCGTCGAGATCGCCGGGCGGATCAGCGCCGGTCTGGCCGTCAAGGACGCGCTGTCGAAGGACGCGCCGTTCGAGGATGAGTTGTCCAAGGAGAAACAGGAATGACCGACCCTGCGGAGAAGGGGGAGTTCGACCTCGGCGCGCTCCTCGCCGAGCGCGGAGCCGAGCGCTACGAGCTGCACACCAAGTACCTGAACCACCAGCTCCCGCGCATGTTGCACACCATCGGCTTCGACAAGGTGTACGAGCGGGCCGAGGGCGCGCACTTCTGGGACGCGGACGGCAACGACTACCTGGACATGCTCGCCGGGTTCGGGGTGATGGGTCTGGGCCGCCACCACCCCGTCGTCCGCAAGGCGCTGCACGACGTCCTGGACGCCTCGCTCGCCGACCTCACCCGCTTCGACTGCCAGCCGCTGCCCGGGCTCCTCGCCGAGAGGCTGCTCGCCCACAGTCCCCACTTGGACCGGGTGTTCTTCGGCAACAGCGGTACGGAGGCGGTGGAGACCGCGCTCAAGTTCGCCCGGTACGCCACCGGGAGGCCGAGGATCCTCTACTGCTCCCACGCCTTCCACGGGCTGACCACCGGCTCGCTGTCCGTCAACGGCGAGGACGGCTTCCGCGACGGCTTCGCCCCGCTGCTGCCCGACACCCCCGTTCCGCTCGGTGACCTGGACGCTCTGGCCCGGGAGCTGAAGAAGGGGGATGTCGCCGGGCTGATCGTCGAGCCCATCCAGGGCAAGGGCGTGCACGAGGCCCCACCCGGATATCTGCGTGCCGCGCAGGAGCTGCTGCACCGGCACAAGGCGCTGCTCATCGCGGACGAGGTGCAGACGGGCCTCGGGCGGACCGGGGACTTCTACGCCTACCAGCACGAGGAGGGCGTCGAACCGGACCTGGTGTGCGTGGCGAAGGCGCTGTCCGGCGGCTATGTGCCGGTCGGCGCGACCCTCGGCAAGGACTGGATCTTCAAGAAGGTCTACTCGTCCATGGACCGGGTCCTCGTGCACTCGGCGAGCTTCGGCTCCAACGCGCAGGCCATGGCGGCGGGCCTCGCCGTGCTCTCCGTGATGGAGAACGAACAGATCGTCGCCAACGCCCGGGCCACCGGAGAACAACTCAGGTCCCGGCTCGCGGCGCTCATCGACAAGTACGAGCTGCTGAGCGACGTACGCGGCCGGGGCCTCATGATCGGCATCGAGTTCGGTCGGCCCAAGTCGCTCATGCTGCGCAGTCGTTGGACCATGCTGCAGGCCGCCCGCAAGGGACTGTTCGCGCAGATGGTCGTCGTCCCGCTGCTCCAGCGGCACCGCATCCTCACCCAGGTCTCCGGCGACCACCTGGAGGTGATCAAGCTGATCCCGCCGCTGATCATCGGCGAACGGGACGTGGACCGGTTCGTGGAGGCCTTCACCGCCGTGATGGACGACGCCCACAGCGGCGGCGGCCTGATGTGGGACTTCGGAAAAACCCTGGTCAAGCAGGCGGTCGCCAACCGCTAGCCCCGCGGCGCGAGGAGACGGGGCGGGCTCGCAGCAGGGGCCGCCCGAATCGGGGCGGGCTCGAGGTACGGGCCCGCCTCAACCAGGGACGATCGTTTTGCCTCTGGGGCAAGAAACTTGCCCGAGAGGCAAGTGTGCGGCTCAATGGAGTGCATGAACCCTGTCGAGCCGGGGGCGGCCGCCACACCGCCCGAGTCCGCAGCAGCCGAGGTGCTGCCCGCCGTCGCACCGCAGCTGCGTGCGCTGCGCCGCCGGGCCGCGCTCACCCTGGAGGCCGCGGCCGGCGCCGCCGGCCTTTCGGCTGCCCACCTCTCCCGACTGGAGACGGGGCAGCGCCAGCCCTCGCTGCCGATGCTGCTCGCACTCGCTCGTATCTACGGTACGACGGTCTCGGAGCTGCTGGGCGAGACGGTCGCCGAACGGGACGCGATCGTTCGGGCCGCCGACATGGAGCCGACGAAGGCGGGCGGCTGGACCTACTGGCAGGCCGGTGCCCCGGGCCGCGGAATGCAGGCCCTGCGGGTGCACGTCCCCTACGGCTCGCAGGGCGACATCGTGCGCGTCCACCCCGGTGAGGAGTGGCTCTACGTCCTCCAGGGGCGGCTGCGGCTGCGCCTCGGGGACACCGCCCAGGTGCTCGCCCCCGGGGACAGCGCGCACTTCGACTCGCTGACCCCGCACCGCATCGCGGCCGCCGATCAGTCGGGGGCCGACCTCCTCTTCGTACACACCCTGCTGCAGAGCCCCACCGCCGCGCTGTGTCTCGGCCCGGCGGCAGGGCACCCGACCATGGGAGAGCTGTCATGACGGAATCCACCCAACCCCCGGAGTCCACGGAATCCGCCGACCCCGCCACTCGGCGGCGCATGGTCGAGAAGTTCCCCCGCGCCCTGTGGGTACGTCTCTTCATCTACATCGCCGTCGGCCACCTGTTCGCGGCCTTCATCTATCTGCTGTTCGAGCTGGGCGGGCAGAACCAGTAGCCCAGGGTTCAGTCCAGCAGGCGCTCGCGCAGCCGCTCCCGCTGCTCGGGCGTGACCCCCAGCCCCTGCTCCAGGTAGGCGTCGATGCCGCCCCAGGTCTCCTCGATCGTCTCGAAGGCCGCGGTCAGATACTCGGCGCGGGCGTCGAACAGGGGACTGAGCAGCTCCATGACCTCGGGGGAGTGGGCCGCTTCCGGGGAGCCGCTGCGGCGCACCTTGTAGCGGCGGTGCGTCGCGTTCGACTCCAGGTAGTCGGCCACGATCGCGTCGCGCTCGACGTCGAGGGCGAGGAGCGTCACGGCTATGGAGAGACCCGCGCGGTCCTTGCCCGCCGCGCAGTGCATCAGCGCGGGCACGCTGTCCTCGGCCAGGGCGTGCAGCACGTGGGAGTGCTCGGCCGTGCGTTCCTTGACGATCGTGCGGTAGGAACCGATCATCCGGTTCGCCGCCTTGCCGTCGCCGAGGTGCCCGCGCAGCTGTTCGACGTCACCCTCACGGACCATCTTCCAGAACTCGCTGCCGTCGGCAGGGTCGGTGAGCGGAAGGTTCACGTTCCGTACGCCCGGCAGATCGACGTCCGGCCCCTCCAGCTTCTGGTCCGCGGCATTGCGGAAGTCGAAGATCGTGTGCAGCCCGAGAGAGGAGAGGAACGCGGCGTCCTCCTCCGTGGCGTGCGCGAGATGACCACTGCGGAACAGCCGTCCGTAGCGCACTCGCCGGCCGTCCACGGTGGGCAGGCCGCCCACGTCTCGGAAGTTGCGCACTCCGGCCAGCTCCGGCTCGGTCGACGGCACCTGCTGCGTCACGGGGGCTCCTCCCATTGGACCGCCGGCGCTGCTCGGCGACGCTCGCCGACGGGAATCGCGCTTTCGACGATACGACATGGGTTCCTCAGGCAATGAAGTTGTCCACAGCCGTTGCCTCCCGGGTGAGACGCCGTTGATGATGTTGGCGATTGAGTGCGGATGTTCGAATCTGTGAGGGTTTGATGATCGATATCGGCGAAGATGGTCGTACGTGGCTTCTCTCGGGTCCCACGAGCAGCTACGCACTACGGCTGACCGACCTCGACGAACTGCTCCATGTCCACTGGGGGCCACGGATCACCCTCGCCGACGCCGAGTCGCTGGCCGCCCTGCCCGGCCCGCCGTACCGGCCCTTCGAGTCCCGGCTCGACGGGCGCGAGGAGTATCCCGTCGAGGGCGGCCCCCGCTTCGTACGCCCGGCGCTGTCCGTACGGACACAGGAGCGGCGCGGCACCGAGTGGCGTTTCGAGACATCCTTCGTGGAGCGACACGCCGACGGCGACGAACTGCGGCTGCGCTTCGCGGACGACGGGCTCGGCATCACCCTGCACTACCGGATGCGCGGCGACGTCGTCGAGCGCTGGGTGACCCTGGCCAACGAAGGACCTTCCCTGGAGCTGCTGCGCGCGGACTCCGCGACCTGGACGCTGCCCGAGCGCGACGGGTGGCGCCTCTCCCAGCTGCACGGGCGGTGGGCGGCCGAGTCCCGGCTCGCGCGCTCCCCCCTCACCTACGGTGAGAAGGTCATCGGCAGCCGCCGCGGGCACACCGGGCACCAGCACCTGCCGTGGGTCGCGCTGGACAGCGGGGCGAGTGAGGAGAGCGGCGAGGTCTACGGGTGCGCGCTCGGCTGGTCGGGCTCGTGGCGGATCTGCGTGGCCCAACTCCCCGACGCGCGCGTGCAGGTCTCCGGCGGCGCCGGGTACGACGACTCCGGACTGCTGCGCCTGGAGGCGGGGGAGTCGTACACCACCCCCGTCTTCGCGGGGCTGTGGAGCGACGGCGGCTTCGGCGCGGCGAGCCGGACGTGGCACGCGTACCAGCGGGCGTTCGTGATCCCGGACGCGGACCAGGACCGGCCGGTGCTCTTCAACTCCTGGGAGGCCACCCACTTCGACATCTCCGAGGAGCGGCAGCGGGAGCTGGCCCGGCGGGCCGCGGAGATGGGCGTCGAGCTGTTCGTCGTCGACGACGGCTGGTTCGGGGCAAGGACGAGCGACCGCGCCGGGCTCGGCGACTGGGCCCCCAACCCGGACCGCTTCCCGCAGGGACTGAAGCCGCTCGCCGACGACGTGCACGCGCTCGGCATGCAGTTCGGGATCTGGGTCGAGCCGGAGATGGTCAACCCGGACAGCGAGCTGTACCGCGCGCACCCTGACTGGGTGCAGTTCCAGCCGGGGCGGACCCGGACGGAGTTCCGCAACCAGCTCGTACTCAACCTCGCCCGACCGGATGTCCAGGAGTACCTGTGGGAGCAGCTCGACGGCCTGCTCTCGAGCGCCCCGATCGACTATGTGAAGTGGGACTTCAACCGCTGCTTCACGGACGCCGGTTGGCCCGGCGAGCCGTATCCGCAGAAACTGTGGGTCGAGCACGTGGAGGCCCTGTACGGGCTCCTGGACCGGCTGCGCGCCGAGCATCCAGGGGTCGCCTTCGAGTCCTGTTCGGGCGGTGGCGGCCGGATCGACCTCGGCGTCATGGCGCGTACGGACCAGGTGTGGACCTCCGACAACACCGACCCGCTCGACCGGCTCGCCATCCAGCACGGCTTCAGCCAGATCCACCCGGCCCGGATCATGGCCGCCTGGGTCACCGACAGTCCGAACGCGCAGCTCAACGGTCGGATCAGTTCGCTGCGCTTCCGGTTCGTGAGCGCCATGGCCGGGGTGCTGGGGGTCGGCGGTGACCTGGCCGACTGGAGCGAGGCGGACCTCGTCGAGGCGCGGGAGTGGGTGGAGCTCTACAAGGAGATTCGGCCGGTCGTGCAGCGCGGCGACCTCTACCGGCTGCGGCCTCCGGAGGGCGGGCTGAGCGCCGTGCAGTACGTCCACGGCGACGAGACCGTCGTCCTCGCCCTGCTCCAGGCCCAGCGTCACGGCGAGCCGGTCGCCCCGCTCCGGTTGCGCGGGCTCGATCCGAGCGCCGCGTACGAATGCCGCGAAACGGGCGAAGTGCACCGAGGTGCGGTGCTGCTGCATCACGGGTTGCGGACGAGGCTGCGCGGGGACTTCGATGCGGCAGTTGTCCGACTACGCCGTATGTGAGCGATCTGTCCTTATTGATGCCTTAATTCTAATTGGAGCTGGAATAAAGGACCGTGGTGTGACCTGCGTGAGCAGCGTCATATTCGTGACGATGCGTTGCGGGCCCGCTTTCTCGATCCGCCCGAATTCCCGGGCGGGTCGAGAGGTGGCGGAGGTCATTGTCCACGGAGGGTGACCGGAATTCCGGCCTGGATCAAGAAAGGCATGCACGCAGAAAAGCCACATGGTTGGCGATGCGCCCCCATCTCGCTTACGTTCGCCCTCAATCCGGACGGACGCCCAATCCTGCCGCCGCCCGGTATCCGCACACCCACCGGTAACCGGCAGGAGCGGGGGACCCACAGGTACCACGCCTGTTCCGGTCTCCGGAACGGCTAGGGGTATAGCCGCGCAGCCGCGTGGCCGGGCATCTCCAGCCCGCACCCGACAGCTCACCCCGCAGGCGCCGGAGAGGAATTCTTCATGCCCGCGAAGGGTAAGCACCGCCGACCCAAGTCCCAGCGTTTCTCACGCTCGATCGCCGTGGCCGGAACCGGTGGCGCCGCCCTCGCGCTGCCGCTGATGGGGGCCGCCGGTGCCCATGCCGCGACGCCGACGGCCGCGGTTTCGTCCACTCCGGAAAAGACCGCGACCATTTACGGCGCGGCGGTTTCGGAAAAGACCGTGACGGTTTCGGAAAAGACGGCGACGACGTCCACGGTCTCGACGAAAACCTATTCGGTGAAGGCCGGCGACTGGCTCTCCAGGATCGCCGAGCGGCAGCACGTCAGGGGCGGCTGGCAGAAGCTCTACTCCGACAACCGCCAGGCCATCGGCAGCGACCCCTCGCTGATCCACCCCGGTCTGAAGCTCACGATCGGCGAGAGGGCCGCGTCGACCGACGACACCGAGCCGTCGACCAAGACGTCCACGCAGTCGTCCGCCAAGACGTCCACGCGGTCGTCGGCGCAGTCGGCCACCGGGTCGTCCGGCGCGGCGGACGCGCCCAAGACCCAGGCCGCCGCCCCCCGGGCCACCGGCACCGCCACCGACACCGGTTACACCCTGCCGGTCGGGGGCGCCACCATCGGCACCGGCTACAAGGTCGCCGGCAGCATGTGGTCCAGCGGCTATCACACCGGCGTGGACTTCGTGGTCCCGACCGGCACCACCATCAAGGCCGTCGCCGCCGGCACCGTCGTATCGGCCGGCTGGGGCGGCGCGTACGGCAACCAGGTCGTCATCCAGCACGCCGACGGCCGGTACTCGCAGTACGCCCACATGTCCGCCCTGTCCGTCTCGGCGGGCCAGACCGTGACCGAGGGCCAGCAGATCGGCCTCTCCGGCGCGACCGGCAACGTCACCGGTCCGCACCTGCACTTCGAGATCCGCACCACCCCGAACTACGGCTCGGACATGGACCCGGTCGCGTATCTGCGCTCGCACGGTGTCGCCGTCGGCTGACACCCGCCGCGCCTCTCACGTCTTCGAGGGTCGGACCCCGCGATCGCGGGGTCCGACCCTCGGCGTTTCGCCACGCGTCTCGGCGTGGTCCTTTCATGATCGGCACATTGCGGCCTTGTGGCACCTGCGCACGAGGTCTCGACACGGTGCGAGTGGGGCTTCACAGTGATCTCCGTAAGCGCTTTCTGCGTCTTCGGCGGCGGCATCGCGACCGTCGTCGCCACCGCAAGGAGCACGCCATCGTGAGACCTCGAAGACTCGGCGTCGGCACCGCCGCCGCGCTGCCGGCCGGTCTGGTCGCCGCGCCCTCGCACGCCACCGAACAGCATCCGCCGCCGCGCCGGATCGTGGAGAACCTGGACCGCGGTCTGGTCGCCGTCCCCTCGGGCAAGGGCACCTTCCTGAGCCGGCGGTTACTCGGCACGGAGTACGCGCTCCGCCCAGTTCTCGGCTCCGCTCGAACAGGGGGTGCCCCCACCGGGGACGCGATCGCGTTCACCGTGTACAAGGGCGGACGGCGGCTCGACCAGGCGCCGGTCACCCGGTCGACCACGTACCAGGACGACAGCCGGGGCACCGGCACCTACACCGTGCGTGCCGTCGTCAACGGCCCTGAGCGGAAGCCGAGTTCGGCGGCGCCCGACCTCGCGCGGGGCTACGCCGAGATTCCGCAGGCCGCCGCCGACGGATACACCGTGCAACACGCGTGGCCCGGTGACCTCGACGTCGGCCGGGGCAGCGCCGCCGACATCGACCCCGGCCACCCCGGCTACGCGTACTGGACCTCCACCGCCGACGTCACCCGCCCAGGCGCGGGCGTCTTCAACGTCCAGGACGGAAAGGTCTCCACGACCACGCCCGGCGTCAACTTCCGCATCTGGTGGGACGGCGACAAGGGCGCCGAACTCCTCGCGTGCACGCACGTCGACAACACGCACGTCGACAAGCGGGATCCGAAGGCCGAGACCAGCACGCGCCTCCTCGACCCGGCCGGTGTCGTCTCCGGCGCCCGCAACGCGACCCCGTTCTACGGCGACCTCCTCGGTGACTGGCGCGAGGAGATCCTCGCCGAGACCGGCGACCACACCGCGCCGCGCCTGTACACCACCACCGAACCGACGAAGACCCGTATCCACACGCTCGCCCAGAACCCCGGCCACCACCTCGGCCGGATCGTGCGCGGCTGTCTCCAGTCGACGTACACGGACTACCACCTGGGCACCGAGACCCGGCGGGTGCCGAAGCCCGCCATCACCACCGCCGCTCGCACAGAAGGAACCTCATGACCACCCGCAGAGCCTTCGCGACCCTCGCCGCCGGTGCCGCGCTGTCGACGCTCGTCCCTGCCACCGCCGCGAGCGCCACGCCGCGCCACCGTCGCGGCCGGCTCATCGCCCACGACGGCTTCCGCCGCGGCCTCGGCCAGTGGGTCACCGAACTGCAGGACGGCGGCACGGTCACCGCCTCACACGGCGTCCTGGACATCGACGTACCGAGCGGTGCGACGGTCTGGTTCAAGCAGCGGCTCGAGGGGCCGTACGTCATCGAGTACACCGCCACACCCGTCTCCGAGGGTGGCGTCAACGACCGGGTCTCCGACCTCAACAACTTCTGGAACGCCGTCGACGTCCGCTCCCCGGACGACCTCTTCGCCACTCCCCGGGGCGGCGCCCTGGCCGAATACGACTACCTGAAGACGTACTACGTCGGATACGGCGCCAACACCAACACGACCACGCGGCTGCGTCGGTACGTGGGGGAGCCGGGCGTCCGCCCACTCGTCTACGACTACACGGAGCCGCTGCTCACGGCCAACGAGCCGCATCGTGTCCGGGTCGTCTCGGACGGCTCCACGGTCCGCTGGTGGAACAACGGACGGCTCGTTTTCGACTACGTCGACCCGGAGCCGTACACGAGTGGGCACTTCGCGTTCCGGACCACATGGAGCCACTTCCGGATCGAGGGCTTCCAGGTGTGGCGGCTGTTCAACCACTCCTGACAGAGCCTTATTCCGGATTCGGTCACACTTTACGAGTGGCTTATCTCACCACCCGTCAACCCCTTCTTACGGTCGCGTAGCTCACATCGAAAGGTGAATCATGGGCCGATGTGGCAGACGATTCGAAGAGTGACAACAGATCAGTGATCGGGTCGTACGTGGCGGTGGGGGACAGCTTCACCGAAGGCGTGGGCGACCCCGGCCCCGACGGGGCCTTCGTCGGGTGGGCCGACCGGTTCGCGGTGCTCCTCGCCGACCGGCGGCCCGAAGGCGACTTCACCTACACCAACCTCGCCGTACGCGGAAAGCTGCTCGACCAGATCGTCGAGGACCAGCTCCGGGGCGCCAAGGAACTCGCCCCCGACCTGGTCTCCTTCTGCGCGGGCGGCAACGACATCATCCGGCCGGGCACCGACCCCGACGAGGTCGCCGAGCGCTTCGAGCGCGCGATCGCCGACCTCACCTCCGCCGTCGGCACCGTCATGGTGACGACCGGCTTCGACACCCGTACCGTCCCCGTGCTGAAGCATCTGCGCGGCAAGATAGCCACGTACAACGGGCACGTGAGGGCCATCGCCGACCGGTACGGCTGTCCGGTCCTCGACCTGTGGTCCCTGAAGACGATCCAGGACCGCCGCGCCTGGGACGGCGACCGCCTGCACCTCTCGCCCGAGGGCCACACCCGGGTCGCGCTGCGCGCCGGCCAGGTCCTCGGCCTCGAAGTGCCCGCGGACCCCGACCAGCCCTGGCCTCCGCTGCCGCCCCGCGGCACGCTCGAGGTCCGGCGCGACGACATCCACTGGGCACGCGAGTACCTCGTTCCGTGGATCGGGCGCCGACTGCGCGGGGAGTCCTCCGGCGACCACGTGGCCGCCAAGGGCAGTCTCTCGCCGGACGACATCAAGATGCGGATCGAGTCCGTGGCCTGAACGACGGGTCTCCGACGTGCCGGTGGCTTGGCGGGAGTGGGCGCGGCCCGGACCGAACTCGCCGCCGCGCCTGCGGCCCCTGTGGCGCGGCGGCGTCGTGCGGTGTCGTCGTGTGTCGACACGGCGCGGCGACGGTCGCCGAGTCGGGCGGGCGTGCCCGTGGAGGCCTCGCCAGTGGCTCGGCGGTGGGCAGGCCGCAGCCGGACCGATCCGCCCGGTGGGTGGTGGTGCGGCGACTGCCGACCGAACCGTCCAGGCGCGTGCCCCGGCGTGCGCCTCAGCGCACCGCCGCCGTCAACGCCTCTCGCGCGAGCCCCAGTTCCCGGGCGAGCGCCTCGTCCACCCACTCCTGGGCCCGCGCCCGCGACACCGCTCCCGTGTAGGCGGTCATCTGCACGGCGAGCCCGTCGAGCAGCGCCGTCAACCGCAGGGCGGCACCCGTGGGATCCGGGCACTCGAACTCGCCGGCCGCCTCTCCCTCCACGATCACCTCGGTGATCGCGGCCTTCCACTGCTTGTCGAGATCACGCGTGACCTCCTGAAGCGCGGGCTCGCGCAAGGCGGCCGCCCAGCCCTCGATCCACAGTCGCCAGCCCTTGGCCTGACCGGTCGGCGCGTACCAGCGCACGGCGGCGCGCAGCCTGCGCAGCGCCGACGTACGACGGCCGAGCAGCTTGCGCAGATGGGCGAGGTCGTCCTCGGCCGCGTAGGTGAACGCGGCGGCGACCAGCTTCTCCTTGGTGGAGAAGTGGTACAGCACCAACGCGTTGCTCACCCCGAGCACCGAGGCCACATCGGCGATGCGCACCGCCGCCACGCCCCGCGCCTCGATCTGCTCGATGGCGGCGCGCAGCAACTCCTCGCGCCGTTCCGCCACGCTCAACCGCACCCTCGCCACGCGGTAACCCTAATGCTCGACGGGGTCAGTCGACGAACTGGTAGTCAAACCGGATGCGGCCGTCCTCGTCGAGGACCAGGAACTCCCGGCCACCGCCCGTGGCCCGGCCCTCCCCGGTGTGGAAGGACTCCCAGCGGAACGTGATGACGTCCCGCAGCTGTTGGGCGGGTTCCTGGATCCGGAAGACGTAGGTCCCCGGGGCGACGAATGCGTCGTGGGCGCGGGTCACGCGCGTGTGCAGTTCGTCGTGGCCACGGGCCTCCAGGACGGCGGTGGTGAAGCCGAGGCCCACCGCGGTGTCCCGCATCTGCTGGGGCGGCCGGAGGACGTGCAGACCGTCCTGAGCCCAGAGTTCGTCCACAGTCCTGCGGCGGATCTCCGGATCGGGTTCGTTCCAGACGCCGATGTAGCGCTCGATCAGGTCCTGCGGGTCGATGGTGGGCATGGCTGCTCCCGGTACGAGTCGGACGTCGTGTGGGGAGGGGCGGTCACTCGCGCTCGCGCGCCCTCGCTGCACCGACTCTGCTGTCACCGGCCCCGCGTCTCAATTCCCCAGGAGGAATGGCGGGAGGGCCGCGAGGCGAATGACGGGAGGGCCGCGCGGCGGGTGTCCGTCAGCGGTACCACCCGAAGCGCTCCGCGATCACCGGCAGCCGGTCGGCGACGATGGCGTGCGCGGCGGCCCGTGGTGTCGTACCGTCGGCCTCCGCGCGGGCCAGCATCCGGTCGATCAGGTCGCGCATGGAACGCCGGGTGTACGCGAACGCCTCGTCCGCGTCCGCGCCGATGTCGCCGAAGAGCGTCCACCACCACCAGGCGTTCGTCCCGGAGTTGACCACGACGTCCGGCAGCACGACGACCCCGCGCGCGGCGAGCAGCTCCTCCGCCTCGGGCAGTACGGGCATGTTGGCCGCCTCGACGATCCAGCGGGCGCCGATCTGCCGCTGGTTCTCGGTGTCGACGGCGTACGAGACCGCCGCGGGAACCAGCACCTCCGCGTCCATGGACAGCCAGGCGTCGCCCGGGAGTTCCTGGTCTGCCGGGCGCAGCGCGCCGCGGTCGACCGTCCCGTAGGCGTCCCGCGCCGCGAGCAGCGCGTCGATGTCCAGCCCGTCCGGGTTCGCGATCGTGCCCTTGACGTCCGCGACGGCGACGATGGCGAGGCCCGCGCGGGAGAGGAAGCGGGCCGTGGCTCCGCCCATGGTGCCCAGGCCCTGCACGGCCACACGCGTCCCCGCGTGTGCCACCCCGGCCCGGTCCAGGGCCGCGAGCACCGACTCGGCGACACCGCAGCCGCCGACCAGTTCGTCGAGCCCGATCCCGTCCACGTCGACCGCGAAGGCGTCCGCGAGCCGCCGACGGGCCGTCGTCTCGTCGTCGAGCAGCGGGTACACGGCCTGGATGGACGAGACGAGCCCCGCCTCCTCGGCGGCCCGGTCGACCAGGTCCTGGGTGAGCCCGAGGTCCTCACCCGTGGTCCAGAAGCTCTCGATGTAGGGGCGCATGGCGCGCAGATAGCGCACCAGCAGGCCGTACGCCGCCGGATCCTGGGGATCGCAGTCGATGCCGCCCTTGGCGCCGCCCAGCGGGATGTAGCGGCCCTCAGGGTTGTAGTGCAGGGCCTCCTTCATCGTCATCCCGCGGGCGAGCCCGGCGACCTCGTCCAGGGTGCAGCCCGCGCGCATCCGCAGGCCGCCGCTGGACACGCCCCGGACGAGCCGGTCGACCACGAGATAGCCCGGTCTGCCCGTGACGTGGTCGGTCCAGGTGAGCGTGATCAGGGGTGCGGTCGAAGGCGGGGTGAGCGGCGCGGCCGACGGTGGGGTCGGGGGTGTGGTCATGGGCGTGGTCATGGGGTCTCCTCGGGGACGGCGATCAGGGTGGGACCAGGCGTGCGCAGCGCCTCGGTGAGGGCGAGAGCCAGCTCGTCGGGGTGGCACACGCGTGTGCCCTGTCCTCCGTAGGCGCGGGCCAGGGCGGGCAGATCGACCGGAGCGAGGTCCACCGCGGTCGGGCGGTCGCCACGGGCGGCCATCTCGTCGCGGATCTCTCCGTAGCCGCCGTTGTCGAACACCACGACGGGCAGCGGGAGTCGCAGCTGCGCGGCGGTCGCCAGTTCCTGCACCGTGAACTGGAGGCCACCGTCCCCGCTCAGCGCCACCACCTGGCGCTCCGGGCACGCCACCTTGGCGCCGAGCGCCGCGGGCAGCGCGTAGCCGAGCGTGCCGAAGCCGGTCGGGTGAAGATAACGTCCCGCCGGGCCCAGCGGGAGGTGCGGGAGCGCGCCGTAGTAGCAGCACTGGGCACTGTCCGAGGTGATGACCGCGTCGTCGGCCAGGACGGCGCGGATCGCCCGCAGGTACGGGATCCAGCGCGTGTCGCGCTCGGCACTCCCGGCGTACCGCGCGTCCCGCACCGCGGCGACCTCGTCGACGTCGATGCCGCCTCGCGGGTCGGGGATGTCGTGTCGCACGCGCGCGTGGAGACCCATTTCCGACAACAGCCCCTCCAGGGAGGCCCGCGCGTCGCCGACGAGCGCGATGTCCGTGGGCAGCCCGGAGTGCATCTGGTCCGGGTCGAGGTCGGCCCGGACGAGCGTGCCCCCAAGGGCGGTCGGCGGCGACCAGAAATCGGATTCGGCCAGCTCCGTGCCCACGGCGAGGACGACGTCACGACCCGCCAGCCACTTCTGCACTGACTCAGTGTGCAGCGAGACGCCGAGCGAGAGCGGATGCCGCTCGGGTACGACGCCCTTGCCGTTGGCGGTCGTCACGACGGCCGCGCCGCACGCCTCCGCGAGAGTCAGACAGGCGGTCGCGGCGCCGCGCGCGCCACCGCCGAGCACCAGTGCGGGCCGCCGCGCCTCCCGCAGGGCGCGCGCGGCCCGTCGTACGGCCTCGGCGTCCGGCAGGGTCGGCGCGATGGCCGGGGCGAGCCGCACCGGGCCGGCGGGCTCGGCCGCCGTCAGGAGGTCCAGCGGCACCTCGAGGTGCACCGGGCGCGGTCGCCGCGTACGGAAGAGGGTGAACGCGCGCGCCACGGCGGCGCCGATCTCGGCCACCGAGGAGACCCGGTGGCTGAACGCGGCGACGCCCCGCAGTGCCTCGGTCTGGCTGCGCATCTCGTGCAGCAGCCCGGTCGACAGCCGAGGGTGGTGCAGCGGCATACCCGGGGAGACGACCAGCAGGGGCACGCTGTCCGAGTAGGCCTGCCCGACGGCGGCCGTGACGTTGAGGAGCGCGGGACCGGTGGTCGTGATCACGACACCGGGGCGGCCGGTCACGCGCGCGTACCCGTCGGCTGCGTACCCGGCGCCCTGTTCATGGCGCGGGGTCGCGTGCCGTACGCCGTACGCCGCCAGGTGCCGGTAGATCTCCAGGTTGTGCGTGCCGGGGATGCCGAACGCCTGTGTCACGTCATGCGCGGCGAGCGCCCGGACGAGCGCCTCGCCACCGGTGAGCACGCCGGTGCGCGAGTCGGTGCTCAGGTCGGCCTCCATGGCGCCTCCAGGTGCGGAACGAGCGGCGCGACCGAAGACCCACCGGCATCTTTACTGAATCGCCATTCAGTATCGGGAGGGACCCCGAAGTCTGTCAATTTACTGAACGGATCATCAGTAGTCGGTCTGAGGCGCCCCGCCGGTCCACCTTCTCCGCGAGTGCCTTGGGGCCTGGGGCGAGGACCGGCGAGGACCGGCGAGGACCGTCCCGTGGGTGCGCTTCGCCTACCGCTCCATGAGGAGGCTCGCAGGGCGGCCCGGACCTCGCGGTGTGTACCGGGGACATCGCGCTGTGACACCGTCGACCCGGCGCTGTCAGAGGGGCCGACCATAATGGGAGGCCTGACCGACTCCACTTGGAGGTACCGTGACCGGTTTCCGTACGTTGAGCTCCGGGCTCCGCGCGTTGCAGCCCGCCGCCTTCGGCGCGGACCCCGGCGGTGAGCGCATGGAGCGCATCCGCAGATCTCCGAATTTCGCGGACGGTGTCTTCCAGAACCCGGTGAGTGCCCGGACCCGCCCCGACGGCTCCATGCTCGAGTTCGCGAAGGTTTTCTTCCGCAAGGAGGAGCGCGCCCACCGCGCCCCGGCGGGCACGGTGCCGGTGTATCCCACGACGCTCGCCGACCTCGCCAAGCCCGCGGCGAGCGGGTTGCGGATCACCTGGATGGGGCACTCCAGCGTGCTCGCCGAGATAGACGGGTACCGGGTGCTGTTCGATCCCGTATGGGGCGAGCGCTGTTCCCCCTTCAACTTCGTCGGGCCCAAGCGGCTGCACCCGGTACCCCTGCCGCTGGGCGCGCTCGGCCCGGTCGACGTCGTCGTCATCTCGCACGACCACTACGACCACCTCGACCTGCCCACCATCAAGGCCCTGGCCGACACGGACACGGTCTTCGCGGTGCCGCTCGGCGTCGGCGCTCACCTGGAGCACTGGGGCGTCTCGCCCGACCGCGTGCGCGAGCTGGACTGGAACGAGAGCACCAAGGTCGGCGGCGTCTCCCTGACCGCGACACCCGCCCGGCACTTCTGCGGCCGAGGCCTGCGCAACACCCAGCACACGCTCTGGGCCTCCTGGGTGGTGACGGGTGACGAGCACCGGATCTACCACAGCGGGGACACCGGCTACTTCGAGGGCTTCAAGGACATCGGCGCCGAGCACGGCCCGTTCGACCTCACGATGATCCAGATCGGGGCGTACAGCGAGTTCTGGCCCGACATCCACATGACGCCCGAGGAGGGCATGCGCACCCACCTGGACCTCCAGGGCGGGCAGCCCACCGGTGTGATGCTGCCCATCCACTGGGCCACGTTCAACCTGGCGACCCACCCGTGGGTGGAGCCCGGCGAGGGCACGATGGCGGCCGCGCACGCGGTGGGCGCCCGGGTCGCGCTGCCCCGCCCCGGCCAGCCCTTCGAGCCCACCACGGAGATGGTCCCGGCCGAGCCCTGGTGGCGCGGTGTGGCCGTGCCGCCGAGGGGTGGCTGGCCCGCCGTCGAGACATCCGGAGCGGATGCCTCCGTTTCCAACACTCCGGGTGATGTCGTGGGTGAAGCTTCCGAAGGCACCGGAGAGCCGGAGACGGTGCCCGCGAGCTGAATTTCCTGAATGTCCGATCGGCGGCGAGGGCCGGGGAGCGAGCTGCTCCCCGGCCCTCGCTGTTTGTTGGTGACCGGTTCTGACCAGCTCTGATCGGACCGGTGACGCAAGGGAACGTGCGTCCGATGGGGATATCGGTCTGCCGTGCGAGGCCTCATACCAGAGCGGGACGCCTTCCGGGGGAGTTTGTCAACTGCCCACCGCACATGATGGCTTGGCGACTACTGTCAGTTGCCGTCGGGCGACGCGGGGCCGAATTTTTCGGCTCTCTCGACCGGCATCGCGATGGCGCACGCCCGAGTCGCGCAGACCCGCGGGAGCCCCCCGTGGCCCCCGACGCACCAGTACGAGGACGCAGATGTCTCACCTCCGCGCACCGGCCGCACGCGCAGACCGCCGTGAGGGCGGGCGGCACGGGCGGCCGGTCGCCCGCACGGTCCACCCGCAGCCCGAGACCCGCCTACGGCCCCAGTTGCTGCGCCTGGCGGTCCTGCCGCCGATCGCGGTGGCGCTCAGCGGCTGTGCGGCCGTGCTGTTCACCGTCCGCTCCACCGGCGCACGCCCCGGCGTAGTCCTGTGGGCGGTGCTCGCCGGCGCCGGGTGCGTGGCCCTCGCGGGCATCCTGATCGCCGCCGTGGGCGCCGAGCGGGCCGCCGCGTCCGTGCGGGAACGCATCGGCGCCCTGCGCCGCGGCAGCGCCCGTACCGAGGCCGACCTGCGCGCCGTCGTCGAGGGCCTGCGCCGGGGCGAGAGCCCTCCCACGCCCAAGCCGCGCCGACGGCCCGAGCCGGACGCCGACGAGTTCGAGCTGCTCGCAGCCGACCTCTCCCGTGCGCACGACGGCGCCGTCACCGCCGTCGTGCAGGCGGCTCAACTCTCCAGCCAGGCGGGCAGCGAGCAGAAGGTCGAGGTCTTCGTCAATCTCGCGCGGCGGCTTCAGTCCCTCGTGCACCGCGAGATCTCGATCCTCGACGAGCTGGAGAACGAGATCGAGGATCCGGACCTGCTCAAGGGCCTCTTCCACGTCGACCACCTCGCCACCCGCATCCGCCGCCACGCCGAGAACCTCGCCGTGCTCGGCGGCGCCGTCTCACGCCGCCAGTGGAGCAACCCCGTCTCCATGACCGAGGTGCTGCGGTCCGCGATCGCCGAGGTCGAGCAGTACTCGCGGGTCAAGCTGGTGCCCCCGATCGACGGCACCCTGCGCGGGCACGCCGTCGCCGACGTCATCCACCTGCTGGCCGAACTCGTCGAGAACGCCACGGTGTTCTCCGCCCCGCACACTCAAGTCCTGCTGCGCGTCAATCTCGTCACCTCCGGCCTCGCGGTCGAGGTCGAGGACCGGGGCCTCGGCATGCCCCTGGGCGAACAGAACAAGATGAACGCGCTGCTCACCGACCCCGATCAGGTGAATGTCGCCAGCCTCCTCCAGGACGGCCGGATCGGTCTGTTCGTGGTGTCCCAGCTCGCCCGGCGGCACGGCATCCACGTACGGCTCCAGACCAACATCTACGGCGGTGTCCAGGCCGTACTCGTCGTACCGCAGGCGCTGTTGGGCGCGGCGCCGGGCGCCCTCGGCGACGTATCGCAAGCACAGGCCCAGCAGGCCCAGCAGGCCCAGCAGGCCCAGCAGCCCAAGGCCGGCGGCCCGCGTCCGCCCGCCGGACCACAGGCAGGGCCGACCGCGCCCGTGCCGTCCGCCGGTGTGACGGTGGCCTCCGTGCCGCGGCAGGCGCAGCGGGACCAGCTGCCGCCCGCAGCGCTGGGCACGGGCGGCAGCGGCCCGGCGCCGCTCCCCGTGCGCGGCGCCCGAGCGGAGCGGCCCAACCCGGCCGAGGCACTGCCCGGTATCCGCCCCGGAGACCGGCCCGTGGTCGCGGAGAACGCGGCCATGCCGCCCACCCCCCGCAACGGCGCGGTGCGCGGCACCATGGGCAAGCCCCAACTGCCCAAACGACGCGCCCAGGAGCACATCGCACCCCAACTGCGCGACGGGCCCGTGCCCCGCCAGGACCCGGAGCAGGTCGTCGGCCACGACCCCGGCCTGATGGCGGCGTTCCAGCGGGGGATCGGGCTCGCGGAGGCCCAGCACGCCGAGGAACGGCGCACGGAGGCGCCGCACAGCGGAGCACCGCACATGCAGCGGCCGCACCCCGATCTGCCGCACTCCGACCTGCTGCACCCGGACCTGCTGCACCGGGACCCGCCGCACCCGGATCTGCGGCACCTGGACCCGTTGCCGCCGCTGGATGTGATCCGCGTCGATCAGACGTCCACGGGCGGCGCGCCCCGCATAGCCGACGCGCACACCGCGCACGCGCCCGCCCCGCACGAGGCGCACGGGACCCACGACAGCGCACCCGCGCCCGGACACGACCACACGGCCCGGCACGACGGGAGCACAACGGCCGGATGACCACCCCCCTGACGACCCCCACCCGCACGCCCTACCGCACCCCCACACCCTCCGCTCCGGCAGACCTTCGTACTTCAAGGAGTCGATCCACCATGGCGAGCGACGCGCCGACCGCCCACGCCCATGTATCCGATCTCGACTGGCTGATGAGCGGCCTCGTACAGCGCGTACCGCACACGAACAGCGCGGTACTCCTCTCCTGCGACGGACTCGTGAAGTCGGTCCACGGACTCGACCCGGACAGCGCCGACCACATGGCGGCGCTCGCCTCCGGCCTCTACTCGCTCGGCCGCAGCGCGGGCGTGCGCTTCGGCGACGGCGGTGACGTACGCCAGGTCGTCGTCGAACTCGACTCGACCCTGCTGTTCGTCTCCACCGCGGGCTCCGGCACCTGTCTCGCCGTGCTCGCCGGCCGCGAGGCCGACGCGGCGGTGCTCGGCTACGAGATGGCGATGCTGGTCAAGAGCGTCCGTCCGTATCTGATGACCGCGCCCCGGCAGGCCGCCGTGGAACCGCCGGCGATGAGGCCTTGAGCGTGGCCGCGGCCGGCGACGGGCCCTGGCTCGACGACGCGGCCGGACGGCTGGTGCGCCCTTACACGGTCAGCAACGGCCGGACCCGGCCTACCACCGCCCTCGACCTGCTGTCGCAGGTGATGGCCACCGGGGCAACACCTCTGGGCTACCTGGGCCCCGAGCACACCCAGGCACTCGAACTGTGCCGGGCGCCCGTCTCGGTCGCGGAGATCGCCGCACACCTGAAGCTGCCCGCGGCGGTCACCAAGGTGCTGCTCTCCGACCTCGTCGACTGCGGGGCACTGACCACCAAGCCGCCCGAGTTCCACCACAACCCCACTGACCGGTCTCTTCTGGAGGCAGTGCTCGATGGACTACGACGACAGCTCTGATCCCTTCCCCACCGCGCTGAAGATCCTGGTGGCCGGAGGGTTCGGGGTCGGCAAGACGACCTTCGTGGGCGCGGTGAGCGAGATCGCGCCGCTCAGCACGGAGGAGCTGCTCACCACGGTCAGCGCCGCGACCGACGATCTCGACGGCATCGAGAACAAGGTCGAGACCACCGTGGCGATGGACTTCGGCCGCATCACCCTCGATCCGGAACACGTCCTGTACCTGTTCGGCACACCCGGGCAGCAGCGGTTCTGGTTCATGTGGGACGAGCTGTCCGAGGGCGCGCTCGGTGCGGTGATCCTCGCCGACACCCGTCGCCTGGAGGACTGTTTCGCGGCCGTCGACTTCTTCGAGCAGCGCGGTCTCGGCTTCATCGTCGCCGTCAACGAGTTCGACGGTGCCTACCGCTACGACCCCGAGGAGGTGCGCGCGGCCATCGACCTCGACCCCGAGATCCCCATCGTGCGCTGTGACGCCCGGATCTCCAGTTCGGGCGTGCAGACCCTGCTCACCCTGGTCCGCCACCTCCTCGCCCACGCACCGACGCACGCACCCATCCGCTGAGCCCGCAACCGGCGTACGCCTTCGACCGCTGAGCCCGCACCCGACCCACGTCCCCCGCCACGGAGCCCACACACCATGACGCCCGCCCCACACCAGGGAGCCCGTAGATGAGTTACGACCCGTCGCGCCCGGCCGGTCGTCTGCTGCTGACCCCGGAGGACAAGGACGCCCCCGCCCGGGTCAGCCGGCTGCGCCGACTGGGTCTGGGGGAGCACACGGAACCCGCCTTCGACGCCTTCGCGGACCGGCTCGCCGAGGTCGCCGCGGTGCCGTACTCGATGGTCAACTTCATCGACGAGAACCGGCAGTTCTTCGCGGGCCTGCACACCCCGGACGGAAACGTCTCGGTGTCCCGGCCGCTCCCGGCCGCCCCGGACGGCACCGTGAAGGTCGTCGGGCGGTACATGACCCGCGACTACGGGTTCTGCCCCCATGTGGTCGTCCGCCGCAAGGCGCTGGTTCTGGAGGACGTCTGCGACTACCCGCGTTTCGCCGGCAACCCGGTCGTCGACGAGATCGGCGTCCGTTCCTACCTGGGGGCCCCGCTCATCGACCACACCGGCATCGCCCTCGGGACGATCTGCGTCGTCGACCTCGAACCGCGCCCGTGGGGGAAGGCGGGCCTGGAGACCATCAAGTCGATGGCGGCGGAACTGGTCGAGCGGATCGAGCGCAGGGCGGACGCCGGGGGGATCTGACGCCCGCGGCCGGAGGCGTGAAGGAAAGCTGCGGCCGCGCTTAAGAAATCCTCGATGGACCAACGGCGCCCCCGTGCGGCAGATTTCTCCGGGAAATCACCCCTCTCCCCGGTACGGGCCCCTTCGGCGTGCCCTGCTCCGGGACCTCACCACGGGAGCCGCAGCTTGAAGGCGCTGGTCAAGGAGAAGGCGGAGCCCGGGCTCTGGCTGACGGACGTCCCGGAACCGGCGATCGGCCACGGCGACGTACTGATCAAGGTCCTCAGGACCGGGATCTGCGGCACCGACCTGCACATCCGCAACTGGGACGGCTGGGCGCAGCAGGCCATCCGCACGCCGCTCGTCCTCGGCCACGAGTTCGTCGGAGAGGTCGTCGAGACCGGCCGCGACGTCGCCGACATCAAGGCGGGCGACCGCGTGAGCGGCGAGGGGCACCTCGTGTGCGGCAAGTGCCGCAACTGCCTGGCCGGGCGCCGCCACCTGTGCCGCGCCACGGTCGGCCTGGGCGTCGGCCGCGACGGCGCGTTCGCCGAGTACGTGGCCCTGCCCGCCGCCAACGTGTGGGTGCACCGCGTCCCGGTCGACCTCGACGTCGCCGCGATCTTCGACCCGTTCGGCAACGCCGTGCACACGGCGCTGTCCTTCCCCCTGGTCGGCGAGGACGTCCTCATCACGGGCGCGGGCCCGATCGGTCTGATGGCCGCGGCCGTGGCCCGGCACGCGGGTGCCCGCAACGTCGTCATCACCGACGTCAGCGAGGAACGCCTCGACCTCGCCCGCAAGATCGGCGTCAGCCTCGCGCTGAACGTCGCGGAGTCGGCCATCGCCGACGGGCAGCGCGCCCTCGGCCTGCGCGAGGGCTTCGACATCGGCCTGGAGATGTCCGGCCGCCCCGAGGCGATGCGCGACATGATCGCCAACATGACGCACGGCGGCCGGATCGCGATGCTCGGCCTGCCCGCCGAGGAGTTCCCGGTCGACTGGTCCCGGATCGTCACCTCCATGATCACGATCAAGGGCATCTACGGCCGTGAGATGTTCGAGACCTGGTACGCGATGTCCGTCCTCCTCGAAGGCGGACTCGACCTCGCGCCGGTCATCACCGGCCGCTATGGCTTCCGCGACTACGAGGCGGCCTTCGCGGACGCCGCGAGCGGCCGCGGCGGCAAGGTCATCCTCGACTGGAGCGCGTGAGCGTCCGCAAGAGCCACTCCGAACCGCGTAACCCCCTAGGAGCCCCTCCATGTTCGACTCCGTGCGCGACGATCTCCGCACCACCCTCGACGAGATCCGCGCCGCCGGTCTGCACAAGCCCGAGCGCGTCATCGGCACCCCGCAGTCCGCGACCGTGAGCGTCACCGCGGGCGGCCGCCCCGGCGAGGTTCTCAACTTCTGCGCGAACAACTACCTCGGCCTCGCCGACCACCCCGAGGTCGTCGCCGCCGCCCACGCGGCCCTCGACCGCTGGGGCTACGGCATGGCGTCCGTCCGCTTCATCTGCGGTACGCAGGAGGTGCACAAGGAGCTGGAAGCGCGCCTGTCCGCGTTCCTCGGCCAGGAGGACACGATCCTCTACTCCTCCTGCTTCGACGCCAACGGCGGCGTCTTCGAGACCCTCCTCGGCGCCGAGGACGCGGTCATCTCCGACGCCCTCAACCACGCCTCGATCATCGACGGCATCCGCCTCTCCAAGGCGCGCCGCTTCCGGTACGCCAACCGTGACATGGCCGATCTGGAGGCCCAGCTCAAGGAGGCGTCCGACGCGCGCCGCCGGCTGATCGTCACCGACGGCGTCTTCTCGATGGACGGCTATGTCGCGCCCCTGAAGGAGATCTGCGACCTCGCCGACCGCTACGACGCCATGGTCATGGTCGACGACTCGCACGCCGTCGGCTTCGTCGGCCCCGGCGGCCGCGGCACCCCCGAGCTGCACGGCGTCATGGATCGCGTCGACATCATCACCGGCACCCTCGGCAAGGCGCTCGGCGGCGCCTCCGGCGGCTATGTCGCCGCCCGCGCCGAGATCGTCGCCCTGCTGCGCCAGCGCTCCCGTCCGTACCTCTTCTCGAACACGCTCGCACCGGTGATCGCGGCGGCCTCCCTGAAGGTGCTCGACCTGCTGGAGTCGGCCGACGACCTGCGCAACCGTCTCGCCGAGAACACCGCGCTGTTCCGTTCCCGGATGACCGCGGAGGGCTTCGACATCCTCCCCGGTGACCATGCGATCGCCCCCGTCATGATCGGCGACGCGTCCGTCGCCGGACGCATGGCGGAGCTCCTCCTGGAGCGCGGCGTCTACGTGATCGGCTTCTCCTACCCGGTCGTCCCGCAGGGCCAGGCCCGGATCCGGGTCCAGCTCTCGGCCGCGCACTCGACGCAGGACGTGAACCGGGCGGTCGACGCGTTCGTGTCGGCCCGCGCGGAGCTCGAGGGCTGAAAGACGCCTGTGACCTGAGAGAATCGGTCGCATGATCGAAGCGCGGCGGCTCCACATCCTCCGTGCGGTGGCCGACCACCGCACGGTCACGGCGGCGGCCGCCGCGCTCTATCTCACCCCCTCGGCCGTCTCCCAGCAGCTGACCGCGTTGGAGCAGGAGACCGGCCACCGGCTCGTCGAGCGCGGCGCCAAGGGCGTACGGCTGACTCCGGCCGGCGAGATCCTGCTCAGCCACACCAACGAGGTGCTGGCCCAACTTGAGCGTGCCGAGGCGGAGTTGGCCGCATACAGCTCGGGCTCGGCCGGCACGGTCACCGTCGCCTCCTTCGCGACCGGCATCGGCCTGGTGGTGGCCCCCGCGCTGGCCCGGCTCGCCCGCACGGCACCCGGCATCCACGTCCGCGTCCAGGACGCCGAGGGCGACGCCAGCCTGCCCATGGTGCTCGACCGGCAGGTCGACATCGCGGTCGCCGTCGAGTACCGGGGCGCCCCGGACGCGGACGACCCGCGCCTGACCCCCGTAGCCCTGTACGCCGAGCCCTTCGATGCGGTCGTCCCGCTCGGCCACCGGCTCGCCGACGCCGCCGAGGTCCCGCTCGCCGAGCTGGCCAAGGACCCGTGGATCGGCCCGTATCCCGGCAACCCCTGTCATGACGTGGTCGTCCTGGCCTGCGAGAACGCCGGATTCCAACCCCGTCTCGAACACTCCTCCGACGACTTCCGGGCCGTCGTCGCCCTCGCCTCGGCCGACGCGGGTGTAGCCCTGGTGCCTCGCTCCGCCCTGCGCGGCATGGACCTCACGGGCGTGCAGGTCCGACCGGTCGACGGCGTCGCGCCCACGCGCCGGGTCTTCGCGGCCGTACGCCGGGGCGCGGAGGGGCATCCGCTGATCCGCCCGGTGCTGGATGCGCTGGCGGAGGCCGCGACGGTGGACTGAGGGAAGCGGACGGAGGGGAGCGGTCGGCGAGGCACTCTGTTCTCGTATCTGGGATAGCATCCCGAATATGGGAAGCGATGGGCAGCTCGATGTCGTCGATGTCCGGCTCGGGGCCCGACTGGCCGAGCTGCGCTCCGAACGTGGCTGGTCCCTCGGTGAGTTGGCGGAGCGCAGCGGGGTCAGCCGCTCCACGCTGTCCCGTGCCGAGCGGGCCGAGATCAGCCCCACGGCCTCGCTCCTGAACCGGCTGTGCGCCGTGTACGGACGCACCATGTCTCAGCTGCTCAGCGAGGTCGAGGCGGAGCCCGTTGCGGTGCTCCGGGCGGCCGACCAGACGGTCTGGGCCGACGAAGCCTCCGGATTCGTACGACGATCGGTGTCCCCGCCGCACGCCGGGCTGCGCGGCGAACTGGTCGAGGGGCGGCTCGGGGCCGGCGCCGACATCGCCTACGACCGGCCTCCCGTGCCCGGCCTCGAGCAGCACATCTGGGTCCTCGACGGAACGCTGGAGGTGACCGTGCAGAACGTCGAACACCGGCTCGACGCCGGGGACTGTCTGCGGCTGCGGGTGTGGGGGCCCACCCGCTTCCGGTGTCCTGGCCCCGAGACCGTACGGTACGCGCTGCTGGTGGTGCTGCCGTGATCACCGTCTCCCGGCTGGATGCCCCGCGCCTACGCGCCTCGGTGGGCGAGTTGGCCGAGCTGCTGATCGACACCGTGGAGGGCGGGGCCTCGATCGGCTTCCTCGCCCCGTTGGAGCGGGCGACGGCCGTCGCCTGGTGGGAGGAGCGCGTGGACGCGGTGTCGGCCGGACGCCTCGCCGTGTGGGTGGCGCACACCGCGGACCGGATCCTGGGCACCGTCGGCCTCGTCTTCCCCGACAAACCCAACAGCCGCCACCGGGCCGAGCTGGTGAAGCTGATGGTGCACCGCGACGGCCGCGGACAGGGCCTCGGCCGGGGCCTTTTGACCACGGCCGAGCACGCGGCCGCCACCGCCGGAATCACCCTCCTGCACCTGGACACCGAGACCGACAGCCCCGCCGAGTCCCTCTACCGCTCCGCGGGCTGGACCCGGCTCGGGGCGATACCCGACTACGCGGCGACGCCGTCGGGCGAGCTGCGCCCGACGACGATCTTCTACAAGCGGGTGGGAGGGACGGTCCCCGGCGTGTGAAGAGCCGCCGCTCCCGCCGCGGCTACAACAGGGAGGTCAGGTGGCGCAGCTCCTTCACGAGAGGCGGCCTGGGGAGCGGGACGATGCCGATCTCCGGGTGGTGGGGGCGGGCGATGTGCGGGTGGACGTGGTCGATGAACGCCGGATCGACCAACGGCGCGGTGACGCGGTCGCCGCACATGTAGGTGGGTTCGAAGTGCTCGCGTACCAGTTGGATGCGCCAGTGGTCGGCGTCGTGGTACTCACCGCTGTGGGCGTGTTCGAGGAACAGGCAGTACTCGGCGACCTGGTGGCCGACCCCGGCCGCGAAACGCCACCAGAAGCGCGCCCCGCTGCTGTCGCCCGCCACGTGCAGCAGACACGCGAAGATCAGAGCGCCGGTCTTGTCCACGTACTGGCTGTCGATGAACTCGCTCAGATGACGGTCGGCGTCCGGCCCGAACAGCACCAGCAGGCTCACGGCGTTCAGGTCCCACCAGGCGCGGTCCGCGTCCGGAGTGCGGTCGTCCTCGGGGGTGGTCCACACGGCGCGGACGAGCGCGGCATCGGGGTTGCGTGGGCGGTGCCGGGCCGCCTGACGACTGCGCAGACGGGCTTCGGAGGCCGCGAGGTCGTAGTCGGCGTAACGATCCTGCGTACGCGCTTTGGCCAACAGGTCGTCGATGGTGCGGCGGTCGGACGGCAGGGTGCTCATCAGGGGTTCTTCCCGTCGGAGTGCTCCGGGCAGCGGAGTTTGAGCAGGGTGGCGAGGCGCCGCCGCCCGGTACGGAGCTGGGAGCGGACGGTGGCCTCCTCGTTGCCCATGAGTACGGCGGCTTCGGCGGCCGTGAAACCTATGCCGTAGTAGAGGAGGATCGCGTCCCGCTGCCGCTCGCTCAGGGAGCCGACCGCGACGTACAGGGCGATGGCGTCGGTGAGCGTGTCGTACGGATCCTCGGCCGGATCGGCGAGCGCCGCCTCGAAGGCGGCGATCTCCATCAGCTCGGGGCGGCGCCGGCGCTTGCGGTGCATGTCGATGATGCGGCGCTTGAGGATCGTCCAGGCGTAGCCCTCCAGGTTCTCCATCCGCAGCATCCGCGGCCAGCGGTCCATGACCTGGTCGAAGGTCAGGTCCACGGCCTCCTCCGCGTCGGCGTCGGAGCCGAGCTGGAGATAGGCGTAGCGCATGTAGTCCTGGCGGCGCTGATGGTGGAAACCCCAGTACGCCATCTGCACGGTGGGGTCCCACTGGTCGATGGGCACCACCCGCGGTGCGCCGACGGCCCCGCCGGTCTCCTCCGGCCCGCCGTCGCCGTTCACTGGACGTCCCGGGTCGACTCGGCGGAGCGGGACGGGGCGCGGGTGCCGGTCAGCCCGGTGATGCCGATCCGTACGCCGGCCGTCAGGAGCCGACGGCAGCCACGGACGACGTCCGGGCCGAACACCCTCATGCCAAGCGCGATCTCGAACAACCACGCGGCAGCGCTCTGCTGCACGGGGTCCTCCCCAGTACCTGTGCTGATCGAAGGTGCCGTGTCCCCACCCCGGCACCAGAGGCACCATCCGCCTCCACCCATGAAGCGTCCGGGGTGACCCGAACGTGCAGCCGGTGCTCGAAAAATATTACGGTCAGTATCGATCCGATTGCAGCTGGTTCAATCATCGACCATCTCGGGCGGGGAGCCGGGAGTGCCCGAACCCGCCGACCCCTGTCGATGTCAGTGCCTTTGACTACCGTGCCTCCCATGCCGGATGCCGACGACGTACGCCGTACCGCCCTCTCCCTGCCGGACACCACGGAGAAGATCGCCTGGAGCATGCCCACCTTCCGGGTCGCGGGGAAGATGTTCGCCACGCTGCCCGAGGAGGAGACGTCCATCGCGGTGCGCTGCCCGAAGGAGGAGCGCGACGAACTCGTCCTGGCGGAGCCGGGCAAGTTCTGGATCGCCGACCACGAGGCGGGTTTCGCCTGGGTCAGGGTCCGGCTCGCCGCCCTGGAGGACGGCGACGAACTCCGCGACATCCTGGCCGACTCCTGGCGCCAGGCGGCGCCGCCCCGGCTGCTCGACGCCTACCCGGAGCTGGGACTTCCCAAGGGCCACTGACACGCGGCTCCGCACGGGGCCGCGCGGGGCCTGCGGGGGGACTCAGGGGCGCGGTCGGGCCGAGGCGCTCAGGAAGCCGCCGATCCGCTCCCGCAGGGATCCCGCGTCGAGGCCGTGTGCGGTCAGGTGCTCGTCGACGGTTCCGTACCGGCGCAGCTCACGCCGGCGGACGCCGAGGCCGAGGACACGGTGGGGTACGTCGGAGAGCGCGTCGCCCGCGGCGGCCGTGGACGTACCCGCCAGATACGGCTCGACGAGGACGACGTCGGTGCCCGCCGCCTCCGTGGCGCGGCGCAGGGTCTGCCCGTCGAAGGGCCTCACGGTGGCCGCGTACAGGACGGTGACGTCGAGTCCCTCCGTGGCGGCGAGTGCGGCGTCGAGCATCGGTCCGACGGCGACGACGACCCCTGCGCGCCCTTCCCGGACGGTACGGAAGCGGGCCCCGTCGACCGGCAGGCCCTGCGCGTTGGACTGCACGGACAACCGCACGTACACCTTGTCGTCCCCGGCGGCGACCGCCTGCCGCAGCAGCTGCTCGGCCTCGTCCGGATGGCCGGGAACGTGCACGGTCCAGCCGTCCAGCGTGTCGAGCAGGGCCACGTCGCCGGGTGCCATGTGAGTGAAGCCTCCGGCGGGCCAGTCGAAGGACGCGGCCGCGCTCACCAGCACCGCGCCCACGTTCTGGTGTCCGAGGTCCAGCTTGACCTGCTCGAACGGCCGCTCGATGAGGAAGCTGGCGAAGGTGTGCACGACGGGCCGCAGACCGGTCAGCGCCAGGCCCGCGCCCGCCCCGACCAGGAGCTGTTCACGGATCCCGACGTTGATCACCCGATCGGGATGCCTGCGCCGGGCTTCCGTGAAATCGGCCTTGCCGATCTCGGCGAGGACGACCGCGACCCGAGGGTCCTCGTCGAGCAGCCGCGTCATGACGGGGGCGAAACGATCACGCATGGTGTCCATGGAAGGGGGTCCTTTCAGGGGCGTACGGGATGAGGAGAGGGGGGCGTCCGGAGCCACAGATGCCTCAGGTGCCTCAGGTGCCTCAGGTGCCTCAGGTGCCTCAGACGTCTCGGGTGTCTCAGGCGGACTTGGGCTCGACCCGGGCGACCACCACGTGCGGGCGACCCGGGTGGGGCGCGGTGCAGGCGGCGTACAGCGCCTCGTGGTCACGGCCGTCGACGGTCAGGGCGGACCAGCCCGCGGCCTCGAACCGGGCGGTGATACCGCCGGGCCGGGCATGGCCGGCGGAGGAGTTGTCGATCACCACGGTGTGCAGCCGGTCGAGACCCGCCGGCCCCGCGTACGCGATCGCCTCGTGGTTGCTGCCCTCGTCCAGCTCCGCGTCGCCGATCAGCACCCATACACGGGGCCGGCCCAGCCCCTGCGCGCGCAGGCCCAGCGCGGTGCCGACGGCGATCGGCAGTCCGTGCCCCAGCGACCCGCTGCCGATCTCGGCGCCGGGTACCAGCACCCGGTCCGGGTGGTGTCCGAGCGGTGAGTCGTACGCGCCGAAGTCGGGAAGCCACTCCACGGGCACGAAGCCCTTGGCCGCGAGCACCGCGTAGTACGCCATGGGCCCGTGCCCCTTGGAGAGCAGGAACCGGTCCCGCTCCGGATCGTGCATCCGTTCGGGCCCGACCCGCAGCACCCGGTCGTAGAGCACCCACAGCGCGTCCAGCGTGGACGTCGCCGCGGGTCCGTGCTTCTCGTCGCCGGTCATCAGCCCCATCAGGCGGGGCAGGTCCTGGTACTGGTGGTGGCGTTCTGCCTCGGTGATCGTCATGCCGACGATCGTGCAACCTCAACCAAACTTCAGGTCAAGCGCCGCCTCGAAGTCTTCCCCCGCGCGGCCCCGTGGCCCCGCGCCCCGGTCGGCCCCGAACAAACGGATGCGCGACCATCGCCCCGAGTGCGGTATTGTTTCCGTGCGCGTTCGGCCAGGGGAAACCCCAGGTCAGACGGGCAACGGGACGTGGCGCAGCTTGGTAGCGCACTTGACTGGGGGTCAAGGGGTCGCAGGTTCAAATCCTGTCGTCCCGACCAGCTTCACAGCAGGTCGGAGGCCGTCTTCTCAACGATGAGAAGACGGCTTTTTCGTGTCCCACCGGCACGAAGTTCGCGGCGGTGCTGATGGCCATGAGCCACCGCACGCCACGGAATCCGTAACCGTCCAGGAGCCGGCCGACCAGGAACGGCCCGCCGAAGGCGACGAGGCCGACCCCGCCGGCCAGGAGCTCGCCGGCGACGGGCAGGACGCGCTCCTTGCCGCAGAGAGCCGCGGCCTCGACCGCGAAGGGCGAAAGAAGGTCCCGGTCGGCAGGGTCGGAAAGAGACACCCGGGCGCATCGAGGCGGGGGCGATCGGGCCGTCTCGGCTCAGGGGTCACACGCCTGTTCGGCCAGGTCGCGCAGGCGTGCGACGTGCGTCGTTGGCCGATAAAAACGCTTGGACTGCGCGGGAGCCCTCGCGGGACACTGCGATTCCTGGCCCGCCGTACTCGCACGTGGGTGTCGCCGCGGGCCCGTCGTCGTACCCCGCCCGTCGCAGGACGACCCGAGCGAACGCGCTCACTCGAAACCGAAGCTCCACACGGCCACTGAGGCAACGGAATCTCCCCGGAGAAGCACGCGGCAGGCTGCCGCACGACCACACAGGGTTGGGATGGGATCGCCTGAATCGCGCGAGGGTTCACCGGGCAAAGGCTCGGTGCTCCTCGCCCTTCGCTATTACGGACGGGAGTTGGCCCGGCTCCGACGGCTGACCGCCCCCGCGATGCTGCTGCCCGCGCTCGGCAACATCGGCATCAACTACATCGCACCTCTGATCGTCGCGAAGCTCGTCGGCCGGATCGCCGGCGACGCCGGCATCTCCATCGGCTCGACGCTGCCGTACGTCCTCGGCTTCGGCGGCGTCCTGCTGCTCGCGGAGATGCTGTGGCGCCTCGGCCTGCACTGCCTGAACCGTCTCGACGCCCTCGGCATCGAGCAGTTGTACGTCATCGGCATGGACGAACTGTTCGCCAAGGACGCCGCGTTCTTCCACGACAACTTCGCCGGGTCACTGACCAAGCGGGTGCTGAGCTTCGCCTCCCGCTTCGAGGAGTTCGTCGACACGATGACGTTCCAGGTCGTGGGCAGCTTCGTGCCGCTGGTGTTCGGGGCGGTGGTGCTGTGGCGCTACGAACCGCTGCTCGTCGTCGGGCTCCTGGCGATGATCGCGCTGACGGCGCTGTGCGTGTTGCCCCTCATCCGCCGCCGTCAGGCGCTCGTCGATCAGCGCGAGGAGGCGATCGCCCGGGTGTCGGGCCATGTCGCCGACAGCCTGATGAACATGGACACGGTCCGGGCGTTCGCCGCCGAGGAGCGCGAGGCCGCCGAGCACCGGTCCCGTGTCGCGGCCTCGCGGCGGCTCATGCTGAGGTCGTGGGACTACGGCAACCTGCGCATCGACACACTGGTCGCGCCGATGTCCGTGCTGACCAACGCGCTGGGCCTGCTGCTCGCGGTCGCGCTCGGCGGAGGCAGTCACGGCGTGGAGGCGGTCGTGGTCGCCTTCACGTACTACAGCAACGCGACGCGGATCATGTTCGAGTTCAACCAGATCTACCGCCGCCTGGAGAGTTCGATGACGGAGGCCGCGCAGTTCACCGAACTGCTGCTGAAGCCGCCGACCGTGCTCGACCCCAAGACGCCGGAAGCGCTGCTGTCCCGGGCCGCCGACGTCCGCTTCGAGCAGGTGACCTTCGCCCACGCGGGCGCGCAGCCGCTCTTCGAGGGACTCGACCTGGCGGTGCCCAGCGGGGCGAAGATCGGTCTCGTCGGCCGGTCCGGCGGGGGCAAGACCACGCTGGCCCGGCTGCTGCTGAGGATGACGGACATCGACTCCGGCCGCATCCTGATCGGAGGGCAGGACATCAGCAGGCTGCGCCAGGCAGACCTGCGCGGACTGATGGCCTACGTGCCGCAGGACCCGGCGATGTTCCACCGCACCCTGCGGGACAACATCGCCTTCGCCCGGCCGGACGCCACCGAGGCCGAGATCCGTCGCGCGGCCGAGGCGGCGCATGTCACGGAGTTCGCCGACGCGCTGCCGGACGGCTTCGGCACCATGGTGGGCGAGCGCGGGGTCAAACTGTCCGGCGGGCAGCGCCAGCGGGTCGCACTTGCCAGGGCGATCCTGCGCGACGCACCGATCCTGCTGCTCGACGAGGCGACCAGCGCGCTGGACTCCGAGAGCGAGATCCTCGTACAAGAAGCGCTGTGGCGGCTCATGGAGGGCCGGACGGCGCTCGTCGTGGCGCACCGACTGAGCACGGTCGCCACCATGGACCGGCTCGTCGTCCTGGACCGCGGACGCATCATCGAGCAGGGCACGCATCAGGAGTTGCTCGCGTCGGAGGGCGCCTACGCGAAGCTGTGGCAGCACCAGTCGGGCGGTTTCCTCGACGACAGCCAGGAGCCGGCCGACCTGCACTGAACGCGAACCCGGCGGGCGTGGGGTCCCCTCGCGCCCGCTCGGCGGGCCCCGCTCCCCGATGCCCACTCCGGTCACCTATTGACGAAAGCCGCAGAGCCCCCTTTTCGGATGCCTTCGACGGATCTGACCACCCGTCAATGTTCGCAAGTACTCCTCATATTGACGGTCCGTCATGAGTTGGGGCGATGATACGATCGCCGCACTTGCCGAGCGGGCTATGGGCACAAAACGACTCTTCCGGCCAAACGACTCTTCTGGCCAACTGTGCGGCCCGGACGGTAAACCCTGCGCAGTGGGCTGTCGGCCCGCCGCGCTGACGGAATTCAGTAGCTGGCTGTCAGTCGCTTGAAGAGAGTCTTATGACGCAATACATGCAGGACCCGGCTCTCTGGGCTCTTATCGCTGGTACTCCGCTTGCAGCTACCGCCATTATTCGCGGAAAGCGGTCTGCGCGGAGTTTAAGGCAGGGAAATCAAGAACTCAGGGATCACTACGCTGAGCTTGAGAATCAATATTCGGCCTCGGTGAAGAAGGCTCAGGAGCAGGCCGAAGAAGCAACGAGAACCGCGCTCAAATCGGCGATGCGGACGCTTCAGGGTCTCGCCGCCGAACAGCAGTTGGCTATTTCAAGACTGCAGAGCAAGTATGGCGAGTCGGTGATTCTCCAGGATCTCCTGGAAATCGACCACATGAACTCGCAGTTCGGGCGGCGCGCCCAGTCCATCGCGGTGCTCTGCGAAGGCTGGCTGGGACGGCAGCGTGACGTCGCGTCGGTTTACGACGTGGTCCGCAGCGCGCAGGGCAGGATCCGGCACTTCCAGCGGGTCGAAATTCTTTCGCAGGTCGATTTCGCGGTCACCAACCGGGCTGTCGAACCGGTGGCGCTGGCCCTTGCCGAACTGCTCGACAACGCCACGAGCTACTCGGCACCGGAAACCAGTGTCGAGATCAATGTCCGCGCCGTACCCAAGGGCATCTGCATCGTCGTCGACGACGCCGGTGTCGGCATGAACGAGGAGGAGAAGGCCCGAGCGGCGAAACTCCTTTCGAGTGAGCGGGCCTCGGGTGTCTCCGGGCTCGGCAATCCTCCGCAGTTCGGCTTCGCGGTGATCGGTGTGCTCTGTGAGCGCTACGGCTTCACGGTGTCCGTCGACTCGACCTCTCCCTACGGGGGTGTGCGAGCGGTGGTCCTGCTGCCGGACGAGCTGCTCACCAGCATGCCGCAACCAAAGGAGCGAGCACAGACTGTGAGCACTGTTCCCTCGCTGAACCCGAGCGGCCCGGAACCCGCCGCGGCCGTGTCCACGACCGCCGACGGTCTTCCCAAGCGCCGCCGCAGGCGGGCCATGGCCATCGTGCCGCCGAGTTCCGAAACCACGGGCGTCCCCATGACCACGGGCACCCCGATCCGCTCCGAAGAGGAGACCGCCTCGATCATGGGTGCCTTCCAGCGCGGCACGCAGTCCGGTCGAGCCGCGCTCCCGGAGCCTGCGGGCCGCACGAGCAACGCACATGACGCAAGCAGCGAAGGGCATGAGGTTTCGTGAACAACGATCTGTCTTGGATGCTTGACGGCGTCCTGGAGATTCCCGGGGCTCTGCACGCGGTCCTGGTCTCCGCCGACGGGCTCTTGATGGCGTCCTCGAAGGGGGTCGGAAGGGACCACGCGGACACCGTCGCCGCCGCGATGAGCGGTGTGCAGTCACTGAGCCGCTCGATCGGGTTCTTCTGTGACGGGTCCGATCTGAAGTGGCGGCAGACGCTCGTCGAGTTCGACGGTGGCTGGGTCTTCCTGATCTCCGCCGGTGACGGCGCGTACCTCGCGGTCTCGGCCTCTCCCGACGTCGAGATGGGGGAGATCACCTTCCGCATGCAGCAACTCGTCGGCCAGCTGGGCAAGGCGCTGACGACTCCGCCGCGCGAGAACATCGGCGCACGCCAGTGACCGATTCCGAGCGGCAGGAGCCCGAGGCCGCGGAGTTAGTGCGGCCGTACGTCATCACCAATGGCCGGGACCTCCCCGACGGCGACCAGTTCTCCCTGATCACGCTGGTCACGGCGGCCGCCGACCATCAGCAGCGGCCGGCCCGGCTCTCCCCTGAGGAACAGAGCCTGCTGGAGATGTGCTCCGGTGGCTACCTCTCGGTCGCCGAGATCGCGGGACACCTGCGCCTGCCCATGGGCGTGGTGAAGATCCTTCTCAATGCCCTCGCCGAAGGCGGTTACCTCATCACGCGCGCGCCGGTGGCGCGCGCCCGCCTGGTCGACGAGCAGATTCTTCAGGAGGTGCTGGATGGTCTCCGGGCCCGTTTTGGATGAGAAGGCGTACGTCCGTGGTGGAGCGGCGCAGACCGCCGTGAAGATCCTGATCGTCGGGCACTTCGCGGTGGGCAAGACCACCTTCGTCGGGACGATGTCGGAGATTCCTCCGCTGTCCACGGAGGAGACGATGACGCAGGCCGCCGAGGAGATCGACGACCTCAAGGGCGTCCACGGCAAGACCACCACCACGGTGGCCATGGACTTCGGACGCCTCACGATCAGTGATCACGTCGTGCTGTACCTGTTCGGTACGCCGGGCCAGCAGCGGTTCGTGCAGATGTGGGAGGACATGGCGCGCGGCGCTCTCGGGGCGCTCGTGCTGGTCGACCCCGAGCGGCTGGCGGACTCCTTCGCCGTCATCGACCTGATCGAGCAGTACGGACTCGCCTACGCCATTGCCGTGAACCACTTCGACGGCACGCCGATTCGTGGCGAAGAGGCGCTGCGTGAGGCGCTGGACCTGCTCCCCGACACCCCGGTCGTCACCTGCGACGCTCGCGACGAGAATTCATCAGCAAGCGCCCTGATCACCCTCGTTCACTATTTGCAGGACCGTGCCCGCTAGGAGCAAGCATGAACACTGAATCCACCGCACCCGTGCCACCACCCGGCTGCCCGGCTCATGCCACGGGTGAGCCGGTGCCGCTGCATGGGGCGGAGTTCGCGGCCGATCCGCAAGCCTATTACGAGTACATGCGTCACTACGGGCCGACGGCTCCGGTCGAACTCGCTCCCGGTGTCGAGGCGACCCTGGTCACGGATTACTCGGCGGCGCTCCAGCTGCTCCAGAACGCGGGTGCCTTCCGGAAGGACTCGCGTCGCTGGCGGGATTTCAACGAAGGTGAGATCAGTCCGGACAGTCCGGTGCTTCCGCTTCTGGTGTACCGGCCCAACGCCATGTTCAGTGACGGGGCCGAGCACATGCGGCTGCGGCAGGCGATCACGGACAGCTTCGCGCGTGTCGATTCGCATTGGCTGAGCCAGAGCGCCGAGCGGGTCTCCAATTACCTCATCGCCCAGTTCCACACCCGTGGCTCGGCCGATCTGCTGAACGACTACGCCAAGTTGCTGCCGCTTTTCGTTTTCAACGAACTCTTCGGCTGCCCCGCGGAGATCGGCGACCGGGTCCTCTTCGGTATATCCGGCATTTTCGACGGTGTGAATGCCGAGAAGGCGAACGAGGTACTGGGTCAGGCCGTGGGCGAGCTGGTGGCCCTCAAGCGTTCCCGGCCCGGCGACGACGTCACCTCCTGGCTGATGCAGCATCAGGCGCGCCTGACCAACGAGGAGATGGCCCACCAGCTCGTCCTGCTCCTGGGCGCCGGAGCTGAGCCGCTGCGCAACCTCATCTCCAACACCCTGCACCTGCTGCTGACCAACGACCGGTACGCGGCAGGCGGGTTGATCGAAGAGGCCATCGACACCACGCTGTGGAAGAACCCGCCCATGGCGAACTACGCGCCGCACTACCCGGCGGCCGACATGGAGTTCGGGGGACAGAAGCTGGCGGCGGGCGACCTCGTGCTGGTCAGCTTCGCGGCCGCCAACACCGACCCGGCGCTCGCGACGTCCCGGCACGCGTCGAGCAACCGCTCCCACCTGGCGTGGAGCGCGGGACCGCATGCCTGCCCGGCCAAGGACCCCGCCCGGCTCATCACCGTGACGGCCATCGAGAACCTCTTCAACCGGCTGCCCGACGTCGAACTGGCCGTACCCGAGGACAGTCTGACCTGGCGTCCGGGTCCCTTCAACCGGGCGCTGGCCGCGCTTCCGGCCCGTTTCACCCCCGTACGGGCCGCCCGACAGCCCGACCCGCAGCACCGCCCGGAGACCACTGCGCGCAGTGACCAGGGAGGTGCGCAGGGCCGGCAGGAGCGTGGCGGGCTGTGGAGTTCGTTCCTTTCCTGGTGGAAAGCGTGAGATACGCAACAGCCGCCAACATCCTCGCACTGCATCAATATTCAACCGGAGGGGTAGGGAAGAGCGCGGCAATCGTGTTGATCACAAGTTAAGGAGGTGTCGTGGAGCCCTCGACCACCGACGCCACTTCAGCACAGCACTCCGCAGCCACGCTCCGCCCCCGACGGCAGACCTCTCAAGGGAGCTTCGACCCCCGCGCCATACCCGTCGCACCACACATACCGGATGGCGAGATACCCGCCCGCACAGGCGGGTATCTTTTTGCCCTCCTTCCCGGGCCCACCCGACGGGAGGGCCGATGATCACCTCCCGTACAGGGGGTGGACCGGTCACGGAAACGCAACCGCTCGGCGGTTACGTGACCGACCAGTTACTCCGACTGTGCCAAGCCATGGGTCTCGAACCGTCCGACGGCGAGATCTACGCGCGTGTTCTGACCGACTGTCTCGGTCCCGTCGCGGAGCGTCCGTTGGACGAACCGCCGTCCTACCCGAGTTTCCTGTCCGACGACCACACACCGGTGGAGTACTCCCTCGCCTTCGTGCCGGACGCGCCCCCGACCCTGCGCGTGCTGCTGGAACCGGGGTACGGCGCCGAAGGCCTGGCGGAGAACGGGCGCGTCGGACTGCGTGTGGTGCGGGCCATGGCGGAGCGCTGGGGCTTCGCCACCGACCAACTCGACCGGCTGGAGGACCTGTTCTTCCCACCGGCCCCCGAGGGCCCGCTGGCGCTGTGGCTGGCCCTGGAGTTGCGGCCCGGCGGAGTCCCCAAGGTCAAGGTCTATCTGAACCCGGCGGCGTCCGGGGCGGATCGGGCCGCCGAGACGGTGCGTGAGGCGCTGGACCGACTCGGCCACCGGCAGGCGTTCGCCGCGCTGCCCCGGGCCGACGGCTATCCGTTCCTCGCCCTCGACCTCGGGGACTGGGAGACACCCCGGGTGAAGGTCTACGTCACCCATCGGAACCTGGCCGCCGCCGACGCCGGTGAACTGTCCCGCACGGACCCCGGGCCACGGCCCGAGACCGTACGGGAGTTCCTGCGGGTCGCGGCGGGTCTCGACAGCTCGCCGCAGCACCCCGGCGCCGGGAAAGGCGTACGGCTGGAGGGGCGCCCCGTGCTCTCCTGCCACTCCTTCACGGAGTCCGGGACCGGTCTGCCGAGCGGCTTCACCCTCCACGTGCCGGTCAGGGACTACGTCCGGCACGACGGAGAGGCCTATGCGCGAGCGGTGGCCGTGCTGCGCCGACACGGCATGGACACCGCGGCGCTCGACCGGTCGCTGGCCACCGTCACCTCACGACTGCTGCACGAAGGCGTGGGGCTCATCGCCTATCTGGCGCTGGTGTACGAGCGGGGCCGACCGCCCCGTGTGACCGCGTACATCTCCTCGGAGGCGTACGCGGTACGGCCGCCCTTGCCGGCCCAGCCGCCCCCTCAGACGTTCTCCCCCCATCGCACGGCGGGTACCGAGCCGCGCGAGACCCTCCACTCAGTAGGAAACGGAAAGGCAGGAGCAGAAATCAGGATGGAGCCGTACCGGATCAAGGTCGTCGAACCTATCCCGCTCACGACCCCCCAGCAGCGCAAGGCGGCACTCGAACGAGTGCACTACAACCTGTTCGATCTGCGCGCGGAAGAGGTGACCATCGATCTGCTGAGCGACTCGGGGACCGGTGCGCTGTCCTCGGCGCAGCTCGCCGTGGGCATGGCCGGTGACGAGTCCTACGCGGGCTCGCGATCCTTCTACCGTTTCCGGGACACGGTGGCGGAACTGACCGGCTTCAGCCACATCCTGCCGGCCCACCAGGGGCGAGCGGCGGAACGACTCCTGTTCTCCAACCTCCTCAAACCCGGCGACACCGTCCTGTCCAACACGCACTTCGACACCACCCGCGCCAACGTGGAGCTGGCGGGCTGTGTGGCCCGCGACCTGCCCTGCGCCGAGGCGCGGAACCTGGACAGCTCGGAGCCCTTCAAGGGGAACATCGACCTCGAGGCACTGGAGCGGGGGCTGACCGAGACGACCGGCTCACGCGTCGCCGCGGTCGTCATGACCATCACCAACAACGGCGGTGGCGGTCAGCCCGTCTCCATGGAGAACCTGCGGCGGACCTCCGAACTCTGCCGCCGGCACGGTGTCCCCCTGATCCTGGACGCCGCCCGGTTCGCCGAGAACGCCTGGCTGGTCACCCGGCACGAGGCGGCCTACAAGGACCGCACCCCGCGCCAGGTCGCGGAAGAAGCGTTCCGTCTCGCCGACGGCTGTGTGATGAGCGCCAAGAAGGACGGCATCGTCCACATCGGCGGCTTCATCGGACTGAACGATCCGGAACTCGCCCAGAAGTGCGAACTCCTCCTCATCGCCACCGAGGGGTTCCCCACCTACGGGGGTCTGGCCGGACGCGACCTGGACATGATCGCCCAGGGCCTCCAAGAGGTGACCGAACCTTCCTACCTCGCGGAGCGGGCGGAGAGCGCCGACCATCTGGCCCAGCGGATCCGCGCCGCCGGCGTGGACATCCTGGAGCCACCCGGTCTGCACGCCATCTACCTCAACGCGGGCCGGCTGCTGCCGCACATACCGCCCCACCAGTACCCCGGCCACGCTCTCGCCTGCCGGCTCTACCTGGAGGGCGGCATCCGGTCGGCCGAACTGGGGTCGCTGTACCTCGGTGAGGAGGACGAGGACGGGAACCCGGTCAAGAGCCCGCCGTACGAGCTGGTGAGGCTGGCGCTGCCGCGGCGCGTCTACACGCGCAGCCACTACGACCACGTCGGCAGAACCCTGGAGACCATCGCCAAGAACGCGGAGTCCGTGCACGGCTACCGGATCGTGGAACAGTCCCCGATCCTGCGGCACTTCCGCGCCAAGCTCCAGCCGGTGACCGTCTAGCGGGCGGAGGAAACGCCGTCCTGAGGCCGCTGCCCGGTCACGTCGTTCACGAGGTGACCGGGCAGCGGCACGGCGGCGCCCGGCCGCTCCTACCCGAAGTGGCTGTCGGTGATCTCCCCGTCCTCCGTGGCCGCGTGGGCGACACAGCGGAAGGCGCGGAGTCCGTCGGACCACTGCTGGGCGGTCGGCGGCAGGATGTCCGTGCTCCACCGGCCGGTGACGGCCCGTCCGGCCGCCGTCCGGGACTTCAGCACGACCTCCTGCGAGCACAGCGCCTTGACGGTGGGGTGCTTGATCAGGTCCCGGGCGTTGTTCGTCATCCCGTCCTTGGGCAGCGGGGCGATGGCGAAGGTCTCCCACACGTGCTTCACCCGGCAGTCCGCGAGGCTGACTGTGATCGTCCCCGAGATGTCGGTGATGCCGCTCCAGCACTCGGGGGTCGTGACGCACCGGCCGCCCGCGCCGTCGACCGTGGCGGCCGGGCAGTCCCGGGTGGTGGTCGGCACCCCACCGAACCCCGCGTCCACGGCGGACGTGGTGACGGACGGCCGGGACGCGGTCGAGGAGGACTTGGGGGTGCCGGACCCCCCACCCCCGTAGGTGATGACGGTGACCGAGACGCCCACCGAGACCGCCACCGCCGCCACCGCGGCGATCAGCCGGGGGCGCCGCCTCTTCTTCTGCCCGTCTCGCGACGCCGGTGCGGCGGTCGTGCCCGGCGGACCGGGCTCGGGCGGCGGCGTGGTGTCCCGCCGCGCGGGGACGGTCGTGGTCCGGCCGCCGGGTACGGGACCGAAGCCGACCCGGTCGGCACTGTCCACGTCGACGGCGGCGAGCGCGTCACGCAGTGCCCCGGCGTCGGACAGCCGGCGCGCCGGGTCCGCCACCAGGGCCCGCCCGAGCACCTCGTTGAGGGCCGTCGGCACTCCCGGCAGGTCTGAGTAGGGCCAGGTGTGCCGCACGATGAGTTCCGCGAGACTGAGCTGCGTGCCGTCCTCGGGGAAGTGCGGCGGGCGGCCCCGCAGCAGGGCGTAGACCGTGGCGGCGAGCGAGTACACATCGCCGGCCGGGGTCGGTTCGGCCAGGTGGAACGCCTCGGGCGGAGCGTACGCGGGGGTCAACGCCTCCCGTGTGACCGACAGTTCCCGGTCCGGCCGGGGCATGGCCGCGAGGCCGAAGTCGGCGAGCGCGACACCGCCGTACCGGTTGATCAGGATGTTGCCGGGTTTGATGTCCCGGTGCAGCACCCCGGCGGTGTGTGCCGCGGCCACCGCGTCGGCTATGCCCACGCCGATGTCGCGGGCCTCCTTCACGGACAGGGGGCCCTGGAGTTGCAGACGATCACCCAGGGAGCCGCCGGGACACAGTTCGAGCACCATGTACGGGCGGTTGTCGCCGAACACCCCGGCGTCGTACACCGGGACCACGTGCGGATGCCCGGACAGCTGCCCGGCGGCGGTGACCTCCCGCATGAACCGCTGCCGGTCGCGGGGCGAGTCGAGCACCCTGCTGTCCACCTTGAGCGCCACCTCGCGGCCCACGGCCAGCTGCCGCGCCCGGTACACCGTGGCGAACCCGCCCTGGCCCAGTACCTCCTGGATCTCGTACCCGGCCAGTTGCATTCGTTCGAACCGCATCGTGCCCGTCATCCCCCAGCGCAGGACCACCCCCGCGGCAGCAGGTCTGGCCGGGGACCGCGCCGACTCTAGCGGAGGCCTTCGTCAGGACAGCCGGCCCACATGGGCCAGGGCCTGCTTGAGGAGGGCTCCGTGACCGCCCGGCATCTCGCCCAGGACCGCGGGCGACGAGGCCTCCTCGGGGCTGAACCAGACCAGGTCGAGGGCGTCCTGCCGGGGGCGGCAGTCGCCGGTCACCGGGACGATGTAGGCGAGCGAGACCGCGTGCTGGCGGGGGTCGTGGAACGGCGTGACGCCCACCGTGGGGAAGTACTCGGCGACGGTGAAGGGCTGGAGCGAGGTCGGGATGCGGGGGAGCGCCACCGGGCCGAGGTCCTTCTCCAGGTGGCGCAGGAGGGCGTCCCTGACCCGCTCGTGGTGCAGCACCCGGCCCGAGACGACGGTGCGGCTGACCGTCCCGTCCGGCCCTATGCGCAGCAGCAGTCCGATGCTGGTGACTTCGCCGTTGTCGTCGACGCGGACCGGCACGGCCTCGACGTACAGGATCGGCATGCGTGCGCGCGCGCTTTCGAGTTCGTCGGGCGTCAGCCAGCCCGGCGTGGTCTCGGTCATGTCAGACATTGGGTGATCATACTTTCAACCCTTCCGGATCCGCGCGCAGTGCTCGCCGTGGTGTCTGGTGGCCATTGTCATCACCCACAACGTGCGCGCGGTGGAACGGATACGCCGACTGGCCGGATCGTTAGAGAAGGCCGCCGAATGCGCGGGGCAGTCGGCGGGCCAGGAGAGCAGCTGTCGGGCCGGCAGGGCGGCCGTCGCGTCAGTAGGGCAGCAGACGACCCGACGGTGTCCTGCGGTCGATCGTCACCTCGCGCGCAGTGGCGGGGCGACGGCTGGGGCGAATGCGGATCTGGCGGTTCATGGCGGCCTCCTCGGACTCGTACAACCAGCTTCCACGCCACCGCGCTCACGCGCGTCGTGCTCACGGGTCACCCGCACCTCCCCCCTGAGGGGCGGACGCGCGACCCGGTCGTACTACCAAGGAGGGATGCCGACCCTGGGGCACGGTCCGGCGCGATGCCGTGCTCTCCGGGCTTATCCCCATTCCGCCTTCGCGTACTCCGTCGCCGTGCCACCGGCGAAGTCGCGTCCGGTGAGGTGGACGCCTCCGAGGTGGCCGCGAGGTACGCCGGGCGCCGCCATCCGAGTGAAGGCGGGCTCCCGTGCGCCCCGGGTGAACCTCGTCCGTGCGCCCCACGTGAACGTCGTCGAGGGTTAACCCTCGATTGCCTCCGGTCTGCATGACATGTCTAAGTCAAGCTGCCATTCTTCTTCCTCACCTGCCGGACAGGCCTCACACGGTCTGCGCAGGGGCCCCGCACTGCTCAGCTCGTCCCGGTCAGCACATCCCGTCTGCCCGGGTCTGTCACCGGCCGTCGACGCGCGGCCGCAGCAGTAGGAGTACGAGTGAGACGAATCCCCCGTCAGGCGGTCGCGGCCGGAGCGCTGGCGGCCACCGCCGCGTTCCTGGCCGTCGGCATACAGACGGTCCCCGCGGCCGCCAAGCCTGCCGCCCCCCACCCCAGTCCGCTGCGCACCGGAGGCCTGGAGGCCAAGCTCACCCCTGCCCAGCACTCGGCACTGCTGAAGAGCGCGGCACAGAAGACCACGGCGACCGCCGGCACCCTGGGCCTCGGGGCCAAGGAGAAGCTGGTCGTCAAGGACGTCGTCAAGGACCAGGACGGCACGCTCCACACCCGCTACGAGCGCACCTACGCCGGCCTGCCGGTGCTGGGCGGCGACGTGATCGTCCACACCCCGCCGGCCTCCCTCGCCGCCGGCACGGTGAGCAGCACCTTCAACAACAAGCGGATCATCAAGGTCGCCTCCACCACCGCGACCTTCACCAAGTCCGCCGCCGCGAGCAAGGCGCTGAAGGCCGCCAAGTCCCTGGCCGCCGAGAAGCCCACCACCGACAGTGCCCGCAAGGTGATCTGGGCCGGCAGCGGCACCCCGAAGCTTGCCTGGGAGACCGTGATCGGCGGTCTCCAGGACGACGGCACCCCGAGCCAGCTGCACGTCGTCACCGACGCCACCACCGGCCAGGAGCTCTACCGCTACCAGGGCATCAAGACCGGCACGGGCAACACCCAGTACAGCGGCACGGTCACGCTGAACACCACGCTGTCCGGATCGACGTACCAGCTGTACGACACCACGCGCGGCGGCCACAAGACGTACAGCCTCAACAACGGCACGTCGGGCACGGGCACGCTGATGACCGACTCCGACGACACGTGGGGCACCGGAGCCGGCTCGAACACCCAGACCGCCGGCGCGGACGCCGCCTACGGCGCCCAGGAGACCTGGGACTTCTACAAGAACACCTTCGGCCGCAGCGGCATCAAGAACGACGGGGTCGCGGCCTACTCGCGCGTCCACTACAGCTCGGCGTACGTCAACGCCTTCTGGGACGACAGCTGCTTCTGCATGACCTACGGCGACGGCTCGGGCGGCACCCACGCGCTCACCTCGCTCGACGTGGCCGGGCACGAGATGAGCCACGGTGTCACCTCCAACACGGCGGGCCTGGACTACAGCGGTGAGTCCGGCGGCCTCAACGAGGCGACCTCCGACATCTTCGGCACCGGCGTGGAGTTCTACGCCAACAACTCCAGTGACGTCGGCGACTACCTCATCGGCGAGAAGATCGACATCAACGGCGACGGCACGCCGCTGCGTTACATGGACAAGCCGAGCAAGGACGGCGGCTCCGCGGACAGTTGGTACTCCGGCGTCGGCAACCTGGACGTCCACTACTCCTCGGGCCCGGCGAACCACATGTTCTACCTGCTCTCCGAGGGCAGCGGCACCAAGGTCATCAACGGCGTCACGTACAACAGCACGACCTCCGACGGAGTCGCCGTCGCGGGCATCGGCCGGGCCGCGGCCCTGCAGATCTGGTACAAGGCGCTGACGTCGTACATGACGTCCAGCACCAACTACGCGGGCGCCCGCACCGCCGCCCTGAACGCGGCCACCGCCCTCTACGGCGCCAGCTCCACCCAGTACGCGGGGGTGGCGAACGCCTTCGCGGGCATCAACGTCGGCAGCCATGTCACGCCGCCGTCGAGCGGGGTGACCGTCACCAACCCGGGCAGCCAGGCCTCCACCGTCGGCACCGCGGTGAGCCTGCAGGTCTCGGCCAGCAGCACCAACACCGGCTCGCTGAGCTACGCCGCGACCGGGCTGCCCACCGGCCTGTCGATCAACAGCTCCACAGGAGCGATCACCGGGACACCGACCACCGCCGGAACGTACAGCACCACGGTCACCGTCACGGACAGCACCGGAGCCACCGGAACGGCGTCCTTCACCTGGACCGTCAGCTCCTCCGGCGGCGGCACCTGCACCTCGACCCAGTTGCTCGGCAACCCGGGCTTCGAGTCGGGCAACACCACCTGGACCGCGACCAGCGGCGTCATCACCAACTCCAGCAGCCAGGCGGCGCACGCCGGTTCGTACAAGGCGTGGCTGGACGGCTACGGCTCGACGCACACCGACACGCTCTCCCAGTCGGTGACGATCCCGTCCGGCTGCAAGGCCAGTTTCACCTTCTACCTGCACATCGACAGCGCGGAGACGACCACGAGCACCGCGTACGACAAGCTGACGGTCACCGCGGGCACCACCACGCTGGCGACGTACTCCAACCTCAACAAGGCCACGGGGTACACACAGAAGACCTTCGACCTGTCCTCGTTCGCCGGTACCACCGTCGCCCTGAAGTTCAGCGGGGTCGAGGACTCCTCGCTCCAGACCAGCTTCGTCGTCGACGACACCGCCGTCACGACTAGCTGATCGATCCGGTCGGCACCGTCTGACGCCTCCCCGGCAACAGCCGCGACGTGGGTCACCCGCCAGGGTGGCCCACGTCGCGTCGGTGTGTCGTCGTTCGGTGTGTCGTCGTTCCCGTGATCTCCGTCGTTCCCGTGAAGTCGTCGTTCCCGCGCCGGATCAGGCGAGAGCGAGGAAGAGCTTCTCGAGTTCGGCCTCGGACATCGGGGGCGTCTCGTCGTCGGCCGCGGCCATGCACTGGCGCATCCCACTGGCGACAATCTTGAATCCGGCGCGGTCGAGGGCGCGGGAGACGGCGGCGAGTTGGGTGACCACGTCCTTGCAGTCGCGGCCGGCCTCGATCATGGCGATGACGCCGGCGAGCTGCCCCTGGGCGCGGCGCAGGCGGTTGAGGATCGCGGTACTGGCTTCCTCGTCGACGGACATGGCCATGGGGTGGGTCCTCCTCGGAGTGGTGCTGTTCAGTTTACCCCCTGGGGTATCAATGGGGCGGCCGTCCGATCACCTTCACCAGCCGGCCCGGCCGGTCCGATGACCTTCTTTATCCCGGGACCGTCAACCGGTCGGCTCGCCCGGGCGGCCGCTGGGGAGAGGTCGCCGAGGGGGTGAGAGAGCCGAGCCCGGCGGCGAGAACGAGCCAGGCGGCCGCGACGACTTTCGGGGTGGCGGTGGCCCCTCGCGGCGGCCCGGCCCGTTCCCGGGCCCTCACCGTGGTCCGAGGCCGGCCCTCGGGTGCCCGTCCGCGGTCGAGGAATTTGGCCCGATCGACCCCCGCGCCGCTGAGGCGGATGTGATTTCGGCCCCCTTTTGATGCGGCCCCGCTCATGGCGTGACGTTTCCGCAGACGTGAGGTGCCGCAACTGCATGCATGAAATGTGTAGCACGGTATGGGGTGCGCCGGAACGCAGTCCTCCGTTTTCCATGCGGATGAGTGGTCCGTATTCCCTCTGGTTTGTTGGTGTGTTGACTCGGAAAAGAACCTTCGCGACGGGTGGGGATAGGCCGTGCGAATATTCCGATTCGCACCAGGGAATCAAGCTCGGGGCCATGAATCACAGGGAATTGCTAGACCACTTAGATGAGGGCGGAATCGTCGACCGAGGGATTGATCGAGCGAGCCGCGAATCCCAGGAAGAGGTGCGGCGTGAGTTCTCCTGGGATGTGATCGCCAGTCACCGGGAGCGACTCATGAGGCTGGTCCGCCGCCGGCTGCCGAATGCCCAGGACGCGGAGGACTGCGTTCAGGAAGCGATGCTCAGAGCGGCGGCCCACGGCAATCTCGACCAGGACCGGATCGGTCCCTTTCTGACCTCGGTCGCCCTGCGTCTTTGTGTGGACCACTACCGCGAACTGGAGCGGAGACGGCGTCTGTTGCGCCGCGCGGCGGACGTGGGCGGACCCGAGCTGCCGGACGAAGGTGTGTGCGACCAGGACTTCGGACGCTGGCTGCTCGGCCAGGTGCACCTGCTGCGGGGCCGGGAGCGACAGGTGGTCCTCGCCCGCGCCCATGGGATCTCCACGCTGGAATTCGCCCGCATGCACCAGATCTCGGTCAAGGCGGCCGAAGGCGCGTTCACCCGGGGGCGGGCTCGGCTGAGGCTGGTCTGCGCCAGGGCCCTCGACGGCGCCGCGGCATAACGGATTTCCGCCTTCCTCCCGCGTCCGGCGAAAGCCGGGAGCGGGGACGAAAACGGCTCCCGAATTCCGGGAGTGCGGATGAGATGGAAAGGGTAGTGACCGTGAGCAAGAATAACACCCAGGACACCATCAAGGATTTCATCGGCGATATCGCCGACAGCACCAAGAAGGCATTCGATGAAATCCTCGACCGGAAAGGCGATGATTCGCATTCCATGGACTGGCTCACCCCGGGGAATCCGTATCAGGCGCTGAACGGGCTCCCCGGCGATGTGCTGCGGACGGTCAGCGCGCTGTCCGCCCTCGGCGGCGTGGCCAACCCCGTGGCCGCACTCGCCAACGCGGCCAACGCCGCGGCCGGCCTCGGCGCCGCCAACCCGCTCGCCGCTCTCGCGGGCGCGGCCCCCAACCCGCTCGCCGCACTGGGCGGTGGGGCGCCCAATCCACTCGCGGCCCTGACGGGCGGCGGAGCGAACCCGCTCGGCGCCCTCGGCGGTGCCAATCCGCTGGGCGCACTCGGACAGGTCGCCGGCGGGGCGGCCTCGGCCGCCTCGGGCGCGGCCGACATGGCGGAGGGCCTGGCCGCGCTGCCCCGGCAGATCGCCCAGCTCTCCGAGCTCGTCTCCTCCCTGGTGAACGTGCTGGAGGGCGTCCAGGGGGTGGCCGGCGCCATGGCGGGCGCCGGGCGGGCACCGGCGGCGAGGAAGAGCGGCTGATCCGCCGCTGATCCGGGGCTCACCGGGCGCGTACCGCCTCACCTCGGGTGAGTGATCGCGCCGCATGACCCACGTGCGTGGGCGATCGCACGGATGACCGACAGAACTCGTCAGGCACAGGAGGTTGTGACACATGGGTGCCATGCTCGGCAGTCGGCTCCGGCTGGTTGTGAAGGTGCTGGGAAGCCTCGTCGCCGACGAGGTCGGCCAGGTGACGCGGGAGCGCCGGCGGTCCCGGCAGAACCCGAACTCCCCGGCGGAAGGCGAGACCTCCGCCGGGGACGGGACCACCTCCGTGGACGGGGCACGCCGTGCGAAGGCGGTGCGGCACGCCCTGGAGAGCCTCGGCCCGTTCTATGTGAAGCTCGGCCAGATCCTCTCCACCCGGCCCGACATGGTGCCCGCCTCCATGATCGGCGAACTGCAGAACCTCCACGACCAGGTCGACGTCCAGCCCTTCGCCCTCTTCGAGCCCGTGCTCCAGGAGGAGCTGGGACTGGACTGGAAGCGCCGCTTCGACGACATCGAGACGGTCCGCCCGCTCGGGGCGGCCTCACTGGCCCAGGTCTACCGGGTGACCCTGCCCGGGGGCCGGCCCGCCGTGGTGAAGATCCAGCGGCCCGGGATCCGGGACACCGTCCGCGCGGACATGGCCCTGATGCGCAAGGCGTCCCGGATCGTCGCCCGTACCGCACCCCGCTTCAACGAGGTCATCGACGTCGAGGCGATGCTCGGCTCCATCTTCGACGCGATGGAACCCGAGCTGGACTTCACCGGCGAGGCCCGCAACATGGACGAGGCCCGCAAAAACATCCGCCGCTACCCGTCGCTGTCCGTGCCCCGGGTCGTCCACGCCACCCCCAAGGTGCTGATCCAGTCACTGGCACCCGGCACCTCCGTACGCCATCTCGACCGCCGCTCGTTCAGCGACCGGGAGCGCACGGACATCGGCAAGGACCTGCTGCGCTTCATGTACCGCGGGTACTTCGTCGACCGGATGTTCCACGCCGACCCGCACGCGGGCAACGTCTTCGCGCTGCCCGGCGGCCCGGCCACCCTCATCGACTGGGGCATGGTCGGCCGCCTCGACCGGCGCACCAGCCTCCAGCTGCTGCCCCTGCTCATGGCCATCGCGCAGAACGACGGCCACGGTCTCGCCCACGCGTGGGCCGACATGGGCCGGGTCACCGCCTGGTCCAACCTGCCCGCGTTCGCCGCCGACATGGCCGCGCTGGTCCCCAAGGTCGCCACCGCCTCCCTGGAGGACATCAACTTCGGGGTGTCCCTGACCACCGTCCTGGAGAAGGCGACCCGGCGGGGCATCGGCTCGGCGCCCGCCATCTCCCTGCTCGGCAAGTCCTTCGCGAACCTGGAGGGTTCGGTGCGCTGTCTCGCGCCGGACATCGCCCTCGCGGAGGTCTTCAAGGCGGAGGCGCGCGGGATCATCCTGGCCCTGATCCGCGAGTACTTCTCCGTGGACCAGGTCGCCCGCAACACGATGGACCTCCTCTCGGCCGCCGCGTCCGCCCCCGAACAGTGGCGCGGGCTGCTCTCCGACGCGGCCAACCGCCAGTTCGCGCTCCAGCTCCACGAGCCGCACACGCCCTCGTCCATGGGCGGGCAGCGGCCCTGGTCACCCTCGCGCGGGCTCATGGCGCTGGGCGCCGCGGCCCTGTTCCTCGACCGCCGCCGCACGCCCCGCTGACCAACTCCGCCATCCGATCCACCCTCAGCGACCCGCCCCATCCACCGCCCAAGTCAACGGCACGCACAAAGGAATCACCCATGCCCATGCAGCAACACGACGCTCAGCGCGAAGCGGCTCCCGGCGCCCTGGACGGGGTCTCGGAGACGGCCCTGTGGACCGTCCGCATGCGGGCCCATGAATCCGCGCGGGCGGACGCCCTCTTCGACGACCGGCTCGCGGGCGAGTTCCTGAACGCCGCCGGGGCGGCCGGCGCCCCGCCGGGAGCCGGCGTCCTGCAGAAGGTGCTGCCCGACTGGCTGGCCGTCCGCACCCGCTTCTTCGACGACCACCTGCTCGCCACGACCCGGGAGGGACGCGCGCAGGTCGTCCTGCTGGGAGCCGGGCTCGACACCCGTGCCTTCCGGCTCGACTGGCCCGCCGGAACCCATGTCTTCGAGGTCGACCTGCCGGCCGTACACACCTTCAAGACACGGGTCGTCGACGGACGTACGCCGGACACCGCCCGACGCACCACGGTCGCCGCCGACCTGCTGGGCGACTGGCGCGGCGCCCTGCTCGCCGCCGGGTTCGACCCCGGCCGGCCCACCGCCTGGCTGTGCGAGGGGCTGCTCTTCTACCTGGCACCGGAGGCGGTGGAACGTCTGATCGGCACGGTGAGCGCGCTCTCCGCACCGGGCAGCAGCCTCGGCGCCGAGTGCCTCAACGCCGACACCGCCGACTCGCCCTTCGTGAAGCCCTGGCTGGAGGCCCTGTCAGGCTCGGGGACACCGTGGGTGTGGCACCTCGCCGACGCGGAGCGCTGGTGGGGCGGCTACGGCTGGCAGGCGCGCGTCGCGGACCTGCTGGCCCTGCCCTACGCCGTCGAGCGGTTCGCCCCGCATCTGGCCGCGTTCTCGGGGGTCGAGAAGGACAGCATGATCCTGGTCACCGCGACGACTCCGGACTGCGGGACGAGCCCGGTCGGCGGGCGGTGACCGTGGACGGCCACAATCTCTGCCAGACCCCCACCACCTACCGGCTGCTGCGCCTCGAATACCTGCTCGGGCTCCTGGTGGCCGCGGGATTCTTCCTCGCACACCTGGCCGAGGTGCGCTGGTGGGTCGCCGTCGTCCTGTTCGTCTACGTCGACGTCATCGGCTATCTGCCGGGCGCGCTCGCCTACCACCGCAGTCCCGACCAGCAGGTCTCCCGCGTCTACTACGTGCTCTACAACACCATGCACAGCCTGAGCGTGCAGGGCGCGGTCCTCGGTGCCTGGGTCCTGGCGTACGGCTGGGAGTGGGCGCTGCTGGTCCTGCCCATCCATCTCTTCGGGGACCGGGCGCTGTTCGGCAACTTCGCCAAGTCGTTCACCGTGTCCTTCGAGCCGGTTCCGCACCCGGCCGTCCAGGGCCCGCTGCGGGACTTCGCCACCGTCCCCTGGCACGAGGCGGCGGTGCGGTGAGCGCCGCACAGGCGCCGGCCGACACGGAGGCGTACGAGATGCTGCGCCGGTACGGCAGCCACAGCAGCGCCTTCCTCGCGATGAACAGCGGGAACCGCCGATTCCACACGGACGGTGTCGACGGCTTCGTCCCGTACCGGGAGGCCGGCCGCCGACACCTGTTCCAACTGGGCGGGCCCGTATGCGCGGTGGAGGACCGGCCGAGCCTGCTGACCGCGCTGCTCGCACGGGCCGGCGGTGAGCGACGCCGGGTCGCCGCCGTCCAACTCTCCCGCCCGCAGGCCGAACTGCACGCCGGACACGGCTTCGTCGTCAACCAGTTCGGCGCCTCCTTCAGCATCGCGCTCGACGGGTACAGCCTCGCCGGACAGCGCATGGTCAAGGTGCGCAACATGGTCAACCGGGCCCGCAGAGAAGGGGTTTCGGTCGCCGAGGTGCCCACCGAGGAACGGGACGGCGCGAAGGTCACCGCGGCCCTCGACGCCGTGGACGCCGCCTGGCTGCGCGCCAAGGGCCGGCACGTCAAGGAACTCGAGTTCCTGATCGGCGAACGCGGCGGCCCCGGCGCACCGCACCGGCGCCTGTTCACCGCCGTCCACGAGGGACGGACGGTCGGCTACGTGTCGTACTCACCGGTCTTCGGTGAACACGCCGGCTGGCTGTACGACCTCACACGGCGGCTCCCGGACGCACCGCCCGGCACGGTGGAGCTACTGTTCGCCACCGCCCTGCGCCGGTTCCAGGACGAGGGCTGCGGCTGGCTGCACCTCGGCTTCACCCCGTTCGTCCAGCTCGCCCCGGACACGGCCGCGCCCGGCCCGACCAGCGCCTTCCTGCACCGCTGCGTGGAGGTGCTGGCCGCCAAGGGACGCGCCGTCTATCCGGCGGCCGCCCAGGAGTCCTTCAAGCTCAAATGGCGCCCACAGCTGATCGAACCGGAGTACCTGGCCTTCCAGGGTCGGGTGAGCCCCGGCGCCGTCTGGCAGCTGATGCGCCTCACCAAGTCGGTCTGACCCGCTCCAGGGTCCCGGCCGTCCTCATGACTCAGAAAGGCTGAAATGACCACATCCGTCGAGAAGTTCCCGGTGGAGGCCGATCGCCACCGCGCCCCGGGTCTTCTGGAAGGCGCGCTGCGCACCGAACTGACACCGGAGGGCTGCGACCTCGGCTACTGGTTCCGGGCCGTACCGGAAGGCACCCTCGGGGGCGATCCCCTGGGCCGTTCCCCGGACGTGCCGGTGCCGGACCACATGATGGTGGACGGGCCGCTGCGCCAGGCCGTCATGCAGGAGCTCGCCTTCCGCTCGATGGCGGAGGAGAAGGCGGCCCGCGCCATCTCCTTCCTCGTCGCGTACGCCCCCGACCTCGCCGGGATGGATTTCTACACCTCCCAGCTGATGGACGAGGCCCGTCACGCCTACGCCTTCCGCGGTCATCTGCTCGAACTAGGCGTACCACAGGGCGAGTTGGAAGCGACCATGGAGTCGCTCGCCGGGGTCGACCGGGACGCCGTCCTGAATCCCCTGGAGGAGTTCGGGCTCGCCGTCATGGAGAAGGAACGCGACTACATCGGTGGCGTGATCACCCTCACCGTCCTGGTGGAGGGGGTCCTCGCGCCCACGGCCGAGCTGAGCGAGCGCAAATGGCGGCCCTTCGACGCGCCCGCCGCCGAGATCGAACGCGCCGCGGGCATCGACGAGATCCGGCATCTGTCCGTGGGTACCACGATCGTCCGCCGCCATGTCCGGCAACACCCCGAGGACCTGGAGCGGATCGGCGAACTCGTCGCGCGCGGGATGCGGTTGTGGTCCGAACTCCCGGTGCAGCAGATGACCTTCCGCCGCGAACAGCTCTACCAGCAGGGACTGGACCAGCACCGCGACCTCGCCGGCGACTACGAGCTGTGGCCGGGCCGCCGACTGGTCGACACCACCGCCGAGGAACGGATGCTCGCCGCCGCGGAATGGTCACGCGTCACCCAGGAAGCGCGCCTCACCGACATGGGCCTGACCCCGTGAACAGTCCGCGCACACCCGCCCGCGTCGCGGGCGTCCCACAACGGAAGGGTCGGTGGCACACCGATGACCGACAGCCCGGCAGTCAACTCCTCACCGTATGAACCGGCCGCGCAGGACGAGGACTTCCGCGAACTGACCCGGCGCGTCCAGGCCGCCGGGCTCATGCGGCCCCGCACGGGCCAGTACGTGACCGGGATCGCGGTGGTCTGGCTGATGAACGCTCTCGGGTGGGCCGCGCTGGTCTTCTCCGGCGGCACCTGGTGGAAGGTGGTCCTGGCCGCGGTCTGGCTCGCCGTCTGGCACGAGCAGCTCGCCTTCCTCGTGCACGACGCGGGACACCGCCAGATCACCCGGTCCCGCAGGTTCATCCAGGCCCTCGGCCTGGTCCACGGCAATCTGATGCTCGGGGTCTGCTTCGGCTGGTGGGTGCAGCACCACAACCGGCACCACAACCACCCCAACCACCTGGAGCTCGACCCCGACATCCTGCGGCGCGTGGCCATCTTCGCGCCCGAACAGGCCCAGGACCGCAAGGGATTCGCCCGCTTCCTCGCCGCCAACCAGCGCTATCTGTTCTTCCCGCTGCTGGGCCTCGAAGCCCTGGTGCTGCGAATCGCCGGCGTCATCGCCCTGCGCCGCCGGGCACTGCGCAAGCCCCTCCTGGAGGGCGGCCTGATGGTGCTGCACGTGGTGCTGTTCTTCGGCGCGCTGTTCGTGCTCCTGCCCTGGCCGTCCGTCCTGCTCTTCCTCGCCGTCCACCAGGTCCTCCTCGGCTATCTGCTCGGCCTCGCCTTCGCCGTCAACCACAAGGGCCTGCCCACCCGCGTGGGCAAGGAGTGGAGCTGGCTGGAGCGTCAGGTCCTCACCTCGCGCACCCTGCCCACCGGCTACATCGGCGACTTCTTCTACGGCGGCCTCAACTACCAGATCGAGCATCACCTCTTCCCCGGCATGCCCAGGGCGGCGCTGCGCCGCGCCTATCCGCTCGTCAAGCAGTTCTGCGTCGAGCGGGAGATCCCGTACGTAGAGACGGGCGTCCTGGAGTCGTACCGCGACCTCGCCGAGCATCTCGGCTCCGCGAGCGAAGTTCTCCGTGGCACCACGGCCACGGCCTGAAGGAAAGGAACCGGACACAGTGACGTTCTCAGTAAGGGCGAAAGCGAAGATGTCTCCGCTGTCCCGCCTCGGCAGGAGGCCGGTGCTGGCCGCCGCCCTCCTCGCGGGCACGGCCCTGGCCGCGCCCGCCGCCCAGGCCGAACCGGCCGCGGTGCGGGCCGCACCGGTCCCCGACCTCGTGTGCCGCCTCGACGCCGAGGTGAACTTCAGCCCGCCGCTCAGTGTGCGGGTCAAGGAGGCCGAGGTGACCGGGCACATCGGTTACCTCGACTGCCGCTCGCCCAGCGGAGCGGCGCCGGAGCTGACCGACATCGTCTTCGGTGTCGACGGCACCGGAAGATTCGGTGTGCTCCCGCCGACCTTCTCGGTGGAGGGCAACGGCGTGGGCACCTGGAACACGGGTGAGGTCGGCAGCCTCTACTTCAAGGGAGATCTCAAGCAGGGCAGCCCCGTGCCGGAGCGCACCGTGACGAGCGGCCCGCTCGCCGGCGACGGGATCAACGGGCTGCAGATCCCCACCCCCCGGTTCGACAAGATCACCCCGGACGGGGTCGCGGGCTTCGACGTCATCGGCCAGGTCTGCTTCTGGCCCGGTGAGAAGGGCCGCTGCACGGCGTTCTGAGCCGACCACGCGAAGGAGGGGGGTGGTGCGGGCCGACCGGCCCCCCACCACCCCCTTCCTTTCGTGCTCCGCGTCGGCGTACGGGCGCTTCGTCGCCGTACGGAACTCAGTCGGCCAGCGCCTTGAGCGTCTCCCGCACCACGATCGGGTCGTACGGCATGGCCAGGTGGGTGGTCCGGTTCTGCGGGGCGAGGAGCTGAAGGCAGGTGTTGGTGACCGGGTGTTCCGGCCGGGCGGGCTTCAGCTGCTGGGCCTCGGGAGGCTGGACCAGCTCGTCCCGGGTCGACCAGATGACGGTGTAGTCGACCCCGTCCACCGTGTCGCCCGGAGCCACCAGCTCACCCACGAACTCCGAGTCGTGCAGGAGCTGGGTGAAGGCCGGGCTGATCCGGAACAACACCTTGTCCTCCACGACCGCCTGTACGCCCGGGACCTGGCGGACCAGCTTCGTCAGGCCCGCCACCTCGACCCCGTGGTTGCTGGGCGCGATCCCGACGACACGGCGCACCTTCCCGGACCCGCCGAGGTACTTGAGGTAGTAGTGCGGGAGCATCCCGCCCTGCGAGTGGCCCACGAGGTCCACCTTCGACGCCTTGGTGTCCACCAGCACCCGGTCCACGAAGTCCGCGAGTTCCTGGGAGGACTTCCGCATGTCGCCGAGACCGTACAGGCGGGGGAGCGTGCGCAGTTCCCCGTAGTTGAGGCGGAAGATGCGGTGCCCGGCCGTCCTGAGAGCGGGCGCCAGCTTCCGCCAGACGGACTCCCGGTCGCCGAGCGTGCCGTGCACGAGGACCACCGGGTGAGGACGCTCCGGCGTCGGGGGCAGACCCCAGTCGTCCGTCTCGGGGTCGCCGTCGAGTCCGGCGACCAGCCGGTGCGCGGTGGACTGGGCGTTGCCGGCCAGCCGCTCGGGTGTCCTGAGCAGTTCGGTCGCGGCGCTCTCGGAGTTCACGCCGGGAATGCGGGGCAGGGACATGGGGCCTCCTTGGCCTCGGTTGTGTGTACGGAGTGGTCGTGGATACGACGGAGGCCCGGCCGGGGCGAACCCCGGCCGGGCCTCCGTCCTGACTTCTGGTGGGCTCAGTCGGTGGTCGCCGCGGGCAGTGCGTGGAACGCCCGGTCGTGCCAGAGCAGCGGCCGTCCGCCGTTCACCTCCACCGCCATCACCCGTCCGACGACGGCGTGGTGATCCCCGTACGGTCGTACGTCCTCGACCAGGCACACCGACCACGCGAGCGCGTCGGCGAGCACCGGCAGGCCGAGCACCTGACGCACCGGGCTGCCCTCGAACCGCCTGGCGGGCGGCACGGAAGAGTCGGCGAAGAGTTCCGCGACCGATCGCTGATGATCCGTCAAGAGACTTACGGCGAAGGCACCTTGTTGCCCCAGGGCGGTCAGGGTGCGGGAGGTGCCGCGCAGGCACGCGAGGACCAGCGGCGGGCGCGCCGACAGGGACGTGAGCGCGGAGACCGTCATCCCGGTCGGCAGGCCCGTCGCGTCCAGCGCCGTGACGACCGTGACGCCGGCCGTCAGCTTGGCGTACAGGCCGAGACAGCGGACCGTGTCGGGGCCTGGCTCCTCCCGCAGGGTGTCCCAGCCCGCGGCGGACAGGCCGTCGGGACGGGACCGCCGGGGCACGAGGGTGAGGTCAGCCATGCGCGGGGGCGACACTGTCGGCGAGTTGGGCCGGGACGGGCGTGACCCTGCCGAGCAGCCCGCGCAGGATGCGCTCGATATTGCTGCGCAGCGTCGAGTCGGCGACCGGGTCGAGGAGCTCCGCCAGTGTGGGGATCCCCAGGTCGAAGACGGCGTCGAAGGTCACCGCCGTACCGTCCTCGCCTGACGTGCACCGCCAGGTGCCCTCGAACAGCTCGAAGTCGCCCGTGAGCTGGGTGAAACCGATGGTCCGCGTCTTCGGGAAGAACGCGTCCCGTTCCGACCAGCGCATCAGACCGTTCCTGAAGCGCACGGTCCAGTCCGACACCACCGTGCCGTCGTCATGGGGTGGATGGACCACGACCTCGCGGACGGTCTCGGTGACTTCGGGATACCGGCGGAAATCACGGATCCGCTGGTAGGCGGTCTCGGGGTCGACGTCGTGGGCGGTCAGCCGTACGGTCACGTGACGCATGGGAGGTGTTGCCTTTCCACGGTAGGGACGGGTCGGCGGTAGCGGACGGGTCAGCCGATGTGGGTCGCGACGACGCGCAGCGCCTCGGTCAGGGCGGTGAGGAACAGCCGTACCTCCTCCTCGCCGACGATCGCGGGCGGTGTCAGCCGCAGCACGCGGGTGGCGTTGAGGGAGTGGTTCACGAGGACGCCGCGCCCGACCAGCTCGAGGATCAGTTCACCCACGGCCTGCTCCTCGGTGAACTCCAGGCCGATCAGCAGCCCCCGCCCGCGGACCTCGCGCACCAGGCCGCCGGTGTACGGGGCACAGGCGGACCGGACGCCCGCGAGCAGCCGCTCGCCCAGCGCCTTGGCACGCGGGACGACGCCCTCCCGGTCCAGGGCCTCGACCGCGGCGAGTGCGGCGGCGCAGGCGATCGGGGAGGCCGCGAAGGTGGAGGTGTGCAGATAGGGGTCGCGGGAGAACGGCCCGTAGGCCGCCGCGGTCGCGACCATCGCCGCGACGGGCACGACACCGCCGCTGAGTCCCTTGCCGACGAGCAGTACATCGGGCTGTGGGGGCGGGCCGTGCTCGGCGTCGGCGTCCATGCCCCACCACGAACCCAGCCGGCCCAGTCCCGTCTGGATCTCGTCGACGATCAGGAAGGCCCCGTAGGTCCGGCACAGCCGGCTCACCTCCGCCAGATGGCCCGGCGGTGGAATGCGTACGCCGCCCTCGCCCTGCACCGGCTCGACGATCACGCAGGCCCGGCGGCCGAGCCCGGCGAGCGTGGCTTCCAGCGCGGCCGTGTCCCCGTAGGGGATCGCCGTGCTGTCCGGCAGCAGCGGCTGGAAGGGCTGCTGGTACTTCGGGTTGGCGGTGGCGGTCAGCGCGCCCAGGGTCTTGCCGTGGTAACCGCCGACGGTGGAGACGAGGGCGGTGTGGCCGTGTGCCCGGGCCAGTTTCAGACCGGCCTCGGTGGCCTCCGCGCCGGAGTTCACGAAGTGGACGTGGTCGAGGCCCGGTGGGGTCCGTGCGGCCAGTGCCTCGGCGGCGAGGGCCGCGACGGGCTCCAGGAAGACCCGCCCGGCCAGCGGATGGGTGTCCACCTGGCGGTGCACGGCCGCGGTCACGTGGGGGTGTCGGTGACCGAGGATGAAGACCCCGTAACCGCCGAAGTCGAGGTAGCGGCGGCCGTCCTCGGTGAACACCCACGCGCCGTCGGACGCCGTCTCCAGCATGCCGCCGAGGACCGTGCCGAGGACGGAGCGGCCGGAGGAGAGGTGCTCGCGGTAGAGCCGGGCGATGTGCGCACGGTCCGTGGCGGGGTCGGCGGCCGGTGTCATGGATCCGGTGGCCGGTGTCACGGTTCCGGTGGCTGGTCTGACGGCTCCGGTGGCCGGCGTCTCGACGGGGGCGGGGGCAGGGGCCGCGGTCATGAGGCCAGTTCCTGGGCGTGGGTGGCCTGCGAGGGCTGGGACCTCGGCGCCGTGTCCTGCGCGGGCCCCGTACGCAGGCGGCTGCGCATACCGCCGCGCCCGGTGGACCAGGCGGCCAGGTTGCGGACGAGCGCCCGCCGGAGGTCGTCCTTCGAAAGGGCCGTGCCGCAGTGCGGCGACCCGAGGGACGATTCGAAGGGGAGGGCCCGCTGGAAGACCAGCAGCAGTTCCGCGTACGTCTGGAAGCGGCGGCGCAGCGACTCAGGGAACGTGGGGCCCTCGATCAGCGGCAGCAGCAGCCGGTGCACCGACTCCAGCGGGATGAGCCGGGGCGGATGCGGTCGCGGTCCCCACTGATCGGCGAACTCCAGGCAGGTGTCCACCACTTCACGCTGGAGCAGCGCCTCGGCGCCGGCCGTCAGCCAGTACTCGCCGCCCGTGACACCGGCCCTCACCAGGTCACCCACCGCGCGCGCGACGATGTCCTGGGGAACCATGTCGATCCGTGCGTCCGGCGCCCCCGGCAGCACCGGCACCTGCCCCTTCACGATGGCGCCCAGTGCCCGCGTCAGCCCCTGCATCCCGGCGATCCGGCCGGTGACGGAGTCACCCATCACCACCGACGGGCGCATGATCACGCCCGGCACCGGGGCGTCACGCACGACCTGTTCGGCCGCCGTCTTGGAGGCGAGGTACGCGGCGGCACCCGGGAAGCGCTCCTGCTCCTCCGGCGCCAGCGGGTTGGCGACGAAGGCGGTGCTCATGTGGAAGAACGGAGCCTCGGCACGGGCCGCGAGGCCGAGCATCGCGATCGTGCCGCCGAGGTTGGCCCGCCGGATCTGGTCCGGCTCCGCCTTCCAGTTGGTGGCGGCGGCGGAGTGCACCACCAGGTCCACTTCGACGACGAGCCGGGTGAAGTCGGCCCGGGACAGACCGAGTCCGGGTTCCAGCAGATCGGCGCGGACCTCACGGACCCGGTGGTCGTTCACCGGCGTGCGATGGCGAAGGCAGACGATTCCGAAATCCGGCGACAACTCCTCGATCAGGGCTCTGCCGAGTACCCCGGCGCCGCCGGTGAGTAGAATCGTGGGGCGTTTCGCGGACGGTTGCGGGCTGGTCGGAGCGCTGGGCCGGGGTCGGGACGGAGGCATGGCGGTGATCCCCTCGGTCGAGTGAGCGTAGGTCCTGCCGGACGGACGGGCGGGTGTCCGGGCAGGTGCATGTTCGGGTGCTGGGGTTTTGCGCGCGCGGGGCGCCTATGAGCTCGGTTCTTGTTGTTCGGCGGCGACTGCGGGTTGTCTGTGGCTGGTCGCGCCGTTCCTCGCGCCCCCTTCGGGGCGCTCTTGGCGGGGCCGGGGTCAGGCGATGGTCAGCGGCTTGTCGGCGAGGTACGCGGACAGCGGGCCGGTCATCCGTGAGCGCGACGGCGGATGCAGGGCGAGGCCGTTGGCGCAGGCGGCGAGGTATCCGACCTCGTCCGAGGTCATGAAGTTGAGCCCGCCGAGCAGTTCGACGGACCGGGGCACGATCCGGGCCAGGGCGTCCTGCACGGTGTAGCGCGCGTAGAGCGAGTCGGCGAGCGCGGACTCGTCGGGCGCGCCCTCGTCCACCCGGCGGGCGAGGCCCTCGACCGCCGCCGTCGCGCCCTCGATCTCCACCAGCAACCGGACCCGTTCGGCGTCGGGCACCCGGTCGTTGAGCAGCACCCGCTCGACGAGGGCGCTCGCGGCGCCGAGGTAGCTGCCGGTCATCAGCAGCTCGAACCAGACCAGGCCGGCGGTCTGCACCTCGTCGAGGCGGGCCCCGGCCGGCGAGGCCGTGCGCACCAGGAGTTCCTTCGGGACCAGTACGTTGTCCAACGTCACCTGGTCGCTCTCCGCGCCCGCCAGGAAGGTGCTCGACCAGAAGCCGCTGACGCTCAGCCCCTCGCTCTCTGCGGGAACCAGCGCCACGGCCAGTTCCTCTCCCTCACCCTCCTCGCACGGCACCATCACGCTGGCGGTGAGCAGATCCATGGAACGGGCGAGGCTGCACGGCCGTTTCACGCCGGTGATCCGCACGCCTTCGGGCGTCACCGTGGCGGACATGGAGGGCGACAGGATGCCGGTGCCGCTGCGACCCTCGGCGAAGCCGGACGCCATCAGCCGGTTCTCGGACGCGACGCCCTGCACGAGCATCCACTCCAGCCCCTCGCCGGAGTCGCTCAGCCCGACCAGCGTGGCCATCGAGAAGTGGTGCATCGTCGTCGCCACCGCGAGCGAGGGCGAACGACTGCCCAGCGCACGCTGCACCCGCAGGGTCTCCAACGCGGTGGCACCCCGGCCCTGCAAGGCGGTCGGGGCCAGCAGGCCCGGCCCGCCCGCCTCCCGGAACAACCCGATGCCGGGGCTCTTCGGCCCCTCCAGTGTCATCAGCGGTAGGGCCCTCAGACTCTCGTCGAGGCCGGGCAGCAGTTTGGCGAGGGCCGCGCGCTCACGCTCCAGGAATCTCATGTCGTCCCCTGCTCCTTGATCCTCAGGTGTCGCCGGCAGCGTCGTTTCTGTTTACGCGCGAACCGGCGGAACCCCTCGGGGCAAAAAGGATGTTGGAACGCTCGACGGTCAGCGGTTCGGCTGCCGGGCCGAGTCCCGTACGACGACGAGCCGGGTGGGTCTGGCCTGGGTCAGTTCCACCCAGCGGGCGAGCTCCTGCTCGTGCGAACCGCTGCGCGTCGCCCGCGCCACGACGGCCGCCGCCGCGCCGTCGGGGCGGCCCTCGCGGGTCAGAAGACTGAGCGGCCAGGCGGGTTCGGAGGGCTCCTGGCCGTCGAACGGATGCCAGTCCCACGGCGCGTCGAACCGCCAGGCACGCCCCACGGCGTCTGCGACCTCGTCACCCGCCACGAGGCAGGCGTACGGGCGCAGCAGCAGGTCGAGGGCGATCGGGATCCCGTCGTCGGGGGCGATCCCGTAGCCCTGCCACTCCAGGTCGGGATCGTGCGACTGCCCCGTGCGCAGCACCATCACCTGTGTCCCCAGGCGAGGAAGACGTCCTGTCTCCAGCGGTGGATCCATCCGTTCGACGCTCATCACATGCACCACCGTGGGAGGGATGCCGACCTTGCACACCGCGCCGACCTCGAGGTGCCGGGGCGGCGGCTCGGTGCGGAACAGCTCCAAGTCCCAGTCGTACGAGGCCGGATCGCCGGCCAGGGCCACCTGGCCGTTCCACTCGATCCAGTCGCACTCCGGGTCCACCTCCCACCACGGCCACTCGACGACCACTTCCCGTCGGGTGAGACGGCTGACCCGTGCGTCGGTGTACGGGCACGAGACCAACAGGACATCCCCCACACGGTGATCCGCTCCCACAGCCCGCCTCCCGCTTCCCCGGTCGCCACCGCCCGCACGGTACAAGCTCAAGGTCATCGGCGGTCCACCGGGATGCGTGCTCCTCCTCGAACCGGCGTTCACCAGGGCGCAGGGCTGAGGGGGACTTCCCGGTGCGGTCGCGAAGGAGCACTCGCGGGGCGTGGGGCGGGTCGGCGCGCCCGTGCGGCAGGCCGGGACCTGGGCGCGAGGGCCGAGTGCCTCAGGAACGGGGGGGCTTGAAACCCACCGCGCCGTACAGCGGGACGGGCGCCTCGCCCATCTCGTCCTCGTCCAGCGCGAGCTCGGGATGCCACTTCGACACCGACACCACCCCGGGGTCGACGAGGTCGAGTCCCCGGAAGAAGCGGCCGACCTCGGTGTGCGAGCGGGCCACGAGGGTCACGCCGCCCGCCGCGTACGCCGCGATCCCGGTCGCGACCGTCACGGGGTCGTAGTCACCGGTCAGCGCGGACAGGACCAGACAGCTGCCCGGCGCCAGCGCGTCGACCAGGGTGTCCACCAGGTCGTATGCGCCGTCCTCCTCGGCGATGAAGTGCATCAGCGCGATCAGCGACAGCGCGACGGGCCGGTCGAAGTCGAGGACCTTGGCGGCCTGTTCGAGTATCTTCCCCGGTTCCCGCGCGTCGGCCTGGATGTACTCCGTCACACCCTCGGGGGTGCCGCGCAGCAGGGCCTCGGCGTGGGCGAGGACGATCGGGTCGTTGTCCACGTAGACGACCCGCGCGTCCGGGACGGCTGCCTGGGCGATCTGGTGGAGGTTCGGCTCCGTGGGGATGCCGGTGCCGATGTCGAGGAACTGACGGATGCCGGTCTCCCGGACCAGCCAGCGGGTGGCGCGCTGCATGAACCAGCGGTTGCTGCGGGCCGAGCGGGGGGCGCTCGGGTCCGTGGACATGATCCGCCGCCCGAGCTCCTCGTCGACCGGGTAGTTGTCCTTGCCGCCGAGGAACCAGTCGTACATCCGTGCCGGGTGCGGCCTGCTGGTGTCGATCCTCTGGGCGGAAGGCCCGGTCGCGGTCATGCGGCACTCCTCTGCTCACGCTCGCGTTGATGTTCGAGCAGTCTGCCACGGGAGTTGGACCGGGCGGAGGCATTCTCCGAGGCCCCGGCCCACGGGTCCAGCCGCCGCCGCAGGGGTCACCTGGCGAGACGCTCCTTACGCCGGGACATGCGTGCGCCTAGCATCGGTTCCCGCATGAACACGATGACGCTCTGGCACATATCCATCTGGGAGTTCGCCGCGCTCGCCGCCGCGGCCCTGCTCGTCGGCTTCTCGAAGACCGCCGTGAGCGGCGCCAACACGGTCAGCCTGGCGATCTTCGCCGCCGTGCTGCCCGCCCGCGCCTCGACCGGCGTGCTCCTGCCGCTCCTCATCGTCGGGGACGTGCTCGCCGTGCTCACCTACCGGCGGCACGCCCACTGGCCCACGCTGTGGCGGCTGTTCCCGGCGGTCGCCGCGGGCGTCGTGTTCGGCACGCTGTTCCTGGTGTGGGCCGACGACGGGATGGTACGGACCTCCATCGGCGCGATCCTGCTGCTGATGGCGGCGGTGACGATGTGGCGCCGCCGGGCCGCCGCCCAGAACGAGGAACCCGACTCGGTCTCGACCCGGGCCGGCCGGGTCAAGGCCCGTTCGTACGGCGTCCTCGGCGGCTTCACCACGATGGTCGCCAACGCGGGCGGCCCGGTGATGTCGATGTACCTCCTGTCGGCCGGCTTCCGCAAACTCGGCTTCCTGGGCACCTCGGCCTTCTTCTTCCTGATCGTGAACGTCTCCAAGGTGCCCTTCAGCGTGGGCCTGGGGCTCATCGACTGGCATTCGCTGCTCCTGGACGCGGCACTCGCGATCTTCGTCGTACCGGGGGCGTTCCTCGGGAAGTGGGCCGTGCACCGCATCAACCAGATCCTGTTCGAGCGGCTGGTCATCGCGGCTACGGTGGTGGGCGGGGTGCAGCTCCTGCTGCGCTGACCACCTCGTAGGCTCGACGCCATGTCCCCCCACGTCCTGGTCCTCGGCGGCACCACCGAGGCACGCCGACTCGCCGCCGAACTGGCGGCGCGACCCGGTGTCCGCGTGACGACCTCCCTGGCGGGACGCGTCTCCCGGCCGGGGGCACTTGACGGGGACGTCCGCGTCGGGGGCTTCGGCGGGGCGGACGGGCTGGCGCGGTGGCTGCGCGAGCACCGGGTGGACGCCGTGGTCGACGCCACCCACCCCTTCGCCGCCGCCATCACGGCGAACGCGGCGCGCGCCGCCGCGGCCACGGGAATCCCGGCCGTGGTGCTGCGCCGCCCCGGCTGGACGCCCGGCCCCGACGACCGCTGGCACTGGGTCGGCTCCCTCGCCGAAGCCGCCGCGCTCCTCCCGTCCCTGGGCCGCCGTGTCTTTCTCACCACGGGCCGCCTGGGCCTTGCGGCCTTCGCCCACCTCTCCGCGCTCCACTTCCTCGTCCGTACGGTGGAGCCCCCCGAGCCGCCGATGCCCCAGGACATGGAAGTGCTGCTCACCCGGGGCCCCTTCACACCGGACGACGAGCTGGCCCTGCTGCGCGCACACCGGGTCGACGTGCTGGTGACCAAGGACAGTGGAGGAGAGGCGACAGCCGCCAAACTGACCGCCGCACGCGACCTCGCCCTCCCCGTGGTCGTCGTACGCCGCCCCCCGCTCCCGGCGGACGTGACCACCGCGCCGGACGTGCCGTCGGCCCTGGCCCTGCTGGATCTCGGCCCTCGATGACGGAGGGACCGGTCAGCTCGCCTCGCCGGACGCCACTTCCCGGGTCCGGTCGGTGGGGCGGCCCGCCTGACCGGTGCCGCTAGCCGCGCGGATGTCTGCGCAGCAGATACGTGTCCATGATCCAGCCCTTGCGATCCCGTGCCTCGGCCCGCAGCCGCTCGATGCGCGGGGCCGTCTCGGCGATCGGACCGGAGGCCAGGATCTCGTCGGGCGTACCGATGTAGGCGCCCCAGTAGATGTCGATGTCCTCGTCGGCGTACTGCCGGAAGGTCTGATGGGCGTCGAGCATCACGACCACGTCGTCCACACCCTCGGGGAAGCCCTCCGCGAGCCGCCGCCCGGTGGTGATCTGGACGGGACGTGCCACCCGGTTCAGCCCGGTCCGATGACGGGCGACCAGCGCGGAGACGCTGCTGATGCCGGGCACGACCTCGTACGTGAACGCCACCGCGCCCCGCTCCAGGATCTCCTCCAGGATCCCGAGGGTGCTGTCGTACAGCGCGGGATCCCCCCAGACCAGGAACGCGCCGCTCTCGTCCTCGCCCAGCTCCTGCGTGATCAGCCGCTGGTAGATGTCGGCGCGGGCACTGCGCCAGTCCCCGACGGCGGGGGAGTAGGCGGCGCCCCCGGCGGCCCGGTCGCGGTCCGGGTCACGCGCCTCGACCAGGCGGTAGGACCCCTCCGGTATGTGCGCGTCGAGGATGTCACGGCGCAGCTGGACGAGGTCCGACTTCACCTCGCCCTTGTCCAGGATGAAGAACACGTCCGTGCTCCTCAGCGCCTTGACCGCCTGCAAGGTGAGCTGGTCGGGGTCGCCCGCGCCGATGCCGATGACATGAATCTTTCGCACACCCCGAGTCTGCCGCACGCCACTGACAGCGGACGCACCGCACCCGGGTGACGCCGCGCACCGCACGCCGATCGGCGCCGCCGCCCCCGTCAGTCCCGGCGCCCCCGCAGCCGTGGTGCCCAGGCCACCGCGCTGACCGCGGTGCCCTCGCGCTCCACGACCGTCGCCAGCTCGCGTGCCCAGGAGGCGAGTTCGGTGAGGTCCAGCTCATGCGGACGGGCCCGGCCTGCCGCGCCCGTCGCCCACTCCTCGACCGCCCCGGCCCCGCGCCGCAGCAGCCGGGCACCTCCCGTCGTGTTCCCACGGGCCGCGTGGGTGAGCCCCACCGCGAGCTGCGCCAGCCCTCGCCAGAGCGTGCGCTCACCCTCGGGGCCCGACTTCCAGGCGTCCTCGAAGACCTCGTGCGCGTGGAACGGCTTCCCCGCGTCCAACAGCGCCTGCGCCTCGGTGACCGTCTCCTCGGGGCTGCGGACGACGCCCTCCGGCTGCCGCTCCACGCCGTCGGCGCCGTACGGCAGCGGCCGTCCCAGTCCGTCCCGTGGCCGGGCGTTCCGCGCCCGCCCCGTCGTGTCCCGATCCCGCCCGTCGTCCCGCCGACCTCCGGATGTTGCGTTCATGCCCCGATTGTCGCGCGCCCCGCGCCCCCTTCGGAGCAGCCCCCGACGTGGGGTAAAGTTCTGTTCGCACGATCACGCGGAACACCGTGGGTGAACGCACCGGGACGTGGCGCAGCTTGGTAGCGCACTTGACTGGGGGTCAAGGGGTCGCAGGTTCAAATCCTGTCGTCCCGACTTTTGAAGTCGCGGGTCAGAGGCTGTATCGGACATATCGATACGGCCTCTTCCTCGTTTCCGGGGGCCGACCCGGGGCTCAGCGGTAGTACGAGGCGACGGCCGGCTGGCCGGTGTAGTTCGGGCCGGCGTGCGGGTCGGCGCCGAGGTAGGCGAAGGGCAGCGTGACGGGGCGGCCGCCCCGCAGGCTGAGACGGTGGTGGCGGGCCGAGTACTGGAAGCCGGCGGCCCGCAGTGCCGCCAGGACCCGGCGGGACGCGTCGCTGCCGTCCGGGCGCCGCAGCGTCGAGGGATCGAGATGGGCGACCAGCAGACCGGTGCCGGTGAGCCAGGAGGCGGCCCGCTCCAGCAGGGCGAGCCGGTCGCCGATGTAGTGCAGTCCGTGGACACAGGTGATGAGGTCGTAGCGGCGGCCCGGCGACCACCGGCCGAGGTCCGCGGTCACGAGTTCGAGGCCGTCGGGCAGTGCCGTCCGCAGCAGTGGGCCGACCAGGTCCACGCCCGTGATGACGGCCTGGGGGAGTCGCCGCGCCGCCTCGCGGAGGGCGAGTCCCTCTCCGCTGCACAGGTCCAGCCAGGACGGGGCGGGTCCGTGGTCGTTCAGGAACTCGGCGGGGGAGAAGCCGAGTTCGCGGGCGTAGCTGTTGACGCCTGCCAGGACGCGTGCGCGGTTCATGGTGCTGTTGGCCACCACGGCGTGGCCGGTCAGCTCGTCGTCCTCGACCAACTCGGGTGGCGATGGGGCTGTTGTCGGCGAAGTACCGTCGATCATCGCCCCATTGTGCGACAGGTCGGACGCGCCGTGGGGCCGCGCGGACGGATGCGTCGGCTTCGGACTCCGGGCCACCGGCGCGTTCCAGCCCGTCGTGGCCGGACGTTTCGAGCGTCGTCGAAAGAAGTTCCGCCGCCGGGCGTCGACCCGGCAGGGTGGGCCAGGGCGTGACGGGGTGGGCCGCACGGTCCGGCCCGGGAACACGCCCGGACTCCACCACGGGGAAGGACCGTATGACCATGAGGATGAGGACCAAGGCGTTCGCCACGGCGGGGGTCGGCGCGCTGGCCACCGGACTGCTGCTGACCGGCGCGGCCGGGGCGCAGGCCGCGGCGGCGGGACTGCCGTACGCCGTCACGCCGTATGTGAACGTCAACGTCCGCTCCGGGCCCTCGACCACCACCGGCATCACCGGGCACGTCACCGCCGGGCAGCCGCGCGGCGCCTCCTGCTGGACCCACGGCGAGACCATCCGCGACAACGGCTACGTCAACGACGTCTGGGTGCGACTGGCCGAAGGCTATGTGAGCGCCGTCTACCTCAAGGGTGACCAGTACGGCGGGCTTCCGGCCTCCGCCACCTGCTGACCGACCCACACGCGGTGCCCGACCCCGACCCGGGGTCGGGCACCGCGTCGTGTTCCGGTCACCGCCGACCGCTCGAGGTGCCGAAGGATCTCCCACCGGGTAGAGATCGTGTGGGGCCTCGGGTATGGAGTCGCGGATCAGCATGATGGTGGGATGCCACAGGGCGCGGACCCTGCGAGCGGAGGCGTCGGCGTGCGGGAGCACGGCGCCGCCGGTCTCCCGGTTCCCGGCCACCGCGCCGAACCGGACGCTCGGCCCCGTCGGTTCGGGCGGCCGCCGTGGCACGTGTCATGTCCCCGACCGTCTCCGTCCGCCGGGCCGTCACTCCGGGCCCCGTCCGCCGCCTTCGTCGCGTGCCGACGGTATCCTGCGCCACACGACCCGGAGTGCCCCATGAACACACCCTCACTCGCGGTGCGCGACCGCATCCTGACCCTGCCGCCCACGGAACTTCCCGCTTATGTGTACGACTTGGCGGCACTGCGCGCACACGCCGCGTCGGTGCGGGCCGCGCTGCCCGAGTGCGTCGAGCTGTACTACGCGACCCAGGCCAACCGGGAGCCGGAGATCCTGACCGCACTCGCCCCGTACGTCGACGGCTACAAGGTCTCCGTCGCCGGCGAACTGGACCAGGTCGCCCGGGCGGCGCCGGACCACCCACTGGCCTTCGGCGGCCAGGACAAGACCCCGACGGAGCTCCTGGACGCGCTGGAGCGGGGCGTGACCCGCTTCCTCGTGGAGAGCGAGTACGAGCTGTACATGCTGGCCGGACTGGCCCAGCGGCACGCTCCGGACGGCCGGGTGGCGGTCCTGCCGCGCTTCGACCTCCCGGTGGCCGACCATCTGCTCGCCGACGGCGGCCGTGGCCGCAGGACCTCCGGCCTCGCCCCGGCACAGGCGGACACGATCGTCGGCCTACTCACCGGCGGCAGTTACCCGAACCTCGAACTGCGCGGCGTCTACGCCCACTTGGCCACCGGCCTGCACGCCCCCGAACACCTCGCGGTGGCCGAGAGTGTCGTCGCCTGGACGGTGGAACTCGCCGCGCGTCACGGCCTGCGCCTCAGCGAGGTGAACGTCGGGGGCGGCATGGCGGTGGACTACGAGCACCCCGAGCGTCGTTTCGACTGGCAGTCGTACGGCGAGGGACTCGCCCGACTCGTCGCCGCGCACCCGGAACTGACGCTGAGTATCGAGCCCGGTCGCGCGCTGACCGCGTACTGCGGCTGGTACGCGAGCGAGGTGCTGGACGTCGAGCACGGCGCGAGCGAGGACTTCGCCGTCGTCCGCGGTGGCGGGGTGAACCTGCGCACGTCGGCGTCCAGGAGGCCCGACCAGCCGTGGCCCGACCAGCCCTGGTCCGTACTCGAGGTGGACGTGTGGCCCTACTCCTGGCCGCGGCCCGTGGTACGCCGTGAACGGGTCACGCTCACCGGCCAGTTGAGCACCTCCAGGGACGTCCTGGTCCGGGACGTCCGGGCGCCGGGGCTGCGGGCCGGCGACCGTGTGGTGTTCTCCCTCGCGGGTGCCTACACCTCGTCCGTGCCCCACCGGGCGTTCGCCAGGTTTCCTGAGCCCGGCTTCCACTTCGTGGACCCGGGCACCGACGGCGACCAGTCCCGATAGCACCACGAGGAGCGGCATGACAGACGAACCGAACCGTCCGACGACCGCCGATGCCACGGCAGAGGCCACGACCGACTTCACGCACGGCATCACCGACGCCGTCGTCGACAGCCTGCGGAGCACGGCCGATCCGCGGCTGCGTGAACTGCTCGGCGCGCTCACCCGTCATCTGCACGACTTCGTGCGCGAGACGGAGCCGACGATGGCGGAATGGGAACGCGCGATCGGATTCCTCACCGCGACCGGGCAACAGTGCACCGACACCCGCCAGGAGTTCATCCTGCTGTCGGACGTGCTCGGCGTGTCCATGCTCGTGGAGACGCTGGGCGGCCACCGCGGCCCGAGTGCCACCGAGTCGACGGTCCTCGGCCCGTTCCACCTGACCAGATCGCCGATCCGCGCACTCGGCGCGAACATCGACCTGGTGGGCAGGGGCGAGCCGTGCGTGGTCAGCGGCCGGGTACTGGGCAAGGGCGGCACCCCGCTGCCGGGCGCGGTGCTCGACGTGTGGCAGGCCGACTCCGAGGGCTACTACGACGTACAGCAGCCGGACGTCCAGCCGGCCGGCAACGGGCGGGGACTGTTCACCGCCGACGCCGAAGGCCGCTTCTGGTTCCGCACCTGCGTACCGAGCCCGTACCCGATCCCCACCGACGGCCCGGTCGGCGAACTGCTGCGCGCCACGGCCCGGCACCCCTACCGCCCGGCCCACATCCACTTCATCGCCTCGGCCGAGGGCCACGCCCCGGTCACCACACACATCTTCGTCGAGGGCAGCGACTACCTGGACTCCGACGCGGTGTTCGCCGTCAAGAAGAGCCTGGTCCAGGACTTCACAGAGACCGACGACCCGTCCCTGGCGCGGGAGTTCGGCGTCCCGAACCCCTTCCGCCACGCCCGCTTCGACCTCGTACTGGAACCGGAATGAGCACCATGGCCGACAGGAACACCCCGCTCGACTTCTCCTACGAGACCCGGCCCGCGCGGATCGTCTTCCGGCCCGGCGCCGCGGTCTCCGCGACCCCCGACGAGGCCGCCAGGCTCGGGCTGCGCAGGGTGCTGGTGGTCTGCGGCAGCAGGGGCGAGGGCATGGCACGCGCGGTCGCGGACGCCCTGGGCGAGGCCTGCGCGGGGCTGCACGCCGAGGCCCGGATGCACGTACCCGTCGAGGTCGCCGACCGGGCCGTCGAGGCGGCGCGCGCGGCCGGCGCCGACGGGTGTGTCGCGGTCGGCGGCGGCTCGGCGATCGGCCTGGGCAAGGCGATCGCGCTGCGCACCGGTCTGCCCCTGATCGCCGTGCCCTCCACCTACTCCGGCTCCGAGATGACCCCGGTCTGGGGACTCACCGAGCACGGCGCCAAGCGCACCGGACGCGACTTCGCCGTCCAGCCCCGCAGCGTCGTCTACGACCCCGAACTCACCCTCTCGCTCCCCGTCCCCCTCACCGTCACCAGCGGCGTCAACGCGCTCGCCCACGCCGTCGAGGCCCTCTACGCGCCCGACGCCTCGCCCCTCGTCTCGCTCATGGCCGAGGAGGGCGTACGGGCGATGACGCGGGCCCTGCCGCTGGTGGCCGCCGACCCCGGTGACCTCGACGCGCGCGGCCGGGCCCTGTACGGCGCCTGGCTCTGCGGCGCCTGTCTCGGCGCCACCACCATGGGCCTGCACCACAAGCTGTGCCACGTCCTCGGCGGGACCTTCGGCCTGCCGCACGCCGAGACGCACACGGTCGTCCTCCCGTACGCCCTCGCCTACAACGCGCCCGCCGCACCCCAGGCTGTCGCGGCGCTCTCGCGCGCCCTGGGCGGCGCCGACGACGTCCCCCACGCCCTGTGGGCCCTGGCCGGAAGCCTCGGCGCGCCCCGGGGCCTCGCCGAACTCGGCCTCAAGGAGACCGACCTGGCGGTGGCCGCCGAGCAGGCAGGCGGACAGCCGTACCCGAACCCGCGCGGGGTCACCGTGGACGGTGTACTGGCGCTGCTGACCGCGGCGTACCAGGGCAAGGAGCCGCGCGTCGACGCGTAGCCGCGGGGGCGTACGGCCCGCGCGGACCCCTCCCGCTGGGGCAGACCGCGCCCGCCGGGCTATCCTGACCGCCGAACCGGACACGGGGTGCCCCGCACGAGGGCTGAGATCACACCCGTCGAACCTGAACCAGTTAGGACTGGCGGAGGGATGTCTCATGTCGTTGCCGTATGCCCGTAACGCTCGCGGTGAGGTGGCCGTCGGAGGCCCGCAGGGCGTATTCGACGGGCGGATGCCCACCGCCCCGGGGGATCTGCACGTCGAGGCGCGCGGAATCGCCCCGGTCCCGGAGGACCACCGCTACGGCGGCCCCGGCCGCCTGTTCACCGTGTGGTTCGCCCCCAACCTGACCATGACCGGCGTGTTCACCGGCACCGTCGGCATCGCGCTCGGCCTGGACTTCTCCACCGCGCTCGCCGCCGTCGTGCTGGGCACCCTCCTGGGGGCGGTACCGACCGCCTACCTCGGCACCTGGGGGAGCCGGACCGGCGCCGGACAGCTGCCGCTCGCGCGCCTCGCGTTCGGCCGGGCGGTGGTCGTCCCCGGCGCCCTGCAGTGGCTCTCGTCCATCGCCTGGGACGCGCTGATCGGCCTCTTCGGAGGGGATGCGCTGGCCCAGCTGTGCGGCTGGCCGTTCTGGCTGGGCGTGCTCGTCATGATGGCGGCGCAGGGGGCGCTCGGCGTCCTCGGCTACGAGGTGATCCACCGGCTCCAGACCGTGATGACCTTCGCTCTCGCCGCCGCGTTCGTGGCCCTGACCGTCAAGCTCCTGAGCGGCGCCCACACCACCCCCGCCGCCACCGCGCACGGCGCCGACCGGGCCGGGGCCTTCGTCCTGACCTGCACGATCGCGCTCAGCCTCGCGCTGTCATGGGCCCCGTACGCGAGCGACTTCAGCCGCTATCTGCCGCGTACGGCGTCCCGCCCGCGCATGTTCTGGTACACCTTGGCCGGCATCGCCGTGTCCTTCGTGGCCGTCCAGGCCCTCGGACTGTGGGGCGCGGCCGTCTTCACCGACCAGACCGCCCGCGGCGTCGACACCCTGCTCGGCGGCGGCGCCCTCGGCGCGTTCGGCCTGCTGGCCGTGGGGCTCGCCGCGCTGAGCAGCAACGCCATGAACGACTACAGCGGCTCGCTCGCCCTGCAGACCATGGGTGTACGGCTGCCGCGCCCGGCCGCCGCCGCGCTGGCCGCCGTCCTCGGCTTCCCGCTCGTGCTGTGGATGCACGCCGCCGACACCACGGCCCGCTTCCAGAACGTCCTGCTGTTCGTCGGCTACTGGATTCCCGGGTTCGTCGCGATCGTCGTCGTCGACTGGCTCGCCCGGGCCAGGGCCCGCGGCGGCGCACCCGTCGACCTGGCCGTCGAGAGCGCCCGCCCGCGCCCGTGGTGGCCCGCGCTCGTGGCGTTCGCCGCCGCCTTCGCCGCCGCGGTGCCCTTCATGAGCACCAGCCTGTACGTCGGCCCGGTCGCGCATGCCCTGCACGGCGCCGACACCGCCTACGGCGTGGCGTTCCTCGCGGCCCTGCTGGTCTACGCCCCGCTGCGCCTGCGCCGCTGACCCCGCCCCCTCTCACCCCCTTCGTACGGAGTGACACCCACCATGCCCGCGAACACGCCGACCACCCCGCCCCGTGTCCTGACCATCGCCGGATCGGACTCCGGGGGCGGCGCCGGTATCCAGGCCGACCTGAAGACCATGCTCGCGCTGGGCGCGCACGGGATGAGCGTGCTCACCGCCGTCACCGCGCAGAACTCCCTCGGCGTACAGGGAGCCTGGGAGCTTCCCGCCGAGGCGGTGCGTGCGCAGTACCGCAGCGTCGTGGACGACATCGGTGTGCAGGCCGTGAAGACCGGCATGCTCGCCTCGCCCCTGCTCGTCGAGACCGTCGCCGAACTGCTCTCGGACGTCGGCGCACCCGTGGTGGTGGACCCGGTGAGCGTCTCCAAGCACGGCGACCGGCTGCTGGCGGACGACGCGCTGGACGCCGTACGGACCGCCCTGCTGCCGCTCGCGACGGTTGCCACCCCGAATCTCGACGAGACCGCCGAGCTGACCGGGATCAAGGCCACCGGCGAGCGCGACATGTGCCGGGCCGCGGAACAGCTGCTGTCGTACGGGCCCCGCTGGGTCCTGGTGAAGGGCGGCCACCTGCCCGGCGAGGCCGTCGACCTGCTGACCGACGGCACCGGACAACACTGGTTCCGGGCCCCACGCCACGACAACCGTCATACGCACGGCACCGGTTGCACCCTGGCCTCGGCCATCGCGGTGGGGCTGGCGCAGGGGCGGGCGGTGCCGGAGGCGGTGCGGCTGGCGAAGGAGTACGTCACCGGCGCGATCGCCGCGGGATTCGCCCTGGGCGCGGGCCTCGGACCGGTCGACCACGGCTGGCGCACGCGCGCCTGAACGCCGCGGATCCGTCCGCACGGCGGACGAGGCCGCCGTCCCGCGCGGCGGCCGAAGGGGAACCCGGACGTCAGTCGGTCGGCGTGATCGTTGTCTTCAGGAAGTCCGCCAAGGCCGTGGTGGGTCGGCCGAGCAGGCGGCTCAGCGTGGGGTCGACCGGCGTGAACTGTCCCTGCCGGCTCGCGGCGAACAGGCCGAGGAGCAGATCGGCGCCGGCCTCGGGCAGACCGCGGGCGAGCAGGCTCGCGCGGTAGTCGGCGTCGGAGACGACCACCCGACGCACTTCGCGGCCCGTGAGCCGCGTGGCGATCGCCGCGATGTCGGCCAGGTCGAGCGCCTCGGGGCCGGTGAGCGCGGGTGTCGTCCCGTGGAGGCTGTCACCGGTGAGCGCGAGCGCCGCCGCCTCGGCGAGGTCGGCGTGGGCCGTCCAGGCGACCGGTCCGTCCTCCGGCGCGGCCAGTTCGCCCGTCTCGAGCGCGTGGCCCAACAGCATCGCGGCGGAGGAGGCGTAGAAGCCGTTGCGCAGTGAGGTGAAGGGGATCCTGGACTCCCGGAGTGCCGCCTCGGTCGCGGCGTGGTCGCGCATCGGAGCGAAGGGAGAGGACGGGTCCGAGCCCATGTGGCTGGTGTAGAGGATGCGCTCGGCTCCGGCTGCCGCCGCGGCCTCGACGGCGGTGCGGTGGTGGTGTACGGCGTCCGCGCCGGTGCTGTTCGTCGACACGACGAGGACCTGCCGGGCGCCCTCGAAGGCGTCCGCGAGGCTCACGGGGTCGCCGAAGTCGCCCCGGCGGACGCGCACGCCCCGGTCTTCGAGCTCTCGTGCCTTCTCCGGGTCGCGCACACTGACGCCGATCCGCTCGGAGGGGACGCGCTCCAGCAGCCGCTCGGTGATCAGCCGACCGAGTCCGCCGTTGGCTCCGGTGACGATGATCATGACAACCTCTTCCTGTTTCCATCGATAACGCCATGACCGTATCACTGGAAATTCTCATCGGTAACGGGATTCTGTTATCGTCGGAATCATGGAGAGTGAGGACGTCACCACGGCGGACGGGCACCGTGAACGCATCGTCGCGGCTGCCGCCCGGCTGTTGGCCGAAGGCGGGCCGGACGCGGTCTCGACCCGGGCGGTGAGCGCCGCGGCGGGCGTGCAGCCGCCGACCATCTACCGGCTCTTCGGCGACAAAGAGGGCCTGCTCGACGCGGTCGTCGCCGACGGCTTCACCGCGTACCTGACCAGCAAGACCGCCCGGAAGCCCACCGACGACCCGGTCGAGGACCTTCGCGCCGGCTGGGATCTGCACGTGGGCCTCGGCCTGGCCAACCCGGCGCTGTACACCCTGATGTACGGCCGGTACCGCCCTGGTACGCCCTCGCCCGCGGCGCTCGCCGCCTTCGAGGTCCTCGCCGAGCACATGCGGCGCATCGCCGAGGCGGGCCGGCTGCGCGTCCCCGAGGACCGCGCCGCGGACCTCGTCCACGCGGCCGGCTGCGGTACGACGCTCACGCTCATCGCCACCCCCGAGGACCGCCGGGATCCGGAGCTGTCCCGCACCGCCCGTGAGGCAGTCATCGCGGCGATCGCCACGGACGCCCCTGTCGCGCCCGCACCCGGGCCCGTCGCGGCCGCCGTCACCCTCCGGGCCGTACTCCCGCAGACCGACGCCCTGACGGCGCCGGAACGCGGCCTCATGCAGGAGTGGCTCAACCGAATCGCCGATCCGGGCTGAGGGCGGCTCGGGCTGAGAGCGGTTCGATCTGAGGCCGGTTCGACCTTCGACCTTCGACCTTCGACCTTCGACCTTCGACCTGAGGCCGGTTCGGCTGGGTGGGGGCGGCCGCCCCCGTGCCTACGCGGAATCGGGTACGACGGCCCACCGCATCCGAGTACGCGTACTCACGATCGATTTCCTTGCCTCGCGCAGGCTGGTCGCACAAGCCGTCCAGAGGGAGCCATCGTGCGTATGACAAGCCGAGTTCACCGACCGTCGTCCGTGATCAGCAGAGGTCCGGCGCGGTCCGCCCTGGGCCTCGCGCTGGCCTGCGTGACCCTCGCGATGCTGACCGGCTGCTCCGCCGAGGACGCGAGCTGCGGCGGTGGCGAGTACCCGGTCATGACGGTGGGCGGCACCGGCAGCGCCTGCGTGTCCAGCGGCGACGAGCCGCCGAAGGGGTACGTCCGCTACCCCGAAGGGAAAGTCCCCGAGCACGTCGGCGACAAGTGGGACACCTACTGGAGCACCCACACCATCGACGAGAACGGCAAGATCATCAAGGCTCCCGACGCCGGAGTGTGACCACCGGCCGCACAGCGATGCCTTTCGAAGGCGCGAGCGGTACACACCGATGGCCCAAGCCGAACGACTGTCCCTGCGGATGATCTGCTGTCCGGATGCTCTGGCGGAAGTCGTCGCAGCAGCCAGGTCCGGGAAGGCATCGCGAACGAGGGGATGGTCCTGTTCCGTGCGGGGAGGGCCCGTGCGGGGAGGGCACCGCGGCCGCCAACCGGCGCCGAGTACGGCCGTCTGTCCCTGAACGTCACACGAGGGACGCGTGGCCGTGCGCTGGAAATCGAACACGTGCTTGAATTCGGGTATGACGTACCCACACTTCCAGGGCCGGGATGCAGGCCGGGACCGGAGAGGCGAGGCTGGATCCATGTCCGAACCGTTGCCTGTCATCGTGGCTCCGCCGAGTGACACCGGTGGCCGCCGAGTCCGAGTGCACGGCGAGAACCTCGGGTTGGCCTACAACCTGGAGGACCTGTCCGAATTCCTGCGACGCGCGGGTCTCGACGTGGACCCCGTGACCGCGGCGGTGTCCCCCCTCATCGACTGGCGCGGTGTGGGCCCGGAGTACTGGGGGCCCGAGACCCGCGGATGAGGGCAGCGCCCCTGTGGCCGTCCCCTGTGGCCGCGCCGCGCGGGCGTCCGCTCGTGCAGCCGTCGTGCGTCCGTCCGGCGGCGCTCGGCGGTGCCGTTGATCGTGCGTCCTGTCGTGCCGCTCGGTGACGGTACGACGGGAGCGTGACCGACCCGTTCGCGCCACCCCCGGAGACGGGGTCCACCACTGTCATGCGGGTCGGCGGCGGTGGACCAAGGAGTCGGCCGCGGGCTTCTGCGCGGCCACCGCCGCCTTCGTGGTCGTGCAGGCCCTGGTCTTCGAACCCGTCGGCCGGTTGCTTCCTGGCTACGCGCACCGTGTCACCACCCTGGCGGCAATCCCGGCCGCGACGCTCGCCCACCCACTCGCCACCCGTTGGCTCACACGCCTGCCCTCGTCGGCTCCGCCGAAGTGACGTCCGGGGCGTCGCCGTATCCTCGCGGCGCCGTCGAGGAGGACGTGCGGGGTGGGGCCGATTCGGTGCTGGCCGGTCGGTCGGAGGGAAGCACTCGCCACGCCGATTCCTCGCGCGCCCCATGTCCCGGCAGCCGGGCGGGGAGCCGACGCCCAACTCCGCCGAGAAGGTGAAGCCGGCCGGCGTCCCGTTGGACCCCCATGCATGATGCGCCGTCAAATAACCCAGTGCTCGGGTGAGTTGATGGGGTTATTGACGCCTCTCGACGCGTGATCGTGGCGTACATCACCCTGGGGGGGTGGAAACGTGAAGCAGGGCTTCACGTCTTCATGGCATGCTCACATCTAGTTACTCGCTGGTAATCACATGTCACCCCCACCCCCCTCAGGACTGATCTTGCGCATCCGCAAGCGGCCCTCGCGCGCCCTCGTGCCCGCGCTCGCCGCCTCCGCCCTCTTCCTCGCCGCCGGCTGCTCCGCGGACCCCGGCCAGAGCTCCGCCGCCGCACGGACCCCGGACGCCGGCACATCCGCGACCGCGACCGCGAACAGCGACCAACCGCTCGCTGTCGCCGCTGCCCCCGCGGCGGCGGCCACCTCGACCGCCGTCGCGCGCCCCGGTACGGCCGGCGGGAAGGCTCGCAAGACCTCGCTCAAGGTGAAGTCGTACGACAGCCACACCCGACGAGCCGTCATATCCACGGTAGCCAAGGGGACTTCATCGCCGTCCCCGACCGGGACCCCGACCCCCGCGGGCACCGCGACGCCGGGCCGCACGGCCGTCGGCGACGTCATCGCCAGTGCCCCCGCGCCCGGCGCCCCGGAGGGACTCCTCGCCAAGGTCACCAAGGTGATCGGTGAGACGGCCGACGGCACCGAGGTCCAGACCGCGCCGACGACCCTGGACACGCTGCTGGGCGACGACGACGCGAAGGGCGCCGTCCCGGTCGACCCGGCCTCCTTCGACGTCGAGCGGCTGCTGCCCGACGTGAAGGTCTCCTGGGCGAAGACGGGCGACATCCACTCCGGTCCCGAGGGGACGAAGGTCCCGCTCGGCAGCCTGCGGGTCGATGTCGCGACAAAGGTCGCCACGGCCGAGCGCGCACCGGCCTCGGCGGACGCGTCTGTGTCCGGTTTCGTCCAGGTCAAGCCCGAGGTGGACTTCTCCTACGGGGGCGGCGCCTCCACCGCCTCGACCGCCTCCAACGGTTCCAACGTTTCCGGACCGGGGGCGGCCTACCTCGGCGTTTCCGGCGACTGGACCTCGCAGTGGGCGCTCAAGGGGCGCGCCGGCGCCACCGCCAAGCCGGTCCGGCTGCCGTTCGCGAAGCTGCACGCCGACCCGGTCCTCCAGGTCGGCCCCGTCCCCGTGGTCGTGAACCTCGACCTGACCTGCTATTTCGAGATCAGCGGTGACGGCCGGGTCACCGTCGACGTCGAACAGGACCTCAAGGGCGACTTCAAGGCGGGTGGTACCTTCGGCACGGCGGCCGGCTGGACACCGGTCAACGAGTCCCACATGGACAGCTCTCCGGTCCGTACGTCCGTCACGACCGCCGGAAGCGTGAAGGCGGCCCTCGGCGCACAGGCCACCGTCGGCCTGTACGGCGCCGTGGGGGTCACCGCCGACCTGGCCCCGTACCTGCGCGGTGAGGCCGCGGGCACGGTCACCGCGACCACCCCGGTCGGCTCCGGAGCCAAGTCCGACGTCGCGGCGAGTGGCTCCTGGGCCCTCTACGGCGGCCTCGATCTGAGCGGCACCCTCCAGATCCAGCTGGCCGTCTTCGGCACCCCCGTCATCCAGCACGCCATCCCCCTGGGCACACTGCACCGGGAGTGGAAGCTCGCCGACGGCAAGATGTAGGTCCGGCGAACACGGCTCGCGCCGCGCCGTGACCAGCCCCCCGCACCCGCCGTGCCTCCACGTGTGCGGGCCCGCCCCCTCACGTGCGGTAGTGTTTACCTGCACGATCACGCGAAACACCGCGGGTGAACGCACCGGGACGTGGCGCAGCTTGGTAGCGCACTTGACTGGGGGTCAAGGGGTCGCAGGTTCAAATCCTGTCGTCCCGACGGTGCGAAGGGTCTTCGCAGGCGAGAGCCTGCGGGGGCCCTTTTCGCGTGGAACTGTCTTGCGCCCCGATGTGGATCCACGCCGGTTTTTCGCCACCGTCGTTTGTCACACGAGCCTGCCCCGCCCTGTCTATGTGATGTCGACCAACAGGCAGAGGGAATCATGCGTGAGATTGTGATCATCGGTGGCGGCTACGCGGGCTTCTACGCGGCATGGGGCCTGGAGAAGAGGTTGCGTGCGGGTGAGGCGCGGGTGACGGTTGTCGATCCCCGTCCCTACATGACCTATCAGCCCTTTCTGCCGGAGGTGACGGCCGGATCGGTCGAGGCGCGTCATGCCGCGGTGTCCTTGCGTCGGCATCTGCGCCACACCCGGCTGATCGCGGGGAGCGCGATCGAGATCCGTGACGCAGACCGGAGGGTCGTCGTCCGACCTGTGAACGGAGCCGACTACGAACTGAGTTACGACACCCTCGTGATCACCGCCGGCGCCGTGACCCGCACCTTCCCCATCCCCGGGCTTGCGCAGCAGGCGATCGGCCTGAAGCACGTGGAGGAGGCGGTGGCCATCCGTGATCGCCTCATGACGGCATTCGATCAAGCAGCGTCACTGCCGCCCGGCGCCGAGCGGCGGAGGCTGCTCACCGTCACCTTCGTGGGCGGCGGGTTCTCCGGCGTCGAAGGCTTCGGTGAACTGCTGTCTCTGGCGACCGCGATGCTCAAGTCATATCCGGAGCTGAGCATCGACGACCTGTCCTTCCACTTGGTCGAGGCTCGCGGCCGCATCCTCCCCGAGGTTGGCGACAAGCCCGGTGCGTGGGTGGTGCGCTCCCTGGAACGCCGTAGGGCGCACGTCCACCTGAACACACAGCTCCTCTCCGCCGCAGACGGGCACGTCGTGCTCTCCAACGGAGAGGAGTTCGACTCGGCGCTGATCGTCTGGGCTGCCGGCAACGCCTCGAATCCCACCGTGCACAACCACACCGATCTCCCGGTCGACGAGAGGGGCCTGCTCGTGGTCCGGCCCGACCTTCGAGTCGGCACCGACAGCGAGCCGGTGGCGGATGTGTGGGCGGCCGGTGACGACGCGGCCGTGCCGGATCTGGCCTCGTCTGTGCCGGACGCTCGCACGGTACCGAACGCCCAGCATGCCGTGCGGCAGGGCAGGCTCCTTGCCAAGAACATCGTGGCCGACCTGCGCGGGCGAAGGATCCGAAACTACCGCCACAGCAGTCTCGGAGTGGTGGCGACACTGGGGCTGGGGCAGGGCGTCTTCCAGTACAAGAGCCTTGTCATCAAGGGATTTCCCGCCTGGCTGATGCACCGGGGCTATCACGTCCTGGCCGTGCCTTCCTGGGAGCGCAAGATCCGGGTTCTCACGGTCTGGCTCACCGCGGCCGTGTTCGGGCGGGATCTTGTCTCCCTCGCCTCCGTGCAGCACCCCCGGGACGCGTTCGTCACGAGCGCGAATCCGGAGCGTTCCGGCGAGAGCCGGGCGAGTGACAACGCGGCTGTGTGATCGACAACAGGCCGGCGGCTTCACCGAATGCCGTCGGCTCCCGACGGCGGATGTCACAGACGGACGAGCTGTCCCGTCCATGGGAGAGGCCGCCGGCACAGAGGACCTCTGGAGGTACACCATGGACGCGAGCAAGGAGGCCGCACGCGGCCTGAACGACATCGAAGACTTCCTGTACAAGGAGGCGCATCTCGAAGCGGCACATCGGCGCGTGGCGGATTTCACCGCGCGAACGGCGGGGCTGACCGATGGGCAGAAGAGGGATATCGAGCGGTGGTATCTCGAAGAGCAGAACTACGTTGCCGGCATGGTGACCGATCACATCGCCGCTCGCATCAGCCGGGTGGAAGGTCAGCATCACATCCGCTTCGGCCGATGGCTGCGGGGAACGCTGATAGCGATGGTCCTGACCACCGCGGCACTGATCATGGTGTGCGTCGCCGTGATCTTGGGGACGTCGGGCTGACCCACCGTGTGCTCGACTTGCTCGGCATGCGACCGGCTCACTCGACCAGCCACCGCCACCCTGTGCTCTGACCGGCGGGATACCGCTCAGGAACGCGGGACGCGGTAGAGGCCTCGGCCGGTTCGCTGGACGCGGTAGGTGCCGACAAGGCGATCGAGTGTGCTGCGGACCGCGTTGATGCTCCCGCTGTCGGTGTCACGGCCGAGAGCCGCGGCGACATCGCGGGCCCGCACGTCGCTGTCGCCGACTTCGGCGAAGTACTCCATGATCTGTTCGGTGAGCTTGCCGTACTGCTTCGGCCCCTCTGCGTCCGTGCCGGTATCGGCGGAAACGGGATGTTCCGTGGTCTTGCCGCTCCTGGCCTTCCGGGCCGTGGGTGTTGCGGAGGGGGTTGCGGCGTCCGTGGATCCGGGGGAGGTGACGGCTGCCCGCGGGGCAGCCGGGGCAGGCAACAGCGACTCAAAGGCGCTGAGGGTCCGCCGCACCGAGCCGAGATGCGCCACGATCGCGGCCAATTCCCTTTCCAGCGCCTCCTTCTGAAGCTCCAGGCGGGCCAGTTCCCCTTGAAGGCTCTCAGCGGTGCTCTCGATGTCCTGCGCCGCGTGGGCTACGGAGACCATGCGTTCCTCTCATCCTCAACCTTCGACATCATAGGCGGCTCGATCACACGGTTGTGTCAGGGACCGCGAAACACCGTGTGTCCACCGGAGGTCGGCTCCTCCGACATCAGTCGGCCGGTATTTCTCCGCCAGTCCTGTCACAGGGACGGACCCACCTCGGTCTATGACAGTGGACAGCCGCAAGCGGAGGAACGGAGACCGAGGATCATGCAGGACGAGCCGTCCCCCACGGCAAGTGACCTTGACGAGGCTGTTTCGGTCTTTGTGCAGCACAGGGCACGACTCTTCGGTATCGCCTACCGCGTACTCGGCAGCGCGGCCGAGGCTGAGGACGTGGTCCAGGAAGTGTGGCTGCGCTGGCAGCGGACCGAGCGCTCCGGCGTGGTCAGCCCGGTGGCCTTCCTGTCGAGCACCGCGACCCGACTGGCCATCAACGTCGCGCAGTCGGCGCGCGTACGGCGGGAGACGTACATCGGACCGTGGCTGCCGGAGCCCATCGACACGAGCGCGGACCCGGAGGTGGGCGCGCAGCGCGCCGAGGCCCTGGAACTGGCTCTGCTGCTGGTGTTGGAGAGGCTGAGCCCCACCGAGCGTGCCGCATACGTACTGCGCGAGGCATTCGACTACAGCTATGCCGAGATCGCTCGCATGCTTCAGCTCAGCCTCGTCAATGTACGGAAGATCGTGAGCCGTGCCCGCAAACATCTGTCGGACGAGCGGCGCACGAGCGTGGACACGGTCGAGCACCGGCGCCTTCTGACCGCCTTCGTCTCAGCGGCTCGAACGGGGGACGTGGCGTCACTGGAAGCCCTGCTCACCCCCGATGCCGTCAGCCTGTCGGACGGCAACGGGGTCCGGGGCGCCGCTCGTATTCCCGTGCTGGGCCGTGCCCGCGTGGCCAATCTGGCGACCGCGTATCCGCGGTTCTGGGGGAGTGTGGGCGTCGAGTTCGTTGCTGCCAACGGCCGTATGGGCGCGATGATCTACCGAGATGGCGAGCCTTCCACGTTCATGACCATAGCGGCGGACAGGGAAGGCATCTACAAGGTGATGTGGTTGTTCAACCCACAGAAGATCGCCGCGTTCCTCACTTCACGGTCCCGGTCCACGACCGCCCTCAGGCCCGCGCCGAGTGGCGCGTGAGGCTCCCGCGCACCGGCCTGGTCAACGCCCGCAACTTGCCCCCTGCCGTCGAAGAACGCCGTGACGTCCGGACACAACAGCGACAACTCGGCGGCGTGTCACACACGCGCCGGTTGCCCGGTCTTATGTAGCAGCGTCCGGTACCTCTCTTCACGTACTCGGAGGTGTTTTTTCCCATGACCGCTGAACAAGGAGGCTCACCGTGTATTGGCGTGAACGGGCAGCTTGCCTACGTGCGGACCCTGATCTGTTCTTCCCCGTAGGAAACAGCGGCCCGGCGCTCGTACAGATCGACGAGGCCAAGGCCGTCTGTGGCCGTTGTCCTGTCGCGCAGCAGTGTCTCAACTGGGCCTTGGAGGCGGGACAGGTGGACGGCATCTGGGGTGGCATGACGGAGAGCGAACGCCGGGCCGTGAGCCGACGCAAGGTCCGTCGGACGAAGGACACGGTCGTCACGGCGGCATGACAGGGGCGGACCGAAGCGGCTCTTTCGGACAGTTCAAGGAATGGGGGGTGGGGGTGTGGGTGGCTCGAGTCAGGAAAACGAAGTGCGACCACGGCACAACGGCGAGCGGATAGCGGAATGGGCTGATGGGCGTCTGGGTCTCTACAGCCTGGCGAGGGCAAAGGCGCGAAGAGCGTTTCCGGACCACTGGTCCTTCATGCTGGGGGAGATCAGCCTCTACAGCTTCGTCATCATCATCGTCACCGGCGTATATCTGACGCTGTTCTTCCACCCGTCCATGAACGCGGTGGAGTACAACGGCAGTTACTCACCACTGCGCGGTCACATGGTGTCGGAGGCGTTCGATTCGACGATGCGCATCTCCTTCGATGTCCGTGGCGGCCTCCTGATTCGGCAGGCCCACCACTGGGCCGCGCTGGTCTTTGTCGCCGCCATGCTCGTCCATATGATGCGCGTGTTCTTCACCGGTGCCTTCCGCAAGCCTCGCGAACTCAACTGGATCTTCGGTTTCCTGCTGCTGATCCTCGGGATGTTCGGTGGTCTGACGGGGTACGACCTTCCGGATGACCTGTTGTCCGGGACCGGACTCGCGGTCGTGAACGGAACGATCCTTTCCATCCCGATCGTTGGAACCTACCTCTCCATGTTCCTTTTCGGAGGCGAGTTCCCGGGGGAGGATCTGGTGGCGCGCTTCAACACGATCCACGTGCTGCTCATACCCGCCCTCATGGTGGGACTGCTTACTGCTCACCTGATCCTGGCCCTCCGCCACAGGCACACGCAGTATCCAGGTCCGGGGCGGAGCAACCAGAACGTCGTGGGTCTGCCGTTCAAGGTGCGTGCCGTGAAGTCCGCAGGATTCTTCTGCCTGGTCGCCGGCGTCATCTTCACCATGGCGGCGGTCGCACAGATCAACCCCGTCTGGCGGTACGGCCCCTACCGGGCCGACCAGGTTTCGGCCGGATCGCAGCCCGACTGGTACATGGGCGTTGCGGACGGACTACTGCGGGTCATGCCCGGCTGGGAAATAGCTTTCTGGGGTCACACCCTGGCCTTGGACAACCTGATCCCGCTGTTGGCGGGCGTTGGTCTCTTCCTCGCCATGGGCGTGTACCCGTTCGTCGAGGCCTGGGTGACCGGTGACGACCGCGCGCAGCACCTTCTCGACAGACCGCGCAACCGCCCGGTGCGAACGGCACTCGGTGTCTCATGGATCAGTTTCTATCTGGTGGCTCTGGTCGGCGCTGCGAACGACATCATCGCCATCCGCTTCCATGTGTCGGTCGAATCAGTGACGTGGGCCGTGCGCGTCAGCCTTTTCATCGTGCCTCCCGCGGCCTATGTCATCACGAAGCGGTGGGCACTCGGCCTGCAGCGGCAAGACCGGGACAAAGTGCTGCACGGCCGTGAGACCGGCATCATCAAGCGCTTGCCGAACGGCGCATTCATCGAGGTGCACGAGCCGCTCGGCCAAGACCGGCTCCACGTTCTCACACAGCACGAGCAATACCGGGCGATCGATGCCGATCCCGCGGCCAACGGAGCAGGCCCGGACGGCGGATTCCGCTGTGCGCGCCGCCTGCGTGCCGTGCTCAGCCGGAACTTCTACGGCGAGGGCACGCAGATCACCAAGCCGACCGCGCGTGAGTACCAGGAGATCACCAGCAGACACCAGCGCTGATACGCGTACAGGTGGGGCGGGGCCTTGCATCGTGACACATACCACCGTGTGTGTCACACGTACAAAAGGTGTCTTGTCGTGCCCTGCAGGCGGCGCCCGTGGAAAAGCCCGACGTGGACGAGAAGCCGTGGCCCGGTACCCCGTCGCCATCGAGCAGGCGTACGCGACCGCTCGCTGGATCACCGCGAAGGGTGCGGAGGAAGGGCTTGACGCCTCCCGTCCGGCCGTCGCGGGCGATTCCGTCGCCAGGACACCGAGAGCTACCGGGAGTTCGCGAACGGGCCCTGCCACACGGCCAAGGCGATGGCCTGGTTCTGGGACCGCCACACCACCGATCCCGCCCAGCGGGCGGAGGCCACCGCCCCGCCGCTGCGGTCGCGCCTGGAAGAGTTGCGGCCCGCAAGCTGACCCAGGCCGGCGTTCCCCCCACGCGTATCCGCGACTGAGAGTTCTTTCGAGGCAGAGGTTTCCGACCGGGATTCGGGAGGCACTTCGGCAGCGCCCTGAAGGGGCGCGGGGAAACGCGCGACCAGCCACGAGGGCGCCGCAGACGATCGACGGCACATCCCGGCACGTCCAGCGGAGCGTCTAGGCGGCGTCTGTCCGCTCCAGCCGGACAGCGGAGACGTCGAGCGTCAGCTTCACCTTGTCGCTGATCAGGACCCCGCCTCCGGCCAGCGCCGTGTTCCAGTCCAGTCCCCAGTCGGAACGTCGCAAAGTGGCCGTGCCCTCGAAGCCGACACGGTCGAGTCCGTCGGGGCCCCGGCTCGCTCCGGCGAATTCGAGGTCGATGAGAACGGGGAGTTCGAGGTCCTTGATGCGAAGGTGTCCGGCCATACGGAACCGGTCGTCGCCGGCGTCGCGGACTTCGGCGGAGCGGAAGCTCATGAGGGGGAAGGACGCCGAGTCGAGGAATTCCGGGCCGGTGACATGGGCGTCCCGCTCCGGAGATCCCGTCTCCAGACTGCCGGTCTGGACGCTGAGGTAAGCCTCGGACCGGGTGGGACGGCGCCCGTCCAGCTTGAGGAGCCCCTCGAAGGCAGTGAATCTCGCCCGCACGTTGGTGATCATGGCGTGTCGGACGGAAAGACCGATCGTGCTGTGGACCGGGTCGATGGTGTAGAGACCGGTCAGCTTTTCATGGGGCGCGAGACCGGGAGCGGCGAATTCCCCGCGACTCAACATGGCGATTCGGCTCCTTCATGTATGCATCTCGGACAGGGGTTGATTCCGGCACACTGCGGCCCTGCAACGGAATCCAAGAACTCCGCTCGAGTGAAATGTTGCCCGTCGTGAACGCAGAAGCCGGGCTCGTGCCCCGTGGCCGGAGAAAAGAGGTGGCCCCCGTCTGCTGACAGGGGCCACCCGCGGGACTTACTGCTGCTGTGCGAGCCAGTCGGTGAAACGGGTTTCGGCGATGTGCGCGTCAGGACCCGGCAGAAGCGTGGACTCCTTCAGCTCGACACCCCAGTACGTCGCCTGCGCGTCCGTGACCACCGTGCGGGGGTCGCTCTTGGCGTCGAGCCCCGTGCGGATGAACTCGTCGAGCTGGAACGCCTCGGGGCCCGCGACCTCCACCACGCCGTTGACCGGAGCGCCGACGGCGGTGCGGCCGACGGCAGCGGCCACGTCGCCGGAGTAGATGGGCTGGATCTTGCCGGGGGAAAGACGCACGGTGTCGCCGTCGGTGGCCGAGTCGGCGATCCCCTTCGCGAACTCGAAGAACTGCGTGGCGTGGACGATGGAGTAGGGGGTGCCTGACGCCTTGATCAGCTCCTCCTGGGCCTGCTTGGCGCGGAAGTAGCCGCTGTCCTGGAGACGCTCGGTGCCGACCACGGACAGCGCCACGTGGTGCTGCACGCCGGCGTCGGCCTCCGCCTTCAGGAGGTTGGCCGTGGAGGTACGGAAGAAGGTCATGACGGCCTCGTCCTCGAAGGAGGGGGAGTTGGACACGTCGACGACGACCGTCGCGCCCTCCAGGACCTCGGCCAGGCCTTCGCCCGTCAGGGTGTTGACACCGGTGTTGGGCGCGGCCGCGACCGCGTCGTGCCCGTACTCGTTCAGCTTGCCGACCAGCTGCGAGCCGATGAGCCCGGTTCCACCGATCACTACGACCTTCATGACGGATCCTCTCGGGAGTTTTCCTGGTGCGGCGCGCACCTTGTGACGAGCTGCTCACCGGCACCCGAACAAATTTCGTCTATATAGGAAGAGACCGGACAGTGGCTCTCTTTGTGACAGCTGGTTCGGAGGAATCGAGAAGATTCCTCCTGCCGGCCCCTCAGTGGCCCGGCGGGACCGGGCAGGTCATTCGGCGAGCTTTCCGTCGGTCGAGACCTCCTCCATCAGCGTGGAGATCTCGTCCGGGATGCCAGGAATGGTTTCGCGGGTGATGCCCGTCGTGGGTGACCACACGAGATTGACCCGCAGGGCGGGATCCTGTTCGGGGTAGTCGCTGCGGTTGTGGCAGCCACGTGTCTCACGACGTTCCAGAGCCGTTTC
>NZ_JBVKBU010000020.1:0-173819 GCF_055638955.1 Streptomyces sp. NPDC111507 | reverse complement strand
CAGGCGAGGCCGAGCATGGTGGCGAGTGTGCCGGTGGTGGAGGACAGACCGAACGCGCTGGACAGGGCCATGATCGCGGCCATCGAGATGCCCACACCGATGATCGCGGTGAGCAGCGGCAGCCCGGCGGCGGTCAGCGAGCCGAAGGTGATGATCAGGACGAGCGCGGCGATGGCGATACCGATGGCCTCGGCCGAGCCGCCCGCGGAGGGCTGGGTCGCCAGCGCGGTGCCGCCGACCTCGACCGTCAGACCCGCGTGCTTGGCCTGCGCGATGGCGTCCTTCAGGGCGTTCTTGCTGGCGTCGGTGAGGTCGTCGGCCTTCACCTTGTAGGTGACGGTCGCGTACGCCGTCGTCGCGTCCTTGCTGACCGCCTTCGCCTGGAAGGGGCTGACCGCGCTGGCGACCTGCGTGCCGTCGCCGGCCTCGTTGACCAGCTTGGTGATGGTCTTCTTGTTCTCGGCGGCGGTGATCTTCTGGCCGTCGGGGGCCACGAACACGATCCGGGCGCTGGCGCCGTCGGCGGTCGCCCCGGGGAAGCGCTGCTCCATGAGGTCGAATGCCTTCTGGGACTCGATCCCGGGCATGGAGTTGTTCGGATCAGGAGCGGCGGGGGCCTTGGCGGCGCCGAAACCGACCGCGGCCAGCACGGCCACCCATATGAGAGCGACGTACCAGCGCCGCCGGAAGGCCGTACGGCCCAGTCGATAAAGGAAAGTAGCCACAGGAGGGGTCTCCAAGGTCTGTGTTCGGGGCAGCGAGCGGTGGGGCGCTGCGAGGGCGAGGGCATGCCGGGGTGTTCTGTAAGCGCGTCGGGCCGCCGTCGGAGCGGCAGGTGCGTCAGGCCGGGGTCGGCGTCCTGCGGCCCTGCGTTTCGAGGGCCTGTGTCCCGCGGTTCTCTGTTCCGCGGCTCCGCATCCCGTGGTTCTCTGCCGCGCGGCTTCGCGTCCCGCGGCTCTGGAGGAGGCCGAAGCCCGCGCCGAGCGAGACGAGGCCCATAGCGGCGGCGGCCGTGATCCCCTGCACGCCGTCGAGGGCGAAGCCGGCGGCCGCGGCGACGACTCCGTTGAAGAGGAACAGGAACCAGAGCACCGGAGGGGAGGAGAGGAACGACTTGACCGGTTCCTTCTTGGCGATACGGGAGCCGGCCACGAGGGAGAGGGCGAGCCCGCCGTAGGTGGCCACGTCCTTCTGCGTGCCGTCGAACGCGGCACCGGAGGCCACGGTGGCGGAGAGGCCGACCAGGAACAGCGACCGGAGCACGATCGAGGAGAGCAGCGACTTCATGAACCTTTTCCTTCGGCGGGAGTCTGTAGGGGCGTGAGCTTCCGGATTCAACGATCCCGTCGGAAGCTCGCCGCCACGAGTGAGTGCTCTCCCGAACCTGTGGTGTAGCGGGCTACACCATCTATCCGGAGCCTGCTCTCCCGCGCAGCCGCATCAGGCGTGCCTAGCCTGGACGGCATGGGAACGACGGTGCGGCAGGCGGCGCGAGCCACGGTCCAGTTGGGACGGGCCGCCGTACTGGCGTTCGGCTCGATCATCTTCATCACGGTGCTGCTGTTCACGGCCGTCGCCACCCTCGTGGTGGTCGGTGCCGGACTGCTGCCCGAGACGGTGCTCTTGGTGCGCCGCTTCGCCGGCGCCAAGCGACGCCAGGTCGCCGAGTGGACGGGCCGGGAGATCCCCGAGGCGTACCAGCGCGTCGAGGGTCCGCTCCGCCGGCGGCTGCGCACCGCGGTGCGTGACCCGGGCACCTTCAACGACCTGCGCTGGATGGTCGCCCACTACGCCTACGGCTTTCTGGGCGTCCTCGCGCTGCCGCTGTGGCCGGCCGGCCTGCTCGTCGACGGCGTACGACAGGGTGTGCTGGGCCGTTCACCGCTGGTCCTGCCGCTGATCAGCCGTCTCGCGGACCTCGACGCCGGATGGTCCACCGCCCTGCTCAAGCCCTCACCCAAGGCCCTGCTCGCGGAGCGGGTCGAGGAACTGACCGAGACCCGGGCGGGCGCGGTCGCCGCGCACGAGGCCGAACTGCGCCGCATCGAGCGGGACCTGCAGGAGGGTACGCAGGCGCGACTGGTGTCCCTCTCCCTGCGGATCGGCATCGCCAAACGGGCGTACGAAAGCGACCCGGACGCCGCCCGCGAACTCCTCGACGACGCCCAGGACCAGGCCGAAGAGGCGCTCACCGAACTGCGTCATGTCGTCCGTGGCATCCACCCGCCGATCCTCACCGACCGTGGACTCGTCGGGGCGGCGCGGGCGCTCGCGGCGAGCAGCGGGCTCGACGTGACCATGGACGTGGACGGTCTGGAGGACGGGGCGCAGAACGGATTCCGGGCCCCCGCGGCGATCGAGGCGGCCGCGTACTTCGTGCTGGCCGAGGCGTTGACGAACGCGGGCAAGCACAGCGCATCGGAGCGGGCGGCGGTCCGGCTCGCCCGTACGCCGACGGGGCTGAGCGTGGTCGTCCGCGACGAGGGCCGCGGTGGCGCCGACGAGGCGGCCGGTTCGGGACTGATCGGTATGCGACGGCGGGTCGCCGCGCTCGACGGGGCCGTGCGCCTGACCAGCCCTGTCGGGGGGCCGACGGTGATCGAGGTGGACCTGCCGTACGAGTGGTGACGCCCTCGGCGTTTTCAGGCTCCCTCGCCTTCGGGCTCCCTCGTTTTCGGGCCCTTCGTTTTCGGGCTCCCTGTAGAGGGCGATTTCCCGTCGACTTCAGCTTTCTCAGGATTCTTACCCTCCTCACAGCCCCACCCCATGCCCCTGACGGCTGCCCTTCCTAGCTTTCCGATCATGACGAGAAGCCACAAAGACACTTCGGTCACCCGGCGCCGTGCGCTCGCGGTGACGGGCGGCACCGTCGCCGCGGGCGGGCTCGCGGTCGCCGGCTACCAATCGGCGTTCGCCGACGAGACGACCACCGCCACCGACGCCGAGGCGACCGCCCCGGCGACCTCGACCTCCACCAGCAGTGGCCAGTGCGTGCTGATGTCCAGCGTCACGGAAGGGCCGTACTACCTCGACGGCGCTCTGGTGCGCAAGGACATCACCGAGGGCAAGGGCGGCGTCCCGCTGACGCTGCGCATCACGGTGCAGGACACCACCGACTCCTGCGGCCCGGTCGCGGGCGCGGCCGTGGAGATCTGGCACTGCGACGCCTGGGGCTACTACTCCGGCTACACCACCGCCAACCCCGGCGGCTCCGCGCCCGCCGAGAGCGAGGACGGCTCGACCGCGAACGACCAGACCTACCTGCGCGGCTACCAGGTCGCCAACGCCAACGGAGTCGTCAAGTTCGAGACGATCTTCCCCGGCTGGTACACGCCCCGCACCACGCACATCCACGTCAAGGTGCACACCGGCGGCGAGAAGGCGGACGGCACCTACGAGGGCGGCAAGGTCAACTTCACCGGCCAGCTCTTCTTCGACGACGACATCGCCGCCGAGGTCCAGGCCCTGGAGCCGTACTCCAAGCACACCGGCAGCTACACCAAGCTCGCCGACGACATGGTGTATGACGGCGGCGGCACCTCCAGCGGGCTGCTCGTCCTCAAGCCGGTCCACAAGAAGGACCCGTCCAAGGGCTTCAAGGGGTCCATCATCCTGGGCATCGACCCCGACGCCGAGAGCACCGGCGCGGGCAGCGGTGGCGGTGGTACGCCCCCGAGCGGCGCTCCGACCGGTACGCCGCCGAGCGGTGCCCCGAGCGACGCCCCGAGCGACAGTGCCAGTCCGTCCGCCTCGGCGTCCTCGTAGGGCTCGCGCGTGAGTGGCCGCGAGGACGAGACGCTGGCGCGGGCCGCCGTGGCCGCGCTGACAGGGCAACTGGAACTCACCCCCAAGCCCGGCCTGCCCGATCCGCGGGATCTCGGCGCCCGGGCCACCCGCCGGGACCTGTGTTCCCTGCGCTGGTCGGCCAAGGCGCTGACGCCCGGCCTCGCGGCCATGGCGGCCGCCGCCCGCCGCATCGGCGGGCCCACGCCCGAACTCCGCACGGAACTGGGCGCGATCGGCCGGTCCACCGAACACTCGGTGACGCTGGCGGGTGGTGGCCACCGCGGGGCGCTGTGGGTCCTGGGTTTCCTGGTCGCGGCGGCGGCCCTGGAACCAGGAGCCAAGGGTTTTGAGGTCGCCACCACCGCCAAGCGGATCGCGGCGCACCCCGACCGGCGGGCGCCGCGGCGGCCCTCCCGGGGGTCGTCCATGTCCGCGAAGTACGGCGCGGCCGGGGCGCGGGGCGAGGCACGCGCCGGATTCCCGCACGTACGATGGGCGTTGGACGCGCTCGCCGCCTCCCGCTCCGCCGGCGCGGCCGAGCCGTACGCCAGGCTCGACGCCCTCCTCACCGTCATGTCCACCCTCCAGGACACCGAGTTGCTGTACACGGCGGGCCCGCACGGGCTCCGGCACGTCCAGGCGGGTGCCCGGGGCGTGCTGGAGGCAGGCGGTACGGCGACGGAGGCCGGCCGCGCCGCTCTGGCCGCCTTCGACGACGACCTCCACACGCGCGCGTGGAGCCCGCGTGGCACGGGGGGACTGCTCGCGGGCGCCCTGTTCGTGGACTCGCTTCCGGTGGTGGTCAGTTCGCCGGCACGGGTTGCCGCTTGACCCGGTCCTGGGTCTGATTCCCGCCCCGGTCGTGGTCCTGATTCCGGTCCTGGTCCTGGTCCCGGTCCTGATTCCGGTCCTGGTTCCGGCGGTGGGCTGTCACCTCCTGCGTGGCGGCCCACCGCACCGCTGGGCCCATCCCGTACGAGGCCCCCAGCATCAGTCCCCCCAGCAGCAGCCATCCCGGCGTGCCCCAGCCCACCAGCAGTGCGGTCAGGACCAGCGGGCCCGCGGTACGCGCCACCGTGACGCCCGTGCCGAAGAAGCCCTGGTACTCGCCCATGCGGTCGGCCGGGGCGAGGTCGAAGCCCACCTGCCAGGAACCCACCGACTGCTGCATCTCGGCGAAGACCTGGAGCACCGCGCCCGCCACCAGGACCCCAGCCGCGACCCACGGCGAGGCACCGGCGGACAGTGCGAAGACCGCGCAGGACACCAGCATCACGAGCCCGGAACGGCGTATCGCGCGCGTGGCCGGGGCGAGGCCCGTCACACCGCGCGCCATCCGCACCTGGAAGACCATCACCGCAACGGTGTTGAGGACGAACAGCGCGGAGACCAGCCAGACGGGCGCCTGGGTGCGCTCGGTGATCCACAGCGGGATGCCCAGACTGAGCAGCGGCATCCGAAGCAGCAGCACGGTGTTGAGGAAGGTGACGAGCACGTACGGGCGGTCGCGCAGGACACCGGCCCCGTGACCGCGCCGTACGGTCACGCGAGGCACGGACGGCAGCCGCAGCAGCACACCCGCGCAGAGCAGGAAGCTCACCGCGTCCAGCGCGAACACCCCGAGATACGCGTCCCGTGTTCCGGCGTGCAGTGCGAGCCCGCCGAGGCCCGCCCCCACCGCCAGACCGGCGTTGAGGGTCGACTGAAGATGGGCGAGCAGCCCGGTGCGCTCCCCGGCCGGTATCAGCCCGGCGAGCAGCGCCTGCCGGGCCGCCCCGAGCCCCGACTGCGCGGAGGCGTACGCGCAGGCCGCGAGGACGAAGGGCGGGAAGCCGCGGACGACCAGGAAGGACGCCACCGCCGCTCCGGTCGCGAGGGCCAGCAGCACCGCCGTGCCACGCGGCCCGCGCCGGTCGGCGAGCCGCCCCAGCGGTACGCCCACAAGGGAGCCGATCGCCCAGGAGACGGTCAGCCCGAGCCCCACGCGCGCGGGGGCCAGCCCCACGACATGCGTGAAGTACAGCGCGGAGGTCACGTAATAGGCGCCGTCCCCCACGGAGTTGGTCAGCTGGGCGACGGCCAGGACGCGTTGCGGTCCCGCGGGCGGGACGAGGCGGCTCGACCGCGCGGATGCTGCCGGATTCGTCATGGCTTCGACGCTACGGGCCCGGTGGACCCGTCAACAGGCCCAATTCTTATGCCTTTTCGCGACCCAATTGGCTCCCGCCCGGCACCCCCCGGCTCCCGTCCAGCACTCGCCCCAACGCCGCCAGCGCTTCCGGATAGATCCGCTCCCGGGGAGTCCCGTAGCCCACGACCAAGCCCTGAGGGCGCCCCTCGCCGCGCTCGTGCCAGTGTTCGCCGAGATGCCCGACGGCGAGCCCCTCCTCCTCCGCCCGCGCCAGTACCTCCGCCTCGTCCGCCACGTCCACCAGTGCGTGCAGCCCGGCCGCGATACCGCGTACGCTCCTGCGCGCCCCCAGCCGGTCGAGCAACTGGTCCCGGCGCCGCCGGTACCGCAGCCGGCAGGCGCGCACATGACGGTCGTACGCGTGGCTGGTGATCATCTCGGCCAGCGCCAACTGGCCGATGGACTCGGTGTGATGGTCGCTGTGCAGCTTCACGTCGGCCACCGCGTCGACCAGGTGCGGCGGCAGCACCATCCAGCCGAGCCGCAGGGCGGGGCCGAGCGTCTTGGACGCCGTACCCAGGTAGGCGACCTGCCCCGGTGCCATGCCCTGGAGGGCGCCGACGGGTTGCCGGTCGTAGCGGAACTCACCGTCGTAGTCGTCCTCGACGATCAGTCCGCCGCGCGCGCGTGCCCAGTCGGTGAGCGCCCGCCGCCGCTCGGGGTGCAGGGTCACCCCGGTCGGATACTGATGGGCGGGCGTGACGACGACCGCGTCCGCCAGTGAGGAAGCCAACTCCCCCGCGCAGGCGCCTCGTTCGTCCACCTTCAGCGGCACCACCGTGCCTCCGCCCCGCCGCACCACGTCCCGGTGGAACGGCAGCCCGGGGTCCTCCATCGCGACCACCCCGCCGTCCAGCACGCGCGTGAGGAGTGCGAGCCCCTGCACGTATCCCGAGGTGATCACGATCCGCTCGGGCGGCGCGATCACGCCCCGGGCCCGTCCCAGGTAGCCCGAGAGCGCCGTCCGCAGTTCGATCCGGCCGCGTGGGTCCCCGTAGTCGTACGCCAGGGAGGGCGCCGTCGCGATCGCGCGGCGCAGCGCCCGCAGCCACGCCGCCGCCGGGAACGTACCGACGTCCGGGCTGCCCGGCCGCAGATCGAAACGGGGCGCACGCGCGCGGGGAGCCCCGACGGCCTCCGACACGGCGTCCGCGGGAAGCACCGCGACCTCGGTGCCCGACCCCTGCCGGGCCGTCAGATACCCCTCGGCGACCAGTTGGTCGTACGCCCCCTTGGCCGTCCCGCGCGAGATGCCGAGTTCGGCCGCGAGCCGCCGGGTCGGGGGCAGCCGTGTGCCCGGAGCGAGCCGTCCGTCGCGCACCGCGTCCCGCAGAGCCCGCTCCAGCCCGGTCCTGCGCCCCGCGGCCACGTCCGGTTCCAGATGCAGATCCACCCCGACACCGGACCAGAATTCGGCGCCCACTCATCCCCCCCCCGTGAGTTCCCCGCGCCCAAAGGGGCGCGGGGAACCGCGCGACCAGCCACGACCTACCCGCAGACGAATGGCCGGGCACGCACTTCTCGTACCCGGCCGTCAGCCCTACGTCAGCCCTACGTCAGTCCTGCGTCAGCCCTGGACCAGCCCCAGGTCAGCTCTTCAGAGCCGCCATCCACGCCTCGACCTCGTCGGAGCGACGCGGCAGCCCCGCCGACAGGTTCCGGTTGCCGTCCTCGGTCACCAGGATGTCGTCCTCGATGCGCACGCCGATGCCCCGGTACTCCTCGGGGACGGTCAGGTCGTCCGCCTGGAAGTACAGGCCCGGCTCGACCGTCAGGCACATGCCCGGCTCCAGCGTGCTGTCCACGTACGTCTCCGTCCGCGCGGCGGCGCAGTCGTGGACGTCCATGCCGAGCATGTGGCCGGTGCCGTGCAGGGTCCAGCGGCGCTGCAGACCCAGCTCCAGGACGCGCTCGACCGGGCCTTCGACCAGACCCCACTCGACGAGCTTCTCGGCCAGCACGCGCTGCGCGGCGTCGTGGAAGTCGCGGTACTTGGCACCGGGCTGCACGGCCGCGATACCGGCCTCCTGGGACTCGTACACGGCGTCGTAGATCTTCTTCTGGATCTCGCTGTAGCGGCCGTTGACCGGCAGCGTGCGCGTGACGTCGGCGGTGTAGAGCGTGTGCGTCTCCACGCCCGCGTCGAGCAGCAGCAGGTCTCCGGAGCGCACGGGCCCGTCGTTGCGCACCCAGTGCAGCGTGCAGGCGTGCGGGCCGGCGGCGCAGATCGAGCCGTAGCCGATGTCGTTGCCCTCGACCCGGGCGCGCAGGAAGAAGGTGCCCTCGATGTAGCGCTCGCTGGTCGCCTCGGCCTTGTCCAGGACCTTCACGACGTCCTCGAAGCCTCGCGCCGTCGAGTCGACGGCCTTCTGCAGCTCGCCGGCCTCGAAGTCGTCCTTGATCAGCCGCGCCTCGGAGAGGAAGACCCGCAGCTCCTCGTCGCGCTCGGCGGTGACCTTGTCGGTCAGGGCCGCCTCGATGCCGGCGTCGTAGCCGCGCACGACCCGGACCGGGCCGGTGGCCTCACGCAGCTTTCCGGCCAGCTCCCGCACGTCGGAGGCGGGGATGCCGTACAACTGTTCGGCCTCGGTGAGGGAGTGGCGGCGGCCGACCCACAGCTCGCCCTGCCCGGACAGCCAGAACTCGCCGTTCTCGCGGTCGGAGCGCGGCAGCAGGTAGATCGTCGCCTTGTGGCCGCCGTTCCCGTCCGGGGCGACGGTGGGTTCCAGGACCAGGACGCCGTCCTCGGTCAGGTTGCCGGTGAGGTACGCGTACTCGACCGAGGCGCGGAAGGGGTAGTCCGTGTCGTTCGAGCGCGTCTTCAGGTTGCCCGCCGGGATCACCAGGCGCTCGCCCGGGAAGCGCGCGGAGAGCGCGGCTCGGCGGGTGGCGGTGTACTCGGCCTGCGCGATCGGCGTGAGGCCGCGCAGCTCGGTGTCGGCCCATCCGGACTTCATGTTCTCGGCGAGCTCGTCGGACACGCCGGGGTACAGGCCGTTCTTGCGCTGCTTGATCGGCTCTTCTTCGCCCGCTTCGTCAGCGGCATCGTCGAGCACGGCTTCCGGGGTCTCCGGGTTGAGCGCCTCCGACACGGTCTGCCTCCTAGATACGACTCTGGATCTTCCCCTCCAGCTCTCTGCTGTGCTCGAGCAGGGGGACACTCATCATCGTACGGTCGTACAGGAGTGGGCCCAGGGCCGGAAGTCCTGTTACGCGCGGAACTCGGCGCGGCGGCCCCAGAGCGGCACGCGAAGCCTGGACCTCACCCTCACCCCAAGTGCAGACCTCACCCCAAGTGCAGACCTCACCCCAAGTACAGACCTCACTCGAAGCGTGGACCTCACTCGAAGCGTGCCGCCAGGAGTACGACGTCCTCCGCGCTGTCCGCCTCGTCCAGCCCGTCCGGCAGCACGGACCGCAGAACATGGTCGGCGAGCGCGCCGGGATCCTCACGCAGCGTCCTGGGGACGCTTGCGGCCGCCGCGTGCAGCCGGGCGAAGGCGCGGTCCATGGGGTCGCCGGTGCGGTGCAGCAGGCCGTCGGTGTAGAGCAGCACGGTTTCGCCGGGCTCGGCCGTCAGTTCGACGCTGGGCGCCTCCCAGCAGGCGAGCATGCCCAGGGGCGCGGACAGCGAGGTCTCCACGAATTCGGTGCGCCGCGCGCCGATCACCAGCGGCGGGCTGTGTCCGGCACCGGCGAGCGTGATCTTGCGCAGGGCGGGCTCGCAGTACGCGAAGAGGGCGGTCGCGGAGCGGGCGGGCTCGGTCAGGCGCAGCAGCAGCTCGAGGTCGGACAGGACGGCGACGGGGTCCTCGCCCTCCATCACGGCGTACGCCCGCAGGGAGGCCCTCAGCCGGCCCATGGCGGCGACGGCGCTGGGCCCGGCCCCGGTGACGGAGCCGACCGCGAGGCCGAGCGCGGCGTCGGGCAGCGGCAGCGCGTCGTACCAGTCGCCGCCGCCGCGCGGGCCCGTGCGGTGCCGGGCGGCGAGCTGGACACCGGAGACCCGGGGCAGCCGCGGCGGCAGCAGCTCCTGGGAGATCGTCTTCATGCACGCGCGTGTGCGGTCCAGTTCCAGCAGCCGTGCCAGGTGTTCGGTCGCGTAGCGGGCGTAGAGGCCGACGAGGTGGCGCTGGCGCTCCACCGGTTCGGCGGGTTCGTCGTAGAGCCATACGGCGGCGCCCAGCCGGCCCGCCGCCTTGGTGGACAGGGGCAGCGCGTAGCTCGCGGCGTAGCCGAGCCGGGCGGCCACCTCGCGGTGGCGGGGGTCGAGCCCGTCCTCGGAGAGGAGGTCGGGCTGGGAGATCTCGTCCTCGCCGCCGGGCAGCCCGTCCAGGATCCTGCCGTACGACATGGCGCTGCGCGGGACGGTCTCGATGTGGCCGAGGTCGGCGCGGGCGAGGCCCAGGCCGATGGTGGTGTCCGGGCCGAGTCCGTCGCCCGGTTCCAAGACGACGAGACCGCGCCGGGCACCCACGAGGGCGGCTCCGGCGCGCAGCAGTTCCTGCAGCGCGTCGTTCAGTGTCGCGGTGCGCACCAGGCGCTCGGTGAGTTCGTGGAGGGTGGTGAGGTCGGACACCCAGCCGGCGAGTCGATCTTGGAGAACGGCTCCGGGGCCGGTGGGCGAGGTGGCCGAAGAGGAGCCCGTTGCGGAGCCCGCCGTGGAACCCGTGACGGAGGTCGTGGGCGCGACAGTGTGTGCGGGCGCGGGAACCGTTGAATCGATTCCGGCCACTTTCGGAACGTGAGGGGCGTTCATGGCGTCCGGCTTTCCGACCGGTGCGTATTGCTCAATAGCATCGCAAACCCCCATGTCGTTCTGCGCCGCTAGCAGTGTCTCCACATGTACACGCACTCGTGAGGGGATGTCCAGCATTGTCCTGCTGGGATTCCTGGTGTCCATGAGACCCTCGGTAACCCTTGCGGGAAAGCAAAGTTGGCTTAAAACTGACTCGGGTAACGGGTCATTGAGGTCGACTGGCCTCGTTCGACGGAGCGTCACAGCGGTCGTGATGGGTACGTACTCGGTGAAGGCCAGGGGTGGTTGGGATCCGCCCGGAACCTGGCGACGGACCCGGGCGTCATAACCACCGACGACCGTGCCCCATCCTCCCGTGGCGGAGGCGGCAAGAAACAGCGGGACGGCAAAACGCCAGGCGCCGCCACCCCACGCCATGCCCATGCTTTAGACAGACGCAGTATGGACGCGGACGCAGCCAATGCTCGGCCCAGATGGGTTCCCCTTGCCCTACGCAGGGGTGTGATGCGCCAGCAGGTACGCACAGTGAAGTGATCGACACATGGTGTGATGTGATCCACGGTGTTGCCAGGCGTGCAACGGAAAGGAACGAGCGCTCATGCGCGAGATCCTCGGAAGGCGACGCAGGCTCCTGTCCAGGCGAAACAACGGGAGGCCTGAGATGCTCAGCGCGGCCCTGACCTTCGCGACCGATTGGCAGTGGCCCGTGCTCCCGGGTGTGGCACCGGACCCGCAGGGGCGTGCCCGCTGCGGATGCCCGGACCCGGAGTGCACGGTGCCCGGTGCTCACCCCTTCGACCCCGGCCTCCTCGCGGCCACCACCGACGAGCGCATGGTGCGCTGGTGGTGGACCAACCGGCCGTCCGCACCCATCGTGCTGGCCACCGGAGGCATGGCCCCCTGCGCGGTGAGCCTGCCCGCCCTCGCGGCGGCCCGCGCACTCGACGCGCTCGACCGCACGGGCATGCGCCTCGGTCCGGTCGTCGCGGCGCCCACACGCTGGGCGATCCTCGTCGCGCCCTACTCCATGGAGCAGCTCGGCGAGCTCCTCTACGCCAAGGACTTCGTGCCGGGGTCCCTGCGGTTCCACGGCGAGGGCGGCTACATCGCGCTGCCCCCGTCCGAGACCGGCCAGGGCCAGATCCGCTGGGAGCGCGCCCCACTGCCCGGCTCGGCCGCGCCGTGGGTGCCCGATGTGGAGGCCGTGGTGGACGCGGTGGTGGAGGCGCTCACTCGTACGGGTGTGAGCGCGCCCGAGTTGTAGGGCGCCCGGCGCGCGGTGAGCCGCGCGCCCACCCGCGCTCGTTATGTTCCGCACTATGCAGCGTCATTCCGGGGGACACCGAGCCCCATCGTCTCTACGTGCCGGGCCGGACCTCCAAAGGGTTCGCCTGGTGGCGCTGGCGGGCCTCGTGGTGTTCACGGTCGCCCTGCCACTGACCGTGGCCTCCGCAGGACCCGTCGGTGACGGGAGCTCCGAGGCCGTACGCGCGTCCCAGAGGATCGACGACAAGGGAACGGTGGCCCCCGCCGCGCCCCGTTCCGCTTCCGCGACCCCTCCCGCTTCCGCGCCCGTGCCCCGGCTTCTGGGCCTCGGCCGGGCCACCGCCGCCCGGTGCGGCCCCGAGCTCTCCTCCCCCGACGGCGTCGAGGCGCAGACCTGTGTCATGACCCAGGGGGAGGACACCTGGGCGCGCACCTACTACCGCAACGCGACCGGTGACGAGCTGAGCTCCGCACTGAGCCTCATGGGCCCCGGTGGCCGCACCGTGGAGATGAACTGCGCGGTGGGCGCCGAGGACGACCCAGGGGTGTGCGAGACGCCCAGAGGGCGTACGGCGGGGGGTGTGGGGGCGTACACGGCGGTCGCCGAGTTCGCGAGGAGCGCCGGGAGCGGGCCGATGCTGCTGCGGTCGGGAAGCGAGGTGGAGAGCGCCTCGGGGAGCGACTCCGAGAGCACCTCGGGAAGCGGCCCGTAGAGCGCCTCGGGGAGCAACTCGGCCCCGTAGCAAGGCTGTTGGCGCCGCAGGAAAATCCGTACATGGAAAGACCCGGTTGCTGGCGACGGGGGATGCACCAGCAACCGGGCTACTCGAACGGTAACAAGAGATCGGCGGTTCGCAAATTCGATCTCGGCTATTCGGACACGGATTTACCTGTCACCGCCGGGAGTTGTGACAGGAGTCACCTGCTCCGTGAAGCGCCGACCAGCTGACCGGTCGGTCAGTGCCCCAGCTGTGTGTCAGCTGAGCGTGACCTGTCGGTTCGTGAGGCCGCCGCGTGCCCGCCGCTCGTCCGGAGTGAGCGGTGCCTCCGAGGCCAGGGCGGTCGCGAGGCGCTCGGCGAACTCGGCCGCCGGCTTTTCCACGTCGTCGGCCGTGACGCCCGTCGGCAGGTCCCAGACCGGCACCGTGAGCCCGTGCGCGCGGAAGGAGCCGACCAGCCGCGTGCCCTCGCCGAGGCTCGAGCGACCGGCCGCGTGCAGCCGCGCGAGCGCGTCCAGAAGCTGCTCCTCGGGGTACGGCATCACCCAGCGCAGGTGGTTCTTGTCGGGGGTTTCGCACCAGTACGCCGCGTCCACGCCGGAGAGCTTCACGGTCGGGATCGCCGCCGCGTTGGCCCGCTCCAGGGAGGCGGACACCTCCGGCGTCGAGTGCTCCGCGTCCGGGACCCAGAACTCGAAGCCCGAGTGCACAACTGGCTCGAACGCGCCTTCGGGGTCGAGCAGTTCCTGCAGTCGCGGGCCGTCGGCCGGGGCACGGCGGCCCTGGATCGGGGTGCCGGGCTGGGCCGTGAGCGCGCGCTGGAGCGTGTCGGCGAGGTCGCGGCTGATGTCGCCGGACGCCGTGTCGTTCTGCAGGCCGATCAGGACCGAGCCGTCGTCGCGGCGCAGCGCGGGCCAGGCCATCGGCAGGACGGTGGCGAGCGTCACCGAGGGAACTCCCTCGGGCAGGCTCTCCTTGAGCTTCAGCTCGACCGTGGCGGCGGGCACCAGCTCGCGCAGCGCGACCCAGTCGCCCTCGCTCGGCAGGCCCTCGAAGGGGCGCTGGACCAGCTCCGTCACCGCGTGTGCGGCGGCCCGGCCGTGGCAGGCCTTGTAGCGGCGGCCGCTGCCGCAGGGGCAGGGCTCGCGAGCGCCGACTACCGGGATCTCCCCGTCCTTGAGCTGAGGCTGCTTGGCCTTCGTCTGGGGTCGCTTCTTGGCCATCGTGGGTGTCTCCCGATCACGGCTCGTCTCGTACTGGCGCGAGCCTAGCCGCTCGTACGTCAGCCGACGGGACCCTGTGGACAACGCACCGAGTCGGCCCGGAACCGGACCTTCCGTCCGGGGCTCCCGCCCACGGGTTTCCGCCCCGCTCCGCCCCGCTCCGTCGCGCCCTGCCCCGTCCTGTCGTGTCCCGTCCTGGTCAGTCCAAGTCGTCGAAGGCGTCCGCGAAGTCCAGCCCGGGCAGCCCCGTCACACCCGCTGACGCGACGCGCGTAGCGAAGTCGTCACGCCGGCGCGCGGCGGCCGTGTCCGTCACGTCGTCCTGGACGACGACCCACACGGTGACCTCTCCGTGGGTGTCGTCCCGTACGCCCCAGTCCTTGGCCAGCGCCGTGATGATGTTCAGCCCGCGGCCGCCGTGTGCGGTGACCGAGGGAGTGGCGGGAACCGGGCGGGTCGGACCACCGCCGTCCGTCACCTCGACGGTGAGCCTGCCGGACGCGTCGACGCGCCACGCGGCCCGGACGTCGCCGTCCCCGGCGAGGGCGTCGCCGAGGGGCCTGCCGTGCCGGCACGCATTGCTCAAAAGTTCGGAAAGGATCAGTACGGCGTCGTCGATGACCGATTCCGTCACTCCACCGGTGCGCAGTTGATCGCGCATCCGATGTCTTGCTTTACCCACGCCCGCAGGGCCATGGGGAACGGCCATGCTCGACGACGTGGGCACCTCCTGTGCCACCACCAACGCCACCCCCGAGACCTCCTTTGCCCCACGCCACGGTGTGGATGCCCCTCTGGACTGGACCGGAAACCGGCCAATCCACGTCTGCTGACGCACTCGTAACGATCGGATACGGAACGAACGCGCCGGTGCACTCCCTGTAACCGTGTGGCTGGATTTCGGCGGTGGTTGACGTGGTCCGACGGCCGCCGCGGCACCTCGAGCGATGGTTTCCGGACGGCGAGCCGCGAGGTCAGCGGCCGAGTTGGTGCAGCACCGTGCGTGGGCGGTTGGTGATGATGGCGTCGATGCCCAGTTCAACGCAGAGATCGACGTCCTCGGGTTCGTTCACCGTCCAGACGTGGACCTGATGACCGGCTCTTTTCAGCCGTTCGATGTATCCGGGGTGGCTGCGTACGATCCGCATCGAGGGGCCCGCGATCCGGACACCGGCCGGCAGTCGTCCGTCGCGCAGCCGGGGCGAGATGAACTGCAGGAGATAGACCGTCGGCAGCGTCGGGGACGCGGACCGGACGCGGTGCAGGGAGCGCGCCGAGAAGCTCATGACGCGCACCGGAGAGGTGGCGGCGCTCGCCGGGGCGTCCAGGCCGAAGCGCTTCAGGAGGAGCAGCAGCCGGTCCTCGACCTGGCCCGCCCAACGCGTGGGGTGCTTGGTCTCGATGGCCAGCTCCACGCGACGGCCCGCGTCGGCGACGAGTTCGAGCAGTCGCTCCAGGGTGAGGACGGAGGTGTCCTGCGGGTCCCCGGGGCCGTACTCCCAGTCGGGGGACTCGTCGCGGTTCTTCCAGGAGCCGAAGTCCAGGGCGGCGAGCTCGGCGAGCTCCAGGGCGGAGACGGCTCCGCGGCCGTTGGACGTACGGTTGACGCGGCGGTCGTGCACACAGACGAGATGTCCGTCCGCGGTCAGCCGGACGTCGCACTCGAGGGCGTCCGCACCGTCCTCGATCGCCTTCTTGTACGCGGCCAGGGTGTGCTCGGGAGCGTCTTCGGAGGCCCCGCGGTGGGCGACGACCTGAATCGGGTGCTGTCGTGCGTGGGTCACGGCGTCATGGTGCCACCGTCACAGGGCCGACGTGGGGGCCGAGACACCAGGAATGTTTCTTTTTAGTATAAAAAGCCCGATATAAAGAATGGTCCTGGACCCACAGCCACCGCTTATGGTGCTCTGACGTCCCGTGGGAAAAGCTGACGGCGTACAAAAAGCACATGCACACCAGCACAGCTGCATCGCGCCGGACCGTCTGACAAGCGTGAGTGAGCGTGACCGAGTGCGACCGAGAACAACAGCCGTGGACCGAGGAGAAGAGCTGTGAGCACCGAGAACGAGGGCACTGCAGTACCCCCGGCCCCGTCCGCACCTCCTGTGCCGGTGGAAACTCCCGCTGCCTCCGCGCAGAGCGCTGCGCCCGAAGGGGGCGCGCCGACCGCGCAGCTCCCGGCGGTGCCTCCGAGCGCCCCCGGCGCACCGGAGCAGCCGTACGCGTCGATGGGCGCCGGGGCTCCTGAGGCGCACGGGCACGCCCCCGGAGCGTCCGGAGCGCCGGTCTCCGCCGCCGAGGCGGGCTGGCCGCCCCCGCCGCCCGCCGTTCCCTCGTACGCGGACGGTGGCGGCTCGGGAGCGGGCGGTTGGGGCTCCTCCTACGAGCAGCCCGCGCCGAAGCCCAAGAACGGGCGCGGCGGCCTGGTCGCGGCGATCCTCGTGGCCGCGCTGGTCGCGGGTGGCGTGGGCGGCGGTATCGGCTACTCGCTGGCCAAGAACAACGACAACGCCACCGACTCGACGACCGTCTCCGCGCCGAGCGGCAGTGGCGACGTGAAGCGGGCCTCGGGCACGGTCGCGAACGTGGCCGCCAAGGCGCTGCCGAGCACCGTCACCATCGAGGCCGAGAGCACCAGCGGCTCGGGCGGCACCGGCACCGGGTTCGTCTTCGACACCCAGGGCCACATCCTCACCAACAACCACGTCGTGGCGGACGCGGTCGACGGCGGCAAGCTCACCGCGACCTTCCCCAACGGCAAGAAGTACGACGCCGAGGTCGTCGGCCACGCGCAGGGCTACGACGTCGCGGTCATCAAGCTCAAGAACGCGCCGTCGGACCTGAAGCCGCTCACCCTGGGTGACTCCGACGCGGTGGCGGTCGGCGACTCCACGATCGCGATCGGCGCGCCCTTCGGCCTCTCGAACACGGTGACCACGGGCATCATCAGCGCCAAGAACCGCCCCGTGGCCTCCAGCGACGGCAGTGCCAGCAGCAAGGCCTCCTACATGAGCGCCCTGCAGACGGACGCCTCGATCAACCCGGGCAACTCCGGTGGCCCTCTACTGGACGCCCAGGGCTCGGTCATCGGCATCAACTCGGCGATCCAGTCCTCGAGCAGCGGCGGTCTGGGCGGCACCAGCCAGTCCGGCTCCATCGGCCTCGGCTTCGCGATCCCGATCAACCAGGCGAAGCACGTCGCCCAGCAGCTGATCAAGACCGGCAAGCCGGTCTACCCGGTGATCGGCGCCTCGGTCTCCCTCGAGGACGGCACCGGCGGCGCGAAGATCACCGAGCAGGGTGCGAGCGGCTCCGCGGCGGTCACCTCCGGCGGCCCCGCCGACAAGGCCGGTCTCAAGCCCGGCGACGTCATCACCAAGCTCGACGACCAGGTGATCGACAGCGGCCCGACCCTCATCGGCGAGATCTGGACCCATCAGCCCGGTGACGTCGTGAAGCTCACGTACACGCGCGACGGAAAGACCCGCACGGCCGAGGTCACCCTCGGACAGCGCGACGGCGACAGCTGACCGGTTGGTCTTGTCGCCGTGCCACCGGCGATCGCCGGCGGCGCGGGGTGGGTTGCCCGAGCGGCCTAAGGGAACGGGCTGGTCAGAAGGGGTGCCTCTCGCTGAGAGGCACCCCTTCTGCATCGGGTCTGTCTCACCTTGATCCGGCTTCGTCACGTTGTGGATCAGTGTGTGTGGACCAGGCGTGGACCGGATGTCGGGCCGCGGGCAGGGCAGGCACAGGTCTCCTGGTGATCACAGCGCCGCAGTTCCGTGATCACCAGGGCCTGCGCCTGTTCTCCTACCGAGGCACTCCAACTCGCCTGTCTGCGCGAGCTCTTAGAAGATCTCCACAGTTCGAGCCGATGACGGGCAAGACCTCCACTCAACCTGAGAACGCCATCTGCCCTGCTGCTCAACGGCCGTGCCGCCCAGTACTCGCTGCCGCCCGAGGTGCCGCTCAGCCCACGGAGGCGGCGGTCGTGCTGTGCGAGCCTGGCCGCGGAGCCCCATGTCTCCTGACCGTGTGACGCACGCCACGGGAACCGGCCCCGCCGCGTGGACAAGGATGTACGTGGACTACTCATTGCACACCCGGATACGGGCAGGCGACCCCGAGGCGTTCCGCGAGCTCTTCCGTGACCACGCCCGACTGGTCCACCGGCACGCGGTGCGCGTGACCGGGGACTGGACCGTCGCCGAGGACATCGTCTCGCTGACCTTCTTGGAGGCGTGGCGGCTGCGCGCCAAGCTGCGGGACGAGGGCGACAGCCCGCGCCCCTGGCTGATGGGCATCGCCGTGAACGTACTGCGCAACACCACCCGCGCGGCGCGCCGTCACCAGCGGGCTCTGCAGCGTCTGCCGGCCAAGGAAGCGGTCCCGGACTTCGCCGACGAACTCGTAGGCCGCGTAGCCGATGCCGACGAGCTGGCCGCCGCCCAGCGGGCGCTCAAGAAGCTGCGCCGGAGTGAGCGCGAGGTCTTCACGCTGTGTGTGTGGTCCGGGCTCGGCTACGCGGAGGCGGCGGCCGTGCTCGGCGTCCCGGTCGGCACCGTGCGCTCGCGCCTGTCCCGCGCCCGTAAACGGCTGAGCAAGCTGGCCGACGAAGAACTGAGGAAACGCAGGGAACCGCTACCGCGCAACGGACAAGTACAGGGCGGCCGCACTTCTGCGGCCCGGTCACACGAGTCGTACGAGGAGAGGTCCGAATGATCCGCAAGAAGTCTCGGCGTGAGGAGTCGCTGGACGACGCGGAACTGGCCCGGTTGCTGCCGGCGCCGGGAGACCCGCACCTGTCGCTCGACCGTCACCTGCTTCTCGAGGAGCACCTGATGAACGAGATCCAGCGCACCGCAACCGTCCCCGTCCCCGCACTCGCCACTGCGCCGTCCCGCCGCCCGGCACGCCGTGTCCTGCTGATCGGTGTCCCGGTCACCGCCGCCGCCCTGGCCGGCGCCTTCGCCTTCACCGCGCTGACCAATTCCGGGGGCAGCGGCCTTGCCGCGGCCACCCCGCCCCCGGTCGAAGCGCCGGTCGTCCGCATCGAGCCCGGCAGCACCGCTCAGCTCGCCTCCACCGTCGAGCACATCGCCGCCGCCGCCTCGGCCGGCAAGACGCCCGAACCGGGCCCGGGCCAGTACATCTACATCAAGAGCAAGGTCTCCTACCTCTCCGTCTCGCACACCGACGCGGACGACTCCAAGACCTTGGTCGAGCCCCTGCACATCCGTGAGGCCTGGAATTCCCCCGACGGCAAGCAGGGCTGGCTGGACGAGCCCGGCTACCAGCCCAAGGGCGGTGTCACCCTCGACAACAACGTCAAGCCCAGCTTGGGCGCCGCCTCCTACGACTACCTCAAGACGCTGCCCACCGACCCGGACGCCCTGCTGAAGAAGATCTACAAGGAGACCAAGGGCCAGGGGAACTCCCCGGATCAGGAGGCATTCACCACGGTCGGCGGCCTGCTGGGGGAGCAGCTCGCACCGGCGAAGCTGAACGCGGCGCTGTACCGGGCCGCGGCCAAGATCCCCGGGGTGGTGGTGGTGGACCATGTCAAGGACGCCGCGGGACGCGAGGGCATCGCCCTGGCTCACGTCGACCAGAAGAGCGGCGACCGCACCGAGTGGATCTTCGACCCCAAGACGTACGCCTATCTCGGCAGCCGCGCTGTCCAGGTCAAGCAGGCCGACGGCATCAAGCCCGGCACAGTCCTCGAATACACCGCCGTGCTGGAGCGGGCCGTCGTCGACGCCCAGAAGCAACGCCCCGGCGCGCAAGGTACCGGTGCGTGAGAACGCGATCGCCCCGCTAGGCGGTGCGTATGGTGCCACGCGATCAGGACCAGCGCGTCGAGCAGTACTCCCGTCGTCGCGGGTGTCGGTTTCGCGGTCGTGGCCGGTCGGCACCGGCGCGGTGTTCATCGCGCGCAGGCGCCGTACGGTCGGCCAGAGCTCACGGCAGGCAGCACAACGCTACGAGGGAAGCAGGCCGCTCGGCGTGTCGTGGGTAGCCTGCTCGTACTCCGAACCGGCTCGGTGAACGGCCACTACTGGCGCCCGGGGTGTTGGCGGTCGCCCTTGCCGTCGTCTCAGCATCGAGGCGTGCCCCTCTTGCGGCGGCGACCCCGCCGATGGCCGCACCACCGAGCGCACCCAAAAGGCCGACGCCAGCAGACACGAGTGCCACAAGTCCTTGATCCATGAAGGCAGGACGCAGGCAAACGGTTCGGGAATGATCCCGTTTCCCAAAAGCAGGAGAGGCGCCCCACAAGGGACCCCCGTACGAGCCGGTTTACCTACTCGTCGTCGTGCTCGTCGATCGCGACGAGAGCCTGTTGGATCTGCTGGTTGGCCCGCGGAGGTGGCCACCCTGCGGGGCACGAAACAGCCGGCCATCCTCGGTGGTGCCGAACTCCTTGACGTGCTCGCGGACCAGGCGCACGAGAACCGGAGGAATCGGCACCGGCCGGGTCGCCTTGCGGGCCCGCTTCTTCAGGCCGCGCGCATCGAACGGCTCACCCGTATCGGTCCATCCGGAGCCGACTCGGGGCATGCTCGTGGAGAGCAGGACTTCGCCCCAGCCCTCTTCGGAAAGGGCGAAGTCGGTTTCACGAAGACCGGCCGCCTCACAGCATCCTTGCGTTGGCCACCGGACAAGCCTCAGCACAGCCATGCTGGAAGCGGTGATCAGCACGGCGGCGAAGCTCTAAGGAATCGCGCCCGAGTCGGCACGCCTCACCGGCTGGACCTACTTCGACGCCTGCCAGTACAACGAGGCCCGCGCGTACTTCACCGAGGCGCTGCAACCGGCCAAGGGTCATCGACAGCCGTTGGTGGCTGTACTCCGCTGCTGTACAGCCACCGCAGCTGGCTCGGATGCAGCTTTGGGCCCCGTGGCCCCGACGGCGAGAAACAACGCCTCGACTGAAGTCCTCCTGTTGACAGCTTCAGCCCCCACTCAGTTCAGAATGATCGGCCCGGTCGCCTTCCTTCTGGTGCGCGTGGCGTGTCGTCGGGTTTGCCCGCGTAGTCATCCGCAGAAGTTTCTGTTGGTTGACCAGCGGACTGGTGATAGCGGCTATCGGATGCGAGGACGGTATCCACCGTGTGGGTTTGTTGGCGGTCGGTGAGCATCTGCCAGCCCACCAGAATTGCCAGGACGGCGAGCAGAGCGGATGAGGTGATCGTGGTTCCTACTCCGAGTCCGCCCTGCGCGACGGGCTTTTCCACCGCGTTCTCCGCCACCGCACCCAGAGGGCGGGTCAACACGTAGGCCGCCCAGAACAGCACCGTGCCCGAGACCGGGGTCAGATAGTGCGCGGCAAGGATCACGAGCATGGCCCCGCACAGCAACAGAGAGCTGTCGCGGAAGCCGAGACCCAGACCACCGGAAAGGAAGTCACCACTGGAGGTGCCCAGCGTGTTGGACACCAGTGTCGCGGTCCAGTACAAGACCTCGCCCTCCGTCGTGGCGATCCGCTCCACATCCATGGTCTGTCCGGTCATCCGCCACCCGATCAGCACGATCGCCAGCAGGCTGGTCAGCAGAATTGAGCCGCCGGCGTAACCGAGTCCAGCGGTGCGGTTGATGTAGTCGGACATCGAGGTGCCCACGATGCTGGTGGTCAGAATGACCGACCAGAACACCATCGGGCGGAAGCGGTCGGCCTTGAGCTGCATCACCAGGGTGAGCGCGAAGGCCACAAGAAAGATGATCGCGCCGACGGCGTAGCCGAGATTCAATGGCGCCATCGTGACGAAGTTCGATGCCGACTCGCCCAGCGTTGTGGCCACGATCTTGGTCGCCCAGAACATTGCGCCGACCAGCGGCAACTTGCTCACGGCAACCCTGCTCACTGAAGCTTCCATCCTCGCCCCTCATCAGGCACCGGTCCGTCGACTCCCTTGTGGCGGACCGCGGACCTCGCCCGCGAGACCATTGGTCCCCACCGGGGGTGCTCGCTCCCGCTTGGCTGTGCTGATCCACCCGAGAGGGCGATGGTCGAGGGGCGCCTGATGGGTGAAGCACGTGCTGGCCGGGCGCGGGTGTCGGCCGGTACTCTCGGCGGCCGTGGCGGCCGTGGCGGCCGTGTCAGGCCGTTCGCTCGGCGGTGGGGCTCGCCGTACCCGGACTGCGGCGAGGATGCCGACAGGCGACCGCTAGAGCCCCAGTTGGGAAGATTGCGTAACCGGGCTGGGGCCCGACCTGGCAAGGCGCTGAGCTGCGAGTCTGATCCCTGACACCGGCCGTGCTCGAACCGTCCACCACCCCGCCCGCGTCACCAGGACTTCGGCCCGCAGGAACCGCGTGATCACCTCTGCGACGAACCAGATGGAGAACACCAGACACGCAAGCCACAGCCCCCACATCGACCATCTACCGGTGGTGCCAACTCGGGAAGGCTCCCCGCGCGATCAAGCTGCCCCACGGTGATGTGCGCATCCGTCGTTCCGAATACGAGTCCTGGCGTTCCGAATACGAGCGCTGGCTTGCGGAGTGGGAGGACGCTGCGTGAGCACGACGAACGACGCTCCGGCCGGGCGCCCCCGCGGGTCGGCCAGGCCGGGCTACTCCCTCGACATCCGGCTGTGGAAAGTCACGAAGACGGGTCGGAAGTCCCGCCTCTACCGGCTGCGTTGGGTGGTCGCCGGACTGGTGCACGGCGACACCTTCGCCACGTCGGCGCTCGCCGACAGCCGGAGGTCGGAGCTGTGGCAGGTCATGCGGCGCGGCGAAGCATTCGATGTTGAGTCGGGTCTGCCGGAGTCCGAAGTCCGTGCGGCAGCCGAAGCCGCAGATGCCAAGCCGTTGTTGCGGTGGTTCGAGTTCTGCCGGAGGTGCGTCGCCGGACGTTGGCGTACCAGCGCTGCGAAGACGCGCGAGAGCACGGCGGACGGGCCTGCCGCTGTGGCCCTCGCCATGGGTCAGCGAGGCGAGGGCGTTCCGGAGGACACGGATCTGCTCGCGTTCCGGTGGGGCTTTGTGCCCGCGAACGCCGGGGAGGAGCCGCCGGTGGAGTTGAAGGCCGCGTACGAGTGGCTGACGACGTCGGACCGCCCCGTACTCGATCTGACCGACGCAGAGGTCTTCGAAGACATCCAGTACCGCCTCAACTATCGACTCGACGGCGTCCGCGCGGCAGGCGAAGGCCCAGCCGCCAATGCCAAGATCGAAACGTCACTGAAGGAAGACGGCGACGCGGCATAGCAATGCAGTACGCGCTTGAGGGCGGTCGTGGCGTCCATGGCGCCATCGAGTGCGAGAAATGCAGTTGCCTGCCGCAAAGTGAGCGATTGATAAAAGTACGCGTGTGGCCCAGCAGCTCCAGCCGGGCGGGGGACGGTTACGCATGGAGGAAGTCAGCGCGATTCCTCCCGCCGCAAGGCATTGTGGACATACCCGGTGCACCCTGGGAGTGGGGCATCCACAGCGCCGCGAGCCACAGGGGTTTCCCGCCCTGACGAAGGGAGGAGGAGCCATGACTTCATCGGCCGGCTGGGGCCGCCTGACGATCTACCTCGATGCCGCGCGGCAGTGGCGGCGCCGGTCGCTGGTCACGGAGATTGTGATCCGTGCGCTGGAAGGAAAACTGCGGGGGGCGAGCGTGCGCTGCGGTATCGCGGGGTTCGGTGATGCCGGCACCGTGCGCAGGGAGAGTGCGCTCCCGGTTGTTCAGCATCTTCCGGCCGAGATCGTCCTCGTCGACGACATGGTCGTCCTGCATGCGTTCGTGACCCGGCTTGACCGCATGCAGGGGGTCCTTCTGGCGACTCTCCAGCCCGTAGAGGTCGTCGATAGCCCCGCCGGGGGCCGGCCGCGACAGCCAGGCGTGGTGAACCGCCGCCTGTCCAGTCCTTGATCCGCCGGGCGGCCGCCGGGGGCGGTTAGCCGGCCCGTGCTTGCGCTCCCGCGTGCCCGGGGCGTCCAGCGTCCTCGGCTGTCGGCGCCGCGCACAGCTCCGGTCCGGGAAGTCCGCCACCGGCGCCGCGCGCGGATGTGGCTGGTGGAGATCCAAGGGTTCCGTGCCGTATATCAGCGGATTTGCGTCGTACGCTGGGAAGTGCAAGAAGAGGGCGGTGGGGCTCGCCGAAACCGCGACCGCTACGACTGGGTCGACAACAGTCCCTACCTGATACCTGCCACGCAGGCATCTCCACAGGTAGGAGAAGATCATGCCCCGGCCATTCAGCCCCCCGCCGCAACAGGGACGTAATACCGGGAGCCCGCACGGAACTGCGGCCACCCCTAGCGGCCGGTGCAACCCACGAGGGTGGCCTGCGCCGCGCGGGCCACCGTGGGACCCCTAGCCCAGCCCGCACAAGGAAGTGCCGCATGTCCGGCGGAGAGGGCCCCGGGGCCCAGCCCCGCGACGACCTGCCCCCGGCTGAGACCCTGCCGGTCGACCCTGATGTCGCCGTGAGCGCCGAACCGCAGGCTCCACCCGGGGAGCCGTCCCCCGGCACCCGGCGGCCGCGGCAGGCGGACGTCCTGGCAGTCATTGCGCTGGGCGGCGGACTGGGCAGCATCGCCCGCTACGGCCTCGCCCACGCCTGGCCGACCCCGAACCAGGGATTTCCCTGGGCGACGTTCGTCACCAACATCTCCGGAAGTCTCGCGCTGGGACTCCTCATGGTCTACGTCCTGGAGGTGTGGCCGCCCTCCCGTTACGTGCGCCCGTTCCTGGGTGTCGGCGTCCTCGGCGGCTACACGACGTTCTCCACCTTCACCGTGGAGATGCGCCATCTGCTCGCCACCACCCACTGGTCGATGGCCGACGCCTACGCCCTGACCAGCCTTGTCGTCGGACTCGTAGCGGTCTGGACAGGCATCGCGGTGGCCCGCCGGGCCGCCGGGCTACCAGTGCGACGCGGACCCAGCCACCGCGACCAGACACCCTCCGCGCCCCCGCCGACACGGCTACCCGCCTCACCCGGCGATCCGCCCCGTAAAGGAAGTTCGCGATGAACCCGCACTTTCCCCGGCGCCACCAGGTGGATGATGGCCTTCCCTCTCGCGCGCCACGCGCGCCCCTCAAAGGCACGGGCCTGCGCATGACCGTCTACCTCGGTGAGTGGGACCAGTACCACCACAAGCCGGCCTACACCGAGATCGTCCACCGCGCGCACCGCGCCGGGCTCGCCGGCGCCAGCGTCTTCCGTGGCTTCGAGGGCTTTGGCGTCTCCTCGCTCGTGCACACCACCCGCCTGCTCGACCTCGCCGAAGACCTCCCCCTGACCGTCGTGGTCATCGACGAGGAGGACCGTGTGCGTGCCTTCCTCTCGGAGGTCCGCGACATCGTCCCCCAGGCGCTGGTGACCCTGGACCCGGTGCAGGTGGTCGCCCACCTCATCGGCGTGCCTCGTCCGCTCGCCGAGGGGGAGATGAGCTGATGCCCGTCCTCATGGTCTTCCTGGGCGGCATGATCGGCGCCCCTCTGCGGTATCTCACTGACAAGGCCGTCCAGGCTCGCCACGACAGCGTCTTTCCCCTCGGCACGCTTACCGTCAACGTGGTCGGCTCGTTCATCCTCGGCGCACTGGCCGGAGCTGTGGCAGCCCACGGCCTGCCGGCGTCCGTGATGCTGCTGCTCGGCACCGGCCTGTGCGGCGGACTGACCACCTTCAGCACGTTCTCCTTCGAGACCGTCCGCCTCCTCGAGGACGGTTCCCTCGCCGAAGCCGGACTCAACGCCCTGGGCAGCCTCCTGCTCGGCCTCGCTGCCGCAGTCGCCGGCTACGCCCTCCTGACCTGGCTGTGACCCGCTCCGAGGACATTGTGTGATCGGGATTCGGGGAGCATCCGACCAGGGAGGCCTGCTGTGGCGTTCCGCTTTGTGACCCTGAGCAACGGAGCGGTCCCGTCCCCGTCGCCATCCGGAAACTCGTGAACGGCGGCCACGCTGCACCGGACTCGTCCATCCAGCCGGGACGATGCCGAACCGCCCTGGCGTCGGTATGGAGCGCAGCGACACCGACCCGCCGCGTCAACAGGTGGAGGCAGCAGCAATGAGACTGACTGGTACGGCATTGCGCGTGACGATCTTCATCAGCGAGAACGACACCTGGCACCACAAGCCCCTCTTCACCGAGATCGTCCACCGGGCCCGCGCCACCGGGCTGGCCGGAGCCTCGGTCTTCCGAGGCGTCGAAGGCTACGGAGCCTCCTCGCTGATCCACACCCCTCGGCTGCTGGCCGTCAGCGAACACCTGCCGGTGACCGTCATCATCGTCGACACCGAAGACGTCATCCGTGCCTTCCTCCCACAACTGGACGAACTCGTCAGCGAAGGCATGGTCATCCTTGACGAGGTCGAGGTCATTCGCTACGTCGCCCGGAACAAAGGATCACCGTGAACTGGCCACTGGTGATCGTCGGGGCCATGGCCCATGACTGCGCCCGCGAACTTGGTTGTCGCCAAGGTCATCAACGGCGGCGGACGGCGTCTGGGTGCGTCGAGGGTGTAAGACTGACTCAGATTGCGCCGATCACCCCGCATAGTTCTCTGACCTGCGGCGGAGTTCATCAGAGGGCGCCAGCGACACAGGCTGTGTCGGAGGTGTGTCGGGCGCCCACCGTGCCTAGGACACGAACCTCCTCTGCTGCGCCCCCTGGCAGAACGGCTCCCCAGGTGGCCACTGCCTCATCAACGGTTGAGTGCCACGCGGCCACGGTGACTCAATGTCATGAAATTGTCAGCGGTTGAAGGAGTCCTTGGTCCTCTCTTTCGCGCCCCGCATCCTGCCCCGCGCTTCGAGGGCGGCACCCTTTGCTGCGAGGGCATCCTTGTGCACCGCGTGGGCCGCCTTTCGCACGGTCTTTCCGACAACCTGTTCGGCCTTTGCCTTGGCTTTCTCTCCGGCACTCATCTCAGTACCTCCGCGTTCACTGGCCGAGTGCCCTTGAGACAGGGACAAAACCCTGAGCAGGCGGTGTCCCATGCGCCGCGCTCTACGGAGCGACCTCTTCGTCCCGAAGCACCTTGGATGGGCGCTCGACCTTGGGCCGTTGGTGGAACTGAGGCGGCCGGGCCGAAGAGCCGCCGTGGCGGCCGGCGCCACCGTTCTGAGGTGACGGCCGAGACGGCACACAGAGGCCGGTGATCACCCACCTTGGTCATCCAGCCAGGCCAGGACCGAGCCCCTCCACAAGACGACGCCCGATCCTACGGATCAGAAGGTCGCAGGGGCCTCTCTGCGCACTTGCTCCACGGAGTCGCGGGAAGGCGCGGGTACATGACCCAGCGGGGCCTTTCCCCTGGCGATGCCGACAAGGCCAGCACAGTCCTGGGCTGTACCGCGTCGGCCTGGGGCCACGGACCGGGTGCCGATGTTCGGCGCAGTGGGCCTGGGGCGTGGAACAGGGCCAGTGGCCCCTGTGTGGACCACGGCCGCTGTGAAACGTCTGGAGCCGGTACGCTGTACCCGCTCCGCCCCTGGTGGGCGAGGCAGAGGTGGGTTGCCCGAGCGGCCTAAGGGAACGGTCTTGAAAACCGTCGTGGCAGCGATGTCACCGTGGGTTCAAATCCCACACCCACCGCAGGTGAACGGCCCCTGACCAGGTAAATCGGTCGGGGGTCGTTCTCATGTGCGTGGTCCGTCAACCCGCCGTGGTTCCCCGTCAGTTACCGGTGGATCGGGCACGGCGGGGGCACGGCACCTTCTCGCGGTCGGCTGTCCACGAGAGCGTTGCCGAGAGCCACGAAGACGCCCACGCCGAAGACAGCGAGGGAAGGAAACGCCGTGATGCGTCGTGGGGTGCTCGCACTGATCACGGGCAGCGCTTTCGTCGTGGTGGCCGGCGGCTACCGCGGCGTGGACGTGTGGGTGTGGGATTTCTGGTGCTGACGGCAGCGGCCGTCTCCGGCGGACGTGTCAGCCGAACATGCAAAGGATCCCCGGCCCTCCGGACCGGGGGCTTTCCGCGGGCGGGGCCAACGGAATCTGAGCCCCTGGCCGGCTCGTCGCGCCTTTGACCCAGCCTCTGAAGTGCTAGCCCGCCAGGCTGGACACACGCGCTCTCAGGCGTTCTCCGCGACGGCTCACAGTTCGAAGTCCTGGGCGGCTTCCTCCCAGGGGATGGCGCGCAGGCCCGGATCGGCGGTGTGGCCGGACGGGATGTCGGGGGTGGCCTGGAACCACGCGACCGCGAGGGCCGAGCGATGGAGGACGGCGTCGACGGCGGGGTCGACCGCGCTGGAGAGGAAGAGGCCGACGCAGGTCACGGCGGGGAGCAGTTCGACCGGGCCGAAGCCGCCGGCGGGCATGTCCGGATGGGCTCGGTGGGGTGTGACGAGGTGTGTCGGGGTGTTGGGGAACGCCGTGGCGGTACGTCGGGCCAGGCCGTCGATGATGCGGTCGTTCCAGCGCTTGAAGGGGTAGCCCTCGAGCATTCCGCCGTAGGTCGAGGTGAGACGCAGGTCGGATGTCTCGACGGTTCTGCCCGAGGTGAGGGTGATGCGGGTCAGTGCCATGGCGCGCAGCCTAGGGACGGGCGGTTCGTGGTGTCGTTCCGTTTTCCGGTGGCCCGGGGCGTGGGAACGTCATCCGGGACGCCGAGGCGATCGTCGAGCGGGCCTCGCGTTCGGTGAGGCCGGTGCGGACGGCGGCCTCGACGAGTGCGGTGCTCAGCTCCGGGCCGATGCCGTTCTCGTAGGCGCGGCAGGCGGCCCAGAAGAGGCGGGTGTTGCGCTGGCCCTCGTGGGCGGCGAGCACGAACTGGACCAGCCCCTGGCCGTGTTGGCCGGTCGCAGGGGGCGCGCGGTGGTGTGTGCGGGGCGGGGGCGTGAGCAGGCGCAGGAGTTCACGCGGACAGGGCGCGGGCGCCAACTGGGCGGTGCCCGGGGCCGTTCCGTACACGCCGTGCTCGGTGCGGGAGCCGGGGCCGACGAGGTAGCCGCCGGCGCCGCGGATGTCGATGCCCGGGGCCAGTCGGCTCGCCGAGTTGGGGACGACCACGTCGGGCGGTCCGGTCAGCCAGAGGTGGCGGCCGCCGCTCGGGGTCAGCACGACCACCGTCTCCGGGATCGTGAACAGGTGGCGCAGGGCCAGTTCGCGCAGGGCGGCCGAGGAGTCCGTACCGGATTTGGTGTCGAGGTCGATGCCGATGAGGCGGTGCGGGTCGAGGCCGCAGGCGATGCCGTAGCCGGTCGCCCAGGGTGCGGCGGCGAAGAGCGCGCGGATGCGGCGGGGGTCGGTCGAGGCGTCGTACACGCCGTGTCCGAAGCGGCCGCATGCGCCGTGGCAGGGAGGGGACGTCGGGTCGGGATCGGGGTCGTCGCGGTGGGGGGAGCGCAGGGCCGGGAGCTTCGTGCGGGACAGCGGGATCACCGCGAGGCCGCGTTCGGCGGCGGACAGGGCGTGGGCCAGGGCCAGGGTCGTGGCCTGCCGGTCGATGGTGGCCATGCATCCATGTTCGTACGAGTGTTCGAAAAAGGGAAGGGCTTGCTGGACCCGGGGATGCCGGGAAGGTGATTTAAGAGTGATTGGCCAAAAAGTGGCGGAACGGTTCCCCCCTTGGGGCGCCCGGGATCGAGCTGTCCGATCCGGTCTGAGCTGGGGTTTCTTGTCATGAAGAGGGTTTATCGACATGTACTCACGCTTGAGGGCGAATCACGGCTTCCGGGGTGGTTCGCCGGGGATTCGGTGGGCAACTCTGGAGTCGCGACGTCGTGATCAGCGCCGGGCGGTCGGCCAACCGCCTTGGAACGAGCAGTAATTCCCGGTTCGCGCCGGTCCGTACATCCGGTTCTTGGAGGAATTCACATGGCAAGCATCCGTACCGCCCGTGTTCTCGCCGCCGTCTCGGCTCTGCCCCTCGCCGCCGCCCTCTTCACGGGTGTGGCCACGGCGGACAACGGCGCTTTCGCGGACAACGGATCGAACGCGGGCGTGGCAACCGTCAGCGGCAGCGGGGTCGGGCACAACAACAGCGGCAACTCCTCGACCACGCAGCAGCAGGCGGTCGGCTCCGGGGCCTCGAACCAGAACAACACGGCTCAGGTCAACGGCTCCGCGTTCACGGCCATCGACCAGTCGAACGCCGTCGTCAACTTCACCAACCTCTGGTGAGCCGGGGCCGATTCGCCCGCTCTCGACGGGCTCGTCGGCCCGGAAGCACCGTGTGGGGTGCTCTTGTGGGGTGGTAACACGTCTGCGCGACGGCACTTCGGTGTCGTCGCGCAGACGTTTTCGCGTGCCCGAGGAGCTGCGCCGCCGGCTGTCGTCCTCGACAGTCCCGTCGTGACCTTTCCAACGGCCACGTCGTGACCTTGACAGCTCCCGCTATCTGACGGACAGTCAGAAAACCTTGTTCGTACGAGGTCCGGGAGGGCCGCCGCCGTGCACCTCGCCCCCACCGAGCGCCAGCAACGGCTGCGCGCCGAACTGCGTACGTACTTCCGGGACCTGATGCCCGACGGTCCCCCGCCCGCCGACGACCCCGGCAGGCAGCGGGCGCTGCTGCGCCGCATCGGCGCCGACGGACTGCTCGGGATCGGCTGGCCCGTCGCGTACGGGGGCCAAGGGCGCGGAGCCGACGAGCAGTTCGTGTTCTTCGACGAGGCGTACCGGGCCGGAGCGCCGGTGTCGATGGTCACGCTGAACACCGTCGGACCGACCCTCATGAAGTACGGGAGCGAGGCGCAGAAGGAGTACTTCCTGCCGCGCGTCCTCAGGGGTGACCTCGTCTTCGCGATCGGGTACTCGGAGCCCTCGGCGGGCACGGACCTGGCCTCGCTGCGCACCCGCGCCGTGCGGGAGGGCGAGTCCTGGCTGATCGACGGGCAGAAGATCTTCACCTCCAACGCCCAGCACGCCGACTGGATCTGGCTCGCCTGCCGCACCGACCCCGACGCGCCCAAGCACCGGGGCATCTCGATCGTCCTCGTGCCCACGGACGCGCCGGGCTTCTCGTGGACACCGATCGAGACGGTGGGCGGGCTGACCACCACGGCCACGTACTACGACGGCATCCGCGTCCCCTCCTCGAACCTCGTCGGCGAGGAGAACGGCGGCTGGGAACTCATCACCAACCAGCTCAACCACGAGCGGGTCGCCCTCGCCGCGATCGGCATGCAGGCCGAGGACTTCTACGCGGCCGCGCTGCGAGCGGCGCGCACCCCCGATCCGGTGACGGGGCGGCGTCGGGTTGACGAGCCCTGGGTGCGTTTCCGGCTGGCCGAGGTGCATGCGCGGCTGGCGGCATCACGCCTGCTCAACTGGCGTTTGGTGGGGGATGTCGGGGCCGGCCGACTGGCCCCGGGCGACGCGAGCGGCGTGAAGGTCGCGGGAACGGAATCGGCGGTCGCTTCGTACCGAATGTGTCAGGAAGTCGTGGGTGCGCAGGCGCTGGTGCGCTCCGGTTCGCCGGGTGTGTTCGGGGACGGCGAGCTGGAGCGGATGAACAGGGCGGCGCAGATCAACACGTTCGGGGGCGGAGTGAGCGAGGTGCAGCGGGAGATCGTGGCGACCATGCGGCTCGGGATGACGAGGGGGCGGCGGTGAGCGACCAGGCGGCCGAGCCGGCGGTGCGGCTCAAGGCGTACGAGGCGCGGCTCAAGGCGTACGAAGGGCGTGCGGCCGCCGTCGCGGGCGTGGGCAAGGACCCGGTCAACGAGCCGATGATCCGGCACTGGTGCGAGGCGATGGGTGACACCAACGCGGCGTACACAGGTCCGGACGCCGTGGCGCCGCCCACCATGCTCCAGGCCTGGACGATGGGCGGCCTGTCAGGGCACGAGGGCCGCTCGGACGCGTACGACGAGCTGCTCGGCCTGCTCGACGAGGCCGGCTGCACCTCCGTGGTCGCCACCGACTGCGAGCAGGAGTATCTGCGCCCGCTGCGGCCCGGCGACGAGATCACCTTCGACGCGGTGATCGAGTCGGTCTCCGAGCGCAAGACCACCAAGCTGGGCACCGGGCACTTCGTCACGACACGGATGGACGTACGGGCGAACGGGGAGCCGGCGGGGACGCACCGGTTCCGGATCCTCAAGTACGCCCCGGCGCGCATCAAGTCCAAGGCGGCCCGGCCGCGACCGGTCGTCAACCGGGACAACGCCGGGTTCTGGGAGGGCGTCGGCCGGCACGAGCTGCTGATCCAGCGGTGCGGCGGCTGTGGGACGCTGCGGTTTCCCTGGCTGCCTGGGTGCGGCGCGTGCGGCTCCCCGGAGTGGGACACGGTCGAGGCGAGCGGAGACGGGACGGTCTTCTCGTACGTCGTCATGCACCACCCGCCGTTCCCCGCCTTCGACCCTCCGTACGCCGTGGGCCTGATCGAGCTCGCCGAGGGCGTCCGGATCGTCAGCAACGTCATCGGGGTGCCGTACGACAAGGTGCGGATCGGGATGCCCGTGCGGCTCCGGTTCGAGCGCTACGACGAGGAGCTGGTGCTGCCGGTCTTCCGTGCCGGTGCGGAGGGGGGACGCTGACATGGACTTCACGCCCACCGAGGAGCAGGCGGCCGCCCGCGACCTGGCCGCGCGGATCTTCGGCGACCTCTCCACCCCGGAGCGGCTCGCCGCGGCCGGCACCGGCAGCGACGCCGAGACATGGAAGGCGCTGTGCGCGGCCGGGCTGGTGGCGGCCGTCGCGGACACGGGGCTCCTCGGCCTGGTGCTGCTTCTGGAGGAACAGGGGCGGACCACGGCCCAGGTGCCGTTCGCGGCGAGCTGTGTGTACGGGCTGCTGGCGGTGTCCGCCCACGGTTCACCGGAGCAGCGGGAGCGGCTGCTGCCGGGGATCGACGACGGGACGGCGGTGGTGTGCGGGGCGGTCTTCGAGCCGGGAGGCGTTCGGGCGGACGCGGCGGGGCGGTTGAGCGGAGTCGTCCCCGTGGTGCCGTGGCTGCGGGACGCCACCCATGTGCTCGTAGCGGACGACCGGCGCCGGTTGTGGCTCGTACGGACCGCTGACGCGCGCTGCGCGCCGGTCGAGCTGACGGCGCCCTGGGCGGCGGGGCGGCTGACGCTCGACGGGACGCCGGGTGAGCCGGTGGGCGGGGCGGACGCCTGCGACGACGTGCTCGCCACCGCCCGGACGGCCTTCGCCGGGCTGCAGGCCGGGGTGTGCGCCGGGTCGCTGGCACGAGCCGTGGAGCACACCAACACACGCGAGCAGTTCGGACGTCCGCTCGCCGCCAAGCAGGGTGTCCAACTCCGGGCCGCGGACGCGTACATGGACACCGAGGCGATACGGGTGACGGCGTACGAGGCGGCGTGGCGGCGTGACGAGGGGCTCGCGTACGCGACGCACGCGCTGACCGCGGCCTGGTGGGCGTCCGAGGCGGGTCAGCGGGTCGTTCACGCGGGCCAGCATCTGCACGGAGGCACGGGCGCCGACCTGGAGCACCCGGTGCACCGGCACTTCCTGTGGGGGCGGCAGCTGGACGCGTACCTGGGATGCGGGAGCGAAGTCCTCCAGGAACTGGGGGAGCTGATCGCGAGCGGGGAGGAGGAGACATGAGGGTCGGGGAAGGGGAGCGCGTGCGGGCCGGGGAGAGCGAGCGGGTGCGGGCCTGGGAGGGCGAGCGGGTGCGGGCCGGCGACGAGCTGCCGCCGCTGGAGATCGAGATCACGCGCACGCTGATCGTGGCCGGGGCGATCGCGTCCCGGGACTACCAGGACGTGCACCACGACGCCGAGCTGGCACGGCACAGGGGCTCCCCCGACGTCTTCATGAACATCCTGACCACCAACGGCCTCGTCGGGCGGTACATCACGGACCACTTCGGACCGGACGCCGTCCTGCGCAAGGTCGCCATACGGCTGGGAGCGCCCAACTACCCCGGCGACACGATGGTGTTGACCGGCAGAATCGAAGAGGCCGAGGGCGACACCGTGACCGTGCGCGTCCTCGGGGCGAACGGCATCGGCAGACATGTTGCCGGGACCGTGACGGTCACCCTGCCGCCCGGCGGTGCCTCGTGAGCGTACGCACGAGGGACCGGCTCGGCGGCCGGGCGGCGATCGTCGGCATCGGGGCCACCGAGTTCTCCAAGGACTCCGGGCGCAGCGAGCTGACGCTCGCCGCGGAGGCGGTGCGGGCGGCGCTCGACGACGCGGGGCTGACACCGGCCGAGGTGGACGGGATGGTCACGTTCACCATGGACACCAGCCCGGAGATCACCGTCGCCCAGGCGGCCGGGATCGGCGAGCTGTCCTTCTTCTCCCGGGTGCACTACGGAGGCGGTGCGGCCTGCGCGACCGTCCAGCAGGCGGCGCTCGCGGTGGCGACCGGGGTGGCCGAGGTCGTCGTCTGCTACCGGGCGTTCAACGAGCGGTCGGGGCGGAGATTCGGAGCGGGGGTGCAGCAGCGGGAGCCGTCGGCCGAGGGCGTCGCGCTGGGCTGGGCCCTGCCGTTCGGGCTGCTCACCCCGGCGTCCTGGGTGGCGATGGCGGCCCAGCGGTATCTGCACACCTACGGACTGACGCCCGAGGCCTTCGGCCACGTCGCCGTGGTGGACCGCAAGTACGCGGCGACGAACCCGGCGGCGTACTTCCACGGCAGACCGATCACCCTCGCCGAACACGCGGCCTCGCGGTGGATCGTGGAGCCGCTGCGGCTGCTGGACTGCTGCCAGGAGACGGACGGCGGCCAGGCGTTGGTCGTCACCTCCGTGGAGCGTGCCCGGGAGCTGCCGCATCCGCCTGCGGTGATCACGGCGGCGGCCCAGGGCGCGGGCCGGGCGCAGGAACAGATGACGAGTTTCTACCGGGACGAGCTGACCGGGCTGCCGGAGATGGGGGTCGTGGCGCGTCAGTTGTGGCGGACCTCGGGGCTGACCCCTACGGACATCGACGTGGGCATCCTGTACGACCACTTCACACCGTTCGTGCTGATGCAACTGGAGGAGTTCGGGTTCTGCAAGCCGGGGGAGGCCGCGGACTTCGTCGCCGAGGAGCGGCTTCCGCTGAACACCCACGGGGGGCAACTCGGGGAGGCGTATCTGCACGGGATGAACGGGGTGGCGGAGGCCGTACGCCAACTGCGCGGCACGTCCGTGAACCAGATACCGGGCGCCGGTCGCACCCTGGTCACCGCGGGCACCGGGGTCCCCACGTCGGGGTTGATCCTGGGGGCGGACGGGGGATGAGCACGCTGTCGGTCTCGCGCCGCTCTCCCCGCTCTCCCCGCTCGTCCCGTTCTCCCCTCTCGCCCCGCGTCACGGAGCCCCTCGGGGACATCCCGGGTGGTACGGCGGCAGCCGCCGTACTACGGCCGTATCGGTCTGTCAGGGGTGAACCCTCAGGGTGCGGGCGCCGCTCGTCCACCCTCAGGAGGTGGGGCCAGCCCCCCTCCTACAACCTGAGGGGGACACCTCTTCGGGACCTGCGGCCGATCCGAAAAGGTAGGGGTCACTCCTAGCGTGGAGCCATGACCTCACTCGTCTGCACCAGCGGTTCGAACGGCGGGACACGGACCCTTCCGTACCCGTCGTTCTCGTCGTACATGAAGGCCCGCCAGCCGGTGCTGCTGCGTACCGCCCGCTCGCTGACCGCGAACCCGAGCGACGCCGAGGACCTGCTGCAGACCGCGCTGACCAAGACCTACGTCGCGTGGGAGCGGATCGAGGACCACCGCGCGCTCGACGGCTATGTACGGCGGGCGCTGCTGAACACCCGGACCTCGCAGTGGCGCAAGCGCAAGGTCGACGAGTTCGTGTGCGACGAGCTCCCGGAGCCGGAGGACGTCCCCGCCGGGGACCCGGCCGAGCAGCAGGCGCTGCACGACGCGATGTGGCGCGCGATCATGAAGCTCCCGGCACGGCAGCGGGCCATGGTCGTCCTGCGGTACTACGAGGACCTGAGCGAGGCACAGACCGCGGAGGTGCTCGGTGTCTCCGTCGGCACGGTCAAGTCGGCGGTGTCACGGGCGTTGGGCAAGCTGCGCGAGGACCCGGAGCTGGAACCCGTGCGCTGACCTTCGGCAGATTCGGGCCGAACGGCCCCTGCGGAAAAGTTCCCGTCCGGGCCGAACGACCCCTGTGACCTGATCGATCGTCCGGAGCTAGTGACATACCGAGTGGTATGTGCGCAGAATCAGCGCATCCCTTACCGCCTCGTAGGCAATGTCGCCCCGGGAGGACGCCGTGCTGAGCACGATGCAGGACGTACCGCTGCTGATCTCGAGGATCCTGACCCACGGGTCGGCCATCCATGGCACCTCGCAGGTGATCACCTGGACGGGTGAGGGAGAGCCGCAGCGCCGTTCCTACGCCGAGATCGGCGACCGGGCCGCCCAACTCGCGCACGCGCTGCGCGAGGAGCTCGGTGTCGAGGACGACGACCGTGTGGCGACGTTGATGTGGAACAACGCCGAGCATGTCGAGGCGTACTTCGGGATCCCCTCCATGGGCGCGGTCCTGCACACGCTCAACCTCCGCCTCCCCGCGGAACAACTCGTCTTCATCGTCAACCACGCGGCCGACCGCGTGATCATCGCCAACGGCTCGCTGCTCCCGCTGCTCGCGCCGCTGCTCCCTCATCTGCCGACGGTCGAGCACGTGGTCGTCTCGGGCCCCGGTGACCGTTCGCTGCTCGAGGGCGCGAGCGTCCAGGTGCACGAGTACGACGAGTTGATCGCGGGCAAGCCGACCACGTACGCCTGGCCGGAGCTGGACGAGCGTGCCGCCGCGGCCATGTGTTACACCTCCGGCACCACCGGCGACCCCAAGGGCGTCATCTACTCCCATCGTTCGATCTACCTGCACTCCATGCAGGTCAACATGGCCCAGTCGATGGGGCTCACCGACCAGGACACCTCGCTCGTGGTGGTCCCCCAGTTCCACGTCAACGCCTGGGGCCTGCCGCACGCCACGTTCATGACCGGCGTCAACCTCCTCATGCCGGACCGTTTCCTCCAGCCCGCGCCGCTCGCCGAGATGATCGAGTCCGAGCGGCCGACGCACGCCGCGGCCGTCCCCACCATCTGGCAGGGCCTGCTCGGTGAACTGCACGCCAAGCCCCGGGACGTCTCCTCGCTCACCCAGGTCACCATCGGCGGCTCGGCCTGCCCGCCCTCCCTCATGGAGGCCTTCGACAAGCTGGGCATGCGCGTCTGCCACGCCTGGGGCATGACGGAGACCTCCCCGCTGGGCACGATCGCCCGGCCGCCGGCCAGCGTCGTCGGCACGGACGAGGAGTTCGCGTACCGCCTCACCCAGGGCCGCTTCCCGGCCGGCGTGGAGGCCCGACTCTCCGGCCCCGGCGGCGAACGCCTCCCCTGGGACGGCGAGTCCGCGGGCGAGCTGGAGGTGCGCGGCCCCTGGATCGCGGGCGCGTACTACGGCGGCCAGGGCACCGAACCGGTTCGCCCCGCCGACAAGTTCAGTGAGGACGGCTGGCTCAAGACCGGCGACGTCGGCACGATCAGCCACGACGGTTTCCTGACCCTCACCGACCGCGCCAAGGACGTCATCAAGTCGGGCGGCGAGTGGATCTCCTCCGTCGACCTGGAGAACGCGCTGATGTCGCACCCAGCCGTCGCCGAGGCCGCCGTCGTCGCCGTCCCCGACGACAAGTGGGGCGAGCGCCCCCTCGCCACGGTCGTCCTGAGGGAGGGCGCCACCGCCGACTTCGCGTCGCTGCGCACCTTCCTCGCCGAGGAGGGCAAGATCGCCAAGTGGCAGCTTCCCGAGCGCTGGACGATCATCGAGGCGGTCCCGAAGACGAGCGTCGGCAAGTTCGACAAGAAGGTGCTGCGCAGGCAGTACGCGGAGGGCACGCTGGACGTCACCCAGCTCTGAGGTCCTCGGCGGCAGAATGACGGTTGGGGTGCTGTTTCACGTGAAACAGCACCCCAACCGTCGTAGGTGTGAACCCAGTTCGAGGCCAGCAGGTCAGCAGGCCCGCAGCGCAGCGGGTCAGTTCGTTCCGATGCGCGCCAGCAGATCCACGATCCGGTCCTGCACCTCGACGCTCGTCGAGCGCTCGGCGAGGAACAGGACCGTCTCACCCGCGGCGAGGCGCGGCAGTTCGGCCGGGTCGACAGCCGCGGTGTAGACGACGAGCGGTGTGCGGTTCAACTGCCCGTTCGCTCGCAGCCAGTCCACGATCCCGGCGCGCCGACGCCGTACCTGCATCAGATCCATCACGACCAGGTTCGGCCGCATCTGAGAAGCCAGCGTGACCGCGTCCGCGTCCGTGGACGCCCGCGCCACCTGCATTCCGCGCCGCTCCAGCGTCGAGGTCAACGCCAGCGCGATCTCCGCGTGCTCCTCGATGAGCAGCACACGCGGCGGGTGCTGCTCGGAGTCCCGCGGCGCGAGCGCCTTCAGGAGTACGGCGGGATCGGCGCCGTACGCTGCCTCCCGCGTCGCCTGCCCCAGTCCGGCCGTCACCAGTACCGGGACCTCGGCGGCGACGGCGGCCTGACGCAGCGACTGCAGCGCGGTGCGTGTGATCGGACCGGTCAGCGGGTCCACGAACAGCGCGGCCGGGAACGCGGCGATCTGCGCGTCCACCTCCTCGCGCGAGTTCACGATGACGGGCCGGTAGCCACGGTCGCTCAGCGCCTGCTGGGTCGTCACGTCCGGCGCGGGCCACACGAGGAGGCGGCGCGGGTTGTCCAGCGGCTCCGGGGGCAGCTCGTCGTCGACGGGTCGCGGCTGCGGCTGGTCGGCGACCTCGACCGCGCCACCGGGACCGTCCAGCGGCTCGGGACCCTCGTCGGCGTTCTTGTCCGGGGCTCCTATGGCGTACGACCGACCGGCGCCCTCGGTCGTTCCGGGCAGCCTCGGCCCGGGAGCCGTGGCGGTCTGCCCGGCCTGCGGGTGAGGGCGCGCCGTCGCTTCGGGGCGCTCGGCGGCGGGCTCGGGGGGAGTGCCGAGCTTGCGGCGGCGGCCGGAGCCGTTGGTCTGGTGCGGAGGAGGCGTGGCGGTCTGCTGCGCCTGCGCCTGGGCCGGTACGGCCCCCGGCTTGTTCGGCGCCGACTGACGGCTGAACGGCACGCCCTGCCCGAGCGTCCGCACGCTGAACGCGCGCCCCTGCGTCGAGTTGGGGTCGACCGGCGCGGCGGCCTCGGCGGGCAGCGGCTGGGCGACCCGCGGCTGAGCCCCTGGCCGGGGCACCGACCGCGCGGGCTGCTCCGGCGGCAGGGGGGTGCCGGGGGCAGGAGTCTGCGTCTGCGGTTGCGGCTGGGCCTGACGGGCGGCGGCCGCCGCCGGGGCAGGGGCGCCGGGCGGCACGGGGATGCCGGCGCCGGAGGTGTCGTCGGCGTTCGGGGCGGGCCAAGGGGCCGGGGCCTGCGCGGGGACGGCCTGCGCCGGGGCTCCGGGCGCCGGGGCGGCCGGTACGGGGACGCCCTGGGCCGGAACCGCCGCCACGTCGGGCCGAGCCGGGGCCGGTGCCTGGCGGGTCCGCACTCCCGACGGCGCGGGAACCGGGTGCGGCTGGGGCGGAGTGTGATCGTCGGCCGGGTCGTGCGGCATCCCGTCGTGCCGGCCCTCGTCCCCCTGGCCACGACCGGCTACGGCACCGACGGCGTCGCCCGCCTGCTCCAGGAGCTGCTGCTGGGCACGCTGCGCCTGCTGGGCCTGTTCGGCCTCGATGTACTCGGGCGAGCGGTCCGCCTCCGCGGGCGGAAGCGCGAACACGGTCCGGGCGCCACCTTCCTGCGCGGCGGCCCGCTCGGCCGCCGCGGCCAGAGCCCGCCGACGTCGCCCGGTCGGCTGCGCGTCGACACCTTCGGCGGGGACGGCCTCCGGGGCACCCGGAGCGCTCGGGGCGCTGGGAGCCGCGGGCAACGCGGGCGGCAGCGCGTGCTGTTCGCCGTCACGCCGTGCCCGCCGCCCGGACGGCACGGGCACCCCTTGCGGAGAAGCCACAGGAACCCCCTGCGGAGGCACCGTCCCGCCCAGACCCGTACCCACGGCCGCGGTTCCCGCCCCGTGCTCGGCCGCCATGACGACCGCGCCCTCCGACACACCCTCGGCCGCGTCGCCGTCCGCTCCCTCGACCGTGCTCGGCCGCCCACGACGGCGCCCGGTGGCGACGCCATCGCCGTCACCGGGGCCCTGGGCCTGCGCGGGCACGGACACCTCGGCGGCCTCCTGCTCCGCGGCCGTACGGCGCCTGCGCCGCCCGGTGGGAGCGGCCGCACCGCCCTCGGTCGTGACCGGCTCCGCGGGGGCGACCTCGCTCTCCAGGAAGGCGTCCACGGAGGACCTCCGGGCCCGCCGCCTGCCACCGCCCTGGTTGCCGCCGTTCTGGTGCGAGGCCTGCTCGGGGAGGGCGATCTCGGCACCGGTCGACACCGGAGCCGCGGGGGCCATGGCTCCGGCCCCGTCGCCGATCGGCACCTCCAGGACGAAAGCGCTGCCGCTCATGCCCGGCACCTCGTGCGTCTGCAGCACGCCGCCGTGCGCGCGCACGATCCCGCGCACGATCGGCTCGTGCACCGGGTCTCCCCCGCTGTACGGCCCGCGCACCTCGATCCGTACGACCTCGCCGCGCTGCGCCGCCGCCACGACGACGGTGTTGTCCATGTAGCCGCCCGCGGACACCGGCGCGTTGCCGGTCGCGTCGACTCCGGCCACGTCCGCGATGAGGTGCGCCAGCGCCTGCGCGAGCCGCTGCGGGTCGACCTCGGCCTCGATGGGCGGCGCGTGCACGGCGAACTGCACCCGCCCGGGCCCGATCAGTTCGACGGCCCCGTCGACACCGGCCGCGACGACCGCGTCCAGCATCACGTTCGTACGGACGATCTGCTCGGCCCCCGCGTCCAGCCGCTGATAGCCGAGCACGTTGTCGACGAGGGTCGTGATCCGCGAGTAGCCCGCCGCGAGGTGGTGGAGTACCTGGTTGGCCTCGGGCCACAGCTGGCCGGCGTCGTCGGCGGCGAGCTTGGAGAGCTCACCGCGCAGCTGGTCGAGAGGCCCGCGCAGGGACTGGCCGAGCACGGAGAGGAGCTGATCGTGCCGGGCGGTCAGCGCCTCGTAGCGGTCCTTCTCGCGCTCGCCGAGCGCCGCGTACCGCTCGTCACCCGCGGCGAGTTCCTCCTCGTGGCGCTCGCTCACCTCGGCGAGCTCGGCGGCGTGCCGCTCGCGCAGCGCAGCCAGCTCCGCCGCGTGCTCCTCGCCGATCCGCTCGATCTCCTCCGCGTGCTGGGTGGCCTCGGCGTCCTTCTCCTCGACGAGGCTGTCGTACGGCCGTCGGTCGGTGAAGGTCATCACGGCGCCGACGAGCTGGTCCCCGTCGCGCACCGGAGCGGTCGTCAGGTCGACCGGCACCTTGTTCCCGGACTTGGACCACAGGACCTGCCCGCGCACCCGGTGCTTGCGCCCGGAGCGCAGGGTGTCGGCGAGCGGGGACTCCTCGTACGCGAAGGGCTCGCCGTCCGCGCGCGAGTGAAGGATGAGGGCGTGCAGGTCCTGCCCGCCGAGATCACTGGCCCGATATCCCAGTATCTGAGCGGCCGCCGGATTGACGAGGACGACCCGCCCCTCCGTGTCCGTGCCCACGACACCCTCGGCCGCCGCGCGCAGGATCATCTCGGTCTGCCGTTGCGAACGCGCGAGTTCGGCCTCGGTGTCGACGGTGCCCGACAGATCGCGTACGACGAGCATGAGCAGCTCGTCAGGGGCGGGACCGTAACTGTCGTAGGCCTGCTGGCCGTTCTCCAGGTTCGCGCTGGTGACCTCGACCGGGAACTCGCTGCCGTCGGTCCGCCGCGCGATCATCCTGGTCGGCTTGGTCCGCCCACTCTGGTCGATCGTCTCGGGCCGCCGCATGGACCCGGGGATCAGCCGCGAGTCGAACTCGGGCAGCAGATCGAGCAGCCCCCGGCCCACCAGAGCCGTACCCGGGGCCTCGAAGGCCTCCAGGGCGATGGTGTTGGCGTTGACGACCGTGCCATTGGCGTTGACCAGCACCAACGCATCGGGCAGCGCGTCCAGTATGGCTGCGAGGCGAGCAGCGCCTCGGGATGGCCTGCTGCTCACGAGACGCTTCCTCCCTGTTACCGCACCTTGCCTACCGCGAGGGCCATCTTGCCAACCTGCCCGCAGCGTGTCACGCGAGGGAGTCTACGGGCAGAGGCCGCGCTCGCGGCGCCGGATGAGAGGGAGGTCGCACGCAGAAGAACGGAAGAACCTGTGACCGCGCATTTCACCCCTTCCCTCCCTGCCTCGCCGAATCATGACGTCACCATGACCGAGCCGTGCCGCGGCTGTGGGCGGAGCCGGGGAGCAGGGGGACGAGGGCGTCCCAGCGCGCGATCTGGCAGCCGTCCGCCCGGTCGAACCGCGCGTCGACGGGCCGCCCGGCCCAGGTCCCGGTCACATGGGCGGTGGCCGGACCGCCGTACATCATCGTGCACATCGTGCCGGGCGCCACGGGGGCGAAGGGGTCCTTGCCCCACGTGGTCCGCTGGTCCAGCGTCGCGCACGCCTTGCCCACGGCGGGGTGACTGCCGCCATCGGGATGACATCGCAGCTCGTACGTCCCGTCGCCGCCTTCCGTGTGCTGGACGGTCACGGTCAGCCGGTCCCCGGAATCCTCGCCGCGGGCCGGCGGAGGCATCAGGCTCAGGGAGGCCGGTTCCGCGCGGGCGGCTCCGGCCTGGGCGGCGGCGGGCAGGGCGGGTACGGCGGACAGTGCCGCGACGGACGCGGCGGCGGTGAGGACGAGACGACGCAACATGACCTGACTAACGCGAGGGGCCCCGAGCGGTTGCGCGCGGCCGACGCCTGCCCCCGCGCGCCTCTCAGAGGCTCGGCGCTCCGGCTCACCGGCTCCTCGGGACTTTGCTCTGTGACCCGACTGCCTAGTACCGTAGGAGCCGATTGGTGACACCCCACCCGGCTGTGTCATCATCTGCACGCACCACTCGCGCTCGCGTGGGCGGTTGTGCGGGAGGCGTCGCCTAGTCCGGTCTATGGCGCCGCACTGCTAATGCGGTTTGGGCCTTAAAGCCCATCGAGGGTTCAAATCCCTCCGCCTCCGCGCCAAGATCCGAAGCCCCGGTCCAGCTGGACCGGGGCTTCGGCGTTGAGTACCTCTGGAGCGCGTTTGCCCAGCTCACAAGGGGTGCGGCAAACGGATTTCACATGGCGGCGGCAGTCATGTAATGTTCTTCCTGTCGCCGCGAGCGGGCCGAAAGCCCGGGAAGCGGGACGAAGCAGGAAACAAGAAAACAAGCACTCGTAGCTTAACGGATAGAGCATCTGACTACGGATCAGAAGGTTGCAGGTTCGAATCCTGCCGAGTGCACACCAGACCAGAGGCCCTGTGGAGTGATCCACAGGGCCTCTGGCTTTTGCCTTGACGGCAGTGTTCGACGGCAACCGCTTCTGTTCTGTCTCTGAGCCCAGAGGTCTGTCCATGAGCTCAGAGGGAACACTGTTCGGCATGCCTGTCTCGCTGCATCACATCGTCATCGACGCCCACGACCTGCCCGCCCTGGCCCGGTTCTGGGCCGAGGTGCTGCGCTGGCGGATCCTGTCCGAACGGGAGCGGGAGGTCGTGATCGGGCCGGACGAGACGGCTCCGGTGGGAATCTGCTTCATGCCGGTGACCGACCGCAAGGCCGTCAAGAACCGCCTGCACCTCGATCTGACCTCCACGGCGGAGGACCGGGAAGCCGAGATCGAGCGAATCCTCGCTCTCGGCGCTCGCCGAGCGGACGTCGGACAGAGCGGCGACGAGTCGTGGACCGTGCTGGCCGACCCGGAGGGGAACGAGTTCTGCGTGGTCCGGCCGAAGGAGACCCTCATCGGATAGTCCTGGGAGCCGATCGGACGGCTCCCGGGACACCGGCTGCACAGCGCCTCGAAGGAGCGGTCCCGGGCCGCCGGCAGGAGCGCGTACGGCATGCCGAGTGCGCAGGTGTCGGCTTCCCGCGGCGAGTCGGCTTTCCCGGTGGCGAGCACGCGGGCGCGAGACCTTGGAGCCCCGACGGTTGACGACCCGGTGCTGAGCCGCGGGCAGTCATATCGGCCCGGAGTGCCCGTTTATGACACAGAAACGGCAATTCGTCTTATTTGTCATTCTGTTGTGTACGGTGCGCTTGTGCGCCGCCGGATACGGAGGTGCAGGCCTGCTGCTGATCAAGCACGGGCATCGCTTCAAAAGCCTCGGGAGAGATCGGTGGACAACAGGCATGCGCGGAAACCGGCTCTGATCGTGCGATCAGTGCCTCGCCACGGCAGGCTCGGCGGCGCGCGGTGGTATGGCACAGGCACGGCGACGGCCCTGTGTCTGGTCCTGTCCGGTCTTGGGCTGGTTCCGGCTACGACGGCTACGGCGTCGCCCCGTGCAGTTCCCCTCACTGAGACTTTCACCTTCACGGGTGCTCCCCAGAGCTTCACCGTCCCGGCCAACACAGCGGTAACGATCACCGCGGACGGCGCCGGCGGTGGCACCACCCGCAACGGCTCTTGCGTCAATGGCGGAACGGGTGGTGCAGGGGCGCGGGTGGTCACCACTCTCCCGGCCTCCGCGACCCCGACGCCCGTCACGGTCAATGTGGGTGGAGCCGGCGGCAGGGGCTGTAGTAGCAACGTGGGTGCCGTCGGCGGGTTCAACGGCGGAGCGCCGGGTGGAGCGGGACCCACCACTCCAATTTCCAACGGTTCGGGTGGGGGTGGGGCGTCAAGTGTGTCAACGGGCGGCAGCCTGCTCGTGGTAGCGGGCGGGGGCGGCGGTACCGGGGGACGCAATTTCCCTTCCAACGGGGGTAACGGCGGCACCCCGAACGGCACTGCGGGAGATCCAGGAGGAACTGTCGGCGGTTCCCCTGGAGGCGGCGGTGGCGGGGGTACCAGCAGCGCAGGAGGCACCGGCGGTGCAGCCGGTTTCGCCCCGCCGTGCATGGCCGAGGCCGGCGGCACAGGGAGTGGTTTCTCCGCCGGCATGGTCGGCACCGGGGGCTCAGGCGGCAACTACTCCGGCTGTGGCACCGGTCTTGTCGTTGCCGGCGGCGGAGGTGGCGGAGGCGGTTACTTCGGCGGTGGTGGCGGGGGTGCTTCGGCCACCACCCTGGGTGCCGCCGGTGGAGGGAGCGGCGGTGGAGGCAGCAGTTTCGCCACCCCCACGGGCACCAGCACCGCGTATTCCACCTCGCCCGTTGGAACCCATGACGCGAATGGTCAGGTGACCATCGCCTACACGGTCCAGGACCTGGCCTTCAGCACGGTAAGCCCGCTGCCTGACGCAACCCAGAACGTCGCCTACTCCACCACCCTGCAGACCACCGGCGGCACCGGGAACCCCACCTTCGCGGTTACTGTCGGCTCCCTGCCCCCCGGCCTGAGCCTCGACCCGGACAGCGGAGAGATCTCCGGCACTCCCACCGCACAGGGCACGTCCACGTTCACCGTCACGGCCACCGACCCCAACCCGAACGTGCCTGCGGCCTCACGGCAGTTCACACTCACCGTGCATTCCCCCGTCGCCCCTACCTGCGCCACCAGCCCCGCCGACCTGCGGGCCCAAGGCTTCAACGTCATCACCGGCAACGACCTCCCCAACGTCCTGATCGGCACCCAGGCACGAGACGCGATCTTCGGGCTCGGCGGCGGCGACACCATCAACGGGCTCGGCGGCGACGACCTGCTGTGCGGCGGTGACGGCAGCGACGCCCTTACCGGGGGCGACGGCAACGACCGCATCGAGGGCGGCAACGGCAGCGACGTCCTCCAAGGCGCCGCCGGAAACGACACCCTCCTCGGCCAGAGCGGCAACGACGCCCTCGACGGCGGCCCCGGCACGAACACCAACGACGGCGGGCCCGGCATCGATTTCTGCGTCCGCCCCTCCACCGGTGCAGGCGCCACCCAATGCAACCCCTAGCGCAAACCACTTGAAGACAGTCGCCGGGCGTGTCGTACACGCCCGGTGGCCACGGGCCCCGGAGGGATCCGGGGCCCGTGGCGTTCCGGGGAGTACGGGGCTGTGGGTTCGGTCGTGGTCGGAGCGCTCGGTCCCGTGGGGGTCAGTCGGCACGGGGGGCGTGGGTGTGGGGGTTGTGGACGCTCGCGAGGAGTCGCTGGTACGTCTCCTGCATGGGCTTCTCCTTCCCCTTCGGGCTGAGAGAGACGATCTCGAGGAAGTGGGCGTCGCCGGCGATGAGGCGGGCGGAGCCCGCAGCGCCGTCAGGGGCGGAGAGACGCGCGTCGAGGCCCGGCCGGCCGTGGACCTTGATCTTGTGGACGCCGGTGCTGGAGAGTTTGTGCTGGGGGGACTGGGCGCCCGCGTTGTAGCCGTCCACCAAGCCCTGAAGAGCGTCGTCGAGCTCCCCCTTGGCGCAGGGCAGGTCGAAGACCGCGAAGACGATGACTCCGTTATCGGTCCTCACCTTGTAAAGGCGACCGTTCATTCCGTCCGCGGCCTGGGTGAACTGCATGACCGCGGGCTTTCCGGGGAGTCGGAACTTGATGCCGCTCACGGCGTCGGTGGTCTCCACCCAGTGCTTGGCGGAGGCGGGGCCGCCGCGCTGACGGTGAGCGTCGTGATCGGAGGCGACCGTGGTGACGGTGGCCGTATGCGGCGCCGCCGTGGCGGCCATCGCGGTGCTGGGCAGCACCGCGCCTCCGGCGATCACGGTGGTCGAGGCGGCGAGCAGCACAAGTCGCTGGAAAGAGGAACGGCGAGTCATGGAAATTCACATCCCGTGGAATTGGGGAGAGGGGGACAGTAGGTTGATGAATGGTCTGCGACTTACGGGTTTCCGGCCGTGCATCGCATAGGTCCATTAGGCCCGGCCCTTTGAATCGGGTCATGCCCCTGAATCACGTGACGCGAGAAGTCGGGACTTGACCGACGCCGTTGATCCGAGCACAATCCCCGGCCCGCACGCCGTTGCGCCGGGGGAATCAGCTGTTGCGGGAGTCGAACGGTGACCGGAGCGCCACGGCCCGGAGACAGGGCGCGATGGCGCGCAGTCAGGAAATGAACTTCCGGGGTCAGGAGGTGATCGCTCGCAGCCAGGAGGTGATCGCCCGGAGTCAAGGCGCGATGGCGGCGGCCCTGGGGCGCGTGGCCGAGTCGTTGGACCGGATCGCGGGGCGGATGGGGGCGGGCGGCGGGGCGGGAAGTCGCCGGTGATGACTCCGCAGGAACTGCTGGCGGGATGGCAGGCGAGGAATCTTGTCGGCACCGCGGATGTGCTCGCCGTGGCGGCGTATCTCGCGCCCGCCCTCGTGCGGGGGAAGGCGCAGTACCGGCTGGGGGACATCGCCGGCGAACCGGGCTGACGGTGGAGCGCGTGCGCGGCGGACGGGGCGCCGGTGTACGTGCTGCCTTAGGAGGACGCCGGAGGGCGCCGGGGGATGCCGGGGCGCCGGAGGCGCCGTACCAAGGAGAAGGGCCCGAAGTCGCATCCCATACGTGCGGCTTCGGGCCCTCCCCACGTTAGGTGAAGGCGCGTCGGCTCATTCGCCCTTCCGCAGCTCCTCCAGGTATTCGCCCATCAGCCTTCCCGTACGGGTGAACCAGTCGTACAGGACCGCGATTTCGGCGGGCGAGTAGTCGGAGAAGAGTTCGGTGACGCGGGCGTAGTGCGGCTCGTAGAGGGCCTTGACGCGGGCGACCGCGTCCGGGTTCGCGGCCACGCGGACGCGGCGGCGGTCGTCGGGGTCGGGGCGGCGGGTGACGTAGTCGGCGCGTTCGAGGCGGTTGAGGATCCCCGTGACGGCACCCGTCGTGACATGGGCCCGCTCCGCGAGGTCGCCGGCCGTGAGCAGCGTGTCGCCCGCCTCCAGGACAAAGCCGAAGCACGTGAGGTCGGTGACGTTCAGGTTCAGCCGCTGGGCCATCTCCTGCTGGCCGATCATGCCCGTCGCGATGAGGTGGTCCATGGCGCTCAGCGCCTGGGCCGGAGTCGCGGGTGGGCGCGGCGTGCCCTGCTGCATGGGCATTTCCCTTAGTGCGTGAGATGTTTCTGGGGTAGATTTCTTAGCGTATGAGGGATTCTAGTCCCTCACATCACGAAACTCCGCTGTTCGGACAGAGGGAGGCAATACGTGAGCAAGCATGACGAGGGGCACACCCTCGCGGGCTGGATCGGATTCGGGATCGCCACCGTGGGGGTGGCGGGCATCGGGCTGGGGGTCTGTGCCGACAACGCCCTCGGCGAGTGGGGCGGGTCGGCGGTCGTGGCCGCGAGCGTGCTGGTCACCTGGGTGCTCCATCTCGCCGGGTGGGGCAAGCCGCCCGGGCGACGGCCGACCTCGGAGTGGGGACTGCGTGTCAGGGACCTCGCCGCGCGGCACGGGCACCCCGGGTGTGTGGGGTGCCGGCTGGCGGGGCGTGGGCGGCCCGCGATCAGGTCGGACGTGGCGGTCGGCGGTAAGCCGGTGAGTGGTGAACCCGTGACCGAGTCCGCCACCTGAACGGCTGCCCTGGCAGAGGCGGCGTGATCGCCGGCCCCGTTGTCGGTGGCAACGCCTACGCTCGTGAGTGATGGCACAGACGTGGAGATGTTCGGGTCTGCGGTGGTCGCCGGACGGCCCCGTGCTGATGTGGGGCGGCGGGCGCGACAGTGCGCTGTCCCGGGGGAAGCGGGTGGCCTTTGGCGTGGTGGACGGGGGCGTACGGACCTGTGTGGGAGCGCGGGGGAACGCGTGCCCGGTGCGGGCGGTGGTGTCCGCGCGGAGTGCGGGGGCCCGTTGTGAGGAGTGCGCGCGGCTGGACCGTGCGCACTCCGTGGCCGCCGACACGATGGCCGACGACCCGCGGCCCTACCGCGTGTATCTCGCCTGGTTCGGGCCCGGCATGGTCAAGGTCGGGATCACCGGGGCCGCGCGCGGATCGGCCCGGCTGCTGGAGCAGGGGGCCGTCGTCTTCAGCTGGCTGGGGCAGGGGCCGTTGATGGCGGCGCGGCGCACCGAGGAACTGCTGCGGGCGGCGCTGCGGGTGCCGGACCGGATCCCGTACGCCGAGAAGCGGGCGGTGCGCGCCGCGCTGCCGGGGGCGGCCGAGCGGCTCGAGGAGATCCGGGAGCTGCACGCGCGGGTCATGGAGCTCGAAGGGTGGCCCGAGTCCCTGGAGCGGGCGCCCTTCCAGGCCGTCGATCACACCGGGGTGTTCGGACTCGAAGGGCTCCCGCCCGCCGTCGGTGCCGTGAGCGAGCTGGTCGCGGGCGGTGCGGTGAGCGGGGAGCTGGTCGCCGCGGCCGGGCCCGATCTGCATCTGGCGACCGGGCGCGGGGTCGTCGTGGTCGATACACGGCTCATGACCGGGTGGGAGCTGACCGCGGTCAAGGGGGAGCAACTGACGGTTCCTGTCAGGGAGTGGGAGGACAGGAGTGTGAGGCAGGACGGGCTCTTCTGAATGCCCGGGTCGGAGTGCGCACGTGTGAGTGTCCGAGCCCGAGTGTCCGAGTCCGAGTGCCCGAGCGGATGCCGTTCTCCGCGGGTCAAGAGAGGGATCCCTCTTGGATCCCGTTCGGAAAGGACCTGGACGAACGGGGACACGCGGTCCGACAGTGGATCACATGAGCGATCACTCCATTACGCCTGTCGCAGCCCATGAACCCCCCTACTACGCCGCCGTGTTCACCTCCGTCAAGACCGACAACGACGGAGGGTACGGAGAGACCGCCGAGCGCATGGAGGAGCTGGTGAAGGACATCCCGGGCTACCTCGGCATGGACCAGGCGCACACGCCGGGCGGCCTGTCGATCACCGTCGGGTACTTCCGGGACGCGGACGCGATCAGGGCGTGGAGCGGGCACGCCGAGCACCGTGCGGCGCAGCAGCGTGGCCGCGCCGAGTGGTACGAGCGCTACACGCTGCACATCGCCAAGGTCGAACGGAGCCATGGGTTCGAGCGGACTCCGGGGGAATGAGCAGAGCATCGGGACCGAGCGGGGCACGGAGGTAGGGCGGAGTGGCAGGAGCGAGCGTGCGGGCGACTGACGGGTCCGGCGGGACCGACAGGTTTGGCGGAACTGGCGGGACTGATGGGGCTGATGGGACTGGCGGACCTGATGGGACTGGTGGGTCTGACGAGTCCGGTGGGGAAGACGTACGGCGGTTCTGGGAGCGGCTCGAGCTTCCGGGGCTCGTCGATGTCCACACGCACTTCATGCCCGAGCGCGTCCTGCACAAGGTGTGGGACTACTTCGACGCGCTCGGGCCGCTGACCGGCGGCGTCGAGTGGCCCATCACCTACCGCGCGGAGGAGAGCGAACGGCTCGCGGTGATCAGGGAGTTCGGCGTACGGGCCTTCACCGCGATGCTCTACCCCCACAAGGCCGGCATGGCGCAGTGGCTGAACTCCTGGGCTGTCGACTTCGCCCGCCGGACGCCCGACTGTCTGCACACCGCGACCCTGTTCCCCGAGCCGGGCGTCGAGGGGTATGTGCGGGAGGCCCTGGAACAAGGGGCTCGCGTCTTCAAGGCGCACGTCCAGGTGGGGGCGTACGACCCGAGTGATCGACTCCTCGACTCCACCTGGGGGCTGCTCGCCGAGGCCGGGGTCCCTGTCGTGATCCACTGCGGGTCCGGTCCCGCGCCCGGCAAACACACCGGGCCCGAGCCGGTCGCCCGTGTCCTCGCCCGGCATCCCCGACTGCGGCTGATCGTGGCGCACATGGGGATGCCCGAGTACGAGGACTTCCTTGCCCTCGCGGAGCGCTACGGGGAGGTGCGGCTGGACACGACGATGGCGTTCACGGACTTCAGCGAGCGGTTCGCGCCGTTTCCGCGGGAGGCCAGGACCCGGCTCGCCACCCTGGGTGACCGGGTCCTGCTGGGGACCGACTTCCCGAACATCCCCTATCCGTACGTCCACCAGCTGCACGCCCTCGAACGGCTCGGGCTGGGGGACGACTGGCTGAGGGCCGTCTGCTACGAGAACGGCGCTCGTCTCTTCGCGATCAGTCCCTGAACGGGGCGCCCTGGAAACGCCCTTGGGGAACTTCGTGATCTTCCCAGGAGTTCCCTGAGAGGCACCTGTGTGTTTCTCAGGAAAATCACAGGTTCCCGAAAGCGTGCTCTCAGAGGACCCCGACAAGGTGTCCGCTATGACCACGACCTCGCCCCAGGGGCGCACCGAACTGCTGAGGCCGGACGGGAGCCCCGTCCGAGTGCTGGTAGTGGACGACGAGCTGTCGATCACCGAGTTGCTCTCCATGGCCCTTCGCTACGAAGGCTGGCAGATCCGCAGTGCGGGTGACGGACAGGGTGCGGTGCAGACCGCGCGCGAGTTCCGGCCCGACGCCGTTGTCCTCGACATGATGCTGCCGGACATGGACGGCCTCGCGGTTCTGGGGCGCCTGCGTCGCGACCTGCCCGACGTGCCCGTCCTCTTCCTCACGGCCAAGGACGCCGTCGAGGACCGTATAGCGGGGCTGACGGCCGGCGGCGACGACTACGTCACCAAGCCCTTCAGCCTCGAGGAGGTCGTGGCCCGGCTGCGCGGACTGATCCGCCGTTCCGGTGCCGCCGACCGGCGTTCCGACTCCGTGCTCGTCGTCGGCGACCTCACCCTCGACGAGGACAGCCACGAGGTTTCGCGTGCCGGGGAGAACATCCACCTCACCGCGACCGAGTTCGAACTCCTGCGGTTCCTCATGCGTAATCCCCGGCGTGTACTCAGCAAGGCACAGATACTCGACCGCGTGTGGTCGTACGACTTCGGTGGCCAGGCCAACGTCGTCGAGCTCTACATCTCGTACCTGCGCCGCAAGATCGACGCCGGACGTGAGCCGATGATCCACACCAGGCGTGGGGCCGGTTACCTGATCAAGCCCGCGGCGTCATGAGCGGGCGACGACGGCCGCGTAAGCAGGGGCGAGGACGACAGCCGCGCACGCTGCGGACGCGGCTCGTCGTCTCCGCGGTGACGCTGATCGCGGTGGTGTGTGCGGTGATCGGTACGGTGACGACGTTCGCGCTGCGCTCGCATCTGTACGACCAGCTGGACGGCCAGGTGGCGGAGACCGCCATGCGGGCGGCCGGCGGAGGACCGGTGAAACCGGGCGGCGGGAACGGGAACCCGACCGATACGCCTCCGGGCGGGAACCTCGACGACACCACGAACGACCCCTTCACCTTCCTCACCCGAGGACCGAACGCGGAGAACACCGTCGCCGCGGTGGTGAAGAACGGCGTGGTCACCAAGGCGGTCATCAAGAAGGAGAACACCACCAGCGGCGGTGGCTTTGCGAGCATGACCGCCAAGAACCTCACGGCCGCGCAGAAGGCGGCGCTGGGTTCCGTCGCGAAGACCGGCAAGCACACCGTGGAACTGCCCGGACTCGGCGAATACCGCGTCATGTACATGAGCGGCCCCAAGGGTGACTACTACGTAGCCATCCCCACCACGGACGTCACCAACACCATCAACACCCTCATCTGGGTGGAAGTCAGCGTCACCGCCGCCGGTCTCATCGCCGCCGGTATCGCAGGCAGCGTCCTCGTCGAGCTGGCCCTGCGCCCCCTGCGCAAGGTCGCCTCCACCGCCACCCGTGTCTCCGAACTTCCCCTGCACACCGGCGAGGTCACCCTCTACGAGCGGGTGCCGGAGTCCGAGGCCGACCCGCACACCGAGGTCGGCCAGGTCGGCGCCGCGCTCAACCGCATGCTCGACCACATCCACAGCGCCCTGCACGCACGCCAGCAGAGCGAGATGCGCGTACGGCAGTTCGTCGCGGACGCGAGTCATGAGCTGCGTACACCGCTGGCGTCGATCCGCGGTTATGCCGAGCTGACCAGACGCGGTCGTGAGGAGACCGGGCCCGACACCCGGCACGCCCTCGGCCGGATCGAGTCCGAGGCCGGGCGCATGACCCTGCTCGTCGAGGACCTGCTGCTGCTCGCGCGGCTGGACGCCGGACGCCCGCTCCAGTACGACCAGACCGACCTCGTACCGCTCGTCATCGACGCCGTGAGCGACGCCCGGGCGGCCGGACGCGACCACAACTGGCGGCTCGAACTGCCGGAGGAGCCCGCGCTGGTCCTCGCGGACGCCGCACGGCTGCAACAGGTCATGGTCAATCTCTTCGCGAACGCCAGAACGCACACCCCGCCCGGTACGACCGTCACCGCACGCGTGCACCGGCACGGACCGTGGCTGTGCGTGGACGTCCAGGACGACGGGCCCGGCATCCCGCCCGACCTGTTGCCGCGCGTCTTCGAACGCTTCGCACGCGGTGATTCCTCGCGTTCCCGGTCCTCCGGCTCGACGGGCCTGGGACTGGCCATCGTGCAGGCCGTCGCGGCCGCGCACGGCGGTGCCGTCACCGTGGACAGCATGCCCGGACGGACGGTGTTCACCCTTCATTTGCCCGCGATCGCCGTCGATCCGTTCGTGGAAACAAAGGCGCAACTGTTCTCACAGGCACAGCACAGCGCCACCACATGGGTGCAACAGGGCGTTTGACGAGAGTCGTTCGTATGCGAACCGACTCTTCTCCCGGCAACCTGCCGGCGCGGGAGCACCTCCCGGCCGGGTCCGCCGGTACGCCTGTCCTGGACGTAGTGATCCCCGTTTACAACGAGGAGAAGGATCTCCAGCCGTGTGTGGTGAGACTGCACGAGCATCTCAAGCGCACCTTCCCGTACGCGTTCCGCATCACGGTCGCGGACAACGCCTCGACGGACACCACCCCTCAGGTGGCCGCACGGCTGGAGTCGGAAATACCGGAAGTCAGGTCCTTCCGGCTTGAGCAGAAGGGCCGCGGGCGCGCGCTGCGCACCGTGTGGTCGGCCTCGGACGCTCCGATCCTCGCCTATATGGACGTGGACCTGTCCACCGACCTCAACGCCCTCCTCCCGCTGGTGGCCCCGCTGATCTCGGGCCACTCGGACCTCGCGATCGGCTCCCGGCTCGCCCGCAGCTCGCGCGTGGTGCGCGGTGCCAAGCGGGAGTTCATCAGCCGCACCTACAACCTGATCCTGCGCGGCTCGCTGCAGGCCCGCTTCTCGGACGCGCAGTGCGGCTTCAAGGCGATCCGCCGCGATGTCGCCCAGGTACTGCTGCCACTGATCGAGGACACCGGCTGGTTCTTCGACACCGAGATGCTGGTGCTCGCCGAGCGCGCCGGACTGCGCATCCACGAGGTGCCGGTCGACTGGGTCGACGACCCGAACTCGACCGTGCACATCGTGAAGACCGCGACCGACGACCTGAAGGGCGTGTGGCGCGTGGGGCGCGCTCTCGCCACCGGTTCGCTCCCGCTCGACCGGCTCGCGCGCCCCTTCGGGGACGATCCGCGCGACCGCGACCTGACCGACGTACCCAAGGGCCTGGCCCGCCAGCTCGTCGGCTTCTGCGTGGTGGGCGCCCTGTCCACCCTCTTCTACCTGCTCCTGTACAGCGGCTTCCGCTCGTTCTCGGGCTCGCAGATCGCCAACGCGCTCGCCCTGCTCGTGTCGGCCGTCGCCAACACCGCGGCCAACCGCCGTCTGACCTTCGGCGTCCGCGGTCGCGGCAGCGCGGTCCGCCACCAGGCGCAGGGCCTGGTCGTCTTCGGTATCGGCCTCGCCCTCACCAGCGGCTCGCTCGCCGCCCTGAACGCGGCGACGAGCAGCCCGGCGCACTCCACCGAACTCGCGGTGCTCATCGCCGCCAACCTCGCGGCGACCGTGCTGCGGTTCCTGCTCTTCCGCGCCTGGGTCTTCCCGGACCGGCGTGACGAGACGGCGACCTCGACCGTCGTCGCCTCGCACAACCCGGCCTCGCACAATCCGTCCTCGCCCACCTACGGCACGACGACGGCGGCGCACCAGCAGCACCAGCTCCCGCACCAGCAGCACTCGCACACGCCGCTGCCCCAGCGCCCGAACGCGACGGCGCCCCACGCTCCGTACATCCACTACGACCACAACCAGACCAACGAGTTCCGCGCCGGTGAAGCCGCGGACCGCACCTGGGGGGACGCAACCATGCAGCTGCAAGCGGTGCGCCCGCACGATCACGACCCGAGGGACACGAGGGACGCACGATGACGACTCAGTCCGATACGAGCCATCAGGGGGGCGCGAGCCCCTCCGGGGGCGCCGAGCTCTCCTGGGGACCGCCGAGCTCGACGGCTCTGCAGGAGCCCGTGGCGCCGCCCACCGCGGCCCCCCGGTCCGGTGAGCCCAAGCAGCCGTTCTTCCACCGCGTCTGGCGCGGCCGGCCCGAGGACCCGCGCTGGGTGCGCCCCGCCTTCCTCGCCCTGCTCGTCGCCACCGGCCTGCTCTACCTCTACAACCTGAGCGCCTCCGGGTACGCCAACTCCTTCTACTCCGCTGCCGTCCAGGCCGGCAGCCAGAGCTGGAAGGCCCTCTTCTTCGGCTCGCTCGACTCGGCCAACGCCATCACCGTCGACAAGCCCCCGGCCTCCCTGTGGCCGATGGCCCTGTCGGTACGGATCTTCGGTCTCAACTCGTGGGCGATCCTCGTCCCCGAGGTGCTGATGGGCGTCGCCACGGTCGGCGTCCTGTACGGGGCCCTGCGCCGTCGCTTCAACCCAGCGGCCGGTCTGATCGCGGGTGCGGTGCTCGCGCTCACTCCCGTCGCCGCGCTGATGTTCCGGTTCAACAACCCGGACGCGATGCTCGCGCTGCTGATGACCGTCACGGTCTACTGCGTGGTCCGCGCTCTGGAGGACGGCCGGACGAAGTGGCTGGTCTGGGCGGGTGTCGCGGTCGGCTTCGCGTTCCTCGCGAAGACCCTGCAGGCCTTCCTGATCCTGCCGCCGCTCGCGGTCGTGTACGCGGTCTGCGCGCCGGTGCAGCTCAGGAAGCGGTTCGCCCAGCTGGGTCTTTCGGCGGTGGCGATGGTCGTCGCCGGCGGCTGGTGGGTGGCGATCGTGGAGCTGTGGCCCGCGTCCTCCCGCCCGTACATCGGCGGCTCGCAGAACAACTCCTTCCTTGAGCTGACCTTCGGCTACAACGGCCTCGGCCGTATCAACGGCGACGAGACCGGCAGCGTCGGTGGTGGCGGCGGTGGTGGCACCGGCCAGTGGGGCGAGACCGGCTGGAACCGGATGTTCAACTCGGAGATCGGCAGCCAGATCGCATGGCTGCTGCCCGCCGCGCTGATCCTGTTCGTCGCGGGGATCGTGCTCACCCGCAAGGCCAGGCGGACCGACCTGACGCGCAGCTCGTTCCTCGCCTGGGGTGGCGCGCTGCTGATGACGGCGATCATCTTCAGCTACATGGCCGGCATCTTCCACCAGTACTACACGGTGGCCCTGGCCCCCTACATCGCGGCCGTCGTCGGCATGGGCGCGACGGTGCTGTGGGAGGAGCGGAGCAAGGTCTGGGCCTCGCTCACCCTCGCCGGCGCGGTCACCGCGACCGCCGCCTGGGGGTACGTCCTCCTCAACCGCACCCCCACCTACCTTCCCTGGCTGAAGTGGCTGGTCCTCATCGGCGGTCTGGTCGGCGCGCTCGGCCTGATCTTCGCGGCCAGGCTGGGCCGTCAACTGGCCCTCGCGGCGGTCGGACTGAGCTTCGTGGCCTCGGTCGCGGGCCCGACGGCGTACACGCTGTCCACGGTGAACACCGGGCACACCGGTTCGATCGTCACGGCCGGTCCTGCGGGCGCCAGCATGATGGGCGGCCGGGGTGGTCCCGGTGGCGGTGGTGGCGGCGGTGGCATGCGGGGCGGCTTCCCCGGTGGCGGCACCACCCAGGGCCAGAACCAGCAGGGCGGCAACGGCACCACCCAGCAGGGCGGCGGCATGGGCCAGCCCCCGACGGGCGGCACGGGCGGCACCGGTGGCACCGGCGGCTTCCCCGGTCAGAACCAGCAGGGCAACGGCACCACCCAGGGCCAGAACCAGCAGGGCGGCATGCCCGGCGGTGGCGCGATGGGCGAGGGCGGCATGGGCGGTGGCGGCGTGGGCGGTCTGCTCAACGGCGCGACCGTCAGCTCCGCGGCCAAGAAGCTGCTGGAGACGAACGCGGAGGACTACACCTGGGCGGCAGCGGCCATCGGTTCCCAGAACTCCGCGAGCTACCAGCTCGCCACCGGCAAGCCGGTGATGGCGATCGGCGGCTTCAACGGCACCGACCCGTCCCCGACACTGGCCCAGTTCAAGAAGTACGTGACGGACGGCAAGATCCACTACTTCATCTCGGGCGGCAGCATGGGCGGCGGCAATTCTTCCTCCACCACCACCTCCACGTCCTCCCAGATCAGCACGTGGGTCACGGCCAACTTCAAGAAGGTGACGGTCGGTTCGGCCACCTTCTACGACCTGACGCAGTCGGCCAAGTAGCTGACGGCAGGTCCTGTACGCAGGGCGGCGGCCCGGAGCGATCCAGCTCCGGGCCACCGCTCTTTTCGTACGTCCGGAAAACCGCGTTGTACGCTGTATGGGAACTGTTCTACGGTGTACAGCATGTCGACGACTCCCCCAGGGCACCCCGAGGACCAGCCGCCAGGTCACCCCCAACGCTGGTTGATCCTCGGCGTCATCTGCCTCGCCCAGCTGACCGTGCTGCTCGACAACACCGTCCTGAACGTCGCGATCCCCTCCCTCACCCGGGAGCTGGGCGCGGCCACCTCCGACATCCAGTGGATGATCAACGCCTATTCGCTGGTGCAGTCCGGGCTGCTGCTCACGGCGGGCAGCGCGGCCGACCGCTACGGCCGCAAGAAGATGCTGATCGCGGGTCTCGTCCTCTTCGGGATCGGCTCGGTGGTGGCCGGACTCGCCGACTCCACGGGCCAGTTGATCGCCGCACGGGCCGGGATGGGCGTCGGCGGCGCGCTCCTGCTGACCACCACGCTCGCCGTCGCCATGCAGGTCTTCACCCCCGCGGAGCACCCGAAGGCCATCGGCATCTGGAGCGCCGTCAACGCCCTCGGCTTCGCGGCCGGACCGCTCCTCGGTGGCTTCATACTGAACCACTTCTGGTGGGGCGCGATCTTCCTGATCAACCTGCCGGTGGTGGCCCTGGGCCTCGCCGCGGTGGTGGCCCTCGTACCGGAATCGAAGAGTCCGCGCGGAGACCGCCCCGACCTCCTGGGAGCGCTGCTTTCCACGATCGGTATGACCGCACTCGTGTACGCGATCATCTCCGGCCCCGAACACGGCTGGACGTCGGGCCGGGTCCTGGCCACGGACGCGGTCGCCGTGCTGGTGCTGGCCGCCTTCGCGTACTGGGAGAGCCGGATCCCGTACCCCATGCTCGACCTGCACTTCTTCCGCGACCGGCGCTTCACCGGAGCCGTCGCCGGAGCCGTCCTCATCACCTTCGGCATGGGCGGGGCCCTCTTCCTCCTCACCCAGCACCTCCAATTCGTCCTGGGATACGGCCCCCTGGAAGCCGGACTGCGTACGGCGCCGCTCGCGCTCGCGGTCGTGGCGCTGAACTTCTCCGGCCTCTCGGCGAAGTGGACGGCGAGACTCGGCACTCCGGTGTCGATCGCGCTCGGCATGACGCTGATGTCGGCCGGGCTGGTGTCGATCGCCATGCTCGCCGCGCACGGTTACGGCGGCACGCTGCTCGGGCTGTTGCTGATCGGCGCGGGCGCCGCCGTGGCCAACCCGGCCATGGCACACGCCATCATGAGCGCGATTCCGCCGGAGAAGGCGGGCGTGGGCGCGGGCATCAACGGCACGCTCGCCGAGTTCGGCAACGGCCTCGGCGTGGCGGTGCTCGGGGCGATCCTCAACTCCCGGTTCGCGGCGCTGATTCCGGTGGCGGCGGCCTCGCTTCCGGCGGCGCTGGCTTCGGCGGGTTCGCGGGAGGAGCGCGGGCGGATCACCGACGCGTTCTCGTCGGGCCTGGAGACCAGCCAACTGGTGGGCGCGGTGGCCGTCCTTCTCGGTGGACTGCTGGCCGCGGCGTTGCTACGACGTGCGGAGAGGGCAGACTCCGCGGTGGCGGTATCGACGTAGCGCCCGCTTAGCATCAGAGTTTCGAGTTCCGAGTTCCGAGGAAGGTGCGCCATGGTGAGGGCAGCCGACCGTGCCGAGCGTCCGGCGCGGACCAGTGTCTGGCTGGAGGGCAAGGCTCCCCGGGGCGCTGCGGCGCGCGGGGGCGGGCAGCCGTCGGGGCTCGACCGGGACCGGATCACCGAGGTCACCGTACGGCTGCTGGATGCCGAGGGAATGGCGAAGTTCTCCATGCGCCGGCTGGCCGCCGAGCTGAACGTCACCGCGATGTCCGTGTACTGGTACGTCGACACCAAGGACGACCTGCTCGAACTCGCCCTCGACGCGGTCTTCGGTGAACTGGATCTGCCCGACGCGGAGTCGGGAGAGGACTGGCGCGACCAGCTCCGCTCCCTCGCCACCGGCTACCGCGCGCTGCTGGTCCGCCACCCCTGGGTGTCCCCGCTGATCGGGACGTTCCTGAACATCGGCCCGCACTCCATGGCCTTCTCGCTCTGCGTCCAGCAGGTGATCCGCAACACCGGCCTGCCCCGGCACGGCCAGATGGGCGCGCTCTCGGCGGTCTTCCAGTTCGTGTACGGGTTCGGCACCATCGAGGGCCACTTCGTACAGCGCTGCGCCTCGGCGGGGATGACTCAGGACGAGTACTTCCGTCAGGCCATGAGCACGATCGGCGAACAGCCGCAGTTCTCCGCCAACTTCGAGAACGCCGCGGACCTCATGGAGGCCCGCGGCGGTGACACGGTCGAGGAGATGCGGGAGCGGGACTTCACGTTCGCGCTGGAAACCCTGATCGCGGGGATCGAGACGATGGTCGCCCGAGGTTAGGGCCTGTCCCGCTCCTCCTCGGCTGTCCCTGGGTTACTCCTGGGGTGTCAGTCGGGCCGGAAAGCCGCCTGTCGCGACCGGGCCCCACTTCACCGGCGTGACCCGGATGATCGACTTGCCCTGCTTGCGCATGGCCTCCCGGTACTCGTCCCAGTCCGGGTGTTCGCCCGCGATGTTCCGGTAGTACTCGACGAGCGGCTCGACGGATTCGGGGGAGTCGACGACCTCGGCCGTGCCGTCGATCTGGACCCAGGGGCCGTTCCACTCGTCGCTCAGCACGATCAGGCTGACCCGCTCGTCCCGCTTGGCGTTACGGGTCTTCGCGCGTTCGGGGTAGGTCGAGACGACGATCCGCCCGGCGTCGTCGACCCCGCAGGTCAGGGGGGAGCCCTGGGGGCTGCCGTCCGCCCTCCGGGTCAGCAGGATGGCGCGGTGGCGGGGGCGTACGAAGTCGAGCAGTTCGTCCAGGGACACGGCGGTGTTCGTAGCGATGTTCGGTGCCATGTGAGTCAGCCTAGGCCGCCCGCCGGGGAGGCGCGCTCACCTCACGCCTGCGGGAGGGGCACTCCCTGTACCGCCTGGACGTCCAGTTCCACCTTCAGCGTGGTGCCGATCGCCGAGATGCCCGCCTGGATGACCTGGTTGTAGTTCATGGCGAAGTCCTCGCGGTGGAGTTCGGTCGTCGCCCGGAAAGCGGCCCGCGTGCCGCCCCAGGGGTCCCCGCCCGTACCCAGGTAGGCGAGGTCCAGGTCGACCGGGCGGGCGATGCCGCGCATGGTGAGTTCCCCGTGGACGGTCCAGCGGTCGGAGCCGGCCGGGGTCAGGCCGGTCGAGCGGTAGGTGATCTGCGGGTACGTCTCGACGTCGAGGAAGTCGGGGGACTTCAGGTGGCCGTCGCGCATGCCGTTGCCGGTGTCGATCGAGGCCGCGGAGATCACGGCCTCGACGCGGGACTTGGACACGTCGTCCGGGGCGATCTCGATCGTCGCGGAGAAGTCCGTGAAGCGGCCGTGCACGCTGGAGATGCCCAGGTGCTGCGCGACGGCGCCGACGGAGGAGTGCGCCGGGTCGACGGTCCAGGGCCCGGGCGGCGGCAGTTCGTTGCCGCCCTGGCGGGCGAGGGTCACGTTGCCGATCTCGGCCCGGCCGCTCGCCGTGACGATCGCGCTGGAGGCGGCGGGCGCGTACCCGACCGCGGTCACGATCACGGTGTACGCGCCGGGCGTGAGGGGGGTCTGGTCGTGCACGGCTCCTTCGGTGTCCGCCTCGGCGCGCAGCACCTGCGTCCCGGTCATGTCGGTCACCGTGACGACCGCGTGCGACACGGCCCATCCGTCCCGCGTGCGAATCCGTGCGGTCAGTCCCATCCCGTTTTCTCCCTGCAAAGCACTAAAAATTGGTCGCAATGAAGCCGGCCCGTGGGGGGGCGCACCTCCGCTCAGAGTGCGCGCGTCCCCACGGGCCGGGGTATCGACTACTCGCCGGGGTGGGCGAGGGTGATGTCGTGGTCGTCGACGCCACGGCCGGTGACCGTGAGAGCCGTCGCCACCGGGGGGTAACCCGTCGCGATGACGGTGTACTCGCCACCGTCCAGGTCGGTGAAGGCGTACGCGCCGTCCGTGCCGGTCCTGGCGGTGCCGATCACGTTGCCGGCCGCGTCGACCAGCGTGACCCGGGCGTCGCCCAGGGGGCCGCCGGGGGCCCGTACGACGCCCTGGAGCTGGGCGCCCGCGCTGAGCTCGATCTCGACCCGGGTGACCCCGGCGCCGCCGACCTCGACCGTGAGGGCCTGCGGGCGGTGGCCTGCCGCGTTCACCGCGATGGTCACCGGACCCGGAACCAGTTCGGCGAAGGTGAACTGGCCCTGCTCACCGGTGGTCCCGGTGGCCAGCACGTCACCGCGGACATCGGTCACGATCACCATGGCGTCCTTGACCGGGGTGCCGGTCCCGGCGGCCCGGACGAATCCGCTCAGCCCGCTCGTGCCGCTCAGCAGGATGTCGTACGCCACCGGCTCGTCGTTGACGATGATCGTCGAGGCCTGCGGCTGGAAGCCGTCGGCGGAGGCGATCAGGACGTACGAGCCCGTGCCGGGCGCGTCCACCGTGTAGAAGCCGTCGGCCTGCGCGACCGACCGGCCCAGCTGCCGTCCCGCGAGCGAGATCAGCGTGACCGCGGCCTGCGGGACGGGGGCGCTCTCGGCGCCGCGGACGTGACCGCGGACCGGGATGCCGCCGGAGGCGGGCAGCGGGGCGCTCTCCCGTGTGGCGGTGGCGACCGCGGCGAGCTGCTGTGTGCCCTCGGGTCCTGTCGCGAGGCTCGTCTCGGCGACGGCCGCCCAGCTCGGGATCCTCTCGTCGGCGGCGGGTGCCTCGGCGGCGGCCGAAGCCTCCGGCGCGGTGGCCTCCGCCTTCGCCTCCGCGGCCTGGGCCAGTGCGCCCGAGGTCCGCAGCGGGACCTCCTTGATGAAGAGGACGATGAGGAAGGCGAGCAGTGCCAGGGCGGAGCCGATCATGAAGACGTCCGCGATGCCGTGACCGTAGGCGCTCTCCAGGACGGTGCGCAGCGGGGCGGGCAGCGCGTCCATGTTCGGGATGGTGCCGGAGCCGGAGCCGGACGCGGCGGCCGCGTACTTGGGGTCGATGCCGGCCAGGCCGTCCTTGACGTAGTCGGTGATCCGGGTGGACATGATCGCGCCGAGCGCGGAGACGCCGATCGCACCGCCGAGGGAGCGGAAGAACGTCACCGTGGAGCTGGCCGAGCCGAGGTCGGACGGGGCCACCTGGTTCTGCGTGGACAGCACCAGGTTCTGCATCGTCATGCCGACGCCGAGACCGAGCAGCGCCATGAAGATCGCGACGTGCCAGTAGGCCGTGTCGTAGCGGATGGTGCCCAGCAGGCCCAGGCCCGCGGTGATCAGGACGGTGCCGCTGACCAGCCAGTACTTCCACCGGCCGGTCTTGGTGATGACCTGGCCGGAGACCGTGGAGGCGATGAACAGGCCGCCGATCATCGGGATGGTCATGACGCCCGACATCGTCGGGGACTTGTCCCGGGCCAGCTGGAAGTACTGGCTGAAGAAGACGGTGCCGGTGAACATCGCGACGCCCACGAAGAGCGAGGCGAGGGAGGAAAGGGTGATGGTGCGGTTGCGGAACAGCCGCAGCGGGATGATCGGCTCGCTCGCCTTGGACTCGACGAGCACGAACAGCAGGCCGAGGACGATCGCGCCGCCGACCATCGCGTACGTCTGCCCCGATATCCAGTCGTACTTGTCACCGGCGAAGGTGACCCAGACCAGCAGCAGCGAGACCGCGGCGGAGATGAAGAACGCGCCGCCCCAGTCGACCTTCACGTCGCGCTTCACGGTGGGCAGGTGCAGGGTCTTCTGCAGCACGATCAGCGCGATGACCGCGAACGGCACGCCGACGTAGAAGCACCAGCGCCAGCCGAGCCACGAGGTGTCGGTGATGACACCGCCGAGCAGCGGGCCGCCGACCGTTGCGACAGCGAAGGTCGCGCCGAGGTAGCCGGAGTAACGCCCGCGCTCACGCGGGGAGATCATCGCCGCCATGACGATCTGGGCGAGGGCGGACAGACCGCCGACGCCGACGCCCTGGACCACACGGCATGCGATGAGCATGCCGGGGTTCTGGGACAGACCGGCGGCGGCCGATCCCAGCACGTATATGACGAGGGCTATCTGTACGAGCGCCTTCTTGCTGTACAGGTCGGAGAGCTTGCCCCACAGAGGCGTGGTCGCGGTCATGGCCAGCAGCGAGGCCGTGACGACCCAGGTGTAGGCGGACTGGCCGCCACCCAGGTCGCCGATGATTTCGGGGAGTGCGTTGGTGACGATCGTCGACGACAGGATCGCGACGAACATACCGAGCAGCAGCCCGGAGAGGGCCTCCATGATCTGGCGGTGTGTCATCGGAGCGCCGTCGGAGGGTCCACCTCCGTGCTTGGCGTGAGCCCGCACACCGGCTGGTGTGGTCGTTGCCATGGGCTTCCTTCTCTTGTCTTACGCGGGTGTACGGGTGGTCAGTTCGGTTGCTTCCGGCACGTAGGGCGGCCGGGGTACGGCACGGCAGTCGCCGAAGCTCTCGCGCAGCCGGCCCATCAGGTGGATGAGCAGGCCGACCTCGTGGTCGGACCAGTCGCTCAGCCGGTCGGCGAACAGCCGCGAGGAGCGGTGGGAGAGTTCGGTGAGCTGCTCGCGTCCCGCGTCGGTGAGGCGCAGGATGCGGGAGCGTTTGTCGGCGGGGTCGGGGAGGCGTTCGATCCAGCCCCGGTCGGCGACGTGGGCGACGTGGCGGCTGGTCACCGACATGTCCACGGCGAGCAGCTCGGCGAGCTTGCTCATCCGCATGTCGCCGTGCCGGCCGAGGAGGGTCAGTACGGCGGCGGAGCCCGCGGGGCAGTCGTGCGGCAGGATCCGCCCGAGCTCCCGCTTCACGGCACCGATGGCACTGAGCTGACGAGCCAATTCCTCGTACTGCGCCTGCTCGGCCATCACCCCTCCTGGTTTCGTTGCTTGGGGCAACCATAAATCCAGTTGGTTGCTGCAGGCAAACGATATCGCTGCCGCTGGGCTAAAAAGATGGCAAAGGCAAGTATTGGCGAATGTAAACCTGCTGGTGGGCGGCGTGTATGGCTTTGAAGCCGCTGTGGATCGACGGAACGTGCCCTTCGCGGGGCGGGGCGGGGCGGGGCGGGATGGGATGGGGCGGGGCGGGGTGGGGGCCGGACTGTTCGGCCTTGCACCCTGCACCCTGCGCCTTGCCCGCACCTTGCCGGCGGCTGGGAATCCGATCCTTGGCCGGCGCTGCGCTCCGGCGGCCGGTGAGGCTTCTTGTTGCCTGGTGGGCGGGGGTGGGTGTCTGGGTGAGGTGAGTGTCTGGCCTCGCCCTGGGCTGCGCCCCGCCCTCCCCACCGGGCGGGGGTCCCGGGCTGTTGGGTGGGCGACCGTCCAGCCGGAGGTCTGCGGCTGTCGGCCGGCGGGGCTGGGGGCTCGGTCGCCTGCGTTCCTGGCGGGGTGCTGTTGGCGGGGCGGGTGTCATTCGGCTCGATGCCCGGGCCATCCAGAACCGGGGAACGGGAGGGCGAGGGGAACCCGGCACTTGGGTAGGGGGCAGGTATTCGCTAGGGTCCTGGGCCATGGCAAACACCCAGGGCCCCGAGGGCAACTACGACCCCGCGGGTAGCACCCAGATGTTCCGCGCTTTCGTCGACGAGGGCCCCCAGGCCCGGCAGCAGCAGGCGGCCGCTCCGGCGGGTCCCCGCATCGGCCTGATCATCGGCATCGTCGTCGCCGTGGTGGTCGTCGCCGCCGTGGCGTGGCTCGCGCTGGCGTAAGGGCAACAACCCGCCCGCCCCGCCGGTAGGACCGGTGGAGGCGGGTCACTTCCACTGGACGGACACGTCCCGCGTCTCGATGTGCATGCCGAGCGGCACGCGCCAGTCGTCGACGCACACCGTCCAGGTCTTCGTGCTGCCCGCTCCGGCCGCGATCGGCACGGGCAGATCCCGCGTCGAGTCGATCGTCGCCCAGTCGATGCCGAGCGCCCCGATGATGTGCGTCCCGAGGGTCACCGTGCCCGAACGCACGGCGCTGCCACCGGTGTTGCGGAAAGAGACCGTCACCTTCTCGCACCAGCGCTCGTCGGCGGCCTCCCGCGCGGGCTCGCTCACGTCGAGAACGGCGGGACCGGCAGGACTGGGGGTACCGGGAAGGCCGGGAGTACCGGTGCCTGCCGTGGAACCCGGGGTCGGCCGAGCGGAGGGCGTCGACGTCGCGCCCGAATCGGCGCCCGTAGGGGGCGAGTTGTCGTCACCGGGGTCCGTTGCCGTGCCGGGCGAAGCGGCAAGCGGGGACCGCGAGGGTGAACTGCCCTGCTGAGGGGCTCCCTTGGCGGCTTGCGCGCGTGACGTGGACTCCGGCAGCGGGGTCAGTGAGACGTTCCCGGTCGGGGCCACCACGGGTCCCGAACCGGCCGGCGCCCCCACCGCCACGTATCCGCCGCCGCTCCCCCCGTCCCCGCATGCGGCCAGAACCGCACCCAGGCAGACAACAGCCGTCGAGGCGCCCACCAGGGCGCCTCGACGGCCATGGAGCCAAGTCGCTCGACGCATCGCGCCAGTGTGGCTGACGATCCGTCAATTATGAAGGGGTGAGCGCGGGAGGTCTCAGTCGGAGATCAGGCCCTCGCGGAGCTGGGCCAGGGTGCGGGTGAGGAGGCGGGAGACGTGCATCTGCGAGATGCCGACCTCCTCGCCGATCTGCGACTGGGTCATGTTGGCGAAGAAGCGCAACATGATGATCCGGCGCTCGCGGGGCGGGAGTTTGGCGAGCAGCGGCTTCAGCGACTCGCGGTACTCGACGCCCTCCAGGGCGGTGTCCTCGTAGCCGAGGCGGTCCGCGAGGGAGCCCTCGCCACCGTCGTCCTCGGGGGCCGGGGAGTCGAGGGAGGAGGCCGTGTAGGCGTTGCCGACCGCGAGGCCGTCGACGACGTCCTCCTCCGACACGCCCAGGACCGCGGCGAGTTCGGCGACGGTCGGCGAGCGGTCGAGCTTCTGGGAGAGCTCGTCGCTGGCCTTGGTGAGGGCCAGGCGCAGCTCCTGGAGGCGCCGCGGGACGCGGACGGACCACGAGGTGTCACGGAAGAACCGCTTGATCTCGCCCACGACCGTCGGCATCGCGAACGTCGGGAACTCCACACCGCGTTCGCAGTCGAAGCGGTCGATCGCCTTGATCAGGCCGATGGTGCCGACCTGGACGATGTCCTCCATCGGCTCGTTGCGGGAGCGGAAGCGGGCCGCCGCGTACCGCACGAGCGGGAGGTTGAGCTCGATGAGAGTGTCCCGGACGTAGGCACGCTCGGGGCTGTTCTCGCCGAGTGCGGCGAGCCGCAGGAACAGGGAGCGGGACAGGGTGCGGGTGTCGATGGCTCCCGATGTCTCGGGGGCCGCCGGGACGGCTTCGAGGGCCGGAGCGGCATCGGGGGCCGGGAGGGCCGGGACATCGTGAAGCGCGTCGGGCGCGGATTCGCTCTTCGTGAGCGTGAGCACCTTCGAGCTGCCCTGGTCTGCGGACATGCCACCCCCTTTGGGTCGCGGACGGTAGCGGCGGACGCTCCCGTCGGAGGAACGCAGCCTCCACCTGAATACCGGAGGCGGGGCTGCGCCAAACGCTCTTCCGGCAGAATGTCACATGTCGGCAACACGCTGTAGTGACATGTCGACATGGAGGGGGTGAATCGGCCCTGGAAAAGGGGGGTCTGGAAGTTTTTCGACGCTGAACTGTCGGAAAAGGAGACGTTGAGCGATTCGCTCTTACTGGTTACGCCTCGATCCTGTTTGCGGATCGAAGTCGTGCGAAGCTCCGGGCGAGCAGCCTTGACACATGCATCTGGGAGACTCCCAGCTCGGCACTGATCTGTGACTGCGTCAGATTGCTGTAGTAGCGAAGGAGAAGGATCCGCTGCTCGCGCTCGGGCAGTTGTACGAGGAGATGGCGGACGAGGTCGCGGTGTTCGACCCCGTCGAGGGCCGGGTCCTCGTAGCCGAGCCGGTCGAGCAGTCCGGGCAGCCCGTCACCCTCCTGGGCGGCTTCGAGGGAGGTCGCGTGGTACGAGCGTCCGGCCTCGATGCACGACAGCACCTCCTCCTCGGTGATGCGCAGCCGCTCGGCGATCTCGGCGGTCGAGGGGGAGCGCCCGAAGGCCGTCGTCAGGTCCTCCGTCGCGCTGTTCACCTGCACCCACAGCTCGTGCAGCCGGCGGGGTACGTGGACGGTGCGGACGTTGTCGCGGAAGTACCGCTTGATCTCGCCGACGACGGTCGGCATCGCGAAGGTCGGGAACTGCACGCCCCGGTCGGGGTCGAAGCGGTCGATCGCGTTGATCAGGCCGATGGTGCCGACCTGGACCACGTCCTCCATCGGCTCGTTGCGGGAGCGGAAACGGGCGGCCGCGTACCGCACGAGCGGCAGATTCGCCTCGATGAGCGCCCCGCGTACGCGGTCGTGCTCCGTGGTGCCCGGCTCCAGCGTCTTGAGCTGGCCGAAGAGCAGCTGGGTGAGGGCCCGGGTGTCGGCGCCGCGGCGTCGCTCAGGGGTGGCCTGCTCGGGGGTGACGCGTTCGTGGGCGATGTGCTCCGGGGCGAGGGGTTCCGTGGCGGCGCGTTCCGAGGTGACACGTTCCTGGGCGAGGGGTTCCGTGGCGATGTGTTCCTTGGGGATTTCCTGTGGCGGTGCTTGAGGCGCAGTACTGGCCGGCACGGTCAACTCCACCTCTATGATCCGTCAGATCCATCAACTCATCCGTCAAAAGCGGTCATAGCATCACAAGACATGTGCACTGTGTGCAAGCACCGCATAACCCCGTGTTGAACAGGATTTAGGGAGAGTTGGGGCATACGAAACGCAAAAGCCCCCGCCGGATTCCGGCGAGGGGCCCAGAGCGTGTCGGCTCGGATCGGTTCAGAACGGATAGTCGGCGATCACCCAGGTCGCGAACTCGCGCCACAGTGCGACGCCCGCCTGGTGCGCCGGATGCTCCAAGTACCGCTTCAGGGCGTCGGCGTCGTCGACCGCGGAGTTGATCGCGAAGTCGTACGCGACGGGCCGGTCGGTGATGTTCCAGCCGCACTCCCAGAACCGCAGCTCGGGGATCTGGTCGCCGAGCGGGCGGAAGGCGGCCACGCCCTCGACGACGCGGGGGTCGTCACGCTCGACGCCTTCGTTGAGCTTGAAGAGGACCAGATGGCGGATCACGGGTACTCCCTGGTGGTACGGGCCGTGCGGGGGCGGCCGATCAGTTCTTGGCCCCGTCGGCGATCCACGTCATGAAGTCGCCGATGGACCGGGCGGCGGTCGAAATGCCCTCGAACCCTATCTGGACGTAATCGGCCGCCTTCGCCGGATCCGTGATGATCACGTAGAGCGCGAAGACCACGAGTATGTAGACGGCGATCTTCTTCGAATTCACCGCCATCGCGGCCTCCCCTGTGACTGATGCGCCCACTGGGCCCCGTGTGCCGGCGGCGAGTGTAACCTTCACCCCACTTTTTTGGACCAACGGCCCGCTGGCCGAGGTCCTTTGCCGTACGCACGAAGGGCCCCGTCTTGCGACGAGGCCCTTCTCAAGCGGTAGCGGAGGGATTTGAACCCTCGGTGACTTGCGCCACACTCGCTTTCGAGGCGAGCTCCTTCGGCCGCTCGGACACGCTACCGAGGGAGACCCTACCCCAAGGTGGGCCGTGGTCTGAAATCCGTTTCCCGCCGCTCCATGGAGTCAGCGGTCGCGGAAGAAACGCGTGAGCAGACTCGCGCACTCGTCCTCGAGTACGCCCCCGATCACCTCGGGGCGGTGGTTGAGCCGGCGGTCGCGCACGAGGTCCCACACGGAACCGACCGCGCCCGCCTTCTCGTCGCGGGCGCCGTAGACGACCCGGTCCACCCGGGACTGGACGAGCGCGCCCGCGCACATCGTGCAGGGCTCCAGGGTGACGACGAGCGTGCAGCCGGCCAGCCGCCACTCGCCGAGCCGCTGGGCGGCCCCGCGGATCGCGAGCACCTCGGCGTGCGCCGTCGGATCGCCCGTGGCCTCGCGCTCGTTGTGTGCGGTCGCGAGCACCGTCGTACCGTCCGTGGACAGCACGACGGCGCCGACGGGAACATCCCCGCCCTGGACGGCCCGGTGGGCCTCGTCCAGGGCGAGCCGCATCGCGGCCCGCCAGCGGTCGCGTACCGGATCTGCCGGATCTGCTGGAAAGGTCTCTTTTGTCGGGCTCACCCGGGAAATCTATCGGGCTCGCCAGGGAAACCGCCTCCCCCGGAACCGCGGGAGCCGGGCCCTGCCTTCCGGATCGGGTCCTGGGGCCCGTCCGGCGGATCAGGCCCTAGCGGACGGTCTCCAGGACCTCTGCCGCTCCCAGGGCTTCGGCGATCGTGCTGAGCGCGTCGCCTTCGTCCAGGGCGAGCAGTTCCTTCTCGCTCACACCGAGGTCGGCGAGGATCTCGCGGTCCCCGACGGGGCTGTGCGAGACGATCTCGTCGGAGACGCTCTCCTCCTCGTCGTCCTCGGAGTCGTCTGCGTCGTCGGGTTCACCGTCCTCGGTGCCGTCCAGGTCGAGGGAGTCCAGGTCGGCGTCGTCGTCGCCGGGCTCCCGTCCTAGTAGTTCGTCCGTGAGCAGGATCTCGCCGTACGAGCTGCGGGCAGCGGCTGCGGCGTCCGAGACGTAGATGCGAGGGTCCTCCTCACCGTCCACGCGGACGACGCCGAACCACGCGTCCTCCTGCTCGATGAGTACGAGCACCGTGTCCTCCTCCGAGGCTTCACGGGCCAGATCGGTCAGATCCGACAGGGTCTCCACATCGTCGAGCTCTGTGTCGCTCGCTTCCCACCCGTCTTCGGTGCGCGCGAGCAGTGCGGCGAAGTACACCGTGACTCTCCCACTGGTCATAGGCGTGCCGGTTGGGGGTCCCCCCGGCGGAGGTCGATTGGGCGGGGAGTGCTGCTCCGAGACCCCACCCACTCGGAATCGTGGCAGAAACAGAGCGTTCAGGGGACGTCTTCGGCCTGCTGTGTCTGCCTCTTTTGATCGCTAACAGCGGATCGTACGCGGCCCTCGGCGTCGTGTGTGCATGTCCCCGCCCTCACGGCGTGGGCCGGACACCAAGGAGCTACCGAAGGACTACCAAAGGACTACCAAAGGAGCCACTGGAGGAGCTACCGAAGGAGCTACCAACGGAAGGTGCGCATGCGCATGGCGTGACGGAGGCGGGCGACCTTGGCGCGGCGGGGCTGGACGCGGTCGCGCAGCTCGCGCGCCTCGGTGAGATCCCGGAGGAACTGGGCCCGGCGCCGCCGTCGCTCGGCGTCCGTCTCCGGCTGCCCGATCCGTTCGGACCGTGCGGATTGTTCGGCCCGTTCGGATTGTTCGACGCGGCGAAGTCGTCCCGTCCGTTCGGCCGCATCGGCCCGTTCGGCCGCATCGGCCCATTCGGCCCCCTCGGCTCGTCCGAGTCGGTCCAGCTGCTCCGGGGGCTCCTTTTCCCGGTCCGGCATAGGCCCACCACCCCAGGTGCGTCCCTACCGCCTTCCCTCTGACGGGCGGTTTGATGCCAGCGCGAGGGACACGGGGGCACGGCTACTGTTATGGCCATGCGTCTCCACGTCGTCGACCACCCCCTGGTCGCCCATAAGCTCACCACCCTGCGCGACCGGCGCACCGACTCCGCGACCTTCCGGCGGCTCGCCGACGAGCTGGTCACCCTGCTCGCCTACGAGGCCACCCGCGACGTGCGCACCGAGCAGGTCGACATCGTGACCCCGGTCGCCCCCACCACGGGCGTCAAGCTGTCCTACCCGCGCCCGCTGGTCGTGCCGATCCTGCGCGCGGGCCTCGGCATGCTCGACGGCATGGTGCGGCTGCTGCCGACCGCCGAGGTGGGCTTCCTTGGCATGGTGCGCGACGAGGAGACGCTCCAGGCGTCCACGTACGCGACCCGGATGCCGGACGACCTCTCCGGGCGCCAGGTGTACGTCCTCGACCCGATGCTGGCCACCGGCGGCACGCTCGTCGCGGCGATCCAGGAGCTGATCAAGCGCGGCGCCGACGACGTCACCGCCGTGGTGCTGCTCGCCGCCCCGGAGGGCGTCGAGGTCATGGAGCGCGAGCTGGCGGGCACGCCGGTGACGGTCGTGACCGCGTCGGTCGACGAACGGCTCAACGAGCACGGTTACATCGTGCCGGGGCTGGGCGACGCGGGGGACCGGATGTACGGGGCGGCCGAGTAGGGTCCGGCACCCGCGCGGGACCTGGTTCCCGCATCTGCGCCCCGCATCTGCGCGGGACCTGCCACGGGTCCTACGGGACCGTCGCGGCCCCTACGGGCCTGCGATCGCCCCTCGAGCCCTCAGCGGCCTTGCCGGGGCCGTCCAGGGGTCAGGGGTCCAGCGGTCGGTTCCGAACGATCAGCGGTCTCACGAAGGCTGTCCGCGGTCCCTACGGGGCAGCCGACAGCCTTCGCCGTTCAGCAGCTCTTCGGAGAGGCGGATGCGGCCGGCCGGGGCCCGGACAGGGTGGCCAGGGCCTTGTCGGCGTCCTGCTTCTTCGTGAGGCTCTTGAAGGCGTTGCCGATGATCAGGTCGACCCGGTCGGCCTGGGCGCGGCCGTCCGTCTTCACCTCGGCGCCGGACAACTGCGTGCCCAGCACCGGCAGCGCCGCCTGTGCGGCCCCCTTGGCGCCGAGCAGTATCCCGGCGCCGTTGACCTTCTTGTCGTACGTGGCCGTCGCGTTGCCCACGTCGCCGATGCGGAACCCGCGCTTCTTCAGCTCGTCCGCCGTCTGCTTGGCGAGCCCGCTGCGCGGCGTGGCGTTGAGGACGTTGACGGTGATCTGCCCGGGCCTGGGCAGTGTCCCGGCGGCGGTGGACGCCGTGCTCGCCTTGGCCGACGGGCCGGTCTTGGACGTGCAGTCGCCCTTCGTACCGGCGGCTGTGGCCTTGTCGCCCTTGCCCGTGAAGACGTCGATGAGCTGCAGGGTTCCCCACCCGATCAGCCCGAGCGCGGTGACGGAGGCGACGACCAGGAACACGAGCCTGCGACGCCCCCGGGGTCGGCGCATCCGTGGGTATTTGTCCCCCGTGATCCGGTACTGGCCGCCCATGCCAGGGGGAGTGAGCATGCTCATGGGCGCAGCGTAGTGTGCCGCGGCGGTGATTCCTACTAAATGATCATCGGTCGAGGTTCAGTCCAACCCAAAAGGGTCAACGAGCGGGGATCTTGGGCCTCAAGGAGGCCCTCGCGTCCCAGGCGCCCGGTCCCGGCCGAGTTCATCTCGGTCGAGTCGACCGAGTCGACCGAGTCAGTCGAGTTCGAGCACGCGTGCGTGGAGCACCTGGCGCTGTTGCAGCGCGGCGCGTACGGCGCGGTGCAGGCCGTCCTCGAGGTACAGGTCGCCCTGCCACTTCACTACGTGCGCGAACAGGTCTCCGTAGAACGTGGAGTCCTCGGCGAGGAGGGTCTCCAGGTCCAGCTGACCCTTGGTCGTCACGAGCTGATCGAGGCGGACCGGGCGCGGCGCGACATCCGCCCACTGCCGGGTGCTTTCCCGGCCGTGGTCGGGGTACGGCCGTCCGTTTCCGATGCGCTTGAAGATCACACGGAAAGCCTACCGGCCCAGACCTTCCGGGCGCAGCCATGGCGACGGAGTGCGACGCTGGAAAAGACGCCGTAAATCAGTGCAAACCGGGAACAGGGGCCTGATATGAGCGACAGCGAAGCACCTCCCGTGGTGGCACCCGAAGGTGTGAGCGGCGCCCGCGGGCTCCCCCAGGAGGCCCTGGAGATCGCCTCCGGTTACGCGTTCGCCGGACCCGCGCTCGACCTGGGCGCCCTGCTCTGGGACGGGAGGTGTCTGCCGGACGCCCGGATCCGCATTCCGCTGCCCGTGCTCAACCGGCACGGGCTGGTCGCCGGAGCCACCGGCACCGGCAAGACCAAGACGCTGCAGCTGATCGCCGAACAGTTGTCCGCGCAGGGCGTGCCGGTGTTCCTCGCCGACATCAAGGGTGATGTCTCCGGGATCTCGGCGCCGGGCGTGTCGAACGACAAGGTGCTGGCGCGTGCCCAGGAGGTGCACCAGGAGTGGACGCCGACCGCCTGCCCGGCCTAGTTCTACGCGCTCGGCGGCATGGGCAGGGGCATCCCCGTACGGGCGACGGTCACCAGCTTCGGCCCGGTGCTGCTCTCCAAGGTGCTCCAGCTGAACCAGACCCAGGAGCAGTCGCTCGGCCTGATCTTCCACTACGCCGACCAGAAGGGTCTTGAACTGTTCGACCTCAAGGACCTGCGGGCCGGCGTCACCTTCTTGACCTCGGACGAGGGCAAGGCGGAGCTGAAGGGCATCGGTGGACTGTCGCCCGCGACGGCGGGTGTGATCCTGCGCTCCCTGACCGCCTTCGAGGCGCAGGGCATGAGTCCGTTCTTCGGGGAGCCGGAGTTCGACACGAGCGAGCTGCTGCGGACGGCGTCCGACGGGCGCGGGACGGTGTCCGTCCTCGAACTCCCCGAGGTCCAGGACAAACCGCAGCTCTTCTCGACCTTCCTGATGTGGATGCTCGCCGATCTCTTCCACGACCTCCCGGAGGTCGGCGACATCGACAAGCCGAAACTGGTCTTCTTCTTCGACGAGGCGCACCTGCTCTTCACCGGCGCGTCGAAGGCCTTCCTGGAGTCGATCACCCAGACCGTGCGGCTCATTCGTTCGAAGGGGGTCGGTGTCTTCTTCGTGACGCAGACCCCGAAGGACGTGCCGTCCGACGTCCTCGCGCAGCTCGGCAACCGCGTCCAGCACGCGTTGCGCGCCTTCACCCCGGACGACCAGAAAGCACTGAAGGCCACGGTGAAGACCTTCCCCAACTCCCCGTACGACCTGGAGGAGGTCCTCACCGGCATCGGCACCGGCGAGGCCGTGGTGACCGTGCTGAGCGAGAAGGGCGCGCCGACGCCGGTCGCGGCGACCCGGCTGCGGGCCCCGCAGTCCCTGATGGGCCCTGTCGATCCGGCCGCGCTGGACCGGGCGGTGCAGGCGTCCTCGCTGTACGGGCGTTACGCGCAGGCGGTCGACCGCGAGTCCGCGTACGAGAAGCTCGCGGCGCGGGACGCGGCAGCCGCGCAGGCCGCCGCCCAGGGGGCCGCGGAGACCGGGCGGGCGCCCGCGAAGGGCGGCGGCCGGGCGAAGGAGGAACCCTCGGTCGTCGAACAGGTCGTCGGCAGCGGGATCTTCAAGTCCCTGGCACGGTCGATGGGCACGCAGATCGGCAGGGAGATCACCCGCTCCCTCTTCGGGACGGCTCGGCGCAGACGGTAGCCGGTAGCCGGTGGTTGGTAGCCGGTGGTTGGTGGTCAGTTTTTGATATCTGTCAGTTGTCAGTTGTCATCTGTCAGGCGGTGAGGCGACCGCCCCGCCCGCGGGCGGGACGGTCGCCTCACCGTTCCCCTAGCTGTTTCCGTGCTCCTTGGGCGGGGGCGCCTGCATCTGCCGGGCGTCCGGTGCGGGCCTGGGCTCGGGCTGCGGCTTGGGCGTGTTGCGGACGGCTTCCGCGCGCAGGAGGGCGCGCAGGACCGCGTACGGGTCGGTGGGCATGGCTGTGTCCTTGCGTTCGCTCGGTTCACTGACTGGCTGGTGGGGACGGTCCGGAGGCCGGGCCGGGCCTGTCAGCAGCGCAGGACCACGGAGCGCAGGGCGTGCAGCGTGCGGGAGTGCGACGGCGGTACGTGACGGGGGCGGGGCGCCGGCTCCGGGCAGTCGGGAGAGGTCGGCGCGGGGTGCAGCGGGGCGAGGGGGCGGTGGTCCTGCCGGGCGGGCGGGCGAAGGGCCGTGTCGAGTACGTCGTGTTCGGCGCCGCAGCCCGCTTCGGCGGAGGCCACGACGGGGGTCGGGGCGAGGGCGTCGACGTAGGCGCCCATCGCGAGGATCGTGACGACGAGGAGCGTGAGAACCCGCATCCACGCGTGCCGGTGCGGCGGGCGCGGCCGGCGGTGCGGAGAGGAGCTCATAGGAGGTCGTGTCCCCATCCGGAGTGGGTGGTTCATCGCGTCGGCGCCGAGATCCGCCCTCATGGGCTACGGGAGAGGCGTGGAGTTGACGTACGGCGTGGACTCGGCGTGCGGTCGGGCGTGCGGTCAGACGACGGCAGGGATGTGCTTGGCCCGGCCGCGGATCACGAACGACGTGACGATTTCCGTGACGCCGACCGCGATGAGCCAGCAGCCGCCGACGAGGGTGAGGACGGCGACCGAGGTGAACGGGGACACGATGAGGACGATCCCCGCGAGGAAACTGACGATCCCGAGGAAGATCTGCCAGCCGCGGGCCGGCACGGTCGGGTCGGACGCGGCGGCCAGGGTCTGGGTGATGCCGCGGAACAGCCAGCCGATGCCGATCCACAGGGCGAGGAGGAGGGTCGACTGCATCGGGCCGCGGAAGCAGAACAGGCCGAGCAGGATCGAGAGGGCGCCGCTGATGAAGGCCATGACGCGCAGCGAGGTCGCGACGTGGGTGCCGAACGCGGCGACGAGCTGGAGTACGCCGCTGAAGAGCAGGTAGAGGCCGAAGAGCACGCCTGCGGCCAGCAGGGAGGCGCCCGGCCAGACCAGCACCAGCACGCCCAGGACGAAGGCCGCGACGCCGGCGAGCAGGACGGCTTGCCAGGCGCTGCGGGCGAGGAAGTGCAGGGGTCCTTCGGGGGTGACGCGTGGCTCGCGGTCGTGGACGTGGCGGTCGTCGTACTGCGGGCCTTGGTGGGGGGCGTTCGGTACCTCGCTCATGTTTCATGCTTTGGCCGCGTGGGGCCGCTCTGCCACCGCGGTGACCCATCCGGCGGACCCACGCCCCCGCCGCCCCTGCCCCCTGCGCAGTTCCCCGTGCCCCTGAGGAGCGCTGCGGCGGGGCGAGGAACGTGGTGGGCTACTTGCCGGAGGCCTTCGCCTGGGCCTTCATTTCCTGTTTGTGGGCGCGGACCTTCGCCAGGGACTCCGGCCCGGTGATGTCGGCGACGGAGCGGAAGGAGTCCGGCTCGCCGTACGCCCCCGCCGCCTCGCGCCAGCCCTTGGGCCGCACACCGAACTGCTTGCCGAGCAGGGCCAGGAAGATCTGGGCCTTCTGGGCGCCGAACCCGGGCAGTTCCTTGAGCCGCCGCAGCAGCTCCTCGCCGCTCTTGACGCCGTCCCAGACCTTGGCCGCGTCCCCGTCGTAGTGCTCCACGAGGTACTGGCACAGCTGCTGGATCCGGTTGGCCATGGACCCGGGATAGCGATGCACGGCCGGTTTCGCCGTGAGCAGCGCGGCGAACTTCTCCGGGTCGTACGCGGCGATCTCGTGTGCGTCCAACTCGTCCGCCCCCATGCGCGAGGCGATCGTGCGCGGTCCCTTGAACGCCCACTCCATCGGCACCTGCTGGTCCAGCAGCATCCCGGTCAGGGCGGCGAGGGGACTGCGGCTGAGCAACGCGTCCGCTTCGGGATCCTGGGCGATGTGAAGGCTGACGTCCATGTCTCGATGATCCCGCGTGAGGGTGCGGAACGCCTCTCAGGCCGCCGTGCGCCAGTAGCCCATCGCGTTCACCCGTTGCCTCGGGACGGAGAGTTCCTTGCGGACGTACGTCGTGAGCGCGCGGGTCGTGGTGGTGTCGCAGGCGATCCAGACATAGGGGGCGGACTGGTCCTTGAGGAGGCCGGGGAGGGACTCCTTGACCCGGGTGACGAGCGGCGCGCCCCGGCGCGGGACCGGGCGCAGGTCGTGGAGTGAGGGGCGGGTGCGCAGCGGGAGCCCGTCCGTGCCGTGGTCCGTCTCGAACCAGATCGTCGCCGGGGCCGTACCCACCGCGTCCAGGAGGGAGTTGAGGGCGGGGAGGGAGGCCGAGTCGGCGACGGCGAAGACGTGGGACGGGTCCGGGTCCGGGTCCGTGAACGCGGTGCCGTGGACCGTGGCCGCGATGGTGTCCCCGGGCTGCGCCGCCCGCGCCCAGTCGCTCGCGCGCCCCTCGTGCAGCGCGAACTCAAGCCCGAAGGTGCCGTTCGCGGGGTCGGGGTCGACCAGGGTGTATGCCCGCTGGTGCGGCTTGCCCGCGTTGTCGAACCACAGCCGGACCCACATGGTCGGGTGCACCCCGGTCGCCGCGAGCATGCCGCCGTCGGTCAGGCGCAGGCGCCGGTAGCGCGGGGTGATGTCTTCGGCTCCGGTCACCGTGAACTCGAAGTCCTTGCCGCGCAGCAGCTTGAGTACCGCGCCTTCCCAGCCATGCCCCTGGCCCATCGGCCCTCCACCCCTCACGTACGATTTCGCCACAGCAAAAGTTAGGTTAGCCTAACCTGACAAGAGTGGGGATGGACTGTGACCGCCGAGCTCTACCGTGACCCTTGGGGGATCCCCCACCTGCGCGCCACCGACGCCCGCGCCCTCGCCCGCGCCCAGGGCCGTGTCACCGCCCTCGACCGCGCCTGGCAACTGGAGGTCGAACGGCACCGCGCGCAGGGCACCTCCGCCGCGTTCCTCGGCGCCGAGGCCGTCGGCTGGGACCGGTTCGCACGCCGGGCCCGGCTAGACGACACCGCGAGACGCTGCTTCGCGGCGCTGGAGAGACGGGATCCGGAGACCGCCGACTGGGTCGTGGCGTATGTCGACGGGGTCAACGAGGGGCTGGCCGAAGGCGCCCGGCGCACCCCGGAGTTCGCGGAGACCGGGCTCGCCCCGGGGCGCTGGGAGCCCTGGACCCCGCTCGGCGTCTGGCTCGGCGCGCACATCCTCTTCGCCGGTTTCCCCGCCAAGCTGTGGAGGGAGGAGGTCGTCCGCCGGATCGGACCGGAGGCCGTGGACCTCTTCGCCGCCGACGGTCCCGGCACCTCCGGCAGCAACGGCTGGCTCGTCACGGGCGAGCGCACCGGCACCGGTCGCCCGGTCATCGCGGGCGACCCCCACCGCTTCATCGAGGACCCAGGCGTCTACCAGCAGATCCACCTCTCCTGCCCCGAGTTCGACGTCGTCGGCCTCGCCGTCCCCGGCGTCCCGGGCATCGCCCACTTCGCCCACACCGGCACGGTCGCCTGGGCCATCACCAACGCGATGGCCGACTACCAGGACCTGTACCGGGAACGACTGCGACGCGTCGGGCCCCAGGGACCGGAAGGACCGGAGCGACCGGAGGAGTGGGAGGCGCTCGACCCCGACGGGGAGTGGCGGGCCGTCGCCCGGCACGTGGAGACGGTCGAGGTGGCGGGCGGTGAACCCGTCGAGGTCGAGGTCGTCGAGACCCCGCGCGGACCGGTCGTGATCGGCGGAGCGGAACAGACCGAGGGCGTCGAAGCCATCAGCCTCCGCTACCCGCCCCGCGTCACCGAAGACCTCGGCTTCAGCGCGCTCCTCCCGCTCCTCCGGGCCCGCGAAGTCGCCGACGTCGACCGGGCGTTCGACCACTGGGCCGAGCCCGTGAACGTCGTCCAGGCCGCCGACACCGAGGGCGGCGTGCTGCACCGGGTCGCCGGCCGGGTCCCGCTCCGCGGCGCGGACAACCGCACCCGGATCGTCGCCGCCTGGGAGCCCGGGCATGAATGGCGGGGCTGGCACGAGATGCCGTACGGCACGGTCGAGGACGGCGTCGCCGTGATGGCGAACCAGCGCGGCCCCGCCGGCCCGCTCGGTGTCGAGTTCGCCCCGGTCCACCGGGCCGCCCGGATCCGGCAGCTCCTCGACGAACGGCCGAAGTGGTCGGCCCAGGACATGGCGGACATCCACATGGACACCCATCTCGCCTCCGCCGCGCCCCTGATGGACCACCTCGCCGCGCTCGACGGACTCGGCATCGAGGCGACCGCCCTGCGCGACTGGCTGCTCGGCTGGGACCGCCGGATGACGGCCGACAGCATGGCGGCGGCCGCCTACTCCGCGGTGCGCGGCGCGGTCGTACGGCGGCTCGCCGCGCACCCCGCCTTCGCCGCGCTGGCCGACCCGCCCGCGTACCCCGAGGTCTTCCGCCCCTGGCTCGCCCTCCTCCCCCGTGTCGCCTTCGCCCTCGAACACCTGCTGAGGACAGAGGAGTTGTACGGCATCGATCGCGCCGCCCTCGTCCGCGAGGCCGTCGAGGAGGCGGCCGCCGGGCCGCTCGGCGTCTGGGGCGACACCCACCGGCTCGCGCCCTGGCGCGCGCTCCCGACCACCTCGTACGACGAACCGGGTCTCTCCGGAGACCACGACTGCGTGCTGTGCACCTCGGCGGTCCCCGGCCTGACCGACCTGAGCGCGCGCGGCCCGGCGGCCCGTTATGTCTGGGACCTCGCCGACCGCGACCAGAGCCTCTGGGTGGTCCCCTTCGGCGCCTCGGGCGTCCCGGGCTCGGCCCACCACCGCGACCAACTCCCCTTGTGGCTCAAGGGAGAACTGGTCCCGGTCAGCACCGACTGGAGCCGGCTGACACCGGAGCAGGAGACAGAGAAGGTTGAGGACACCATGAGCAGTGAGCCGTACGCCGCCGACCGCGAGGCCGTGCACGAGCAGAACATCGACGGCTTCGGGACCGTGCGCGTCCTGCCCGTCGACCCGCACGCCGACCTGGATGTCATCCACCGCTGGGTGAGCGAGGAGCGTGCCGTGTTCTGGGGCATGAACGGACTCACGAAACAGCAGGTGCTGGAGACGTACGTCCATCTGGACTCCCTCGACACCCACCACGCCTTCCTCGCGGTCAAGGACGGCGAGCCCGCCGCGCTCTTCCAGACGTACGAGCCCGAGGCCGACCGGGTCAGCGAGTGCTACGCCGTCGAACCCGGCGACATCGGCGTCCACCTGCTGATCGGCCCCGCGGGGTCCGGAGGTGGCCGGCCGGGCTGGTCGTCCGCGCTGCTGACCGCGTTCACCCGGTACGTGCTGGTCGGCCTCGACCGGCAGCGGGTCGTGGTCGAACCCGACGCGCGCAACGAGAAGGCGATCGCGCGTCTGGTCCGACAGGGCTTCGTAGTCGGCCCGGAGATCGTGCTTCCCGAAATCGACCTTCCCGGGGTCTACTTGCCCGAGAAGCGGGCCCGGCTGGCCTTTCTGACCCGGGCGACGGCCCTCCGGGAGGCTTCCTCGCCGGGTTCCCCAGTGGGCTGATCGGTGGGTTCCTCGCCGGGGGAGTGAGCACGGCGCCGGATTCGTCCGTACGTATCCGTGACTCTGGAAGTGCGGACCGGAATGCGGAGACCGCAGGGACGACGGAGACGACGGAGACGGCGTGTGAGCGGACGTGGAGGCGGACAGCGGGAGCGACGGCGGATCGCCCAGGGGCTGGCACTGCTGGGCACCGTGCTGGTCCTGGTGCTGTTCGGCGGTGTCGGCGGCGCGTCCGCCCACGCCGCGCTGACCGGCACCGATCCGCAGGACGGCAGCGTGCTGAAGACGGCGCCCACCGAGGTGACGCTGTCCTTCAGCGAGTCCATCGGGCTCCTTGACGACTCCTTCCGCGTGCTCGACCCGGACAACCGACGCGTGCACACCGGTGATCCGGGGCACGCGGGCGACCGTTCCGACACCGCCCGTGTGACCCTGCCCAAGGGCCTGGGCACCGGCACCTTCACGGTGGCCTGGCGGGTCGTCTCGGCCGACAGCCACCCGGTCTCCGGCGCCTTCACCTTCTCCATCGGCAAACCCTCCGCGACCCCCCCGCCCGTTCCCGTGGACCCCTCCGGGAACACCGCCGCGGGCACGCTCTACGACGCCGCCCGCTACTTGGCGTACGGCGGTCTGGCCCTCCTCATCGGCGCGGCCACCTTCGTCCTGGTCTGCGGGTTCCCGGGTCCGGTGCGGCGGCTGCTCCTCACCGGCTGGTGGATCCTGGCCGGGTCCACCGTCGCGCTGCTGCTCCTGCGCGGACCCTACGAGCGCGGCAGCGGACCGGCGGACGCCTTCGACCCGTCCGTCCTCAGCGAGACCCTGACCAGCAGGCCGGGACTGGCCCTGCTGGCGCGGCTGGTGCTGCTCGGGGCGGCGGTGTTCTATCCGGTACGCGAGCAGACGCGGGGGCGGCTCGTCCTCGCGCTCGGCGGGCTGCTCACCGTCTCCCTCGCCGTCACCTGGGCCGTCGCCGAGCACGCGTCCGCCGGGATCCAGGTCCCCGTGGCGATGGTCTCCTCCGTACTGCACCTGCTGTCGATGGCGGTCTGGCTGGGCGGCCTCGCTGCCCTGCTCACCGCGCTGTACCGGTCGGCCGAGCCGCTCCCCGCGGCCGTCGTCAACCGCTTCTCGCGCCTCGCCCTCGCCTCGGTCACCGTCCTGGTCGTCACCGGCGTCTACCAGTCCTGGCGCGGCCTCGGCTCCTGGGACGCGCTGACCTCCACCTCGTACGGCAGGCTCCTCCTCGCCAAGCTGGTGGCGGTGCTGGTGCTGCTGGCGGGGGCGGGGGCCTCGCGGCGCTGGACCGGGCGGCTGATGCTCGCGGCGGAGGAGGCACGGACAGCGGCGGCGGTGCTGGTGGAGGAGCGGGTGCCGCAGACGGTGGGGGCCTCGGCCGCCCCCACCGACGTACGGGTCGGGAGGGCGGACGGCCCGTCGGACGGTGCTCCCTCGGACGGCGGCCCCTCGGACGATGGCCCCTCGGACGACGGTGAATCGGACGACGGCGCACCGGATCCGGATCACGCGCCCTCGGACAAGGCTTCCGACAAGCGCTCGGGCAAGATCTCCGACAAGGCCTCGGGCACGGCCTCCGACGAGGCCGACCGGTACCGGCGGGCGTTGCGCCGTTCGGTGCTGGTCGAGGTCGTCGTCGGCATCGTCGTGCTGGTGATCACCACCCTGCTCACCGGTACCCAGCCGGGCCGCGCGGCCACCGAGGCCGCGGCGGCCTCCGCCACCGCGGCCTCCGGAGAGACCACGGCCTCGACGACGACGATTCCGTTCGACATCGGCGCGCAGGGCGGACACGGCAAGGTGCAGATCCAACTGACACCGAGCCGGGTGGGCGAGAACTCCGTGCAGGCCGTGATCTACGGCTCCGACGGCGGCTTCGCCGCGGTGCCCGAACTGCGCCTCACCTTCACTCTGGAATCCCAGCAGATCGGCCCGATCGACGCCGGCTTGACGGACAAGGGCGGCTACTGGGCCGCGGACGGCGTCACCCTCCCGGTGGCCGGCACCTGGACCATGAAGGCCACCGTCCGCACCACCGACATCGACCAGGTCACGGTGTCGAAGACCGTGAAGATCGGCTGACGGGACCACCGCATCGGCTCACGGGGTCTGCATCGGCTCAAGGGGTCTGCTTCATGCCGTCGACGACGGCCCGCTTGAGGATCGCGCTGGTGAAGGTCACGGTGCCGGGCGTCATCAGGGCGTCCTCGCCGGTGCCCTGCTTCACCTGGACCGAGCGCTCGCCCAGGAAGACATGGGTCTTCTTGTCGAAGATCCACTCCTCGCGCTGACCACTGGTCTCGTCCAGGCGTGCCACCGCGACCCCCTGCCGGCCCACCGCGTCCACCGCGTCGTCGACGACGACGACACCGGGGATCTTCGCTGCGGCCTTGAACAGCACCGGGTAGAGATGCGCCGGGGGATAGCTCTCGCCGAGCAGGTCGCCGATGGTGGTGAACGCCTCCTGGTCGGGCGAGTTGCCGTGGCCCTTGGTCTCCTTGTAGATCGTGGCCAGGAGCCGGTCGGGGTCGGTGGTCAGCTTGGCCAGGTAGTCGTACGTGGGGTGGTTCAGGCCGCCGACCAGGGTGTTCCCCTGCTCGTCGGGCAGGCTCAGGGTCTCCCCCGCGGGGTCGTCGCTGGAGGCCGGGTCGATCAGCCAGCCCTTGGTGCCGTCGGAGGACTGCCAGACCTTGCGGGTGTGCAGCGCGTGGCTGGCGAGGCTGCTCTTGTCGTCGACGGTCTTCACGAAGGTGTCGGCCGTCTTGGACTCTATGTAGACGTACTGGCCGGGCTTGACGGCCGGGTGGCTTCCCTCGGTCTCGGCCGCCGCCAGTGAGATCTGGCCCAGCAACTGGGGGACGTCCTTGGTGGTCGCGGCACCGATGTGGGTGGTGAGGGCGGGCCCGGTGGCGACGCCGCCGTCCCTGACCCCGCCGCCGTCGTTCATCGCCGCTACGGCGACGACCGTACCGGCCAGGGCGGCGGCCAGCGCGGGCAGCGTGATCGCCGGACGCGGCAGCCGGAAGCGCCGGGTCCGCGCCGGGGCCACCGCCTCCGCGGCCGCCGTGCGCTCTTCCTGCTGGATCTGGTGAATCTGGGCCATCAGGCGCTCCTTGTGGAACTGGTGACGGCCCGCCGGGAGGTCGCGCGCCGTGCGGGACAGGAGCTGCTGGGCGCTCTCGTCCTGCTCGGCCGGACTCTGCCGGGGCGTGTTCGCGTTCATCGGTTTCCTTCCTGTGCGGGCCGGATCACTTGGGTGCGATCGCCTGTTATCTGTCGGGCGCGGCGGCTGCCTTCCCGTCTTCCGCGAACTTTTTTCAGCGGCGGTTCGGGTTCCTGGCGCGCCGGTCCGGGGTCGGTGAGGGCGCGCAGCTTCTTGCGGGCGCGGGAGAGCCGGGAGGCGACCGTGCCGACCGGAATCCCCAGCGCCTCGGCCGCGGCCTCGTAGTCCAGGCCCTCCCCCAGGCAGAGCGCGATGACCTCGCGCTCCGCGGGACGCAGCGTCGCGAGGGCGGTGAGGGCGGTCGCCAGGCGGCCCCGGTCGTCGACCCGCCCTGCCACGTCCTCGGCGTGGTCGGGCACCGACAGCTCGGCCGCGGCGGCGGCCTGGGCCGCCTGCCGGTAACGCCGGTTGCTCCGGTACTGGTTGCGCGCGGTGTTGGTGGCGATGCCCAGCAGCCAGGGCCGCAGCGAGCCGCCCTCGGGGTCGACCCGGTCACGCAGCCGCCATGCCTCCAGGAAGGTCGCGGCCATCACGTCCTCGGCCGTCGACCAGTCGGCGGTCAGCCGGAAGGCATGGTTGTAGACCGCGCGCGCATAACTGTCGAAGAGCTCCGCGAAGGCGCTCGATTCCCCGGCCCGTACCCGGGTACGCATATCAATGCTCACCCCTATGAGCTGTCCGGCACCCGGCACCGACTTCCCGTGACCTGCATCACACTTCCCCGTGTGCGGTGGGGACGGGCGCGGCAGGGCGCGGAGCTCCGTGGAACACCTGCCGGGTGTGCCAGGTCCGGTGGTGCGCGGCGACGGGCGCGGTGCCCGGCTGGGGACCGGTCAGCGGACGGCCCGCCAGCGCGATGACATGGTCGCGGGCCGCCAGGCTCCGTCCGACGAAGCGCTGCGACACAAGGATGCGGTGCCCGTCCCCGATACCGAGGACGCCCTTGTCGAACAGCTTGTGGTGCAGCGAGCACAGGCACAGACCGTTGTCGATGTCGTCCGGCCCGTCGAACGCCCACCAGCGCACATGCGCGGCCTCCAGCCCGACCGGCACCGCCCCGATCCGGCCGTCGTACCCGCAGAACGCGCACTGGTACTCGTACGCCGTCAGGACCAGCTCCCGCATCCGCCCGTCGCGTCGGCGCCGGTCCCGCGGCCCCGCGTCCGGCAGGTGCACCGATCCTTCCGGCTCCCACTCCCACTCCAGGCCCACGGCCTCGCACAGTTCGTCGTGGAGCGAGGGCGGGAAGTGCAGGTCGAGCAGGATCCGGGCCATCCGGCCGAGGAGCGCGGGATCGCGTCGCAGCGCCGCCCGCAGGTCCGGCGCCAGCCGTCCCGCCGCGCCCGTCGACCGCAGTTCCCGCACCCCGCTGCCGGGGCTGCCGGGTCCGCGATCGGTCCGCACCTCCCACACCCCGTCGCCGACCAGATGGTGGAAGGGGTACGCCGGTGTCGTCCGGTTGGCCGGACCGTACTCGGCCAGCAGCCGCTTGAGATCGTCCTCGACCGCGCTGTAGCGCAACTCGCCGCCGGCGTCCCGCTGGAACCGGCCGAGGGCGTAGAGGAGGAGCAGGGGCTTGTGCGGGGCGCGGACCCCGTTGCCGGTCCACTGCCTCAGCTTCGCCGCGCGCTCCAGCCAGTCCTCCATGACGGGTGATCGTACGGGTGCGGTCGGGTGATCGGACTGGTGGCTTGATGGGGAGGGCGGACGGGTTGGCCTAGGCCCATGCCAGGGCCCGGTGCGGGCGGCGTGCCGGGTTGTTCACCCGTACCGGCTCCGTGGCCCTGGTCCGTCCGCCGGCGAAGACGTAGAGGCGCAGGAGGAGGAAGCGTCCGATGCCGGCGAGGCCGGAGGCGCTGAGGTAGACGATCTGCTCGGTGAGCATGCCCGGGGAGGTCTGGAGGGTGTGCAGGATGAGGATCGCGACGGAGGTGACGGCGTAGGCGGCCGCGGCTGATCCCGCGGACTGCCAGTGCTGGCGCCATCCGGCGTGCTTCCCGCTGCCGAAGGTGAAGCGTGCGTGCAGCTCGGTGCAGAGGATGGTCGACGCGACGGTGATGACCGCGTTGGCCACCGCCCAGGGCATCAGACCGGCGACGAGGGGGACGGCGAAGCTGGAGAGGACGCCGATGCCGCCGCCGCAGAGGACGAACCGGGCGAAGGAGGCGAGCGGGCCGAGGGCGGCGGCCGGGGCCGCCGGTATCCGGCGGGTGTCGTGGGTGCTGGTCCCGGCCCGCTCCGCACCCCGCACCGCGGACTCCGTCTCCGTGCCCCTCCTCGTGCCCGTCTCCATGCCCGTCCTCGTGCCCGTCTCCGGCTTGGACGAGAGCAGCGCGTTCATGGGCTTTCCTTCCGGACGGGGGAGCTGTGAACCTCTGGGACCAGCTGGGTTCAACGATGCCGTCGTCCGTGCGCCGAAACGATGAGGTGCACTCCCGAACCGGGGGTGTAGCTAGCTGTACCCCGCCCCGGGGGAGAGCGGGGTACTCAGAAGGGGGAAGCGTCCGGATGGGTGGGTGAACGATCGGCGCCCTTCAGCAAGTTGACGACGCGCTCGTGGACATCGCCGACCCGGTCCACCACCCGCACCCGCACGTATACGCTCTCCAGGTCGCGCATGGCCTTCTCGGTGAACCAGCCCAGAAACAGTTGCCCCTGCCCCTGCCCGGGGATGGGGTAACCGCGGCCGACAAGGTTCAGCTGGAAGTCCTGGCGCTCCGCCAGCCCACGGCTCACGATCGCCGCTGTCGCCTCCGGCTGGCCCGTCCACTCCGACGAGTCGACGGCGCCGGCGGCGCGTCCCGCGGAGGTGTACTCGATCCAGTAGCTGGTGTCCGCGGTGATCGCCACCTCCTGCCCGCCGTTGAGGAGCTTGCACAGCCAGGCCAGCCGCTCGTTCGGAGCCGTGTTCGCGACGACGCGGCCCCCGTATCCGATGGCGGGCCGCACCGTCCGCGCGTACTGGGCCCGGGCCAGCGCGGCTCCTCCCGTACCGAGCACCGCCGTGACGGCGCTCTGTATGTCCAGCAGTTTGAGCTTCCAGGGCCAGTCATGGGTCAGCCGTGCCGGCAGGTTCTCCCTGAGGAGGCTGTAGCCGAGCAGCAGGACCGCCACGCCCACCAGCACGACCAGCAGCCGTGAGAACAGCCCACTCCGATGGATCACACGCTGCGCCGACTCCATGCCCACCCATCCCACCCCGCTCGCCCGTCACTCCGACGAGACTGTAGGCGCAGGGAGTTGACGAGGCGACAGGGCATCGGCTCCCACCAGGAGGAAACCGGCACAGCGCGCACCGATCACGACCGAGACGTCCGCGACGCGCAGGCCCGGCGGGGCTCAGCGGGACTGGCGCATGATCCGGACGTCCGCGGAGACGAGGATCCACCGCTTCTTCCGGGCCGGCGGCGCGGCCTGGGTCTGCGGCCACTGGCCGGCGACGATGAAGGCGGCTCGAGGCGGCCGAGCTCGGCAACAGTGCACTGGGTGGTCGCCCTCGTGCTCGGGCTTCGGCAAGGAGAAGCGCTCGGGTTCCCCTGGGAGGACGTCGACCGCGACGCGGGATACGTCCGCATCCGGAAGAACCGACGTCGGCCCCGGCATGCGCACGGCCGCGGCGCCGCACGATCGGTCTGCCCGATCACGGGCGACTTCATGACGCCCGCCACACGCCTACGACCGAGGCGGCCAACGTCGAAGGGCCCCACCACAAGCGGTGGGGCCCTTCGACATCGTGCCCGGTGAGGCACTGGCGGAGGATACGAGATTCGAACTCGTGAGGGGTTGCCCCCAACACGCTTTCCAACTGTCCGCGTTGCCGTCCGAGGGTGTTCGTAGGGGTTCACGGGGCAGGTCAGAGGGAGTGCGCGTACGGCGGTGAACGGTGGCGGCCGTTGCCGCACTGGACAAAGACCAGGACAACGCGCCGGGTGGAGCCGAGAAGGCTTCCACCTCATCCCTCATATGGTCCCGGTCACCCGGACGGCTTTCAAGAGCGTCGCTGTATAGCTACCGGCGCCGCCTCTGACCTGCGCCTATTAGTCGACGCGGCAGAATCACGAGCGCGCTGGCCCACGCATGGCCCACAGCGCGACTCAGCACCGCCCCGAAGGCCGCAGTTGGATTCCAACCAACGAGCGCCTGACCGCTGCCTTGTAAGGGCGGACGTGGTCGGCGGCGCCGTTCCCCAGGTCACTCCGGCTGTTGCGGCAACCCAGGCGAACGGCGCATCTCGCCCTATCGTCAACTACCTTGGCTAGTGGAGGGACGGCATCGCCCCCGACCCGCTCGCCTGGGGCTCCCTCGTCGCAGAGTGGGTCCTACGACCGGCCGGCCCGGGCGTGTGCTCCCCTTTCCGACCCGGCTGCCCGAAGCCCGGCGCCACACGTCAACGGCGTGGCGAGCCCCCCGTTGTGCGAGCGTCGAGCCAGGCTTGTCAAATGGCTGAGTCGCCCCGAACTCCCACCGGTCCGCTTGGACGCACACCGGATCCGAACGGGCTCCGTAGGATTTGGGGGGTTCGGCCGTGGCTGCTGTACGTGGGGACCACACTCGTCATTGCGGTCTTGGTTGCGGTGCTCGCCGAGACAGGCATGTTTCTGTATGCCAGCAACACGTCGTCCCAGAAGTCCACATTGGCCGATAGTGGAGATATTCACCGAGAGACTCCAATGTGGCTAGATCTCGACGTCAGCGCGAAAAAGGTAGACCCCGGCACTGGGCAGGTGGTCTTAACCGTATGGCCTGCTGCCCGAGGAACCCTGGGGAAGCGCACGGATACGGGGTACGCCCTGACTGAGGACGTACGACTCACCAGCCCGTACCTCTCCGGAGGAGACGTGCTTCTCGCCAAGGACGCCATGCCTCACAGGCAGCAGCTCTCGATTGTGCTCTACGGCGGGCCGACCGACTACCCCTGGGACAGCTACTCGACGTTTATCCAATGGAAGGCCACCAGCTCGGATGGAACCCATATTCCAGTCGCAATGGCCTTTCGGAACGAAGACCCGTTCTTCACCATGAATTCAGTCCGTGCATGGATTTTTGACCCCGGGACTGCCGGCCTTGAAATGAACATCAGTCGGTCCGGAGGCACTTTCATTCTGGCGTGCTTCCTATTTTTCTCCATGTGGACACTAGCCGTGGCCGTGTTGGCAAGTGCGACAGTGCTGGTGCGCCAGCATCAGGGGCTCATCTGGCCATCTCTAGGCTGGATGGCAGCGACATTGTTCGCCCTTGTCGGCTTGCGCAACGCCGCACCGGGGACTCCGCCAATCGGATCGTTGATCGACTACATCGCATTCTTCTGGGCCGAGGGCATCATCGCTGCAAGCTTGGCTTGGGTGGCCACGGTCGGCTATTGGGACGACCACAGGAGGCTTTCCCGCCCCCCAACAAGTCCGCCCGCGGCGCCGCAGGTTCCGCGAAGGCTCAGTACCAGACGAAGGCTGTCCGCCCACACTGCTCGTGCGTCGGCCCGCAGACGGTGACCGATCAGGTCCCGCAGCGGCTGGTGCGGACGACACATCTAGAGATGTTCAAGGGTGCGGGTTGCGGGGGGTCGTGACGGCTGTCGTGGGCCGCGCTCAGTTGGCCCACGGGGCTCTGCGCTCGGCTGGGCCAGCGCCCCGGTCCGCACTTTGAGTCATACACACGGGGCAGACCGGTACCGACACCCTCAAACCCTGACCGTCGCCCTGAGAAGCTGGATTTTTGCCCGTTTCTTGAACACACACTCAGCGACTCAGGCACTATGGTGCGAATCGATCATCGTCGGTCTGGGGAGCTGCCGTGGTTCGTCGTAAAAGGGGCAGAGAGTCCAAGTCTTCCGCAGCGCCTGAATCAGCTACTCCTCCTGCGCGGGAAGCGTCACAGCCGCTGGCTGGGCTTCGCCTCCCGAAAGATGCCATTAGGCGAATCAACATCGGACAGTCATTCGCCGAGTATGACAGCGCTCTGAGCGATCCAAGCATCTACGTGCATACGGCGGCGCTTGAAGCCGCCCTGGACCCGAACAGCGAGAAGGTCTTCTTTGTAGGGCGGCGGGGCACCGGGAAAACGGCTGTCAGGAAGTTCTGTGGAATGAACGGCGGCGCCACACGCGTCATCGTTCCAGAGATTTTCAGCCCCTCTTCAACCCTGCAAGAGATCGATCTCTTGACGAACGTCAAGGGTAAGCCATTCAGGTCTCTCGTTTTTGCATTCCGTAGAGCGTTGCAAGTAGAGATTCTTTCGATGTGGCTTCAAGATCGCCCTGGCCGCGACAGACTACCCGACGAAATTCAAGCCGAGCTTGATGAATATGCAGCCATGGATTTCGACCTTCGTTGCCTAAGAATCATTGCGCGAATTAGTGGCGCCCTTGTTGACGGCGACGACGAGCGCTGGCTAACCGAGAATAAGATCGCGAAGCGAGTTGCGGATGAGATGAAGCAACTGTCCGCTGAAGGACTCGCCACCCACACTGTACTGATCGATAGTATCGATGACTACTGGGAGGGGAGCGACGAGGGGCTGATCTACCTGACCGCGTTCATGCACGCGTGTCAGGAGATTTCCACTCAGATCCCTTGGGCACGCGCGATCATTTTTCTTCGTGAGAACATTTATGAGCGCGTACGTGGACTCGACACGGAGTCCTCTAGACTTGAAACGGCAGTAGTCGGCATGGAGTGGAATGAACGCCAACTACTGGAGGTTATCGAAAAGCGTTTGAATCGGAATCTCACGGCAAAGTTCGGGCTACGTGGTGCAACCTGGCAGGCCTTCTTCGAGCATCCGGACGAGGCATGGAGCAATGTTCTTGAATATTGCCAGAGGCGACCACGCGACATTCTGATCTACACCAGCAATGCAGTGGAAGCCGCTCAGGGAGCTGGCCACGAGAAAATCCTTCTTGAGGATGTTCAGCAGGCGCGGCGCCGGTTCTCTGATAATCGATTCCGCGACCTCGGGGATGAGTATTCGGAGAACTTCCCACAGGTGGCTACCGTGCTATCCCGTTTTTATGGGCTAGGCAACGCCTTTACGTTCGGAGCAATTGAGGACCTCATCAGAAAGCTGATGAAAGATCCAGAAGTTGTGCAACTTTGTGGCACATGGCTATCCGTCAACGCTTCACCCGAAAAGTTCATCCGCCTTCTCTATGATATTGGGTTCGTTGGGATTCGCGTTGCAGGGAAGAGTCCAAAGTTCCGCGCTCTAGGGCCGCTCGACACGAGCCCTCCCCCAGTGAGTAACGCCACGGACGTCGTCATCCATCGCTGCTACTGGGATGCACTGGACCTCCAAGACACCCTGGTTAGAAGCATTCCTGATGACGCCGAATTTGGCAAAATTGGAAAGATTGAGGATCTGCCCGGGGGTGTCGACAGGACCGAGTACGTCGCCCATGTCGAGATGCTCATGGAAGATATCAAGCAGATCGAACTAGGCACCGCTGGTGCGCAGGACTTTGAAGAGATAGTCGGCGATGTAATTCGCCTCTGCTTCTTTCGCGCCCTCGGGAACGTAGAACCCAGATCGCGAAGTCACGATGGCCGAGTCGTACGGGACTGGATTGCTTCTAATCGCGCAAGTGGCGGTTTCTGGGAAGCTATGCGCACCAGATACGGGGCCACTCAAGTCATCTGGGAGTGCAAGAACTATGCGGAGTTGCATGCAGACGACTTCCACCAGTTGAGCTACTACCTCAATGAGTTCAGCGGCGGATTCATTGTCGTAGTGTTTCGAGGTGAGATGAAACCTGCATATTATGGCCACATCAAACGTATCGCGATGCAGAACAAGTTCGTTCTGCCGCTGAACGAAAAAGATCTGATGGTATTTCTGCGGCAGGCCCGCAATGGAAAAATCAAAGAGGATCATATTCAGGATAAATACGACAGCGTAGCCCGCAAGCTAGGGTAGTCCGCCGACTCTGCCGAGATACCGCGCCTTTGGCATACGGAGGGTCCCGCATACGTCGATGGGGCCCTCCTCGGCTTGATGAGAGTAGGGAATGTTCTACCGCGCCTACGTCGCGACGGTTCTCGCCGCCGTTGATGTCAGACGTTGATGTCAACGGGAGCCCTGCCCACGGCCAGTAGGTGCGAACTGGCAGCAAGCAGTTCCGGGTACGGCTCCGCCATGCGCGCCGCCTCCGTTGCCGAGGCAATCAGCTCGTCCGTGGGCCCGTCGCCGGGCTGTTGCTCGGCCGCCTTCACGAGTGACCATGCGGGCCCCTCGATCCCGAAGACCTGCACGTCCGTCAACCCGGAGGCCACCAATTCCGCCACAAGCTCTTCAGCGCGGTGGAAGTAGGACAAGGTGAACCCTCGTACACCGTCATAGACGGCCGTCTCAAGGATCTTGGCGACGGAGTCACGAATCCGCTCGGTGTGTAGGTGGGCGTACGTGACGTGCTCAAAGAGCGACGCGTAGCGGTTGATTGCAGCCGCCGCGACCAACCCTCCCGGCTTCACCACGCGGTGGGCTTCCGCCAGTGCCCTACGCCGGTCGTCGGGGTCGGGCAGGTGGTACAGCGGCCCAAGGAGCTGCACCACGTCGAAACTGTCGTCCGGCTGGCGCAGATCGCGGGCGTCTCCCACGATCGCCATGCACACGGCCGACGCGTGCTCGACGTGGCGGGGCACGGGGTCCACGAGCGTGACTTCGTAACCGTCCTTCACAAGCCATTCAGCGTGAATCCCGGTCCCCCCTCCCACGTCGAGCACGCGCGCCGGCGCTGGGGGCAAGAAGCGTCGGAGGAGCTCTTGAGTCCTGACCAACTCCATACGTCCGTCTGCCGAGCTACGCAGGCGGCTGTCCTCGTTCACTGTCTCGCCGTAGAACCGCATCACGGAGGGAGCCAATTCGAGATTCGACATGGTCGCAGTATCCTGTGTACCGGTGGACCAGTCCAGCGCGCGGAGTAGGGGAAGCCATGGCCGTTCTGAAGTACGAAGAGATCGCCGAGTCTCTGCGCGCCCGCATCGCCGCTGGTGAGTTCCCCCCTGGCGCCACCATCCCGTCCGGCCGCGACCTGGCCGAGCAGTGGGACGTGTCACGAGCCACCGCCATCAAAGCCGTGGACGTGCTCCGCAACGATGGCGTGGTGGTGGCCAAGCAGGGCACCGGGTTCGTCGTCACGGAGACACCTGTAGCGCGCCCCGCCGGCGCCCGCCGAGCCGGGTCGGCGCGCATCTTGGGTGGGATGCCGTTCCTGAGGATCGGTACGCCCGACTGGGCAGAACCTCCCGCCCGCGTCGCCAATGCGCTCGGGATCTCCCCCGGAGTGCTGGCGCTGCGACGCATCCGCGTCCTCCAGCTCCCGGACGGAACCCCGAATAGCTGCGTGGAGGCGTGGTTTCCCCCAGAGATCGCGGAGGCAGCACCTCGCCTCGCCGACACTGCTCCCATCGCCGAGGGCACGACACGCTACGTCCGTCGGCAGACTGGTCGGTTCCCGGTCGAAGGAGCGGATATCACCACCGTGCGACTCGCTACGGACACGGAGGCGGAGCGCTTGCATGTAGCGGCGGGCACTGCGGTCGCCGTGCTCCTCCACACGGCGTACGACGAGGACGGTCGCCCGTTGGTCTGCGAGGAAGGCGTCACCCCATCCTCGCTTTTCGAGCAGGTGGACACCTACGCCATGTAGGGAACCCCCAACCGAGCTGGACCGGTCCGCCGGTCCAGCTTTTTTGACACCCCGTCACGCCGCCTGAGCTGCGCAAACTCCATTCGGTGCCCTCCAACTCGATTTACATCGCTTGACTGGACCGGTCCACCGGTCCAGTCTGTAGATGCAACGCCGCTCCTCCTCCGTGAGGAGTGGTTCCGGATCGGGATGGCCCTCCGCAACTAGGGGCCCCGCGCTGGTGGTTGCTTGAGAACTGCATAGGTGGGCTCCGCCTCCCCGAGTCGAAAAGGCGGACTGCGCGGCTAGGTCGCGCTTCGACCCTCGCGGCGTTCGCTGCGGCCGGTTGCCTCCGCTGCTCGTCTCGTACGAGCAGCGCTGAGGGGAGCCGGATCTACCGACTTCAACGGCGCGAGCCCCCGGTGCTGGAACACCGAGGGCTCTGTTCGGGCCGTTGCCTGCTACTAGGGAGACACGACCCAATGGAACACATCGTTACTGTTCAGGACGCTGTTACCGCGTTCGCTCCGTGGCTGGAGCCTACGGATGCGGAGCTGGACGCGATCGAGCGAGAGATGCCGCTCATCAGGGCGGAAGTCGAGCTGTTGGACGCGCAGATCAGCCTGCTGGACCGTCCGGTCACGGAGGTGGACACGCGTCGGGTGCGGCGGGCTCGGCGCAAGGTGCTGGCCGCATGCCTCGCGGTGGCGAACCATACCTCTGCGGTCTCGGAGGTGGCCGCGTGAGCGCCGGGACCATGGCCGCGCAGGGGGCCACGTTGACGTGCCTGGCCGGTATCGCGGTCAGCCACCCGAACCTCCCCGCCGCCTACATCACCGCGAGCCGATACGCCCCGAACGAGCTGAGCGTGCAGCTCGGCAGTCCCAGCGCCTTGGAGGCGTGGCGCGAGGCGTTGGGCGTCCCCGCCGAGAAGGTGGTCGCCGACCGGATCGGTGATCGGCCGTCGCTGGAGTTCGACGCGACGGTCTACCGGGTCAAGTTCCACGTGTACGCCACGTATGAGCCGGCGACGGTGGAAGCGGGTGCGGCATGAGCGGCGCGGCCCGCGTCGACGCACGGTCGACGGGCGTCGAGCCCGCGTTGACGCCCGTCGGCGTGGAGCATGCGATCACTGCCCTGGCGAGTGTGCTGACGGTGGTGCTCACCGCGGTGGCGTTCTGGCTGTCGTACGAGCACTTGCAGGAAGTCGCCGCCGCGCACGGGATGGCGGAAGCGGTGGCCCGTTCGTGGGCCTGGCCGGCCACGGTGGATCTGTTCATCGTGATCGGTGAGCTGTTGATCCTGCGTGCCTCGCTCGCTCACCGGGTCGACTGGTGGGCAATCGGCCTGGTCACCGCAGGTGACGGCGCCTCCATCGGGCTGAACGTGGCCGGAGTCGGACAGGACGCAAACGCCCTCAACTACGTTGTCGCTGCGGTGCCTCCGGTGGCCGCGCTGCTGGCGTTCGGCGCGCTGATGCGGCAGGTGCACGCCTACCTCGCCCGCCGCGCGATGACGGGCGTCAACACGCCGCCGCCGGGCGTCGAAGCACCGTCGACGCCCGTCACGATCAGCGTCGACCGCACCACGGTCCCGCTCCCCGTAGAGCCCGCCGGCGGCACGGAGCAGGTGCCGGAACTCCCGGCGACCGTGCCGGACGTCGAGCCCGCGTCGACGCCCGTCACCGTGGAAGCGACCCCCGTCACCGCGTCGTCGACGGCCGTCGACCTCTGCACGCCCGTGGTCTACCCGAACCGGATCGATCAGTTGGTCCGAGCCCTGTACGGGACCGACTTCACCCAGCCCAGCACCGCCCGCATGACGCAAGCGATGACGGCCGCGGGATTGGGCGCGTCGGAGTCGACGGCCCGCACCGCGCGGGGTCGGGTCAAGACGCGTGAGCCGTACCTGACCGACTTCCCCACCGCGATCGCCGGCTGAGCGGGAGACGGTCATGTCACTCGCCTACGCCGACTGCTACGACCCGACCGGGCTCCGCTACGGCATCCCCGCCTACCCCTACCGCCTCGCCCCCGCCGGCCTGGCCACCCGCCGTCAGCTCCGCGCCCGGGGCTTACGGCCGGGCGGGCAGCCGATCGCCGCGCAGCTCATGCGGATCAACCGGCGCGCCGGCGGTCACCAGGTCGCCTACCTCTACCGCACCGACCTGGCCAAGCCCGTCCGGCCGATGACCTCCCGCAAGTGGGGCGCGCTCGCGCTGGCGATGCTTGCCCGCCGCACCTGCCCCCGCTGCCGGCTCGATGTCGGCTACTGCATCCCGCGCTCCTACGGGATTTGCGGCATGTGCATCACCACCGAGGAACAGCGCACCGCCTGAACATCCGTCCCTCTGTGAGGAGTTGTGCCCGTGAGCACCCAGACCCCGACCACGACCGATGCCGGTAGGGCCGTCGGCTTCCACTACATCCTGACCGTCCAGACCCGCAGCGGCGAGCAGTTGACCGTGTCGTCGGTCGCCACCTTCGACCCTGCGTACTTCTCGCGCTCGCAGGCCTACCAGGAGATCCGGGCCATTGCCGCGGACGAGCTGGGCCACGGCGACTTCACGGTCCTGTTCTTCTCGCTGGAGCCGGACGCGTTCTAGCTCAGCCCGGCGCGGCCCCGCGCTTGCAGGCCAAAGGGCCGCGCCAGCACCCCGAACCTCTTCGAGACGGAGCACTCCAGCATGACGGAACTCAGCACGGAACCGGTAGCCGTAGAGGTTGCCCCGACCGCACCACCCCCGCCGCCCGACACCCCGCTCGCCCCGACCCCGGCCGCGGCGGAGGTGGACCACACGCCCGGTGGCTGGCCGGTCGTCCCGCTGGCCCTGTCGGGTGCGAACACGACCGTGGGCATGGTCGCCGCCGCATCCCTCGCGGGCGGTCCGATCGCCGCCATGGTGGCCGCCACCGGGGCCGTTGTCCTCGGAACGGTCGCCGCCACCCGCTCCCACAAGCCCGGCGCACGCCGCGAACAGCGGCGCGCTGCTGCTCGCACCGCAGGCCGGGCCGCCGCCCGCACCACCGGCCTACGCCATAGCGGCACGGGCAGGACCGGCGCCGGGCGCGCGGGTGACCGGTCTGGCCGGGTGCCGGGCCAGCATCGCCGCGGGTCGGGGACCGCCGCACGGCATGGCAGTACCGCTACCAGCGGCAAGACCCGCGGTGGCGCGCACGGTTCGCCCAAGCGCGTGCATGGTGGTGTGGGTCAGGCTGCGGGCCGGGCCGGCCAAGTGCGGGCGCTGCGTGCGGCGCAGCAGGGTGCGGGCGGGTCGCGTGCCGGTCAGCGGGCGCAGGCCACGGCTGCCCGTCGCGCGGTCGCCGATGCCCGCCGCAACGCCAAGGCCGCCGGCGGCGCCGGTTTCACCAGCCGCGGGGGCCGGTCGGGCCGCTCGGGTGGTCTGGCCGGGCGGATGCTCGGTGGCGCGGCGCGTAAGGCCCGTGCCGTGCGGGATGCGGCGATCGCCAGGAACCGCGCGCGGCGGGACGGCAAGGCCCGCGCCGCGGTCGACGCGCAGCGCGGCGCGGTGCGTAAGGCACCCGCGAGGAAGGCGGCCCGCAGCGCGCTGTGGCGGTCCGCGGCCCGCTTCCACGGTCGTCGCCTGCTCGCCGCGCTGCTCGCCCTGCCGGTCGGCGTGCTCGGCTTCCTGACCAGTCCGATCGGCCGCAAGTTGAAGTTGCCGTGGCTGGTCCACCCGGGTCGGCGGCTGTATCGGCGGCTGTGCCAGACCGCCCGCGAGCAGCGCAACGTCCGAGATGCCGCGATCCGCGAGGAGCTGGGCGAGCGGGAGGCCGCGGCGGATGCCGAGGCCGCCGCGGACGGCACCGACGGCATCACCGACCACGTCCAGCGGCCCGCCACACAGATCCCGACCAGCACGAACGCCCCTGTGAGTGAAGGAGAGAACGTGTCCCTGATTACCGGATTCAGGTTCGAAGAGCACGCCATCGACATGATGGCCGCGGCCAACACCTACGAGCCGGACGGCTGCATGGAGATCCTCGCCATGGTCGAAAACCTGCCGACCGCGCTGACCTGCATTGCAAACATCATGAAGATCCTTGCGGAGCGCTCCGACTCGGAGTTCCCGCTGGAGAAGCAGGTCGCGGAGGGATTCAGCGACATCTTCGGCGCCCTGATGAGCGCCGTCGCGGTCGCGGAGGACATGGGGCCGATGTTCCGCCAGGTCCACGCGCAGGACATCGCCCGGCACGAGGACCCCCGCAACGGCACCGAGGCAGAGAAGGGCTGGAACGTCTGACATGAGCAGCACTGCCGCCGCCAAACAGCAGGGCAGTGGCCCGGTGCTGGACTGGGCGGCCGGTCACGGACCAGTGACCGGCGCCCTGTCCGCCACCACCGGAGCCTTCGCCGTCGCCACCACCGGCGCCGCCACCGCCATGCCCCCGGGCTGGGCCCTGGCCGTCGGCGCGGCCGGCGCCCTCGGCCACACCATCGTCGGGCTGCGGGTCCGCAACGCCGGCCGCACCCTCGCCACCCGCGCCGCGTCCTGGCTCGTCGGCGCGGGGTGGACCACGTGGGCCATGACCCACGGCCCCCTCACCTGGGCCGCCCTCGGATCCCTGGCCACCATCGGCGTGGGGATCGGGGCCGCCGCCCGGTCGACTGCGCTGTTCGAGGAGGCCCGCGAAGAAGAGGCCACCGCCGCCGCTCAGCGGCAGATCGCGCGGGAGTTGTCCGCGGAGCGCCGGGCGATCGCCGCGGAATGGGTGGAGCGCATCCAGCGGGTGTGCGGGATCACCGTGCGCGTGCTGGGTGTCGAGCAGTGGCCCACCGGGGCCGGATTCTCCATCGACGCCGAACTCCCCCAGGGCGGCGCCACCTACGCCAAGATCGCCGCCGAGTCAGCGAAGCTGTCCGCGGACGCCCGGCTGCCGCACGGCTGCACCGCCACCGCGTCCCCCGGCATCCATCAGGGCCGGGTCATCATCGACGTGACCACCGTCAACGTGCTGGAGGAAGAGCGCACCTACCCCACCGACTACAGCACGCTGTCCCTGCTCACCGGGATCCCGTGGGGGTATCGGACGAACGCGACGAGCATCCTCGCCTACCTGCGCGAGCAGTGCGCACTGGTGGTCGGGCCGACCGGTTCGGGCAAGACGAACATGGTCCACACGATCCTGGCCGGGTTCGCCCGCGCCGAGGACGTCCTGACCTGGGTCATCGACCTGAATGCCGGGTCCGCCGGTCTGCCCTGGGTCCTGCCCGCGCTGAACGGGGAGATCGAGACCCCGGAGGGCAAGCCCGTGCGGCCGGGGATCGACTGGCTCGCCGGAACCTACGACGAAGCCATGGCCATGCTGGAGACCGCGGTCCGTGTCGCCAAGCAGCGCAAGATGGGCTACCAGGACCTGCTGTCCAAGGCCAACACGGACCTGCTGCCCATCAGCCGGAAGATCCCTCAGATCATGCTGGTGATCGATGAGGGCGCGGAGATCCTGGCCAGTTCGGACCGGGCGATGCGCAAGCTCGCGGAAAAGATCCTGGAAGTCATCCGCATCGCCCGCGCCATGGGCGTGCGCACCGTCCTGACCGCCCTCGGAGCCACCGGGGCGGTGCTGGGCAACCTGATGATCCGCCGGGAAGCCAAGGTCCGCGTCGCCCTCACGGGCGGGGAGACCGAGGGCATGGACCTGGGCAAGATGTTCCCCGGCTCCCGCGGCCTGCGCGTCGACCAGGCCCCCTTCAAAGGCGCCGGGTTCATGGGCACTCCGGAGTCTCCGGCCGCGTTGTTCAAGGCGTGGCGGATCCTGCCCAACCAGATCCGCGAGATCATCGCCGCCACCAGCGACCGGCACCCCGTGCTCGATGCCGTGTCCGCCAAGGCAGCCGGGCCCGACTACGCCCGCCGCTGGGACGCCAGCCGCATCGCATGGATGCGGGACCACACCCCCGACACCGGCGCCGGCGCCGCTCCGGCCGGGGTGGCCGGGGAGGGGCTGAAGCTGTCCGCGCTGCGCAGCGAGCCCGAAGCGCCGTCGCACGAGGACGAGATGTTGCGCCGCTTCCGGGCAGAGATTGACGCGCAGTTCGGCACCGCTCCCGAGCCGGCCGCGGCGCGTGCGGAGCCCCCGGTGCCGGGTGGGCTGAACCTGTCCGCGTTCAACCGCGAGCAGGAGCAGGACAGTCCGGCGCAGCGGGCCGCGCTCGCCCTGCTGCTCGCCTCCGGGACCGAGGGCACGGGAGCGTCCGCGATCTCCCGCGCGCTCACCGACGAGTACGGGACCACCCGTCAGACGGTCGTTCGCTGGCTCCAGGAATGGTTCAAGGACGGCACCGCCGTACGCGTCGGGGAAGGCACCAAGGCCCGCTACGTCCACCGCGACAACGCCCCCGGAACGCCTCCCGAAAGCTGACCTTGTCGCTTGTCACCCCCGCCCAATGAGGAGCCGTGCAGCGGGTCCGTGGGGCCCGGAAACGGCTTGTGACCTGGGAGGCGACAAGCGACAAGACAAGCGACAAGACAAGACAAGCGACAAGCCGCACGACAAGAGAGACGACAAGCAACGCGACAAGCAACCCACCCACCGCACGGGCCCGCGCCACCTGTTGGCGCGGGCCCGCGGCACACCCGAAGGAGCCCCCAATGGGCCACAACGACCCGCCCGGAATCATCGCCCCGCACATACCCGCCGACGCCTGGAACCGCGCGCAGGCAACCGGTCAGCCGGTCGTCATCGTCACCGCGCCGACGAACGAGAACGCCATCACGCTGCGCCGGATCGTGGTCCCGTTCGCGATCGCCGGGGCCGCGGTCCTCGGTGGCTGGGGACTGGTCGCCGCCCTCTGCTTCCTGCTCGATGCCGCCGCCCACACCGCCACCGTCATCGCCGGCGCAGCCGGGCCCATCGGGGTCGGCGGCGTCACCCTCAAGCTCGCCCGCAAGCACTGACCATCTGGGAGACAGCATGTCGTTCGGAGAGACCCCGATCACCATCGTCGGCAACCTGACCGGCGACCCGGAACTGAAGTTCACCGAGGGCGGCGCCGCGCTCGCCAAGTTCACCATCGCCGTCACCCCGCGCACCTTCGACCGCACCTCCAACCAGTGGAAGGACGGCACCACCGCGTTCTACCGCTGCGCCGCCTGGCGCACCCTGGCCGAGCACATCGCCGACAGCCTCAAGAAGGGCTCCCGCGTCGTGGCCAGCGGGCGGATGCGGCAGCACGACTGGACCACCGACCAGGACGAGAAGCGCTCCATGCTCGCCGTCGAGATCGACGACATCGGCGCCTCCATCCGGTTCACCACCGTCACCATCAACGCCAAGCGCGCCTCCCAGAACGGCCCCGCCGGCGACGACCCGTGGGCCAAGACCAGCGACGCCACTGGCGGCTCGGAGTACAGCGCAGAGCCCCCCTTCTAGCAACGCCAAGGGCGGCCCCCAACCTCACGCCAATGAAACCGGGGCCGCCCTTGTCCACCTGCCATCAACAGACCTGTGGAGGTCTCCCAGCATGACGCAACCCACCGACATTCGGCGAGAGTGCGGCTTACAGCCGCACTGGTCACGGAGGCAGGCATGAGCGAGCCCCTGCCCGTGGCCCTGGAGAACCTGCACCTGCTCGCCGCTGCCCTGCTCTCCGCAGAGCGCGACTGGCCCGTCATCCCCCTGCACCCCGGCACTAAACGGCCCGCCGGGCACCCCGAACGCACCTGCCCCGGTAACGGGCGCTGCGCGAGCGGCCACCGAACCCCCGAGCAGCGCGCCACCACCGACGCCGAGATGATCCAGGTCGCATGGGCGAACCGCCCGTACAACGTCGGCATCGCCACCGGCCCCGCCGGGCTGCTCGTGGTCGATCTGGACGTGCCGAAACCGGAAGAGCAGGAAGGAGCGCCTGACGGCGCCACTTCTTTCAAGGCGCTCTGCGAGCGCGCCGGACAACCCATCCCGCTCACCTACCAGGTGCGGACTCCCAGCGGGGGCAGCCACCTGTACTTCACCGCCCCGCCCGGCATGACGCTGAAGTGCAGCGTGAAGCGGCTTGCCCCGCACATCGACACCCGCGCCTGGGGCGGCTACGTCGTGGCCGCAAGCAGTACCACCGAGCAGGGCATCTACGAAGTCGCCGAGGCGGCCCCCGTCGCGCCGCTCCCCGCGTGGCTCGCCGCTCTCCTCACCGAGACCGCCAAACCGGCGGCCCCGCCCGTCCCGACGCGCGTGTGGGACGGCACCAAAGCCGCCCGCACCGCGCTGGAGCGGGAGTGCGCGGTCATCCGGGCCGCGAGCGAGGGCGGCCCGCACGGGCGGAACAACACGCTGTACCGCAGCACCTGCAAGGTGGCCCGGTTCGTCGCCTGGGGCCACATCTCCCGCCCCACGGTCGAAGAAGCAATCCAGGCGGCGGGGGAGTCGACGGGACTGCCGGCTGCCGAGTGCCGCACCACCATCCGCAGCGCCATGGAGTGGCTGCTCGCCAACGCGACACCGCGGGAGGCCGTATGACCGCCCCCCGCTCCTCCCACCTGGATTGCCCCATCCCCGCCACGGACGGACCGCAGGACGCCGAACAGGCCCGCGGGGCAACGGGTGTGGGCGCCCGGGAGAAGTTCGCCCGTCAGGGCGTCCTTTCAGCTCTTCCCACTGTCCTCCGTATCGCGGGCACGGCCCGCTGCTCCGACAGGAGGTACGCCTCATGACCGCCACCATTGACGGGGCCGCGCTGCTGAATGAGGTGGAAGCCTTCCACCGCCGCTTCAACGTCTTCCCCACCGAACACGCCTACGTCGCCGTCACCCTGTGGGATGCACACGCGCACCTGATGGACGCGCTCGACGGCACCGCCCGTATCGCCTTCCTGAGCCCCGAACCGGGCTCGGGGAAGTCGCGGGCACTGGAGATCATCGAGACCCTCACCCCACGCTCCGCGACCACCGTCAACGCCTCCGCGAACGCCCTGTTTCGGCTCGTCTCCGCAGATGAGGGCACCCCGACTCTCCTCTTCGATGAGATCGACACCGTCTTCGGGCCCAAAGCGGGCGGGAACGAGGAAGTCCGCGGGTTCCTCAACTCCGGTTACCGGCGCGGCGCCAAGTCCCTGCGCTGCATCGGCGACGGATCCGACCAGAAAGCCGCCTTCCTCCCCTCGTTCTGCGCGGTCGCCATGGCTGGACTCGGCTCGCTGCCCGACACGATCCTGACCAGGTCGGTCATCATCCGAATGCGCAAGAAGGCACCCAACGAGAAGTGCGAGCCCTACCGGCGCCGCGTCCACGAGAAGCAGGGCCACGCCCTACGTGACCGACTCGCGGACTGGACCGCCCCCCTGCACGACCAGATCGCGGACGCCTGGCCGGACATGCCCGAGGGCGTCACGGACCGGCCGGCCGACGTGTGGGAACCCCTGCTCGCGGTCGCCGATGCGGCCGGCGGGCCCTGGCCCGAACGGGCCCGCGCCGCCTGTGTCGCGCTGATCAAGGCCGCGAGGGAAGGAGATGAAGCCTCGCTCGGGGTGCGGCTGCTGACCGACCTGCGCGACCGCGTGTTCTGCGGGGTCGACAAGCTGCCCACCGCCGCCATCCTCGAAGTGCTCCTCGGGATCGATGACGCCCCGTGGGCCGACATGAGCGAGGACGGGCAGAACATCAAGCCGCTCACCGCCCGCGCCATGGCCAAGCTCCTGAGCCAGTACGTCCGCCCCGACAACACCACGATCAAACCGAAGGGGATCCGAGTCGGCAGCACCACCCCCAAGGGCTACTACGCGGAAGACCTCAGCGACGCGTGGGCCCGCTACTGCCCCCCTCCCCCCGGAGAATCCGCAACATCCGCAACAGCCGCAACACCGCAGGTCAACGGGGGTGAATCTGTGGCGGATGCCCCGTCCCAGACCCGCCACATGTTCGCGGAATCCGACACACACACCCTCCGCAGCGTCGTCTGACACTGCCCACTCGATAGGTGCCGCCAAGCCCTCCGCGCGGCGGCACCTATCCGCAACAGAAACGGCATCCGCCACAGATTCAAGCCGCTGACCAGCAATGTTGCGGCGTGGCGGATGTTGCGGATCCCCAGAAGGGGAAGCGACCACGCACCGTGCCCGCCCATCTCGCAGACAGACCAAGGAGTGCCCCACCCATGGACACGCCTCAGCTTCGTGAGGTCGATGACCCCACGTTGGTGCTGTTGACCGTCGAAGAGGCCGCACGTCGCCTCCGCATCGGCCGGACCACTTGCTACCAGCTCATTCGTAGCGGCGAGCTGGAATCCATCCCGATAGGAAGCCTGCGCCGGATTCCTGCCGATGCTCCCGCCGAGTACGTCGCCCGGCGCCGGGCCCAGCAGCGAGCTGCCTGACCCCTCTCTTTCGGAGCGCCACCCAATGATGGGTGGCGCTCCGAGCTGCATCTATGAACTTTCGAAGGAGCCCGCTCGTGGCGGAGAACAAGAAGCGCACTCGCCGCGCCAATGGCGAATCGGCCATCTACTTCGGAGCGGACGACCGTTGGCACGCGCGAGTCCCGATGGGCTACAAGGACAACGGCGAGCCCTACCGTCGCCACCTGACGCGCAAGACCCGCGATGACCTGGTTGACGAAGTCAAAAAGCTGGAGAAGCAGCGCGACGGCGGTTCGGCGCAGCAACCGGGTAAGGCATGGACCGTTGAGAAATGGCTTTGGCACTGGGTTGAGAACATCGCCAAGCCGACCGTCAGCGAGAACACGTACGACGGCTACGAGGTCGCCGTGCGCGTTCACCTCGTGCCCGGTGTCGGCAAGCACCGGCTCGACCGCTTGCAGCCCGAACACCTGGAGAGCCTTTATCGCCGCATGCAGGCGAACGGGGAGCGCAAAGCCGGCACGGCTCACCAGGCCCACCGCACCGCCCGAACCGCGTTGGGGGAAGCGGTGCGGCGCGGCTACGCGGCGAAGAACGCCGCTGCGTTGGCGAAGCCGCCACGGATGGAAGAGGACGAATCTGAGGTAGAGCCCTACTCCGTGGAAGAGGTTCAGTGCCTGCTGCTCGCAGCAAACAAGCGCCGGAACAGCGCGCGCTGGATGCTGGCACTGGCGCTCGGACTGCGGCAGGGCGAGACGCTCGGACTGCGCTGGGCTGATGTCGATCTGGACAACGAGTACCTGAAACTGCGCCGGAACCGTCTGCGCCCCCGGTACGAGCACGGGTGTCCGGAAGCCTCGCCGTGCGGTCGGAAAGCGGGGTACTGCCCCGGCAAGGTGCAGGTCCGGCGCGAGACCAAGAACACCAAATCCCGAGCGGGTCGGCGAGCTGTGCCCCTGCCGGGCCCGTTGGTCGCCATGCTCCGTGCACATCGCGAGACGCAAGAGCGCGAGCGTAAGGCGGCCGGCGACCTGTGGGCCGAGTCGGACTACGTGTTCACCAAGCTTCTGGGGGGCCCGCTGAGCCCGAACACGGACTATCACGACTGGAAGCGGCTGCTGGAGGACGCGGGGGTTCGGAACGCTCGACTGCATGACGCACGTCACACGGCCGCCACCGTGCTCATGCTGCTCGGTGTCCCGGCTCGCGTCATTGATCAGATCATGGGGTGGGAGCCGGGCACCTCCGCGAGCATGCGGGCGCGGTACCTGCATGTGCCGGACACCATGCTCAAGGACGTCGCCCGGAAGATCGCCGAAGCTATCTGGGGACCTGCGGAAGAACCCGCTGTGGACAAAAACCAGGACAACGGGGGTTGAGGACAACGTCGAAGGGCCCCACCTCGCGGTGGGGCCCTTCGACATCGTGCCCGGTGAGGCACTGGCGGAGGATACGAGATTCGAACTCGTGAGGGGTTGCCCCCAACACGCTTTCCAAGCGTGCGCCCTAGGCCTCTAGGCGAATCCTCCGCGGCAAACAATACAAGACGTTGAGGAGTGCTCGCGAACTCGTTCCCCCCTCCCGGATCAGGTACTCTGTGCGGAGCCCCTCACGTGGCGCTATCTGACTGAACTCCCCCAGGGCCGGAAGGCAGCAAGGGTAGGTTGGCTCTGGCGGGTGCGTGGGGGGCGCTTGCGTTCCCGGGGCGGGATGCGGCACGGGGGTCCGGCCGCAGGGGCCCGGCGGCCCGGGGCTTGGGGGCCGGTGAGCGGTCCCTGTTGTCAGTGGGCGCCTATAACCTCGTATGTGTGTCGTCTCTCGCGCTGTACCGCCGCTATCGCCCGGAGTCGTTCGCCGAGGTCATCGGGCAGGAGCATGTCACCGACCCGTTGCAGCAGGCGCTGCGGAACAACCGGGTCAATCACGCGTACCTGTTCAGCGGGCCGCGCGGATGCGGGAAGACGACCAGCGCGCGGATTCTGGCCCGGTGTCTGAACTGCGAGCAGGGGCCGACGCCGACTCCCTGCGGGGAGTGCCAGTCGTGCCGGGACCTCGCGCGGAACGGGCCGGGGTCGATCGACGTCATCGAGATCGACGCCGCCTCGCACGGTGGTGTCGACGACGCTCGTGACCTGCGGGAAAAGGCCTTCTTCGGGCCTGCGAGCAGTCGGTACAAGATCTACATCATCGACGAGGCCCACATGGTCACCCCGGCGGGCTTCAACGCCCTGCTGAAGGTGGTCGAGGAGCCGCCCGAGCACCTCAAGTTCATCTTCGCCACGACCGAGCCCGAGAAGGTCATCGGGACGATTCGGTCGCGGACCCACCACTATCCGTTCCGGCTCGTGCCGCCGGGGACCCTGCGGGGGTACCTGGGCGAGGTCTGCGGGCGCGAGGGCATTCCCGTCGAGGACGGCGTGCTGCCGCTGGTCGTGCGGGCCGGCGCCGGTTCCGTGCGTGACTCCATGTCCGTCATGGATCAGCTCCTCGCGGGGGCGAGCACCGACGGTGTGACGTACACCATGGCCACCTCGCTGCTGGGGTACACGGACGGGTCGTTGCTCGACTCCGTGGTCGAGGCGTTCGCCGCGGGCGACGGCGCCGCGGCCTTCGAGATCGTGGACCGCGTCATCGAGGGGGGCAACGATCCCCGGAGGTTCGTCGCGGACCTGCTGGAGCGGCTGCGCGATCTGGTGATCCTGGCCGCGGTTCCCGACGCCGCCGAGAAGGGGCTCATCGACGCCCCGTCGGATGTCGTCGAGCGCATGCAGGCCCAGGCCGGGGTCTTCGGCGCCGCCGAGCTGAGCCGCGCCGCCGATCTCGTCAACGAGGGACTGACGGAGATGCGCGGCGCCACCTCGCCGCGACTCCAGCTCGAACTCATCTGCGCGCGCGTGCTCCTGCCCGCGGCGTACGGGGACGAGCGATCCGTCATGGCCCGCCTGGACCGCATCGAGCGCGGGGTGAACTTCTCCGGTGCCGGCGCGGGCGCCCCCGCCATGGGGTACGTACCCGGCCCCGAAGTGCATGGAGGAGCGCAGGCCGCGGCCGTTCCGATGGTTCCGCCGGGCGGCGGTGTCGCCGCGGCCCGGGCCGCCGTGCGGGGCCCGGGCCCCGGCGGACAGGGACCGGCGAACGAGGGGTACGGGGCCGGTGGTGCGGGGGCTACCGGCGGGGTTGCTGCGGCGCCGGGTGCGGGGGCTGCCCCTGCTCCTGCTCCTGCCCCTGCCTCGGCCCCGGCACACGCTCCGGGTCCCGCCGCTGCCGCGCCCGCGGCTCCTCCGGCTGCCGCTACGGCCCCGCCCGCGCCCCCGTCCGGCGCGGCGCCCGGCGCCTGGCCCACCGCGACGGCCGTGGGCAGCGGTCGGCGTCCGGGCGGCTGGCCGACCGCGACACCCGCGGGCGGGGGACAGGCCCCCGCCGCCCCCGGCGCACCCGCACCCGCTGCTGCGCCGACGGCGTCCACCCCCGGCCCAGGCCCAGGCCCCGCCTCCGCACCGGCCCCCGCCGCCGGTGGCGTCGACCCCCGCATGCTCTGGCCGAACATCCTGGAGGCCGTGAAGAACCGCCGCCGCTTCACCTGGATCCTGCTCAGCCAGAACGCGCAGGTCACCGGTTACGACGGCACGACCCTGCAGATCGGCTTCGTCAACGCGGGCGCGCGCGACAACTTCGCGAGCAGCGGCAGCGAGGAAGTCCTGAGGCAGGCGCTGGCCGAACAGTTCAACGTGCAGTGGAAGATCGAGGCGATCGTCGACACCTCCGGTGGCTCGGCACCGCCACCGATGTCGGCCTCCGGCCCTGGTCCCGGGTTCGGTGGCGGCAGCAGCGGTGGTGGCTACGGCGCTGGTGGTGGCGGTTACGGCGGAGCTCCGGCCGGTTCGCGCCCCGCCCCCCAGCAGCCCCCGGCCCCGGCTCCGCGCCCCGCCGCGTCGCAGGGCTCGCCCGCGGGCCAGGCTTCGGCTGCGCCCGCCTCGACGCCCGCCCCGCCGGCCCCGGTCGCCTACGAGCCGCCTCCGGTGGCCCCCGAGGACGACATCCCCGAGGACGACGACCCCGACCTCGACGAGTCCGCCCTCTCGGGCCACGACCTGATCGTCCGCGAACTGGGCGCGACGGTGGTGGAGGAGTTCTCCAACGAGTGAACACCCGGGCCCCTCTCGGAGGATCGCACCAACTCTCCCCACCCCTCGCTTCGGAAGCCCCCACAAAGGCACCCGGCCCCGACGGTTAGGCTGACCCCGTGAAGGTCCTCGTCATCGGTAGCGGCGCCCGCGAACACGCCCTGTGCCGTTCCCTGTCCCTCGACCCCGACGTCACCGCCCTGCACTGCGCCCCCGGGAACGCAGGCATCGCGGAGACCGCCGAGCTGCACCCGGTCGACGCCCTCGACGGCGCCGCCGTGGCCGCGCTGGCCACGGAGCTCGGCGCCGAGCTGGTGATCGTGGGCCCGGAGGCGCCGCTCGTCGCCGGCGTCGCCGACGCCGTGCGCGCGGCGGGCATCCCCTGCTTCGGCCCCTCCGAGGAGGCCGCGCAGCTGGAGGGCTCCAAAGCCTTCGCCAAGGACGTGATGGCAGGGGCGGGCGTCCCCACGGCACGTTCGTATGTCTGCACGACGCCCGAGGAGATCGACGAGGCGCTCGACGCCTTCGGCGCCCCGTACGTCGTGAAGGACGACGGACTCGCGGCCGGCAAGGGTGTCGTCGTGACCGACGACCTCGCGAAGGCCCGCGCGCACGCCCTCGCCTGCGACCGGGTCGTCATCGAGGAGTTCCTCGACGGCCCGGAGGTCTCCCTCTTCGCGATCACCGACGGCGAGACGGTCGTCCCGCTCCAGCCCGCCCAGGACTTCAAGCGCGCGCTGGACGGCGACGAGGGCCCGAACACCGGCGGCATGGGCGCGTACTCGCCCCTCCCGTGGGCGGACCCGAAGCTGGTCGAGGAGGTCATGGAGACCGTCCTCCAGCCGACCGTCGACGAGCTGCGCCGCCGCGGCACCCCGTTCTCCGGCCTTCTCTACGCGGGTCTGGCGATCACGAGCCGCGGCGTACGGGTGATCGAGTTCAACGCCCGTTTCGGCGACCCGGAGACCCAGGTGGTCCTGGCCCGGCTGAAGACCCCGCTCGCGGGCGTCCTGCTCGCCGCCGCCGAAGGCACCCTCGCCGATCTCGCGCCACTGCGCTGGAGCGACGACGCGGCGGTCACCGTGGTCGTGGCCTCCCACAACTACCCCGACACCCCGCGCACCGGCGACCCGATCACCGGGCTCGACGAGGTGGCGGCGCTGGACGCCCCGTACGCGTACGTTCTGCACGCCGGGACGAAGCACGACGGCGACGCGGTCGTCAGCGCGGGCGGCCGGGTGCTCTCCGTCACGGCGACCGGCACCGACCTCACCGAGGCCCGCGCCCGCGCCTACGCGGCGGTCACCCGCATCGGCCTCGACGGTTCGCAGCACCGTACGGACATCGCGGCGAAGGCGGCGGCGGACGCCACGACCGAGGCCACGACCGACGTCACGACCGAGGCGTAGAGCCCCTGACGGAGGCGTAGCCCCCACCCCCGCACGCATCGTTGGGCCCCGGATTCTGTACGGAATCCGGGGCCTGATCCTTGCCCACGGTCATCCACCTTTCCCCAAAGCCATTCCATCGAGTGAGCGATGCCCCATCCGGCTGACGGGGGCCGAGGCCCCAACTAGGGTGCGGCGAAAGCGTTCGGGCACTTGGCCCACCGGCATTGCGATGTCGGTGGCGGGTGCCACAGTGGGGGAGTGAGCAACACCAGGGCATCCTTCGGCGCGGGCTGCGAGACAGCCCGGGCCGGGCCGACAGCAGGGGGTGACATCCGGTCGTGACCGGTATGGGTGTGGAGGTGGGCGCGCAGGCCGCGCGCTCCCGGGCGCTCGCCGTGCTGCGTATCCGCAGCAGGGCGCTGGCCGTCGCCCTGCTGCCCGCGGCCGTCGCCGTCGTGCTGCTCGTCGGCGGCTCGACCGGGCACATCACCGGCGGAAGCTGGCCCGTCACTCGCTGGATCGTGACGGTCCTCGCCGCCCTCGTGCTGCTCGCCGCCGCGGGCATCGCGCTCGTCGTCGCCCGCGCGCGGCCCGCCGTGAGCCCCACGGTCCCGATCGCGGAGGCGTCCGCTCCCGACCTCTACCGCCTGGTCCGGGATCTGGCCGACCGCCTCGACGTCCCGCCGCCCTCGGCGATAGCGCTGACCCCGGACTGCGACAGCTGGCTGGAGGACCGCACCCACCCGGCGCACGGCCCGCCGCCGCCCGAGTACCGCGACGAGATAGCGGGCGCGCGAGGCTTGAGCGGCGGAGCCGGGCGAGCCCGCCGAGCCCCCGCGGCTCCCGTCCTCGTCATCGGCTCGCCCTTCCTGTGGTGGATGCGGGTCGGGGAGCTGCGCGCGGTCCTCGCCCCGGTCGTCGCCGGTACGGGACCTTCGGCGCACCCCGACATAGCCGCGGCCCGCCGTTTCGTACGGGGTCTGGACGCGGCCGTGGCCGTGACCTCCGAGCCCGCCCGCGGCCCCCTGGTCCGCACCGTCCTCGCCGGTGTCGGCTGGGTGACCCGCCTGCTGCTGCGCAGCTGCCGGGGTCATGCGGCCGAGATGGAACGGGGCGTGGCGGCTGCCGCGGCCGAGCGTGCACAGGCTGTGGACTACGGTCTGCGGATCGTCGCCCAGGAACAGGTCGGCCTGGCGTACGCGGGCTGGGACCGGCTGCTGACCCGGGTCGCGCTGCCCGCCTGGCGGATGGGCCGCTGGCCGGCCCGGCTGGACGTGGGTGTCGTCGCGGCCCTCACCGAGCTGTCGCGCCGTGACCGGCTGGCCGAGGGCTTCGCGTCCCGCCTCGGCGAGCGCCCCGCCTGCGACCTGCTCGAAGAGCCCGGTTCGGTGGACGAGGCGGCCTCGCTTCTCGCCGCGCGCCTCTTCCACGGCGGGCCCGCGGAGCCGGGGCCCGACTGGGCGCCGGTGGACTGGCAGGAGTATCCGGACGAGGTCGTCGACCGCACTTGGCGCACCGAAGCGGCCCGGCTGCACCGGGTGCTGGACGCGCTGGGCGTCCGCCACCCCACGGATCCGACCCAGCCCGACCAGGGCGGTCCGACGCTGGCACGCGTGCTCGACCATCTGACCGCGGCCGCCACGTCGGCCACGGACGACGCCGACCTCTCCGTCGATCGGCGCGAGGCGTACGGGGAGAGGGCCACGGGCGTGAGCCCGAACGAGACGGAGGTAGAGACGGAGACAGAAGCCGAGGCCGAGGTCGAGGCCGAAGCCGCGGCCGAGGAGGAGGTCGGGGAGGACGGCGAGCCCGTGCTCGGGAGTGAGCGGACGGCGGCACTCGCGGCCGGGCTCAGCGCGGAGCTGGCCCGTGAGGAGGCGGCGGCGCCGGCCGTCGCGTCCGGGCCGGGCGGGGGTGCGGAGCAGCCGGGCCCCGACTGGTCGTTCTGGGACGACGGGATGCTGCCGCTCTTTCCGCTCCAGCCGCCGCGCAGTGGGCGTGAGCTGTTGGCCGACCATGTCACCGCGATGGTTTGTTGTGCGGCGATGGACACCGCCGGGGCCGCGCCGGGGCTCGACTGGCTCGATGGCCCCGCCCTTCTTGTCGACGGGGTGCGGGCCGCCGATCTGGGGCCGCGGGTCCTGACCCTCGTCGAGGACGGTGACCCGGAACCGCTCCGGGACTGGCTCCGCCAGCTGGGCGTTCGCCCCGAGAAACCGGTCCGCCTGGTCTGACGCCGCCGTCACCACCGTCCCTGCTCCCAGCCGCCGATATCCGCCTCTTCGACCGGAGGACCGCGTTCCGTTCACGTCAATTCGCGACGAACGGTGACGGAGTGCGTGCGTAATGTGATGTGCTGGGACCGATCGCGCGCAGGGCAAGGGCTTACAGAACCGACGGGGGCACGAGGGAGGGGAGCAGGCATGGGGTCGGAGCAGATCCGCCGCTGGGAGTCGGGCGCACTCGCGCACGCCGTGACGGACCCCTTCGGTCAGGGCCCCGTTCCCTGGCTCAGGGGCGACGAGCAGTACTTCGACGACACGGGCCATGTCGTCCCGTGGTACATCGATCACATTGATCACGTCGATCAGGCAGGTCGGGCCGGTCAGCCTGGTCAGGCAGGGGGCCCCGGTGGCTCCGCCACCCTCCAGGGCTCCCGCAAGGCCCCCATCCCCCACCCCCGCGCCGGCGGCCCCCGCCCGGCCGACGACGTGCACCGCCAGATCAAGGGCTTCGCCTCCAACGGCGCGGCCGCGCCGGGCGAGGCCATCGACTTCCACGTCACCGTCGACCCGCCCCAGGAATTCAGCGTCGACATCTACCGCATCGGGCACTACGGAGGCGACGGGGCCAGCAAGATCACCACCAGCCCCCGCCTGTCGGGCATCGTCCAGCCGCCGCCCCTCACCGCCGACAGAACCGTTTCCTGCCATCACTGGTGGCTCTCCTGGCGCCTGCAGATCCCGAGCTACTGGAACATCGGCGCGTACGTGGCCGTACTCACCACGGCCGACGGCTACCGCTCCCACGTCCCCTTCACCGTCCGCGACAACCACCCGGCGGACCTCCTCCTCCTGCTCCCGGACATCACCTGGCAGGCGTACAACCTCTACCCGGAGGACGGGCACACCGGCGCCAGCCTCTACCACGCCTGGGACGAGAACGGCCGTCTGCTCGGCGAGTCCGAGGCCGCGACGACGGTCTCCTTCGACCGCCCGTACGCCGGCGCGGGCCTCCCCCTCCACGTCGGCCATGCCTACGACTTCATCCGCTGGGCCGAGCGCTACGGCTACGACATCGCCTACGCCGACGCCCGCGACCTGCACGCCGGCCGCGTCGACCCCACCCGCTACCGCGGCCTGGTCTTCCCGGGGCACGACGAGTACTGGTCGTCGGCCATGCGCCGCACCGTGGAACTCGCCCGCGAAAGCGGCACCTCCCTGGTCTTCCTCTCCGCCAACACCATGTACTGGCAGGTGGAGTTGGCCCCGTCCCCGTCCGGCGTCGCCGACCGCCTGCTGACCTGCCGCAAACGCAGAGGCCCGGGAAGGCCGGCGCTGTGGCGCGAAATCGACCGTCCTGAGCAGCAGCTCATCGGCATCCAGTACGCGGGCAGGGTCCCGGAACCCCACCCCCTGGTCGTGCGCAACGCCGACCACTGGCTGTGGGAGTCGACCGGCGCACACGAGGGCGACGAACTCGCCGGCATGGTCGCGGGCGAGGCCGACCGCTATTTCCCGCGCACCCCGCTGCCCGAGCACCAGGGCCGCATCCTGCTCGCCCACTCCCCCTACCAGGACAGCGAGGGCGCCACCCGCCATCAGGAGACCTCCCTCTACCGGGCTCCCTCCGGTGCCCTGGTCTTCGCGGCCGGGACGTTCGCGTGGTCCCCGGCCCTGGACCGCCCCGGCCACGTCGACGCCCGTGTCCAGCGAGCCACCGCGAACCTCCTCGACCGCATCTGCAAACGCGACTGAGGAACCCCCTGGCCGAAGCCGCTCTCCGGATACGGGAGAATCGAGCCACTTGGCCCACCCGTCGCCCACCACCACCCCATTCGGGCCCTACGGGCGTCCCTTTTTCTTCAACCACGGGGAGGAACCGTGTCCGGATTCGTCGAAAAGCCCGAGCCCCTCCAGGTCCCGGGTCTGGTACATCTGCACACCGGCAAGGTGCGTGACCTGTACCAGAACGAGGCGGGCGACCTCGTGATGATCGCCAGTGACCGTATGTCCGCCTACGACTGGGTGCTGCCCACGGAGATCCCCGACAAGGGCCGGGTCCTCACCCAGCTCTCGCTGTGGTGGTTCGACAAGCTCGCCGACCTGGTCCCCAACCATGTGCTGAGCACCGAGCTCCCGCCGGGCGCCCCCGCCGACTGGGAGGGCCGCACCCTCATCTGCAAGTCCCTGCGGATGACGCCGGTCGAGTGCGTCGCGCGCGGCTATCTCACCGGCTCGGGTCTCGTCGAGTACGACGAGTCCCGTACGGTCTGCGGCCTCGCCCTCCCCGAGGGCCTCGTCGACGGCTCGGAACTCCCCGCGCCGATCTTCACTCCCGCCACCAAGGCCGCGGTCGGCGAGCACGACGAGAACGTGTCGTACGAGGAGGTCGCCCGCCAGGTCGGCGCCGAGACGGCGGCCCAGCTGCGCCAGACGACTCTCGCCGTCTACGGCCGCGCCCGTGACATCGCGCGCGAGCGCGGCATCATCCTCGCGGACACCAAGTTCGAGTTCGGCTACGAGGGCGAGACGCTCGTCCTCGCCGACGAGGTGCTGACCCCGGACTCCTCCCGCTTCTGGCCCGCCGACGTGTGGGAGCCGGGCCACGCCCAGCCGTCCTTCGACAAGCAGTTCGTCCGCGACTGGCTGACGTCTCCCGAGTCGGGCTGGGACCGCAGGAGCGAGCAGCCCCCGCCGCCGCTGCCGCAGCACATCGTGGACGCGACCAGCGCCAAGTACATCGAGGCGTACGAGCGCCTGACCGGCATCAGCTGGAGCTGAGGACGCGAAGGAGCACACGAAGAAGCCCCCGGCCCTGAAGGGCCGGGGGCTTCTTTCTCTGAGCGGACGACCAGGTTCGAACTGGCGACCTCAACCTTGGCAAGGTTGCGCTCTACCAACTGAGCTACGTCCGCATGCGCTGTGGTGCGAGGACAACTATACCCAACCTCGCTCCCGTGCGAGACGCACCGCCGCGTGACGGTTCTCCGCCCCGAGTTTCGAGACGGCCGACGAAAGATAGTTGCGTACCGTTCCCTGGGACAGCGCCGCCCGCTCCGCGATCTCCGCGACGGGCGCCCCGTCGGCGGCGAACTCGAGCACTTCGGCCTCGCGCGCGGTCAGCGGTGAGTCCCCGGCGGAGATCGCGTCCGCGGCCAATTCCGGGTCCACATAACGGTTTCCCGCATGCACGGTACGAATGATCTCCGCGAGCCGCTGTGCGCTCACCGTCTTCGGGACGAACCCGCGCACGCCTGCCGCAAGCGCTCGCTTCAGATGCCCCGGCCGCCCGTGACTCGTCACGATCAGCACCTGACATCCGGGCAGTTCGGCCCGTAGCGATGTGGCGACCCTCACACCGTCCGCCCCCGGCATCTGCAGATCCAGAACGGCGACATCGGGCTCGTGCGCCAGTGCCATCGCCAGTGCCTCGGGCCCGGTCGCGGCCTCGGCGACCACCACGAGGTCGTCCTCCAGTCCCAGCAGCGCGGCGAGCGCACCCCTGATCAGGTGTTCGTCGTCGGCGAGCAACAGCCGCACGGGAGGCGCGGATGGGACGGGTGAGACGGATGAGGTGGATGGGGTGGACGAGGTGGGTGGGGTGGACGTCATGAAGTGACCTCGCTCACGGGGTGGGGGGCGGGTCGGGGCGACCCACCCGGTTCCGGGTCCGGAGCCCGTTCCGGGACCGAACCGGGGGGCAGCGGCACCTCGGCGGTCAGGCGGAACAGGTCATCCCCGGCAGGCCCGGCCCGCAGCACCCCGTCCACCTCCCTGAGCCGCTCCCGCAGCCCGGCGAGCCCGGACCCCCTTCCCGGCTCGGCGGTATCGGCATCGGTACGGGAACCGGTACCCGGCGCCCCGTCGTTCTCGACGGTGAGGGTCACCCGGCCCTCCGACACTCGCAGGGACACCGCACACCTTCCGGCGTCCCCGTGCCGCAGCACGTTCGTCGTCGCCTCCCGTACGACCCAGCCGAGCGCGGACTGGATCTCCGCGGGCAGTCCGGTCGCCGGGCCGCTGACCTCGCAGTCGATGCCGGCGGCCGTCAACACGCCTTGCGCGCCCGCGAGTTCGGTCCGGAGATCGGCCTCGCGGTAGCCGCGTACGACCTCGCGGACCTCCCGCTGCGTCTCCTGCGCTATCCGCTGGACCTCGATCATCTGCTCCACGGCCTCCGGTCGTCCGCGCCGGGCCAGTTGCACGGCGAGCTCGCTCTTCAGCGCGACCACCGCCAGGTTGCGGCCCATCACGTCGTGCAGATCGCGCCCGAAGCGCAGCCGTTCCTCGGCGACGGCGAGCCGGGCCCGGGTCTCGCGGGCCTCGTCGAGTTCGTAGACGGCGTTCAGCAGCCAGACGGAGAAGGCGGAGGTGAAGGTGAAGAAACCGGCGGCGAGGACGACCGCACCGGCGGCGACGGCGGCACCGGTCGCGGAGACACCCGCCGGGACGGCCACGGCGGCGGCGCCCAGGGCGCCGCCGAGCACGCCGTACACCATGCGTCGTGTCTCGCGCACCGCGAGCGCCAGGGTGCCGATCCCGAACGACAGGACGCCGACGAACACCGTGCCCGCCGCCGCCCCGTTGTCCGTGCCGCGCGGGCCGTGCAGCGCGACCAGCAGGCTCACGACGGCGATCACCACGGTGGCGGTGCCCAGCGCCCAGAGCAGCCGTACCGGCAGGGGGCGGCGGCCACGGGTCCAGTCCAGGGTCAGCGAGGCCGTCACCGCGCCGAGCGTGGCGTGTGCGCTCACCAGCAGGAACAGGATCCAGTTCACCGGAGCGGGCACGTATCCGAAGGCCGGCAGCGCGAAGGTGGCGATCTCGATGAACGGGAAGGTGTGGAACGACCACCGTGTGTACGTCTCGACCTTCGCCGGCGTGCTCTTGCCGCGCCACCAGCCACCGCGCCCGCCCATGCCCACCACCACGTCCCTGGTCAACGCCGCGGCTCCCAGCGGAACCACCGCCGTACAGCAAACACCGCGAGCACGATCCAGGCCACCGCCGTCCCGAGCGCGCCCAGGGTGTCGTGCGCGGAGAGGTCGCCGGTCCAGCCGCCGCGTATCAGCGTGATCACCGGGGTCAGGGGCAGCAGTTCGCCGGCCGAGGCCAGCTGGTCCGGCATGAACTGGAGAGGGATGAAGGTGCCGGAGCCGAGCAGCGACACGAGTATCAAGGGCATGGCGGCGACCTGGGCGCCCTCCACGCTCTTGCTGAGGTTCGCCGTGATCGCCGCGAGCGGGGGCCACATCGCCAGGCCCAGGAGCAGCCCCAGGACGGCGAGGTGGGGTGCCGGTGGCGCCCCGACGTCCAGCAGCGCGACGCACGCGACCGTCAGGACCAGGCACTGCACCAGGCCGATCGCGACCGAGGGCAGGGCCGCACCCGCGAGGATCTCCGCGTCCCGCAGTTCCCCGGTGCGCAGCCGTTTGAGGACGAGCTCCTCGCGGCGGGCCGCGTACACGCTCACCAGCGTGCTGTAGACCGCGAAGAGGAGTGCGAGGCCGACGGAGGACGGCAGGACGGCCGAGCCGACCGAGAGCCCGGCGCCTTTCAGGTCCATCTGGTCGACCGTCGAGCGGAGGCTGAACGGCAAGGTCAGCGGCACGAACACGGCGGCGGCGAGGGTCGCCTTCGAGCGGCCCAGCAGGGTCAGTTCGGCGCGCGCCAGGGCGGCCATCCGCCCCGCGGCCGTCGTCGTACCCGCGCCGGTACCCGCATCAGTAGCGGTTCGCCCGGTCGCCGGGACTGTCGCGCTCATGCCACCGTCCCCCTCTCCTGCTCCCGCACACCTGAGCCCTGCGCATCCGCGCCCCGCACACCTGGGCCCCGCGTATCCGCGCCCCGCACACCCGCGCCCCGCACACCCGGGCCCCGTGCATCCGCGCCCTGCGCATCCGCGTCCCGCGCACCCGCCCCCCGGCCCGCGGCGTCCCGCGCTATCCGCAGGAACGCCTCCTCCAGTGAGGCCGACCGCACATCGAGCCCCCGCAGCTCGACCTGCTTCTGGTGGGCCCACACCAGCAGTGCGGTGGCGGTGCGCTGGAGCTCGTCGGTGCGCAGCCTGACGGCACGGCCCGCCGTCTCGTGGTCGGTCACGCCGAGTCCGGCGAGCGGGGGCAGATCTCCGAGGAAGTAGCCGTCGGGCAGTTCGAAGGAGACCCGGGACGGTGCGGACGCGGTCACCTCGGCAGGGGTGCCGGAGGCCGCGATGTGCCCTTCGTGCAGGATCGCGAGCCGGTCGGCCAGCTCCTCCGCCTCCTGGAGGTAGTGCGTGGTCAGCACCACGGTCGTACCGCCGTCGCGCAGCTCGCGCACCAAGTCCCAGGTGTCCCGGCGCCCTTCGGCGTCCAGGCCGGTCGTCGGCTCGTCGAGGAAGAGGACCTCGGGGCGGCCGAGGAGCGCGAGGGCCAGGTCCAGGCGCCGTTTCTCGCCCCCGGACAGCTGTTTCACCCGTACCCCGGACCGCTGGGTGAGCCCGACCATCCCCAGGGCCTGAGCGGTCGGCCGGGCTCCGCTCGTGCAGCCCGCCCACATCCGTACGGTCTCCGCGACCGTCAGTTCGGAGGGGAAGCCGCCCTCCTGCAGCATCACGCCGATCCGGGGCCGGACGGCCGCGCGCTCCTCGTACGGATCGTGTCCCAGGACCCGCACCCGGCCGCCCGCCGGAGGGGCGAGGCCCTCCAGCAGCTCGACGGTGGAGGTCTTGCCGGCGCCGTTGGTCCCCAGCAGCGCGAAGAGCTCACCGCGGCCCACGGAGAAGGTGATTCCGCGCACGGCCTCGAAATCTCCGCCGGCTCCCCGGTCTCCCCCGTACACGCGCCGCAGATCAGTGACCTCGATCACGTCATCTTGCTCGTTCGTGTTCATGAAATCAGCGTCCCCGCGGACGGGACCCGACAGCAGTGCGCGGTGTCATCACTCCGCATGACAAATGTCAGGGGACGCTCGTCCGCGCACACGAGAAAGACCCCGGTCGATGACCGGGGCCTTTGCTTTCTGGAGCGGACGACGAGGCTCGAACTCGCGACCTCAACCTTGGCAAGGTTGCGCTCTACCAACTGAGCTACGTCCGCATTGCCTCCGACCAGCTTTCACCGGTCGGTGCGAGCACCACCCTACCTGATCCACAACAGTGATCGGTAAGGGCTGCAGAGCGGGTGACAGGAATTGCACACTGCGCCTTCCCCCTGGAAGGGGGATGTTCTGCTACTGAACTACACCCGCGTGACTCCTCGGGTTCCGGCTTTTCGGCCTTGCCCCTCGGCGTGCTCCAGACTCTAGCTGATCAGCAGGGGGTCAGCGCAAGTCGGTTGTGCGCGGGGGCGGATGGCCGGCCGGAGCGGGACCCCGGCGAGCCATCCGGCGGACCCTCGGACTCAGTGCGCCTCGGCGAACGCCTCGTAGACCTTCTTGGGGATGCGGCCGCGCGGGGGGACGTCCAGCTTGTTGGAGCGGGCCCAGGCGCGGACGGCGGCCGGGTCGGGGGTCAACGCGGTGTGCGTGTACGCCTTCCCGGACTTCGACTGCTTGCGGCCGGCGTCGACGTAGGGCGCGAGCACCTTACGCAGTTTCTTGGCATTGGCTGGATTGAGGTCGATCTCGTACGACTTGCCGTCGAGTCCGAAGGCGATCGTCTCCGCCGCTTCCGAGCCGTCGATGTCGTCAAAGAGAGTGACTACGACACGCTGCGCCACGAATATCGGTCCCTTCGTGCGGCACCTCTGCGATCGCCCCCCATGACGTGCGTGGACGTCATGGAGTTGTCGGGGAGATGTCGACTGTCCGGCTGTTATTGGGCAAAGTATCGGCTATTGCCAATTCCTTTGTACAGTGCCGGGCATTGCATTGTGAAGCCCGACTAAAACCTTCCGCGTGTCCGAAGGTAATGGGGCCCAGCCGCTCTTCTGCGATTTTTCCCAGGATTTTCCGTACGTGCCCCCGCGTCGATGCGGGATCGTGATCGGGCTCACGTAGGATTCTACGAATCTACGCGAGTAGAAATTTTGTGCGGGTAGTCTGAAGCGACCTGCTCAGCACCACACACCGGGAGTGCCAGTGGCACGCGTCGTAGTCGACGTCATGCTCAAGCCGGAGATCCTCGACCCCCAGGGCCAGGCGGTGCAGCGTGCACTGCCGCGCCTCGGTTTCGAAGGTGTCTCCGACGTACGTCAGGGAAAGCGATTCGAACTGGAAGTGGACGGACCGGTGGACGACGCCGCGCTCGCCCGCATCCATGAACTGGCGGAATCCTTCCTCGCCAACACCGTGATCGAGGACTTCACCGTCAAGGTCGAGGAAGTCGCGGAGGCAGGAAAGTGACCGCTCGTATTGGAGTCGTCACCTTTCCGGGCAGCCTCGACGACCGGGACACGCAGCGTGCGATCAAGCTCGCCGGTGCCGAACCCGTCGCTCTCTGGCACAAGGACAAGGACCTCAAGCAGGTCGACGCCGTGGTGCTGCCCGGCGGTTTCTCGTACGGCGACTATCTCCGGGCCGGTGCCATCTCGCGCTTCTCGCCCGTGATGGAGACCGTGATCGAGCAGGCGAAGTCCGGAATGCCCGTCCTCGGCATCTGCAACGGCTTCCAGGTCCTCACCGAGGCGCACCTCCTCCCCGGCGCGATGCTCGGCAACAACCACCTCCACTTCATCTGCCGCGACCAGAAGCTGCGGGTGGAGAACGCGGAGACGTCCTGGACGGCCGACTACGAGTCCGGCCAGGAGATCCACATCCCGCTGAAGAACATGGACGGGCGGTACGTCGCCGACGAGCACACGCTCGACATGCTGGAGGCGGAGGGCCGGGTCGCGTTCCGTTATGTGGACGTCAACCCGAACGGCTCGCTGCGCGACATCGCCGGCATCACGAACGAGGCGGGCAACGTCGTCGGTCTGATGCCGCACCCGGAGCACGCCGTCGAGCCCCTCGTCGGCTCCGGCCGCACCGACGGCCTCCCCTTCTTCACCTCGATCCTCAAGAAGCTGGTCACCGCATGAGCCGCACGCCTCTGGACACGGTCGAGAACGCGGCCGCGACCCCCGACGTCGAGCTGCCCTGGGCCGAACTGGGCCTGAAGAAGGACGAGTACGAGCGGGTCGTCGAGATCCTCGGCCGCCGCCCGACCGGCGCCGAGCTCGCCATGTACTCCGTCATGTGGTCCGAGCACTGCTCGTACAAGTCCTCGAAGGTCCACCTCCGCCAGTTCGGCGAGAAGGCGCCGCAGTCCGACGCCCTCCTCGTCGGCATCGGCGAGAACGCCGGTGTCGTCGACGTCGGCCAGGGCTACGCCGTCACCTTCAAGGTCGAGTCGCACAACCACCCGTCGTACGTCGAGCCCTACCAGGGCGCGGCCACCGGCGTCGGCGGCATCGTGCGCGACATCATCGCGATGGGTGCCCGCCCGGTCGCCGTCGTCGACCCGCTGCGCTTCGGCGCCGCGGACCACCCCGACACCAAGCGCGTCCTGCCGGGCGTCGTCGCGGGCATCGGCGGCTACGGCAACTGCCTGGGCCTGCCCAACATCGGCGGCGAGGTCGTCTTCGACGCCTGCTACCAGGGCAACCCCCTCGTCAACGCCGGAGCCATCGGCGTCATGAAGCACGAGGACATCCACCTCGCGAAGGCGTCCGGCGCGGGCAACAAGGTCATCCTCTACGGGGCCCGCACGGGCGGCGACGGCATCGGTGGCGCCTCCATCCTGGCGAGTGAGACCTTCGACGACGCCAAGCCGTCGAAGCGCCCCGCCGTCCAGGTCGGCGACCCCTTCCAGGAGAAGCTGCTCATCGAGTGCACGCTCGAGGCCTTCGCCGAGAAGCTGGTCGTCGGCATCCAGGACCTCGGCGCGGCCGGTCTGTCCTGCGCCACCTCCGAGCTGGCCTCCAACGGCTCCGGCGGCATGCGCGTCACCCTGGACGACGTACCCCTGCGGGACTCGACCCTCTCTCCCGAGGAAATCCTCATGAGCGAGTCGCAGGAACGCATGTGCGCGGTCGTCGAGCCGGAGAAGGTCGACCGGTTCCTGGAGATCTGCGACAAGTGGGACGTCATCGCCACGGTGATCGGTGAGGTGACGGACGGCGATCGCCTCGAGATCTTCTGGCACGGCGGCAAGATCGTCGACGTCGACCCGCGCACGGTCGCGCACGACGGCCCGGTCTACGAGCGCCCCTACGCCCGCCCCGCGTGGCAGGACGCCCTCCAGGCCGACGACGCGAACAAGCTGCCGCGCCCGGCGACGAGCGAGGAGCTGGGGGACCAGGTCCTCAAGCTCGTGAGCTCGCCGAACCAGGCCTCCAAGTCCTGGATCACCTCCCAGTACGACCACTTCGTGCAGGGCAACACGGTGCTGGCGCAGCCCGAGGACTCGGGCATGATCCGCATCGACGAGGAGACCGGACTCGGCGTCGCCATCGCCACGGACGGCAACGGCCGCTACGCGAAGCTCGACCCGTACGCGGGTGCGCAGCTCGCGCTCGCCGAGGCCTACCGGAACGTCGCGACGACCGGCGCCAAGCCGCTCGCCGTCTCCGACTGCCTGAACTTCGGCTCGCCCGAGGACCCGGCCGTCATGTGGCAGTTCGCCGAGGCCGTCCGCGGTCTCGCCGACGCCTGCCTGCAGCTGGGCACCCCGGTGACCGGCGGCAATGTCTCGCTCTACAACCAGACGGGCGAGGCCGCCATCCACCCGACGCCGGTCGTGGCCGTGCTGGGTGTCATCGACGACGTCGCCCGCCGCACGCCGGTCGCCTTCCAGGAAGAGGGCCAGCTCCTCTACCTGCTCGGTGACACCCGTGAGGAGTTCGGCGGTTCGGCCTGGTCCCAGGTCGTCCACGACCACCTCGGCGGCCTGCCCCCGAAGGTCGACCTGGAGCGCGAACGTCTCCTCGGCGAGATCCTCATCTCGGCCTCCCGCGACGGCATGGTCGACTCGGCGCACGACCTGTCCGACGGCGGTCTGATCCAGGCCGTGGTCGAGTCGGCGCTGCTCGGCGGCAAGGGCGCCCGGCTGGTCGTCCCCGACGGTCTCGACGCCTTCACCTTCCTCTTCTCGGAGTCGGCGGGCCGCGCGGTCGTCGCCGTCCCGCGCTCGGAGGAGCTCCGCTTCAACGACATGTGCGGTGCGCGGGGCCTGCCCGTCACCCGCATCGGTGTCGTGGACGGAGACGCGGTCGAGGTCCAGGGCGAGTTCGCGCTCTCCCTGGCTGAGCTGCGCGAGGCGCACGAGGGGACCATCCCGGCGCTGCTCGCCTGACCGTCGCCGGTCGTACGACGAGGCCCCGCCCGGAGTCACGTTTCCGGGTGGGGCCTTCCTCGACTCATCGGACGTAGTTCTTGAGGATCTCCGTGTCGAGTTCGATGCCGATCGGCTCGGGGACGGACACCTTCTCGCCGAACTTCGCGGTGTGAAGGGTGCGATAGCCCCCGACCTTCCGGTCCGGCGCGCTGTGCACGGTGATGGTGCAGGAGTCCCGGTCGATCAAGAGGTACACGGGGATTCCGGCCTGGCCGTACGCGGCCGGCTTCTCGTGCCGGTCCCGTCGGTCGGTATCGGAATCGTATGACGTGACCTCGACGACCATGAGCGTGCCGTCCGGATCGGCCCATTCGCCCGCACCCGCGAAGTGGGCTTCGGGAGTGAGCACCGCGTCCGGTTTCGCTCTGCCCTCTCGATACGCCTCGACCCGGAGCCCCCGGCCCTGGTACAGATCCAGGTCGGGCCTGGTCCGCATACAGCGCCGGGCCAGCCAGGTCACGATGGTGTCGTGGTCTCCGTCCGTCACCTTCTTGACCCCGATCCGTCCGTTGATGAACTCCAACGTGACGGTCTCGGGAGCGGCGAAGGCGATCGTTTCGAACTCCTCCACCGACATCTGAGACGTGCGCTCGGCCATAACCGTCATGTTGCACCCCCTTCCAGGCGAAGGCCAGTGTTGTCCGGGGCCGGCGGTGCGGAGCGGTTTTCGCCGCCGATCATCCTTACGGGTGCCCCGGTCGTCCGATGCGTGCAAGTCAGGCACGCGTACTCGTTCCAGCCCGGCCCTGTGTCCGGGTGGACCGTGCGCCGGACCCGAGCGAGCATGCCACGAGGCATAGGCTCGCCTCCATGCCCCCGGTCAAGAAGCGCACACGGACGTACGATCCCGCCAAGACGCGCGCCGCGGTTCTCGCACAGTTCGGGCACATACGGGAGGCCGTCCGCGCCCTCACGCCCGAGCGGCTCGCGCTGCCCACCCGGCTGGGGGACTGGACGGTGCGTGAACTGGTCGCCCACGTCGGCACGACTCTCGCGGGTGTCGCCCGGCTCCTCGACCAGCCAGAGCCTGTGAAGCAGGAGGCCACGGTCCTCGACTGGCCGTTCGCGACCTCCGCCAACTCCGAGGCCATCGCGGACACAGCCCACCGACTGGCCGAGGAGCACCCCGACCTGGGGGTCTTCCTGGCCGACGTGGAGCGGGACTTCACGGCCCGCCTCGACGCCCACCCCAGCACCCGGCTGCTCGCCACCAGCGCGGGCGCGATGCCGCTGGCCGACTGCGTCGTCACCCGCACCGTGGAACTCGTCGTCCACACCGACGACCTGAACGCCGCCGTGCCGGATTTCGACATCCCTCTCGACCGCCAGGCCCTCGCCGCCTGCACCCGGCTGCTCGCCGACGCGCTCGCCGTGAAGGCGCCCGGCGCGTCGACTGAGGTACGGATCCCGCCGTACGCCGTCGTGCAGTGCGTGGAGGGCCCCCGGCACACCCGGGGCACGCCGCCGAACGTCGTGGAGACCGACCCGCTGACCTGGATCCGGCTGGCGACGGGACGCACGCAGTGGAGGACCGCGCTGGACGAGGCGAAGGTCAGCTCGAGCGGGGAGCGGGCCGACCTCGGCGGGCTGCTGCCCCTGATGGGCTGAACCCACCCGCGGAACCCACCCCTCCGCCTCGGAGGCGAATCGGAGGGGAACCGGCCACCCCACCCCTCCCGTCACACCGTCATGGACAAGCAGCGACTGACCCTCAGCGTCCTGACCCTGCTTCCGCTCGCCGTGGCCTGTGGCACCGAAACGGGGGGCGGCGGCTCCGTGGGGACCGGATCGTCCCCGGTCACCGGCGTTCACTGGAGCGTCGACACCTTCACCACGCATGGCCGGACCCGGCAGGCGCCGGACAGCGCGTATCTGCGGATCGGCGAAGACGGTCGCGTCAGCGGCAACCTCGGCTGCAACACTTTCGGCTCGACCGTCACCCTCAAGGGTGACCGTGTCGACTTCGGGAAGATCGAGGCGACCGACATGGGCTGCCAGAAGGACCCCATGAGCTTCGAGCAGAGCCTCAGCCGCGCCTACGTCGACAACACGTTCACCAGCGAGGTCAAGGGCGACAAGCTGACGCTCACCACCGACGGCGGCGACCGCGTCAGTCTCACCAAGGAGCCGGACGCACCCCTGTACGGCACGAAGTGGACGGTCACCTCCCTCGGGGACGGTGACGTGGCCCAGTCCCTTCCCGAAGGGGCCGACGCCCACTTCACCCTCGACAAGGCGAACGGCACCCTTTCCGGACGCCTCGGCTGCAACCAGGTCACCGCCAAGGCCACCGTCCGCGACGGACATATCACCCTCGGCGCCGCCAAGACCACCCGGATGATGTGCGACGGCTCACTCATGGACACCGAGAAGACCTTGCTGGGCCTCTTCGGCAGCACGGTCGTATACGACTTGAATCACCGATCCATCGCGCTGACCAGCACAAACGGAAAAACCGTCCAAGCCGTCGCCGACGAGTGATCCGTCAAGGATCCGCATCCCCAATTCGGACCAGTGGTCGATCTCGCCTACACTCGGTGGCGTGCCACGTGGTGACGGTCGACTCAATCATGATCTGCTCCCCGGCGAGAAAGGCCCCCAGGACGCTTGCGGCGTCTTCGGAGTCTGGGCCCCCGGTGAAGAGGTCGCCAAGCTCACTTACTTCGGGCTCTACGCCCTCCAGCATCGAGGCCAGGAATCCGCGGGTATCGCGGTAAGCAACGGCTCCCAGATCCTCGTCTTCAAGGACATGGGCCTCGTGTCCCAGGTCTTCGACGAGACCTCGCTCGGTTCGCTCCAGGGTCATATCGCGGTCGGTCACGCCCGCTACTCGACCACGGGCGCCTCCGTGTGGGAGAACGCCCAGCCGACGTTCCGTGCCACCGCGCACGGCTCCATCGCGCTCGGCCACAACGGCAACCTCGTCAACACGGCGCAGCTCGCCGAGATGGTCGCCGACCTCCCCAAGCAGGACGGCCGCACCACCCGCGTGGCCGCCACCAACGACACCGACCTGCTCACCGCGCTCCTCGCGGCCCAGGTCGACGACGACGGCAAGCCGCTGACCGTCGAAGAGGCCTCCGCGAAGGTCCTCCCGCAGGTCAAGGGCGCCTTCAGCCTCGTCTTCATGAACGAGCACACCCTGTACGCGGCCCGCGACCCGCAGGGCATCCGCCCGCTGGTCCTCGGCCGCCTGGAGCGCGGCTGGGTCGTCGCCTCCGAGTCCGCCGCCCTCGACATCTGCGGCGCGGCCTACGTCCGTGAGATCGAGCCGGGCGAGTTCGTCGCCATCGACGAGAACGGCCTGCGTACGTCCCGATTCGCGGAAGCGAAGCCCAAGGGCTGTGTCTTCGAGTACGTGTACCTGGCCCGCCCGGACACGGACATCGCCGGCCGGAACGTGTACCTCTCGCGTGTCGAGATGGGCCGCAAGCTCGCCAAGGAAGCCCCTGTCGAGGCCGATCTGGTGATAGCGACCCCGGAGTCCGGAACGCCCGCCGCGATCGGTTACGCGGAGGCCAGCGGCATTCCGTTCGGCGCCGGCCTGGTCAAGAACGCGTACGTCGGCCGGACCTTCATCCAGCCTTCACAGACCATCCGTCAGCTGGGCATCCGTCTGAAGCTGAACCCCTTGAAGGAAGTCATCAAGGGCAAGCGCCTGGTCGTCGTCGACGACTCGATCGTGCGCGGCAACACCCAGCGGGCCCTGGTGCGCATGCTCCGCGAGGCGGGTGCGGCGGAAGTCCACATCCGGATCTCCTCTCCCCCCGTGAAGTGGCCCTGCTTCTTCGGCATCGACTTCGCGACCCGCGCCGAGCTGATCGCCAACGGCATGACCATCGAGGAGATCGGCACCTCGCTCGGCGCCGACTCCCTCTCGTACATCTCCATCGACGGCATGATCGAGGCGACCACCATCGCCAAGCCGAACCTGTGCCGCGCCTGCTTCGACGGCGAGTACCCGATGGACCTTCCCGACCCCGAGCTGCTCGGCAAGCAGCTCCTGGAGACCGAGCTGGCCGCGGGTCCCGCAGCCACGGCCGCGGCTGACGCCATCCGTCGCCCGTAAGCGCCGCAGAGCCCCGTTTCACCAACCCGAAAGATCCCAGGCAATGTCTGCTGTATCTGATCAGTCGACTTCGTCGACGGGCACTGCTTCCGGTGCTTCCTACGCGGCTGCCGGCGTCGACATCGAAGCGGGCGACCGCGCCGTAGAACTGATGAAGGAGTGGGTGAAGAAGACGCAGCGCCCCGAGGTCCTCGGCGGCCTCGGCGGCTTCGCCGGCCTCTTCGACGCCTCCGCCCTCAAGCGTTACGAGCGCCCGCTGCTCGCCTCCGCCACGGACGGCGTGGGCACCAAGGTCGACCTCGCCCGTCGGCTCGGCGTGTACGACACCATCGGCCACGATCTGGTCGCGATGGTCATGGACGACATCGTGGTGTGCGGCGCCGAGCCGCTCTTCATGACCGACTACATCTGCGTCGGCAAGGTCCACCCGGAGCGCGTGGCGGCCATCGTGAAGGGCATCGCCGAGGGCTGTGTGCTCGCGGGCTGCGCCCTGGTGGGCGGCGAGACGGCCGAACACCCGGGCCTGCTCGGTCCGGACGACTTCGACGTCGCGGGCGCCGGTACGGGCGTGGTGGAGGCCGAGCGGCTGCTCGGCCCGGCTCGAATCCGTACGGGTGACGCGGTGATCGCCATGGCGGCCTCCGGTCTTCACTCGAACGGGTACTCGCTCGTCCGGCATGTCCTCTTCGACCGGGCGAACCTCAGCCTGGACCAGCACATCGAGGAGTTCGGCCGCTCGCTCGGCGAGGAGCTCCTGGAGCCCACCAAGATCTACTCGCTGGACTGCCTGGCGCTGACGAGGACCACCGAGGTGCACGCGTTCAGCCACATCACCGGCGGCGGGCTCGCGGCCAACCTGGCCCGGGTGATCCCGGACGGGCTGCACGCGATCGTGGACCGCGAGACCTGGACGCCGGCCCCGGTCTTCGACCTCGTCGGCAGGACGGGCGAGGTCGAGCGTCTGGAGCTGGAGAAGACGCTGAACATGGGCGTGGGCATGATCGCGATCGTCCCCGAGGAATCGGCGGACGCGGCGCTGGCCACCCTCGCGGACCGCGGCGTGGACGCCTGGATCGCCGGTGAGATCACCGAGCGCGGCGATCACGCGACGGGCGCGGCCCTGATCGGCGACTACGCGAGCTGAGGCCCTCGGGGCAGCACAAAACCCGGTCCGGCGTTGAGGCCCCGGACCGGGTGAAGTGCGGTTACTACGAGAAATCCGCTACTACGAGAAATCCGCCAACAGAGATCTGCTCACCGCTACAGCTACGAGAGATCGCGGAAACCGCGAGGGACGCTGGTGCGTCAAGCGCCGCGACGTTGAGACTGTGGACCGGACTGGTCGTCCTCATCCTCATCGTCGTCGTTGTAGAGATCCGCGTACTGGGCGTACGGGTCGTCTTCCTCGTCGTCGTCCTCGAACGGCTCGCCATTCGGCGGCTGGCTCGAAGTCGAAGCGCCCAGCTCATTGGCCAGACGCGAGAGGTCAGTCCCGCCGCTGCTGTACTTCAGCTGGCGGGCGACCTTCGTCTGCTTGGCCTTTGCCCGGCCGCGCCCCATGGCTCGACCCCCTCGGATACGGGGCTCGGTGGCCCCAGAGTCTTGACACGCGTTCATGATCTGGAACGGGCTCTCCGTGGAGAGACCGGTCCGTAGGGCTTCCACGGTACCTGAGCCCGCGCCCATACGGTACGTCGCCCGCAGGACGCGCCTTGGCCCAGAACCCGCGAGGTGCCCTGTCCTCGCTGGTCAACCGCGATTTTAACCTCTTCTTGGCGGACGACCCGCCGACGGGAGTGAGAGTTCTCTCGAAGTGTCCCCTCGGCGGGTCCCTGACAAGCGTCGAGACGCGCGCGGAATGCGACGGAATGGAGGGTTCCGTTATCCGCGGCGGCGCGCCTCCGCCATCCGCTGCTCGGCGATCCGGTCGGCCGCGGCGGCCGGCGGAATCCCGTCCTCCTTCGCACGTGCGAATATGGCCAGCGTGGTGTCGAAGATCTTCGTGGCCTTCGCCTTGCACCGGTCGAAGTCGAAGCCGTGCAGCTCGTCGGCGACCTGGATGACACCGCCCGCGTTCACCACGTAGTCGGGCGCGTAGAGGATCCCGCGGTCCGCGAGGTCCTTCTCGACACCCGGGTGCGCGAGCTGGTTGTTGGCGGCGCCGCACACGATCCGCGCGGTGAGCACCGGCACGGACGCGTCGTTCAGCGCCCCGCCCAGCGCACAGGGGGCGTAGATGTCCAGGCCCTCGGTGCGGATCAGCGCCTCGGTGTCCGTGGCGGCCGTGACGCCCGTCGGGTGCTTGTCCAGGATCCGTCGTACGGACTCGTCGCGTACGTCCGTGATCACGACCTCGGCGCCGTCCTGGCGCAGATGGTCCACCAGGTGGTGGCCCACTTTGCCGACGCCCGCGATGCCGACCTTGCGGCCGCGCAGCGTCGGGTCGCCCCACAGGTGCTGGGCACTGGCCCGCATGCCCTGGAAGACCCCGTAGGCGGTCAGCACCGAGGAGTCGCCGGCGCCGCCGTTCTCGGGCGAGCGGCCCGTCGTCCAGCGGCACTCGCGCGCCACGACGTCCATGTCGGAGACGTACGTACCGACGTCGCACGCGGTGACGTAGAGCCCGCCGAGCGAGGCCACGAACCGGCCGTAGGCGAGGAGTAGGGCCTCGCTCTTGATCTGCTCGGGGTCCCCGATGATCACGGCCTTGCCGCCGCCGTGGTCGAGACCGGCCATGGCGTTCTTGTACGACATCCCGCGCGAGAGGTTCAGCGCGTCGGCGACGGCCTCCTCCTCGTTCGCGTACGGGTAGAAACGCGTCCCGCCCAGGGCGGGGCCCAGAGCGGTGGAGTGGATGGCGATGACGGCCTTGAGGCCGCTGGCCCGGTCCTGGCAGAGCACGACTTGCTCATGACCCCCCTGGTCCGAATGGAACAGGGTGTGCAGGACGCCGTCGGTTACGTCGGTCACGGTGGTGACTCCCAGGTAAGTAGCGGCGGTTGTGGACGGTGCCCGTGCGGATGGCGGGCTTCCGTGGGCATGAGATTAGAGCCTGTGCCCGGTCGCCATCCGCGCAGTGTTCAGGATCACCTCCTCCCGGAGTACGTTTCCGCACGGTCGTGGGACGATTTGCAGTGATTTCCCGGTCGCCCGCGTGCCGCTCGCCCGGGATTCCGTCCGGGTTTCGTGTCCGGTCCGTTGGGGAGGGAGCAGGGGTGCCCAAGGTGTCCTCGGTGATCGTCCCGTACGCGTCCTATCTGCGCGTGTACGAACCGCTGGCCGCTTTCCCGGAGCCTGAGCGGACCCACTGGGCGCGTTACGCACGGCGCGCCGAGCGCCCGTCGTACCAGGACGAGTTGCGCCGCTCCCTGGCCGACCTGCTGCCCACCCCGCCGATCCCCGTGCCGGTGCACGAGAGCGCGGACGCGTTCGTGCTGAGCGTCGACGGAGTACTCTGCGTCTGTCCCTGGCGCACCCGGCTGCGCGGCTGGCTGGCGCTGGAGGAGCTGGCCGACGAACTGCCCGTGTCCGTCCTGGACGCGGTCCTGCCGCCGCTCGTACGCCGCCAGACGGCCCTCGACTACGAGCGCTGGCTTGCCCGCAACCCCGACGCCCGCCCGTGGATCCGCAGCTCGACCTGGCAGGTGCCGCTGAACTGGTTCGTGCTCGTCACCGACGAGGAGCGGCGGTACGAGAAGGGGACGGGCGGCGACGGAGCCGCGCCCACGCTGCGCTACCGGACGCCGATGGTGCAGGCGCGGCGGCGGACGGCCCGCGCCCTGAAGACCCTGCGGGACACCCTGGACGAGGGACCCCTCATCGACGGCCTGGTGGACGTGGGGCGCTGGCTGGAGGAGTTCCATCCGCGCTCGCTGGTCGAGCTGGACTACGGCGGGCTCGTGCACGCCCTGCCGGCCGGGCACCTCGAGGACGACCACTCGGCGGCCGACGTCGCCGAAGGCATCGAGGCGCTGCGGCACGGGGACGGGGCGGCGGCGGGAGAGGCGTACGGGCGGCTCGTGGAGCGCTGGCGCTCGGTCCGGGACCGGCGTTCGGCGAACTGAGGGGCGTCCAGGGTCTTTGGACCCGAGGGCGTGTGGGTCCTGTGTGCCGTGTGGGTTCTGTGGGTTCTGTGGGGCCTGTGGGTCCGGTGCGTCCTGTGGGGTGTCTGAGTATTTCGGGACGTCTGGGCGCCTCGGGACGGCTGGAGCGGGTTTGCCGCACGAGAAGTGTGATGTGCTTCTCACTGGTGTTCGCCCGAACTGACGTATGGTCCTCGCACGCTGAAGAACCCTCACTGCGGGAGAAGACCGCGCAGGTGGGACCTAGGTCCCGATCCGGTCTTTTGTGTCAACGATGTGTCAAGCGTGACGGATGGCACTTACCTGGCTCTTGCATCGCTTGCCCCTCCTCGTGCCAAAATAGGACAAGGAGCCCGGGGGAGGGCTCCATCCGTCCATGTTTGGGTGGGAATCTCGGTATTGCGCGCTATGGGGGGTCTGACGACTCCTGATCGTCCTGTGACTGATCGTCACAGTGGCGTGACTGTCCGCTATGGCATGGTCCATCGGCTTCCGTCGCTGATGAACACCTGGGAGGGCAATTCCATCGGTTTGGCCGACGCGGCTGGACGGATGGTGTAGTTGTAGTGCCGAGGACAAGCCGTTCGTCCTATAACCGACTCGACTCGCGTCCGCCATTTCGGGCAACGCGGGTCAAGGTGCAGAATTTAGAGGAAAGAACCGAGAAGGTTCGGTTCTCCCGAGGAGGCCGCTCATGACCGCTCGCACCCCTGATGCCGAGCCGCTGCTGACCCCGGCTGAGGTCGCCACGATGTTCCGCGTCGACCCCAAGACGGTCACGCGGTGGGCGAAGGCCGGCAAGCTGACATCCATCCGCACGCTCGGCGGGCACCGCCGCTACCGCGAGGCTGAGGTCCGCGCGCTACTCGCGGGTATCCCGCAGCAGCGCAGCGAAGCCTGAACAATCGCATAATCGGGCAATTCGGCAGGTCCCCCAACCCGTCAAGACGCCCGAACCACAGCTCCAAGCGACGCGGGTCCTGCCCCAACAGGACTCACGCCCGACCCAGTTACACATGCGACAAGGGTGCGTCGTCGATCGCGCTGGACTCCGCCGGGTCCAGCGCGATTTTTTTATGCCCTGCTCAGGCGCCGAAAGGGGTGCGAGTGTGGGCCGTGCGGTGGGGCTGTGAGCGGCCTTGTCGGAGTCTGGGGAGGGCTGTCGGATCTCCTGTGGGAGTCCTCGGAGAGTGGTGCAATTGCACATATTAAATTGACCAGTTGTAGGTGGGGTGTAAGTTCCGACCTTCTGAAAACTTATGCGGTGACACCCGTCACATGTCAGAGTCCTTGTTGCCTGTGACGCGTCTGCGCTAAGGGAGTTGAGCGGATGTGCCCTTCCGCGCGAGGTCACGCATGGGAGGGGGTTTCGTCCTCGGCTGCCGTCTCGTCCTCCTCGCCGTGCGCGGAGGGCTCCATGGCCAGTCTCAGGAGCTGATGGCAGATCGGGCAGTGCCGCGTCAGATGGCGGTACCCGGAAGCGGCCGACAGATGGGCGCGGAGCAGCGCGCGCGTCTCGTGCCGAGCGGACGCCGCCATGAACCACCTCCGGGAGGTCGAGTGCCCTGGATTCCGGGGTACCCGCCGAATGTGACGGCGTCAAGGTGCGGGGGGCTCCGCCGGTGGGGCGGGGCCGCGTCCTGCGTTCGGTGGGAGGGCCTGGGAAGCGGCCGTGTGGGGGTGTGGGCGCGCGAGGCGCGTGACGGGGCGTACGGCGCCCGGAGTCTGCGGATGCGCGCCCAGGGACCCGAAACGTGTGCTGCCGGGGGTTCGGATGTGCGCTGCCGGGGTTCGGCGCGCGGGCGGTCCGGGAGCCCGGATGCGCGAGGGGTCCGTGAGTTCGTGCGGCTGCGCGGAGTGCGTACGCACGAGAGCCCGGGTCCGAAGACCCGGGCTCTCGTATTTCTTGCGGTCCTGACGGGATTTGAACCCGCGGCCTCCACCTTGACAGGGTGGCGAGCACTCCAAACTGCTCCACAGGACCAGGTTTCGCAGTCACTTTCTTGCGCTGTGCTGCGAGAAGAGACTGTACAGGAGGGTGAGCCCGGGGTCGAACTCACCCACCGTGCAGGTCCCGTTACGGCACCGCCGCGTCGATCGCCTTCACGATGCGCTTGTCGGAGACGGGGTACGCCGTGCCGAGCGCGTGGGCGAAATAGCTGACCCGGAGCTCCTCGATCATCCAGCGGATGTCCAGGACCGACGAAGGGATCGGCCGGCCCTGCGGCATCTGCTCCAGGAGCCACGCGTATTCGTCCTGCATCTCGTGGACCTTCTCCATGCGGGTGGTGTCCCGCTGGACGCCGGTCGGCATCTGCTGCAGGCGGCGGTCGGCGGCGACCAGATAGCGCATCAGGTCCGGGAGCCTGCGCAGCCCGGTCGCCGTGACGAAGCCGGGCTTCACCAGGGCGTTCAGCTGCGTCCGTACGTCCGTGAGGTTGGCCAGCAGGGTGGGGCTGCTGGTGGCCTTCAGACGGCGCTCACAGGCCTGCCAGGCGGCGAGGACCTGCTGCACCTGGCCCACCGTCCGGACAGTCGTGTCGACGATCTCGGCGCGCACCTTGTCGTACAGCTTCCGGTACGACTCCTCGTCCCACGCCGGGCCCCCGAAGTCGCCGATCAGCTTGTCCGCCGCCGCCGTCGCGCAGTCGTCGAACAGGGCCTGCACGGAGCCGTGCGGGTTGGCGGACAGGGCGAGCTTCTGGGCGTTGGTGAGCTTGTCCGAGGCGAACTTGGCAGGGTTCACCGGGATGTTGCGCAGGATCAGCCGCCGGGTGCCCGTCCACATGGCCTGCGCCTGCTCGGCCTCCGTGTCGAAGAGACGTACGGAGACGGTGTTCGCCGTCGGACCGTCGTCGACCAGGGCCGGGTAGGCCTTCACCGGCTGACCGGCCCGGCGCGTCTCGAAGACACGCGTCAGCGTGCCGATCGTCCAGTCCGTGAGGCCCGTGCGTTCCAGGGACTCGCCGCCCTCGCGCTCCGCCGTCGCCGCCGCGGCCTGCGAGATCGCCTTGCGCGCCTTCGGCTTCAGCTGGAGCTGGAGGGTCGGGAGGTCCTTGTCCTCGGCCAGTTTGCGGCGCCGCTCGTCGACGATCCGGAAGGTGATCTTCAGATGGTCGGGGACACGGGACCAGTCGAAGTCCTCGGCCGTGACCGGCACACCGACCATCCGCTTGAGCTCGCGGGCGAGGGTCGTCGGCAGCGGTTCCTGAAGGGGCACGGCCTGGTCGAGGAACCGCTTCGCGAAGTTCGGGGCGGGGACGTAGTTGCGGCGTATGGGCTTGGGGAGGGAACGGATGAGCTCGGTGACCACCTCTTCGCGCAGACCCGGGATCTGCCAGTCGAAGCCCTCGTCCGTCACCTGGTTCAGGACCTGGAGCGGGATGTGGACCGTCACGCCGTCGGCGTCCGCGCCCGGTTCGAACTGGTAGGTCACCCGGAACTTCAGGCGGCCCTGACGCCACGAGTCGGGGTAGTCGTCCTTGGTGACCGACCCGGCCTTCTCGTTGATGAGCATCGAACGCTCGAAGTCGAGGAGCTCGGGCTCGTCATGACGCTTGTGCTTCCACCAGGAGTCGAAGTGCGCGCCGGACACGACGTGGGCCGGCACCCGCTGGTCGTAGAAGTCGAACAGCGTCTCGTCGTCGACCAGGATGTCCCGGCGGCGGGCACGGTGCTCCAGCTCCTCGACCTCGGTCAGGAGCTTGCGGTTGTCGGCGAAGAACTTGTGGTGCGTGCGCCAGTCGCCCTCCACGAGGGCGTTGCGGATGAAGAGGTCGCGGCTCGTCTCGGCGTCGATACGACCGTAGTTGACCTTGCGTTGGGCGACGATCGGGACGCCGTAGAGGGTCACCTTCTCGTACGCCATCACGGCCGCCTGGTCCTTCTCCCAGTGCGGTTCGCTGTAGGTGCGCTTGAGGAGGTGCTCCGCCAGGGGTTCGACCCACTCGGGCTCGATCCTGGCGTTCACCCGGGCCCAGAGACGGGAGGTCTCCACCAGCTCGGCCGACATCACGAAACGCGGCGGCTTCTTGAACAGGGCCGAACCCGGGAAGATCGCGAACTTGGCGTTGCGGGCACCGAGGTACTCGTTCTTGCCCGTGCTCCTCCCGCTCTCGCCCCCGGTCTCCTTCACGTCCTTCATGCCGACGTGCGAGAGCAGGCCGGCGAGGAGGGAGACATGGACGCTCTGCTCCGCCGCGTCGTCCTCGTTGAGGTGGATGCCCATCTGCTTGGCGACCGTGCGCAGCTGCGTGTAGATGTCCTGCCACTCGCGGATGCGCAGGAAGTTCAGGTACTCCTGCTTGCACATGCGGCGGAAGGCCGACGAGCCCCGCTCCTTCTGTTGTTCGCGGACGTAACGCCAGAGGTTGAGGAAGGCGAGGAAGTCGCTCGTCTCGTCCCTGAAGCGGGCGTGCTGCTGGTCCGCCTGCGTCTGCTTGTCGGCGGGGCGCTCGCGCGGGTCCTGGATGGAGAGCGCCGCGGCGATCACCATGACCTCGCGCGCACAGCCGTTCTTGTCGGCCTCCAGGACCATGCGGGCCAGCCGGGGGTCGACGGGGAGCTGGGCGAGCTTGCGGCCGGTGTCCGTGAGGCGCTTGCGTACGTCCTTTTCGGACGGGTCGAGCGCGTTCAGTTCCTGGAGGAGCTGGACGCCGTCTCGGATGTTGCGGTGGTCCGGCGGGTCGATGAAGGGGAACTTCTCGATGTCGCCGAGGCCGGCCGCCGTCATCTGGAGGATGACGCTCGCCAGGTTCGTACGGAGGATCTCCGCGTCCGTGAACTCCGGGCGGGTGGTGAAGTCGTCCTCGGAGTACAGGCGGATGCAGATGCCGTCCGACGTACGGCCGCAGCGGCCCTTGCGCTGGTTGGCGCTGGCCTGCGAGACCGGCTCGATGGGCAGGCGCTGGACCTTGGTGCGGTGGCTGTATCTGGAGATACGGGCGTTGCCCGGGTCGATGACGTACTTGATCCCCGGGACGGTGAGCGAGGTCTCGGCGACGTTGGTCGCCAGAACGATCCTGCGGCCGGTGTGGGGCTGGAAGACGCGGTGCTGCTCCGCGTGGGAGAGGCGGGCGTAGAGGGGGAGGACCTCGGTGAAGCGGTACTGCTTCTTGGTGAGTGCGTCCGCCGTGTCGCGGATCTCGCGTTCGCCGGAGAGGAAGACCAGGATGTCGCCCTTGCCCTCGGCCTGCAGCTCCTCGACCGCGTCCGTGATCGCGGTGATCTGGTCGCGGTCGGCGTCGTCGCCGTCCTCCTCGAGGAGCGGGCGGTAGCGGACCTCCACGGGGTACGTACGGCCGCTGACCTCGACGATCGGGGCGTCGCCGAAGTGGCGGGAGAAGCGCTCCGGGTCGATCGTGGCCGACGTGATGACGACCTTGAGGTCCGGGCGCTTGGGGAGTAGCTGGGCGAGGTAGCCGAGCAGGAAGTCGATGTTGAGGGAGCGCTCGTGGGCCTCGTCGATGATGATCGTGTCGTACGCGCGCAGCTCGCGGTCCGTCTGGATCTCGGCGAGCAGGATGCCGTCCGTCATGAGCTTGACGAAGGTGCCGTCCGGGTTCACCTGGTCGGTGAAGCGGACCTTCCAGCCGACGGCCTCGCCCAGGGGGGTGTCCAGTTCCTCCGCCACACGCTCGGCGACCGTGCGGGCGGCGATGCGGCGGGGCTGGGTGTGGCCGATCATGCCGCGGACGCCGCGGCCCAGTTCGAGACAGATCTTGGGGATCTGGGTGGTCTTTCCGGAGCCGGTCTCACCTGCGACGATGACGACCTGGTGGTCGCGTATGGCGTCGGCGATGTCGGACTTCTTCTGGCTGACCGGGAGCTGCTCGGGGTAGGTGACGGCGGGCACGCGGGTGCGGCGCTCGGCCATGCGGGCCTCGGCCTTGGTGACCTCCGCGTCGATCTCGGCGAGCACGGCGGCGCGGGCTTCGGGCTTGCGGATCCGGCGCGCGCCCTCGAGCCTGCGGCCGAGCCGGTGCGCGTCGCGCAGGGACAGCTCGGCCAGGCGGGGGGCGAGGTCGCCGAGGACGGGGGCAGGATGCGTAGACATACGCCGTCCAGGATCTCACCTCGCCGAAATTACTGGCGAGTGCTTTATCTCGGGCGCCGTGGGGTGCCTTGCGCCGGTCCGCTGTCCGCGGGTGGTGGGTGCGCCTGGTGCCGGTGGTGGGGCGGGGCCGTGGCGGTACGTCGAGCCCGTCGCCGCTGGATCAGACGTGGGCCGGGCAAGGGAGCCGCTGCTCGATCCGGACGTAAGCGACGGGCTTGCGACGTACCGCCACGGCCCCTCGCGTCGCAGGGCGGCCGCGCGTCGCGGGGTGGCCGCGCGTCGCGGGGCGGCCATGCATCGCGGGGCGGCCATGCGTCGCGGGGCGGCCTCGGGTGGTCGGCGGCCGTGGGCGGTCGGTGGCTGCGGGTGGTCAGGGGTGCGGGTTGTCGGGGGTGCGGGGGGAGGGAGGCGTGGGGGTCGGTGTCTCGGCGGGTGTGGTGGGCGGTGTCGGCGTCTCGTCCGGGGGTGTCGGGGTGCGGTGGGGGGTGCCCTGGGACATTGCCTGGGCGGTGTTGGAGACGGCCTTGATGCCCAGGTACGCCGTGGTCATGGTGCTGACCGCGGTGAAGGCCGCCGTCAGTACGCCGATGATCACCGACTTGTCGCCGCCCAGGCGCCATACGCCCACGATCGCGACGGCGACGATCGCGAAGTTGCTCAGGACGACCGCCGTCAGCCCGTACAGGGCCCGGTATCGCTCCAGGTCGAGCTCCCTGATCGGCTTCGCCCTGTCCTTGCCCACCCTCACTGGTCCCCCTTGCTCACCACACGACGTCGGTCAGCCAGAACGTAGTGTCCTGCCGGGGGCATGCCAAGTTCGGCTCGCCGGAGGTACGACGAAGGCCCCGTCCGTGATGGACGGGGCCTTCGGTGTGGTGGCTGGGGCCGGGGTCGAACCGGCGACCTATCGCTTTTCAGGCGATCGCTCGTACCAACTGAGCTACCCAGCCACGAGGTTTCATGTGAAACCTCAGCGGTCCTGACGGGATTTGAACCCGCGGCCTCCACCTTGACAGGGTGGCGAGCACTCCAAACTGCTCCACAGGACCAAGCTGTTGCGTGCGACGCGTAAACAGTGTCGCACACGGTGTTGCGTGCCCCCAACGGGATTCGAACCCGTGCTACCGCCTTGAAAGGGCGGCGTCCTAGGCCGCTAGACGATGAGGGCGAACAGCCAATACCGCTCTGCTTCGTCTTCGCGTTCCCAAAGGGGACGTGAGAAGCATGTGACTCCGCTTCCCCCCGAGGGGTTCCGCTTCTCCTCCGCTTCGAAAGAAGCTCGGGACGGTCAAGCCCTGACCGGCGCCCTTGGGCACGAACAGACTGTACTACGTGGCCTGGACGCGGACCAAACCAGATTAGGGAGGGCGGCTCAGGGGTGGTTCTCCTTCGGGAGGTGGCGGCTGACCTCGGCCGTCGTCAGGCCCAGGCCCCCCAGTTTGATCTCGTCCCAGGCCTGGAGGCGGCGGGTGTCACGGTCGACGTAGAGGACCGAGGCCTCGATGGGGTCCGGGTACTTGCCCTCGATCGCGCGCAGGCCGCTGCCGCCCGTCGAGCCCTCGACGCGCAGGCGGGTTCCGTACTTCATGACCTCCGTCTGTTCGTGGTGGAGGTGACCGGCCAGGACGAGGGGCACCTCGCCGTCCGTCCCGCGGGCTGCCGACGGCTCGTGGGCGATGGCGATGTCGACGGGGGTGCCTGCCGTGCGCTGGTCGCGGAGGGCGGAGGCCAGGCGGGCGCCGGCCAGGTCCTCCGCCGCGCCGCCGCCCGGGGTGACTGAGCGGTCGGGGGTGAACTGGGGGTCGCCGATGCCGGCGAAGCGCAGGCCCGCGACCGAGATCGCGCGGCCGTCGTCCAGGACGTGCACGTTCTTCAGGCGATGCAGGTAGCGCTGGGTGACGAGGCTGTCGTGGTTGCCGCGCACCCAGATGTAGGGCGCGCCGAGGTCGGGGATGGGGTCCAGGAAGCCGTTCTCGGCCGAGGTTCCGTGGTCCATGGTGTCGCCGGAGTCGACGATCACGTCGATCGCGTACTGCTTCACGAGTGACGCGATGATCTTCCAGCTCGCGGGGTTGAGGTGGATGTCGGAGACGTGCAGGACCCGGATCGTGGACGGGTCGGGCTCGTACGTCGGGAGTGTGGAGGTGACGTCGTACAGCTTCGTCACGTTCGTCACCAGACGCGCCAACTCCTTCTGGTAGACGTCGAATTCACTGACGATGTTGCGGGCGTTGCCGACGAGGGAGGGGGCGGAGGAGAGCAGTCCGGAGAACCTCGGTTCCAGCACCGAATCCGGGTTCCAGGTGGCGAAGGCCGTCGCGCCGGAGGCGGTGAGCAGGGTGAGGGCCAGGCCGCCGGCGGCCAGGGCGCGGCGCGGGCGGCGGTAGACCGCGAGGCCGAGGGCCGTGGCGCCTGACACGACCGCGACGCAGGACCGTACGGCCAGGTCGAGCGTGCCGTGCTCGACGTCCTGCGCGACCTCGTCCTGAAGGCCCGAGAGCCGCTCGGGGTGGTCGACCAGGGCCTGCGCGCGGACCGGGTCGAGCTGGTCGACGTTCACGTCGAGGCGGACCGGGGCGATGTGGCTGTTCAGCTCCAGGGCGCCGAGCGGGGAGACGTTGATCTTGGTGCCGCCGCTCACCGAGGGGCGCAGGGTCATCGTGGTGTTCATGGGGCCGACCGGGACGCGCACATTGCCCACGATCAGCAGGCCCAGCCAGGCGCCGAGGAGGACGACCGCCATCAGGCCGAGCGCCCGGGCGTAGGGGTTCGGCTGCTGGACGAGTTCCTCGGTGACGGGGCGGAAGCGGCGGGTGCGGCGGAAGTGGCGAGTGCGGAGGGTGTGGTGCTTACGGGTCAGGGCGGTGGTGACGGCGGATATGGAGGTGGTGACGGCGGATGTGACGGCGGTGACGGCAGCGGGGACGCGGGCCATTGGTCCCGTATGCCCAAGTGCGGGGGTGGGTATGCGGGGTGTCCGGGGCTGTCGTCGACTCTCCTGCGAGGCGGTCGTGCCGGACAATGGCCGTGTGCTGGAGATGACGCGCGAGGAGTTCGAGGAACTGGTCGCCGAGGCGCTGGACCGGATTCCGCCGGAGCTGACGCGGTTGATGGACAACGTGGCGGTGTTCGTCGAGGACGAGCCCGACCCCGCCGATCCCGAGCTGCTCGGGCTCTACGAGGGAACTCCCCTGACCGATCGCGGGGAGTGGTACGCGGGGGTGCTGCCGGACCGGATCACGATCTACCGGGGGCCGACCCTGCGGATGTGCGAGACGCGGGAGGACGTGGTCGCGGAGACCGAGGTCACCGTGGTGCACGAGATCGCGCATCACTTCGGGATCGATGACGAACGGTTGCACGCGCTCGGCTACGGGTGAGTGAGCGGGGAGGGGGTGGCGGGGTCCGGCGCCCCCTGGGGCTCGGGACGCGTGTCATGTTCCCGCGTGTCCTCTTGCGGGCGGCGGGAGTTGGGCAGGGGGACTCCCCGATCCATCCCCAGGCTCTCGGCCTCGCCGAGCAGGGGAGACCCCCTCCGGAGGTGGCTGCCCGTGCGCGCCTTGTACGTACCCGTCCGTCTGGCCGCCACGGTCATCGTCGTCGCGTCCGCCGCCGGCTGTGTGAGCGTGGGTGACGACGCGGGCCGGCCCGGGCCCGCGCACTCGGCGGGGCGGCACGGCGGCCAGGCCCCCGACGGGGGGTCCGCGGAGAGCGGGGGCGGTGGCGGGTTCCACGGAGGGACGGGTGTGAAGGGCGGCGCCTCCGCCAAGCCCGGTGAGCAGGCCTCCGGGTCGGCGTCCGCGTCCGTGTCGGCCTCCGGCGGTGCGAAGCCGTCCGCCGGGGCGACGGGCAAGGGGGACGGCAAGGGGCAGCCGGAGCAGCCTCCGCCGTCGAACGGGGTGCCGAGTTCCACGCACGCCACGTCCGATCCGACTCCGCCGCCCCCTCCTCCGCCACCGCCCGTGTCGCCGACGCCCGATCCGACCACGGCGGAGCCCTCGTCCTCGGCGCATGAGCAGACCACGCAGCTGGTGGATCGGGAGCCGGCGCCGCGGGCGGGCCAACCGGCGTGAACGGGGTGGTGGACGGGCGGCGAGGAGGGGCGGAGGAACGACGAGCGGAGGGGTGGCGGGAAAGTCGGCGGAGGCGGCGGGAATACGCTCGGCCATCGCTGGTGTTGGAACCCCTGCCAGCAGACGTAAGACCTCCCCTGCATGCCTGACCTGCCCCTTTGGGGGTCAGTTTGCCTTCAGGGGTGGGGGGTGCGTATGGTGGTAGATCGTTTGATCCCATTTGCCCGGCGCCATTGCAGAGAGCGCCGCGTGTGGCGCGTACTCTCCCTTGCCGTGGCCGGACCGCATAGAGGCGGTCGATTGCGACTTCACGGAGTTTGGGCGCGTGCCGAAGAACTCCGGAAGGTTCGCATTTCGCATGTCTGTTTCCAGTACTGATCACGTCGTCGTGCCCGAGAACAACGAGAACGACAACAACGAGGGCGTCCAGGCCGCCGTCGAGACCGTGGAGACGGTCGAGACCGTCGAGGCCGTCAACGCCGCCCCCGAGATCACCTTCGACTCCCTCGGCCTCCCCGAGGGCGTCGTCCGCAAGCTCGCCCAGAACGGTGTGACCACCCCGTTCCCGATCCAGGCCGCGACCATCCCGGACGCCCTGGCCGGCAAGGACATCCTCGGCCGTGGCCGTACCGGCTCCGGCAAGACCCTCTCCTTCGGTCTGCCGACCCTGGCGCGGCTCGCCGGCGGTCACACCGAGAAGAAGAAGCCGCGCGCCGTCATTCTCACGCCGACCCGTGAGCTGGCCATGCAGGTCGCCGACGCGCTGCAGCCCTACGGCGACGTCCTCGGCCTGAAGATGAAGGTCGTCTGCGGCGGTACGTCGATGGGCAACCAGATCTACGCCCTGGAGCGTGGCGTCGACGTCCTCGTCGCCACCCCGGGCCGCCTGCGCGACATCATCAACCGTGGCGCCTGCTCGCTGGAGAACGTCGAGGTGGCCGTTCTCGACGAGGCCGACCAGATGTCCGACCTGGGCTTCCTGCCCGAGGTCACCGAGCTGTTCGACCAGATCCCGGCCGGCGGTCAGCGGATGCTGTTCTCGGCCACGATGGAGAACGAGATCTCCACGCTGGTCAAGCGCTACCTGACCAACCCGGTCACGCACGAGGTCGACAGCGCCCAGGGCAACGTCACGACGATGTCCCACCACATCCTCATCGTGAAGCCCAAGGACAAGGCGCCGGTCACCGCCGCGATCGCCTCCCGCAAGGGCCGCACGATCATCTTCGTCCGCACCCAGCTGGGCGCCGACCGTATCGCCGAGCAGCTGCGTGACGCCGGTGTGAAGGCCGACGCACTGCACGGCGGCATGACCCAGGGCGCGCGGACCCGGACGCTGGCCGACTTCAAGGACGGTTACGTCAACGCGCTCGTCGCGACCGACGTCGCCGCCCGCGGTATCCACGTCGACGGCATCGACCTCGTCCTGAACGTGGACCCGGCCGGTGACCACAAGGACTACCTGCACCGCTCCGGCCGTACGGCCCGTGCGGGCCGCAGCGGCACCGTGGTGTCCCTCTCCCTGCCGCACCAGCGCCGTCAGATCTTCCGGCTGATGGAGGACGCGGGCGTCGACGCCGCGCGTCACATCATCAACTCCGGTACGGCCTTCGAGCCCGAGGTCGCCGAGATCACCGGCGCCCGGTCGATGACCGAGGTCCAGGCCCAGTCGGCCGGCGACGCCGCGCAGCAGGCCGAGCGCGAGGTCTCGCAGCTCACCAAGGAGCTGGAGCGCGCGCAGCGTCGTGCGGTCGAGCTGCGTGGGGAGGCCGACCGTCTGGTGGCCCGTGCCGCGCGCGAGCGGGGCGAGGACCCGGAGGCGGCGGTCGTCGCGGCCGCCGAGGCACTGGCGGAGCAGGCGGTGGCCGAGGCTCCCGCCGAGGCCCCGGCCGTGTCCGAGCAGCCCGTCGCCGAGCGTTCGTCCTACGAGCCGCGTCAGCGCCGTGACGAGCGGGGCAACTACGAGCGCCGCGACAACGACCGCGGTGACCGTGGTGGCTCTGGTTTCCGTCGGGACAACGACCGTCGTGATGACCGTGGTGGTCGTTCGTTCGAGCGTCGTGACGACCGTGGTGGCTCTGGTTTCCGTCGGGACAACGACCGTCGTGATGACCGTGGTGGTCGTTCGTTCGAGCGTCGTGACGACCGTGGTGGCTCTGGTTTCCGTCGGGACAACGACCGTCGTGATGACCGTGGTGGTCGTTCGTTCGAGCGTCGTGACGACCGTGGTGGCTCCGGCTTCCGCCGGGACAACGACCGTCGTGACGACCGTGGCGGCTTCGACCGCGACCGCCGGGACGGCGACCGTGGTGGTCGTTCCTTCGAGCGTCGTGACGACCGTGGTGGCTCCGGCTTCCGCCGTGACAACGACCGTGGCACCGCCGGCCGCTCCTTCGAGCGCCGCGACGACCGTGGCGGTCACCGTGGCAGCGACCGTCCCTTCAACCGCGACCGCCAGGACAACCGTCCCTCCAGCGGTTTCCGCGCCGGCAGCCACGACCGCCCGTACGGCCGTCGCGACGACCACCGCGGCACCGGCACGGGTACCGGCACCGGTTCCTTCGGCCGCCGCGACGAGAAGCCCCGCTGGAAGCGCAACGGCTGACGTCCGATGACATCTGCTGACGTCCGCTGACGTCCGCGCATGCTGAACGCCGTGGCCCCCACCGATCCGGTGGGGGCCACGGCGTTTTCCGTACCCGTGGCGGTGCCCCCGTGCTTTCGAAATGCTTTCCGGAAACTCTGAACTCGCTGTACGATCAGCCGACTTCTGAGGGGTCGTTCGGCGCGCGGACGAAGGTGGCCGCGGGCTGGGGCGGGTCGTACAACGTCGTCGTCGGCGCCGGGGACATCACGGGTGACGGCAAGGCGGATCTGGTCGCGCGGGACACCGCGGGGAATCTTTACCGTCAGAACGGCACCGGCAAGGGGTCGTTCGCGGCGCGGGTGAAGATCGGGAGCGGCTGGCAGGGCTACAGGGGCCTTTTCTAGCCAACCCCACGTCTTGATCGGTGCATGCCGATCCCTCGGCGAGGGAATCGCTGGGGGCATGACAGATGACGCCAAGGCGAGTGGGCTGTCGGACGAAGAACGGCTTGCCCAGCTCGGCTATACGCAGGTGCTCGCCCGCCGCATGTCGGCGTTCTCCAACTACGCGGTCTCGTTCACGATCATCTCGGTCCTTTCGGGGTGTCTGACGCTGTATCTGTTCGGCATGAACACCGGCGGCCCCGCCGTGATCACCTGGGGGTGGGTCGCGGTCGGACTGATGACGCTGTTCGTCGGGCTGTCGATGGCCGAGATCTGTTCGGCCTATCCGACCTCGGCGGGGCTGTACTTCTGGGCCCACCGGCTGGCGCCCGCGCGGTCGGCCGCCGCCTGGGCCTGGTTCACGGGGTGGTTCAACGTCCTCGGGCAGGTCGCGGTGACCGCCGGGATCGACTTCGGTGCGGCGTCCTTCCTGGGCGCGTATCTGAACCTTCAGTTCGACTTCACGATCACGCCGGGCCGCACGATCCTGCTCTTCGCCGGGATCCTCGTCCTGCACGGGCTGCTGAACACCTTCGGGGTCCGGATCGTCGCCCTCCTCAACGACATCAGCGTGTGGTGGCACGTGCTGGGCGTCGGGGTGATCGTGGGCGCGCTGGCCTTCGTGCCGGACCACCATCAGTCGGCGTCCTTCGTGTTCACGCACTTCGTGAACAACACCGGGTGGGGCAGCGGCGTGTACGTGGTCCTCGTCGGCCTGCTGATGGCGCAGTACACCTTCACCGGGTACGACGCCTCGGCCCATATGACCGAGGAGACCCACGACGCGTCGACGGCGGGCCCGAAGGGCATCGTGCAGTCGATCTGGACCTCGTGGATTGCCGGATTCGTGCTGCTGCTGGGCTTCACCTTCGCCATCCAGTCGTACGACAAGGAGCTGGGCTCGGCGACGGGCGCGCCGCCGGCGCAGATCCTGCTCGACGCGCTGGGGGCGACGGCGGGCAAACTCCTGCTCCTGGTCGTGATCGGCGCGCAGCTCTTCTGCGGGATGGCGTCCGTCACCGCCAACAGCCGCATGATCTACGCGTTTTCGCGCGACGGGGCGTTGCCGTTCTCCCGGGTCTGGCACACCGTGAGCCCGCGCACCCGCACGCCGGTCGCGGCGGTGTGGCTGGCGGCCCTGGGCGCGCTCGTGCTGGGGCTGCCGTACCTGATCAATGTGACGGCGTACGCGGCCGTGACGTCGATCGCCGTGATCGGGCTCTACATCGCGTACGTCATCCCGACGCTGCTGCGGCTGCGCAAGGGGGAGGCGTTCGAGCGGGGGCCGTGGCACCTGGGCCGCTGGTCGCGCGCGATCGGCGTCGTCTCGGTCGCCTGGGTCGTCGTGATCACGGTCCTGTTCATGCTGCCGCAGGTCTCCCCGGTCACCTGGGAGACCTTCAACTACGCCCCGGTCGCGGTCCTCGTCGTCCTCGGCTTCGCCGCGACCTGGTGGCTGGCGTCGGCCCGCCACTGGTTCCTCAACCCCGACCACGCCCGCACGCTCGCCCGCGTGGCGGCACGCAAGGACGCGCCCGAACCGGTTGATCCATAGGGCTGTTCGCTGTTGGCGTGGCCGGGACGCGGATACCCGATCGGACTCCCGGCCACGTCCGGCTATGCTCGGGGATGCATCGGCACGGGATCGATACGGGCCGACGTGTGGACCCTTAGCTCAATTGGCAGAGCAGTGGACTTTTAATCCATTGGTTGTGGGTTCGAGTCCCACAGGGTCTACCGAAAAGCCCCAGGTCAGAGGGATTCTGACCTGGGGCTTCGGTGTGTCCGGGGGGTGTGGGGCCCGGTGGCTCAGCCTGCTGTGAGTTCCGGCAGGGGGAGTGTGTGCTGGGTCTGGAGGACCTTGGCGCGCAGGTAGCGCACGTTGTGGGCCGTGGTGAAGACGCCCGTCGGGACGCGGTGGGAGACCGTGACGCCGAGGTCGCGCAGCTGCTCTGCCTTGTCCGGGTTGTTGGAGAGCAGGTCCAGGTCGTCGATGCCGAGGGCCTGGAGCATCTGGGCCGCCGCGGTGTAGTCGCGGCCGTCCTCGGGCAGGCCGAGGGCGGCGTTGGCGGCGTAGGTGTCGAGGCCCTGGTCCTGCAGGGCGTACGCGTCGAGCTTGTTGTAGAGGCCGATGCCGCGGCCCTCCTGACGGAGGTACAGGAGCACTCCGCCGCGCTCCGCGATCTGCTCCACCGCCTCGCGCAGCTGCGGGCCGCAGTCGCAGCGGGCCGAGCCGAAGACGTCACCGGTCAGGCATTCGGAGTGGAGCCGCACCAGCGGGGTCGCGCCGGGCTTGCCGAGCACGACGGCGAGGTGTTCCTTGTCGTCGGTGAGGCCGTGGAAGGTGACCAACTCCGCGTCGACCGAGTAGCCGTCGCCGAAGCGCAGGGGCACAGTGACGCGGGTGCGCACCGTGGCGGTGGGGAATTCGCGCATGTTGTCTCTCCGGTCCAGCGGGTGTGGTGCGAGTTGTGCCGGTGGTGCTTCAGTTTTGAAGCACTGCCTCGGAGACAGACAGTACACGGTGCTTTAAAGTTCAAGCAACGGTTTCGCTCGATTCTGTGTCATACGGCTCACTAAGAGTGCTGCCGTACGGATCACGAGGAACGCCGTCGCCGACTCACGAAGAACGCCGTCGCCACGGCAGATCTTCCCCGCAGGCCCCGGGATTCTCCCCCTGGATGCCGCGGGTGATGGCCTCGCAGATCTCCTCCAGTTGCCCCACCTGCTCAGGGGTCAGCCGGTCGAAGACCGCCGTCATGACCTGCTCCGCGTGACCCGGGGCCGCCCGCTCCAGAACGGCCATCCCTTCGTCCGTGAGGACCGCGACCTGGGTGCGTTTGTCGCTGTGGCAGCCCTCCCGGCGCACCAGACCGTCGTTCGCCAGCCGGGTCACGCCGTACGTCAGCCGGCTGCGGGTGATCTTCAGGGTCTCGGCGAGATCGGTCATCCGCAGCCGCCGGTCCGGTGCCTCGGACAGCATGGCCAGGATGGAGTAGTAAAGGTGGGGCATGCCGGTCTCGGCCTGGAGCTGCCGGTCGATCGTGTCCTCCAGGAGCGAGGCGGCGCCGATGTACGCGCGCCAGGCGCGCTGCTCGGCGGGGGAGAGCCAGCGGGTCGTCATGCCGACAGTCTAGGTATTGTTTAAAACTTGAACCACTAGGAGCCCTGCGCTCGGAGCTGGAGAGTGCGCCTCATGCCCCACCCCTATGTCCTGTTGTCCGCCGCCGTCTCCCTCGACGGTTTCCTGGACGACACCGGCCCCGAACGCCTGCTGCTCTCGGGCCCGGCCGACTTCGACCGGGTCGACGAGGTACGGGCGTCCAGCGACGCGATCCTGATCGGCGCCGGCACCATCCGCGCGGACAACCCCCGGCTGCTGGTCAACTCCGCCGAGCGGCGGGCGGCGCGGGTCGCCGCCGGGCGCCCGGAGTACCCGCTCAAGGTCACCGTCAGCGGCTCCGGCGATCTCGACCCGGACGCCCAGTTCTGGCACACGGGCGGCGAGAAGGTCGTCTATACGACGGACAAGGGCGCCGAACGCGCCACCGACACCCTGCGCGGACTGGATGTCGACGTGGTCCCGACCGGCGCCGAGCTGGACTGGCGCGTCGTGCTCGAACACCTCCACGACGTCCGCGGAGTGCGGCGGCTCATGGTCGAGGGCGGGGGGCGCGTACACACCCAACTGATGACACAGGGGCTGGCGGACGAGCTGCAGCTCGCCGTCGCGCCGCTCTTCGTGGGGGAGCCGCACGCGCCACGGCTGTTCGGACCCGGGGGATATCCGCCGGGCCGGATGCGGCTGGTGGAGACACGGCCGGTCGGGGACGTCGTCCTCATCCGCTACGTCCCCACCGCACCCGGGGAAGGTGCCCTCGCCTCCGCCGCGGACCGGCACTGGCTGGGCGTCGCCTGCGAGCTGGCGGCGCTGTGTCCGCCGTCGCAGACCGCGTTCAGCGTAGGGGCGGTGGTGGTGGCGGCCGACGGCACCGAGCTGGCGCGCGGACACTCGCGGGAGGGCGACGACCCCGTCGTGCACGCCGAGGAGGCGGCACTCGCGAAGATCGACCCCGCGGATCCGCGGCTGGGCTCCGCCACCGTGTACAGCAGCCTGGAGCCGTGCGCGCGGCGGGCGTCCCGGCCCGCGCCCTGTGCGCGGCTGATCCTCAACGCGGGGGTACGGCGGGTGGTCACCGCGTGGCGCGAGCCCGACACGTTCGTGACGGAGGCCGACGGGAACGGTCTGCTCGTGGCCGCGGGGGCGGACGTCGTCGTACTGCCGGAGTTCGAGGAGCGGGCTGTGGCGCCCAATCGTCACCTTCTCGCGGCCGGGTAGGGGCGGCCTCGCGGTCGTCCGCGAAAAGCCTGGTGAATCGGGCCCCGTGGATGGCGTACACTAATTTCAACGACGCGGGGTGGAGCAGCTCGGTAGCTCGCTGGGCTCATAACCCAGAGGTCGCAGGTTCAAATCCTGTCCCCGCTACTGAAGGCCAAGGGCCGGAACTCGGAAACGAGTTCCGGCCCTTGGTTTTTTCCCGTTCGCCGTTCCGGTTTTCCTGCCGCCCGGTTTTCCCGTTCGCCGTCCCGCCCCGGTTTTTCCCTGCCGACCCGACTTTCTGTAGTCTTCCGCTCACTATGAGTCGTCCTCGGTGGCTGGTCCGGCGCGCGCCGGCGCTCGCGCTGCTGCTCGCCGTGTGCGCGCTGTTCCTCGGGGCCTGTCACGGCGGTCATGACTTCGTGCCGGACGGCGGGACCGTCGTCGCCCCGGCCGGGCACCACCACGGGCGCGGCGGAGCGGGCGGCGTCCGGTGGTCGGCCTCGGACTGACGCGTCCCCCGGTCGGCCCCTCACCGCTCGCCCCCCGCCCCCGTGCCGGGAAGCCTGGACGGGTGGGGCAGCAGGAAGGAGGCGCGCAGCGGGCCGAGGAGCCGTACGGCGAGCCGTACGAGAAGCCGGATGACAAGCAGCACGACCGGTCCGGTGGGCGGTTGCCCGAGGACCCCGTGCCCGATCCGGGGCTGGGGGACGAGCCGGTGCCCCGACGGCCCGAGGCGGACCGCAGCCGGATCTCCTGCGCGCGCAGCCTCGTCCGGGTGCTGCCCGCGCTGCTCATCCTGGTCGGCGCGTTCTACGACTACTTCACCCCGATGGCCTTTACCGCGGGCCCCCTCTTCACGGCCGCGCCGCTCGTGGCCGCCCCGCTCTTCTCGCTGCGCGGCACCGTGCTCACCGGCGTCGCGGCGCTCGTCGCGGTGCTCACGATCCACATCCGGCTCGGCATCGTCCTCGAGGTGGACGCGCTCACGGAGGTCGCCACCGTGGCGACCGTCGGCGTGCTGGCCGCGCTCATCAACATTCTCGTCCGCCGCACCGACGAACGACTCGCCTCGGCCCACCAGATCGCCGAGGCGGCCCAGCGTGCCGTCCTGCCGGAACCCGACCGGCGGATCGGCGGCCTCGACGTCGCCGCGCGCTACGAGGCTGCGCAGGCGGGCGCGTTCATCGGCGGCGACCTGTACGCGGTGCAGGACTCCCCGCACGGGGTGCGGCTGGCCGTGGGTGACGTACGCGGGAAGGGCATGGACGCGGTGGCCGCCGTCGCCGTGGTCATCGGGGCGTTCCGGGAGGCGGCCGAGCAGGAGGCCACGCCGGAGGCGGTCGCGCAGCGGCTGGAGCGGGCGCTGGCCCGCGAGGGCACCCGGCGTGAGGGCCTCGACGCCTTCGAGGGGTTCACCACCGCCGTCCTCGCGGAGATCACGCACGAGGGCGGCCTCGTGAGGATCGTCAACCGCGGCCACCCGCTGCCGCTGCTTCTGCATGCGGACGGAACGCTGGTCACGCTCTCCGCCGCGAACCCCGCGCTGCCGCTGGGCATGGGCGAGTTGGGCAGCTGGCCGGACCGTGCCGAGGAGACGGAGTTCCCGCACGGGGCCACGCTCCTCTTCTACACGGACGGACTGTCCGAGGCCCGCGACGTGCAGGGGCGCTTCTACGATCCGGCCGCGCGCCTGGCCGGACGGACCTTCCCCGGCCCCGACGCCCTGCTGGCCACGCTCGTGGAGGAGGTCCGGCTGCACACGGGCGGCGCCCTGACGGACGACATGGCACTGCTCGCCGTACGGCGGCCGTAGCCACGGAAGGGGCGTTCTTGATCGATATCACGAGGGGTGATCGGTCGCTGTCCCTCCGCATAACAACTGATGCACCGTCAAATGACCGCCAGGTAGGGAGGCGCGGCCAACTCGCCCGATTTCCGCCGGTCATGGGCGGTAAGTCCTGGCCGAAAGTCGTTAATGATCAGTACGAACAGCTTGGAATCCGGTACCCGCGTCTATTAACGTTCGATAACGCAGCGCGGTCGTCCCAGCCGTCACAAGAGTCGGCTCCGTGCGCACGCGCCGAATCCCGCGAGGGAACCGGGGAACCACCAACTTGGGGTGAATCGAGCGTCTTTCACGGTGGAGACACCGTGGGTTGACGCGCGTAGGAGACCTTCCTGCTCCGAACCCGTCAGCTAACCCGGTAGGCGAGAAGGAAGGAAAGGAGCACGCCCACGTGGCGTCCAACCGGCCTGCCCAGCCCACTTCGTTCCCGCCGAACGACACCCAGACTTTTGGCTACGCCTACGGCAAGGACGAGGGCCCCTGGGAGGAGTGGAACCCCACCGAGGATTCCATCCGTCCCCTCCGTGGCCGGCACCGCGTCTCCAAGCAGCGCGGCGGAGGACTCGCCCGCAGCTCCACGGTCCTGGGCGTCGGCGTCATCGCCGCCGTCGGCGCGGGCGGCATGGCCACCGCGGCGCCCGGCAAGCCGCCGGTCTCCATCTCGCTGCCCGACCTCTCCTCGGTCACCGAATCGGCCAAGGCGCTGATATCCGACGGCGGTTCCAGCACGCCGAAGGGCTCCGCCACCCCGCTCACCAGCGCCGGTGTGACCAGCGCCGACGCCGCGCGGGGCAACACGGACGCGGGCGAGGCGCTGCGTGCCCGCATCATCCAGCAGGCCGAGTCGCAGCAGGACCAGATCGACAAGGCGGCCCAGGACGCCGCCGAGTCCGCCGCCGCGAAGAAGGCGGTCGCGCTGGCCGCCCAGCAGAAGGACGACGCCGAGGCCAAGGTCGCCGCCGCGAAGAAGAAGGCGGACGAGGACGCCAAGCAGAAGGCCGAGGCCGCGCGCCTCGCCGAGCTCGCCAAGAGCTACTCGCTGCCGACCTCCTCGTACACCCTGACCTCCCGCTTCGGTGACGCGGGCTCCATGTGGTCCTCCGGTTACCACACCGGCCTCGACTTCGCGGCCCCCACCGGCACGCTGATCAAGGCCATCCACAGCGGCACGATCACGGAGGCGGGCTGGGCCGGCTCGTACGGCTACCGCACCATCCTCACCCTCGACGACGGCACGGAGCTGTGGTTCTGCCACCAGTCCTCCATCAGCGTCAGCGTGGGGCAGAAGGTGGCCACCGGCGACGTCATCGGGCGCGTGGGCGCGACCGGCAACGTGACCGGGCCGCATCTGCACCTGGAGGTTCACCCGGGCGGCGGCAGCGCGATCGACCCGATGGCGTGGCTGCACAGCAAAGGCCTGAACCCCTGATCGTCCCCGCGGGCCGTATGCGGAATATGGGAATCCGCTACGGCTGTTGAAATAAGGCATGACTTCTCTACGCAAGCTCGGCTCCTCCGACCTCGAGGTCTTCCCGCTCTCCCTCGGCGGCAACGTCTTCGGCTGGACCGCCGACGAGGCGCAGTCCTTCGCCGTGCTCGACGCGTACACGGCCGGGGGCGGCAACTTCGTCGACACCGCCGACGGCTACTCCGCGTGGATCCCCGGCCACACGGGCGGTGAGTCGGAGACGGTCATCGGCAAGTGGTTCGCCGCGCGCGGCAACCGCTCCGACATCGTCCTCGCCACCAAGGTCAGTACCCACCCCGAGTACAAGGGCCTGTCCCCGGCGAACATCAAGGCCGCCGCCGACGCCTCGCTGCGCCGCCTCGGCACGGACTACATCGACCTCTACTACACCCACTTCGACGACACCTCGGTGCCGGTCGAGGAGATCATCGGCGCGCTGGACGAACTGGTCCGGGCCGGCAAGGTCCGGGAGATCGCCGCCTCCAACATCTCCGCCGAGCGGCTCGCGGAGTCCGTGGAGTTCTCCGACCGCGAGGGCCTCGCCCGCTACGTCGCCCTCCAGCCCCACTACAACCTCGTCTCGCGCGACACCTATGAGGGCCCGCTCCAGGAGGTCGCCTCCCGGACCGGCCTGGCCGCCATGCCGTACTTCGCGCTCGCGTCCGGATTCCTCACCGGCAAGTACCGCCCGGGTACGACGGTCGACTCCGCGCGGGCCGAGGGCGCAGGCAAGCACCTCGACACCGAGCGCGGCATCCGCGTCCTGGCCGCCCTCGACGAGGTCGCCGGGGCCCATGACGCGGAGGTCGCCACGGTCGCCCTCGCCTGGCTCGCCGCCCGGCCGACGGTCGCGGCGCCCATCGCCTCCGCACGGACGGTCGAGCAGCTGCCGGCCCTGCTGGCGGTCGCCGACCTGACCCTGACGGACGCGGAGGTGGCCAGGCTGACGGAAGCGTCCGCCTGAGGCCTACGACTGGTAGGGGTTGTACGCGGGGTACGGCGTTGCCGGGGCGGGATACGGGGTCGTCGCGCCGGCGGGGTACGGGGGTGTGCCGGCGGGGTTCACCTGGCCGGGCACCGGCGCGTAGCCGTACCCGGGCCACGGCGGCGGTAGCTGCGGCGGCACCGGTACGGCCGGGGCCGACGCGTGGGCCGCGTACGCGAGGGAGGGGCGGGCGACCTCCCGGCGGCGCCACAGCTCGTGCAGCAACTCCCGCTCCCGTACGACGAAGTCGGCGTTGGCACGGCCACTGCGCCCCCGGTGCCGCAGAAACGCCAGCGAGGTCGCGTACGCCTCGTACTGCGCGACCGAGCGCGCCGCCGCCCTGCCGAAGTGGTGGGCGGCGTAGTCGCGGGCCAGCCGCCGCGCCCGCATCGAGCCGAGCACGTACGGCTCGGGCGGGGTGAGCCACCCGGCCGCCGCGTACGCCGGGAGTTCGGTCCGTACGGTCTTCAGCTCCCGCTGCCGCGTCCAGATGACGAGGAAGGTGAGCAGACCGAACGCGGGCACCATGAACGCCCCGTACACCGCGTAGAAGCCGTACTCCCCGAAGTTCGACGAGCCGTTCCACATCGAGTGCGTGCCCATCGCGAGCAGCAGTCCGGTCAGGGGCAGCAGGACGCGGCGCACATGCTGGCGCTCGGCGGCCAGCGCCGCGATACCGAAACCGATTCCGGTGAGCACCGTGAACAGGGGGTGCGCGAAGGGCGACATCACGACGCGGACGAAGAAGGTCGCGGCGGTGACGGAGGCCAGGCCGTGGTCGCCGTTGAGCTGGTCCGTGCCGAAGGCGGTGCCGAGATAGAGGATGTTCTCGGTGAAGGCGAAGCCGGTCGCGGTGACTCCGGCGATGACGACCCCGTCGACGATCCCCGTGAAGTCCCGGCGGCGGAAGAGGAAGACCAGGAGCACGGCGGCGGCCTTCGCGGACTCCTCCACGATCGGCGCTATGACGGTCGCGCCGAGCGTGTCGGCGCTGGACGGGTCGGCGGTGGCGGTCGCTATCCATCTGGTCGCGAAACTGTTGGCGACGATCGCGATCAGCGCCGCCGCGCAGGCGCCCCACGCGAAGGCGAAGAGCAGATTGCGCCAGGGGCCAGGCTCCACCCGGTCCAGCCAGCGGAACGCGGCGACCAGGAGCGGCACGGGCAGCACGGCGAGGCCGAGCCCGACCAGGAAGCCCTCGGTGCCGGTCTGTTGGCGGACCAGGGCCAGGATGACGAGGCCGGAGAGCGCGAGCAGGGTGATCAGCGCGCCGTAGCGCACCCACTTCCGCTGCCACCAGTGCGCGTGCCGCAGTGCACCGTCGGCCGGCCCACCGGTGGGACCGCCGGGATACGTCGGGTACGGGGGGAAGGTGGCCACGGCATTGACCCTAACGAGGGAGGGGCGCTGCCCGCGACGGCGCCTGGTGGTGTTCGTCCGCGGGGCTTCAGTCGCCGGATGTGTCCTGGTCTCGGTGCTGTACGCGCCGGAACAGGAGGTCGTTCACCACATGACCCTTCTCCAGTCCCTGACCCTCGAAACGGGTCAGTGGCCGGAAGTCCGGACGAGGCGCGTAACCGCCGTCCGGCCGGGTGTTCTCGAAGTCCGGGTGCGCGCTCAGCACTTCCAGCATCTGCTCGGCGTACGGCTCCCAGTCGGTCGCGCAGTGCACGAGGGCGCCGGGCCTGAGGCGGGTCGCGGCGAGGCTGAGGAACTCCGGCTGGATCAGCCGCCGCTTGTGGTGCCGCTTCTTGGGCCAGGGATCGGGAAAGTACACGCGAAGCCCGCTCAGGGAGTCCGGCGTGAGCATCTCCCTGAGCAGAATGATCGCGTCACCGTTGCCGACGCGGATGTTGGTGAGGCCGTTCTGGTCCGCGAGATTGAGCAGGTTGCCCTGCCCCGGCGTGTGCACGTCGACGGCGAGGATCCCCGTCTCCGGGTCCTCCGCCGCCATCCGCGCGGTGGCCTCGCCCATCCCGAACCCGATCTCCAGCACGACGGGCCGCTCGCCCCCGAACAACTCCGCGAGATCGATCACCCGCTGCCCGTCGATGTCGAGCCCCCACTTGGGCCACAGCCGCTGCAACGCGTCCGCCTGGCCCGTGGTGACCCGGCTGCGCCGCGGCTGGAAACTCCGGATCCGCCGCTCGAAGTGCGATCCGGCGGGGTCGGCCTTCGGCCCGTCGGGGAACCGGGGCTCCCCTTTGGCCCGGACATGCCGATGGGGCTCACCTCCGGCGACGGAGCTGGACCGGGGCTCTTCGGGGGAGTCAATGGAGTCAGACACAGTGAGGACGATTTTACGGCGCCCCCGGGAGCAGCCTGCCGCCCCTGCCCGTCCCACTGGCTCCGCCCCGGACTTCCTCACCGGCCCGCAGACGAAGAACCCACCGGCCCGTCACCCCGTCACGTCCCCGCCAGCACCCCCAGCGCCCTGCGCGCAACCTCGCGGCCGATCGGGAGCGACGCCGTGGCGGCGGGAGACGGTGCGTTCAGGACGTGTACGGTCCGCGGGCCCTCCTCGATGAGGAAGTCGTCCACCAGGGTGCCGTCCCTCAGTACGGCCTGGGCCCGGACACCTGCCGAGGCCGGGATCAGATCGTCCGGCGTCACCGCCGGCAGCAGCCGCCGCACGGCCCCGGTGAACGCCGCCTTGGACACCGACCGCCGCAGCTCTCCCGCCCCGTACCGCCAGTGCCGCCGCGCCATCCGCCAGGAACCGGGCCACGCCACGGCCACGCCCACCTCACGGGGCCGGACGACCCCCCACCCGTACCCCTCCCGGGCGAGTGCGGGCACCGCGTTGGGTCCGATGTGGACGTCTCCGTCGATCCCCCGGGTGAGGTGCACGCCGAGGAAGGGGAAGGCGGGGTCGGGGACCGGGTAGACCAGGCCGTGGACCAGCTCGGGACGCGCCAGGGAGTAGTACTCCCCGCGGAAGGGGATGATCCGCATGCCGGGCTCGTCCCCGGCTAGGCGCGCGATCTCGTCGCAGTGCAGCCCGGCGCAGTTGACCAGCACCCGTGCCCGCACGACCGCCCCGTCCTCCGTGCGGACGGCGACACCGAGCGCGGGCCGGCGGTCGATGCGCACGACCTGCGCCCCGTACCGGATCTCCGCCCCGGAGGACTCGGCGAGCTGGCGGGCCACGGCGACGTAGTCGCACACCCCCGTCGTGCCCACGTGGATCGCGGCGAGCCCGCGCACCTGCGGCTCGTACTCCGCTATCTGGGCGGGGCCCAGCTCCCGCACCGGAATGCCGTTCTCCCGGCCGCGCTGCACGAGCCCGTGCAGACGGGGCAGCTCGGCCTTCTCCGTGGCGACGATCAGCTTTCCGGTGACGGCGTGCGCGATGTCGTACTCCGCGCAGAACTTCACCATCTCGGCGGCGCCCCGCACGGCGTACCGCGCCTTCAGAGAGCCGGGCCGGTAGTAGATCCCGCTGTGGATCACCCCGCTGTTGCGCCCCGTCTGATGCCGGGCGGGGCCCCGCTCCTTCTCCAGCACCGTCACCCGCGTGCCCGGCGCGGCGCGCGTGATCGCGTACGCCGTCGCCAGGCCGACGATCCCGCCGCCGATCACCAGCACATCGCAGTCGTAAGCGACCCGCACCTGTTCCACCTCCCGGCTTCAAGAGTGCACTGCGCCACTGACAATGCCTTCAAACCCAGGAAGCGGGCCGTGTCCCCGAAGGGGCGCGGGGCTGCGGCACGGTGCGGATCCGCCGCGTGGGCGCGACAGGCCCTAGTTCTAGGGCCTGTCCGGCGGATCATGCCGCAGACGTGGGGCTTGGCACGCACATCTGCGGCGTTGTCGTCGGTTGCCGACTCCCCCACTCTCGGCTTCGCTCGAGCGGGGGGACCCCCATCGCGTCGACGCCCTCCTCCGCCTTGCAGCTGTACGCACCAAGCCCCACTCGCCAGCGTCGATGAGGCACCGCCCGTTTCCTGCGACCTGATCCGCCGGACAGGCCCTAGGCCGGGGCCATCAGCAGCGGCCGTGCCCGCTCCCTCAGCTCCACCACACGCGGTTCGTCGCCGTAGGGCTCCAGACGGTGCAGAAGGTCCTTCACGTACTCCGTCGTGCGCGCGGAGGAAATCCGCCCGGCGACCTCCACCGCCCGTACGCCCTGCTCGCATGCCGCGTCGAGATTGCCCGACTCGAGCTCGGCGACCGCCGACACCACCAGTCGCAGACCGTGGGAGCGTACGAACTCCTCCGTCGGCTTCGACAGTGCCTGCTCGGTGAAGCGGCGCACCTGGCGCGGTGCCTTCAGGTCGCGGTAGCACTCGGCCGCGTCGGCCGCGAAACGGTCGTACGAGTAGAAGCCGAGCCAGCTCGGGTCGTGGTCGCCGTCCCTGGCCCGCTCCAGCCAGCCCTCGGCCGACTTCAGGGCCCCACCGGCCGCCTGGGCGTCACCCGCGCGTGCGTGGGCGCGTGCCTCGACGAGGCGGAAGAAGCTCATGGTGCGGGCGGTGGCGAGCCCCCGGTTGCGCTCCAGGGCGGCCTGGGCGAGGTCGACGCCCTCGTCGCCGAATCCGCGGTAGGTCGCCTGGAGGGACATGGAGGCCAGTACATAGCCGCCCAGAGGGACGTCGGCGGCGGCTCGGGCCAGGCGCAGGGCCTGGATGTAGTAGCGCTGGGCGGCCTCCTGCTGGCCCGTGTCGAAGGCCATCCAGCCCGCCAGGCGGGTCAGCTCGGCACTCGCCCCGAACAGGGCTCTGCCCACTTCGTCGGAGTAGGCGCCGAGCAACAGCGGTGCCGCCTCGACCCGCAGGCATTCCGGCACCATCGACGAACGCCAGTCGCCACCTCCGTACTTGGAGTCCCAGCGCCTGGCGTCCTCTGCTGCCTCGCGGAGCTTCTGCACATCGCTGTGGCCGACTTTCAGTGGTGCCCCGGAGCCCTCGGAAGGGTTCACGTCCCGCGCCACCGAACTGTCGGCCGGGGTTATCAGCCACCGTGAGGCGGGAGTCGCGTAAGCGCTCACTGCGAAGGATCCCGCCAGGGACTGCCAGATGCCGCCGCTGCCGGCCCGGCGGCCGGCGAGATCGAGGCGGTACAGCTCGGTGGCGGACCGCACCGCCTGCCCGACGTCACGGGGGAAGGCGAGGCCCACTTCGGGCGCGGGATCCGCGTCCGCCAGGCCGATCTCGTGGAGCGGCACCGGGCGGCCGAGCTTCTGACCGATGGCGGCCGCGATGAGATGTGGCGCCGCACCCTGCGGCACCATTCCCTTCGACACCCAGCGCGCCACCGACGTCTTGTCGTAGCGAAGAGTCAACCCGCGTTGAGCGCCAAGATCGTTGACGCGCCGCGCGAGTCCTGCATTGCTGATTCCCGCGAGGGCGAGAACGGCGCCGAGTTTTTCGTTCGGCCCGCGTTGCTCCCTGGACATGCGCCACCCCTCGACACAGACGGCTGCCGCGCTGGCATAACCATGCGGCATTCGTAAACCCAGCGTAGTTCGCCGCATCCCAAGCGTTAAGGGGCGTTGTTCCGGATGGCGGGATTGTGGTCCGTACGGAAGTACGGACGGTTGCATCGTGCTCCCGCTGTGTGGCCGTGCGCCCGTCCGTGCGCTCTTCTCCGGCCACCGGGGGAGCGCTTCCATGGATCGTGCGTGGGTCGGCCCGCTGTACTGGATCCAGTGGGCTGGGGGACACCGCCGCCTACATCCCCGCGGGCGGCGGACCGGTCCGGGAGGCGAACTCCGCCTCCCGGACTGTGCGTTGTCGGAGCGGTGCGCTGGGCCTGTACGGAGCGTGTGCACGCCTGTCCGCCCGCAGCCGATTTGGCCGAAAATCGACGGTGGCCTTTGCGGGCAAATATCGCTCCCACCACGTCACTTGAGGGCGCATGAGGTGCTTTCGGGGAGCGTACCGGGGGCGCATTCGCGTCGCCGATCCACCCCCGCCCACTCGTCGTTCCCAGTGAATCCTTCGTGATCGCCTTGCCTCGGGCGGGTGTTCGCATCTGCTTCGGATCGGCTTTGCAGTGGCCTCCCAACGGCGCGAACGTATTCGCGGGGGCGCATTCCAGGGGGCGCAAGCCGCCCCAGGGGCCCTCCCGTACGCGGTCTTCGTGGCAGCATGGAGCCGAGTTCGTACGGTGCACTGGTTGTCCACAGCCTGTGGAGGCGTCGATGCGGTGGTTGGTGGGGTGGAGCAGTACCGCCGCCAGAGCGCCCGAGATCGGCATGGCGGGCGCCACCGGAAGCGACGGCGAGACCGTGCACCCGGTGGGCTCCCAACTCCTGTGGGGCGACCCGGATCCGCTCTGGGCGGTCGGCGACTGGCGCCCCGACGAGGTCCGCGTCATCAAGGCCGACGCGCAGAACCGGATCGCCGTCCTCGGCACCTGCGGGGCGAGCGACGAGGAACTCAAGGTCGGCCTCTTCGCCGCGCGCGGCGGCGCACTGCGCCACCTCACCGCCTGGTCCGGCAGCTACACCGCCGTCGTCCAGGTCGGCCGCCGCACCACCGTCGCGGGCGACCTGGCGGGCGCACGGCCCGTCTTCCACACACCCTGGGCGGGCGGTACGGCCTACGCGACCGCCGCCCTGCCCCTGGCCGACCTCATCGAGGCCAACCTCGACTTCGGGCACCTGGCGGCCCTGCTCGCCGCCCCCGACGTACCGGCCGCGGTCCACGACTCGACCCCGTACGAAGGCGTACGACGCATTCCGCCGGGGCACGCGCTGATCCTGCGCGCGGGTGCCCGCGAGGTCGCCGGCTACGAGCCCGTCGCCTCCCTCGCCGTCGCCGCGCCCAGCGCGGACCCCGACAGGGCGGTGGACGGCGTCCGGGACGCCCTGGTGGAGGCCGTACGCGCGCGCCTCGCCGCTCCCCGGCACGTACCCGGGACCGACATCGACCCCGGGCCCGTACCCGGGATGGGGCCCGCGGAGCGGCGCGCGGCGCGCGGGATGCCCGTACCGGGAATCGGCGCCGACCTCTCCGGAGGGCCCGCCTCCGGGACGCTGGCCCTGCTCGCGGCGGGGCTGCCGGGGGCGCCCGGCACGGTCCTCGGGCACGGCACGGGCGCCGGTGAGCGGCTCCTCGCCGTCACCTTCAACGACCTCGCCGTGCGCGGACGGGAGGCCGAGGTGGAGCGGGCCGGGACGCTTGCCGCGAACCCCCGGCTGCACCACGTGGTCGTCGCCGGGGGAGAGGAGACGCTTCCGTACGCCGACCTGGAGGGGCCGCTGACGGACGAGCCGGGGCCGTCGCTGGTGACGGCGGCCCGGCACCGCGCGCGGCTGTCCTCCGGCAGCGCGGACCACTTCACGGGGTACGGGGCCCGGCAGGTCCTGGACGCGCACCCCGCGCGCCTGGCCGACCTGCTGATGGACCGCAAGAGACGCCATCTGGTCCGGCCCGTCGCCGCGTTGGCGAAGGCGGACGGGTCCGTCATGGTTCCCGCGCGCGTGTACGGCGCCGCGCGCAAGCTCGCCCGTACGCCGTACCGGACCGGCGTCGACGTTCTCGCCGACCGGCTGCTGCATCGGCGCTTCGACGAACCGGGAGGCGCGGTGGGTGCGTCTCTCGCTGCGCTCACCTGGGCCAGGCCTGGTCCCGCGGCGCGTTGGCTGACCGGTGAGGCGCTGGCTGAAGTATCGGTTCGCCTACAAGGAGCCGCAGGTCGGACGGGGGTGGTCGGTCCCGGGCAGCGGCCCGGTGACTTCCGCGCCCGGGCGGCGCTCGCGCGCCACGCCGCCGATCTTCGCGTTCTGGAACAGGCCGCCGAGATCCGCTTCCAGCGGCTGCACGCGCCGTTCCTGGACAACCAGGTCGTCCGCGCGTGCCGTGAGTTGCCGGAGGCGCTGCGGGTTCAGCCCGGGGCGCGCGCCGCGATCCTCCGGACCGTCCTGGAGGGTGCCGGGGTGGCCGACCTGCCGCCCGGCTGGGGCGCGCCCTCGCACGCGTCCTCGGCGGCCGCTGCGCGGACGGGGTTGCGGGTGGCCGCGGATTCTCTGATCGCTTTGTTCGACACTCCTCTGCTGGCGCAGGCGGGGCTCGTCGAGGCACGGGTCGTCCGCAAGGCGCTGCGGGCGGCCGCGGCGGGGGAGCCGCTGCCGCTGGACGGGCTGGCGGATCTGGTCTCCCTGGAACTGTGGCTGCGCCGTCTGCTGGCCCGCCGCGGCACGTGCTGGACGGGCACGCCCGCCCGTCAACGGGCCGTACCCGCGGGGATCGTGCCGCAGGGGCGGGCGTTGGGGGCGGGGGCCGGGGGGCGGGGCTAGCGGGCGGGTCGTCTCTGGGGTGTTCGGGTCGTCTGTGCCGTCTCTGGGCCGCTCCGGGTCGCTCTGGGCCGTCGTCGGGTCGGGGCCGCGCCGGTACGTCGAGCCCGTCGCCGCCGGATCAGGCCTTGCCCTACAGGGAGCCGCTTCCAGACCTGAACGTAAGCGACGGGCTTGCGACGCACCGGCACGGCCCCTTTCGTACGGGGGCGGCTGCGGGGCGGTGGGGGTTGGTCGCGCCGTTCACCGCGCCCCTGAAAGCCTCCGGTCGTCCGGCGTTCCAGGGCGTGGCTGGTGGCCGCACCCCGTCCACCCCGGCCCGCGTCGTCAGCTTGTCCGGCGTGTGAGGACGAGGTCGTTCAGGCCGATCGGGGGTTTGCCGGGGGTTTGGGGGCGGAGAACCTGGGCGCGGGCCCGCCGGGGAAAGCCTCGGTTCTGCGCACCGGGCGAGGTGAGAATAGGCGGGTGCGGTACAGAATCCTGGGGGTCGCCCAGGCGGACGATGAACAGGGTGCCCCGGTCGCGCTGGGCGGCCCCCGGGTACGCGCCCTGCTCACGGCGCTCGCCCTACGAACGGACCGCGCGACCACCCCCCAGACCCTGATCGACGAGGTATGGGCGGATGATCCCCCACTGGACGCCCCGGCGGCGTTGCAGGCCCTGGTCGGCCGGCTGCGCCGAGCGATCGGCAAGGACGCGGTCGCCTCGGAGGCGGGCGGCTACCGGTTGCGGGCCACCAAGGACGACGTGGACCTGTTCGTCTTCGAGCGGCAGGTACGGGACGGCAAGGCCGCCCTCGATCGCGGCGACGCGCCCACCGCCGCCCACACCCTGCGCGCCGCCCTCGCCCTGTGGCACGGCCCGGCCCTCGCGGACCTCCCCGACCCAGACGCCGCCACCCGCTGGGACGCGCTCCGCCTGCAGGCGACGCGCACCCGTATCGACGCGGACCTGCGACTGGGCCGCGCCTGCGACGTCGTACCGGAGTTGAAGGAGCTGACAACCGCCCACCCGTACGACGAGGCCCTGCACGCCCTGCTCATCCGCGCCCTGCGCGACGCGGGCCGGGGAGCGGACGCGCTGTCCGCGTACGAAGGGGTGCGCCGCGCCCTCCAGGAGGGTCTGGGTGCGGATCCCGGCGCGGAACTGCAAAGGCTGCACGCGGAGTTGCTCGCCCCGGCGGGAGCGGGCGGGCCGGGGGCCACACCCGTGGACGCCGACCAGCGCGTACGACGGGAAGGGGGCGGGGCGGAGGCGGCCACCCGCAGCGGCCGGCGCGTCGACGCCGGCGCCTCCAGAGAGCGGCCGGCTCCGCAATCGGCCGAGGACGGACACTTCTCCGACCCCCGCCTCGACCCCGAGCGCACCGGCAACCTCCGCCCCCGTCTGAACTCCTTCGTCGGCCGGGAACCCGAACTCGACGCGATCCGTTCGGATGTGCAGAGGGCACGCCTGGTCACGCTGACCGGACCGGGCGGTTCGGGAAAGACCCGCCTCGCCGAGGAAGCCGCCGCCGGGCTCCCGCAGGCTTGGCTGGTCGAGCTGGCCCCGCTCGACCGGCCCGAGGCGGTCCCGGGCGCGGTGGTCAGCGCCCTCGGTCTGCGCGAGACCGTGTTGATGACGCACGAGATGGCGATGGCCGGCCAGGACGACCCGCTCGGCCTGCTCGTCGAGTACTGCGCCCCGCGCAGCCAGCTCCTGATCCTCGACAACTGCGAGCACGTCATCGGCGCGGCCGCCGCACTCGCCGAGACCCTGCTCACCCGCTGCCCGGGGCTCACCATCCTCGCCACCAGCCGTGAACCGCTCGGCGTCCCCGGCGAGTTGGTGCGCCCGGTGGAGCCCTTGCCGCCCGACCCCGCGCGCCGGCTGTTCATGGAGCGCGCGGTGGCCGTACGCCCCGACACCGACGCCGCGCTCCACGACACCGAGGCGGTGGACGAGATCTGCCGACGGCTCGACGGCCTGCCCCTGGCCATCGAACTGGCCGCCGCGCGCCTGCGGCTGCTGACACCACGCCAGATCGCCGACCGGCTCGACGACCGCTTCCGGCTGCTCACCTCCGGAAGCCGCACGGCGCTGCCCCGCCAGCAGACCCTGCGCGCGGTCGTCGACTGGTCCTGGGACCTGCTCGACGAACGGGAGCGGGCCGTGCTGTGCGAGGCGTCCGTCTTCGCGGGCGGCTGGGACCTCACGGCCGCCGAAGCCGTCTGCACCGGTTCCCTCACTGCTTCTCTCGCCGGTCCGGTCGCCGGTGGCGTGGCCGATCTTGTCGGGGCGCTCGTCGACAAGTCACTGATCGTCGCGACCCCGTCCGACCCGTCCGCCCCGTACGACGAGGACGGTGGTGGCGGCATGCGGTACCGCATGCTGGAGACGATCCACGAGTACGCCACCGAGCGCGCCGCCGAAGTCCCCGAGCTGCGCGCCGCGGCCGAGCGGCGCCACCGCGCGTGGGCGCGTGACCTCGTCGAGGAGGCCGAGCCACTGCTGCGCTCCGCCGCGCAGCTGCCCTGGATCCACCGTCTGGAGACCGAGCTCGACAACATCCGGGCGGCGCTGCACCGCGCGATCGTCGCCGGTGCGGAGGAGGACACCGGTGCGATCGTCCTCGCCATGGGCTGGTTCTGGTGGCTGCGCAACTTCCGTCGCGAGGGCGGGGAATGGACGGACCGCCTGCTGCGGCTGGGCGCGGCGCTCGACGCGAGGCGCGTCGTGTCCGAGGCGAAGGGGGCGCACGGCGGGGAGAGCGGCGACGGTGGTGAGGGGTGCGAGGGCCGCGGCGGTGGCGACCTCTTCGCCGACCTGGACCGGTTCGACCCACTGGCCGCCTTCCTCGACGCCCCGGACCACGAGGAGTCCCATCCGCTGCACGGCATGCGGATGCGGGCGCGCATGCTCCACCTGTTCATGCTGGTGGACATCGATCCTTGGGACGCGGGTGAGTACCCGCGGATTCAGGAGTACATCCTGCGGGTGCGGGACTTCTTCGAGAAGGGCGGTCCGGACGCGGCGACCATGCCGGGCATCGTCTGGCCGATGACCGCCTTCTTCCTGAGCGGTTGGCACGACGTGCGTCCCTCGATGGACGCGGCGCTCACCAACTGCCGTGCGTACGGCGGTGAGTGGGAGATCGGCGTCACCCTGATGTTCCGTACGCACATGGTCGTCGACGCCCCGGGCGGCATGCCGGGCGTGGACGACGACCTCGCGGAGCTACGGGTGCTCAGCCGGCGGGTGGGCGACCGCTGGGTGCGCGCCCAGGTGTGCAGCGCCGCGGGGGAGACGGCCATGGCGCGCGGTTTCTACGACGAGGCCAAGGGCGAGTACGAGGAGGCACTGCGGCTGGCCTTCGAGGTCGGCGCGTACGCCGAGACGCCCTTCCTCATGGCGCGGCTGGCAGAGCTCGCCTACCGAGCGGGCGAGCGCTCGCAGGCGCTGGCCGCCCTGGACGAGGCGAACGCCGCGGCCGAGCGGTACAGCGTCACGGACTCCGGCGCCTTCGTCCGTCTGCTCCGCGCCCAGCTGGCCCTGGACGACGGCGAGGTCGCCGTCGCGCGTGAACAGTGGGAGCAGGCGTGCGACATGATCGCCCGCGGCACCCCGCCGCCGCAGTTCATGGCGGCGCTGAACTGGGTCGAGGCGCTCGTCACGGCCGTCGAGTCCGGCCCGGAGCCCGGCCTGCGCAAGATGGCCGACGCGTTGGCCGGGGCGGTGGCGGGGCGGTGCGCCGACGTGGTGACGGCGAGCCTCGTCGAGAGTGCGGCGGGCCTGCTGTCCGAGCTCGGCGACCATCCCCGAGCGGCCCGTCTGCTCGCGGCCGGTACTTCCTGGCGCGGCGGTCACCCCCGTCCCACCCAGGAGCGCACCCGTGCCGAGCGCACGGAGACCGCCGCGCGTGCCGCTCTCGGTCCCGTCCGCCATGAGTCCGAGCGGACGACGGGGGCGGGCTTCAGCCAGGCCGACGCCCTGCGGGAGCTCGCGGAGGCGCTGAAGGAGTAGTTCACCTCACCGGCACTGGAACGTGGACTCCGCCCAGTCCGCCAGGGCCACCGCGTCGAATCTCGTGTGCGGTTCGACGGCCAGCCGAATCGTCGTACGGCCGGTGAGGTCCACATGCACGGGGATCGCGGGTTCGCCGCCCTTGATCAGCGGCGACTGCCACAGGCGCGCTCCGTCGGCGTACACGGAGAAACTCACCTGGCCGAGGCCCAGCGTCAGGTCGTCCACGCCGACCAGTGCGTCGTACGCCGAGCAGCTGCGGTTGAGGTCGATGGTGACCGAGGACCGGCCGTGCACGGTCACGCCGTGGGTGTACCGCTGACCCGCGATCGAGACTCCCCACCGCTGCCACACCCAACTGCTCACGCCGAGCCGCATCTCGGGCCTGGTGTGGTCACCGGTGACGTTGTACGTCAATTCGTTCCACTGGTAGACGACCGGTGCGGGAGGCGGCGGCGGTGTGGGCGTCGGAGTGGGGGCCGGTGCGGGGGTGGGATGCGGCTTCGCCTGCGTCGGTGTGGGTGTGGGTGACGGCTTGGATGTGGGCTTCGGGGTGGGCCGGGGGGTCGGGGTCGGGCCGGGCTTCGGTGCGGAGGCCACCACTGGGGCCCCTGGCGCGGGCTTCTTCGACGGAGTCGGAGTCGGCGTCGGTGTCGGTGTCGGCTGTGGTGCTTCGACCACCGGCGAGGCGGCCGATGGCTTGGCCTCGGGCTTCTTGGCCGGGCTGCCGTTGCCGACGAGGGCCAGTGCCACCGCCGCCGCTGCCACCGCGACGACTCCCGCCGCGATACCGGCCTTGACCGGCGCGCCGAGCCCCTCCGAGGCGGCCGCGCCGCCCCCGGCGCCCGCTCCGCCCGAGCCGCCGCCAGTCGCCCCGGCCGCGCCGGTCGCCCCGGCCGCTGCCCCGCCCGAGACCGCCGCCCCGCCCGAGCCGCCGCTCACCGCCGCCGCTGCGCCCGCCGCCCCGGCCGCTCCTGCGCCACCGGCAATGAGCGCGACGGCCTTCGCGTACCCGGCGGCACCGAACCAACCGATGACCGCGACCGGCACGACCGCCGGGATCCCGCCGGCGACTTCCTTGATCTGGCCCGCGGCCAGTCGGCACTTGGCGCACTCCTCCAGGTGCTTGCGCAGTCCGCGCTCGGCCCGGGTGCGCAGGCCGCCGCGGGCGTAGGCGCCGAGCCGGTCGGCGTAGCGCGCGCACTCCTCGTCCATGATGAGCGTGGCGCTGACGTGTGCCTGGAGGTAGGCCTGCTTGAGGCCCTCGCGGGCGCGGCTGGCCAGGACGCGGGTGCCGTTGGCGTCGAGCCCGAAGAGCGTGGCGACCTCGCTCGGGGACTCGTCCTCGACCTCCGTGTGCCACAGCACGGCCTGCCAGCGCTCCGGCAGCGACCGGAACGCCTGCATCGCCATCGACTGTTCGGCCTCGTGCATCGCCCGTACGTCGGCACCCAGGTCCAACGTTTCCTCGTCGGACACCTCGGAGGTGCGGGAGGACTGCGCGGCGAACACCGCGAAGTCCTCGACCAGTTGTTCCCGTTTTGCGGACTTCGTCCAGCTCGCGGCGACGCGGCGGACCGTGGTGAGCAGATACGCGCGTACGGCGTGCTCGGGGCCGTGGCCGCGGCGGACCGCCTGGAGCATGCGGGCGAACACCTCGGCGGTGAGGTCGTCCGCGGTGTGCGCGTCCCGGCAGCAGGTTCGGGCATAGCGACGGACGGCTTCGGCGTGACGGCGGTACAACTCCTCGTACGCCGTGTCGTCGCCGGCCCGCATCCGCCCGATCAGATCGGCGTCGGAGGGCGGCGGCTCGATCGGGGGTGGCAGGACGCCATCACGCCGGTCGAACCGGTCGCGCTGCGCCGGAACGCTCGCGTCCCGCGGGACACCCGAAGTACCTGAAGCACCCGAAGTACCTGGAGCAACCGGTGGACCCGAGGGTTCCGGGGTGATGCCCGACGGACCGCCCTGGCTCGGTACCTGCCGCGAGGGCGGCCCGCCGGCCTCCGCGCCACCGTCACCGAGTGACTCGTCCCGCCCGTCAACGCTCATCGCGGAAAGCCCCCGCCTGCACACTCGGACCCGAATACCGGGACAGAGTGCCACACGCTGCAGTGACCGGACCCCACCGCACGGACCAACCACTCGTCCGTGGGGACTTGCCACACGACAGCACTAGTGGTCACCCGTGTGGGGAATAGTCAATAAACGCTCCCCACAAGGCAGTTGCGCCACGGCCGGAATGCCCGGACCCCGAACTACGTCACCTCGGACTCCGTCACCCCGGCCGCCGTCACATCGGCCGCGAGCGCAGCCCCTCCAGCAGGATGTCCAGCAGCCGGGCCGAGGCCGCGGCCTGCTGGGCGGCATCCGGCAGCGAGGGCGCCGCCGTGGCTATGACCAGCAGTACGTCCGCCACGGTCACGTCCGCCCGCAGCGCGCCCGCCGCGCGCGCCCGGTCCACCAGCCGGCCCACCACGTCGAGCAGCGCGGCCGCACCGGCGTCGTCGGCCACCGCGGCCATGGCCTCCTCCTCGGGCGCCGACCGCTGTTCGACGAGCCGGAGCTCGGGGGCGAGCTGGGACCGCTGCTGCGGCACCCGTGCCTCGTCCGCCGAGGGCCCCTCCTCCGCGACGCCGACCCGCAGCACCTGCGGCGGCAGCAGCCGCCCGGCACCCGAGGCCACCGACGTACGCAGGAAGCGCGAGAGCGCCGACCACGGCTCGTCCTCCTGACCGAGCGCCGCGCGTGCCTGGTCGGTCAGCCGGGAGGTCTCCTCCTCGGCTATCCGACGGACCAGGACGTCCTTGCTCGGGAAGCGCCGGTACACCGTGCCGACGCCGACCCGGGCGCGCCGTGCGACGTCCTCCATCGGCGCGCCGTACCCCAGCTCGCCGAAGACCTCGCGCGCCGCGCGCAGTACGTGTTCCAGATTGCGCTGTGCGTCCACCCGTAGCGGCGTCGTCCGCGATCCGTCCACCGGACCGCGGCCATTGCCGCCCGTTGCCGCGCCGACCGTGCCACCGGACGCGATGGCAGACGCGGAAGACCAATGAGCATCCTGAATGTGCATAAGCGTTCCCCCGGTAATGACGTCTCCCCCCGGAGACTCTCCCCGCCATTGGAAGCCGGAGCGAGCGGAACAAGCTTGATTCACGAACCCGTCGTGCGGACTCGTCGAGCGCATCCCCCTACACCCCGTCGACACACGAACATAGTTGAGTGGGGGTCAATTCAGAAGGGGCAGGTTCCGCACGGAGCGCCCCCCGATCGGAGTACGGGTCGGTTACCTCCCGATTACGCCCCCTCCGAACCCTCCGATGACCCCATCTGACCTGCGCACTCCTCCCGCACTCCGGCAAACCGGCCAACCCCCCGGGCCCCCGGCCGTCGGTCACACAAATTGTCGAGCCTGTGGACAAACTCAAGAGCGGGGTGCGTCATGGGATGGTGAAGGAACCTGTGCGCATTCTCATCGTCGGCGGCGGCTACGTCGGGATGTACACCGCCCTGCGCCTCCAACGAAAGTTGAAGCCGGAACTGAATCGGGGCGAGGTCGAGATCACCGTCGTCTCCCCCGACCCCTATATGACTTATCAGCCGTTCCTTCCCGAAGCCGCCGCAGGCCTGATCTCGCCGCGCCACGTGGTGGTCCCGCTGCGCAGGGTCCTCGACCGGTGCCGGATCGTGATCGGCGAGGCCCACAGCATCGACCACGCCAAGCGCACCGCGACGCTCAGCACGCTCGCCACCGCCGAGGAGGGCGCGGGCACGGAGCAGATCACGTACGACGAGCTCGTCCTCGCCCCCGGCTCGGTCTCACGCGCCCTCCCGATCCCCGGACTTGCCGACTACGCCATCGGCTTCAAGACCATCGAGGAGGCCATCGGGCTGCGCAACCACGTCATCGAGCAGATGGACATCGCCTCCTCCACCCGCGACCCCGGGATCCGCGACGCCGCCCTGACCTTCGTTTTCGTGGGAGGTGGTTACGCGGGTGTGGAGGCGCTCGGCGAACTCGAGGACATGGCCCGCTACGCCGCCCGCTACTACCACAACGTCAACGCCGACGACATGAAGTGGATCCTCGTCGAGGCCTCGAACCGCATCCTCCCCGAGGTCGGCGAGGAGATGGGCAAGTACACGGTCACCCAGCTGCGCCGCCGCAACATCGACGTACGCCTCGAAACCCGCCTCGACTCCTGCGCGGACCGGACCGCCGTCCTCAGCGACGGCGCCCGTTTCCCCACGCGCACGGTCGTGTGGACCGCCGGTGTGAAACCGCACCCGATCCTGGCTGCCACCGACCTGCCCCTCAACGACCGCGGCCGCCTCAAGTGCACCGCGGAGCTGACCGTCGACGGCGCCCCGCACGCGTGGGCGGCGGGAGACGCCGCCGCCGTCCCCGACGTCACCGCCGGGGAGCCCGGCAAGGAGACCGCGCCCAACGCCCAGCACGCGGTACGTCAGGCCAGGGTCCTCGGCGACAACATCGCCCACTCCCTGCGCGAGGAGCCCCTGGAGACGTACTCCCACAAGTACGTCGGCTCGGTCGCGTCCCTCGGGCTGCACAAGGGTGTCGCGCACGTCTACGGGCGCAAGCTGAAGGGCTATCCTGCCTGGTTCATGCACCGCGTCTACCACCTGAGCAGGGTCCCGACCTTCAACCGCAAGGCCCGCGTGCTCGCCGAATGGACCTTGGCGGGGCTCTTCAAAAGGGAGATCGTGTCCCTCGGATCGCTCGAACATCCTCGAGCGGAGTTCGAACTCGCGGCCGGTGGAAAGCATCCCATCGACCCGAAGCTCGACCCGAAGGGGTCGTCCTGACCGGACCCAGGAACTCCACCGATCAGGCAGGCGTCTGACGGATGTCGGTCCCGTCGGCCAGACTGGTCCCGACCTTGGGCGGGCCGACGGTTCGCTCATTCGCACCCACAGGCTTCTTCCCCAGCGCCGCATTTCCCGGATTCCGATCAGGGAGGCAGCGCTCCAGTGGCTCCGGCCGCGGGCCGGACCCCCGGCCGGATTCCGGAGCCGACCGGAGACGACAATCACGAGGCAAGGATTCGGTGAACTTCACCCGCTGGAGCGCCCGGCTCCCCGGAACGCAGCGCCGCGCCGCGGCGCGGACCGAACACACGGCCTCCCCGGACCGTCGAGGCGAGGGCTCCGTGCCAGCGGCCCGCGCCGAGCAGCTGACCGACGACGCGCCGCCCGTCCCCGCCGTCGACGACCTGCCCGTGCGTGAGGTCCTCGACCGCGTCCCGGCCCTCGTCGCCCTCGTGCACGGCCACGACCACCGCGTGGCCTACGTCAACGACGCCTATGTGGCGGCCTTCGGCGCCCGCCCCGTCGGCGAACCCGCACGCGAGGCGCTGCCCGAGCTCGCGGAGATCGGCCTGCTCCCGCTCCTCGACCAGGTGCTGCGCAGCGCCAAGCCGCGCACGGTCAAGTCCCGCAAAGCCCCCGGCGGTCGCTCGTACACCTTCACCTGCACGCCCGTCGACGCCACCCCGGACGGCCAGGACGGCGGTGTACTCGTCTTCGTCACCGACGTCACCGACCACGCCGAGGCCGCTGAGCGACTGCGCGCCAGCGAGCGCCGCCAGCGCGAGACCGCCGTCACCCTCCAGCGCTCCCTGCTCCCCCAGGAGCTGGAAGAACCCGACGACCTGCGCGTCGCCGCCACCTACCAGCCCGGCGGCACCGAGGCCGCGGTCGGCGGCGACTGGTACGACGTGATCACCCTCGGCGGTGGCCGCACCGCGCTCGTCATCGGCGACGTGATGGGCCGCGGAGTGCGGGCCGCGGCGGTCATGGGGCAACTGCGCACCGCCGTACGCGCGTACGCCCGCCTCGACCTGCCCCCGCACGAGGTCCTGCAGCTCCTCGACGGACTCGCCACGGAGATCGACGCCAACCAGATCGCCACCTGCGCGTACGCCGTCCATGACCCCAACGAGGGCCGGCTCGTGTACGCCTCCGCGGGCCACCTCCCGATCCTCGTCCGCGACGAGCACGGCATCGTGATCCGCGCCGACGAACCCACCGGACCACCGCTCGGCACCGGCGGCTGGATGCACGCTTCGGGCTCGGTCCCGCTGGGCCCCGGCTCCACGGCCGTCCTCTACACCGACGGCCTGGTCGAGCGACGCAACGAGGACCTCGACGAGGGGATCGCGTCCCTGGAGCGCGCCCTCGCGGGGGCGACGGGCACGCCCCAGGTCGTCTGCGACCGCCTCGTCCGCTCCGCGGGCGTCACCGCCGACCACGACGACGACGTGGCCGTCCTCGTCCTCCAGCACCCCGCCCGTACGGGCCCCGACGGCGAGCTCTTCCGCAACGCGGCCCTGGAGCTGCTGGGCGGCGTGGAAGCGGCGCCACGCGCGCGTGCCTTCGCCTCCGGCGTGCTGACGAGTTGGCGTTTCCCGTCCGACCTCCATGATCTCGGCGTCCTCGCCACCAGCGAACTGGTCGCCAACTCCCTCCAGCACGGCACCCCGCCGATGCGCCTTCGGCTGCGCCGTACCGACCGCCGCCTCATCATCGAGGTCACCGACGGCGACGACCATCTGCCGCGTCGGCGTCGCGCCGAGCCCGCCGACGAGGCCGGCCGCGGTATCGCGATCGTCGCGACGATCGCTTCCGGTTGGGGGTCGCGGCGTACGCCCGGGGGAGGGAAGGCGGTCTGGTGCGAGTTCGCCCTGCCCCGCGCCGCCGGCTGACCCCAGCCCCGGGTGTGTTCCTCGAGAAACACCCAGGGCGTTCCCCGAGAAACAGCAGACGGCTGCCGCCACGGTGAAACGTGGTGACAGCCGTCGTAAGAACGTCGTACGAACCTCCGTCAGGCGCTCGCCGGTACCGGCTCCGCGGGTGCCGCCCCGCCCTGAGCCACCACCCGGCTCTTCGCCAGCCACGGCTGGTTCTGTACGGGGCTGAGCTGCCGCCCGAGCCGCAGCGCCAGGAACGTGATGCCGAGCGAGAAGAGCAGAAACGTCACGACGTAGGGACCGTGCAGCGAGGCCCCCATCGGGCCGCCCACCGCGGGACCCACGGCCAGCGCGAGCTGCTTCACCAGGGCGAAGGCGGAGTTGTACTGGCCGGCCAGTCCCGTCGGCGCGAGATCCGCGACCAGCGGCGCGACCGTCGGCGACAGCATCGCCTCGCCGAGTCCGAACAGCGCGTACGTCGAGACGAACGCCGCCGTCGCCATCGTCTGGCTGCCGTGTCCCAGCCCCGCGTATCCGGCGGCCAGCCACGCCACGGCCCAGATGAGGCCCACCGCCGCGATCACCCGCGACCGCTTCCGGCGCTCGACGAACTTCAGCACCGCGAACTGCGCCACCACGATCATCGCCGTGTTCGCCGCCATCGCCGTACCGAGCGCGGAGGTCGAGATCCCGGCCGCCTCGACGCCGTACGCGGACAGCCCCGACTCGAACTGCCCGTAGCAGGCGAAGAACAGCACGAAGCCCAGCACGGACAGCTGCACCATGGCCCGGTTGCCCAGCAGCTGCTTCCAGCTGCCGCCCTCGGCCTGCGGCGCTTCCCCCTCGATCCGCGGCGCGTGCGGCACCCGTACGGTCGCCATGATCACGACCAGCACCAGGAACATCGCCGCCTCGATCGCGAACAGCAGCGTGAACGAACTCGCGCGGGTCGTGTCGACGATGTGGCCGCCGATCAGGCCACCCACGCCGAGCCCGAGGTTCTGCAGGAAGAACTGTGTCGCGAAGGCGCGCGACCGCGTGTCCGCCGTCGAGCAGTCCACGATCATCGTCGCCAGCGCCGGCTGCATGACCGCTTGTCCCGCACCGAGCGCCGCCGCCGACAGCAGTACGGCCGTGGCGTTGCTCGCGAGCCCCAGGCTCAGCGCCCCGACGGCGGCGGTGACCAGGGCGGTGAGCAGGACCGGCAGCGGGCCGCGCAGGACGATGGCCCGTCCGGCGAACGGCAGCACCACGAGAGCGGCTACGGCGAAGACGGCGAGCACGAGGCCCGCGGTCATGGAGCCGAGTCCCCGTACCTGCGCCACATAGACGTAGAGGAAGGGGACGGTAAAGCCGAGCCCGAACGCTCCGAGTGCGTTGCCCACGTGGATCCGGCGCATCGCTGCGCCCATCGCCCTGGTCACTTTCACCTGCCTTGGTCGTGAAGCTTCGGCGTGCATGGATGCAGGCCTGAAGACTTCGAAGCTAAAGTTAGATGTTGAACTGTACAGCTTCAAGGACTTCAACGCCAAGTGAGCCCGTGCGATACTTCGGACATGGGCGACACTCCCGGCCGCACCGCGCCGACAACCGAGCCGACACTCGACGAACAGATCGCCGCCTACCAGCGCGAGTTCCGGGACCTCGACCCCCAGGTCGAGAAGATCGTGGCGGCGCTCGGCCGCCTCAACCGCCGTATGAACGTCGCCTACGGCCGCCAGACCGCCACCCTCGGCATCAGCAACGCCGAGTGGGAGGTCCTCAAGGCCCTCGTCCTGTCCGGCGAGCCGTACCGGATGGGCCCCAGTGACCTCGCCAAGCGGCTGGGCCTGACCCCGGCCGCGATGACCCACCGGATCGACCGGATGGTCGCGGAGGGTCTGGTCACCCGGGAGCGCGACGAGTCGAACCGTGTCCGCGTGATCGTGGAGCTCACGGACGAGGGGCGCGAGAAGTGGCTGGAGGCCATGCGCCTCGCCACGGTCTTCGAGGAGGACCTCCTCCAGGACCTGTCCGCCGACGAGCGCGGTGTCCTCGGCGAGGTTCTGACGCGTCTCCTGCGACGCGTGGAGCACGCTCAGCCGGACGCGGGCGGCCGGCTCAGCGACCTCGATTAAAAGATCTTGACAGAGGCGGTTGACACCACCCTGCTGGATCCGTAAAGTTCTCCGAGTTGCCACGGAGCCGTAACGGTTCTGCGGTCACACCTCCGCCGCAGAAGCGGCACCCCAACCATCAGCACGATCTCCCAAACGGGTGAATTCGGCGTGCCCGAATTCAATTCGCCTGGGGCGCGGCGGTCCGATTAGGAACTGCCGAGAGGATCCGCTAAAGTTTGGGACGTCGGAACGGCCCAAGGGCTGGGAAGACAAGCCCCGCTGACTGGGAATCAGGCCCGAAAGGATCTGATAGAGTCGGAACCGCCGGAAAGGGAAACGCGAAAGCGGAAACCTGGAAAGCACCGAGGAAATCGGATCGGGAAACGGTCTGATAGAGTCGGAAACGCAAGAACAAAG
>NZ_JBVKBU010000019.1:0-198443 GCF_055638955.1 Streptomyces sp. NPDC111507 | reverse complement strand
ACACGCTGGAACAACTCCCACAACCCGTCCGGCACCAGACGCTCCACCATCAGCACACCGACAGACTACCCAACCCACCAATTGAGATGATCTCTAAGTGGAGCAGCCGGCCCGGTGCGGAGGCGCTGAAGATCCTCCTGTGCTCCCTTCCTCGCATGCCTTGGCAGAGTTCCCGCCTCGACACCCGCTTCAGGAGTGGGATCGAATCCTTGTCGGGAGTTATGGGCCTTGCCGTGTGGTGCTGTTCTCGCTGATCAGCGCCGTGCGCGGCATGGTGTTCCCTGTCGTGCTGGACGGCGTGTCCGCGGCCTTGCGCTCACGCATCGCTCACGCGGCCCACCCCGATGGCGGGTCCGACCTCCCCGGTCGCCCCGGCCGCGCAGAGGCCGCCCCGGGGACACCGCGCGTAGCGCGCGTGATCGAAGTCCGACATCTCGCGAGTACTTATCGCACGATGTGTATGATTGTTGGGTTAGGGTGACTTCATGTCCTCGACGCCCGTCCACCGCCGTCGGCCGACCCTGAGCAACCCGCGTGTCCAGCGCACCCGCGCCCGCATCATGACCATCGCGCGGGAGCTCTTGCCCGAGGTCGGGCCGACCGGACTGAGCTACGCCCTGCTGGCGGAGCGGGCCGAGGTCACCCGCCAGACGGTCTACCGGCACTGGCCCAGTCGTGCCGCTCTGCTTCTCGACCTCATCCTCGAAGGGCCTGACTTCGGCGACTACCCCGAGCCGGGCAGCGATGTGCGCGCCGTGGCCACCGCGTGGCTCAGAAGTCTGCGCAGCGGCACCAGCGATCCTGCGACCCGCACCGCCGTCCTCGCCGTCACCGCCCACGCCGACCACGACTCCGACAGTGCCCAGGCCCTCTCCCGTCTCATCCAGGACCGGCACGCGGCCCTGAACACGCTGCTGGAACCCTCGGGAGTCCGGATCAGCGACGACGAGTTCACCATGCTCTACGGGCCCGTCCTCGCCCGGCTCCTCCTCGACCGCGGCCAGGTCACCGACACCTTCGTCAACGCCGTCGTCACCCAGTGGCTCACCACCCTGGAACGCGCAGGCAGCGCGCCTCAGCCACACGCCCCGACCGAGACCTGAGCACAGGCGCACGCGACCACCACCGGGCCACCCCGCCTCCCGGCGACCCCGGTGCTCACGAAGCTGCCGCGAAGCGGCAGGCACCGGTACAGACGCTCCATCTCGTCCAGGTCACGCCGGCCCGCGTGAGACCCTGCTCCTCCAGCAGGGCCTGGCGGAGCCGAAGTGGCAGGCGTGGGCGGCATCCGCGACGGGTACGTGGCGTGGATGCCGCGCCCGCCTCATGGGGTGTCGCCGTAAGGCGTGGTCATGAACTCGGCCAGGACCGTGCCCCCGGGGTCGAGGGTGTAGAGGCCACGACCGCCGTAACCGTGGTTGATCTCGCCCTCGACGGACCTGGCGGGGTTCGGCCAGAACGGGATGGAGTTCTTCTTCAGGCGCGCCAGGACCGCGTCGAACTCCTCGTCGGTCACGAGGAAGGCGACGTGGCTCTCGTTGATGCGGTCATGGGGGACCAGGTCGTCGGCGAAGTCGATGCCGACGTTGTTCGACGTGGCCACCTGGGTGAATCGACCCCAGTCGACGGGGGTGGGGGCAGCCATCAGGTCGGCCAGGAACGCGGCGGACTGCCGCCGGTTGCGGCAATGGACGATGATGTGGTTCAACTCGTTCGCCATTTCAGCTCCTTGAGTATGCGAGTGGCCCGCCGCCCCGGCAGCGGGGCCGGGATCACGGGCCCCACGGCAGCGATTCGACGAGCCGGAGGTCGAAGCGCATCCGGCTCGCGTCGTGGATCCGCGCCACGCACGGGGCTCGCCCCAACGGCCCGGCGCTCCTGCCCCGACAACTCACGGGTCCGCTCGAAGTCGGGCTTGCCGCGATACGTCCGCAGTCGGCCCTTCGCTGCCATGTGCGGCTCCTTCCCCGTGTCCGCCTCGCAGGCCCGGGGGTACCGGGCCGGGCCGGTTCAGCCCGCGATGCCGTCCAGCTCGGCGACCGCGTCGTCCGGCAGGACCATGCTCGTGGCGGCGATGTTCTCCTTCAGGTGCCCGGGGGAGGAGGTGCCGGGGATGAGGGCGATGTTCGGCGAACGGCGCAGCAGCCAGGCCAGCGCCACCTGCTGGGGCGAGGTCACCAGCCGGGCGGCGACCTTTGCCAGCGTCTCGGACTGCAGCGGGGTGAAGCCGCCGAGTGGGAAGTAGGGCACGAAGGCGATGTTCGCGGCCGCCGTGCGCTCCACCAGGGCGTCGTCCTGCCGGTTGGCCAGGTTGTACAGGTTCTGCACGCTCACCACGGGTGCGATCGCCAGGGCCTCGTCGAGCTGTGCGGCGGTCACCGTGCTCAGCCCCAGATGGCGGATCAGCCCCCGCTCGCGCAGCTCGGCCAGCGCGCCGAACTGCTCGGCCAGCAAGTCGTCGTTCGGGGCGTCCGCGTCACCCAGCCGCAGGTTGACGACGTCCAGGGCCTCCAGGCCGAGGTTGCGGAGGTTGTCGTAGACCTGCGCCTTCAGGTCCTCGGGGTGCCGGGACAGCATCCAGCTGCCGTCGGCTCCGCGGCGGGCGCCGACCTTGGTGACGATGTGCAGCTCCTCGGGGTAGGGGTGCAGGGCCTCCCGGATGAGCTCGTTGACGACCACGGGTCCGTAGTAGTCGGAGGTGTCGATGTGCGTGATGCCCGCCTCTACCGCCGCGCGGAGCACCGCGAGCGCCCGGGTGCGGTCCTTCGGCGGGCCGAATGCGTTCGGCCCGGCCAGTTGCATGGCGCCGTAGCCGACGCGGGTCAGGGTCAGGCCGTCGACCGGGGTGATGGTGCCGCCGAGCTGTGCAGTCATGTCGTACCTCTCAGGATGTCCGGGTCACCACTGTCGTTCCGGTGGTCCCGCTTGTTAATCATACGCCCTGTGTGATACACCGGAAGTAATCACACATGCTGAATGATTCAGTGATGGGGATGGCATCCCCTTCGTTTCCAGGAGCTTTTGATGTCTGTTGCGATCACCTACTCCGCGTACGGCGCGCCCGACGTGCTGACCCTGTCCGACGTCCCGACGCCGCGGCCCGGTCCGGGCCAGGTCCGCGTCCGGGTCCGTGCCGCCGCCGTCAACCCCATCGACCTCAGGGTCCGCTCCGGCGGGATGGCGAGGGTCATGCCGGTCGAGTTCCCGGTGTTCCCCGGCCAGGACGTCGCCGGGGTGGTCGACGAGGCGGGCGAGGGCACCGGTTTCTCGCGCGGTGACGAGGTCTTCGGGTCGGTTCATTTCGGCGGCTACAGCGAGTACGTCCTGCTGGACCGGCCGTTCGCCAAGCCCAAGGAACTGTCCTTCGAGACCGCGGCGGCCATGATCACGGTCGGTGAGACCGCCTACCGGGCGCTCGAACACCTCGGCATCTCGCCCGGGCAGACCCTGCTGGTCCACGCCGCGGGCGGCGCCGTCGGCGCTGTCGCGGTGCAGCTGGCCGTCGCCCGCGGTGTCACCGTGGTCGGCACCGCCGGCGAGCACGACCTCGACCGCGTGCGCAAGCTCGGGGCCACTGCGGTCCGCTACGGCGAGGGCTGGGCCGAGCGGGTCCGGGCCGCCGTTTCGGAGGTGGATCACGTGCTCGACACCGCCGGTGTGGGTGTCCTCGCCGACTCCGTCGCCCTGACCGGTGATGCCGCGCGGGTCCTCACCATCGCCGACCTGACCTTCGCCGAGCACGGTGTGCGCATCACCGGACTCGACCCGGCCGACCGGTTCCCGCAGGCCCTGCCCCTGCTCGCCGACCTCGTCGCCGGCGGCAGGCTGGAGGTGCCGGTGTGGCGCACCTTCCCCCTCAGCGAGGCCGCCAAGGCTCACGCCGAGATCGAGGCCGGCCACAACAGGGGCAAGGTCGTCCTCCTTCCCTGACCCGCCGGCCACCCCCGCCGAGACGCCTGTCGCCCGGCGGGGCCGGCGCCCACTTCAGCACCACAAGAAAGCGAACCGAAAATGACCACCCAGACCGCGACCCCCGGCGCCGACCTCGTCCGGATCGTCCAGGCGTACTACGACGCCGTCGACTCCAGGGACGCCGCCCGCGTCGCCGACACCTACCTCGATGCGCCGACCACGACGCTGCAGTTCAACGCCGACGACCCCATCGTGACCACCGAGGCCATCAAGGAGTTCACGGCAGGGTTCTTCCGCATCGTCTCCGTCAAGCACACGATGATCGACATCTGGACCACCCCGCTGATGGGTGACGTCGTACCGGTGAATCTGGCGCCTGAGCGGTCCGCCTCGACCCTGACCGTGGTGTCCACCGCCCTGCCGACCTTCTCCGTCGACACGGGCTCAGCGGTGAATCGTCTCGCGCTGCCCGCGACCTCGATCTTCACCATCGACATCGCGTCGGGGAAGTTCGTCTCGGTCCACAACATGTTCGACATCACCAAGGTCTACGCCGCCCTCAGCGGCTGAACCGGTACCGACACCGACGCGCCACGTGTGGATGTCGGCTGGACCCGAGGCGGCCCACGTCACAGGGCGGTACCGCAGAACCCCAGCAGACATGGGGAGCCCTGTCAGTACCTGTGGCAGTGCGTTCCCCAGGGCCGTGAGCTCCGGCTTCCTGGACAGGGGCGGCGGATGCGGGTATCGGTTCCGCCCGGCGAGCGAACGCTCCCGCGACGGCACCCTGCTCCTGGACGGCGGCTTCACCGCCCCCTGAACCCGCCCACCCCGTACGCACTACGCAAGGAGGGGTGCGGTCGCGCTCCAGCCGGTGCGAGGCCAGTCGATCGGCTCACAGCGGTCCTTCGGGAGGATCTCGCTCTACGAGCCGAGTGCCTTCGGTGACACCGCGGGCCACACGGGCAACGACTTCCGCGCGGCCTATGCCTACAAGCTGACGTCCGACGGCGTCACTTACGCCCAGGCCTCGGCCCTCGACAGCTTCCACGCACTGACATTTCAGCGCACCGGGAAGCCGAAGGAGTAGCCCTGCTCCTTGAGTCGGGGGAGGATACGGCGCAGGGCCTCGACGGTCTGGGCGCGATCGCCTCCCGCGTCGTGGAAGAGGAGTGTTGGCCCGCCCGGCAACTCCCGCTCGACGGTGGCGACGATGGCGTCCGTACCAGGCCGCTCGAAGTCCTTGGTGTCCACGTTCCAGCCCAGCGGGCGCATGCCACGGGAGGCGGCGAGCGTGCGGCTGTACGGGGTGAACGCCCCGCCGGGCGCCCGGTAGTACATCGGCCGTACGCCCCCGGACGCCTCGGTGATCATGCGTTCGGCGTCGAGGATCTGCTGCGACTGGTAGGCCTGGGACTTCTTGTCCATGGTGGTGTCGTGCGACACCGAGTGGTCGCACAGCCGGTGCCCGGCAGCCACCACCTTCTTCACGAGGTCCGGGTGGGCCTGCGCCTGCGTCCCGACCATGCAGAACGTGGCCTTCACCCCGTACTCCCGCAGCACGTCGAGAACTTGAGGGGTCCATACGGGGTCGGGGCCGTCGTCGATGGTGATGTTGACGCCGCGCGGCCCCTTGTCCGAGGCATGCGCGATGGTCACCGCGACCGCCTTGACGCCACTGCCCGGCGCGGCCGACGCGGTCGCCTTCGGCGACGAACCGCCCACGGCCTCGGCCTGCGCGGCCCACATCGAGGCACCGGCGGCGAGCAACGCCACCCCGAGCGCCGCGCCGAGCACTTTGCCGTACCAGCCCTGGTTGCCGCCGTGCCGCGCCATGTCCGCCCCGCTTTCCCGCAGTTCCTCGCCGATTCCTTGGTCACCTCGCGACCAACTGACAGGACGAAGAGCGGCGGCCACGGGATGCGTCCGTTACCGATCAAGGACAATCCCGGGGTGTTTCCCGGACAACCGAGCGAGCAGCGGGCGAACCCGAGCCGCTCGGCCCGATCCCGTCCGTCCTCCTCCCCCCCGGCACTCGCACGTGTCCAACCGGGGTGGCCCGCCGGAGCCGACATACCAGCCCCAGGCTGCTGACCTGGGGCTTCATCATGGAGCGGGTGACGAGAATCGAACTCGCACTCTCAACTTGGGAAGCGACGGCGCTTGCGCGGCTGCATGGCTTCTGACCGGCGTTGATCCATCGTGCCAACGGTGTTGCGCGGACCCGGTCGCACCGCCATTGACCGTGGTTGTCCGCCCTTACGGGCACGCTGTGGGCACGGCTTTGAAGAACGGTCGGCAGAGCCTGTGCGCGAACGGGCTCTGCGCTTAACTCGGCTGGTGGGGACGTCCGGCTCGGGGGACCGTCGCGCGTGCGTACGCCTTCCGTTGACGTGCGACCCTGCTACGGGGGCGGCTCTCGCGCCTCCTCGGAACAGCGCTCGACCCAGCTCACTTGCCGGCTTCGGGGCCGTACCGCAGGAGCGCCTGGCCGGTGACGGCGGCGATGCACTCGAAGTCCCGGTCGGGGTGCAGGAGGGTCAGTCCCTGCAGCTCGGCCGTGGCGGCCACCACGAGTTCGACGGCTCCGGCGCTGCGGTGCCGCAAACGCCGGCCGACGGCCTGTCCGGAAACCCCCTTGGGCAGGCCGCCGGTGTGACAGCGGCAGGTCCGGCGGCCCTCAGCTCACCGCGTAGGCGTTGTACACCGTTGTCGTCGAGCTGTCGCCGTGGGTGTCGGTGACCGTCGAGCGCAGGCCGATGTTGCCGGAGGCAGGGTTGTGGACGGCGACGGCCCACTTGCCGCCGGACAGCTTCGCGGTGGCGGCCTGCCAGTGAGCGCCGTTGTCGGTGGTGTACCAGGCGCGCACGGACTTCACACTGTCCGACAACCGGCCGATCGTGCTGTCGCCCGTGCCGAGGCGTTGCATGCCCAGGTCGACGGTCGTGGTCGACCCTGCGGCCGCCTGGTTCCTGGAGTTCAGCGCCTCGGGCCAGAACCGGGTGATGTAGTCCCGGACTTGTTGGTTCTTGCTCGGGTCTGCGTAGAAGTGCAGGGAGAGGCTGGAGGACGTCGACAGCGAGCCGGACGGCAGGCCGCTGCGTTGGGCGGTTTCAGTGACCGTGTACCAGCCCTTCTCGGGGATCCGCGGATGCGGGTCGATCTCCTGCGAGGGGGTGTACTTGTGCGAGTAGAGCGTCTTGCCCGCGTGGGTCAGCTTCATGATGCCGGAGGCCAGGACCCCGCCCCCCGTGAACTCGGGGTCGGCGAACGGGTTGTCGCCGCCCAAGTACAGCTGGTGGTACCAGGTGTACGGCAGCTGCCCGCCCGGCCCCCAGACCGCGTGGCCGAGGGTCAGTGAGGTCGTCTTGCCTGCCGCGTACTTGTGGAACCCGTCGTAGATGAAGTCGTGGCTCTGCTGGCCCACATCCCACTGGCCGGACGGGACATGGACGCTGAAGGAGTTGGGCAGGTCACGCTGGAAGTCGAGGATGTTCGTGGACGACGAGCAGGCGTTGCCGTCCGTCGACTCGCCGTTGAACGAGAACCGTGCCTGTCCGCTGTCCGCGCCGGAACGCGCGGACACCTTGAGGGTGGTCAGCCCGGACTTCTTGAGCGTCGCGGACACCCCGGATGGCACGCCACGGCTGTGCGTGGCGGACGCCAGCCAGAAGTCCCCGCCGCTCGTCGACCGCGGCTCGTACGTGGTGCCGTAGGACAGCCCGTATGCCTTGCTGCTGTTCGGGATGACGTACAGGTCCCCGGCCGCCGCCGAAATGCTCATGTTGGCGGGGCCGTTGTCGGTGGCGCAGACGGCGGCGGTGACCGTGTGGTCGTATCCGCTGCCCGGGTTGGGACTGAGCGAGACCTTGACCGCACGCCCCTTCCTGCCGTCGAACGTGCTTGTCGTGGCCCCGGAGACCTTCACACTGTGACCGCCGACGACGGCATCCTCGCTGTTGCCTCCGACGAAGGACGTGACGAGCTCGTAACTGCCCGTTTGCAGCGACGTCTTCTTGTTGCTGTCGATGTAGCGGAAGTCGTTCGTCTTCGTGTTGTAGACCGCCACCTGGGCGTAGACGGCCTTGCCGCTCCGGTCCAACGTCCTGACGGTGAGCGACCCCTTGGCCGCGGCCGACGCTGTCGAAGCGCCGGTCAGGAGAAGCGGTACGAGTACGGCGGCGACGCTCGCGGCCACTGTGGTTCTCCGCATCAAACCCCCCTAGGTGTAAGCGAAAAGCGAGCCACCATAGCGCAGAGGGGATGTGCCGCCGTGACCGGCCTTTCTCAGGCGATCGCCGGGTCGTGTCTCACGGTCGCGCACGTCGGTCCACCTGGGCGTGGTAGATCGCCCGCCGCACATAGATTCCGGCTGCTGCCGGTCGCGCAGGCACGACCAACGCCGAGCGGTAGAGGCAAGCGCGGTCTGGAGCAGGTCGCGAGCCTGCTCCCAGTCCGCGGCCAGCAGGTAGGCCGTGTGCAGCAGCGGTCCCGACCGCGCCGCCACGAACTCGCGGAACTGGCGTTCTTCGTCGGCGTTCTTTGTGCCCTCCCTCGTTCCCTCGTAAAAGACGGGTAAGGAAGGGGGTTCGACTGCCCTGCCGGTCGGACTCTCTCGACCACGACGCTGCCGGGCTCCTCGCGTGGAGCGTCGTGGCGGTTCATGCGGCCTGGTCTTGTCGCTCGACCAGGACACCGGTCCGGAACCCGGTGCCTGTCCGGACCGGCGGCACCAGGTGGCCTCCGGTGATCGCCCTCCAGCGGGCCTGGGCGGACTCGACATGCTTGAAGACCATGGCGATGACCACCAGAGCACATGCGTGCAGGTCAGAACCTATCCAGCTCGGCGAACGCCGTCGCTTCCCAAGCTGAGAGTGCGAGTTCGATTCTCGTCACCCGCTCCATGACAAAGGCCCAGGTCAGAGACCCGGGCCTTTTTGCTGTCCGTGGTGATCAGGTGTCGCGTGCCGGATTCGTGCCAGAACCGTGATCGTAGTGGCCAGGGGCTTGGGATCGCACCGCTGTTCACCGTGGTTTTCCAGTCTTAAGGGCACGCTGTGGGCACGCCGTCGGCTCGTAGACGTGACGGGCGCCTCTGGGTGGCCGTGTTCGGTCTGTGCCTGGGCATCCGCGCGTCGGAAGGCACCGGCAATGGTGTCGCAGACGATGAGGACCGTGGCGTTCTCCACGTGCTCTTCATCGGGGCCGAGCAGCATGTGTCCGGCGGTGATGAGAAGATCAGTTATGCCGACTCCCGTGGTGTGCTTTGTGCTCGTCCTGTTTGGCAGAGTGTGAGGAGCGGCGGCTCAGCGCGTCCGACAGCCTGACGAGCTGCCGTACGTCCGCGTCCAGGCCCTGTGCCTGTGGTGCCGCCACGGCGGCGCCGCTGTATGGCGCTTCCAGGTCTTCCGCCTGGGCCTTGAGGGCGGAACACAACTGGTCCGCCAGGAGATCGGCCGACGACCAGGAGAGGTCCGCAGCCGTCACCTCCGCCTGCCTGAGGTAAGGGCTGATGCGTACCAGCCCGTCGCGGCACTCGATGGCGCGGCGGTAGTAGTGGCGGTCGACTTCACGCGACCGGTGCAGAAGGCTCCATGACGTGAGGCGGTTCTGATGGAGAGCATCCTGCGGGTATGCCTCGTGCAGCAGGCTCCACAGCGGATGCAAGCGGTGGTACATACCGAATCGCTGCCGCCGTAGACGCATGACCGACAGGCGGGCGCGGGCGGCCGGGTAGCCGGCTCCGATGAGGAACAGGGTTATCGCCACGCCGATGATGTGGCCGGAAACCCGGGTGACGGTCGGGGTGACCGTCCCTCCGTGCCAGCGGACCAGGGTCAGCGCCGCCCGGATCGCGCTCACCGCGGCGATGCCTCCGAGGGCGGACGCCATCAGCCACAGACCGACGGACAGGGGGCGCGGTGACACTCGCGCGTAACGCCAGGTCCAACGCAGCGCCATGGTCAGGGCGTAGACCATATACAGGTCGGCCAGGAGATAGAAGGCTGCGAAGGCGGAGACGCGCATGTCGACGCTGTCATAGCTGCCGCCCGTGTCGTGTCCGGCGGCGGCGAACGTCGCCAGTGTGGTGCCCAGAATGGTGAGTCCCAGGGGGAGTGCTTCCCAACGGGCGCGTATGCGTCCTCTCTGTGGGTCCGTCGCGGAGTACAGGTAGAAGCACATGAGCCAGAAGAGCATGCCGAACGCGAAGGCGTTCTGCACCAGCCGCGGCGCTCCGGGGCCGCCGACGGAACGGATCACCTTCGCGGTGGGCGGCAGCGCGAGTCCGAAGGAGGCGGCCGCGCTCGCCAGACACAGCGTCACGGCACGCAACGGGGCGTCGCGCAGTGACGTGGCGAGCTGGCGGATCTTCCAGCCCAAGATCAGGACGAACATCATGCCGACGAACAGTGCCAGTCCGATCACTGCCAGCCCTGTCGATCGCCGAGGGCGGCCTGCACGCGGTCGACTGAAGGATCCATGGACGGGGACGAGCTCAGGCCGTCGAGTACGGAGGCCCATTCGAGGATGATCGTGGCGACCAACTCGGCTTCGCGCTCATGCTCTTCGTCGTACGAGGTACGTCCGAGTGCCTTCTTGATGACGCCGACGGAGATGTCGGGCATCAGCTGCTGCCAGATCTCGTCGCCGGACACTGTGCCCTGGTGGTCCGCCAAGATGTGCCCGACCTCGTGCAGGACTATGTGGTCCTGGTGGACCTTGCTGGTCTCACACTGGTAGAAGATGTAGTCCGCCGAACCGGCCGCGATCCAGATACCGAACGGGCCGGGGATGGGTAGCGGGTAGGGCATGAGACGGATGGGCCGTCCGCGGCGCTCTCCGAGACGTCGGCACAGCACATCCACCCGTAACGGCGGTTCGATGCCGAGGGACTGAAGCTCCCGTCTGCAGCGCCGGCGCAGCCTGCGCTCGTTCAAAGGCGTCCTCTCGTGAGTCTGACCTCCGCGCTGCCGGTCGGGCGGCACGAGTCAGGTGGGGATAACCAGAGGGTTTTTCCAGGCAGCCCACGGTTCCGCGTGGTTCACGGCCGTCGCGTCATACCCGATATCAGCATCCCTATGAGCGGTTGCTTCTGCGTCTGATTCCAGGTGGGTGTCGTTCATGTCACGTGCGGGACCGGCGTCCTCCAGGTCATGGAGTGTCCTGCTGCTCCGCCTGTTCGAGGCGGTAGACGACGTCGAGAAGGTCCATGACTTGTTTGCGGCGCTCGGCGGAGAGCTGGCCGGCCCGCATCGCCATCAACTTGACGTCGCTCTCCGGCGAGGGATCGGCGAGCCGTGCCTGCGTTTCGGCCAGGAGCTCCAGCTGCTCGGTGATGCGGTTGTTTGCTTCCGTATCGAGGAAGTAGGCAGTGGGCACGCCGAAGAAACCGGCCAGCGCTTCCAGGTGTTTGAGCGTCGGATTGGTCTTCAGGCCCCTGCGCAGCTGCCAGATATAGCTTTGCGAGATGGTGACGCCGGTGCCCCTGATGGCTGCCGCGACCTGCTCGTTGCTGTATTCGCGGCTCACGTCGGGCCGTACGTTCGCAAAGAGTTCGTTGAGTTTGCCCGCCAGACCGCGATCCGCCCCCTGGGACATGATGTCTCCTCTGTCTGCGGCGTCGGCGAGTGCCCCGTTCCCGTCTTTTCCACTGCCGTGAATGTGAGCAGAGTGTAGCGAGTTCATATCAGTTGAACCAGGGCAACCTGTGGTCTAGGGTCCTGATGCGCGATGATCTCAACTGTGGTGAAACTCCGGCCCGTTGCTCTCTCCACCTGAGTCGACGGATGACCTCCGGGTGGAGCTATCGGTTGGCTCCACTCACGGGGGAGAGGATGCTGTGGTGTCGGCAAGGTCGGTGAATCCGGAGACCGTGATGGGAGCGGTTGGTCCGGTAACTCCAGAAGACATAGGAGGAGTGCTCGAACGGGCGGTGGAGCGAGTGCCCATCGGACAGCTTTCCGAGGTGAGTTCTCCGCGCACGTCGGGCGCGGACGACCGACACGTGAGGGCGCTCGCCGCACTCGACGTACCCCTGCCGCCCGTCGTCGTACACCGCCCGACCATGAGGGTGCTCGACGGGGTTCATCGGATCGGGGCGGCGAAGCTACGGGGGGAGAGCGACGTCGAGGTCCGGTACTTCGACGGCGGCGAGGAGCAGGCCTTCCTGCTCGCCGTCCAGCTCAACTCCGCGCACGGCAAACCACTTTCGCTCGCCGACAGGACCGCGGCCGCGCGGCGTATCATCGCCTCGAACCCGCACTGGTCCGATCGGCGCATCGCTTCGGTGACCTGCCTGTCAACCAAGAACGTGGCGGCCCTTCGGGGGTGTTCGACCGCGGATGGGACACAGTCGAACAAGCGGGTGGGCCTCGACGGTCGCGCGCGACCGCTGCATCCTGCCGAAGGACGTCTACGCGCGGGCGAATTGCTGGCACAGGACCCGCATATCTCGTTGCGTGAGCTCGCCCGGCGCGCGGGGACGTCCGTGGCGACGGCGAGCGATGTACGTCGACGGTTCCTTCAAGGGCAGGAGTTGCTGCCGCCGAGGCTGCGGGGCGGTGGTGCTGCGGGCGGCTCCCTGCCGCGCGGTGACGACGTCGGCGGTTCCGGTGGCTCCAGCTTCCTTGGAAGCCCCGCCTTGCTCGACAGCCTGCGGCGCGATCCCTCCGTGCGGCACTCCGAAGCGGGGCGCAGATTCCTTCGGCTGCTGAGCATTCATCCGGCAGGACCCTCCGAGTGGCAGAAACTCGTCCGTGACGTCCCCGCCCATCGCGCCGATGCCGTCGCGCGTATCGCACGGGATTATGCCGAGGCGTGGCTCCATGTCGCGCGCACGCTGGAAAGCAGTTCCTGACGCTGTGCAATAAATCCACTGTGCCAACCCCTGGTTGGGCATTCCTTGCCGTGGAATGGGCGTCCGAATAACCTCTGAATCGCTTGAGGAATCCTCAGCTCCCGTAAGTCCACGGGAATTCTCGGAAATCCATTCGGCGAACAGGGGAAGTTCCATCATGAGATTGAATAAGCCGCTGATCGGCGCCGTGCTCACCGCCACCATGGTGACCGGCGTCGCCGGCACCGCGTCGGCGGACGCCCAGGCGCCGCGCACCGCCCCGGCCGCCGCGGTTAAGTCGGCGCAGGGCTACTCGGACAGCGACGTGGTCGCCTTTTTGGTCTTCGGTCAGGGCAAGGCCGCAAAGGATCACCCGGAGCTGGCAGCGCAGATTCGCAGCCGCCGTTCCGACGCCTCGGTGACACCCGCGCAGCTGTCGTACCTGATGGCGAAGCTGCATCAGGTCGCCCCGGCTTTCCACACCAAGGTGACGAAGGCCGTCCAGTCCAAGGACCCGTTCGTAGTGCAGCAGGGCATGGTCGCGCTGAACGACGGCCTCAAGGCGGCCATCGCCTCGGACAGCAAGGCCAAGACCCCCAACAGTGCCGACATCGCGCGCCCCAATGGCTGGGTGTGGACCAAGTCCAACATCGTGACCGTGGCGAACGTTGCGGCCGGCATCAACGTCGCCGTGGGCACCAATGTCGCCGCGGGCGCCGAGGTCGTCGTGGTCGTGGTGATAGCCCCGGCCGCGGCCAGCTACGGCTTCGATCTGAAGCAGTCGGATCAACTCGACGAGAACGACTTCGTCGCGGCGGTCACTTCCGCTCTCTGATCTCTCTCCGCGGGGGTGGTCTGCCGCGACCGCGGCGCGGCAGACCACCCCCGCACAGAGGCATCAGTACGTCTGGAAGTGTTCCGTCCATTACAGAGGGAAGGGAAAACCGCGCATGTCGACGCCTGTCGCAAGGCGGCAGTTGTACATCTTTGCGACCACGCTGACGGCCATGGTCGCCTATCTTCTCGTCTCGCTCTTCTACACGCTGCCGAGCAACGCGCTCAGCAGCCGCCATTCCAAAGGCGCACGCCAGTATTTCAACGACGTCACCCCGGAGGTCTGGGCTTTTTTCACCAAGGATCCAGAGGGTGTCCAGATCGGCACGTACGCCTTTGATGGAAAGCGCTCGGAGAATCTTCTGAAGACCCCGCAGGGCAGCCCTTCGAACTTCTTCGGACTCGACCGTAGTCAGCGTGCCCAGGGTCCCGAGATTGCGTACATCAATACATCGGTGACGCAATGGCAGCCGTGCGCGGGCAGTTTGCAGATCTGTCTGCACGAAGCTGCCGCACGCCCCGCCGAGAAGGTCAAGAACCGCAACCCCGTAAGGACCGTCTGCGGGGACTCCTTCATCACTCAGGAACGCGTCGTGCCCTGGTCGTATCGGAACCTGGTGACGTACGACCGGCGCGTCACCAGAATCGCCCACCTGGATGTCTCATGCTCGTAGCCGCCCGTACCGCCCTCTCCGCCCTCGCCGAAGAGCAGTCCGACCGGCTCCAACTCCGGCTCTCCACTTTCGACTTCCGCTCGTGTTGGTTCGGCGTGGGTCGCTCGCTCATCTGCTTGGCCGAGCTGACGGTTGTGCTCATCACCCCGTCGAAAGCGCTGCTCACCCCGGTTCTGACCGTCAGTGACGGCGCGCGTTGCGGGGGAGTGCGCGCAGCGTCCGCGTACTGCCTGGTGGGTGGCACCTCCCATGCGGAGTACGCCCGTTGGATCCTGGTCGCCGTGCTCCTGGTGGCCGCCATCGGATACCGGCCGCGCTGGACGGCGATCCCGCAGCTGTGGGCCATCTACTCGATCGCGGTGAGCATCACCGTGCCGGACGGCGGCGAATCCGTCGGCATGATCATGTCCCTGCTCATGCTGCCGATCGTCCTGACGGACAACCGGACGTGGCAGTGGAGCCGCCCGACGAAGCAGTTGCGCCCGTCCGGGCACGCGATCGCCTACGCCGCCTTCTGGGCGGTCAGACTGCAGCTCGCGTACATCTATCTCGACACCGCCATCAGCAAGTTCGGCGTCGCCGACTGGGCCAACGGCACGGCGGAGTACTACTTCTTGCGTGACAACATGTTCGGCGTCGCGGGTCCCTGGGGCGGGCCGCTGCTCTCAGTCTCCAAGTACGCGGTGGTCGTCGTTGGCATGACCTGGGGCGCGCTCGTCGTGGAACTCCTCATCGCCGTCTGCATCCTGGGCTCCGACCGCTGGCGCAAGGTGGGCCTGGTGCTCGACATCCTGCTGCACGGCTCGATCATCCTGCTGATGGGCCTGTGGAGCTTCGCCCTCGTCATGATCGGCTGTTCGGTCGTCGCGTCGATGCCGCTGCGTACGTTGCCGTTCGCGACCTCCGACGGACAACTCGCTGCTGAAAAGGGCATGGATGACACGTCAGTTGACCGGTCACCGGCAGTGCTACGTTGAACCGGTGGCCAAGCTGGAAGTCCTGAATGTCTCCGCGGGTTACCGTGAGCGTCCGGTGCTCCGGGATGTCAATCTCGAATACGACGCGGGAATCCACGTACTGCTCGGCCCGAACGGCGCCGGCAAGACAACGGCGTTCCGTGTACTCGCCGGGATTCTCGCGCCCTTCGAGGGCACCGTCCTGGTGAACGGCACCGATCCGCACGCGCACACGGAGACCAAGTCCCTGATCGCCCTGGCCACGCACCGCTCGGCACTCGCACCGCGTCTGAGCGTCGTGGACAACCTGCGGTACTGGGCACGCGTCCTCGGCCTGTCACCGGGTTCTTCCGAGGAGCGGATCTCGGAGGTCCTGGACCTGCTCGGCCTCACCGACCTCGCGGACCGGCGCATCGGGAGCCTCAGCCGCGGCCAGAACCAGCGGGCGGGTCTGGCGAAGGCGTTCCTGGGACGGTCGCCGTTCCTGCTCCTGGACGAGCCGATGTCAGGCCTCGATCCGAGTACGACGAACCAGTTCATCGACCATCTGCGGATGTTGGCGGACGAAGGGCACACGGTTGTCGTCTCCACGCACGCCCTCGCCGACGCCAACCGCTTCGCCGACGACGTGACGGTGCTGCAGGAGGGACGTATCGTCGGCCGGGGCGAACCGGCCGCCCTGCGCACCGCTCTGCTCGGCAGCGCCTACCGGCTGCGCATCCGGGGTTCCGGCGACGTGCCGTCAGTCCTCGACCGGTTGGGACACCGCTACGAGGAGCAGCAGGGCGCCGTAGTCGTGGAGGTGCCCGACGAGCGGGCGGCAGAGGCGCTGGTGGCCGACCTGGTGAGGGAAGGCATCGGTGTACGAGAGGTAGTACCCGCCCGGAACCCGCTGGAGGACGTCTACCAGCAACTGCAGAGGGAAGGCACATCCCGTGACGCGACGTAGCGTCCCCTTCGACGTGACCCGGGCCAGGATCCTGGCGTCCGCGCTCCTGTGGCGGATGAGACGGGAGCGGCTGCGGAACTTCGCCACGGTTTTCCTGCCTTTCGCGCTGACGGTCGCCTCCGTGGTCGCCCTGCCGCTTCTGTCCGACGACTCGGACATGAACGGCGCGGCCAGCAGCGCCCAGCTCGGCGTGCAGTACGGGGCGCACGGGGACACAGTCGCAGCCGGGCTGCTACTCGTTCTGATGCCCGGCGTCGTAGCCCTGCACGGCACGGTCGGCGCGGGGCTCGCGGTGCGCAACGTGGTGGGCGCGGAGGCGGGGGTCGGTGCGCTCGAGGCGATGCTCGGCGCCCCGTACAACCCGGCGAGCATCGCGGGTGGGCTGCTGGGCTACGTACTTGTCGTCACGACGGGCCAGTGGGCGGTGATGAGCGCGCTCGGAGCCCTCGCTCTGGCTCTGTCCAGCGTTCTGCACCACGACACTCTCGCGCTGGACGCCGGCTATCTGACGCTCGCCCTCGTGCTCCCGCTCCTGGCGACTTGGGCAGGCGCGGCCCTCGCGCTGCTGCTCAACCTGCTCTTTCCGCGCCTGTCGCAGCCCGGTGCCGGCGCCCTCGCGGGCAACGGCGGCGGCCTGGTCAGCCTGGCCGCGATGCTGCCTGGCTTCGGCGCCCTGCTGGCGATGGCCATCGCCTTGGATCCCCTGGGTCCGACAAGGCTGCTGTTGTACGCGGGCGGGGTGACCGTACTGATCACGACGAGCAGTCTGATCGGAATCGCGAAGGGTTTCCGCCCGGAGTCGGTGCTGTCGTCGTCGGCATGAGGCCCGTCGACGTGAGGCAGTAACTCGACGCAACTACGCTACTAGGCAAGGATTTCGTGATGGTGAAGGTCCTCGTTGACATCCGTCCGTCGCTGGTGGCGCTGCCCTTCCATCGCGCCTTCACGAGGCCGGTGGTGGAGATCGACGGCGTCGAGTGGCCCGCGAGGTGGGGCACGACGGAGGTCCCGGTCGAGGCGGGAGCTCACGAAATCGCCGTGTTCTTCCGCTACAAGGGCCAGCGCGCGGCCCGGCTCGGCGTAGGAACCGAGGAGTTGATGGTGGACGACGGTGCGGGCACGCAGCCGCGGGTGACGGCGCGCCTCGGTCCGCGCAACGGCAGCTGCTTCAAGGTCAGGACCGTCTGAGGCACCAAGGAGTGGAGACGCATGCCCAGCAAGTCGATCGTGCAGTGCGCGGCGGGACACCTCTACACGGCCACATGGATACCGTTCGTCGGCTTCAAATCCCTGCGCCTCACTCCCTCCTCGCGTTACGCCCGTTGCCCCGTCAAGAGGCACTGGGCGGTGGTGAGCAGGCCGGACCCGTCGATCCTCACAGAGGAACAGCTCGCCGCAGCGCGGTCGCACGACGCGGGGTGGATGTAGGCGCGACGCAGGGCCAGGGCGGAGACCGAAGAGCTGCGGGAAACCTTGGGGCTGTGGGTGGTGTGCGCCGAAACAGACGTCGTGCACTTCGCCGGCCACGACGCCAAACGGGTGCAGGGGCCGGATCCGTCTCGACGGACGATCGGCCTGTACGGAGACCGGCTCCGGCGTGCAGGTCGGCTCGGCCGGTCGGTGCGGTTGCGCATGCATACGCATCGCGGAGGCGGTCAGGATGCCGCGCGGCTCGTGCGGTCACAGCCCGCTGTCGGTCGGGGTGAACTCCATGCGGGCGTGCTGATCCGTATCGAGCGCGTGGCTCTGTCGCCCAGTCTTGATGCAGGTGAGCGCGCCCGCCGCAAGGCGCGGCGCGTCGAGGGCAAACAGAGGGCACGCCACCCCCGAATTGGACTAGGCAACAAACAACCCCCAGGCCGCTGACCTGGGGGCATTTTCTGGAGCGGGTGACGAGAATCGAACTCGCACTCTCAGCTTGGGAAGCTGATGTTCTACCACTAAACTACACCCGCGTAAGACGCCGACCATCCGGTGTCGAATGCTCGCTCACTCTACCTCATGCCCGGTCCCTGGCGCTGAAGCCGAGGGGCCGGTGTGCGTTTCGGGAGGGTGGATGTGGGTGCGGGGGGCCGGAGTTGGGGCGTACGGTGGAGGGGTGGAAGAGGGTCTGGGCGGGACCGGAGTGCCGCTTGGAGGGCCATCCCTTTGATCCCGTAATGTGGCTTTCGTCGTCAGTCAGACGCGGCTCTTGGGGAAGGGACTCTGAGGACTTGATGGAGCGCACCGTCGTCCGTTGTGCCGAGGGGCACGTGTTCAGCACCGCTTCGTTCCCGATGCAGCAGGCCGAGCGACTCGGCCCCGGTCGATTGGTCCGGTGTCCGCGTTGTGCGCGGCTCCGGAGCGTCGTTCCGGTCACGCTCGAGAAGCGGTAGGACTCAGCAGTAGGACCAGCGGTAGGACCTGGGTCGCGGGGACTGTGCGAAATGCTGACAGTCCCCGCGTATCCTCGGGGCGTGCTTCTCTCAGACAAGGACATCCGGGCCGAGATCGACGCCGGTCGGGTGCGCATCGACCCGTACGACGAATACATGGTGCAGCCCTCGAGCATCGACGTGCGGCTCGACCGCTACTTCCGGGTGTTCGAGAATCACCGTTATCCACACATCGACCCCTCCGTCGAGCAGGCCGATCTGACTCGGCTCGTCGAGCCCGAGGGGGACGAGCCGTTCATCCTGCACCCCGGGGAGTTCGTGCTCGCCAGCACGTACGAGGTGATCTCGCTTCCCGTGGACCTCGCCTCGCGGCTGGAGGGCAAGAGTTCGCTCGGGCGGCTGGGGCTCGTCACGCACTCCACCGCCGGGTTCATCGACCCCGGCTTCTCCGGGCACGTGACCCTGGAGCTGTCCAATCTCGCGACGCTTCCGATCAAGCTCTGGCCGGGCATGAAGATCGGGCAGCTGTGCATGTTCCGGCTGAGCTCGCCGGCCGAGTTCCCGTACGGCAGCGACCGGTACGGCTCCCGCTACCAGGGTCAGCGCGGGCCGACCGCCTCCCGGTCCTTCCTCAACTTCCATCGGACCCAGGTGTGAGCGGGAGCGGGGAGAGCGCGGACATGAGCGTGCCCGACGGGCGGGAGAACCTCACCTACGAGCGGTTCGGGGTCGCGGTCCGTGAGCTCGCCCAGACCATCGCCGACGACGGGTACCAGCCCGACATAGTGCTCAGCATCGCCCGCGGGGGTGTATTCGTCGCGGGTGGACTGGCGTACGCCCTCGACTGCAAGAACATCCACCTGGTCAACGTGGAGTTCTACACCGGTGTGGGTACGACGCTCGACATGCCCGTCATGCTCGCTCCCGTCCCGAACGCCATCGACTTCTCCGACAAGAAGATCCTGATCACCGACGACGTCGCCGACACCGGCAAGACGCTCAAGCTCGTGCACGACTTCTGCGTCGACACCGTCGCCGAGGTCCGCAGCGCCGTGATCTATGAGAAGTCCCACTCGCTGGTGAAGTGCGAGTACGTGTGGAAGCGGACGGACGACTGGATCAACTTCCCCTGGAGTGTTTTGCCTGTAGTACGTAAGGCGGGCGAGCCGATCACGCCATCTGGAGAAGCGCTCTGATCTGCCTCTTCCTGACGGTTGGGGCATGGGGGAGAAGCCACGTCGGACGCGACCGGCTGGTCGAGCGGTCAGTCCCCTTCGGGTGAGCCACCGGACCTGTCCGTGCGCATCAGAATCCCGGGGGAGTCCGGATCGACCTCGCCCGTGTAGTGGTCCCGCCAGAAGTAGCGGCTGGTGCGCGGCAGCGGCACCTCCACAAGTCGGCCATCGTGCATCATCCACAGGCCGAAACCGTCGTCCTCCTCGTCGTGGATCAGTACTTGTACCGAGTGCGGGGATGGCCAAGGCTGCGACTCCAGGTGTTCCAGGAGCCCGATCCATCTGATCCGTCGCGCGAACTCGATGGCCCAGCCGCCGAACATGCCCTGCCCGATATCGGTGAACTGGCCAGACCACTCGCGGTTGTCGTCCCGCCGGGTCAGCGGTTCCATGATCTCTTCTGCCTCGCTGGCCAACACGATGACCTCGGCGCATCTGCTCATGGCTGATTATCGCCGGACGCGACGGGCGGAAGCTGGTGGAGACGGGATAGGCGTCCCCCCTTTGCGGCGCCTGCGGCAATGCCGTGATGGTGACGCGGGTTGCAGTCGCGGTGCCGAAGGATTGCGGTGATGCTGTCAGGGGAGCGTGACTGACCACGCACGGACAGTGTGCGTCGGTGACCGCGCTGGACAGGGAGGCTGCGGCCATGACAACGGTGCCGAACAGGACACGGCGGGGGCGCGGGGGGCCCGACGGCAGCGAAACGATCAACGGCGCGGCCATGTTCGCTGGGGCCGCGATGATGCTCAGCGGGCCGCTCAGCATCCTTATGGGCGCATCCGGCATCGCACAGGACACCTTGTTCTCCGCGTCCAGGTACGCCTACCGGTTCGACCTGACAACTTGGGGCTGGATTCACCTTGCGATCGGAGTGGCACTCGTCATCGCCGGCCTGGGGGTTTTGACGAACCAGAGCTGGGGTCGCGGGGCCGGCGCAGCGGTGGCAGGGGTCAGCCTGATCACCCAGTTCATGTTCGTTCCGTACTATCCGGCGTGGTCCATCTTCGTGATGACGCTCGACCTCCTGATCCTGTTTGCGCTGACGAGGATCCAGATCGAGGCCAGCGGCGGTCGGTGAAGCAGTCCGGCACCTTGAATTCGTCACGCGAAATCCGCCGCCTCGCCGCCGGCCCACGCTGAACGGCCCCTGACCAGGTGAGTCGGTCGGGGGCCGTTCGGGTGCCCGATGCCCGTGGTCTTTTTGGTGTCCGTGGGCTTTGTGAGGTTCGCCGATCAGGCGTCGCCGGGGGCCCTCTCGTACCTACTCGACCGCACGCCGCGTACCGCGCGTCCTCGCTAGAACGTGCCCAGCTTGATGATCGACAGGATCGCGATCAGCTGGATCGCCGACGCGGCCAGTGCCTTCGGCCACGGGAGGTCGTGGGACTTGCTGACCATGAGGGTCAGCAGGGCGCCCGCCGCGACCCAGGTCGCCCAGCCGAGGAGCTGTACGAAGGACGCGTCGCCGCCGAAGAACATGGCGACGATCAGGCGCGGGGTGTCCGTGATGGACATGATCAGCATGGAGAGGCCGACCGTGGGCTGCCATGCCCCGTCGCCGCCGAGCTGGCGGGCCAGGGTGTGGGTGACCACGCCCAGGATGAACGTGCTGATGACGATCGCCACGGCCGTCGTCAGGACGATCGGGACGGCGTTGGAGAGGGTGGCGTTGATGGCGTCCTTGCGGGCGCCGTCGAAGCCGAAGACGGCCAGCAGACCGTAGAGGAACGTCACGATCAGGGCCGGGGCCCACATCGTGTAGTCGCGCATCTGCAGGAAGGTCTGGTTGGGGGCCGTGACGATGCCCCTCAGCAGGTCCTTCCAGTGCAGACGGGGGCCGACCGGCGGGGCCGCCGCCTGGCCGGCACGGTAGGTCCCGCCCTGGGTGTAGGGGTCCTCGCCGACCGAGAAGGCCTGGGTGTGACCAGGGCTGTTCGCCGCGTACGGGTCAGGGCCCTGCTGCGGGTGACCGTCGCCGAAGTACTCGGGCTCGCCGTGACCGCCGACGCCGCCGCCGTGCGCCTGGGGCCAGCCGGGCTGTCCGCCCGCCTGTCCGCCGCCGTACTGCTGCCCGCCGCCGTACTGCTGACCCCCGTACGGCTGCTGCTGCGAGGGCGCGGGCGGGTAGCCGTACGGCTGCTGGCCTCCCTGTGGAGCCTGCTGTCCGTACGACGGTCGGTGTTGTTGCGGTCGCGCTTGCGGGGCTCGGTCGTCCCGGCCGCGTCCGATCCTGAATCCAGCCACGTAATCGAACGTACCTGGTCCCGCAGTGTGACGTGCGGAGTGCGGGCCATCGGAGGGGGGTTTGGGTCCGAGCTGTGACATCCCCTAAGGGGCGGAGCACGGGTCTCCCCTACGGGGGCACGGCCCCGGGTTTCGCGGGAGGGCGGAAGCCGGGCCCGTGGGTTCGGGCCCGGCTGAAGGGCGGCTGGACTCAGTCCGCGAAGTTGGCGCCGAACGCCGGTGTGCCCGTCGTCGAGACGCCCGCGTCGGCCGGCCAGATGGCGCGGGAGCCGGTCGTGGTGATCTTGGACCCGTTGGAGGGCAGGTAGGTGACGCTGCCGTCGCCACCGTTCTCGTAGGAGCCCACGAGGAGGTCGGCCTTGCCGTCGCCGTTGACGTCGTCGAGCTTCGTGTCCAGGCCGAAGAGGTCGGACTTCTCGTCGTTGCCGGGGACGCCCGGAGTGCTCTGGGCGAAGGCCTGGGCACCCGAGGAGGTGTTGACGCCCTGCGCGGAGCCGTACAGGACGGTGACCATGCCGGCGTCCGCGACACCGCTCAGGTCCTCGTACGCGGCGCTGACGACCAGGTCCTGGTAGCCGTCGCCGTTGATGTCGCCGAGGTCCAGCTCGTAGCCGAAGTTGTCGGCCTTCTCGGAGCTGCCGGGCACGCTGCCGGTGTTCTGGGTGATTCCGGTGGTGGCGGCGGGGCCGGACGCGGAGCCGTAGGTGATGTTCACCTTTCCGCCGAGCGCGGAGTCCGGGATGGTCGTGCCGTCCTCGGTCTTGTTGTCCCAGGACGCGCCGCTGACGATGTCGCCGAAGCCGTCGTTGTTGATGTCGCCGATGGCGGTGATGATGCCGGGCTTGAGGGCCTTGGCGGCGGAGACGTTCAGGCCGCTCGCGGTGCCGGGCACGTAGTAGTTCGTGTTCCAGCCGTAGTCGGTCCTGGTCTCGAAGCCGTCGACCACCAGGTCGGTGCGGCCGTCGCCGTTGATGTCACCGGCGGTGAGGTTCCGTGGGCCGAGGGCGGTGCCGCCGGACTGGATCGGGGGCTTGATCGTGGTGCGGGCGAGGCCGGCCGCGCCGGTGGAGGTGATGCCGCCCCGATAGACGTAGATCGTGCTGGAGGAGTTGCCGACGGCCAGGTCGGCCTTGCCGTCGCCGTCGAAGTCGCCCGCGGCGAGGGTCTTGCCCCAGTAGTCGTGCGAGGAGCCGGCCGGGTCGGCGATGGCCACACCCTTGCCGGTGAGGCCGCTCGGGGAGCCCCAGAGGACGGCGAGGCCACCGGCGTCGGTGTCGTTGCCGAACTTCTCGTGCGGAGAGGACACGGCGAGGTCGTCGTAACCGTCGCCGTTGAAGTCCGCGTACGCCGTGTCGGCGCCGAAGGCGTCCCCGGCCTCGGCGGTGCCGGGGACCCCGGCGGTGTTCTGGCTGAGCGTGGAGCGCTTGGCGCCGGACACGCCGCTGTGGGTGCCGTAGAGGACGACGAGCTGGCCGGCGGTCTTCTGGCCGCTCACATAGGCGCCGGAGGCGGAGAAGGCGACATCGCCGATTCCGTCGCCGTTGAAGTCGGCCTGCGGGACCTTCGTGGAGTCCGCGGCGGTCGCCGTCGCGGCGGAGAAGGTGAGCAGACCGCCCGTCAGCGCGGCCGCGGTGGCCGTCGCGAGGGCGAGTCGCATGGCGTGCGTCTTGGCGTTCGTACGGTGCTGCGGGTACTGCCGGTACTGCTTGTGCATGCGGGGGTCTCCTGCGGCATGCGGGGATGCCTGGCGGGCATTCCCAGTCAATGGGGTGCGGACCGCCCATGTTCACCGGGAGTTGGCCCGGGGTTCGGAGGCTGGTCAGCGAACAGAAGACCTTGATGGGGGGCTGAGGGTTGTACGTGAGTTTGATTATTTTCCGGGGCCGGTTCCGGGGCCAGTTCCGGGGCCAATGAGGTTGGCGGTCTTGACGGTTCAGGAGGTTCCCAGGAACTCGGACGTGGAGAACGTGACCGTCGGCTTCGCCGTCACCAGCGCCTCCTTGCTGCCCGCGTACACCGCGACCGTGTCCTTCGTCTCCCCGTCGTACGTCCGCACGACCAGGTCCGCCCGCCCGTCCCCCGTGAAGTCGGCGACGGTCAGGACCCGGGTGGTGCCCCGGCCCGGTGGCGGCACGGTCACCATCCCCGTCGCGGACAGTCCGGTCGTACGACCCCGCAGGATCCGCAACTCCGCTCCGCTGGAGACGAGTTCGCTCACGCCGTCCCCGTCGAAGTCCCCGGCGTCCAGCACCGAACCGGGGGTGCTGATGCTGTCGCGTACGGCGGTGGGGAGGTCGTAGCGCAGATACGTTCCGTCCATCGAGCCGACCGCCGCGTCGAGGGCGCGGCCCCTGCCGAAGCGGCCGAGGGCGACGTCGATGCCGCTCGGCAGGGCGGTGCCGGTGCGGGTGGGGCCGGCCGGGCCGCCGAGGACGAGCGCGGACGTGGCGGGGCCTTCCGCCGTACGGACGAGAAGGTCGTCGTAGCCGTCGCGGTTCACGTCGAGGGCGGGGCCGGTCGGCACGGCGCCGGGTGAGGGGAGGGGCCTGCCCGCCGCGCGCGGGGCGCCCTTCCTGGTGAACGGGCCGCGCAGATAGCTGAGTCGGCCGTCCGAGGCGTGCACGACCAGGTCCTCGGCGCCGTCGCCGTCGAAGTCGCCGCACACGGGCTGGTCGGGCCAGTCGTTGCCGGCGCGGGCCGCCGCCGGTATGACCAGCTCGACCGCCCTGCCGGTGAGGCCGGCCGGGGAGCCGAAGAGGATCTGGAGGGGGACGGGGGGCCGGCCCTGCCCGTCGTACGGCGGGTCCGTCGACACGACGAGATCGGTGAAGCCGTCCCTGTTCAGGTCGCAGCTCGCCTCCGCGTCGAAGACGGCGGGCGACCGGCCCTTCGTACGGGCTGCTTGGCGCGCCGGGTTCAGCAACTGCCGTGCGCCGGGCGCGAGTCCATGTCCGGTTCCGGTTCCGGTTCCGTAGACGATCCCGATGCCCGCGTCGTCGCCGTGGGCATCGTCCGGGCTCTTGACGAGGTCATTGAGGACCAGGTCGCGATGGCCGTCGCCGTTGAAGTCGTCGGCGGCCTTGCCGCCCTTGCCGCGGGGGACGGGGAGTTGGGCCGGGGCCTTGGCGACGGTCACGGGTTCGTGTCGCGCGGCGCCGGTGTTCCCGGTGCCGGCGCATCCCCCGAGCAGCAGTACACAGCTGATCGCCACGGCCCGTACACCGGCTTTTCGCTCGCCCACCGTTCACCTCATCCGCCCCACGGACAACAACCTCGCCATGATGCGCCGGATTCGACGGGAGGGGTATCGCCACCTTGCCGAGTGCTGTGTGTCAGCGATGAGTTTTACAGAATTGTTGACAATGTTGAGCGGCTCAATTTACGTTCGCAAGGACCGGACAAACGGGGGCGGCACCCGGCGCGAAAAGTGGCCCGCGAGCCCCTGACCAGCCGTTTCGGCCGCCTTATGGTCGCCGTGAACAGGGAGAAGGCTTTCTGTGAAGCACAGGGCAGTGAAGCGCAGGACCGTCGTCATGGGCATCGGCGCGACCGCCGGAGTCGCCGCAGCCGGCGGCTTCGCCTTGAGCGCGAACGCGTCGAGCACGAGCTCGAAGTCCTCGGGTGCGTCGGATTCCCTGGTCTTCGACAAGGACGCCTACACCGAGCTGACGACGACCATCACGGACGCCGACGGCACCGACCACACGGTGGTGTACCACTTCTGGAAGGCCATCACCTACGTCGCGAGTCCGGTGGACGCGAAGTACCAGAGCCTGAACGTCAGTGTCCCCGTCAAGATCGACGGCAAGGCCGTGGACGCGACCAACGCTCCGATCGTCCTCGCCAACTCGGTGGGCGGCTACATGCCGTCGTCCGTGGCGGACGCCACCGGCGTGGGCGGCGCCGAGATGACGGGCGGCATGCCCACGGGCGGCGCGGGTGGCAGTGCCTCCCCCAGCGCGTCCGCCGGCCCCTCGGCCTCCAGCAGCGCGGGCACGGGCGAGGTGCAGTCCGGCGGCAACGCGATGGTGAACGCCCAGGGCGGGATGGTCAACCTCGGGAAGCTGGGCCTGGCGGCGGGTTACGTCGTCGTGGAGCCCGGCGCGCGCGGCCGGACCCTCACCGACTCCGCCGGCACGTACTACGGCACCGCCCCGGCCGCCATCGTCGACCTGAAGGCCGCGGTCCGCTACGTCCGTGCCAACAAGGGAGTCATCCCGGGCAACACCGACCGGATCGTCTCCACCGGTACGAGTGCGGGGGGCGCCCTGTCCTCCCTGCTCGGCGCGTCCGGCGACAGCCCGGTCTACGACAAGTACCTCAAGGAGCTCGGCGCCGCCGACGCGTCCGACGCGATCTTCGCCACCGGCGCCTGGTGCCCCATCACCGACCTCGAGCACGCCGACGGTGCGTACGAGTTCAACTGGGGCACCAACGTCACGGCGAGCACCGGCAAGGTCGTCGACCAGACGGTGTCGAAGGCGCTGCGGGCCCAGTTCGCGGAGTACCAGGCTTCCCTCAGGCTGCGGGGTCTGAACGGCTTCGGCCCGCTCACGGCCCGCAACTACGACGACTACATGGTGGAGACCTACCTCCGGCCGTCCGCCACGAAGTACCTGGCGGCGCTGTCGGAGGCCGACCGTGCGACGTACCTGGCCGCGAACACGTTCATCACGTGGTCCGGTGGCAAGGCGACGTTCACCTGGGCCGACTTCCTCACCCACGTCGGTGCGCGGAAGAAGACGACACCGGCCTTCGACGCGTTCGATCTGTCCGCGGGCGAGAACAACGAGTTCGGCGCCGGCACCACCGAGGCGCGGCACTTCACGGCGTACGGCGCGAAGAACGACACCACCGGCCTGGCCACGAAGCGGGTCGCGAGCGACATCCCCGAGAAGCTCGACCTGATGAACCCGATGCATCACATCGGGGAGGAGAACCCCGGCCGGTCGAGGCACTGGTGGATCCGCCTCGGTACGAAGGACTCCGACACCTCGCTGACGGTGTCCGCCAACCTCGCTGCGGCGCTGGACAACCTGGGTGACGACGTCAATCACCTCTACTACTGGGACGAGGGCCACGGCTCGAACGTCGACCCGGGTGACTTCCTCACGTGGATCGCGAAGGTGACGGGCGACTCGAAGCGGCGGCGCTCCGCGAAGTAGCGCCCCGCGTCGCCGCCCGAGCGCGACGCCGAGCCCGCACGCCACCGGGCTCGGCGCCGCCCTTCCCCAACCCACCCCAGGGGCTCCGCCCCCGAACCCCCACCCCGACCCTGCGGGCCTCCACCCTGCACCCCGCCCGGGGGCGTCACCCCCTGGCCGCATGCGGGCCTCTGCCCCGGGCCTCTGCGGGGTTGCGGCCCGGCCCTGCGGGGCTGCGCCCCTGCACCCCGTCGGGGGCTGCCGTCCCCTGGATCCCTGCGGCACTTCGCCCCGGATTCCTGTGGTGCTGCGTCCGGGCCCTGTGAGGCTCCCACTCCGAACCCCCGCCAGGGGCTCCGCCCCTGCACCCCCGCCGGGGGCTGCCGTCCTGGCCCCCTGCGGGACTCCACTCCGGACCCCTGTGGGGCTCCTCCGCAGACCTCCGCAGACCTTCGCGGGACTCCGCCCCTGCACCCCGTCGGAGGCTGTGCCCCAGACCCCGCTTCGGTCTGAACGGCCTCGTTCTCAGGCGTCGGACCAGTTGGGTGATGTGGGCGGGGGCGAACGGCGTCGGTCCGGCGGGGCGCAGGGCGTGTCTTTGGGCGCCGGATGCCTGAAGGTTTTGGGGGCGCGGGGAACTGCGCGATCAACCCCCGCCGTCCCGCAGATGAAACACTCCGGGCTCCGGGCCCCCACCCACCCTCAGTCGAAGAAGCCCCGGGAGCGAGGAAACGCGGACGCCGGTGGGCGAGAAGCTCGGCCCACCGGCGTCCGGATGATCACGCTGGTTACTTCACCGGCTCAGGCTCCGGCTCGCTCTCCGCCTCCGCCGTCCCCGCCGGATCGACCGGCGTCTTGACGGAGTCGAGAAGGAGCTGGGCCACGTCCACGACCTGGACGGACTCCTTGGCCTGGCCGTCGTTCTTCTTGCCGTTGACCGAGTCGGTCAGCATCACGAGGCAGAACGGGCAGGCCGTGGACACGATGTCCGGGTTCAGCGAAAGAGCCTCGTCGACGCGCTCGTTGTTGATGCGCTTGCCGATCCGCTCCTCCATCCACATCCGCGCACCACCGGCACCGCAGCAGAAGCCGCGTTCCTTGTGGCGGTGCATCTCCTGCTGACGCAGGCCCGGGACGGCCGACATGATCTCGCGCGGCGGCGTGTAGATCTTGTTGTGGCGGCCCAGGTAGCAGGGGTCGTGGTAGGTGATGAGGCCGTCCACCGGGGTGACCGGCAGCAGCTTGCCCTCGTCGATGAGGTGCTGGAGCAGCTGGGTGTGGTGGATGACCTCGTAGTCGCCGCCGAGCTGCGGGTACTCGTTGCCGATCGTGTTGAGGCAGTGCGGGCAGGTCGCGACGATCTTCTTCGCCGACTTCGGCTTCTTCGTCGACTCGTCCTCGTCATCCTCACCGAAGGCCATGTTCAGCGCGGCGACGTTCTCCATGCCGAGCTCCTGGAAGAGGGGCTCGTTGCCCAGCCTCCGTGCCGAGTCGCCCGTGCACTTCTCGTCGCCGCCCATGATGGCGAACTTGACGCCCGCCATGTGCAGGAGCTCCGCGAAGGCCTTCGTGGTCTTCTTGGCGCGGTCCTCCAGGGCGCCGGCGCAGCCGACCCAGTACAGGTACTCGACCTCGGACAGGTCCTCGATGTCGCGTCCGACGACCGGGATCTCGAAGTCGACTTCCTTCGTCCACTCGAGGCGCTGCTTCTTCGCCAGACCCCAGGGGTTGCCCTTCTTCTCCAGGTTCTTGAGCATCGTGCCCGCCTCGGACGGGAACGCGCTCTCGATCATCACCTGGTAGCGGCGCATGTCGACGATGTGGTCGATGTGCTCGATGTCGACGGGGCACTGCTCGACGCACGCGCCGCACGTGGTGCAGGACCACAGCACGTCGGGGTCGATGACGCCGTTCTCCTCGAACGTGCCGATCAGGGGCCGCTCGGCCTCGGCGAGCGCGGCGGCGGGCACGTCGGCCAGCTGCTCCGCCGACGCCTTCTCCTCGCCCTCCATGTTCTTGCCGCCACCCGCGAGCAGGTAGGGCGCCTTGGCGTGCGCGTGGTCGCGCAGCGACATGATGAGGAGCTTGGGGGAGAGCGGCTTGCCCGTGTTCCAGGCGGGGCACTGCGACTGGCAGCGCCCGCACTCGGTGCACGTGGAGAAGTCCAGCAGGCCCTTCCAGGAGAACTGCTCGACCTGGCTGACACCGAAGACGTCGTCCTCGCCGGGGTCGGTGAAGTCGATGGCCTTGCCGTCACTCGTCATCGGCAGCAGCGCGCCGAGGGCGGTCTCGCCCTTCGCGTTCCGCTTGAACCAGATGTTCGGGAAGGCGAGGAAGCGGTGCCAGGCGACACCCATGTCCGTCTTGAGGGAGACCGTGATCATCCAGATGAAGGACGTCCCGATCTTGATCATCGCGGTGAGGTAGATCAGGTTCTGGAGCGTGCCGACGCTCGTCCCCTTGAAGGCGGCGACGATCGGGTACGAGGCGAAGTACGCGGCCTCGTAGCCGTGCACGTCGGCGAGGGCACCCTCCAGGCCGCGCAGGGTCATGATCGCGAGGCCGATGATGAGGATGACCGACTCGACGAAGTAGGCCTGGCCGACGTTGGACCCGGCGAAGCGGGACTTGCGGCCCGGCCGGTCGGGCCGGGACAGCTGGCGGATCACGATGAGCGTGAGGATGCCGAGGGTCGTCATCAGGCCGATGAACTCGACGAAGATCTCGTACGGCAGCCAGTGCCCGATGATGGGCAACGCCCAGTCGGCCTGGAAGAGCTGCCCGAAGGCGTTCACCAGCGTGGCGACGAGGGAGAAGAAGCCGACCGCCACGAACCAGTGCGCGACGCCGACCACCCCCCACCGGTTCATCCGGGTGTGGCCGAGGAACTCCCTGACCACCGTGACGGTGCGCGCGGTCCAGTCGTCGGTGCGGGTGCCCGCGGGGACGTCCTGGCCGAGCCGTACGAACCGGTAGATCTGCGCGATGGCGCGGGAGAACAGCGCCACGCCGACCACGGCGAGTACCAGCGACACAATGATCGCGGCGAGTTGCATTCGGGGGCTCCTCGGGCCTGCGAGGGAGGGAGCTGAAGGCCGACCTTCAGCCGATTACTAAGCGGTAACTTATGGAGTCCGTCTGAGACTACCCATATCTTCCGCCGCACTGTAGCCAGCGGTGCGGTGATCTGCGTCGCTGAGGTCCACCTGAGTCGCCGAAGTCACCGACCGGCAGTTGCGCACGTCACCGGCCGACAACTGACGAGGTCTCCGGCCGACACGTAAACCCGATCGTGTGATCTGCGGTGTATTTGCGACATTTAACACTAAATTGGCGGCGTGCTGTACGGAATCGTCGCCGCCATCTGCGCCCTGCTCCTCGCCGCCGTACTCGCCGCCCTGCTGCGGCTCCTCGCCCTGCGCCTCGGCGTGGTCGAACGGCGGCGGGCGCGCGCGGTGCCGTTGCTCGGCGGGGTCGCGGTGGTGGCGGTCACGGCGTTCGTCGCCGGGGTCGGGGACTGGACTGACGTGGCGCCACTGGGGCCGGCGGCCGCGAGGCTGCTGGTCGCCGGGATCGGGGTCGGTGCCCTCGGGCTCGTCGCCGACCTGTGGCCCCCGCCGGCTCTTGTGCGGGTTCCGCTCCAGGCGGCCGTCGTGACCGGCGCCGCCGCGCTGACCGTGCCCTACGGCGAGCTCGGCCCGGTGGTCGGGGTGGTGGCCGTCGGCTGGATCGCCCTCGCCACCCATGCCTTCACCTCGCTCGATCACGCCGACGGAGTGATGGGGACGGTCGCGGTGGCGACCGCCTTCGCGCTGAGCGGCTGCGCGGCTGCCGAGGTCATGGACGGGCTCGCGGCGCTGCTGAGCGTGCTGGCCGCCGCGCTGACCGGGTTCCTGATGCACAACTGGCCCCCGGCCCGGATCGTGCCCGGGCGCTGCGGCGCGCTGTTCGTCGGGTTCGTGCTGACCTCGGCGGCGGTACTGGTCCACGCCGGGCGGGCGGCGGGGTCGAGCGTGGGCGCCGCGTTCGCGCTGACGGCCGTGGCGACCGCCGACGCCGTACTGGTGCTGGTGTCGCGGCAGCGGGCCGGGCGTCCGCTGCTGCGCGGCGCCCCCGATCATCTGGTCCACCGGCTGCGACGCCTCGGTGTCACGCCTCGGGGCGCCGCGATCGTCGTGGGGGTCACCGGCTTCGCGGGTGCACTCGTCGGGATGCTGATCGACATGGGATGGGTGAGCGCGACGGCGGCGTTGTGGGTGGCGGGCGGCGCCGGTGTCGGCGTCCTCGCGCTGCTTCGGATCCCCACCTACGGGGGACGGCATGTCCCTGCGTCCGGGAGTCGGTTGACCGAGAAGCCGCAGGTCGAACCACGTGTACAAGCACACCTGCGTGTAAGCAAGAGATAAGACTTGAGCCCCCACGACTCATGTCTGTTGACCCAGCAATGAGAGTGGTGCACACTTGAGCCCGTTCCACTCAAGTCATTGCTGGAGGAATTGAAATGGCACGTGCGGTCGGCATCGACCTGGGCACGACTAACTCCGTCGTCAGCGTTCTTGAAGGCGGCGAGCCCACCGTCATCACCAACGCAGAGGGCGCCAGGACCACGCCGTCCGTCGTCGCCTTCGCCAAGAACGGTGAGGTGCTCGTCGGCGAGGTGGCCAAGCGCCAGGCGGTCACGAACGTGGACCGGACCATCCGCTCCGTGAAGCGTCACATGGGCACGGACTGGAAGATCGAGCTCGACGGGAAGAACTTCAACCCGCAGCAGATGAGCGCCTTCATCCTGCAGAAGCTGAAGCGCGACGCCGAGGCCTACCTGGGCGAGAAGGTCACGGACGCGGTCATCACCGTCCCGGCCTACTTCAACGACTCCGAGCGCCAGGCGACGAAGGAGGCCGGCGAGATCGCGGGCCTGAACGTCCTGCGCATCGTGAACGAGCCCACGGCCGCCGCCCTCGCGTACGGCCTGGACAAGGACGACCAGACGATCCTCGTCTTCGACCTCGGTGGCGGCACCTTCGACGTGTCCCTCTTGGAGATCGGCGACGGCGTCGTCGAGGTGAAGGCCACCAACGGTGACAACCACCTCGGTGGTGACGACTGGGACCAGCGTGTCGTCGACTACCTGGTGCAGCAGTTCCGCTCCGGTCACGGCGTGGACCTCGCCAAGGACAAGATGGCGCTCCAGCGTCTGCGCGAAGCCGCCGAGAAGGCGAAGATCGAGCTGTCCTCGTCCACCGAGACCTCGATCAACCTGCCCTACATCACGGCCTCCGCCGAGGGCCCGCTGCACCTGGACGAGAAGCTCACGCGCGCTCAGTTCCAGCAGCTCACCGCGGACCTTCTGGAGCGCTGCAAGACGCCGTTCCACAACGTCATCAAGGACGCGGGCATCAACCTCTCCGAGATCGACCACGTCGTTCTCGTCGGTGGCTCCACCCGCATGCCCGCCGTCGCCGAGCTCGTCAAGGAGCTGACCGGCGGCCAGGACGCCAACAAGGGCGTCAACCCGGACGAGGTCGTCGCCATCGGCGCCGCCCTGCAGGCCGGTGTTCTCAAGGGCGAGGTCAAGGACGTCCTGCTCCTCGACGTCACCCCGCTGTCCCTCGGCATCGAGACCAAGGGCGGCATCATGACGAAGCTCATCGAGCGGAACACGACGATCCCGACCAAGCGGTCCGAGATCTTCACCACCGCCGAGGACAACCAGCCGTCCGTCCAGATCCAGGTCTACCAGGGCGAGCGCGAGATCGCGGCGTACAACAAGAAGCTCGGGATGTTCGAGCTGACCGGTCTGCCGCCGGCCCCGCGCGGTGTCCCGCAGATCGAGGTCGCCTTCGACATCGACGCCAACGGCATCATGCACGTGACCGCGAAGGACCTGGGCACGGGCAAGGAGCAGAAGATGACCGTCACCGGCGGCTCCTCGCTGCCGAAGGACGAGGTCGACCGGATGCGCCAGGAGGCCGAGCAGTACGCGGACGAGGACCACAAGCGCCGCGAGGCCGCCGAGACCCGCAACCAGGGCGAGCAGCTCGTCTACCAGACCGAGAAGTTCCTCAAGGACAACGAGGACAAGGTCCCGGGTGACGTCAAGACCGAGGTCGAGGCCTCCATCGCCGAGCTGAAGGAGAAGCTCAAGGGCGAGGACACCGCCGAGATCCGCACCGCCACGGAGAAGGTCGCCGCGGTCTCCCAGAAGCTCGGCCAGGCCATGTACGCCGACGCCCAGGCCGCGCAGGCCGCCGGTGGCGCCGAAGGTGCCCCCGGCGCCGAGCAGGCCAAGGCCGATGACGACGTCGTCGACGCCGAGATCGTCGACGAGGACCGTAAGGACGGTGCCGCGTGACGGAGGAGACCCCGGGCTTCGAAGAGAAGCCTGACGTCCCCTCCGGCGCCACCCCTGACGACGCCGAGCCGCAGGCCGCCACCCCCTCCACGGAGGAGGCGGCGGCCCCGGCCGGGGACGCATCAGCAGCACAGATGGCCGGTCTGACCGCACAGTTGGACCAGGTCCGTACGGCGCTCGGCGAGCGCACGATGGACCTCCAGCGGCTCCAGGCCGAGTACCAGAACTACCGCCGTCGGGTCGAGCGCGACCGGATCGCGGTCAAGGAGATCGCCATCGCGAACCTCCTGACCGAACTCCTGCCCGTGCTCGACAACATCGCCCGCGCGCGGGACCACGGCGAACTGGTCGGCGGCTTCAAGTCGGTGGCCGAGTCGCTGGAGACCGTCGCGGCGAAGATGGGCCTCCAGCAGTTCGGCAAGGAGGGCGAGCCCTTCGACCCGATGATCCACGAGGCCCTGATGCACTCGTACGCGCCGGACGTCACGGAGACGACGTGCGTGGCGATTCTGCAGCCGGGGTATCGCATCGGCGAGCGCACCATCCGCCCCGCGCGGGTGGCGGTCGCCGAACCCCAGCCGGGGGCGCAGACCGGCAAGGCGGACTCCCAGGATTCCGCCGAGGCGGCCGACGACAAGGAGAGCGGTGGCCCGGACGAGGGCTGACGTTGAACGCATGAGAGAGGAGGGGCGTCGAGGATGAGCACCAAGGACTTCATCGAGAAGGACTTCTACAAGGTCCTCGGCGTCCCCAAGGACGCCACCGAGGCAGAGATCAAGAAGGCGTACCGGAAGCTCGCCCGCGAGTTCCACCCGGACGCCAACAAGGGCAATGCCAAGGCCGAGGAGCGCTTCAAGGAGATCTCCGAGGCGAACGACGTGCTCGGAGACCCCAAGAAGCGCAAGGAGTACGACGAGGCACGTGCCCTCTTCGGCAACGGCGGCTTCCGTCCGGGTCCCGGCGCGGGCGGCGGCAACTTCAACTTCGACCTGGGCGACCTCTTCGGAGGCGGCGCCCAGGGCGGAGCGGGGGGTGCCGGTGGCTTCGGCGGCGGCATCGGTGACGTCTTCGGGGGCCTGTTCAACCGCGGCGGCGCGGGCACGGGTACGCGGACCCAGCCCCGGCGCGGCCAGGACATCGACACCGAGGTGACGCTCAGCTTCACCGAGGCGGTGGACGGTGCGACGGTCCCGCTGCGGATGACGTCCCAGGCGCCCTGCAAGGCCTGTTCGGGCACCGGCGACGCGAACGGCACACCGCGCGTGTGCCCGACGTGCGTCGGCACCGGCCAGGTCGCGCGCGGCTCCGGCGGCGGCTTCTCGCTCACGGACCCCTGCCCGGACTGCAAGGGCCGCGGTCTCATCGCGGAGAACCCCTGCGAGATCTGCCACGGCAGCGGTCGCGCCAAGTCCTCGCGCACGATGCAGGTCCGCATCCCGGCGGGGGTGAGCGACAGCCAGCGCATCCGCCTCCGCGGCAAGGGCGCACCCGGCGAACGGGGCGGCCCGGCAGGCGATCTGTACGTCACGGTCCACGTGGACGCCCACCCGGTCTTCGGCCGCAAGGGCGACAACCTCACCGTCACCGTGCCCGTCACCTTCGCGGAGGCGGCACTCGGCGGCGAGGTGCGCGTACCGACCCTGGGCGGCCCCCCGGTCACCCTGAAGCTGCCCCCGGGCACGCCCAACGGCCGTACGATGCGGGCCCGCGGCAAGGGCGCCGTCCGCAAGGACGGTACGCGTGGCGACCTCCTCGTCACCGTCGAGGTCGCGGTCCCCACGGACGTGTCGGGCAAGGCTCGCGACGCCCTGGAGGCGTATCGCGAGGCAACCGCGGGCGAGGACCCACGGGCCGAGCTGTTCCAGGCCGCGAAGGGAGCATGAGCAGATGGACGGCCGTCGTCGAAACCCCTATGAACTGACCGAGGAGACCCCGGTCTACGTCATCTCGGTGGCGGCCCAGCTCTCCGGCCTGCACCCGCAGACCCTGCGCCAGTACGACCGCCTCGGCCTGGTCTCCCCGGACCGCACCGCGGGCCGGGGCCGGCGCTACTCGGCCCGCGACATCGAACTGCTCCGCACGGTGCAGGCGCTCTCCCAGGACGAGGGCATCAACCTGGCCGGCATCAAGCGCATCATCGAGCTGGAGAACCAGGTGGCCGCCCTCCAGTCCCGCGTCGCGGAACTGGAATCGGCCCTGGACGGCGCCGCTGCAGCGATGCAGCAGCGCGAGGCCGCGGTGCACGCCTCGTACCGCCGCGACCTGGTCCCGTACCAGGAGGTCCAGCAGACGAGCGCGCTGGTGGTCTGGCGTCCGAAGAGGCAGTCGGACTAGTTCCACGTACCGAAGGGGGTGGGGAGGTCGTCGACCTCCCCACCCCCTGCGGCGTTTTTCGGCTCACCGCGCCGGTTCGGTGACCGTCCAGTCGCCGGCGGGCAGGGTCTCGGTACCGTCGGCCCTCACACCGGTCACCCAGTAGTAGGACGTGGTGCCGCGCTTCGCGCCGGTGTCGAGGTACTCGAACGCTCCGGCCGAGGCCTCGTGGATCTTCTCGTACGCGGCGGTGGCGGGGTTCCACCGGTAGATGCGAAAGCCCTGCGCTGGTTCGGCGGACTGCTCTTGGCCCGCTCCGAGCCCGGACCAGGTCAGGTGGTTGCCCTCGTCGCCCTCCGCCCCAGTCGCCTCCAGACGGAGCGGCGAGCCCTCGGGCGTCGGCACGCGCGGCGTGGTGTCGAGCTCGGTCGCGGCCACGGCCTCGGCCGTCCGGGTCCACTTGAAGGAGGAGTTCCCGGACGTGTCGATGGCGTCGACGAAGAAGCAGACGCGGTCGCCGTCCGGGCGGGTGGTGTACGCGTACGAGGTGGCGTCGGCCGGCAGATACTCCGTCAGCGTTCCGGAGCACACCTGCTCCTCGCCCTCGTCGCCCCAGAGCTCGCCCCAGTAGACGGTGTACCGCCCGAGGTCGGTGGCCGGGTTCTTGTCCCACTCCAGCTCGAAGCCGTACTCGGTCGGGGTGACCGTCAGCCCGGTGACGGCGGGCGGCGGGGTGAGGTCCTCGCGCTCGCCGGCGGCGGCCACGGAACGCGCGGACTCGTTGCCCGCCGCGTCGAGAACGGTCACCCGGTAGTAGTAGGCGACGCTCTCGACGGCCGAGGTGTCCAGGTACGAGAGCTTGTCCGTACTGCCCACCCGGGCGTACACCCCGTTCTCGCTGGTCGCCCGGTAGACGCGGTAGGACACCGCTCCCGTGACCCCGTTCCAGTCGAGCTGCAGCCCGCGGGACACCGAGGTGGCGATCAGCCCGGCGGGCGCGGCGGTCGGGGTCCGGTCGACGGTGGTCACGGCCTGGTCGGCGGTGCCCGCCGACTCGTTGCCTGCCTTGTCGTAGGCGCGGACCTCGTAGTAGTAGGTGTCGCCGGTCGCGGGCACGGTCGTGTCGGTGTACGAAGTGGCGGTCGTCGTACCCACTCTCGTCCAGGTGGCGCTGCCCTTCAGGCGGCGGTAGGTGCGATACCCCGCGAGGTCCATCTCCTTGTTCTTCGCCCAGCTCAGCTTGGCGTCGCTACCCGCCGTGTCGTACGAGACGGAAGTCCCGCTCGGGGTGAGGGGCCTGACCTTGTCGACGGTGGCGGTGGTGCGGGGGGTGTAGCCGAAGCTGACGTTGGCGGCGCCGGTCCAGTTGGCGTAGTCGACGCGGAGGGTGTGTTTGCCGGAAGGAATCGTGACGTTGACGGTCTTTTTGACGGTCGAGGAGACGTTCTTCCAGAGGTCGACCTTGCGGGTGCCGTCGAGGTAGATGCGCAGGCCGTCCTGGGCGGCGACGGGAAGGGCGAAGGGGCCTCCCGAACCGAAGTCCCTCGTCACGGTCCAGCGGACGCCGAAGTTGTCCTTCGGGAGGCCGGAGGCGGGGGTCTTCGTGCCCCAGTTCTCGCCGACTGCGGCATCGCAGTCCGTTTTCTTCGGTGTGCCGGAGAAGGTGGTGTTCGCGTAGAACTGCCGCTTGTAGACGGGGGAGGCGCAGCTCGTGGCGGCCGAGGCGGTGGGGGCGGCCACGGTGGTGAGGACACCGGCCGTGGTGGCCAGCACCATGGCCGCGGCCCGCAGGGTGGTCTTCATCGGGAGGTCAGGCTCCGCTCGGCAGGGACACGCTGGAGTCCACGTTGCTGAAGGTCTCCGAGCCGTCGGGAGCGACGACCGAGAGCAGGTAGTAGATGGTCGTGCCGGCGGGCATGGTGGTGTCCGTGTAGTTGGTGGCGGTGGGCGCCAGAGGAACGTCCGTCACGCGGACGTAGGTGCTCGTCGCGCGATCCCAGCGGTACACGTTGATGCCGGCGGCCTCCGTGGCCACCGAGTCGGCGCACTCGATGTACATGCCGCCGGCGTCGCCGAGGGTCGTATAGGTGAGCACGGAGCAGGGCGCGGTGTCCTCGGGGACGGTTGTCGGCCTGAGGTCGAGTTCGGTGACGGTGACGGTGGAGACGGGACGGTCCCAGTACGCTCCCGTCCACTCGGCGTAGTTGCCGTAGATGTCGGCCGGGATGACGGCGTAGGTCTTCTCCTCGCCGTCCGCCGGCTCCGGGCCGACGACGAACTCCGAGGTGCCGGCCGGCACCTCGCCCAGGAAGTCCGGCGCGCAGCACGACCGGTACTCGTAGACCTCGTAGTGGTCCAGGTCCGTCGCCGTGCTGTCGTCCCAGTCGAGCTTGACGCCGTACTCCAGCGGCTCGGCGGTCAGGCCGGTCACGTTCGGCGGCGGGATCTCGTCGCCGGGCCGGGTGACGGTCAGCTCCGCGGACCCGGTGGACCACAGACCCGAGGTGTTCTTCCGGATCATCACGTAGTGGTAGGTGCGGCCCTGGTCGCCGTCGTAGTCGGTGCAGCTGCGGATCGTGTTGCCCGCCGCGTCGGTGCGGGTCTTACGGCTGCGGCAGTCGACGGGGTAGGCGCTCGAGATGTTCACCGGTGAGGTCTCCGAGCGGAACACCTCGTAGTCGGCGGTGTCGCCGCCCAAGGGTTCCGTCCAGGTGAAGACCGCGCCCCAACTGGGCGTGGTCGCGACCACGTTCGTGGGCGCAGTGATGGTGCGCGCGCTGCGCACGACGGCGGAGGTCGCGGCGTTCCCGGCCGCGTCGACGGCGCTGACCTTGTAGTCGTACGCCTTGCCGTACGACGCCGTGGTGTCGGTGTACGCGGTGGCCGTGGTCTCGGCGAGCTCGGTGTACGAGGTCGAGGTGTCCCGCTTGCGAAGGATCCGGTAGGTGGCCGCGTCCGCGGAAGCCGTCCAGGAGAGGGTGTTGGACGCCTCCGTGGCGGTGGCGGTAAGGACCGGAGCGGTGGGCGCGGTGTGGTCGTCCGTGGTGACCGGCCCCTGGTCGGCGCCGCCGGCCGACTCGTTGCCCGCCTTGTCGTAGGCGCGGACCTCGTAGTAGTACGACTGGCCCGTGGTCGGCGGGGCGTCCGTGTGGCCCCGGCTGGTGGTCGTGGCCACCTTCGTCCAGGTGCTGGTGCCCTTCACCCGCCGATAGACGCGGTAGCCGGCGAGGTCCATCTCCTTGTTCGCGGCCCAGGTGACCTGGACGAGGGGGCGGTTCTCCGCGTCGGGGAACTCGTCGAACCGGGCGCCGGTCGGAGCGAGCGGTTTGACCTTGTCGACGGTGGCGGTGGTGCGGGGGGTGTAGGCGAAGCTGACGTTGGCGGCGCCGGTCCAGTTGGCGTAGTCGACGCGGAGGGTGTGTTTGCCGGAAGGAATCGTGACGTTGACGGTCTTCTTCACCGTTGACGACCCGTTCTTCCAGAGGTCGACCTTGCGGGTGCCGTCGAGGTAGACGCGCAGGCCGTCCTGGGCGGCGACGGGAAGGGCGAAGGGGCCTCCCGAACCGAAGTCCCTCGTCACGGTCCAGCGGACGCCGAAGTTGTCCTTCGGGAGGCCGGAGGCGGGAGTCTTCGTGCCCCAGTTCTCGCTGACCGTGGCGTCGCAGTCCGTTTTCTTCGGTGTGCCGGAGAAGGTGGTGTTCGCGTAGAACTGCCGCTTGTAGACCGGCGAGGTGCAGGTGGTGGCCGCGGCGGCGGAGGTGGCGGTGAGGAGACCGCCTGCGGTGGTGAGCACGAGGGCGGCGGCGGTCGCGGCCGTCGTGCGTCTGGCTGGGTTCATGTGTTCCTTCGGTCCTGATCGTCAACGGCGGGCAAAGCCGTTGACGATCAGGACCGACAAGGAAGGGGGTTGGTTGCACGGATCTTTGCCGCTCTTTGAAGGTCAGGCGACCTTGAAGATCAGCTGGGTGGACGGGCCGACGCGGCCGTACGCGTCCACCGTGGCCACCTCGACGATGTGGGTTCCGATTTCGGTCGGCTTCCAGCTGAAGCTCGCGCTCGTGGTCATGGTGGCCCCCGTGCCGCTTCCGCCGTGGACGAGCCACCGGTATCCGCCGATGATGCGGTCGTCGCCCGCGGGACGGGTCATCGTCACCGTGAGTGCCTGGCCGATTCCGCCGTGCCCCGCACAGTCGTTGGCCGTGCACTCGGTGTACGGCGCCGAGAGCGCGAGCAGCGGAGGCAGCGGCGCCGTGGACGTCGCCGGGGTGACGCGGTCCAAGGAGACGACGTCGGAGGGCGCCGACTCCCTGCCCTGCGCGTCGAGCACCACCACGTAGTAGTACGCGCGCCCTACCGGAGCCTCGGAGTCCGAGAAGCGGCTCGCGGTGGGCGAGCCGACCCGGTTCCAGGAGGCGGAGGCGTCGGTGCGGCGGTAGACCCGGGTGCCGTACACCGCCCCGTCCGCCGAGAAGGCCCAGGTGAGTTCGGTGCCGCTGTCGCGGGGGGTGACCGTCACGCCGGTGGGCGCCGCCGCGTCGCCGGGGGCGGGCCGGGTCGCGGTGACCGCCTCGGACACCGGGGAGATGTTCCCGTACGCGTCGACGGCCTGGACCGTGTACGTGACGGCGGTGCCCGCGGTGGCCCGGAAGTCGTCGAACGAGGTGCCGAGGACCAGGTCCGGCCCGTCCGGGTCCGACTGCCCCTCGGGCGCGGCCCACAGCTCGTAGTGCTCGACATCGTCCGACGGGGCGTTCCAGCGCAGCGCGTTGCCCGCCGTGGTGCCCTCCGCCGTCAGACCCGTGACCTGGCCGGGCGCGAGGGTGTCCGGGGCGCCGGTGTCGGCGGTCGCGGAGGGGGCGGACTCGTTGCCGACCGGGTCCAGGGTCGCGACCCGGTAGTACAGGCGCTGATGGATGTCGGCCGAGGTGTCCCGGTAGGAGACGTCCGACACGGAGGACACGAGCTGCTGGAAGGGGCCCTGCGGGGCGCTCGCCCGGTAGACGCGGTAGGCGGCGGCACCGGAGACCTTGTTCCAGCCGAGGGCCACGGAGCCGGTGCTCACCTTGGCGGCCAGCTCGGCGGGCGCGGCGGTCGGGGTCCGGTCGACGGTGGTCACGGCCTGGTCGGCGGTGCCCGTCGACTCGTTGCTTGCCTTGTCGTAGGCCCGGACTTCGTAGTAGTAGGTGTCGCCGGTCGCGGGCACGGTCGTGTCGGTGTACGAGGTGGCGGTCGTCGTGGCCGGTTTCGACCAGGTCGTGCTGCCTTGGAGACGGCGGTAGACGCGGTAGCCCGAGAGGTCGAGTTCCTTGTTCTTCGCCCAGGTCAGCTTGGCCTTGGCGGTGGCTTTGTCGTACGCCACGGAGGTGCCCGTCGGGGTGAGGGGCCTGACCTTGTCGACGGAGGCCGAGGTGCGCGGACTGTAGGTGAAGGAGACGTTGGCGGCGCCGGTCCAGTTGGCGTAGTCGACGCGGAGGGTGTGTTTGCCGGAAGGAATCGTGACGTTGACGGTTTTTTTGACGGTCGAGGAGACGTTCTTCCAGAGGTCGACCTTGCGGGTGTTGTCGAGGTAGACGCGCAGGCCGTCCTGGGCGGCGACGGGAAGGGTGAAGGGGCCTCCCGAACCGAAGTCCCTCGTCACGGTCCAGCGGACGCCGAAGTTGTCCTTGGGGAGGCCGGAGGCGGGGGTCTTCGTGCCCCAGTTCTCGCTGACCGTGGCGTCGCAGTCCGTTTTCTTCGGTGTGCCGGAGAAGGTGGTGTTCGCGTAGAACTGCCGCTTGTACACCGGTGATGCGCAGCTGCTCGCGGCGGAGGCGGGGGCACCCGAGACGGCGAGCAGGCCCCCGGCGGTGGCGATCGTCAGCGTCGCGGCGAGCGCCGGTCCACTCCGCCCAACTGGTCTCATGCTTCCCCTGTTTCATGCTGCGAGGTGTGCGGCCACCGTCGAGACTCCCGGACGTGGGGGAGGGTTGTATGCCGCCGGGGAGCGCGTGACGCAAGTCAATCAGAGGGGTTCTGTGGAAGTGACGGCGCACCCCCTTCCCATCGTGTTCACTTGGGGAACACAGAATGCTGTTGCCATCTCGTTAAGTGGTTACTCCTTGACGCTGAGGTGATCGCCGCGTTGGCTTTCAGCCACCTGGGTCGCAAAGCAGCTACCTCGCCCGGAAGGCACCTGATGTGAACACTCGTAACACCCGGCTTCGTCGTACCGCCATAGCCCTGGCCTGCTCCGCGATGACCGTTTCCCTCGCCGCCTGCGGTGTCGTGGACGGGATCGGCGGCAGCAACACCAAGGCGAGCCCGACCAAGGGTGACGACATCACGGTTGGCCTGCTCCTCCCGGAGAAGGCCAACACCCGTTACGAGAAGTTCGACTACCCGATCATCGAGCAGCAGGTCGCCAAGCTCACCAACAACAAGGGCAAGGTCGACTACGCCAACGCGGGGCAGGACGCCTCCAAGCAGAGCCAGCAGTTCCAGCAGATGGTGGACGACAAGGTCGATGTGATCCTCGTCGACGCGGTGGACTCCAAGGCCATCGCGAGCGATGTGCAGAAGGCCAAGGACGCGGGCATCCCCGTCATCGCCTACGACCGTCTGGCGCAGGGCCCCATCGACGCGTACATCTCCTTCGACAACGAGCTCGTGGGCCAGGTGCAGGGCAAGGCGCTCCTGGAGGCGCTGGGTACCAACGCCTCCACGAAGAAGATCGTCATGATGAACGGCTCGCCCACCGACCCGAACGCGGCGCAGTTCAAGTCGGGCGCCCTGGGCGAGCTCAACGGCAAGGTCGTCATCTCCAAGTCGTACGACACCAAGGACTGGGACCCGGTCGTCGGCAAGGCCAACATGGAGAAGGCCATCTCGGCCATCGGCCTCAACAACATCGCCGGTGTCTACTCCGCCAACGACGGTCTCGCGGGCGCCGCCATCGACGCCCTGAAGACCATGGGCGTCAGCAAGGTGCCGCCGGTCACCGGCCAGGACGCCGAGCTGGACGCGGTGCAGCGGATCGTCCGGGGCGAGCAGTACATGAGCGTCTACAAGTCCTACCCCGATGAGGCCTCCGCGGCGGCCGAGATGGCCGTGGCGAAGGTCCAGGGGCGTGGCATCGAGTTCGACGCGCTCACCCGCGACAAGGTCGACAGCCCCACGAACAAGAAGATCCCCGCCCAGCTGATGCCCGTGGTCGCCCTGACCAAGGCGAACATCAAGGAGACGGTGATCCAGGACAGCATCTACACCGTCAAGCAGATCTGCACGGCCTCGACCAAGGCGGACTGCACGGCGATCGGCCTCAAGTAGACGAACGCGCGGGAGCCCTGGGCGAGGGGCTCCCGCGCCTTCGGCGGACCGGGGTTCAGCGCCCCGTCGACTGCCAGATCGTCAGCGCCAGCGCCGTGCACGAGGTGGCGGCCGCCAGGGAGGGCAGGGGCCAGCGGGCGCGTTCCAGGTCGTCGAGGCGGGACTCGTGTTCGTCGAGGGTCTTGTCGGTCTGGTCCGCGCGTTGCAGGAGGAGGGCGAGGTCGCCGCGGGTGGTGGCGAACCCGACGTCGACCGAGCGGCGCAGCCGCTCCAGTTCCAGGGCGACACTCTCGGCCTCAGTCGTCGGCATCGGCGGTTTCTCCGCGGGAGGGCCCGCGCAGCCACCCCGGCAGCAGCCGGTCCACCGCGGGCATCGACATCACCCGGCTGAGCAGCGCGGCGCCGCCCACCACGGCCGTGAGCGCGGGTACGTCCCGGACCAGCGGGTCCTGGGCGACCAGCGGCAGGACGGTGATCAGGGCGAACAGGGTCTGGAGTGTCGTACGCAGGGTTCTGCGGCCGGCGTCGCTCATCTGCGGGCTCCTTTCGGGTGCTCCAGTGCTTCTCGGGTAGGTCCGGCCCCCTGGGCGCGCGGGACGCGCAGCTTGTCCCAGCTGGTGCGGCCCGGGGTGCCGTCGGCGTCCTTGCCGACATAGCCGAGCCCACGCTGCCAGGTCGCGTACGACAGGACGTCGGCCTGCGTCCACACCGGTCCTGGGCCGGTGTGGACGCAGCCGCACCCCTCCGCGACCAGCCGTTCGCCGACGGCTGTGATCAGCGGACTGCGGCGGCCGAGCGCGAAGAACGCGGCGCCGGGGAAGGGTTCGTACGAGACCGGTCGGGAGCCGAGCCGGGCCGCCACCCGTTGCCGCATCCCGGACATCGAGAACGACGGGTCGATCTTGCGGCGCGTCCACTCCTTGTGCGCGATCACGCTGGCCGCGGACCAGCCATGGGTGCGGCAGATCGCGGCGGAAAGCCGTTCCACGGCGGCGAGCTGGGCGGCCGGGTAGGGGTCCCGCCCGTTGCCCAGGTTCTCGATCTCGAAGCCGTAGAAGCGGGCGTTGCCGTCCACGGCGTCGGGCCCGGGGGCGGGCAGTGCGGCCCGTTCGGCCCGTACGGCCTCCAGGACCGCGGTCGAGCCCGAACCGGCCTGGTTGGTGCGGCCGTAGCCGACCAGGTGGACGGTGCCGTCCTTGGTGATCAGGCCGATGCAGAGCGGGCCCGGCAGGTCCGCGGTGCCCTCGCGGCACAGGCGGAGGCTGTCGGTGCCTGCCGTGTGGTGGAGCATGACGCCGTGGACCGGGCCCCAGGCGCCTCGGCTGTTGCGGTTGTGGGTGCGCCAGTTGTCGCTCTCGGAGCCTCCGGTTCGAGTACTTGTCCGCACACGGGATTGACGCAGCGCACCTCGGCGCGTTCCGGGAAGGCCCGCAGGGAGACCGAGTCGCAGGTGGGGCAGCGGCCCGGCAGCCGTACCAGTTGTTCGGGGTCGCCGAGCGCCCGTGCGCAACGGGCGGCCATGCGCCTGGTCTCGTCCTTCACACGTGCGGCGAGGACGGAGTCCGCGGCGACGCGCTCCAGCAGGCCAGCGATCCGGCGCAGCCGCACCGGGACGGGGGTGGGCGGCACGGCCCGCAGCCCGGGCCGTTCCCGTACGGCCTCCTCCAGTTCGACCACTCCGTCGGTGATGTCCCGTACGGCGTCCGAGATGTGCAGCCGTATGGGCAGGGTCGTCCCCCCGACCGGCCCGACGGCCCCGGGCCCTCCAACGGCCCCGGCCAGCACGCGGACAGCGAGGACTTCCCCGTGCCGCCGGCGCGACTGCTCCGCTTCCCCGAGCGGCAGACCGAAGAGTTACGGCTGCCCGTGGTGGGCGCGGGCGAGTCCCGCATAGGCGACCTGATGCCGCACCGGCCGCGCTCACGGCGGTTACCGGAGGACGGGAACGGCCGGGACACGCCGCCGGACACCGACCCGGACTGAACCGGGTCGGCGACAGCGCGATCGCCGGGTGAACCGTTTCGGGGCTGCGGGTGTCTCAGAGGGGGACCGTGCTTGTTGTGTTTGATGCGCTCGTTGCGCTGGAGGCGTCCGTGGCCATGATCGGCCTGTTCTGGATCACCAAGGAGAGCGTGTACGTGGGCGCCGAGCCCGAGGGGTACGGGCGCGGGGTGCGGCTCACCCCCGAGGGGCTTCAGGCCGTGGGCACGGGCCAGGAGGGGTTCTGGTCCTGGGCGGACGTCCGTGCGGTCGCCGTTCACGACGTGCAGGTGCGCTCCAGTACCCGGTGGCTGGTGAACAACGTGATGGACACGGTCCTCGACATGGCGACGGGCGGCGGTGAGGCACCGCCCGCGTTCGAACTCCACGTACGGACGGACGAGGAGAAGGCCGAGCTGACGGCGTACACCGCGGCCGTCGGCGGCTACGTCCAGTCCGAGTACGAGCTGTCGGTGGCGCTGCTGAACCGGTTCGTGGACGGTACGGCGGACGTGGCGCGGTTGCTGGAGTGGGGGAGTGTCGAGGGGGACGGCGTGACGCCCTGGCGGGCCGCGCGCGAGGCCCTGCTCACGAGCTGGGCCGCGGCCTGAGGTGGTGGAGGAGGGCGGCGAGCCCCTCCGGGGTGGTGGCGAGTACGGTGCGGGGTTCGTCGCTCTCGCGTAGGCGAATGGTTCCGTCGGGGGCGGTGGCGACGTTCACGCAGTTCCCTTCGGGACCTCCGCTGAAGGACGACTTCCGCCAGTCGAGTTCGGACATCTCGGCTTTCCCCTAAAGCGTGTAGAGGTCGGCCGGCCGGATCCGGGCGATGCCACCCGCGTGAACTCCACCGTCACCTCCGGTGGGTCCCGGCCACGCCACCATGGCCCGCCGGTAGGTGCGGTACGTGACGTACCGGTCACTCGACGATTTCCGGCAGCCCGCACGATCCGGACAAGGGCCGGGAGAGCCCTGGCCGGACGAGGAGTGTCCGGCCAGGGCGGACCAGGACGCCGTGTCGCCCTGGGGAAGCGGGTCCACGATGGCACCGGGGCCCGCACCCCCACCACCGTCATCTTGTTGCAGAGTGCCGTGCGGAGGTGGGGATATTTCCGTACGTATAGGAGTGATAGGGGGCGTGCGAGGAGCGCAGCCGTGTTGCGATGGCGGTCGGGGCCGCGCATAGTTGCGCTGCGGACGGCGCGGAGCGTGCTCGTGCCGCACGGTGAAGCGTTGCGCCAGGGAAGGGCGCGCGGCGTTGCGTCGCAGTGCCGAGGGTGTGAGGCGTCGTACCGCGGAGGATGCCGGAGCCGGTGGGCGGGAGCCAGGGGTGGGAGATGGCCGGGCACGGGACGGACAGGCATCCGCACGGCGCTGACCGACTGTGCGAGGCCGGGGACCGGGTGTACTCCCGGGCCGTGCGGCGCGGACGCGTGCCGCGCGGGGACGCGGAAGCGGTGCCCTGCCTCCTGGAGTTGGCGCTGCTCCACCCCGACCCCGACGACATGGGGTGGCTGGTGCCGACCTCGCCGCAGGAGGTCATGACACGGCTGCTGCGGGGCGTGTACGAGGAAATCAGCGCCGGCCAGGCGCGCGTGGGCGACGCGGTGGCGGCGTTCGAGTGGTACGCCGGGCTCGGTGGGCGCGTCCAGGGACCGGGCGAGGGCGTGGCGATCCGGGTCCTGGACGGGCTGCCCCGGATCCGTGCCGCGATGGACGAGGCGACCGAGGCCTGTACGACCGAGGTGCTGACCGTGCAGCCCGGCGGGATCCGGCGCGAGGACGAACTCTCCGAGGGGCTGCACCGGGCGCTGGAGATGCGCCGACGGGGTGTGCGGATGCGTGACCTGTACACGCACGTGGCCCGGCACGGCCAGGGCCTGCACAACTACATGGAGCTGATGGGGGGAGCCGCGGAGGCCCGTACCCTCGACGAGGTCGTGGAGCGGCTCATCCTCTTCGACCGCAAGGTGGCGTTCATCCCGGCCAACTCCGACCGCACGATCGCGCTCGAGCTGCGGCACCCGGCACTGGTCGACTACCTGGTCACGGTCTTCGAGCGGCTGTGGCGCCTCGCGATCCCGCTCGCCGCGCCGCTCCCCGACACCGGCATCGACGGCATCACCCACCGCGAACGGTCCATCGCGGCGCTGCTCGCCGAGGGACACCAGGACGCGGTGGTCGCGGAGCGGCTGGGGATCAGCGTCCGTACCTGCCGGGCGCACATCGCGCGCCTTTCGGAGACCCTGGGCGCCGCGAGCCGCACCCAGTTGGGGGTGCGGATCGCCCAGGCGGGCCTGGACGGACCGCCGCGCGCCGCGGAACTGCTGCCGCTCAGTGATCCTGGTCGAGAATCCCCGACCGCCCGATGAGGTAGCCGAGCTGGGCCCGGCTCTCGCTGCCGAGGGTGACGGCGAGTTTGGCGATGTGGACGCGGGCGGTGCGGACGTTCATGCCGAGGCGGTCGGCGATCACGGTGTCCGTGTGACCTTCGACGAGCAAGGCGGCTATGGCGCGTTGGCGGGGGGTGATGCCGTTGTGGGACGGGCGCTGGACGGCTTCGGGGTACATGGGGGTGGCCAGGCGCCAGAGCCGGTCGAAGGTGGTCACGAAGTAGGAGACCAGGGCCGGGTGGCGGACTTCCAGGGCGAGGAAGCCGTCTTTGTCGGCGGGGATGAAGGCCACGGTGCGGTCGACGGCGATGAGCCGGTCGGTGATCTCGTCCAGGCTCCGGGCCTCGACATCGCCGTTCAGCTGTTCGTAGCGGGCGAGAGTCATGGGGGAGTGGCGGAGCGTGTGCTGGTACAGGGTGCGGATGCGGGCGCCCCGGTCCAGCAGGGCCTGGTCGCGGTCCAGGGCGAGGTCCTCGGCCGCGACGCCACGGTGACCAGCGAGACCGTTGTGCGGCTGGATGCACAGGATTTCTTGGGACGCGGCGGCCATGGCCTCGGTGATGGCCAGGTTGATCCGCTCCGTACCGCTGAGGACCCTGATCGTCGGGGTGTCCGTGGCTGCTGTGCGCCGGCCGTCGATCCGCATCAGCGGCTCGAACAGCGCGGTCAGTCCGGCCTCGCGCCGTCGTTCTTCCGCGACGCGTTCCTCGGAGGTCCGTAGCAACCGGTGGAGGACGACGGCCGGGGCGACGGGCTCCAGCCAGCTCAGATCCTCGATGGCCGGGTGCATCAGTCCGAAGTCGACGAGGCAGGGCGCTTCGGCGGCGTCCCCGCTGCGTACACGCCCTTCGCGCAGGGCCCGTTCGTACAGCTCCGATCCCGCCGCACACAGTTCTTCCACGCCGTGGGCCAGGTGCGGCGCGTCGGTCACCCAGCCGCTCCCTCTTGCTTGAGGATTCCCGATTCCGCTATGAGATAGCCGAGTTGGGCGCGGCTGCCGCTGCCGAGAGCGGTGGCCAGCTTGGCTATGTGGGCCCGGCAGGTTCGTACGTTCATGCCCAGGCGACGGGCGATGGCCTCGTCGACGTGGCCCTCCACGAGGAGTTTGGCGATGGAGTACTGGATGTTGGTGATGCCGCCCAGGGCGGGTTCGTAGGGGGCGCCGGCGCTGAGCGGGACGGCGCGGTCCCACATGAACTCGAAGACCTTGATCAGGTAGCGGACCAGGCCCGGGTGGCGAAGCTCCAGGGCGACCTGCTGGTCGTCGCGGGTGGGGATGAAGGCGACGCTCTCGTCGCAGACGATGAGACGCTCCACCAGCTCGTCGATGGTGCGGTATTCGACCTTGCCGTCCGAGAGCTGGGCCACGTACGCCAACTTCTCCGGACTGTGGCGGGCCGTGTGTTGATACAACGTCCGGATGCGCACACCACGTTCGATCAGGGGCCGGTCGCGCTCCAGGCCGAGAAGAAGGCTGCGCTCGGAGCCGCGGTCGCTCGGCTGGATGGTGAGCATCTCGGTCTGGCACTGGGCCGTGGCCAGGTTGAGCGCGGCGTTGATCCGGTCCCCGCCCTCCAGCACCGTGATGGAGTGCGTGGGCGTCGCCTCTTGTGCGCTGAGGGCCATGAACGGCTCAAAAGCATCGCTCAGTTCGACCGACAGCCGTCTGCGGTCGGCGATCTCGCGCTCGATGGGGTTGAGTCGCTGCGCCAGGGCGACGAACGGGGGCACCGGACGGAGCCAGCTCGCGTCGTCGGGATCGGGGTGAAGGAGCGCCAGTTCCATCAAGCAGGGGGCGTGCGTCACGTCCGCGCGTGCGATTCGTCCGGTGCGCAGGGCGTTCGCGTAGAGGCGTCCACCTTCCTCGCACAGCTCGGTCACCCCGTGGGGATGTGTCGCATTAGTCTGGTTTGTTGCCAAAACTCCACCCCCCAGGGTCCTGAACGTGCAGGAACATGATGCATCGATTATGTGGCCACGACGTGCCCGAATGAGCCATCGTCTTATCCGACGGGGGAAGACGGGACTTTCAAGTGAGGACGAAGCCGACTATGCGTAACAAAATGCTTCGCTCGGTGCTTGTCGCCGCCTTCTCCGCCGTGGTGGCATTCGGAGCTCTGGGCGGCCTCTCCGGCGCAAAGGGTGATGTCCAGGCGGACAGTCACTGGCCGGCGGCAGCAGCGGACATCCAGAACATCCAGACAGTGACTACGGCGGACGACGGCTCCGGGAGCTGACGTGACGACACCCCCCGACGACCGATCCTTCCGCCGAGAAATGGCCACCGCGTACCGCTCCGGCTGGCACTTCATCGACCTGGCCACCGCCATTCCCCACAGTGGCGACTCGTTGATGGTGACGGTGTTCGGAGAGCCGGTCGTCGTCACCCGGGATGACGACGAGGACGTCCGGGCGTACCGGTGTCTGCGGCGCCCGCGCGGCGCGCCGCAGCCCGTGCGATGTGCCATTCGATACGGAATGATCTTTGTGAACCTCGACCAGCGTGACCACCAGCTGGCCGAGCCGGAAGTCCCGGACGTAAGGACCATCTCTGCCACCCCCCGCAGTGCCTGACGCGATTCCCCCGTCGTAGTAGATCGCGCAGGTACTTCCCCCCGCAGCGGCGTCACCGTGACCTGAACACGGTGACCCCGCTGCAGTTTTGGGCGAAAGATCCAGGTATCCACCCATCTCCATGCCATCTCCACAACGGCTGAAATCGGCCGTTCCGCACGGCCGGGAGCGGTCGGCCATGTCCCTTGGGCCGGGCCGGTCAACCGCGCCGCAGGCCCGGCCGGGTTTCGTGGCGGGGGCCGATCGGCGGCGTCCCGCCGCCGGGGCCGACCGGTCGCGTTCTGTGGCCAGGGTCGGCCGACCGGTCGCGTTCCGTGCCCGGGACCGGTAGGCCGCGAGCCATCGCCGGGCCGACCGGCCGTGCTCCGTGCCCGGGGTTGGCCGGTCGCGTCCTGTGGTCGGGGTCGGTCGGCCATGTCCCACGCCAGGGCCGGTCGGCCGCGTTCCGGCGCTGGGGCCGATCAGCCGTGTCCCGCGCCGGGGCCGGTGGGTCGTGTCCTGTGCCGGGGTCGATCGGCCGTGCTCGGGTCCGTCAGCCGTGTCTCGCGCCGGGGAGCGGTGAGTCGTGTCCCGTGTCGGGGTCGGCCGGCCGTGCTCGGGTCCGTCGGTCGTGTCCCGTGCCGGGGAGGGGTGAGTCGTGCCCTGTGCCGGGGCCGGTCGGCCGCGTTCCCGTGCCGGGGGCCGTGAGTCGTGTCCCGTGTCGGGGTCGGCCGGCCGTGCCCGGCGTCGTCAGCCGTGTCCCATCGCTGAGGTCAGTGTGATCTCGATCGCCACCCGGTCGGGGTTCGGTGAGGGCACCCTCCCGTACCGCTCCGCGTACCGCCGCTCCGCCTCCGCGACACGCGCGGGGTCCGTGGCGATCCTCGCGCGCCCCTCCAGCGTCGCCCACCGGCGCCCGTCCACCTGGCAGACCGAGACGCGCGCCCCCTGCGCCCCCGCGGCCAGTACGTGCCCGACCTTCGTGCTGGACTTGTTGGTGATCACTCGAGCCAGGCCCGCCTCGGGGTCGTATGTAACCCCGACGGGCACGACGTGCGGGCTGCCGTCCGCCCGGAGGGTGGTGAGGGTGCACAGATGGCGTTCCCGCCAGAAGGTGAGGTACGCGGGGTCGGGATCGTGGGGGTCCACCGGGTATGCGCTCATGGTCGGAAATGTATCCCCACCCGGGAGCGCCATGGCTTCCCCGGCCGACCTTGAGTGGAATAGACTCAACTTTGTGTACGTTGGGTGAGTCAGTCCGTACATCAGGGTCGTATTGAGGAGGAGAACGCGAACGTGGACGCCGAGCTGACCAACAGGAGCCGGGACGCGATCAACGCGGCCACCAGCCGGGCCGTGTCCGAGGGGCACCCCGACCTCACCCCTGCCCACCTGCTGCTCGCGCTGCTCGGTGGCCAGGAGAACGAGAACATCACCGACCTGCTGGCCGCGGTCGACGCCGACCAGGCCGCCGTACGGGCCGCGGCCGAGCGCGTCCTCGCCGGCCTGCCCAGCGTGACCGGATCCACCGTCGCGCCCCCGCAGCCCAACCGCGAACTGCTCGCCGTCATCGCCGAGGCGGCCGACAAGGCCAAGGAGCTCGGGGACGAGTACCTCTCCACCGAGCACCTCCTCATCGGGATCGCCGCGAAGGGCGGCCCGAGCGGCGACGTACTCTCCCAGCAGGGCGCCAGTGCGAAGAAGCTGCTTGAGGCGTTCCAGAAGAGCAGGGGAGGCCGCCGGGTGACGACCCCGGATCCCGAGGGCCAGTACAAGGCGCTCGAAAAGTTCGGTACGGACTTCACCGCCGCCGCGCGCGACGGGAAGCTCGACCCGGTCATCGGCCGGGACCAGGAGATCCGCCGGGTCGTGCAGGTGCTGTCCCGGCGCACCAAGAACAACCCCGTCCTCATCGGTGAGCCCGGCGTCGGCAAGACCGCCGTCGTGGAGGGGCTCGCCCAGCGGATCGTGAAGGGCGACGTACCCGAGTCCCTCAAGAACAAGCGGCTCGTCTCGCTCGACCTCGGGGCCATGGTGGCCGGGGCGAAGTACCGGGGTGAGTTCGAGGAGCGGCTGAAGACGGTCCTCGCCGAGATCAAGGACTCCGACGGGCAGATCATCACCTTCATCGACGAGCTGCACACGGTCGTCGGCGCGGGCGCGGGCGGCGACTCCGCTATGGACGCCGGCAACATGCTCAAGCCGATGCTCGCCCGCGGTGAGCTGCGGATGGTCGGTGCCACCACCCTCGACGAGTACCGCGAGCGGATCGAGAAGGACCCCGCCCTGGAGCGCCGCTTCCAGCAGGTCCTGGTCGCCGAGCCGTCCGTCGAGGACACCATCGCGATCCTGCGCGGACTCAAGGGCCGCTACGAGGCCCACCACAAGGTGGTGATCGCGGACAGCGCGCTGGTCGCCGCGGCCACCCTCTCCGACCGGTACATCACCTCCCGCTTCCTGCCCGACAAGGCCATCGACCTCGTCGACGAGGCAGCCTCCCGGCTGCGCATGGAGATCGACTCGTCCCCCGTCGAGATCGACGAACTCCAGCGCGCGGTGGACCGGCTGCGCATGGAGGAACTGGCCCTCGACAAGGAGACCGACCCCGCCTCCCGGCAGCGTCTGGAGAAGCTGCGCCGCGACCTTGCCGACAAGGAGGAGGAGCTGCGGGGCCTGACCGCCCGCTGGGAGAAGGAGAAGCAGTCCCTCAACCGCGTCGGCGAGCTGAAGGAGAAGCTCGACGAGCTGCGCGGCCAGGCCGAGCGCGCCCAGCGCGACGGCGACTTCGACACCGCCTCCAAGCTGCTCTACGGCGAGATCCCCACCCTGGAGCGGGACCTGGAGGAGGCCTCCGAGGCGGAGGAGGAAGCCGCCAGGGACACCATGGTCAAGGAGGAGGTCGGCCCCGACGACATCGCGGACGTGGTCGGCTCCTGGACGGGCATCCCGGCCGGGCGCCTCCTGGAGGGCGAGACCCAGAAGCTCCTGCGCATGGAGGAGGAGCTGGGCCGCCGTCTCATCGGCCAGAGCGAGGCCGTCCGGGCCGTGTCCGACGCCGTACGCCGTACCCGCGCCGGCATCGCCGACCCGGACCGGCCCACCGGATCCTTCCTCTTCCTCGGCCCGACCGGCGTCGGCAAGACCGAACTGGCCAAGGCCCTCGCGGACTTCCTCTTCGACGACGAGCGGGCCATGATCCGCATCGACATGAGCGAGTACGGCGAGAAGCACAGCGTCGCCCGGCTGGTCGGCGCCCCTCCCGGGTACATCGGCTACGAGGAGGGCGGCCAGCTCACGGAGGCCGTGCGCCGGCGCCCGTACAGCGTCGTCCTGCTGGACGAGGTCGAGAAGGCGCACCCGGAGGTCTTCGACATCCTCCTCCAGGTGCTGGACGACGGACGGCTCACCGACGGACAGGGCCGCACGGTCGACTTCCGCAACACCATCCTCGTCCTGACCTCGAACCTGGGCAGCCAGTTCCTTGTCGAGCCGCTGACCTCCGAGGAGGAGAAGAAGCAGCAGGTCCTGGAAGTCGTGAGGGCCTCTTTCAAGCCGGAGTTCCTCAACCGGCTCGACGACCTCGTGGTCTTCTCGGCGCTGAACAAGGAGGAGCTGGAGCGCATCGCCGGGCTCCAGATCGGCCGCCTCGCCAAGCGGCTGGCCGAGCGCCGGATCGCCCTGGAGGTCACCGACGCGGCGCTGGCCTGGCTCGCGGACGAGGGCAACGATCCGGCCTACGGGGCCCGGCCGTTGCGCCGCCTCGTCCAGACCGCGATCGGCGACCGGCTCGCCAAGGAGATCCTGGCGGGCGAGGTCAAGGACGGCGACACGGTCCGGGTGGACGCCTTCGGGGACGGCCTGATCGTGGGGGCCGCGCAGTAGCCCGGACGGGCTGATTCTCAGCGGTCGACGGCGCCGGTCCCGGCGGCGCCGTCGTCACTGGCCGCAGCGGATACACACTCGTGGTGGTGGTGTCCGTGCCTTTGCCTGTGGGGGTTGCCACTGACCGCCCGTGATGGGGGAGGATGGCAGCATCCGTACGAAGGGAAATACACGGTGAGCATCGACCCGTCCTCGATTCCGAATTTCGGGGGCCAGCCCGAGCCGCAGCCCGGCGGACCGGCGGGCCCCGTCGTCCCGGATCAGGACCTCGTGAAGCAGCTCCTCGACCAGATGGAGCTGAAGTACGTCGTCGACGACGAGGGTGACCTCGCGGCGCCGTGGGAGGAGTTCCGTACGTACTTCATGTTCCGCGGCGAGGGGGACCAGCAGGTCTTCTCGGTGCGGACGTTCTACGACCGGCCGCACCAGATCGACGAGAAGCCGACTCTGCTGGAGTCCATCGACGACTGGAACCGCCGCACGCTGTGGCCGAAGGTCTACAGCCACACGCACGACGACGGCACTGTCCGCCTGATCGGCGAGGCACAGATGCTGATCGGCACCGGCGTCGCCCTCGAGCACTTCGTGTCGTCGACGGTCAGCTGGGTGCGGGCCGCCATCGAGTTCGACAAGTGGCTCGTCGAGCAGCTCGGCCTCGAGCAGGAAGTCAACGAGGCGGAGAAGCCCGAGGACGACGGCGACGACGACGCGGAGTAGTCCTCCCACCAGGTTTTACAGCGGCGTGTGCGCGATGACGACCAGGTACGCGCCGTAGGCGAACGAGAGCCCGGCCAGGGCGCCGACCACCAGGACGGCGTGCCAGGGCCGGGCTCTTGCCGTGCGGACCAGCGCCCGGGCGAGCGGCAGCAGCAGCGGGAACGCGGGCAGCAGGAAGCGCGGCTTGCACTCGAAGAACCCGGAGCCGCCGAGCGCGATCAGCAGCAGTACCCCGCTGTGCACGAGCAGGGGCAGCGGGGCACGGTCCGCGATCAGCAGTCCGTACAGCAGCACGGCCGCCGCCACGACCACCATCGTCATCGGAAACACGAAACGGTCGCCGTGCGTCAGCAGATGCTGGACGAAGCGAAGCGAACCGGCGCCGAAGTCGAAGCGCGAGCCCCACAACCGCTGCACCTCGAAATAGCCGCCGAGCGGATCTCCCTCGCGCCGGCCCACCCACAGCACATAGCCGCCCCAGCCGACCGGCGCGAGCGCGGCGCCCGTCCACAGCCTGTGGGAAACCCGTCCGCGCCGCCGCCAGACCTCGCACGCCGCCGCGGCCAGCACCGCCGCGGCCACCGCGAGCCCGTTCGGCCGCGACATGCCCGCGAGCGCGGCCAGCGTGCCCGCCCACAGCCAGCGCTCGGTGAGCACCGCGTACAGCGACCAGGCGGCGAAGGCGGTGAGGACGGGCTCGGTGTACGCCAGGGACAGCACGACCGAGTGCGGGAGCAGGCCCCACAGCAGGACCAGCACGGTGGCGACGGCGCGGCCGTGCAGCCGGGCCCCGATCGCGTAGATCCCGCAGGCGGCGACCGCGGCGGCGGTCCAGGCGACCAGCAGCCCCGCCGCGCCGCCGCTCAGCGCGGTCAGTGTGGTGACGGCGCGGATCAGCCCCGGATACAGCGGGAAGAAGGCCAGGTCGCTGTGGACGACGGTGTGCCTGAAGTACTGGGTGCGTCCGTAGCCGTGCGCCGCGATCCCCAGATACCAGAGCGAGTCCCAGGACCGCCCGAGCAGGGCGAGGGGGCGCTTGCCGCCCGCCCAGGCGGTTCCGGCGAGCACGAGAACGCCGACGAGTCGCGCCGTCGCGAACAGCGCCAGCGCCTGCGCGAGAGGGGCCAGGCCGTGCGCGGGGCGCGCCGGACGGCCGTGCCCCCCGTCATCGGGCTTCGGGGCGGCGGGGGCCGGAAGGGTACTGGCGTGGGTCACACCCGAACTGTGCGTCCCTTACGGGGTATGTGCGAGCTTTACACGCCTGGCCGGGTACGGTTTCCCCCACTTCGGCGCGCCTTCCCCACCGTCCCGCGCCTCGTGCTACCAGGCCGCCTTGAGCCGCTTCGCCGCCTCCTCCAGCACCTCGGTCCGCTTGCAGAACGCGAACCGCACGAAGGGCGCGCCCGCCTCCCGGTGGTCGTAGAAGACCGCGTTCGGGATGGCGACGACCCCGGCGCGCTCCGGGAGCGCGCGGCAGAAGGCGAAGCCGTCGGACTCGCCGAGCGGCCGGATGTCGGTGGTGATGAAGTACGTGCCCGCCGGCTGGAAGACCTTGAACCCCGCCTCCGAGAGCCCGGCCGCCAGCACGTCCCGCTTGGCCCGCATGTCCGCGCGGAACGCCGCGAAGTACGTGTCCGGCAGCGCCAGCGCCTCGGCCACGGCGTACTGGAACGGCCCCGACGCCACGTACGTCAGGAACTGCTTGGCCGACCGTACGGCGGTGACGAGGTCCGGCGTGCCCGTCACCCAGCCCACCTTCCACCCCGTGAAGGAGAAGGTCTTCCCCGCGCTGCCGATGGTGACCGTCCGCTCCCGCATCCCCGGGAAGGACGCCAGCGGCAGGTGCTCGGCCTCGTCGAACACCAGGTGCTCGTACACCTCGTCCGTGATGACGAGGAGATCCCGCTCGACGGCGAGCTTCGCGATCTCCCCGAGCTCCTCGCGGGTCAGGACGGTGCCGGTCGGGTTGTGCGGGGTGTTGACGAGCAGCAGCCGGGTGTTGTCGGTGACCGCGTCGCGCAGCTCGTCGAGGTCGAGCCGGAAGCGCCGGTGGGTGACTCCGTCGCGGGTCTCCTCGTGCGGGCGCAGCGTGACCGGGATCCTGGTCCCGCCCGCCATCGCGATGCTGGCCGCGTACGAGTCGTAGTACGGCTCCAGGGCGACGACCTCGTCACCGGGCTCGACCAGCGCGAGCAGCGACGCCGCGATGGCCTCCGTGGCACCGGCCGTGACGAGCACCTCGCGGTCCGGGTCGTACGCCAGTCCGTACCGGTGCTTCTGGTGCGCGGCGATCGCCGTACGCAGCTCGGGCACGCCGGGGCCCGGCGGGTACTGGTTGCCGCGTCCGTCGCGCAGCGCCCGTACGGCCGCCTCCCTGATCTCCTCGGGCCCGTCCGTGTCGGGGAAGCCCTGGCCCAGGTTGATCGAACCGGTGCTCAGGGCCAGGGCCGACATCTCGGCGAAGATCGTCGTGCCGAACTCGGCGAGTCGGCGGTTGAGGAGGGGGCGGCGGCCGTTGGAGGTCATGCCGGTCATCCTGCGCCGAAGCTCTGGAGTTCCTCAACTCTGCTTTGGCCGGTGAGACGCGAGGGCATCCCCCAGGCACGCAAGAAGCGAGGCGCCCACGGGGGGTCGCCTCGGGGGAACGAAAGGAGGGTGACGCATGTTCATCGGCTTCATCCTGGCGGTCGTCTTCATCCTGTTCGTCGTGTCGTTGCGTGCCGCCGCCCGCGGCCGGAAGAAGGTCGGGCTCTCGAAGAGCCCGTCGGGTTCGGTGCGGGGCCGCCGCTCGCGGGGCGGGTCCTCGGGCAGCTCCGGCAGCTGGTGGGCCGGCGGGGCCGGGGGAGCCGTGTCGTCTTGCGGCAGCGGTTCGTCCGGCGGGCACCACGGGGGTCACTCGTGCGGCGGGCACTCGTCGTGCGGGGGCGGCTCGTCCTGCGGAGGCGGGTCGTCGTGCGGCGGGGGGTGCGGCGGAGGCAGCTGAGCCTCGCCGGGGGTGTGGGGTGCGGGGCGAGGGGAGGGGCTTCCGCTGCGGGCCGGTGGGGCTGGTCGCGCCCGCGCGGCGGAGCCGTGGATGTCACCGTCCCGCGCCCCTGCGGCGCGCGCCGGGCGCACGCTGTGGTTGAACAGTTGAACTGTGGAGCCCTCGGGGGGATGGAAACCCCACGAAGTTGGGTAAAAACGCTGTGACGGCGCCACAGTTCATGATTCCCTCTAAACCACCAAAGCAGCCCTCGGATCGTCCCTTCCCCACAGGGCAGACCGGGCTGACCGGGCCGATCCCCGGTACTGAGGTACCGACCGGGTGCGCCGGATCCCCACCTCCCTTTTTGCGTGCTAGCGGAGCCGACCCATGCTCACGACCCTGAACACTTCGTACACCAACACGCGTGCGGCCGACCTGGCTTGGGCGCTGGGGCGCGAGCCGCTCCCCGCGCTCGCCACCCTCGACCTCGAACTCGACGGGGCGAGACTGCAGTTGCGGCTCCTGGGCGCGTCCCACCAGGTCCTCTTGGAGGAGGAGCGGGGCAGCTGTTCGGAAACCGTCGCGTGCATCGCCGGCAGCAGCACGCCGCTTCCGCTCGGGGTGGCCAAGCGGGTCGACGACTGGGAGTACGAGTTCGCCGCGCGCGTCGAGACACTCTCCTGCGGGTCCTTCGCGGGGCGGGCGCAGGAGTTACTGGCCCTCGTCTCCGACCACCCCAACGGACTCGCCGGCGTCTTCCCCGGCAGCCCGCACGCCTTCACCGCGCTGCTCGCCCAGCGCCACGAGGGGCAGGTCCACTGGCGCACGTGGCACGCCTACCCGCAGGACGGCCAACTGGTGGCGACCCGCACGAGGGTGGGGGTACGGATGACGGCGGGGGTGCTGTGAGGGGGTGATGCTTCAGCCGCCGTCCCGCCTGCTGTTCGGCCTGCCGTTTCGGCTGCCGACGAACTCGCCATCGGCGCCGGACGCCACACATCGGGACGACACTTCCACACGTGTGGGTGACGAAGCGTCGTGGTGGCGTGACGTAGCGTTCCACGCGTGATCGAACCGCACGCGCCTGCTCCCCCCGGCGCGCCGCCGCCCTGGCGCGTCCAGGGCCAGGCGCGGCTGCCCGTCCGCCCGGGCATCGGACGGTTCCTGGTCCTCGCGGGCGTGTTCGTCTGCGCGGCCTGTGGACTCGTGTACGAACTCGAACTCGTCGCCCTCGCCTCGTACCTGATCGGCGACTCGGTCACCCAGGCCTCCGTGGTCCTGTCCGTGATGGTCTTCGCCATGGGCATCGGCTCGCTGGCCGCGAAACGTCTGCGCCCCCGCGCCGCGGCCGGCTTCGGCGCCGTCGAGGCGGCACTCGCCCTGGTCGGCGGCTGCAGCGCGATGGCCCTGTACGCGGTCTTCGCCTGGACCGGCGACTGGGGCGGAGTGTGGACGAGCGGCTCGCGCTGTCTCCTGGCGGCCTTCTCCCTCGCCATCGGCCTCCTCATCGGCGCCGAAGTCCCCCTCCTCATGGAGCTGATACAGCGCATCCGCCGCCAGGACCCGGGCGGTGCGGTGGCGGACCTCTTCGCGGCGGACTACGTCGGCGCCCTCGTCGGCGGCCTCGCCTTCCCCTTCCTCCTGCTCCCCCTCCTCGGGCAACTGGAGGGCGCGCTGCTCACCGGAACCGTGAACGCGCTGGCCGGTGGAGCCCTCGTACTGGGCCTGTTCCGCGGGGACTTGAGCCGGCGCGGACGCTGGTTCCTGTTCCTCGCCAACGTCCTGGTCCTCGCGCTGCTCGCCGCGGCCGCCGCCCATGTCGACGACTTCGAACGCGCGGCCCGGCGCGCCGTCTACGGCAAGGACGTACGGGTCGCCCTGCAGACCGGCGTCCAGGAGGTCGTGCTCACCGGCGGCACGCACGGCCGCCCGCTCGACCTCTTCCTCGACGGACGCCTGCGGGTCAGCGGCCGCGACGAGCACCGCTACCACGAGGCGCTGGTCCACCCCGCGATGAACGGCCCCCACGCGCGCGTGCTCGTCCTCGGCGGCGGCGACGGACTCGCCACCCGCGAGGTACTGCGCGACCCGGGCGTGCGCCGCGTCGACGTGGTCGAACTCGACCCGGGGGTGGTGAGGCTGGCGCGCACCGACCCCGCCCTGTCGGCGCTCAACGCGCACGCGTTCGGCGACCGGCGCGTGCACGTGTTCACCGCCGACGCCTTCGGCTGGCTGCGCGGGGCCGTGTCGACGTACGACGTGGTCATCTCGGATCTGCCCGACCCCGGGATCACGGCGAGCACCAAGCTGTACTCGCAGGAGTTCTACGGCCTGGCGCGCCGCGTCCTCGCCCCCGGTGGCCGACTGGCCGTCCACGCCGGTCCCGTCTCCTCCCGCCCCCGCGTCTTCTGGACGGTCGAGTCCACACTCCGGGCGGCCGGCCTGCGCACCGCCCCCTACCGCGTCGGCGGCCGGGACTCCAGCTTCGCGGCTGGCCCCGACCGCACGGCGGGCGCGTCGAGCGCACCCCGCGACTGGGGCTTCATCCTGGCCTCCGTCACGGGCACGCCCCTGCGCCTCGACCCGCACGGCCCACGCCTGCGCACGCTCACACAGCCGTCCCTCACCGCCGACGCTTACGCCGCTTGGCGTACCCGCGTACCCGGCCTGGCGCCCTCCACACTGGTCCATCCGCGCTACGCCGACTGAGACGGCGGACCGACGAAATCCCCGGATACGAAGGTGCGGCGCGGGCTGTCCTGGGTAGGCTCGGCCGACATGGAGCATGAGGTGTTCGTTCCGGTTCAGGCCGAACGGCTGAGGGAGGCGCTGGCCGATCCCGTACGGGTGGCCCGGGCGGTCCCCGGACTCCAGCAGGACGCCGGGACGCCGCCCGTCTCCGGGCGCCTGAAAGTCCGCGTCGGCGGCCACACCATCACCTACCGGGGGGCCGTCCGGGTCACCGCCAGGGACGACGGTTCGTACGCCGTCGAGGGCGACGCCGCCGAGGCGCGCGGCCCCGGCACCGTGAAACTCGCCCTCACCCTCACCCTCGCCCCCTCCGACGGCGGCACGACCGTCACCATCACCGGGACCACCACCGCGGACGGCCGCGTGGCGGATCTTCCCCCGGACGCGGTCTCCGCGACCACGGGCCGCCTGCTGAACCGGTTCGTCGAAAACTTGGCGGAGGTGACGGAGACGCCACAGGGCGCGGCGGAACCCGAGCCGGAACGGGAGCAGGGACGGGAACCGGAGGCTGAGCCGGAGCCGCAGGCCGAGGCTGAACCGGAAGCGGAGGTCGAGCCCGCCCCGGAGGCCGAGCCCTCCGCCCACCTCTTCGAGGAAGAGGAACCGGCCCCGCCCGCCCCGAGCCGTGCGAACAGGGAGGATGCCGTGGCCGAGGCGGCGCATGCGCGGCGGACGATGATCGGCCGCAGCGCGGAGGAGGTGGACCACGCCCCGCCGCGTGGCCGCTACGCCCCCGTCCCGGCGCCGGAGACCGCCGACGCCCGCGCCACGCTCCGCTGGGCGGCCCCCGCCGCGGCCGTCGCCCTGGCCTCGGCCATCGCCATCACCCGAGCCCTGCGCAAACGCCGCTGAGCCTCCACTCCTGGGGGCGACCCGGGTGCGGAGCCCGGGGTTCGGGAGGGGACGGGCAGGGGCGGCGGGGGCGAACAGAGAATCCGGCCCAGTAGGGTCAACTCCGTGAGTAACGAAGACATCACGCTGACCGCGGGCGACGCGGAAGTGACCGTCACACCCGGCAACGGCGGACGGATCGGCAGTCTACGAATCGGCGACGCCGAACTACTGCGGCAGGGCCAGAAGTTCGGCTGCTTCCCGATGGTCCCGTGGTGCGGAAGAATCCGCGACGGCCGCTTCCTGGACGGCGCCACCATCCAGCAGATGCCGCTCAACGCCCCACCGCACGCCATCCACGGCACCGCCCGGGACAGCGCCTGGCGCACCGCCCGCACCGGCAAGTCCGAGGCCGTGATCACGTACGACCTCGTGGCCCCCTGGCCCCACCCCGGCCGCGTCACCCAGCTCTTCACCCTGACCGAGGACGCCTTCACGGTCACCATGTCCGTGGAGACGTACGAGGACTCGTTCCCCGCCCAGGTCGGCTGGCACCCGTGGTTCAACAGGAACCTCGGCCAAGAAGACGTCCAGGTCGACTTCACCCCGGCCTGGCAGGAGGAGCGCGGCGAGGACCACCTGCCGACCGGCCACCGCATCGAGCCGAAGCCCAGCCCCTGGGACGACTGCTTCGGCATGCCCGGCGGCGTCGACGTCACGCTCACCTGGCCGGGGCAGCTGGAGCTGAAGGTCGCCAGCAGGGAGGAGTGGGTGGTGGTGTACGACGAGCAGGAGGCCGCCGTCTGCGTCGAACCGCAGACCGGCCCGCCCAACGGGCTGAACACCCACCCGCGCCTGGTCACCCCCATCGACCCGCTCGAGGCGACCATGACCTGGAGCTGGCGGCGCCTCTAAGCTGGCGGACATGAGTGACGTACGCGGCGCGCTGCTGCAGCAGATCAAGGACAAGGCCGTGGTGCACGGCAAGGTGACCCTTTCGTCGGGCAAGGAAGCCGACTACTACATCGACCTTCGCCGGATCACGCTCGACGGTGTGGCCGCGCCGCTGGTCGGTCAGGTCATGCTCGACCTGACCGACGAACTCGACTACGAGGCCGTCGGCGGTCTGACCCTCGGAGCGGACCCGGTCGCGGCCTCGATGCTGCACGCCTCCGCCGCGCGCGGGAAGACGCTGGACGCCTTCGTCGTGCGCAAGGTCGGCAAGGCCCACGGCCTCCAGCGTCGCATCGAGGGCGCCGAGGTCGAAGGACGCCGTGTCCTGGCGGTCGAGGACACCTCCACCACCGGTGGCTCGGTGCTGACCGCGGTGGAGGCGCTGCGCGAAGCCGGTGCCGAGGTCGTCGCCGTGGCAACGATCGTGGACCGGGACACCGGTGCCGCCGAGGCGGTCGCCGAGAAGGCCGGAGTGCCGTACCTCTTCGCCTACTCCAAGACGGATCTCGGCCTGGACTAGGGCCCGGCACGGGACCCCGCGGAACTCGGGGTCCCGTATCCCGGACAGGGTGTCTGGAGCATCCGGCCACGTCTGGAAAGATGGGGCCGACGATGACGTCGCCCCCCTAGGTCAGGGCCGTAAGCACCAGTCCCGTCGTGCCGCAGCAGCGGTACGCAGACCCGCACATACAAGGAGCGGACAGATGCCCATCGCAACCCCCGAGGTCTACAACGAGATGCTCGACCGGGCGAAGGCAGGCAAGTTCGCCTACCCGGCCATCAACGTGACCTCCTCCCAGACGCTGCACGCTGCACTGCGCGGCTTCGCGGAGGCGGAGAGCGACGGCATCATCCAGATGTCCACCGGTGGTGCGGAGTTCCTCGGCGGCCAGCACAAGAAGGACATGGTGACCGGCGCCGTCGCGCTCGCCGAGTTCGCGCACATCGTCGCCGCCAAGTACGACATCACCGTCGCGCTGCACACGGACCACTGCCCCAAGGACAAGCTGGACACGTACGTCCGTCCGCTGCTCGACATCTCCGCCGAGCGCGTCGCCAAGGGCGAGAACCCGCTGTTCCAGTCGCACATGTGGGACGGCTCCGCCGAGACCCTCGCCGACAACCTGGCCATCGCCCAGGAGCTGCTCGCCAAGGCCGCCGCCGCGAAGATCATCCTCGAGGTCGAGATCACCCCGACCGGCGGTGAAGAGGACGGCGTCAGCCACGAGATCAACGACTCCCTCTACACCACCGTCGACGACGCGCTGCGCACCGCCGAGGCGCTCGGCCTGGGCGAGAAGGGCCGCTACCTGCTGGCCGCGTCCTTCGGCAACGTGCACGGCGTCTACAAGCCGGGCAACGTCGTCCTGCGCCCCGACCTCCTGAAGGAGCTGAACGACGGCGTCGCCGCCAAGTACGGCAAGCCGTCCCCGTTCGACTTCGTCTTCCACGGCGGCTCCGGCTCCACGGCCGAGGAGATCGCCACCGCGCTGGAGAACGGCGTCGTGAAGATGAACCTCGACACCGACACCCAGTACGCCTTCACGCGCCCCGTCGCGGACCACATGTTCAAGAACTACGACGGTGTCCTGAAGGTCGACGGCGAGGTCGGCTCCAAGAAGACCTACGACCCGCGCACCTGGGGCAAGCTCGCCGAGGCGGGCATGGCCGGGCGGGTCACCGAGGCGTGCGAGATGCTGCGCTCCGCGGGCAACAAGCTCAAGTAGTCACCCGGGTTCCCCCGGTCGCCACCCGGGTTCCCCCGGTCAGGACCGTACGAGTAAGGGCTCGGCGCCCCCACGGTGCCGGGCCCTTCCGTATGCTCCGAAGTATGGCTGTGCCTCTGCGGAAAACATCGGGCGAGGGAGCGGGGCCGGGTCCCGACGTGCGGATCTCCAGTCCCACCGGCAAGTGGATCCTGCTGACCACCGTCCTCGGCTCCAGCATGGCCATGCTGGACTCGACGGTCGTCAACGTCGCGCTGCCCACGATCGGCCGTGACCTGGGCACGGGCCTCGCGGCACTCCAGTGGACCGTGAACGCGTACATGCTGACCCTCGCGGGCCTGATCCTGCTCGGCGGGTCACTCGGCGACCGCTTCGGACGGCGCAAGATCTTCGTGCTCGGCGTGGTGTGGTTCGCCTCCGCCTCGCTGCTGTGCGGCCTCGCGCCCACCGGCGGCGTACTGATCGCGGCCCGCGCCCTGCAGGGCATCGGCGGAGCCCTGCTCACCCCCGGTTCGCTCGCGATCATCCAGGCGTCCTTCCACCCGGACGACCGCGCCAGGGCCGTCGGCCTGTGGTCGGGCTTCGGTGGCGTCGGCGCGGCGGTCGGCCCGTTCCTGGGCGGCTGGCTGGTGGACGGTCCCGGCTGGCGCTGGGTCTTCCTGCTCAACGTTCCGGTGGCGCTGATCTGCGCCCCCATCGCCGTGCGCCACGTCCCCGAGTCGTCCGACGGCCGTGCGCACGGCCGGGGCTTCGACGTCCTCGGCGCCCTCCTCGGCGCCCTGGCGCTCGCCCTGGTGACGTACGCCCTGATCGAGGCCACGAGCGGTTCCGTACTGGTCTGGGTGTCGGCGGTCGGGGGCGTGGCGGCCGGTGTGGCCTTCGTGTACGTCGAGCGGCACCGCCCCGACCCGATGATGCCGCCGGACATCTTCTCGTCGCGGCAGTTCACGGCCGTCAACCTCGTCACGCTGTGCGTGTACGCGGCCTTCGGCGGCTTCTTCTTCCTGACCGCGCTCCAGCTCCAGGTCGTGGCGGGCTACTCGGCCCTGGGGGCCGGTACGGCCATGCTGCCGACGACCGTCCTGATGCTGCTCTTCTCCGCCCGCTCCGGGGAGCTCGCCCAGCGCATCGGCCCGCGCATCCCGCTCACCGTCGGCCCGCTGCTGTGTGCGACGGGCATGCTGCTCATGCTGCGGGTGGGCCCGCACGCCTCGTACCTCGGCGATGTGCTTCCCGCGCTGGTGGTGATGGGCGCGGGCATGGTGACCCTGGTCGCGCCCCTGACCGCGACCGTCCTCGCCTCCGTGGACGCCGGGCGGGCGGGCCTGGCCAGCGGGATCAACAACGCGGCGGCCCGCGCGGCCGGGCTGATCGCGGTGGCCGCGCTGCCCCTGCTGGCCGGGATGGGCCCGGAGGCGTACCGCTCGGCGGACGCCTTCAACGCCGCCTTCCGACGTGCGATGCCCCTGTGCGCCGGGGTGCTGGTCGTCGGGGCGGTGCTGGCCTTCACGACCGTGCGCCGCCCTGCCCCCGACTGCCGGCGCCCCCAGTGCCGTACGCACGGCTGTGTGACGTCCCCGCCACTGGAGCCTTCGCGCCCGCGCCCTCCCCAGCCCGAGTGAGACCGGGAGGCGGGGCCGCCCGCCGTGGCTCCGGGGTGGCTGCTCGGGCACCGGGTACCCCGTACGGCACAACCCCCGGAGGGTGCCGCAGACTGGAACGTATGACGATTCACGAGAACCTCCTCGGGGGCCCGCCCCCGACCCACCTCCCCGACGACCCGCAGCCGCGCGAGCTCCTCGCGAACGGCACGGCGCCCGCGGACGTCGCCGCCAAGTACCCCACCTCCTCGCTCGCCTGGGCCCAGCTGGCCGACGACGCGTTCGAGCGAGGCAGTGTCGTCGAGTCGTACGCATACGCCCGTACGGGCTACCACCGCGGCCTGGACTCCCTGCGCCGGGGCGGCTGGAAGGGCCACGGGCCGGTGCCCTGGGAGCACGAGCCGAACCGCGGCTTCCTGCGTGCCCTGCACGCCCTCGCCCGCGCCGCGCAGACGATCGGCGAGCAGGAGGAGTACGAGCGCTGCAGCCAGTTCCTGAAGGACTCCTCGCCGACGGCGGCGCAGACGCTGGGCTGAATCCTCTCAGGGTGTGGTCGAGTCCTCCCCGGGTGTACCCGTCAGGGTGTACGCGCAGGTCGTATGGGTCCGCCCGGTCGATGTGACCGGGCGGACCTTGCGGTTTCGGGTGACGATTGTGGAGGATGCCCGGTGGGGACCGGGGCCCCCGTGTCGAAAACGGCAGGGGCGGACCGCTACCCGGAGTACGCATCAGGAGACAGCGATGTCGTCCCAGCAGGCTCAGCCCGTCGAGGCTCAGGAGCCCGAGACCCCGCATCTCGACTTCCAAGGAACGACCCCGTACGAGGACTACGTCCAGGCGGACGTTCTCACCCACCTCCAGCACACCCTCTCCGACGACCCCGGAGAGATGGTCTTCCTGGTCACCACCCAGGTCATGGAGCTGTGGTTCACGGTCATCGTCCACGAGTGGGAGACCGCGGCGAACGCGCTCCGCGAGGACCGGGTGCCGGTCGCGGTGGCCGCGCTGAAGCGGTCCGTACGGGAGCTGGAGGCGCTGAACGCCTCCTGGCGGCCCCTCGCCCAGCTCACCCCCGCCCAGTTCAACTCGTACCGCTCGGCCCTCGGCGAGGGATCCGGCTTCCAGTCCGCGATGTACCGCCGGATGGAGTTCCTGCTCGGCGAGAAGTCCGCGTCCATGCTGGTCCCGCACCGGGGCGCGCCGCGCGTGCATGCGGAACTGGAGAAGGCACTGCACGAACCGAGCCTCTACGACGAGGTCCTGAGGCTGCTGGCGCGCCGCGGGCACGCGGTCCCCCAGTCCGTGCTCGTCCGGGACGTGTCCCGGCGTTACGAGTCCTCGGCGGAGGTGGAGGCGGTGTGGACGGCCCTGTACGCGGGCGACGAGCACGACGAACTCGCCCGCCTCGGTGAGGCGTTGACGGACGTCGCCGAACTGGTGTGGCGATGGCGCAACGACCATCTCGTCGCGACGCGCCGTGCGATGGGCGCGAAGACGGGCACGGGTGGCTCCGCCGGGGTGGCGTGGCTGGAGAAGCGGGCGCAGAAGAACGTGTTCCCCGAGCTGTGGACGGCGAGGTCTCATGTCTGAGCGGTCTGAAACGTGGTCTGAACTGCGGTCTGAACTGGGTGTCTCCGAGCGGCCCGATCTGGGTGTCAGGGCCGCTGAACTGGACGCCTCCGACGAACTCGCCAAAGTGCGCGCACAGTTCGTCCTGGACGACGTGGTGTACCTCGACGGGAACTCGCTCGGCGCGCTCCCGGCGTCGGTCCCCGGCCGGGTCGACGACGTCGTACGCCGCCAGTGGGGCGAAATGCGCATCCGCTCCTGGGAGGAGAGCGGCTGGTGGACGGCACCGGAACGGATCGGCGACCGCATCGCGCCGCTGGTCGGAGCGGCCCCCGGCCAGATCGTGGTGGGCGACTCCACGAGCGTGAACGTCTTCAAGGCCCTGGTGGGAGCGGTCCGCCTGGCCGCCCTGACCTCCGACGGGCGTGACGAGATCATCGTCGACGCGACGACGTTCCCGACGGACGGCTACATCGCGGCGTCCGCGGCCCGCCTGACAGGCTGCGAACTGCGCCCCCTGGATCCGGCGGACGTCCCCTCCGGACTGGGCCCCCGCACGGCGGCGGTCCTCCTGAACCACGTCGACTACCGCACCGGCCGTCTGCACGACCTCCCGGCCCTCACATCTGCGATCCACGACGCGGGCGCCCTGGCGGTCTGGGACCTGTGCCACAGTGCCGGGGCACTGCCGGTGGACCTCGACACCCACGGGGTCGACCTGGCCGTCGGCTGCACATACAAGTACCTGAACGGAGGCCCGGGCTCACCGGCGTACCTCTACGTCCGCGCCGACCTCCAGCCCCGTTTCGACTCTCCGCTGCCCGGCTGGAACTCCCACGCCGACCCCTTCGGCATGAGCCCCGCCTACGAACCGGCCCCGGGCGCCCTGCGGGGCCGCGTCGGCACTCCGGACATCCTCTCCATGCTGGCCCTGGAGGCCGCGCTGGAGGTGTGGGAGGGCGTCTCGATCGACTCCGTCCGCGCCAAGTCCCTCGCCCTGACCGACTTCTTCCTGGAATGCGTCGAGGCGTACGTCCCCCGGGGGCGCGTCGAGTCCCTGACCCCCTCCCACCACGCCGAACGCGGCAGCCAGGTCGCCCTGCGCTGCGCGGACGCGGGCGAGGTGATGAAGCGCCTGATCGAACGGGGAGTCGTGGGCGACTTCCGCCACCCCGACGTCCTCCGCTTCGGCTTCACCCCCCTGTACGTGGGCTTCGGGGACGTGGAACGGGCGGCACGGGTACTGGGGGAAACGGTGACCTGACGACGAGCGGCTCCCCGCGCCCCTGGGTCCGGGGCTGCGCCCCGGATCCTCGCGCGGTTGCAGTTGTTCGGGTGCGGGCGGGTGGGGGCGGCGGGGGCGATCAACCCCCGGCCGACCCCCACGCCGGTTCACCCCCCAACGACGTACACCCCCGCCACCGCCGCAGCGAACGCCCCCTCCGCCGCCCGCTCAGCAGCCCCCTCGTCCGGCACCACCCCGACAGTCAGCAACGAGTAATACAACGGCGCCGACACCGCCCGTACGACCATCGCCGCATCGGTCCCCACGGGCAACTCCCCGCGAGCCACCCCCTCCTCGACACACGGCACCCACTCACTCACCCGCACGTCATAGAACCGCCGCAACGCCTCCGCCGTACGCACATCGCACGTCGCCGCGGCGATCACGGCCCGAAACAACGCCCCCTGCCGAGGATCGGCCAGCGTCCGCCGCACCAACGCGGCGTTGGCCCGCAGATCACCGCGTACGGACCCGGTCTCCGTACGCGGCGACGACTGCTCCGCCATGTCACTCAGCAGATCGGCGACGAGCCCCGTCACCGACCCCCACCGCCGGTACACCGTCGTCTTCCCGACCTCCGCCCGCCGCGCCACATCGGCGAGATCGAGATGCGCGAACCCCTCCTCGGCGAGTACGTCCCCTGCGGCACGCAACACGGCCGCACGAACCCGGGCGGTACGCCCGCCAGGACGTACGGTGCCGGGTACACCAGACCTCACGGTGCCGGACTCGCCAGGACCCACGGTGCCGGACTCGGCGGACATGACGGACTCCTCAGCAATGCCGTTCAGGTAACCCACCCAGCGTAACGAAACAACAGATCCGTTTACCCCTCACCGAGCGTGATATCCGGGTGTAGACGCACGTCACGGGCCTGATACCGTCCCCGCCAACGGCCGAATTCACTCCTGGTCCGCCAAATCCGTTTCACCGCTGAGAGGTTGGAGCATGCCGGACGACGCCGCAGCACGGGACGCCGCCGAGGAGGCCTCGGCCTTCTCCCACCCGCCGGTCGACCCCGACGTCACCGCCGCGTACGGCGACCATCCCGACCAGGTGATCGACTTCTACACCCCGCGCGAACCCGACCCCGAGGTTCCCGCCCCGCTGGTGATCGTCCTGCACGGCGGCGCCTGGCGCGCCCCGTACGACCGCCGCCACATCACCCCGTTCGCGGACTTCCTGGCCCGCCGGGGCTTCGCCGTGGCCAACGTGGAGTACCGCCGGGGCACCGCGATCCCCGCGCAGGGCGGCGAGGGCCCGGTCGCGGGCCGCTGGCCGGACACCTTCGACGACATCGCGGCCGCACTCGACGCGCTGCCGGCGCTCGCCCGCGAGCACCTGCCGGGGGCGGACCTCCGCCGCACGGTGATCACCGGCCACTCGGCCGGCGGCCACCTCGCCCTGTGGGCCGCCGCGCGTCACGTCCTGCCCGCCGACGCTCCTTGGCGCACCGACCGCCCCGCCCCGCTGCGCGGTGTCGTGGCCCTCGCTCCGATCGCGGACTTCACGGTCGCCGAGAAACTGAACGTCTGCTCCGGCGCCTCCCGCCAACTCCTCGGCGGCGAGGCCAGGTTCGCGGAGCGGCTGCCGTACGCCGACCCGGCGTTCCTGCTCCCCACCGGCATCGCCACGACCCTCGTGCAGGGTCGCACCGACGTCATCGTTCCGGAGGCGGTCGCCGAGTCGTACGCGGACGCGGCGGCGAGGGCGGGCGAGGTGGTCGGTCTGACGCTCCTGGAGGAAGTGGGCCACTTCCCGCTGATCGACCCGGCGGCGGACGCGTGCGCGGTGGTGGCCGAGGAGATCGCCCAACTGGCTTGGTAGCGTGCCCCGGTCATACCCGTAGTACCTGAGAGCTACCTCCAAGATGAGCTCCCTGGCGGGACGCGAACGACACGTCATGATCCGTAACTTCCCATCCAGAGGCGCCCGATGAGCGGGCGGACCGGATGGGAAGGACGCCATGGAGCTCCGGGGGAAGCCGACCGCGGCGGGAAGGGCGCAAGCCACCCGAACAACACCACCTGATCCGGCGCTTGAGCGGCCCGGCCCCCCTCAGCCATCCAAGCCACCCAGGCCACTCGAGTCGGCCCCTTCGACCCCTTCGACCGCGTCGGCGCACTCGGCCCAGTCGGCTCAACCGGGAGAGCCCCCGCCCCCCACCCCTCGCGCCCCATTCCTCCGACGCCTGAGCCGCACCCTGCTCGCCGCCCTGGTCACGGCCGCCGTGGTCGTCCCCGTCTCCGCAGCGGCCCGCCCCCGGATCCCCGCCCCGGCCCCCGCCGCCCTCGCCCCGCCGACGACAGCGACGCTGGACAAGGCATACACGGCGAACCGGGCGAACGCCGCGGAGGCGTCCCGCATGGCCGCCGCCCACGGCGACCACACCCGCGCCGCCGCGGACCACGCCCTGGCCGCCCCCTCCCGCCGCTTCCTCACCTTCGACGGCCGTGGCCAGGGACTGGCCGTCGAGGTCCTCGGCGACCTCGCCCACGCCGACCGCGTCGCGGTCCTGGTCCCGGGTTCCGACACGACCTTGGAGACCTACGGCCGCTTCCGAGCAGGAGCGGCAGCCCTCCAAGACCGCCTCAACAGCCTCGAGGGTCGCCACGAAACCCACGGAGCCCTCGGAACCCACGGATCCACCTCACGTCCGCATACGGCAGTCATCGCCTGGCTCGGCTACGAGACACCGGGCACGGTCAGCACCACGGTCCTGACGACCGGCCGCGCCGACGACGCGGCCCCGCCGCTGAAGCGGTTCATACGCGAACTGCGGGGCGTCGTCGGCGAGAAGGCGCACGTCTCCCTGCTGTGCCACTCGTACGGCACGGTCGTCTGCGGCCGCGCGGCACGCGGGCTGGACGTGGACGACATCGCCCTCATCGGCAGCCCGGGCACCGGCGCGGACTCCGTGTCGGCACTGCGCACCTCCGCCCGGATCTGGGCAGCCCGAGGCGCCGACGACTGGATCGTGAACGTGCCGCACGTCCACGCCGATCTCTTCGGCACCACTGTCGGCTTCGGCGCCGACCCGGTGTCCCCGGCCTTCGGCGCCCGCGTCTTCGCGGCGGGCACCGGCGGCCACAGCGACTACTTCAAACCGGGCTCCGTGTCCTTGGACAACCTCGCCCGGATCGTCCTCGGAGACACCTCGGAGGTAACCCGTGCGTAAGTCGACGGTTCGTGAAGAGGCAGCCACCCGCCGAACGACCCATCCAGAGGCGCCCCCACAGAGCGCACTGAAGCGACGCCCACCCCCCTCCACCCCCATACACCCCTCCACCCCCACGCACACGGCCGCCGCCCTGCGCACCGCCACCCACGCCATCGGAGACGGCGCCCGCCGTATCGACGCCGCCACCCCCGCGGAGCGGGACCGTGCGGTTGACGCCCTGCGCGCCTTCGCGATCCTCGGCGTGGTCCTGGGCCACTGGCTGGTGACGGCCCTGGTCGCGGACGGCGGCGCGCTGCACACGGCGAGCCCGTTGCAGCACATGCCGTGGCTGGCCCCCATCTCCTGGGTCTTCCAGACGCTCGCGGTGTTCTTCCTGGTCGGCGGCCATGTGGCGACGAAGAGCTACGCGTCGGCGCGGGCGCGCGGCACGACGTACGGACAGTGGCTGCGCGCCCGCCTCACGCGGCTCTTCAAACCCGTGGCCGCGGTACTGACCCTCTGGACGGTGGCCGCCGTCGGCCTCCTCGCGTCGGGCACGGGAGTCGGCACGGTCCACACCCTCGTCAAACTCGCCCTGTCCCCGCTGTGGTTCCTCCTGGTCTTCGCGGGACTGACCGCCGCGACGCCCCTGCTCACCCGGCTCAACCCGCTGTGGCCGCTGGCCGTCGTTCTCCACGTGGACCTGATGCGCTTCGGACTGGGCGGCCCGTCCTGGCTCGGCTGGGTGAACGTGGCGGCGGGCTGGATGGTCCCGTACACGCTGGGCGCGGCCTGGACGCGCGGCGAGTTGGACCGCCGGCGTGCGGGCTGGGTGCTGCTCCTGTGCGGCGCGGCGGCGACCGCGGTGCTGGTGACGTGGGCCGGCTACCCGGCGTCGATGGTCGGCGTCCCGGGTGCGGCGGTCTCGAACCTGAACCCGCCGACGCTGGCCGCGGTCACCTTCGGCATGGCCCAGTGCGGCCTCGCTCTTCTGCTGCGCGAGCCGCTGCGCCGGTGGTTGCGGCGCCCCCTGGCGTGGGCTGCGGTGGCCCTGGTCAATCTGTCGGCGATGACGATATTCCTCTGGCACCAGACGTCCATGATGGCGGTCACCGCCGTGGGCCTGCTGGTGGGAAGGCTGCCCGGTCTGCACATGGTTCCCGACGGTCTGGGCTGGGTGGTGGCCCGCCTCGCCTGGCTTCCGGTCTTCGCCTTCGCCCTCGGCGTCTGCTGGGTCGCCTTTCGCTCCTACGAGCAGGGCCCGCGCCGCCGGTCCGGCCGTCCCTCCCGGGTCGTCCGCGTCCACCGTCGTGGTGGTCCGGCGGGGTCGCGAACGGCCCGCCGTGCCTAGGGTGATCACGTGACCAGCGCCGAGCCGAGGCCCCCGGACAGCGAGCCGATCCGCGTCCTCCTGCGCGAGGTCCTCACCGACCTCGCGTCACCGTCGGCGGCCCCGCTGCCCCCGCTGTCCCGGCCCCGTTGGCTGCGCTGGCTGCCGCACGTGATGCTGTGCCTGATCGCGCTCGTGCTCGCACTCGAGGGCGTGGCCGAGCTCGACGAAACCTATCGACTCGGGGTCCCGCTGGGTGAGGCGACCGGGGCCGCACAGGGCGTGGCGCTCGCCCTCGCCCTGCGGCGGCCCGTGCCGGCGTGGTGGCTGTCGCTGGGCGCCACGTTCCTGGCCGCCGCCGGGGCCAGGTCGCACATGATGGCGGACATCTCGGCGTCGCGCCCCGACTGGCCGTGGAGTTCACCCGCGCTGATCGCGCAGGCCTTGGTGCTCTTCCTGCTGGCACTGCGGCTGCCCGCACGAGTGGCCATCGGCGCGCTGTCCGTGACCGCCCTGCTGACGTACGTCATGCAGGGCCTGATCGGCGGGCAGCTGTACCACTCGACGGGGTTCCTGGCGGTCGTCGTCTTCGCCGCGGTGGTCCTCCTGGGCATCGCCCTGCGCGGCCGCCGCGAGGCCCGCACCCAACTCGTCGCACAGGCCTCGCAGACCGAGGAGGAGCGCGCCCGCCGCACGCTCCTCGAGGAGCGCAGCCGGATCGCGCGCGAGCTGCACGACGTGGTCGCCCACCACATGTCGGTGATCTCCATCCAGGCCCAGGTCGCCCCGCACCTGGTCGAGAACCCCTCCGACGAGCTGAAGGAGAACCTCGAGGGCATCCGGCAGAACGCCCTGGAGGCGCTCACCGAACTGCGCCGCGTCCTCGGCGTGCTGCGCTCCGAGAACCCCGAGGACCCGTACGGCCTCGGTGCGGGCACCGGTGCCGCCCCCAACTCCCCGCAGCCCACGCTCGACCGCCTCGACGCCCTCGTCGAGAACACCCGCGCCGCCGGTCTCCAGGTCACCACGGAGATCACCGGCGAGCAGCTCCCACTGCCGCCCGGCGTGGAGCTGTCGGCGTACCGGATCATCCAGGAGGCGCTGAGCAACGCCCTGCGGCACGCGCCCGGTTCGGCGGTCCGCGTCGAGCTGTGGCACTTCCCGCGCGGGCTTCAGGTGCGGGTGATCAACTCCAGACCCGAGCGTCCCGCCCCGCCGTCCCCGGGCGCGGGGCACGGGCTGCTCGGCATGCGGGAGCGCGCCGCGATGCTGGGCGGCACCCTCGTGACCTCCGAGACCTCGCACGGCGGATTCGTGGTGGCGGCCTTCCTGCCCCGCGACGGCGCGGTCACGGGCAACGCCCCTTCCACCGACCTTTCCCCTTCCACCGACGTCGATCGTTCAGGCCGCACAGGAGACGAGAGCCCATGACGAGCAGCACCATCCGCGTACTGATCGCCGATGACCAGCAGATGGTCCGCCAGGGTTTCACCGTGCTGCTCAACACCCAGCCCGACATCGAGGTGGTCGGCCAGGCGGTCGACGGCCTGGACGCGATCGTCAAGGTCGCCGAACTCGCCCCGGACGTCGTGCTGATGGACATCCGCATGCCCGAGCTCGGCGGCATCGACGCGACCAGACGCATCACCGGCGCGACCCCGCACATCAAGGTGCTGGTGCTCACCACCTTCGACCTCGACGAGTACGTGTACGAGGCGCTGCGGGCCGGCGCCTCAGGGTTCCTGCTCAAGGACGCGTCCGCCGACCAGCTGGCCGAGGCGGTACGGGTGGTGGCGGCGGGCGACGCGCTGCTCGCCCCCGGGATCACGCGCCGTCTCATCGCCGAGTTCTCCCGCCTGGACTCCACACCCCGCGCCCCGCTCAAGCAGCGCGTGGGCGAGTTGACCGAGCGGGAGACGGAGGTGCTGGCCCTCATCGCGCAGGGCCTGTCGAACGCGGAGATCGCCGAGCGCCTGGTCGTCGCCGAGCAGACCGTGAAGACCCATGTGGGCCGCATCCTGGTGAAGCTGGGCCTGCGCGACCGCACCCAGGCCGCGGTCTTCGCCTACGAGTCGGGCCTGGTGCGCCCGTCCGGCTACTGAGCCCGGGGATACCCGTAGTACCTGAGACGGATCCCGCAGGACCCTTCTCACTGGTGACGACCGCGACCCCGCAGGCGGCCTACCGTTTTGAACGTGACCGAGACGACCCAGACGCAGATGAAGCCCCCGGGCGGGGCCAAGCCCCGCAGCCCGGAGTTCCGGCTGGCCGCGGACGCCCTGCGCGGGCTGCGGCAGGACCTGTTCCACGACGCCTTCGCCTACCACCCGCTGCCGCGGATGCGGGTGGACGGTCCGCTCGCCCGACGCCTCCCCGCGCGCGTCAGGGAGCGCGCGGCCTGGACTCCGCACGCCGTGGTCACGGCGTGCGGACTGCTCGCGATGGCCGTCGCGAGCACCACGAACCAGGGCGGCCCCGGCATCGAGAGCCTGGTGCCCAGCCTCCTCGCGCTGCTCCCGGTCCTGCTGACGCTCGTCCGGCCGGTCGGAGCCTTCTGGTTCTCCATGGCGGCGACACCGTTCGCGGCCGTGTTCAGCGGCAGCTGGGGCGACTGGCCTTGGCCGCCGGGTGCCTTCATCACCCACCTGGTGGTGCTGACGGTCGTGGCGCTGCGGACCCGGCCGCGCACCGCCGCCTGGATGTGGGGGGTGACCGCGTGGTACGGATTCATGTCCGAGTCCCTCTTCGGCGCCGGGCACATGGGGAGCAACGCGGCTCCGCTGCTGTTTCTCTCCGCACTCGCCCTCCTGGTCGTCACCGTCCTGCACGTACGCCGCGCGGCCGAGCAGGAGGTCACCGCCCACCAGTCGGAGACGGCGCAGGAGCGCTCCAGGCGCACCCTCCTGGAGGAGCGCACCACGATCGCCCGCGAGCTGCACGACGTGGTCGCCCACCACATGTCGGTGGTCGCCATCCAGGCGGAGGCCGCGCCCTACCGGGTGGAGAACCCACCGCCCGAGCTGGAGCAGGCCTTCGTCACGATCCGGGAGAACGCGGTGGCGGCGCTCACCGAGCTGCGCCGTGTCCTCGGTGTCGTACGGGCCGCGGACTACGAGGCTCCGGACGCCCCGCAGCCCACCCTCGCCGACCTCGGCGGGCTCCTCGCCAATGTGCGGGAGGCGGGTCTGAGCGTGGAGAAGACGGTCACGGGCGCGGTGCGCGAACTCCCGCAGGGCGTGGAGCTGTCGGCGTATCGCATAGTCCAGGAGGCGCTGAGCAACACCCTGCGGCACGCGCCGGGCGCGACGGCCCGCGTCGAGATCGGCTACGTTCTCGGCGGGCTCGGCCTGCGCATAGTCAACGGCCCCGCGCAGACCACGACCCTGGTGAAGTCCACCCACGGCGCGGGGCACGGCATCACCGGGATGCGCGAGCGGGTCACGATGCTGGACGGCGAGATGACGACGGGCGAGACGGACGACGGGGGCTACGAGGTGACGGTCTTCCTGCCGGTGCCGCTGCGGGCGGCGGAGGAATCCGGATGACGAACGGCACCATCCGCGTCCTGATAGCCGACGACCAGGTGATGGTCCGCGAGGGCTTCTCGGTGCTGCTCGGCGCGATGCCGGACATCGAGGTGGTGGGCGAGGCGGTCAACGGCCGGGACGCGGTCGAGCGGGTCCGTGAGCTCGGGCCGGACGTCGTGCTGATGGACATCCGCATGCCGGAGATGAACGGCATCGAGGCGACCCGGGAGATCGTCGCCGCGGACAGCGCCGCGAAGGTGCTGGTGCTGACCACCTTCGACCTCGACGAGTACGTGTATCAGGCGCTGCGCGCGGGAGCCTCGGGCTTTCTGCTCAAGGACGCCTCGGCGCGTCAACTCGCCGACGGGGTGCGGGTGGTGGCGGCCGGGGAGGCGTTGCTCGCCCCGTCCGTGACCAAGCGGCTGATCACCGAGTTCTCCAGGCTCTCGGACGCTCCGAGGCTCTCGGCCACGGCCCAGGCGGCCTACGGCGAGCTGACCGAGCGGGAGACGGAAGTGCTGGTCCTGATCGCCCAGGGTCTGTCGAACGCGGAGATCGCCTCGCAGCTGTTCGTCGCGGAGTCCACGATCAAGACCCATGTGAGCCGGATCCTGGTGAAGCTGGGCCTGCGGGACCGCACACAGGCGGCGGTGTTCGCGTACGAGGCGAGGCTGATCACACCCAGGTGACCCGGGTGGCCGGCTGACCGGGGGAGCGCGGCGGCCGGGCCGAGGGCGGGGTACGGGGGTCCCCGCCGGCGGCTCGGCCGCCGGGACACCCCTGTTCAGCGGGGCCGAGTCGGGCTAGCGTCCGCCCATGGCAGCCTCGCACACCCCGCAGTCCCCGCAGCCCTCGCAGTCCGCGCAGTCTCCGCAGACACCGTCGGCCTTCGATCCTTGGAGCCCGGAGTTCGTGGCGAACCCGTACCCCGCGTACGCGGAGCTGCGTGAGCGCGGCCGGGTGCACTACTACGAGCCCACCGACCAGTGGCTGGTCCCGCACCACGCGGACGTGTCGGCGCTGCTGCGGGAGCGGCGGCTGGGCCGGACCTACCAGCACCGTTACACGCACGAGGACTTCGGGCGGACGGCACCTGCGCCCGAGCACGAGCCGTTCCACGTTCTCAACGACCACGGAATGCTGGACCTGGAGCCGCCGGACCACACGCGGATCCGACGGCTGGTCTCCAAGGCGTTCACACCGCGCACGGTCGAGCAGCTCAGGCCGTATGTGGACCGGCTGGCGAACGAGCTGGTCGCCGGCCTCGTGGCGGCCGGTGGCGGTGATCTGCTCACCGATGTCGCCGAGCCGCTCCCGGTGGCCGTGATCGCCGAGATGCTGGGCATCCCGGAGTCGGACCGGGCGCCGCTCAGGCCGTGGTCGGCGGACATCTGCGGGATGTACGAGCTGAACCCTTCCGAGGAGACGGCGCAGAAGGCGGTCCGGGCGTCGGTGGAGTTCACCGAGTACCTCCGGGAGCTGATCGCCGAGCGCCGCAAGGAGCCGGGCGGCGACCTGATCTCGGGCCTCATCGCCGCGCACGACGAGGGCGACCGCCTGACCGAACAGGAGATGATCTCCACCTGTGTCCTGCTGCTCAACGCGGGCCACGAGGCGACGGTGAACGCCACGGTGAACGGCTGGTGGGCGCTGTTCCGCAACCCCGGCCAGTTGGCGGCCCTGCGCGGTGACCGTTCGCTGATCCCCACGGCGGTGGAGGAGCTGATGCGTTATGACACCCCGCTCCAGCTCTTCGAACGGTGGGTTCTGGAGGACATCGAGATCGACGGCACGACCGTTCCCCGGGGCGCGGAGATCGCCCTGCTGTTCGGCTCCGCCAACCACGACCCGGAGGTCTTCGCGTCCCCGGAGAGTCTGGATCTCTCCCGCTCCGACAACCCCCACATCTCCTTCAGCGCCGGCATCCACTACTGCATCGGCGCCCCGCTGGCCCGCCTCGAACTGGCGGCGTCCTTGGGCGCTCTCCTGGAGAAGGCGCCGACGCTCGCCCTCGCCGCCGAGCCGGAGCGCAAGCCGAACTTCGTGATCCGCGGGCTGGAGGGGCTCAGCGTCGTGCTCTGACCCGTCGGCCGAGGGCCCGCGATCCCAGGGCCCAGAGTCCCAGCGCGGCGGCCGTCCCGCCGAGGACCATCAGGGGCAGCTCGGCGTAAAGCACGCTCCAGTCGGGCCCCTGCTCGAACCGCTGGAACCGGCCGCGGCTGTTGGCGGCCCAGACCGCCAGCCCCGCCCCCGCGCCGACGACGGCGATCAGACAGCCGCCCGCGGCCTGCATCCTCTGCCCCATGCCCCCCATGGACGTGGTGCGGGGGCCTGGGGTTCCCGGGCCCCCGCACCAGGCAGGCGTGCGCCCGGCCTCAGGTGCTCAGGTCCCTTCGCCGCAACGCCGCCAGACCCGTGGCGGTCAGGGCCAGCGCGATCGCCGTCAGGATCAGTACCGGTGTCCATGCCATCTCCCCGCCCGGCAGCTTGGGGAGGTGGCCGAAGGGGGAGAGGTCCATGGCGGCCTGGGGGACGTTCAGGGCGGGGCCGATCCAGCCCAGCAGGAGGGCTACCCCGGCCGCGCCCCAGGCGCCGGGGGCCAGCTGGGGCGAGAGCCCGTAGAGCAGGACCGCAAGCCCGCCCAGCGTCCAGACCGCCGCGACCTGGACGAGGCAGGCGCCGAGCACGGGCCGGAGCTCATGGCCGTAGCCGAGTCCGAGGCCGAGCCCGCCCAGCGCCATGATGAGCGCCGCGCCGCCGAAGGCGACGACCAGATGGCCGCAGGCCCACCGCAGCCGCCCCACCGCGTTCGCCAGCACCGGTTCCGCCCGCTGCGAGGTCTCCTCACCGTGCAGCCGCAGCACCGAAGAGACGATGTACAGCGCGGCCACCATCCCGAGCATGCCGACCATGGCCGCGAGGAACGCGTCCGTGATCCCGGACTGCCCGCCCATCCGCTCGATGATCTGCCGGGTCTTGTCGTTGCTCCCGACGAGATCGGCGGCCCCCTTCGTGATCCCGCCGAACGCGGCCCCCGCGGCGAGGAACCCGAGGCTCCACCCCAGCACGGCACCCCGCTGCAGCCGCCAGGCCAGCGCCCCGGCCGACCCGAGCCGCCCCCGCGCGGGCCCCGGCCGGGTCGGCAGGAAGCTCATCCCGACGTCGCGCCGCCCGGCGAGTTCGTAGGCGACCGCGCCCTGGATCACCACGGCGGCGACGAACAGCGCCGGCACCCACCACCGCTCGTGAGCGAAGGGGCGTTCGTTCTCCAGCCACCCCAGCGGCGACACCCAGGTCAGCACGGAGGAGCCGTCGCTCGTCGACGAGTCGCCCGCCGCCCGCAGCACGAACGCCGCGCCCAGCAGCCCGCCCGTCAGCCCCTTGGCGAGCCGCGCGCTCTCGGTGAGCTGGGCGACGATCGCGGCCATGGTGGCGAAGACCATGCCGACGCCCCCGACGCCGAGCCCGAGGGCCAGCGCCCCGGCACCGCCCTGCCCGGCCAGCCCGCCCGCGATGAGCAGCGCGAGCACGCCGTTGGCGACGAGGGCGGCCAGCAGCGCCGCCGTCAGCGGGGCCCGGCGCCCCACCATCGCCGACGAGAGGAGTTCCTGGCGCCCGCTCTCCTCCTCCTCGCGGGTGTGCCGTACAACGACGAGCAGGCTCATGATCCCGGCGAACAGACCGGCATAGCCGCCGATGCGCCAGGCGGTGAGTCCGCCGAGCGAGTCGTCGAACACCGGCCCGTACGTGGCGCGCAGGGAGCTGTTGGTGAGCATCTGGCGGGCGAGCTCGGCGCGTTCGGCGGCGGTGCCGTAGACGGACTTCAGGGAGTTCGGCATGGACAGCACCAGCAGGCCGATCACGCCGACCCACAGCGGCATCATCAGCCGGTCGCGGCGCAGGGAGAACCTCAACAGCGTGCCCGTCCCGGCGAGTTGGCGGGAACTCCGGGCCCGTACCGCACCCCGTACGGCAGCGGTCGCGGTGGTCATCGCGCCATCGTCCCTTCGCCGTTCACCCGGACGTCGTCCTGGTAGTGCCGCAGGAACAGTTCCTCCAGGGTCGGCGGCGTCGAGGTCAGCGACCGTACGCCCGAGCCGGTGAGCGAGCGCAGTACGGCGTCGAGCTTGTCCGTCTCGACCTGGAGCCTGACCCGGTGGCCCTGGATGTCCAGGTCGTGCACGCCGGGCAGGTGCGCCAGCCCGTTGGGCGGTCCCGCGAGTTCGGCGGTGACGCTGGTACGGGTCAGATGGCGCAGGTCGGCGAGGGTGCCGCTCTCGACGGTGCGGCCCTTGCGGATGATGCTGACGCGGTCGCACAGCTCCTCCACCTCGCTGAGGATGTGCGAGGAGAGCAGGACGGTCCGGCCGCGGTCGCGTTCCTCCTCGACGCACCGCTGGAAGACCTCCTCCATCAGCGGGTCGAGGCCCGACGTGGGCTCGTCGAGGATCAGCAGGTCGACGTCCGAGGCGAAGGCGGCGACGAGGGCGACCTTCTGACGGTTGCCCTTGGAGTAGGTGCGTCCCTTCTTGGTGGGGTCGAGTTCGAAGCGTTCGATCAGTTCCGCCCGGCGCGCCGGGTCGAGCCCCCCGCGCAGCCGCCCGTACAGGTCGATGACCTCACCGCCGGAGAGGTTGCGCCACAGGGTGACGTCACCGGGAACGTAGGCGACCCGGCGGTGCAGCTCCACCGCGTCCGCCCAGGGGTCCCGGCCGAGCAGCCGCGCCGCGCCCGCGTCGGCGCGCAGCAGGCCCAGCAGGACCCGGATCGTGGTGGACTTCCCGGAGCCGTTCGGACCGAGGAAGCCGTGCACCTCGCCGGCCTCGACGTCCAGGTCGAGACCGTCCAGCGCGTGTGTCCCGCCGAACGACTTGTGCAGCCCGGAGACGGTGATCGCCTTCGTCGTGGCCTTCGTCATTCCCTTGGCCCTGCCCTTCGTCATGCTTCAGAACGTACGCTTCTTTCAGAAATTTGTGAAGTTAACGAATTGTATAAACGCTCGGATACAATCGGGGGATGGCGGAGCCGGAGGCGGTGGGAGCGGTAGGCGCGGTGGGTCGGGACGCGGAGGCGGTCTCGCGGTTCGTCGAGCACTTCGCGGCGCAACTCGTGGAGGCCGGGATGCCCCGGATGCCGTCCCGGGTCTTCGGGGCGCTGCTCGCCTCGGACACCGGCGCTCTGACCTCGGTCGAACTGGGTGAGCAACTGCGGATCAGTCCCGCGGCGGTTTCCGGTGCGGTGCGCTATCTGGCGCAGGTGCACATGGTGTCGCGCGAGCGGGAACCCGGTTCGCGCCGGGAGCGGTACCGCGTGCACAGCGACCAGTGGTACGAGGCGCTCACCAATCGTGAGGCGATCATCAAGCGCTGGGAGGACGCGCTGCGCGAAGGCGTCGCCAGCCTGGGCGCGGACACCCCGGCGGGCGGTCGACTCGCGGAGACCCTTGCCTTCTTCGAGTTCATGGAGGGCGAGCTGGAGTCGATGATGGACCGCTGGCGGGTCCACCGGGAGCAGCACTTCGGCGAGGGCTGAGAGCCCTCGCCGAAGGAGTGGGGTCAAGCGGCGTGGGGGGCGAAGGGGCGGAGCCCCTGGGGGCTCAGCTCGGCAGCGTAAGCGCCCACCCCCCTTCCCGAACCGTCCACGTCCGCGTCCGCACAGGCCCGGACACCAGAGAATCCGCCCGGTACCGGAAGTCCGCCCCGGACACCGTCACCCGCCGCCCCACCAACCGCAACGGCGAAGCCTCCGCCCCCACGGAAGCCGGCCGAACCTCCACCTCCGCACCCCCGGCAACGCCGGGCGTCACGGACACCGCCTCGACCGGCTGATCCAGATCGACCAGGGTGACCCCGTCGACCTCGACCCGCAGCCGCGAAGGCCCTGGTCCCGGCACGGACGCCACGCGCGTGGGCCGCGCCGCGAGCGTACGGACCAGTGACTGACAGGTCCGCAGCCACGCATGCCCTCCAAGCCCGGAAGCACCACTCCCGAAACCCCCGGAACCCCCGAAAGTCCCGGAACTCCCAGATTCCCCGAAGCCGCCGACACCCCCCATGTCGACCTCCTCGGCATCCCTCATCCCCCCACCCGCCCCCACCGGTGGAATCCGCAACGCCCCCAACACCACCCCGTCACTGTCGTCGACCAGCAGATCGAGCCGCCGCTCGACCCCTTCGAGCACGGCCCGGGCCGCCGCGACGGCCCCGACGGGCACCCCGAGCGCCCGGGCCAGCGCCAGTACACCCCCCACCGGCACCAACGACACCCCACATCCGGCCAGCTCCCGCTGTCGGTGCAAAAGGGACACAGCGCGCAAGAGGGCACGGTCGTCGCCCACCACGACCGGCCGCCGGGAACCTCTCCGGGCCAGCGCCCGGGCAAATTCCTCGGGCCCTTCCGGCAGGCATACTTTCGTCGCCGCACCCGCGCTGAGCACGTCTTTTGCGATCCGTACAGACTCGCCGTCCGTCCGACGGGCGACCGGGTCGATGACCACCAAGAGCTGGTCGGAAGCCGCCACCTCGGTCATGCCTCGCTTCCTCGGGTAGCATCTTTGTGCAAGAGCCCCTTGCGCTATTGCGCCAGGGGCTTCGTCTATTCCGGGGCATCCGGTCCGACGGTCGCGGCCAAAGGAGGTCGCCGGCGTACGCAGCCGTATCGAAAACCAGCCGCGTACGTCCCCGACCTTGGACATGCCCCGCCCGGAAGGGGTGTACGCCTGTGCCCGCACTTGTGCTGCTCGGTGCTCAGTGGGGTGACGAAGGCAAGGGAAAGGCCACCGACCTGCTCGGTGGATCCGTGGACTATGTGGTGCGCTACCAGGGCGGCAACAACGCCGGCCACACGGTAGTCGTGGGCGATCAGAAGTACGCCCTCCACCTCCTCCCTTCCGGAATCCTCACGCCTGAGTGCACTCCGGTGATCGGAAACGGAGTCGTCGTCGACCCGTCGGTCCTGTTCTCCGAGCTGAACGGACTGAACGAGCGCGGTGTCGACACCTCCAAGCTTCTGATCAGCGGAAACGCTCACATCATCACGCCGTACAACGTCACCGTCGACAAGGTGACGGAACGCTTCCTCGGGAAGCGGAAGATCGGTACGACCGGGCGTGGCATCGGGCCCACCTACGCGGACAAGATCAACCGCGTCGGCATCCGTATCCAGGACCTCTACGACGAGTCGATCCTGACCCAGAAGGTCGAGGCGGCCCTCGAGGTCAAGAACCAGCTGCTGACCAAGCTCTACAACCGCCGTGCCATCGAGGCCGGGCAGGTCGTCGAGGAGCTGCTGGGCTACGCGGACCGGCTCAAGCCGTACGTCGCGGACACGGTCCTGATCCTGAACCAGGCGCTGGAGCAGGACAAGGTCGTGCTCTTCGAGGGCGGCCAGGGCACGCTCCTCGACATCGACCACGGCACGTACCCCTTCGTGACGTCGTCGAACCCGACGGCCGGCGGTGCCTGCACCGGTTCGGGCGTCGGCCCGACGAAGATCAGCCGGGTCATCGGCATCCTCAAGGCGTACACGACCCGTGTCGGCTCGGGCCCGTTCCCGACCGAGCTCCTCGACGAGGACGGCGAGGCGCTGCGCCGCATCGGTGGCGAGCGCGGTGTCACCACCGGCCGTGACCGCCGCTGCGGCTGGTTCGACGCGGTCATCGCCCGCTACGCGACCCGGGTGAACGGTCTGACCGACTTCTTCCTCACCAAGCTCGACGTCCTGACCGGCTGGGAGGAGATCCCGGTCTGCGTGGCGTACGAGATCGACGGCAAGCGCGTCGAGGAACTCCCGTACTCCCAGACCGACTTCCACCACGCGAAGCCGATCTACGAGAACCTCCCGGGCTGGTCCGAGGACATCACCAAGGCGAAGTCCTTCTCCGACCTCCCGAAGAACGCCCAGGCGTACGTCAAGGCGCTGGAGGACATGTCCGGCGCCCGGATCTCCGCGATCGGAGTCGGCCCGGGCCGCGACGAGACGATCGAGATCAACTCGTTCATCTGATCCGTCCGGATCGTTCAGACCGTTCGGATCGCTCGGATGCAGTGAGAGGCCGTCGTCCCCAACCGGGGGCGGCGGCCTTCGCGTTCACCGGGGAATGTGTCGCCGACCCGTGTCACATCACACTGTGTCAGTTGGTGTGTTCTTTGCCCGAGGTCCGTTGTGAGCGCCGTTCTTGACCGATTAGCTTCGCAGGCGAACCCACTGACCTGAAAGAGGTTCACCATGTTTTCGCGCTTTGCGAAGCGGGCGGCGATTCTGGCCGCTACGTCGGCACTCGCCGTGGGGCTCGGCTCCGCGCCGTCGTCCGCCGCGGGGGAGCACGTTTTCACTCCGCAGCACCCGTCCTACAACGGAAATGACCCCCGGGGGAATTTCAGCGCTCAAATAAAGTACAGCAACGGCAAGCTCCAGTGGGGGTGGCAGCTCAGCGCCGCCACCGCGGCACCCGCCACCGGTCTCATGAGCGAGACCGCCGACCTCACCTGCAACGGCCGCGGGGTCGCTCACGACAGCCACCCCGGCGTCTCTCCACGGTACTTCGTCCATGCCTCCGCGGCGCTGGGCAGCCGCATGACGTCCTGCAATTGGGATCTGAAGATTCACGAGACCTTCCCCATTGCGCGCGGAACGCGGACGGTCGACCTCGACTTCCCGTTCATCGTCACCCTCGTATAGCGGAAGTAGGATCTCCGCATGACGCTGGCGACGGTTCGTGAATGGGACGACGAAGAGGGCTGGGGAGTCCTCGATTCCGATGAGACGCCCGGCGGTTGCTGGGCGCACTTCTCCGTGATCGAGATGCCCGGCTTCCGCTCTCTCACACCGGGTCGGAAAGTCACCATGGAGTGGGAAGAGGGCGAGCAGGACGGTTATCAATACCGGGCCACCCGGATTGTCGCCGTCGATTAGTACGCGGTCCCCCGACGAGGGCGCCCCCGGCGCGGCTTCGGCCGAACCGGGGGCGCCGTCATGGCACGGAGTGACCGTCAGGCAGGGCGAGCTGACCGTTAATTGACCTGGACATGGTCTGTTCCTGGTTCCCGACCGACCGGGACCCGACGACGATCTACGCGTGTAGTGCACTGAGTGCGCGCAGCGCGCGTAACGCACCCAGCGCATCCACAGTGCCCGAAGTCCCCGCACGACTCGCGCAGTTGCTCCCGTCAGCCAAGTCCCAGCCAGTCCCAGGAGACACGTATGCCCGTCAATCCCATGAACCGCCGGGAGTTCGTGAAGAAGTCGGCCGTCACCGGGGCGGCCGTCACGGTCGCGGGAGCTGTCGCCGCGACCCCGGCCCAGGCCCAGACCGCGGACCACAAGCCCGAACAGGCGCCCCGTACCTGGTCCTTCTCCATCCTGGGCACCACCGACCTGCACAGTCACGTCTTCGACTGGGACTACTACACGGACGCGGCGTACAAGGACAGCAAGGGCAACTCCGTGGGCGTCGCCCGCGTCGCCACCCTCATCAAGCAGCAGCGCGCCGCCAAGGGCGAGAAGCACGTCCTGCTCGTCGACGCCGGCGACATCATCCAGGGCACCTCGCTGGCGTACTACTACGCCCGCGTGGACCCCATCGTCGCCGCCAAGGGCAAGCGCGCCCCCGTGCACCCCATGGCCGTCGCCATGAACCACATGCGCTACGACGCCGCCGCCCTCGGCAACCACGAGTTCAACTACGGCATCGAGACCCTGCGCAAGTTCGAGAAGCAGTGTCACTTCCCGCTGCTCGGCGCCAACGCGCTGGACGCCAAGACCCTGCGCCCGGCCTTCCAGCCGTACACCGTGAAGCGCATCTGTGTCCCCGGCGCCCCGGACATCAAGGTCGGCATCCTCGGCCTCACCAACCCGGGTATCGCCCTGTGGGACAAGGACAACGTCTCCGGGAAGATGGCGTTCACCGGGCTCGTCGAGCAGGCGAAGAAGTACGTCCCGCGGATGCGTGCCCTCGGCTGCGACGTCGTGTTCCTCACCGACCACTCGGGCCTGGACGGCAGTTCGTCGTACGGCAGTGAGCTGCCGTACATCGAGAACGCCTCGAACCTCGTCGCCCAGCAGGTCCCCGGCATCGACGCGATCCTCGTCGGTCACACGCACGTCGAGGTCTCGTCGTACACGGTGAAGAACGAGGAGACCGGCAAGGACGTCGTCCTCTCCGAGCCGTACTGCTGGGGCATGCGCCTGACCGTCTTCGACTTCGAGCTCGAACTCCACCACGGCCAGTGGAAGGTGACGAGCACCAAGGCGCAGACCCTCAACAGCAACACCGTCGAGGAGGACCCGGAGATCACCAGGCTCCTCAAGGCCGACCACGACCTGGTCGTGAAGTACGTCAACACTCCGGTGGGCACCTGCACCGCGGACCTCTCCGCGGCCGAGGCCTGCTGGAAGGACGTCCCGGTGATGGACTTCATCCACCAGGTCCAGATGGCGACGGTGGCCTCCGGCCTGTCCACCGCCGACGCCGCCCTCCCCCTGATCTCCGTCGCGGCGCCCTTCAGCCGCACCGCCGACATTCCGGCGGGCAATGTCACCATCCGCGACGTGGCCGGGCTCTACATCTACGACAACACCCTGTACGGCAAGAAGCTCACGGGCGCCCAGCTCAAGGACTACCTCGAGTACGCGGCGAAGTACTACTACAAGGTTCCGTCCGGCACGAAGGTGGACACGGCCACCCTCACCAACGCCAACAGCTTCTGGGACTACATGTACGACACCGCCGCCGGGGTCGAGTACGACATCGACATCGCGCAGGCCGAGGGCTCCCGCATCAAGAACCTCACCTACAAGGGCGTGGCGGTCGCCGACGACCAGGTCTTCGTCGTCGCCGTCAACAACTACCGCGCCAACGGCGGCAGCGGCTACCCGCACATCGCGGCCGCCGACATCGCGTACAGCTCCACCAACGAGATCCGCCAGCTGATGATCGACTACGTCACGTCCAAGGGCACCCTCGACCCGGCCGACTTCGCGGTCACCAACTGGAAGCTGACACAGGACGGGGCGCCGGTGTTCACGGCTAGCTGACAGTCAGTCAAAAGGCTTTGGTTCAGGGCTGGTTGAGTGAAAAGTTGAATGCGGAAATCCGGTCATGGGTGTCACGATGTGCATGAGTACGTGTACTCAACGGTGACGAGTAGAGCGACTGATGTCACTGTCATGGCCTGTTCAACAAGATGATCCTGCGTCAGAACGGCGCGCCGGACCTGTAGCTCGCACCCCCGGCAGGTCCGGCCTTCGGTCGGCCGTCGCGCCGCGGCGGTCACTCCACGAGGAGTCTTGTTGAAGAACCGGATCGTTCGGGCTCTGGTCGCCATGGCGACCGCGGGAGTCATGGTGGCGCTGGCGGCGGGGCCGGCCGGCGCCGCCACCCCGCCCCGGCAGGCGGGTGTGAGCAATGCCGTGTACTTCGTCCACGGCATCGACTGGAAGCACGGGAGCCCGTACCACGCCAAGCAGGACTGCAAGTCGGTCTGGGGCAAGGCCATGTCCGACCTTCGGACGAAGGGCTGGACGGGCAAGTTCGTCACCTGGGGCTACTACAAGAACGACGTCAACTGCACCCGCAAGGTCAACGGCAACCTGCAGACCCGGATCCAGGAACTCGGCCGGCTGCTCGCCTGGGACATCTACAACAACTACTCCAAGCACGGCAAGAAGGTCGACGTGGTCGGCCACTCCATGGGCGGTCAGGTCATCCGAGCGGCGATCACCGGCGTGAACAAGTACGGCCGGACGTCGTCGCAGTGGCCGGACTACCTCTACGTCGAGGACGCGGTGACCTTCAGCAGCCCGTTCACGGGCTCCAACTGGGCGACGGCGTGCACGGCCGCCTACACCTACAAGCAGTGCAGCGACCTGCGGCCGGGCAGCGGCTTCCTCTCCTGGGCCGGACAGAACCCGCAGTCCAAGATGAAGACGGACTGGACCCTCATCGGCGCCGGTGACGACGACGCCGTCACGTCCGGCTCCGCCACCGGCATGAAGGCCAAGCACAAGGTCGTCTACAACAGCGGCCAGGGGCTCGAACACAGCACCATCAAGAACGCCGGCGGCAACGGACTCTGGTCCTACAAGTTCTCCGACGACAACGGCAGAACCTGGGTGCCGGTCCGCGACCGTCACGCCCCGGTCCGCTACGCGTACGAGGCCATGAGAGCCCCCACGGCCTGGTAGCGGGTACCCGGCGGTCGTCGCCCGGCGACCGGCACATGAAGACGGCCCAGGTCCCACCGACTCCGGTGGGGCCTGGGCCTTCCTTCGGGCCGCGAGTGCCTCAACTGAAGATGATCATCGACCCTTGGGCGAGGCTGCGGGTCGCCGCCGCGTGCAGGCCGAGCCACACATGCCGCTCGCGCGCGAACGGACTCGCGTCGTACGGGGCGGGTGCGGCTGGTTCCTCCAGCTCCGTGGGAGCCATGGGCGGCTGCGGGGCGGCCGGCGGGTTCGCCGGGTCGATTCCGATCGACGGGGCCACGAACTCCAGCTCGCGCAGCAGCGACTGGGAGGAGCCCAGGGGGCCGCCCCCGGCGAGGAGTTCGTCATTGGCGAGCGGGTGCGGGAAGTCGACCGGGACGTACGCGCCCGCGTGGTCGTAGTGCCACACGAGGTGCGACTGCTGGGCGTTCGTCTCGAACATCTCCAGCAACTGCTCGTAGTCGCCGCCCAGTTCGTCCACCGGGGTCACCGCGAGGCCGCACATCTGGAGCAGATACGCCCGGCGCAGGAAGTGCAGCGCGTCGTAGTCGAAACCGGCGACCGGGGCCACGTCGCCGGAAAGCCCCGGCATGTACGCGTACACCGGGACCGGCGGAAGTCCGGCCTCGCCCAGCGCTTTGTCGTAGAGCGCAAGCTCCTCGGCGAAGGGATTGTCAGGGGTGTGGCACAACACGTCGACGAGCGGGACCAGCCACAGGTCACATGCCAACAGACGGCTCCTCTAGCTCCTTGGGAAGCACGGTGGTCAGGGAAGCGTAATGGGTGGGACCCGTCCTCAGTCCCCCTCGTGCGGATCCCGTACCCACACCCCGAGCGCCCACCTGTCGCACCGGCGCACACGCCTCCCGCCACGACCTCACGTCGCGCTCATCCGTCGGCCAGTCGCTCGATGAGGGCGAGGGAGTGCTCGTTGTACGCGGCGACGATCGCGTGCGCCGCGCCCGGGTCGCGGCGGGCCAGCGCGTCCACGAGCTCCGTGTGACCCGCCCACAGGTGGCCCTTCAGATCCTCCACCCGGCGCAGATGCTGCACCGTGCACACCCAGGACTGGACGCGCAGCCGGTGCAGGAAGTCGGCGAGGTAGGCGTTGCCGAACAGGGCGCTCAGTTCGCGCCAGAAGCGCAGGTCGTAGCCGATGAGGATGTTCAGGTCGCCGGCGGTCGCGGCGCGCTGGGCCTCCTCGCCGCGGCGGCGGACCCCGGTGAGGGCGGCGAGGGCGCGCGGATCGTCGGCCTGCGCCATGCCTGAGACGAGGAGACTCTTGAACATCCCGTCGGTGACGAGACTCCGGGCCTCGATCATGCCGCGGTAGTCGTCCAGTGAGTACTCGTGCACGCGGAAGCCGCGGTGCTGGTCCGCCTCCAGGAGGCCCTGGGCCGACAGATCGACGAGGGCCTCGCGGACGGGGGTCGCGGAGACGCCGTACTGCTCGGCGATCTCCTTCACCGTGAACGCCTGCCCGGGCCGGAGCCGGCCTGCCAGCACCTCGTCGCGGAGCGCGTCCGCGATCTGCTGCCGCAGGGTGCTACGGGTTACGGCGCCGTTGCCGCCGATGCCGGGCATGGTCTCTCGCTCCCTCGTCGCGTACGGGTGCACGTGCCTGCGCTTGTCTGCAAGCACGGTCACCTTACGCGGACGCGAGCCGCTCAGGGGCTGCAGGAGGCGGGTCCCGGCCCCGCCCCCAGCCACGCTCTCAGGGGCGCGGGGAACTGCGCGCCCAGCCCCCACTCACCCGCAGCCGACCCACACGCCGCCCCGCGCGTCACACGGTGTATTCGTCCGCCACCGACAACGCCTCGTCCAGCACCGCGAGCCCCTCCTTCGCTTCTCCCTCGGAGACATTGCACGGCGGCACCACATGAGTCCGGTTCATGTTGATGAACGGCCACAGCCCCCGCGCCTTCGCCGCGGCCCCGAACGCGGCCATCGGCCCATTGGCCTCACCGGCGGCGTTGTACGGCACCAGCGGCTCCCGGGTCTCGCGGTCCTTGACCAGCTCCAGCGCCCAGAACACCCCCGTACCGCGCACCTCACCCACACTGGGATGCCGCGCGGCCAGCTCCCGCAGCCCGGGCTCGAGCACCGTCTCCCCGATCCGCGCGGCCTGCTCGACGATGCCCTCCTCCTCCATCACGTTGATGGTGGCGACGGCGGCGGCACAGGCCAGCGGATGCCCGGAGTACGTGAGCCCCCCGGGGTAGGGCCGCCGGGCGAAGGTCTCCGCGATCGCCGAGGAGATCGTGACACCGCCGAGCGGAACGTAGCCCGAGTTCACTCCCTTCGCGAAGGTCATGAGGTCCGGCGTCACGTCGTAGTGGTCCGCCGCGAACCACTTCCCGGTACGCCCGAACCCCGCCATGACCTCGTCCAGGATGAAGACGATCCCGTACTGGTCGCAGAGCGCCCGCACCCCGGCGAGATAGCCCGGAGGCGGCGTCATGATTCCCGCGGTCCCCGGAATCGTCTCGAGGATGATGGCCGCGACGGTCCCCGGCCCCTCGAAGACGATCGTGTCCTCCAGGTGCTGAAGCGCCCGCTCGCACTCCTGCTGCTCACTGTCGGAGTGGAAGGGGGAGCGGTAGAGGAACGGCGCCCAGAAGTGGACGACGCCCGCCGCGCCGCTGTCGTTCGGCCAACGCCGCGGGTCACCGGTGAGGTTGATCGCGGTGGAGGTGGCCCCGTGGTACGAGCGGTACGCGGAGAGCACCTTCGGACGGCCGGTGTGCAGCCGGGCCATCCGCGTGGCGTTCTCGACGGCCTCCGCACCACCGTTGGTGAAGAAGATCTTGTCCAGGTCGCCCGGGGTCCGCTCGGCGATCAGCCGGGCCGCCTCCGAACGGGCCTCCACGGCGAAGGCGGGCGCGAACGTGGACAGGGTCGCGGCCTGTTCCTGGATCGCGGCGACGACCTTCGGGTGCTGGTAGCCGATGTTGGTGAAGACGAGCCCGCTGGTGAAGTCCAGATACCGCTTGCCTTCGTAGTCCCAGAAGTACGACCCCTCCGCGCCGGCGACGGCGAGCGGGTCGATGAGCTCCTGAGCGGACCAGGAGTGGAACACGTGCGCGCGGTCCGCGGCCTTCACGGCGGCGCCGACCTGGGGGTTGGGCTGAGGGGTCATGCGCCGAAGCGTAAATGTCCCCGGAGGGGGTGCGACATCGGCGTCCTGTCTGTGACCGGGGGCTTTCCACGACAGTCTGTCGGGCTTGGCCGCCGACAACAGCTCATTGACAGGATCCTGTCGAAATGACAGCATGCTGACATGGTGCACCACCGTCACCACCGCACAGCCGCCCTCATGACCCGTGCGAGGAGAGAGCGATGAACGCGACGAACGACCACGGCAGTCCCGTCCACCTCGCCGTCTACGACACCTACGCCGACTGGGAGACCGGTCACACCACCGCGTATCTCGCCCGCGCCGGCCGCGAGATCCGGACCGTCGGCCCCACCCGGGAGCCCGTGACGACGATCGGCGGTCTCCGCATCCAGCCCGACCTCGCGCTCGACGAACTCCGCCCCGAGGACAGTTCCCTGCTGATCCTCACCGGCGCCGACTTCTGGGACACGTGCGACGGCCTCGCCCCCTTCGCCCGCAAGGCCCGCGCCTTCCTCGACGCGGGCGTGCCGGTGGCCGCGATCTGCGGGGCGACGGCCGGGCTCGCCCGCGAAGGGCTCCTCGACGACCGGGACCACACCAGTGCCGTGTCCTTCTACCTCGCCGCCACCGGCTACCGGGGCGGCGGGCGGTACGTCGACACCGACGCCGTCACCGACGGCAACCTCGTCACCGCCGGACCGACCGAGCCCGTCGCCTTCGCCCGGGAGGTCCTGCGGCTTCTCGGGGTGTACGAGGGGGAGGTCCTGGACGCCTGGTACCGCCTGTTCCACGACTCCGACGCGTCCGCGTACGCCGTACTGGAGGAGGCCTCAAGGGCCGCCGAGGAGGCCGCCCGATGAGCCGGGAACGGCAGAACCTCCTCAGCCGCGCCGCCCTCGGTGTCTTCCGGCTCAACGGCCAGTTCCTCTCCGTGGCGGACGAACTGGCCCGCCCCGCGGGGCTGACCGCCGCCTGGTGGCAGGTGCTGGGCGCGGTGCTCCCCGAGCCGCTCCCCGTCGCCGGGATCGCCCGCGTCATGGGCATCACCCGGCAGAGCGTGCAGCGCGTCGCCGATCTGCTGGTCGGCAAGGGCCTCGCCGAGTACCTGCCCAACCCCGCCCACCGCCGCGCCAAACTGCTGTCCCCGACCGCCGCAGGCCGCGCCGCCGTCGCCGCGATCGGCCCCGGCCACGCGAGCCTCGCCGACCGGCTGGCGCGGGCGCTCGGGGAGGACGGCTTCGCCGAGACCGTACGGATCCTGGAGCGACTGTCGGCGGTTCTCGACGAGATCGACGGGGCCGCGACGGACGTCACGAAAACGCCAGGTGCTGTTACTGAACCGTAGACACCGCCCCACCCACCTCCCGGTAGGGCCGCACTATCCTCGGCCTCGGGCGGTTGCACAGGCGCGGGGGAGGGCGGCACGACGATGGAGAAGCTGGGGGCGGGGGAACCGCGGCAGATCGGGGCCTACCGACTGCTCGCGCGGCTCGGTGCCGGTGGCATGGGACGCGTCTATCTGGCCCGCTCCGACCGGGGCCGTACCGTCGCCGTGAAGCTGGTGCGCGAGGAACTCGCCGCACAGGAGGAGTTCCGGGCCCGCTTCCGCCAGGAGGTGCAGGCCGCGCGCCGGGTCGGCGGCCTCTGGACCGCCCCCGTCCTCGACGCGGACACCGAGGCCGCCGTTCCGTGGGTCGCGACCGGATATGTCGCCGGACCCTCCCTCCAGACGGTCGTGGGCCGCGACCACGGAGCGCTACCGGAACGTTCCGTCCGCATCCTCGCGGCCGGACTCGCCCACGCCCTCAAGGACATCCACGCCGCCGGACTCATCCACCGCGACCTCAAGCCCTCCAACGTCCTCGTGACCATCGACGGCCCGCGCGTCATCGACTTCGGGATCGCGCGCGCCCTGGAGACCGTCACCGACGGCGGCCTCACCAGCACCGGTGCCCTCGTCGGCTCGCCCGGGTTCATGGCGCCCGAGCAGGTCCGCGGCGACCGCGTCACGCCCGCGTGCGACATCTTCTGCCTGGGCTCGGTCCTCTCGTACGCCGCCACCGGCGCCCTGCCCTTCGGGGCGGCGAACAGCGGGGTGCACGCGACGATGTTCCGCATCGCGCAGGAGGATCCCGACCTGGACGGCGTACCGGAGGGTCTCGCCGACCTCGTACGGCACTGTCTGCGCAAGGACCCCGCCGCCCGCCCCGGCCTCGACGAGATCCTGGAGCGCATCGGCGCGGAGGACACCGTCGTGGAAGGACGTTCCCGCGACCCGTGGCTGCCCAGTGCGCTGGTGGCCCAACTCGGGCGGCACGCCGTGCGGTTGCTGGACACGGAGAACCCGGACGAGCGCCCCGCACCGACTCCGGCGCCGCCCACGCGTCAGGCCACCGCCCCCGCTCAGGAACCGGCCCCGGGATCCGCCCCGGCGCCCCTGGACCTGTCCAAGCCCTCGGCCGCACCCACCGCCACCCCCGCTCCCGAGGTCGCCCCGGAGCACGCCGCCACCCCGCCCCCGCCGGGAGGACCGGCCTCGACGGACCACCTCCCGACGCTGATCGCGGGCGATGACCAGACGCCCCCGCCGGCCGCGCCGCCCGCCGCGCACCCGGCGTACGGCCATCCCCAGCAGCACCCCAGTCCCACGGGCCCGCCCGCGTACGGCCATCCGCAGGGCAGCTGGGGCGCGCCCGGCTCGTACGGCCCCACGCCGTCGTACGGACCGGGCATGCCCACCACGCCGTACGGCCCCGCGGGCGTCCCCGAGCCCGAGCCGCCGCGCAGAAGCGGCCGCTCCACCGCCGCCCTGATCGTCGTGGCGCTGGTCGTCGCGCTCGGCGCGGGCGGTTCCGTCTACGCGCTGATGCAGGGCGGGTCGGCCAACAGCACCGACGACGCGAAGGCGTCCTCGGCCGCGTCCACGAGCCCGACCTCCTCCGACTCGCCCCCGCCCTCCCCCTCCACTCCCTCCTCCTCCCCTTCCGATCCCCCCTCGCCCCAGGTATCCCAGGGCGGCACGATCCCGGAGGGGTTCCTCGGCACCTGGGACGCCTCCATCGACAACGCGACGGGCCACAACACCCGCCGACTGACCATCCAGCAGGGCGCGGTGGGGGACAAGGTCCTCTCGCTCGTCGCGGACGGTCCGTCCGGCGGCAGCACCTACCACTGCGTCTTCCAGGCCGAACTGACCGCCGCCCCCGGCGCCGGCGGCCCCCTGGTGGTCGGCCCCTCCGAAGTCACCGGTGGCGCACCGGTCTCCTCCTGCTCCCCGGGCGCCGCCTCCGAGATCACCCTTCTGTCCGACGGCCGGCTGCGCCGGGTGAACACGGGCTCGGGCGAGTCGCTGACTTACACGAAGAGCGGCTGACGAAGTGTCAGTTCGTTTGAACGGCCGCTGAACTTCACCCGGCGTACGCCGGATGTTCCCGCCTCGAGCCGTACGGTGACCGCACCTTGGGGTCGGGGGAGTGGCTCGCGATGGAGTGGCTGAGCGCAGAGAACATTGTGGCCGTGGGGACCGCCGTGATCGGTGTCGTCGCCTCCGCGGTGATGGTCTGGTACGAGCGCCGGGTGCCGCGGCGCAAGCGGATCGGCTACCGGGTGCAGATGGACAACCCGATAGGCGACGACGTGCGTTCGGGGCGCGCCAACGTACGGCTCGGGTTGTTCGACGAGACGCCGGGCATGACGGACGCCACCCTCGTGCTGCTGCGGATCGAGAACGACGGTTCGCAGAGCATCGCCGGTGACGACTACACGAGCCGTGAACGTCACGGTCTGACAGCGGTGTTCACCGACCGCACCATCCGCGGTGTGTCCGTCACCCAGCCGCCCGGCACCGACCACCTCATGGACCACTTCACCCCCGCCGCGGGGCTCAGTTACGAGGACGGCGTCCTGCGCATCCCGCGCGTCCCGCTCAACCGGGGCGAGCACTTCAAGCTCCTCGTGCTGCTGTCGGGCGGGGACGTGGGGCGCGAGATACGGCTGATCGGCGGGCTGCGGGACGGCGAGGTCAGCCCCAACCGCAGTACGACACCGGACGACCAGCCGCCCCTCTTCAGCCGTGCGGCCCGGCTGATCACCGTGTTGCTGACCGTGTGTGTCGTCACGCTCGCGCTGATCGTCGTGCTGCGGGACGACTCACCGTCGCCGATGGGCTGCGAGAAGGGCACGCTCACCGTCACCGGCTCGACCGCCTTCGCGCCCGTGATGAGCGAGCTGGCGAAGAAGTACGAGCAGGACTGCGAGGGCGCCGACATCGTGGTCGACGCGCACGGGAGCACGGCGGGGGTGCGTGAACTCGGCGATGCCGGCGCCAAGTCCTCGAAGGGCGCGCCGCCCGTCATCGCCCTCTCGGACGGGCCGAAGCCGAGCGGGTTCCCGCAACTGCGTGAGAACCGGGTCGCGGTCTCGGTCTTCGTCCTGGTCGTGAACGACGACCTGCCCGTGCGGAACCTGTCCCTCGCCGACGTACGCCGCCTCTACCTCGGCGAGATCAAGAACTGGAAGCAGCTCGGCGGTCCCGACCGCCCCGTGCTCCTCGTCAGCCGGGACGCCAACTCCGGTACCCGCCAGGTCTTTCAGCGCCGGGTCCTGAGCCGGGGCGAAATCGCCAACTCCTCCCTGGACTGCGTCCACAAGGACGACGCGACGGCGCCTGTGGTGCGGTGCGAGCTCGACTCCACCGGGCAGGTGCTGAGCACCGTGGCCGGGTTGCCCGGGGCGATCGGCTACAGCGAACTGAACCTCGCCACCGGATACAAGGGCCTGCACCAGCTCACCCTCGACGGACACACCGCGTCCGTGGAGGACCTGGAACACGGCACGTCCTCCTACCCGTACCGGGAGATCGAGTACGCCTACACCTACGGCCAGCCGCCCGCCGACTCCCTCGCCTCCAGCTTCCTCACCTACATCAGCCGCGGCAACGGCCAGGACATCATCCGCACCCACGGCCACCTCCCGTGCGGGACCCCGGTGGGCCTGAAAATCTGCGGCACCAACTGATCCTTCGACCTACACCCCCTGTCCGCCCGATTCGTTCGGCTGCGGGCCCGGTGGGGGCCGACCGCGCAGTTCCCCGCGCCCCCAAAAACCTCCAGCCTGCCCGGCGTTCGATGACGAGGCCGTTCAGGCCGATGCGGGGGGCGAAGCCCCACGGTCCAGGGGGGCGGAGCCCCATGGGGGTCCAGGGGGGCGGAGCCCCGCGGGCGTTCGGGGGCGTGCCCCCGGTGGGGTGCGGGGGCGGCAGCCCTGCTGGGGGTTTGGGGGCGTGTCCCTGGCCGGGTTTGGGGGCGGAGCGCCGCTGGGGGTTCGGGGGCGGCAGGCCCGCGGGGGTTCGGGGTTGAAGGGGCGGAGCCCCTGGGATGGGACGGGTAGGGGCGGCGGGGGCGAGGGAACCGAGGGAACGCTAGCGCGGCTCCGGGGGTCGCTGGCGAGGCATGTTCGGGCGGGTGCCCGGAGGCAACGGCAGCCGCCCAGCCGACGCACCCTCCGCCCGGGGAACCCCGGCCAACGACGACTGGATCCCCAGCGGCGCGGGCCCGGTCCGGAACTCCACCATCCAGTCCGTCGTCTCCACCCGCACCAACTCCGTCATGTCCTCCGAAAACCGGCGCAACACCCCCAGACACCGATCGGCCGCCTCGCTGGCGGTCCCCTCCGTCGGCCCCAAAACCTCCCGCACACTCTCCGACGCCCAGTCGAACTGCAACACCTGCAACCGCCGCTGCACGGCCTGCGCGGTCGCCACGTCCCTTATCCATCCGGAGGTCACCCCGAAGAACCGGTCCCCGGCCACACACGCGACCCCGAGCAGCAGCGCGAGATACCCCCAGGGGGCGACCCCGCCGACCACTCCGGTGAGATCCAGCAGGGGAAGCGCGGCCCCGGCCACCGCCCCCGCCGCCGCCCCACCCCGCAGCACCCGCGCCCCCCGCCGCTTCCACACCCGGTCCGCGAGATACCAGGACGCCGTGTCGAGCGCCCCCCGCTCCACCCACCGGTACAGCTCATGGAGCCGCTCGGCAGGCTCCCCCCAGTCCCCGAGCGGAAACGCGCGGCCGGTCAGATCACCCGGCCGGGTCCCGGCGGCCCCGTCGTCCCGCCCGTCCTGGGGCGGCCCCTCGGGCTGCATCTCCGGCTGGCTCACCCGGCACTCCCTACTGGCGAAGGACGACGAAGGACGAAGCTGGTGATGTTGGATGTCGCTGGTGACGTTGTGTCTGGTGACGTTGTGTGATGTCAAGTGACGCGTGGTGCCGAAGCGCCGCTCCCTTCCTACCGCCCAATGGGTGGCGATGGCCCGGGTTTCGCCGCTTTTCCGCCCGGAAGAGGGTCTTGATCAGGTATAGGCTTCGAGATCATCTCACTCGAAAGAGTGCTTGGGCGACGGCCCCGCCAACCACGTAGGCTCATGCTGAACGGGAAAACCCCGTCCAGACAGCCGTACGAAACCAGGAGCTGATCGTGATTCCCGGTGGTGGCCAGCCCAATATGCAGCAGCTGTTCCAGCAGGCCCAGAAGATGCAGCAGGACCTCGCCGACGCGCAGGAGGAACTCGCGCGCACCGAGGTCGAAGGCCAGGCGGGTGGCGGTCTGGTGACGGCGACGGTGACGGGCTCGGGTGAGCTGCGCGCCCTGGTCATCGACCCGAAGGCCGTGGACCCCGAGGACACCGAGACCCTCGCCGACCTCGTCGTCGCGGCGGTCCAGGCGGCCAACGAGAACGCCCAGGCGCTCCAGCAGCAGAAGCTCGGCCCGCTCGCCCAGGGCCTCGGCGGCAGTGGCATCCCCGGCCTGCCTTTCTAAGACCGGCGGCGGCCAACTACCGTACGTACTGAAAGATTCCAGGAAGGGCGGCAGTCCGTGTACGAAGGCGTGGTCCAGGACCTCATCGACGAGTTGGGGCGGCTGCCCGGCGTCGGTCCCAAGAGCGCGCAGCGGATCGCCTTCCACATCCTGCAGGCCGAGCCGACGGACGTCCGCCGGCTCGCGCAGTGCCTCATGGAGGTCAAGGCGAAGGTCCGCTTCTGCGCGACCTGCGGCAATGTGGCGCAGGAGGAACTGTGCAACATCTGCCGCGACCCGCGTCGGGATCTGACCGTCATCTGCGTGGTCGAGGAGCCCAAGGACGTCGTCGCGATCGAGCGCACGCGCGAGTTCCGGGGCAAGTACCACGTGCTGGGCGGCGCGATCAGCCCGATCGAGGGTGTGGGCCCCGACGACCTCCGGATAAGGGAACTCCTCGCCCGTCTCGCCGACGGCGCGGTCACGGAGCTCATCCTCGCCACGGACCCGAACCTGGAGGGCGAGGCGACGGCCACGTACCTCGCCCGCATGATCAAGCCCATGGGCCTCAGGGTCACCCGCCTGGCCAGCGGCCTCCCGGTGGGTGGCGACCTGGAATACGCGGACGAGGTCACACTCGGCCGCGCCTTCGAGGGGAGACGACTCCTAGATGTCTGACGCCACGCTGCACGCGACCAGCCAGGACCCCGACGACTTCGTGGTCCAGATCGCGGACCAGGTCGAGAGCTTCATCGTCGCCGTCACCGAAGTGGCGAAGGGCGACGAGCCGGACTCCGCCGTGCCCTTCCTCCTCCTGGAGGTGTCCCAGCTGCTGCTGGCCGGCGGCCGTCTCGGCGCGCACGAGGACATCGTCCCCGACGAGCGCTACGAGCCGGACCTCGGTCCGGAGCCGGACGTCGACGACCTGCGTGAGCGCCTCGCGGTCATGCTGGACCCGATCGACGTCTACTCCGAGGTGTTCGACCCGTACGAACCGCGCAAGGCCCCGGTGGCCTGCCGCATCTCGGACGACCTCGCGGACGTCATCACCGATCTGCGCCACGGCATGGCCCACTACCGCGCGGGCCGCACCACCGAGGCCCTGTGGTGGTGGCAGTTCTCCTACTTCTCCAACTGGGGGTCCACCACCTCGGCGGCTCTGCGCGCCCTCCAGTCCCTGGTGGCCCACGTCCGCCTGAACCAGCCCCTGGACGACCTCAACGGTCTCGACACCGACCAGGACCTCGGCGAGGAGGTCCTCGCGGAGGAGGCGGGCCGGGTCATGGCCGAGGAGATCGGCGGACCGCTCGGCATCAGGTCGTCCAAGTAGTCCCGGCCCGGGGTCAAACGGCGGCCCAGTGCGCCCGGGTGAAGGCGGCGGCGGAGGTCAGCGCGGCGTCGGCGTCGTCGAGCAGCGCGGCGAACCCCTGGAAGACGTGCGGGACCTGGGGCCAGACCTGCAGCTCGACCGCCACGTCGTGCTCGGCGGCGCGGGCGGCCAGTCGTACGGCGTCGTCCAGCAGGATCTCGTGCGAACCGACCTGGATGAGCAGGGGCGCGAGCCCCGTCAGGTCGGCGAAGACCGGGCTGGCCAGGGGCGTGGCGGGGTCGGTCTCGCCCAGGTAGTCGCGGGCGCGGATCTGCAGCCCCTTGGCGGTCAGCGCGGGATCGACGTCGGCCTTGCCGGTCAGGCTGTCCCCGGACAGGGTCAGATCGGCCCAGGGGGAGAAGACCACGGCCGACGACGGCTGCGGCAGCCCCGCCTCCTTGAGCGCGACGAGCGTGGCCATCACCAGCCCGCCGCCCGCGGACTCACCGACGAACGCGACCTCGGAGCTGGGTGTCCCGTCCGCGAGCAGGGCGCGATAGGCGGCCACGGCGTCGTCGACGGCCGTGGGGAACGGATGCTCCGGGGCCAGCCGGTAGTCCACCGACACGGCACGGACCCCGACCCGCCGGGCCACGTCGGCGGCCAGGCCCACGGAGTCGCCGGCCGAGCCGAGTGCGTAGGCGCCGCCGTGGAAGTAGAGCACCACGGCCGAAGAATCCTCGCCCGGAGTCTTCACGGTGACGACCGGTATGCCACCGAGCCGCCCCGGGGTGGCCGTGACGTCTTCGGGCAGCGGCACGGACGCGATCATCTCGTGGAAGAGGGCGCGCTGTTCGCCGAGTTCACCGCCGATGTCGAACGGGGCGTGCCGCAGGAGCTCATCAAGAGCCTGACGTTGCTGCTGAGTCATGAAGGACCTCTCATCGGTGAGCGGGGCGGGCGTCGGTCAGCGGGGCGGTCCCAGAACGATCTGTCCGTACTTGTCGGCGGCCTCGGCGAGCAGCTCCGGATCGATCCGGAAGCCCTCGGGCCGAGGGGTGGCCAGATCGCGTCCGGCGTGCCGGAACATGCCCTCGATGCCGCCCGGGGTGCAGATCATCAGCAGGTCGGCGGTGTCGGAGGTGATCCGGTAGCCGTGCGGGACGTTCTTGGGCAGATAGACGATGCCGCCCTCGGACAGCTCCATCTCCTGATCGTCGGACCAGACCAGCGCGGTCCCCTTGATCAGCATGAAGACCTCGTCCTCACGGGTGTGCATGTGGTACGGCGGCGCCTCGCCCTTGCTGACGCTGAACCGCCCGACGGTCAGCTGCCCGTCGGTGGCCGCGCTGTCCAGCAACACGGCGAAGACACCGCCGTCGAGCCACTCGAGCTTCTGCTGCTGATCGGCCTGCGCGAGATAAGCCATGCTCATGACCAGTCTCCTCTTCGCTAATGCTACGAATTCGAAGCACATGGCGACCTTACGACTGCTTCGAATTCGCAGCAAGTAAACTCTTGGTCATGCCGCACACCCCGCCCCCCGATCCCGAGCGACTGGATCCCGAGCAACTGGCCGCCTACTTCGCCCTGATGGAGGTCAGCAGCCTGCTCCAGCACGCCGTCGACCAGCAGCTGCGCGACGAGGGCGGCCTCAGCTACACCCAGTTCCAGATCCTCGCCGTGCTCGGGCAGGCCCCCGAGGGGCAGCTGCGGATGACCGACATCGCCGACCGCCTGGTCCACAGCCGCAGCGGGCTGACCTACCAGGTGGCCCAGTTGGCCAAGGCGGGACTGGTCACCAGGGCACCCTCGGCGGACGACGAACGCAGCGTCAACGTCACCGCCACCCCGCAGGGCCAGGAGCTCCTCGGCCGAGTGATGCCGGGCCACGTGGCGGTCGTACACAGGCTTCTCGTCACACCCCTGAACCGCTCCGACATCACCACGCTCAGCGACGTACTGGGCCGGGTCCGCACCCACATGCGCACGACCCCACCCCGCTCGGCAACCCCCCGCCGCAAGCCCCCAACACACTGACCCCCACAGCCACCACCCACACGAGGCCACCACCCACCCGAGGCCGCCCCGCGATGCATGGCCACCCCGCGACGCGAGGTCGCCCTGCGACGCGAGGGGCCGTGGCGGTACGTCGCAAGCCCGTCGCTTACGTCCGGATCGAGCAGCGGCTCCCTTGCCCGGCCCACGTCTGATCCAGCGGCGACGGGCTCGACGTACCGCCACGGCCCCGACCCACCACCGGCACCAGGGCGCACCCACCACCGGCACCAGGCGCGCCCACGACAGGCACCAGGCCGGCACTAGGCGCGCCCCGCCACAGGCGCCGAGCGCACCCGCCACAGGCACCGAGCGCACCCACCACAGGTCACCCCAGCCCCCACACCCCCTTCCCCAACGTGGTGAGCCCACCGATCAACGCCAGCAACAGCACCAGCATCCGCGCCCGCTGCTCCGGCACCCGTTCGGCAAGCACCCTCCCGATCGAGGCCCCCACCACCATCCCCGTCACCACGACCCCCCACCGCGCCGACCCAAGATGCGGAACGCCGTTCGAGGCCACCGAGAAGGCGTTCACCACCACCCCGTAGAACAGCGCGTTCGGCACGAACTCCCGAACCGTCCACCCCGCGTTGAGGGCGTACAGAGAGACCGGCGGACCCCCCACCCCCGCCGCGGAGTTCATGAACCCGCCCGCCGCCCCCGCGGCCACCGCACCCCGCGTGCCCCGCAGCGCGGGCAGCCGGGCGCCCCGCATGACCACGACCACGGCCACCGTCACCAGCGCGCCCATGAAAACCAGCAGCTCGGCGGGCGGCAGCCGCCGTGCGACCCAGCTGCCCACCGGCACGGTGAGCGCCGCCGCCAGACACAACGGCACCATCGCGCGCGGCCGCACCCGCCGCCACCCACCGGCCAGCCCCACGACGCAGATCGCCCCGGCGACGCAGTTCGCGAGGACGACACCCTGGGCCGGCCCGAGCAGCAGCACCAGCGCCGGCACGGCGACGAGCGCGAAGCCCATCCCGGTCAGCCACTGCACACAGGACCCCAGCAGCACGATCCCGCCCAGCATCAACTCGCCCGTCATCCACGCCCCTTACCCCGCCCGGCACCCCTGCACCCCCGTCACCATCCCCTCGCACAGCGTGAGTTGGCCGGGAGTTGGATCAGTCCTGCACGTCCGCTGGACGGCTCCTAACCAGCGCGAAGAGAGGCTGGAGTCGCTCCCGCAGCAAGCGGAGCACCCCCACCGCACTGGAGTTCCCATGAAGCGTCGGATACGCAAGCGCGCCGCCGTCATCACCGCCTCCACCCTCGCCGCCGCGACCGCCGTGGGCCTCGGCATCAGCACATCGGCCGGCGCGGCCCCGCAGAAGCCGCCCACCAAGGCCCAGATCGCCGCGCTGTTCGACGGCTGGAACGCCGCGCTGAAGACCGGCGACCCGGAGAAGGTGGCCGACCGCTACGCCTCCGACGCCGTCCTGCTGCCCACCGTCTCCAACAAGATCCGCGACACGCACGCCGAGATCGTCGACTACTTCGAGCACTTCCTCGAGAACAAGCCGGTCGGCAAGAAGACCGAGACGATCGTCAACGTCCTCGACGAGAACTCCGCCATCGACACCGGCCTGTACGAGTTCACGCTCACCGACCCGGACACCGGCGCCAAGCGCACCGTCGAGGCCCGCTACACGTACGAGTACGAGAAGCGCGGCGGCAAGTGGCTGATCGTCAACCACCACTCCTCGGTGATGCCCGAAGGCTGACGGCCACCCACAGCCCGCCGCCGGGCGCGTCGCGCAGGGCCACGGTCCCGCCGTCGTCCGCCACCAGCTGTTTGACGATGGCGAGGCCGAGCCCGGAGCCGGAGCGCCCGGTCAGGCCCTGGCCGCGCCAGAAGCGGTCGAAGGCGCGGGCCTTCTCCGCGTCGGACATGCCGGGGCCCTGGTCCAGCACCGAGAGCACCACCTCGTCGGGGCGGACCGCCACCTTCACGGTGATCACCGAAGCGTCCGGGGAGACCTCCAGGGCGTTCGACAGGATGTTGTCCAGCACCTGGTCGAGGTGCCCGGGACTGGCCAGCACGAGCGACCGGCCGCCGAGTTCCCCCTCCTGCGCGATGGTCACCCCGCGCTCCTCGGCGGCCGGCCGCCACACCGCGAGCCGGTTCTCCACCAACTCCCGCAGCGGCAGCGCCTCGGCCGCCGAGACCTTCGCCTCGGCGCGGGCGAGCACGAGCAGTCCGTTCACCAGTCGGCTCATCCGGACGACCTCGGCGGTGGCCTGGTCCACGTCCTCGCGCACGAACGCGTCCTCGACCCCGTCCGCGATGTTGTCGAGGGACAGGCGCAGCGCCGTGAGCGGGGTACGGAGCTGGTGGGAGGCGTCGGCGACGAAGATCCGCTGGGAGTCGATGAGGGTGTCCAGGCGTTCCGCGCCCGAGTTGAGGGTGCGGGCCAGGCGCTGGGTCTCCGGCGGTCCGGTCACCGGCGAGCGCGCGGTCAGATCCCCGTCGCCGAACCTGCTCGCCATCTCGTTGAGCTGCCGCAGCGGCCGGGTCAGCCGACGTGCCACCAGCGCGCCGAGCCCGGCGGCCACCGCCAGCACACCGACGGCGAGGATCGCCCGGAAGCCCCAGATCCGCCACAGCCGGGCGGTCAGATCGGAGGTGGGGTACGTGACGCGCACCGCGCCCACGACGTGATGGTCCCTGATCGCCGGAACCGTCACCCGCAGCGCGCCGTCGCCCCAGCGTGCGGTGTCCGTCCCGTCCGTGCCGGAGGCCGGGAGCACGTCCACGTGGCCGGGCGTCCGGTCGGCGTACGCGGTCGCCAGCCGGTTCAGCGCGGCCCGTGAGGCGGGGTCGCCCTGCGCCAGCATCAGCGCCATCGTGTTGGCTTCCCGGCGCACCGAGGCCTCGGTGTCGCCGCGCAGCTGCGAGGTCAGCGTGAAGGCCACCGGCACGGTGAACGCGGTCAGCGCGACGGCGACCAGCAGGACGTAACTGACGATGAGCTGCCGGATCATGAGCCGGGCGCGCCCTGCTCCGGAGCGGGGGCCGAGTCAGAGGTCGAGGCCGTCGTCGAGGCCGTCTTCGAGGGCGAGGCCGTTTTCAAGTCCGGCACGGGATCCCGTGCGACCTCCAGACGGAATCCGACCCCCCGTACCGCCTCGATGGTGATCGCCCCCGCGAGCTTGCGCCGCAGTGCGGCGACATGGACGTCGAGCGTCTTCGTCGGGCCGAACCAGTTCGCGTCCCAGACCGCTTCCATGATCTGTTCGCGTGACATCAGCGCGCCGGGCTCCTCGGTGAGGAACGCGAGCAGGTCGTACTCCTTGGGCGCGAGCGCCACCTCGACGCCGTCGAGGCGGACCCGGGCGGCCTTGCGGTCGACGGTGAGCCGGGACCCGTACCGGTCGGGGCCCGCCGACATCTCCGTACGGGGCCGGACGCGCCGCATCACCGCCCTGATCCGCGCGATGACCTCCCGTACGCCGAAGGGCTTGGAGACGTAGTCGTCGGCGCCTATCTCCAGGCCCACCACCCGGTCGGTCTCGTCGCTGCGCGCGCTGATCACGATGATCGGCACGTCACCGCGGGTCCGCAGCGCCTTGCAGACGTCGAGGCCGTCGGTGTCGGGCAGGCCGAGATCGAGAAGGACGACGTCGTACGGGCCCTGGTGGGCCAGCGCCGCGTGGCCGGTCGTCACCCACTCGACCTCGAAGCCGTAGCGCAGCAGTCCCCGACGCAGTGACTCGGCGACCGGCTCATCGTCTTCCACCAGGAGTACGCGCACAGCCGAACCTTAGTGCTTGAGAGTTAAGACATGGCGGTGTCGTGTGACACGGGGCACTTTCCGGAGTGGCGGGGCGTGCGGGCGGGCAGGTGCCGCTCGGAGCGGCCGGAGGGACCCTGCCGAAACCGGTGGATCTGACGACTCCGGTGGACTCCCGGTGGACCTTGACGGTCCGGAGTGATCACGTCGTGGGCGGGACATCTCACGATTCGACACTCCGGAAGGGAAATCCGGCCGCTCGTTAGACTGAGCCGACCGCAGTTGTGCGGTACAGAGACGGATTGAGCGAGGAGCGCACGTGGGCCTTGTCGTGCAGAAGTACGGAGGCTCCTCCGTAGCCGATGCCGAGGGCATCAAGCGCGTCGCCAAGCGAATCGTGGAAGCGAAGAAGAACGGCCACCAGGTGGTCGTGGTCGTTTCCGCGATGGGCGACACGACGGACGAGCTGATCGATCTCGCCGAGCAGGTATCTCCGATGCCCAGCGGACGAGAGTTCGACATGCTGCTGACCGCCGGAGAGCGGATCTCCATGGCCCTGCTGGCGATGGCGATCAAAAACCTGGGCCACAGCGCCCAGAGCTTCACCGGCAGCCAGGCAGGCGTCATCACCGACTCGGTCCACAACAAAGCGCGGATCATCGACGTCACGCCGGGCCGTATCCGGACGGCGCTCGACGAGGGCAACATCGCCATCGTCGCCGGCTTCCAGGGCGTCTCGCAGGACAAGAAGGACATCACCACGCTCGGGCGCGGCGGGTCCGACACCACGGCCGTCGCGCTCGCCGCGGCGCTGGATGCCGAGGTCTGCGAGATCTACACCGACGTGGACGGCGTGTTCACCGCCGACCCGCGGGTGGTGAAGAAGGCGAAGAAGATCGACTGGATCGCCTTCGAGGACATGCTGGAGCTCGCCGCCTCCGGCTCCAAGGTGCTGCTCCACCGCTGTGTGGAGTACGCCCGCCGTTACAACATCCCGATCCACGTGCGCTCGTCCTTCAGCGGGCTCCAGGGCACCTGGGTCAGCAGTGCACCGATCAAGCAAGGGGACCAGAAGGTGGAGCAGGCCATCATTTCCGGTGTCGCTCACGACACCTCCGAGGCCAAGGTCACGGTCGTCGGTGTCCCGGACAAGCCGGGCGAGGCCGCCTCGATCTTCCGCGCCATCGCCGATGCCGAGATCAACATCGACATGGTCGTGCAGAACGTGTCCGCCGCCTCCACCGGCCTGACGGACATCTCCTTCACCCTCCCCAAGACCGAGGGCCGCAAGGCCATCGACGCCCTGGAGAAGGCGAAGAACGTGATCGGCTTCGACTCGCTGCGCTACGACGACCAGATCGGGAAGATCTCGCTCGTCGGCGCGGGCATGAAGACGAACCCGGGTGTCACGGCCGGCTTCTTCGAGGCACTGTCCGACGCGGGGGTGAACATCGAGCTGATCTCCACCTCCGAGATCCGCATCTCGGTGGTCACGCGTGCCGACGACGTCCCCGAGGCCGTCCGCGCGGTGCACACCGCCTTCGGACTCGACTCCGACAGCGACGAGGCCGTCGTCTACGGAGGCACCGGACGATGACCGTCCTCTCGTACGGCGGCGCTGGTCGCCGCTGATGACCAGGCCGGCAGGACCGACGCTGGCGGTCGTGGGCGCGACCGGGGCCGTCGGCACGGTCATGCTCCAGATCCTGTCCCAGCACGCGGACATCTGGGGCGAGATCCGTCTGCTCGCCTCCCCGCGCTCGGCCGGCCGCAAGCTGGCCGTGCGCGGCGAGGAGGTCGAGGTGGTGGCGCTCAGTGAGGCCGCCTTCGACGGGGTCGACGTCGCGATGTTCGACGTACCGGACGAGGTGGCCGCGCAGTGGGCGCCGATCGCCGCGGCCAAGGGCGTCATCGTGGTCGACAACTCGGGCGCGTTCCGGATGGACCCCGACGTGCCTCTGGTCGTCCCCGAGGTGAATCCGCACGCCGCGCGCGTGCGCCCGCGCGGGATCATCGCCAACCCGAACTGCACCACCCTCTCCATGATCGTGGCGCTCGGCGCGCTGCACGCCGAGTTCGGCCTGCGCGAGCTGGTGGTCTCCTCGTACCAGGCGGTGAGCGGCGCCGGGCGCGCGGGCGTCGACACCCTGCGCCAGCAGCTGTCCCTCGTCGCCGGTACGGAACTGGGGACCAACCCCGGTGACGTACGCCGGGCCGTGGGCGACAACACGGGCCCCTTCCCGGAGCCGGTGGCGCTGAACGTCGTCCCGTGGGCCGGGTCGCTGCGCGAGGACGGCTGGTCCTCGGAGGAGATGAAGGTGCGGGACGAGTCCCGCAAGATCCTCGGGCTGCCGGACCTGCCCGTGGCCGTGACCTGCGTCCGCGTCCCGGTCGTGACCACGCACTCCCTCACCGTGCACGCCCGCTTCGAGGGCAAGGTCACCGTGACCAAGGCCCGCGAGATCCTGGCCACCGCGCCCGGAGTGGTCCTGTTCGACAACCCGGCCGCCGGCGAGTTCCCCACCCCCGCGGACGTCGTCGGCACCGACCCGACCTGGGTGGGCCGTGTCCGCCGGGCCCTCGACGACCCGACCGCCCTCGAACTCTTCGTCTGCGGCGACAACCTCCGCAAGGGCGCCGCCCTCAACACGGCCCAGATCGCGGAACTGGTGGCGGCGGAGCTGTTCTAGACAGCCGCGTCAGGGCGCGGCGTGCGCGGGTTTCCCTGCTCAGGGCGTCCAGGGGGCAAAATCTCGCTGGCCATGTCCGGATTCGTTTGTAGGATCTGTGTCAGTTGTGTGGCCGGAATAATGGTCCGGACCACTTGTCCAGGACCCGCTTGGCGTTCGAAGATTTCCCTCCCCGTTCTCCGCAACCGCGCGGAGGGCGGGGAGCGTCTTTGCGGTCGCCCTGAACGGGTGTCCGGGGGCGGCACGGCATAACGGGGCATAGGGGATGAGCTAGTACGCATGAGGGCATTCAATGCACTGCCAGGTGCGCTACGGGTCGCGTCGGCGGACGTTCCGGCACATGGTCCGGCGGGCGTTGCGAGGTGCGTGGGGGCGGGTCTTGTGGAGCGCGTGGGGGCGGGCGTTGTGCGGTGCGTGGGGACGGGTGTCGTGGGGCGCGTGGGAGCGGTCCCTTCGGCCGGTGTGAACCCTGGAGCGAATGTGATGCCTGTCGCGTACAACCCTGACGGGGGTGAGCGTGTCCAACTGGCGTGGCAGAGGTTCTCGAATTCACCGCGGTACAGACCAGGGGCACGCCCCTGCGTCCACCCCGCCGACTCCGTAGCCCCGGCGTGCCCGGCGGCATGCCGGTGATCGCGCCCATGCCCGCAGCGCGGCCCGCCCGCATACCGAGTCAGCGCGACGGCGCTGAAGACAGCATGGCCGCCGGCACCACGGTCGACCATCTCACCGAGACCTACCGCGCCCACTACCGGTCGCTGCTGGGCCTCGCGGCACTCCTGCTCGACGACACCGCCTCCTGCGAGGACGTCGTCCAGGAGGCCTTCATCCGGGTGCACTCGGCGCGCAAACGCGTCCGTGACCCAGAGAAGACGCTCGCGTATCTGCGTCAGACCGTCGTCAACCTCTCGCGCTCCGCGCTGCGTCGGCGCATCCTCGGCCTCAAGCTCCTCTCGAAGCCGATGCCCGACATGGCGAGCGCGGAGGAGGGTGCGTACGACCAGCTGGAGCGCGACGCCCTGATCAAGGCGATGAAGGGCCTGCAGCGCCGTCAGCGCGAGGTCCTCGTCCTGCGCTACTTCGCGGACATGACCGAGGCCCAGGTCGCCGAGACCCTCGGGATATCGCTCGGGTCGGTCAAGGCGTACGGCTCGCGCGGCATCGCGGCGCTCCGTGTCGCCATGGAGGCCCCGGCATGAGCCAGCGACGCGACAACCACGATCGACACGAGCCCTACGAGTGGCATGAGCCGACACACCGGACCACGCCCGCCGAAGACGAGCACGAGCACGAGCAGCAAGCTGGGAACGGAACTGTGAACCACGGCCCCGACGCAAACGGCCCCCACCCGCAGGGCCTGGACGCACAGGGCCCGCACGCACCGGGCCCCGACACACAGGGCCCGGACGGGTCCGGTTCGGACGAGCTGGGCCCCGACGGGTTCGGTTCGGACGAGCTGGCGCTGCGCCGGCTGCTGCACCAGGCCGTCCAGGAGATCGAACCCACGGACGGCACGCTGGAGCACCTGCGCCGCGCGGTCCCCGCACGACGGGCCCGCAAGCGTCAGGCCATCGTCGGCGTGGCCGCCGCCGCGCTCTTCATCGGCACCGCCGTCCCCGCCCTCGTGCACGTCTCGAACGCCTCCGGGTCGAACGCCGATCCGTCCATAGCGGGCAACAGCTCACAGGCCCAGGGCGGCACCAGCCAGGGCAAGGGCCCCGACGGCGGCGAGAGCTCCGTGGGCGGCAGCTCAGGCACCTCCAAGGACAAGGGCAAGGGCGGCAGCCAGACCGGCACGCCCGACAAGGGCAAGGGGACGAACACCGGGTCGGCCACGGGCGGCCCCGATCCCTCGACCTCGGCCGCGATCTCACCCGCGTGCACACCGGCGCAGCTCGGCGGAGCCACCAGTACCGTCGGCACTCCGGACGCCACCGGCGCGGTCTACGGCTCCTTCACCCTCTCGAACGTCTCCGCCACCAGTTGCACCGTCAGCGGCGCGGGCACGCTCGGCACCCTCGCGCAGGGCGCCGCGGACTCGGCCAAGATCAGTGTGGTGACGCATGTGGCGGGCGACGCGGCCACCGGGCTGCCCGACCCCACCACGGAGGTCGCCTCGGTGGTGCTGAAGCCGAGCGCCTCGTACGTCGTGAAGTTCGCCTGGGTGCCCTCGGAGACCTGTCCGACCACCGGCGGCGGTCAGCCCTCGCCGACCCCGACCACCACCACGGACGGCGCCACCAGCACGGGCGGCACCGCCACGGACACCGGTGGCACCGGCACCTCGACCCAGCTGGTGACGGAGGACGGCGGACTGGCCGACGGCAGCGTCACCGTGTCGTACACGGCGGAGACGGGCGCGGCGACGGCCACGACGACCGTGCCCAACGCGTGCGCCGGGACGATCTACCGGACGGGGATGTTGTCGGCGTCCTGAGGGGCGTCGGCGGCATCGGCTCGGGCGGTGGCTTCGGCTCGGGCGGTGGCTTCGGTGACCGTGGCGTCTTCTTCGTCATGGTCCGGGACGAGCCCCAGCTCCGCGTCCCGGGCGAACTCCGCTTCGCGGCGCAGCAGCCGGAACCACATGAAGACCACGAAGCCCGCGAAGACGAACCACTCACCGGTGTAACCGAGGTTCTGGAACGCCTTCAGATCCAGGCCGGTGCCCTGAGGCTCGGTCGCGGGCACCGCACGCATCCCGCTGTCGGCCTTCGCGAGGGTGATCCAGGCGTCGTACACCTCGTACGGCACCAGGTTCACCAGTGACGCCGAGCTGATCGCGCCGGTCTGTCCCACGGGCAGCCCCCCGGCGGCGGTGACGCCGTTCGCCCCCGGGCTCTCGGAGGCCTGGAGCGCACCCGTGACGGTGACCTCACCGGTCGGGGCGGCGGGTGCCTTCGCCGGGTCGGCGGTTCCGGGCAGCCAGCCCCGCACGACGGGCAGGGCCTTGCCGCCGTCGACGCGCAGCAGCGTCAGCACGTAGACCCCGCGCTCGCCGTCGAGCTCGCGCCCCGGCACGAGGAGCTGCTTGCCGTACCGGCCGGTCGCGGTGGCCTGCTTCCCGGAGGTCTCCGTGCTCACGGGCAGCAGCCGGGCGAGCGGACGGGCCGCCTCCGTCTTGGCCGCGGCGGCCTGCTCACCGGCCGCGCGGTGATCCTGTACCCGAGCCTCGAACCGGCTCAACTGCCACGAACCCATGAAGATGCAGAAGGGGATGGCCAACAGCACGAAGACGTTGATCCCCCACCAGCGGGGCGTCAGCAGGAACCGGTACACGACCTCAAAGGTACGGTGCCGCGCACGACGCCGAGGCTTCGGGGCCCCTCCTGCCGGTGCTCTTTCGAAGTTCGTTCGACGCGATCGGCGAACTTATCCACAGGCTGGGGACCTCGCCAGCGCGGGGTCGGTCGGGCCAGGCACTATGGGGCCATGACTGAGAGCAACGGGTCCATCGAGCAGCAGCAGGCAGCCATGCCCGATTGGGAGAAGCGCTTCCGGGCGCCGCGGGTGTCGCTGCCCGACTGGGCGGAGGACGCCCCGCATCGCGCGCTGTTCGTCTCCAACGCGACGGGGACGTACGAGCTGTACGCGTGGGACCGCGGGACCGGGGAGCAGCGCCAGGTCACGAACCGGGCGAACGGCACGACGGACGGGGTGCTCTCCCCGGACGGCGAGTGGATCTGGTGGTTCGACGACAAGGACGGGGACGAGTTCGGCATCTGGCGCCGCCAACGCTTCACCGCTCCCAAGGGCACGGACACCGTCGACGGCGAAGGCGGCCCCGATGCCGGTGCCGGTGCCGGTGCCGGTGCCGGTGACGGTGTTGCTGAGGCCGACGCCCCCGCCGCTCCGGGCCTGGAGCCCTCCTACCCGGGGGGCCTGGCCATCGGCAGGGACGGCCGGACGTCGGTCGTGGGCCGCTCGACGGACGAGGACGGCTCGACGATCCACGTGGTCCGCCTCGGCGAGGAGCCGGTGGAGATCTACCGCCACCGGGAGTCGGCGGGCGTCGGCGACCTCTCGCACGACGGCTCCCTGATCGCCGTCGAGCACACCGAGCACGGCGACGCGATGCACTCGGCGCTTCGGGTGCTGCGCCCGGACGGCTCGACGGTCACCGAGCTGGACGACACCAAGGGCGGCACGGTCGAGCTGGGCCTGGAAGTGCTCGGCTTCGCTCCCGTCGATGGCGACACCCGCCTCCTCATCGGCCATCAGCGGCGCGGCCGTTGGGAGCCGCTGGTGTGGGACGTGGCGACGGGGGAGGAGACGGACCTGGCCCTGGACCTCCCGGGCGACGTGGCGGCGGAGTGGTACCCCGATGGTTCGGCTCTTCTCATCGCCCACAGCTTCGAGGCCCGCAGCGACCTGTGGCGCTACGACCTGGCGTCCCGCGAGCTGGTCCAGGTGCCCACCCCGCAGGGCACCGTCTCCGGGGCGACGGCCCGCCCCGACGGAACCGTGGAGTACCTGTGGTCCTCGGCGGCCGAGCCGTCCGTGGTCCGCTCGACGACGGGCGAGATCGTCCTCGATCCCCCCGGCCTGAAGTCCCCGGGCTCGGTCCCCGTGGAGGACGTGTGGGTGGAGGGCCCCGGCGGCCGTGTCCACGCGCTCATCCAGAAGCCGGCGGGCACGACGGGCCCCCTGCCCACCGTCTTCGACATCCACGGCGGCCCGACCTGGCACGACAGCGACTCCTTCGCGGCGGGCCCGGCGGCTTGGGTGGACCACGGGTACGCGGTGGTCCGGATCAACTACCGAGGCTCCACGGGCTACGGCCGCGAGTGGACGGACGCCCTCAAGCACCGAGTCGGCCTGATCGAACTCGAAGACATCGCGGCGGTCCGGGAATGGGCGGTGACGTCGGGCCTGGCCGACCCCGCCCGCCTGATCCTCACCGGCGGCTCCTGGGGCGGCTACCTCACCCTCCTGGGCCTCGGTACGCAGCCGGACGCGTGGACCCTCGGCATCGCCGCCGTCCCCGTCGCCGACTATGTGACGGCGTACCACGACGAGATGGAAGCCCTGAAGGCGATGGACCGCACCCTCCTCGGCGGCACCCCCGAGGACGTCCCCGAACGTTTCGAGGCGTCCTCCCCCCTCACCTACGTCGACGCGGTCAAGGCCCCCGTCTACATCTCGGCCGGTGTCAACGACCCCCGCTGCCCCATCCGCCAGATCGACAACTACGTAGCCCGCCTCACCGCCCGCAGCGCCATCCACGAGGTCTACCGCTACGACGCGGGCCACGGCTCCCTGGTCGTCGACGAACGCATCAAACAGGTAAAGCTCGAACTCGACTTCGCCACCAGACACCTCCCCCAGTAACCCGCCCCCGACAGCGACAGAGGCAAAGCCCCCGGGGGGCAGGGGAGGCACGGACGCAGCCCGCGGAGCTCCGGGGGCTGCCCCCTTCGACGGCCTCCAGGGACGGAGCCCCACGGGGGCGTACGCGGTCTCTGGGGCACAACACCGAGGAGCTCTGAGGACGACATCGTTTGACGGGTCCCAGCGGCGGAGCCCCGCGGGGGTGTCCGGGGCGGAACCTTGAGGGGGTCCGGAGGCGGTGTCGTTCGGCGAGGGCTGGGGCGCAGCCCCGAGGGAGTCCGAGGGGCGTCCTTCGGCGGGTTCTGGGGCGGCGTCTTTTATCGGGGTGCAGGGGCGGAGCCCCGCGAGTATGTCGGGCGGAGCCACCGGCGGGGTCTGGGGCGGAGCCCCAGGGATGGGACGGGTAGGGGCGGCGGGGGCGAAGAAAACCCCCTCCCTCCTCCCTCCACCCCACTTCCCGCGCCCGAACCAGAACCGGCACCAGCACGACCGCCGGCACCGGCACCGGCACCGGCACCAGACACCCCCGAGACAAAAACTACGTACCCGCCGATTCCCGTCGCCGCCGCCCCAACAACTCCGCCAGCCCCCTCCGAGTCGCAGCCAACACCACCCGATCCTCCGCCCGAAGTACATACGTAGAGGGAAGATCCCAGACCAGCCCGGAACCGCCCCGCTCGCCCCCACCACTCCCCGCGGCGGACACCAGTTCACCACCCCGCCGTCCCCCCGACGCAGCCGTATCCAACGCAAGCACCCGCCACGCCCCCGCCCGAAACGCCTCCCCCACAGTCCGCCCCTCCAACTGCGGATGCCCACCCACCACGATGGCCGCGAACAGCAACACCCGCCGCTCCACCGGAATCGCCCCGAGGATCTGCCGCCCCATCATGGCCCCGGCGAACGCGGGCGCCGCCAGATGCGACACGCTACGACTCCGGGTCAGCGCCTGCGGATGCGCGGCCCGCAGGGTCCGGTACACGGCGGTGGCGAAGTCGTCGTCGTACAACCGCAGCACGACCCGAAGATCGGGCCGCAGGCTACGGGCGTACAACGCGGCCTCCAGATTCGTCGTGTCCGCACTGGTCAACGCGAGCAGCGCATGCGCCCGATGAATCTTCGCGGCTTCGAGCACACCCTCCTGAGTCACATCCCCCAACACCACCGGCACCCGCAACCGCCGCGCCAGCGCCAGCCCCCGCGCCTCCGGATCGGCCTCGACGCACACCACCGGAATGTTCAGCTCCCGCAGCCGCGTCAGCACCCGCGTCCCGATCTTCCCGACCCCGAGCAGCACCACATGCCCGGACAGCCCCCGCGGCGGCTTGCGCAACGCGGACCCGCCGCGGAACGTACCGAGCGCCTCCAGCACGGCGGCGAGCAGCACGGGCAGCAGCAACAGCCCGACGAGCCCGGAGAAGAGCTGAAGAATCTGCCGCCCGATGGGCTCACCGATGGCGGGATTGTTGATGGCGAAGAGATCGAGCAGCGTCAGATAGGTCGCCTGCAGCGGGGGCTCCCCGGTGACGACCATCGACGCGACCGCCAGCCCGACCACACACCCCACCAGCCCGGCGAACGACCAGCGCAGCCGCCGCGACAGCAGCGAGCCGAAGGGCACGACACTGCGCCCGGCGGACGGCGCGGACGCGGCGTACGACACCGTCTCCAGGACGACGGTCCCGCGCCCGGTGGCCGCCGCCACGGCCCGCTCGTCGGGCAGCAGCCGAGGCCCGTGCGACCCGCTGCTCTCCGAACCGTCGGCCCCGGCAGGGTCGTTGGTGGTCGCGGACAGCAACGCGAGCGTGCACAGCCCGGGATCGGCGACCTCGCCGGGCCCCGGCGGCGGCCGCTCCACCGCCCGCAGCATCAACCCATCGGTCTGGACGACCTTGCTGGTCCCGGCGACGGCGGTCGCGGCGAGCGCGGGCGCGGCGGTGTCGGCATCGGACAACACGGTGGTGGAGGCATCGAACCCGAGCCCCCCGCTCCCGCCGCCACCGTCTCCTTCACCATCGGCCACGGCCATGGCCAACGCCGAAGCCTGATCGAGGAGTTCCTCGATGTGCTGCCCGAGGCGCCGGTTGTAGAGCCGTATGACGAGCCGCAGCCGGGGATTGAGGCGGCGCGCGGTGAGTGCGGCCCGGATGTTGGTCTCGTCGTCGTCATGGACGAGCGCGAGGGCGGCGGCCCGTTCGACACCCGCCTCGGCGAGTACGGACTCGGTGAGTTCGGTGGCCTCCAACACCCGCTCTGAACCGGCGGGTTCGGCCGTCCGGTGGGGCGGCCCCTCCCCGTTGCCCGCGGCCCGGTTCACCGCCGCGGACATCCGGTCGAACAGAGTCGAGGCCCGCGCCCGCCCGACCACCGGCGGCCGCACACTGCGCTGGGTGGGCGGCACGACGAGGGTCACCCGTTCGCCGTAGACACCCCGCAGCTCGGCGGCCAGCCGGTGTGCCAGGGCGTCGTCACCGGCCACCACCATGTGCGCGGTCGTGTCGGTCGACGGGCTTTGATACGGAAGGGTCCCCACGAGGGAGAAGAGTGCCGCACTGGGAGGTGTGGTTCCAGAGGGCGGCCGTCGAACCGGCTCGCCTCAGCGACGCGTACGGGCCCGTGCCTCGCGCGGCGGCCGAACGAACTGCAACTCCAGCGCGACCGGAGGTTCGGCGACCCCCGGCCCTCCGGCCGACGCCCAACTCATCAGCTCCTCGGTGCAGTCGTCCCCCATCGCGAACCCGATCCAGGTTGCCCGAGCACCCCGGCGCCGCGCGTCCCCCGAAGGCTGCACGACCACGACATTGGCCTGGTCGCAGGGTCCGAGACAGTCCACGGTCCGCACCACGAACCGCCCCCCGGACGCCTCGGCCCCGGCCCGCAACCGCTCCAGCTGCCAGGTGTGATCGTCGTCGGGATACTTCCGCGGATCGCCGCAACAACACCCACGGCAGACGACCAGCGTGCAGGGCCGCGACGCGGCGGCACCGATCGCCACCGTACGAGACCTGCCGGCCGAGGCTCGGTTCAACGGATCGGCTCTCCTTGTCGAACGTACGTCTACAGCCGCAGACGATAGTTGACGATCCGTCGCGAGGTCCGTTGTCAGTGCCCGCGGTTATGGTCTCTCACGCGCGGTCGGCTTCCGGGGGTTCCAGCTCTGAAGGGAATGGTTGCATCCCCGGCCTGTCTGGGGGCGGCCCGGAGATCCGTCCGGGACCCAACCGACGGTCGGGCTTCGTCGATGGCCAGGAGGCAACCTGCCAGCGCCGACCGCGCACCACTGATCCACTCTGCCGGTGCCTTCTGATCGACGCCGGGCTCGGTGTCGCGCGGAGCGACTCGGACGTCGCCGTCAGCAACAGTGACGCGCTGCCGGACACCCTGACCGCGCTGGGACACGAGCCGCAGGACGCCACTGTCTCCACGTATGCGCCACTGTCTCCCGATCCCCTCAGAAGCCGGATTTCCCAGACAAGCCCTGACTCACGGCCGCTGGACTTTCGTCCGGCTCCGAGGCGCGAGATCCTGGTACTCCGACCGTGGACCAGCGAACAAAGGCGGGCTGGTGCGCCTCTCACGCGTCGTAAAAGCCCACTTCATGGTCATACGGCCCTCAGCGCGGCGGGTAGCGTCGCGCCTTCCCGAAGGAGGCCGGGCGATGAATCTCCCGCCGTACCGTGACCACAGAAGAGCGACAGCACCGCCGCGGCTCCCCGGCCGGGCCAGGAACACACGACGACTGAGCGCTGCCGCCGCCGTGGCGGCGATGCTCCTGGTGGGCTGTGACTCGGGCACCCCCAAGGCGTCCCCGCACTCCAGTGGTCCCGGCGTGTCTCTCGCCCCGTCCGCCGCGCGTTCCGCCTCCTCTTCGACCTTCGCTCCGGGCCTCACCTCCGCCGCCACCGCGTGTACCAACACCACGAAGCTGGCCGGGTGGTCGAACCGTCGGCTGGCCATGCTGACCATCGCCGTCCCGGTGTCGGAGACCTCGGTGTCCGGCGTCACGTCCGAGGTGAGCGCCGGTGTGGGCGGTGTGCTGCTGTTCGGCAGCAAGGCGCCGTCCGACCTCGGCTCCCGGCTGACCACTCTGAAGTCTCATGTGCCCGGCCATCTGGGCCTGTTGGTGATGACCGACGAGGAGGGCGGCGGTATCCAGCGCATGTCGAACCTCGTCGGGTCCCTGCCCTGGCCCGCGTACATGGGCGCGCACTGGACCCCGGCCCAGATCCAGCAGAACGTCACTAAGGTCGCCAAAAAGATGGCGGCCGCCCAGGTGAACATGGACCTCGCGCCGGTGGTCGACGTCGACGGCAGGAACGTGGCCCCCAGCAAGACCAATCCCGACGGGTGGCGGTCCTTCAGCGGCAACACCTCGGTGGTCTCCAAGGCCGGTGTCGCGTACATGAACGGGTTGCGCGCCGGAGGCGTGATACCCGTCGTCAAGCACTTCCCGGGCCTCGGCGGCTCCACTTACAACTCCGACTTCGGCCCCGCCCGCACCCTGCCGTGGTCCACTCTGCAGAAGGTGGGCATCCCGCCGTTCACAGCGGCCATCAAGGCCGGTGCCCCGGCCATCATGGTCTCCAACAACATCGTGCCGGGCCTGGGCACCAATCCTGCGAGCCTGTCACCCACGGCCATCAGCTCCGAGCTGCGCGGCAAGATGGGATTCAAGGGGCTGGTGGTCACCGACTCGCTCAGCGCCAAGGCGATCTCCGCCGCCGGCTTCAGCGTCCCCGCCGCCGCCGTCCAGGCCCTGCGCTCGGGCGCCGACATGGTCATGTTCGACCTGGGGGGCAACGTCAGCTCCCAGACGTCCTCGATCGCCACGGCGATCACCAATGCGGTGAGCAGCGGGCACCTCTCCCGCAGCCGCCTCATCGACGCGGCGGGCCACGTCCTGGCCGTCCGTCACGTGAAGCTCTGCTCCTGAGCCCGACTGAAGCTTCCTGCCGCAGAGGTGGGTCCGGGGTTGGTTGGACGCTGGACGCGGGCTACGGTCTGGGAGGTAGCCGCGCTTCGCTGCCGTACGGCTGCACCGGCACCTCAGGAGCCGTGCCCGGACTGCGGGCGAGCATCATCAGATACAGGCCGCCGATGCCGAATGCCAATCCTCCGTAGAAGAGCACGTCGCCGCTGTGCGGGGTGAAAATGATCGTTTGGTCCATGAGCTGCATGGCGAAGAAGAGGCCGAGCATCAGCTGGCCCCAGCCCCAGAGGCGTGGCCGTGCAATCGAGCCTCTGAGCCAGGGGAACAGCCAGGCCGTTGTCACGGCAGCCAGGCCGGGGCCGAAGCAGATCGTCAGGGCCAGGATCGCCGCTGCCCATTCAAAGGTGTCCATGTCCGAAAACCCATCCCTCACCACGCCGGCTCTGCGACTCGCTCCAGCAGCGCAGAGAGCATGTCAGGCCAGTCGTACGACGGGAATGGACAGCGGCGGTTGTTGGCGTGATCTTCACCCGGGCTGGGCGAAATTGAGCATTGAGCAGGTACTGAAGCGACAAGGGAGTGTCAGGGCAGGATGATCACGAACCCTCCGTCGTTGAAGAAGCGGTGGTGGTTGTCGAAGCGGTTGTCGAAGCGGAACCCGTGGTCGCCGAAGCGGTGGTCGAAGCAGCGCCCGCCCCAGTCATCCTGGCCCCCGCACCAGTTGGTGGTCACCTGAGTGTGCACGGCAGGGGCTGCTGCCGCGGCCGTGCCTGCTGTGCCGATCGCAGCGCCGCCGGCCATCAGAATGCCGACCGCGGACACCGCGGCGAGACGCCTCGCACGTCGTACTCGCATGAGGGATGCACCTTCCTCCATCGTCTCGCGCAGCTCTCAGCGGCACGAGATGGACAGCCGCAGCCGAAAGGGAGGAGCGGCACGGTCGCAGACGTCGCCTCGTACTGACGGGAGCACGTCTTGCAGCCAAGATCCCCTCTGCACGGGAACCAGCCGACCGGGGCGTATCCCCGGGCTGCGGCTCTCTTATCAGTACGTTGACGGCGCCCTTTTGGATTGCCGCGTCGGCCGAAAGCCCACGAAGGGACGGGGACGGTCCGCAGGTATCCGTGGTTGTCCGCCGCTGTGCGTCGCCGTTGTCACGCGGTTGGAGTGCCCCTCTTGCCCGACGGCTGGCTCCGGACGGAAACCCGTATGGTCGAGGGCTCTGACCTGGGGGTTCGCTGCCCGCGGCACCGCTGATGCGGACATCCCGGTCCAAATCTAGACTGGCAAGGGCGTAGAAAGTACTGGATTAGGGAGATATGAACCATGGCTAAGCGAGGGAACAAGCGACGCGCCCGCAAGAAGAAGAAGGCCAATCACGGCAAGCGTCCCAACGCCTGAGCCGACCGAGCAGAGAGCCGCGGGGAGCCGGACCCGACGAGACCGAGGCCGGCTCTCGGAAATGGGTGCCTTTCCGCGGTTTCCCGTGTGAGCTCACTGAGCGGGGAAGGCGAGCCGCAGAACGATCTCACCGTCGTCCATCTCCCCGGTGGGCTCGAACCCGAACTTCTGGTAGAAGGGCCACGGTTCGCCGTCGCCGGGCTCGTAGCTGGTCAGCAGCTCGGTGGCGCCGTCCGCGCGAACGAGGGCGGCGATCTCCGTGAGTGCCTCTCGGCCGATCCCTCGTCGCTGGTACCGCTTGTCGACGAGGAGGCGCCAGAGGAAGTGCCGCCCTTCGAAAAGACCGGACGGCGGCTTCCACGACAGCATCACGAAGCCGACCGGCTCGTCGCCTCGGTACACGGCGCGATACCAGGGATTGGCCTCCGGTTTCCTTGCCGCGTCCTTGAGCGACTTGGACACGGAGGCGACGAACTGCTTTTGGTCACGTCGGACCCGGAGGGCGCGTACTGCATCCCGGTTTGCGTCGGTGATCTCCCGTAGGTGCACACCTGGGGACCTCATGCCACACCCCTTCCGCAATCCGGCAGCCGCGCCATCCGAACCGACGTGAAGAGCCGCCACCGGACGGCATTCCCTTGTGCGTACGTGTTGTCGGGGACGCCAGGCTGGACGTCTGCGCAGCGTATGCGACACGGGCGATCTGGAGCGGGACTGGCACGCCGGACTGTGACCGCGTCCCTGCCGTGGGCGGGACACGGCACCAGTTCGGAAGATCGCGTCACCGCGCTGGATCTGACCTGACAAGACGCTGAGCTGCGAGTCTGATCCTGACACCGGCCGCGCCCGAACCGTCTACCACCCCGCCCGCGTCACCAGGACTCGGCCTGCAGGAACAGCGTGATCACCTCCGCGAAGAACCAGATGCAGAACACCAGACACGCAAGCCACAGCCCCCACAAGACCCAGCGGACCTCTCGTCGTATGCGCATGAGCGGATCATCCCCCTCGCGGCCCTGCCCCCGTCACCGGCCCGGTTCTCCCACCACTCACCCAACCTCCCATCCCGTCCGCCGTCGACCCACACGCAGGCGGAGCGGGAATGAGCAAGATCAGGGCGGGGAACGGCTCACCCCTGGCGATAAGTGGGACGAACACGGGCGCGTCTTCTCCTCGGCCGTGGGCAAGTCCTCGGCCGTGGGCAAGCCGCTCGACGCGACCAACCTCCTTCGTGCCGTCCATCAGGCGCTCAAGGATGTCGACGGGATCAGCGCCGACGAGCGGACGCTTCGGGAGCTCGGGCACAGCTTCGTGTCCCTGCTCTCCGACCGCGGCGTCCGCTGGAAGAGATCCAAGAGAGACCCGCAGCAACGCCAGAGGGCCCTTACCGATCCGGTAAAGGCCCTCTGAACTGCTATTTAGCTGTCGGGGTGGCGGGATTTGAACCCACGACCTCTTCGTCCCGAACGCGATTTCGGGGGTTGTTGACCTGGTGAGGGCGGCGAATGACTTGTTCCGACGCCCCTGGTTCCGTACGTGGCTGTCCACGGTCATCCGGGGCGCGCTGCGACGTTTGGCCCCCCGTTTGGCCCCCTGGACTGTCAGAGGTGACAGCTCATCTGACCCACGACAGGGCTACCACCACAAGGCCGTTGAGCAGCACAGTCAGCGACGTGCTGAGCGTAGTGAATGCTGATGGAACGACCGAGACCGGCTCCGTGATCGACGGCATCATCCGCGATGGTGCGAGGCGGATGCCGGCCGCCGCCTTGGAAGCTGAAGTCAACGCCTACATAGCCGAGTTGGCCGATGAGCGCGACGAGCGCGGGCGCCGCCTGGTGGTCCTCAACGGCTATCACCAGCCGAGGGATGTCACGACCGTGGCCGGGGTGGTCGAGGTGAAGGCCCCGGGGGTGAACGACAAGCGCATCGACGAGGCGACCGGCGAGCGCAAGCGGTTCTCCTCGGCGATCCTGCCGCCGTACAGACGCGGCAGCGCGTAAGGAGGGGCGGCGGCCGGGGCACCTGGTTTTCGGGGCCACCGGGGCTGCCCCGACCTGGCGTCAACCGTTCGGCGGAGCCCGAGCGCAGCTCGAACGCCAGACCCCGATGACACGTCACCAGGCCCGAACCCCCCTTCCATCACTTTTCGCGCATAGGTAATCACAATAAGTGATTGATGGTGAGGTGACCTGCCCCACTGGCGGAAGGCCGCCTCACCCCAAGCCAGCACGTCGGGAGACATCAGTGACCAGTCATCACGCTCCACAACACCCCCTCACCGGAGTGGAGGCAGAGCGAAGCCGAGCCCGCGCCGGCATCGGTACTCGTGAGCAGTGGCGGCGGGCAGGAGCCGTGGCGGGACTGTGCGCGGCATTGGCCGGCACCGCGCTGACGCCCGCGACCGCCGCACCGGCCGTCGCCGGGCCGGCCACCACCCCAGCGACGGTACGAGGAACCGACCCGTCGTCCACCTTCAGCTTCACCGGGGCTCCGCAGACCTTCGCCGTCCCCGCGAACGCGGTCGTCACCATCACCGCGGACGGCGCCGGCGGCGCCGACAACACCGGCACCGTCTGCGGGTTCACCGGGTCCGGGGGGACGGGGGCACGCGTCGTCACCACGCTGCCGGTGACCACCGCTCCGACGACCTACACCGTCAACGTCGGCGGCACCGGCGGCGCCGGCTGCAACGCGAGCGGCGCCGGCGGCTACAACGGCGGCGCCCCGGGCGGCACCTCGAGCAACCCCACGGGCCAGTTCCGGAGAGGTTCCGGAGGAGGCGGGGCGTCCAGCGTCAGCACCGGCACCAGCCTCCTCGTCGTCGCCGGCGGCGGCGGTGCCGACGGCGGCGCCCCCTTCGCCGGCACAGTCGCGGGGGGCAACGGGGGCAACGGCGGCACACCGGACGCCACCGCCGGCACCACCGGAGCATCCGATAGCGGTGGTTCGCCGGGATCCGGCGGGCAAGGCGGCAGCACCAGCACCATGACCGGCGGCACCGGCGGTGCGCCGGCCTCCCCCACTGGAGGCTGTACGCCGACCGCAGGCGACCCAGGAAGCAGCTTCACCGGCACCACGGTCGGCACCGGCGGCACCGGCGGCAACAACACCGGCGGCAACTGCGTGGCCGCCGGGGCCGGCGGAGGCGGAGGCGGAGGATACTTCGCCGGCGGGGGTGGCGGCGCCGCCACCCCCGGAACCAGCGGTCTCGGCCGCGCGGGTGGTGGCGGTGGCGGCGGAGGCAGCAGCTTCGCCACTCCGACGGGCACCGGGACGGCCTATACGGCCTCGGCGATCGGGACGGCGAACAAGAGCGGTCAGGTGATCATCTCCTACACGGTGGTCACCCCTTCCTTGACCATCACCAAGACCCACACCGGGAAGTTCGTCCAGGGCAAGCAGGGGACCTACACCATCAAGGTCGGCAACAGCGGGCCGGGCGTCACCGACGGCAGCACAGTCACCGTGCACGACACCCTTCCGCGAGGACTCACCGCCCGCAGCATCACCGGCACCGGATGGAACTGCCACCGGACCACCCTCACCTGCACCCGCAGCGACGTCCTGACACCAGGCAGCAGCTACCCACCCATCACCCTCAAGGTCAACGTCCCCTGCGGCTGCGACACACACCACAAGATCAAGAACAAGGCCACCGTCACGGGAGGCGGTGACACCACCACCCACACCGCCACCAACTCCACCACCGTCAAACGCAACAAACACTGTCACCGCGCCGGGAACGACCCCAGGTGAGCGATCGGTCGCGGCTGGTACAACAGCGACGAAAGCAGCAGAACCCGACGGGGCGGCGCTCCGGCCGTTGACGCAGTTCAGCGCCCGAGTGCGCCATAAGGGCTGGTAACAGCAAGAGAGTGTGGAACGTGCGCCCGCCCGGAGGAGCGAAGCAACGACGGGTGCTTGATGGAAGTAGGGAAGGTTCTGCCGCTCGTGCAGCGTCGGTTCTCAAGAGCACTGCGAGAGGGCCCGCACCTTGGTACGGGCCCTCTCGCATCGTCCGAGCTGCTTACTCGGGGAGTGGATTTCCTTGATCCACTCCCCGTTCACTCCCCAGAGGCCCCAAGGAACGAATCAGGGCCGGCCTCCCGTGAAGGAAGACCGGCCCTGACCTGGTGTTTCAGATGTCGGGGTGGCGGGATTTGAACCCACGACCTCTTCGTCCCGAACGAAGCGCGCTGCCAAGCTGCGCTACACCCCGATTGTCACTGCTCTCGCGGCGACGTCGTTTACTTTAGCCCACCGGTGGCCGGAGACGAAATCCGGTTTCTGGGGCGTCGGCCGCGGCGGCGGAACGGGTCGGGGCGGACGTGGTCCAGGGCGATGACGAGGAGAGCGAGGGCGTAGAAGGCGACGCCAAGGATCGCGGTGTTGCCGAGGATGCCCACGTAGCCGTGCCGGTCGACGTCCACGAAGGGGTAGAGGTAGCGCGCCGGGGTGCCCGGCGGCAGCATCTCTCCGCGGACGAGGGAAAAGGCCAGGTAGGCGAGAGGGTAGACAAGCCACGTCGTCGCATGCCGGACAGCGAACGGGGCCGGGCGGGTCAGCAGGAGCCAGTCGATCACCGCGGCGATGGGGATCACCGTGTGCAGGATCTGGTTCGACATCGCCTGCAAGCCTGCGTGCCGGGCGATACCCCCGATCATGGAGAAGCCGCTGGACGGGTCCGCCAGGATCAGGTGGTAGACCAGGCCCGTGATCGAGATGTAGAGCAGCGTGCCGCCCATGAGGACCGCGGGCAGCGGGCGACGCGCCGCCCGTGCCCGCCGGGCCGAGGCGACGAAGACCACCGCCACCAGCAGGTTGGCCTGGATGGTGAAGTAGCTGAGCACGTGGAGCGGACTGCCCAGGCGCATCTCGATGGCCACGCCCACGGTCGCGACGAGGGCGACCAGGAGACGGAAGACGGCCACCACGGGGCGGCGCACGGGGGCCACCACTGCCGTCGCCGGGACGATGAAGGGGTTCGGCGGGGGGATGCCCGGTATCGCGGGCAGGTCGGGTATGTCCCTGGGGATCGGGGCGATCATGCCCTCACGCTAAGCGTGTGGGGCGAATCGGGCGATATGGGTCACCCGGGTGGGTGACGGCCGAACGCGGACCCGCTCCCCACCAGCATCGACATCAACATCGACAGCAACGCTCTGATCGACCCGATCGACCTGCCCGGCGCGATCGGCCCCAACGCCCCCCGGCGACCCAGACGACCCCGACGACACCAACGACCCGATCGACCTGTACGGCGCCGTCGCCCCGGGCGCCGCTTCCGCTCGCGCCCTCGCTCGACCACCACACTCCGGCCGACCGCATCCGTCCGGTCCACCGCCGTCCGACCTGCTGCCGAGTGACCTACTCCCGAGCGACCAGCGTCAGCAGTGACGCCTCCGGCGGGCACGCGAACCGTACCGGCGTGTAGCGGTTGGTACCGCAGCCCGCCGAGACGTGCATGTACGACGTCTGCCCCTCCGCCGTGTGCCTGGACAGGCCCTTCACGCGGTCCGCGTCCAGGTCGCAGTTGGTGACGAAGGCGCCGTAGAAGGGGAGGCACAGCTGACCGCCGTGGGTGTGACCGGCCAGGATCAGGGGGTAGCCGTCCGCCGTGAACGCGTCGAGCGTACGCAGGTACGGGGCGTGGACCACGCCCATCGAGAAGTCGGCCGACTCCGACGGGCCGCCGGCGACGCGCGCGTACCGGTCCCGCTTGATGTGCGGGTCGTCGAGGCCGGTCAGCTCGATCTCGGCGCCTTCTATCTTGAGCGTCCCCCGGGTGTTCGTCAGGTTCAGCCAGCCCGCCGAGTCGAAGCCGTCGCGCAGGTCCTCCCACGGGTTGTGGATGACGCCCACGGCCGGCTTGTTGCCGTTCAGACCGTGCCGGCCCTGGGACTTCTCCAGCAAGTACAAAGCGGGGTTGCGGAGTCTGGGGCCGTAGTAGTCGTTCGAACCGAAGACGTACGCACCCGGGAACTCCATCAACGGGCCGAGGGCGTCCAGGACTTCGGGGACGCCCTCCTGGTCGGAGAGGTTGTCCCCGGTGTTGATGACGAAGTCGGGGCGCAGCCCGGCCAGGGAGCGCAGCCAGCGCTGCTTCTTACGCTGACCGCTCACCATGTGGATGTCGGAGACCTGGAGGACGCGGAGCGGCCGCATGCCTGGTGGCAGGACCGGGACCGTCACCCGTCGGAGGCGGAACGAGCGGGCCTCGAAACCCGCCGCATACAACACTCCGGCGGCGCCCACCGCCGTGATTCCCAGGGGTACTCCGTATCGCGCGCGCATACGTCCATCGTGTCAGACCCCGACAGCCCCGCTTGCCGCCCTGTGGACAACCCCGAATCTGTGGACAGCCTCGCGCCCATCGACGGCGCGTCCCGGGGCACGGCACTGAAATCAGCAGGCGACCGCCGCACCACACCTGCGACAATCAACGGCATGACCACGCTCAAGTCGAAGCTGCAGGAAGACCTCAACGCCGCCATCAAGGAGCGCGACGAGCTCCGCTCCGCGACGCTCCGGCTGACCCTCACCGCGATCACCAAGGAGGAGGTCGCGGGCAAGACGAAGCGCGAGCTCTCCGACGACGAAGTACAGAAGGTGATCACCCGCGAGGCGAAGAAGCGCCGCGAGGCCGCGGACGCCTTCGCGCAGGGCGGGCGTCCCGAGTCGGCCGAGCGGGAGAAGGCGGAGGGGGAGGTCCTCGCCGCGTACCTGCCCAAGCAGCTGTCCGACGAGGAGCTCCAGCAGATCGTCGGGCAGGCCGTCGAGGAGGCCAGGGCGGCGGGTGCCGAGGGGCCGCGCGCCATGGGCCAGGTCATGAAGATCGTGAACCCGAAGGTCGCGGGGCAGGCCGAGGGCGGTCGTGTCGCCGCCGTGGTCAAGAAGCTGCTCGCGGGCTGAGTCCGAGAGGGACCGGAACCAGTAGCGGACGTAGAACCGGGACCCGTACCTGTACGACGGGACCTGTACCTGTACGAGTACCTGCACCCGCACGGGCACCCGCACTCGCACTCGCACCCACACCACCCCGCTCACCAAAAGCCGTCGGCCTCGGCGCTCCCGATAGGGGGAGCGCCGAGGCCGACGGCTGTGCTGGTGCCGTTCTCTGTCAGCGGCCGTGACGGGGTGGGTTACCCGTGACGACCCCCGTTGCCGTTCTGACCCTGAATGAAGCCCGAGGGGATCGAGAACGTGGGCGTCGGGAACCCGCCACCGTTCGTGTCACCTGTGCTGCCGTTGGCACCACTGATGGTGTTGCCGCTGATGGTGTTCCCGTTGATGGTGTTCCCACCGTTGTTGTTGCCGTTGTTGCCGTTATTGCTGCCGTTGTTCCCGTCGGTCGGGCCATGGCCGTCGTCCTTGGGCTTCTCGTCGGGAATGTCGACGAGGTTGAAGGACGGGGAGTCCTTGCCCGAGAGGGCGCCGGTCATGGCGTCCTTCCAGATGGGGCCCGGCACCTGACCGCCGTAGACGAGTTCGTGGTAGACGCCTCCGATGCGGATGCCCGTCATCTTGACGTTCTGCTTGGGGCTGCCGACCCAGACCGCGCCCGACAGGTTCGGCGTGTACCCGACGAACCAGGCGTTCTTGCGCTCGTCCGTCGTACCCGTCTTACCGGCGTTGTCGCGGTCGGAGAGGCCGGCCTGCTGACCCGTACCGGAGTCGATCACGCCCTGGAGCAGCGTGTTGACGGTGTCCGCGGTCTTCTCGGACATGGCCCGCGAGCAGGTCGACTTCGGGACCTCGAGCGACTTCTCCCTGCCGTCGGCCTTCTGGGTGATCGACTCGATGGCGATCGGCGTGCAGTACATGCCCCGAGAGGCGAAGGTGGCGTAGGCGCTCGCCATGGTCAGCGGGGAGATGCCCTTGGAGCCGAGGGTGATGGCGGGCACCTCGGGCAGCTTGTCGCCGTTGCCCTGCACGACGTGCAGCTTGTCGGTCAGCTTCACCACGGGGCAGATGCCGATGTCCGAGATCATCTGCACGAAGTAGGTGTTGACCGACTTGGCCATCGCCGTCTTCAGTGCGTACGGGCCCTTCTCCTCGGTGCTCTCGTTCGACAGCTTCTCGCCGGTCAGGTTGGTCCAGGGCTTGCTGCTGCACGTCTGTACGGGGCTGGGGTAGGCCATCTCGTACGGCGACGGGTACTGCTGGGTCGCCGGCCGGCCCTCCTCCAGCGCGGCCGCGGCCACGAACGGCTTGAAGGTCGAACCGGTCGGGAAGCCGTAGTTCGAACCGCCCATGTCACGGTCGACCGAGTAGTTGTACTCCGTCTCGTTCTTCCCGTAGCCGTACGGCCTCGACTGGCCCATGCCGACGATCTTCCCGGTGCCCGGCTCGACCAGGGTGGCCGCCGTGGCGACCGAGTCCGACTTGTTGACGTGGGACTTGATCGAGGACTGCACCGACTGCTGCGCCTGCGGGTCGAGCGTCGTACGGATGGTCAGGCCGCCCTGGTTCCAGAGCTTCGCCCGGGCCTCCTTGGTCTTGCCGAAGACCGGGTCGGTGAGGAACACGTTCTCCACGTACTTGCAGAAGAAGCTCGCGCCCTTGACCGCCGTGATGCAGCCGTTCTTCGGCTGGCTGACCTTCAGGCCGAGCTTCGCCTCCTTGGCCTTGTCGGCCTCCTGCTGGGAGATGTCGTGCACCTCGGCCATGCGCTGCAGCACGGTGTTGCGGCGCTTGGTGGCCTCCGCCTCGTCGTTCACCGGGTCGTACCGGCTGGGCGACTGGACGATGCCCGCGAGCAGCGCGGACTCCTGGAGGTTCAGGTCCTTGGCGGGCTTGGAGAAGTAACGCTGGGCGGCGGCCTCGATGCCGTAGGCCTGCTCGCCGAAGAACGTGATGTTCAGGTAGTTCTCGAGGATCTTCTTCTTGCCGAGCTTCTCTTCCAGCTGGATCGCGTACTTGAGCTCGCGGACCTTGCGGCCGAGGGTCTGCTGGGTGGCCTGGGCGACCTTCGTCGGGTCGTCGCCGGCCTCCTCCACGAAGTAGTTCTTCACCAGCTGCTGGGTGAGCGTGGAAGCGCCCTGGGCGACCCCGCCGTTCTGCGCGTTCTGGTTCAGGGCGCGCAGGACGCCCTTCAGGTCGATCGCGCCGTGCTGGTAGAAGCGGGAGTCCTCGATCGCGACGATCGCCTTCTGCATGTACGGCGAGATGTCCTTGAGGTCGACCACCGTGCGGTCGCGCGAGTAGACCGTCGCGATCTGACCGCCCTTGCTGTCCAGGATGGTGGTGCGCTGACTCAGCGCGGGACTCTTCAGGTTGTCGGGAATCTCGTCGAACCCCTGGACGGAACCCTTGGCCGCGAGACCGAGCGCGCCCGCTGCGGGCAGCGCGATTCCGGCCATGACTGCTCCAGCGAGCACGCTGACACCGAGGAACTTGGCGGCCTGCTGCGTTGGCGACAGACCACCGCCCGAGCGCTTCTTTGGCATAGGGGCAGCCTACGTTCTCATTCGCCGGACACGCGTATATGCCTTGGCCTAAGCTGCTCTCAACTGTCACAGCAGTATGGCCACGTATCAATACGTCCGGCGACCCCGAATCGTTCCGGAGGTTCCCCAACTTTTTTGGGGAGGTCGTGTCCGAATCAGCCTCATGCGTCACCTGGCGTCCGTTGTGACTCAACTGAACTGTCCCGCTTTGCCGGGATACTCACGTATGTCCGCCGCTCACTCCCCCGGGTGATCTGCCGCTTACGCATAGTCCGTTCGGGCCATTCAAGATTGGGCCCGCAGGGGGTGTTGCGCTGTGCCTGCCTTCCGTAACGTCCTCAACTGGCGGCGGTGAATATGCCGCTGCCGCCGTGGGGGAGCCTCGATTCGGGAGAGGACGGCGCCGGTATGGGCTGGGTAACCGACTGGAGTGCGCAGGCGGCCTGCCGCACTACCGATCCGGATGAACTGTTCGTTCAAGGAGCAGCGCAGAACAGGGCGAAGGCAGTGTGCACCGGATGTCCGGTACGCACGGAGTGCCTCGCCGATGCGCTCGACAACCGCGTCGAATTCGGCGTGTGGGGTGGCATGACGGAGCGGGAGCGTCGCGCATTGCTGCGCAGGCGTCCCACCGTCACCTCGTGGCGTCGCCTGCTGGAGACCGCGCGTACGGAGTACGAGCGCGGCGCGGGCCTGCTGCCCCTCGACGAGGAAGAGGTGTACGAGCGCTACGCGGCGGTGGGCTGAGGGCGCCACGGAGGGCGTCCCGCGGGGCCACCTCGGCCCGCGCCGGACCCACCCGCCGCCTCAGACCCACTCACCGCCTCGGACCCAACTTGCGTCAGGCCATCTCGGGCTTGCCGCCTCAGGCCACCTCGGGTCGGTCACGAGCTCATGACATGAACTCATGACCACGAGCTCTGCTCAAACCTGGCCCCGGGTCCGTGGACGGCGCCACTCAGGCGTCGGTTTCAGGCAGCTCCGGCCGGTTGGCCGCGAGCCGGTCTCCGATGTCCCGCAGTCCCGCGAGATCGTGTACGTCGCCGGGCAGCGCGGCCACTTCGGCAACCGCCACCTCCGGGTGGAGCGCGGCGAAGCGGTCACGCGTGCGCTGCTCGCGGGAGAGCAGCTGCATGCGCTCGGCGTGCAGCCTCAGCAGGCCTGCGGTGAATTGTTCGACGGTCCGGTGCGCGTGCGGCGGCGTGTCGATCGGTGCGTCGGTCCTGTCCGTGGCGTCTGTGCTGTCCGTGGCGGCGGGGGAGCCTTCATCGGAACCGTCGGAGCCGGCTGGACCTTCGGAGCCGTCGGGAGCTGATGTCTCGGAAGCGGGAGATTCTGAACTGCCGTACGTGTCGGGAGAGTTACGAAGTCCAGCTTTCCCGCCCTCCTGATCCACAATGCGGGCGTCGTCAAGATTTTCTACAGCTGTGGATTCAAGATCTTCCGCAGCCTCGGCATCGAGGTTCTCGGCGGCGGCCAGCGCCCGCTCGGCGGAGAGGTGGGCGGCACCGCTGCCGTGCACCCGGTTGAGTACGAGACCGGCGAACGGCATGTCCTCGGCCGCCAGCCGCTCCACGAAGTACGCGGCCTCGCGCAGCGCGTCCCGCTCCGGGGCCGCCACCACCAGGAACGCCGTCCCGGGCGCCTGGAGCAGCTTGTACGTGGCGTCCGCGCGCGTGCGAAAGCCCCCGAACGTCGTGTCCATCGCCGCCACGAACGTCTGCACGTCCTTCAGGAGTTGTCCCCCCAGCAGCTTCCCCAGGGTGCCGGTCATCATCGACATCCCGACGTTCAGGAACTTCATCCCCGCACGCCCGCCCAGCTTCGCCGGCGCCGTCAGGAGCCGGATCAGCCGTCCGTCGAGGAACGACCCGAGCCGCTTGGGCGCGTCCAGGAAGTCGAGCGCCGAGCGGGACGGTGGCGTGTCGACGACGATCAGGTCCCACTCGTCCCGGGCCCGCAGCTGCCCCAGTTTCTCCATCGCCATGTACTCCTGCGTGCCCGCGAAGCCCGCCGAAAGCGACTGGTAGAACGGGTTGTTCAGGATCACGGCCGCCCGCTCGCCGTCCGCGTGCGCCTCGACGATCTCGTCGAACGTGCGCTTCATGTCGAGCATCATGGCGTGCAGCTCGCCGCCCGCGGAGTCGTCGATGCCCTTCACCCGGCGTGGGACGTTGTCGAGAGAGTCGATGCCCATCGACTGGGCGAGGCGGCGCGCCGGGTCGATGGTGAGAACGACCACCTTGCGGCCCCGCTCGGCGGCGCGCAGCCCCAGGGCCGCCGCCGTGGTCGTCTTGCCGACACCGCCCGAGCCGCAGCACACCACGATGCGGGTGTCGGGGTCGTCGAGCAGTGGGTCGAGGTCGAGTACGCGGGCCGGGTCCAGACTCATGAGATCCCTTGAGTGCGCAGTTCCGTAGCGAGCTCGTACAGGCCCGCCAGGTCCATTCCCTCGGCGAGCAGGGGGAGTTCGTGCAGCGGGAGGTCCTGCTCGGTCAGGACGGCCCGCTGCTCGTGCTCCAGGGTGTGCCGTTCGGCGTACTCCTCGGCCTGCTCCAGGAGGGGCCCGACGAGCCGCTCGGCGTTCCCGCCGCGGCGGGCGCCGCCGAGCCCCGCCGCCGAGAGCGACTTGGCGACGGCGCTGCGCGCGACGGCGCCCGTGAGCTCCAGGTCGACGTCGTCCAGGAGCGCGGGCCGCACCATGTTCACGATGATCCGTCCCACCGGCAGCTTCGCGGCCCGCAGCTCGGCGATGCCGTCCGCGGTCTCCTGGACGGGCATCTCCTCCAGCAGCGTCACCATGTGCACCGCGGTCTCCGGCGACTTCAGGACGCGCATCACGGCCTGCGCCTGATTGTGTATCGGCCCGATCTTGGCGAGCCCCGCGACCTCGTCGTTGACGTTCAGGAAGCGGGTGATGCGGCCTGTGGGTGGCGCGTCCATGACGACGTAGTCGTACGCGAACCGCCCGCTCTTGTCCTTCCTGCGGACGGCCTCGCACGCCTTCCCCGTGAGGAGCACGTCCCTGAGACCGGGCGCGATGGTGGTCGCGAAGTCGATGGCGCCGAGCTTCTTCAGGGCCCGGCCGGCGCCGCCCAGTTTGTAGAACATCTGGAGGTAGTCCAGAAGGGCCAGTTCGGGGTCGATGGCGAGGGCGTACACCTCCCCGCCCCCCGGAGCGACGGCGATCTTCCGCTCCTCGTAGGGCAGCGCTTCTGTTTCGAAGAGCTGCGCGATGCCCTGTCTGCCCTCGACCTCGACGAGGAGGGTGCGCTTGCCCTCGGTCGCGAGGGCGAGCGCGAGGGCCGCGGCTACCGTGGTCTTGCCGGTACCGCCCTTGCCGCTGACGACCTGGAGCCTGCTCACGTCTTCGAGCCTAACCAGTCCGCCGCCGTACTACGCAGGAGGCTGTGGACAACGTGCGCGCGAGGCCCCCCGCGGCAACGACTACAGTCGGCGACATGACCAAGTGGGAATACGCAACCGTGCCGCTGCTCGTCCATGCCACGAAGCAGATTCTGGACACCTGGGGCGAGGACGGCTGGGAGCTCGTCCAGGTCGTGCCCGGGCCGAACAACCCCGAGCAGCTGGTGGCCTACCTGAAGCGCGAGAAGTCGGCATGAGCGGCGCCGTCGAGGCGAAGCTCGCGGAGCTCGGTCTGACGCTGCCGGGCGTCGTTCCGCCGCTGGCCGCCTATCAGCCCGCCGTGCAGTCCGGCGTGTACGTCTTCACCGCGGGGCAGCTGCCGATGGTGGACGGCAAGCTTCCGCTCACCGGCAAGGTGGGTGCGGAGGTCACGGCCGAGGAGGCCAAGGACCTGGCCCGCATCTGCGCGCTGAACGCGCTGGCCGCGGTCAAGTCCGTCGCGGGCGACCTCGACCGCATCGCGCGTGTCGTGAAGGTCGTCGGCTTCGTGGCCTCGGCCTCGGACTTCACCGGCCAGCCGGGTGTCCTGAACGGCGCGAGCGAGCTCCTGGGCGCGGCCCTGGGCGACAAGGGCGTCCACGCCCGCAGCGCGGTCGGCGTGGCCGTCCTCCCGCTGGACGCCCCGGTCGAGGTCGAGATCCAGGTGGAGCTGACGGAGGCGTAGGCGGTCGGGACCGGCGGCGGTTTTCCTCGCCCCCGCCGCCCCCACCCCCGGCCCGGGGATCCCCTGAGCCCCTCGAACATTCGCCCGGCTCGGGATAGCCTCCGGCCATGGCGAATGGGCAGTGGTATCCACCGGAGTGGCCCGAGCGGATCCGCGCGCTCGCGGAGGGCGCCCTGATCCCGGTACCCCCCAAGCGCGCGGCCACCGTCATGCTGCTCAAGGACACCCCCACCACCCCCGTGGTGCACATGCTGCGCAGACGCGCCTCCATGGCCTTCGCCGGAGGCGCGTACGCGTATCCGGGCGGCGGCGTGGACCCACGCGACGACGAGCACCAGATCCGCTGGGCGGGCCCCACGCGCGCGTGGTGGGCGAACAGGCTCGGCACCGACGAGACATCCGCCCAGGCCGTCGTCTGCGCGGCGGTCCGCGAGACGTACGAGGAGGCCGGTGTCCTGCTGGCCGGGCCCACCCCGGACACCGTGGTCGGCGACACCACCGGCGAGGACTGGGAGGCGGACCGCGCGGCCCTGGTCGCCCGTGACCTCTCCTTCGCCGAGTTCCTCGACCGCCGCGGACTCGTGCTCAGGTCCGACCTCCTGGGCGTCTGGACCCGCTGGATCACCCCGGAGTTCGAAAGCCGCCGCTACGACACCTGGTTCTTCGTGGCAGCCCTCCCGGAGGGCCAGCGCACCCGCAACGCCTCCACGGAGGCCGACCGCGCGGTCTGGATCCGCCCCGCGGACGCGGCGGACGGGTACGACAAGGGCGAGCTCCTGATGATGCCGCCCACCGTCGCGACCCTGCGCCAGCTCATCCCGTACGACAGCGCCGCCGACGTCCTCGCCGCCGCGCCCGCCCGTGATCTGACCCCCGTCCTGGCCAAGGCCCGCCTGGAGAACGGCGAAGTCGTCCTCGCCTGGCCGGGCCACGACGAGTTCACCAAGCACATCCCGACCGGTGGAGCCCCCGCATGACCGACGCCGCAGCCCTCCCAGGCCAGCCGCGAGGCGGGGTCCTCTCCGGCTCCGCCACCCCGCGCGCCGTCAACGTGCTCGCGCCCAACGCGTCCGCGATGACCCTGGACGGCACCAACACCTGGATCGTCTCCGAGCCGGACTCCGACCTCGCGGTGGTGATCGACCCAGGGCCCCTGGACGACGTACATCTGCGCAATGTCGTGGACACGGCCGAGAAGGCGGGCAAGCGGGTGGCGCTGACCCTGCTGACCCACGGGCACCCCGATCACGCCGAGGGCGCCGGGCGGTTCGCGGAACTGACGGACACGAAGGTGCGGGCGCTGGATCCGGCGCTGCGGCTCGGGGACGAGGGGCTGGCGCACGGGGACGTCATCGCCGTGGGCGGGCTCGAACTGCGTGTCGTACCGACCCCGGGCCACACCGCCGACTCGCTGTGCTTCCATCTCCCGGCCGATCGGGCGGTTCTGACGGGTGACACCATCCTCGGCCGCGGTACGACCGTCGTGGCCCACCCCGACGGCCGTCTGGGCGACTATCTGGACTCGCTGCGGCGCCTCAGGTCCCTGACTGTGGACGACGGCGTGCACACCGTGCTGCCGGGGCACGGGCCCGTCCTGGAGGACGCCCAGGGCGCGGTCGAGTTCTACCTCGCCCACCGCGCTCACCGCCTGGCCCAGGTCGAGACGGCGGTCGAGAGCGGCTACCGGTCGCCGGCCGAGGTCGTCGCGCACGTGTACGCGGACGTGGACCGCTCGCTGTGGCCGGCGGCGGAGCTGTCGGTCCGGGCGCAGATGGACTACCTCCGGGAACACGGCCTCATCTAGGCGCCAGGGAGCGTCCGGGCGGCCGGTGGGGGCCCGTGCGACACCAGGGATACGAGAAGGGCCCCGCTGTGCGGCGAGGCCCTTCAGGTGCGTCGAAAGCCGGCGCGCGGTGCGGTCAGCGCGAGCGCTTCGCGAGGCGCTCCACGTCCAGCAGGATGACCGCGCGGGCCTCCAGCCGGAGCCAGCCGCGGCCCGCGAAGTCGGCGAGCGCCTTGTTGACCGTCTCGCGGGACGCGCCGACCAGCTGGGCCAGCTCTTCCTGCGTGAGGTCGTGCACGACGTGGATGCCCTCCTCCGACTGCACGCCGAAGCGGCGGGAGAGGTCGAGGAGCGCGCGGGCCACGCGGCCGGGCACGTCCGAGAAGACCAGGTCGGACATCTGGTCGTTGGTCTTGCGCAGGCGCCGGGCGACGGCGCGCAGCAGCGCGGCGGCCACCTCGGGCCGCGCGTTCAGCCAGGGCTGGAGGTCGCCGTGGCCGAGGCCGAGCAGCTTGACCTCGGTCAGCGCGGTGGCGGTCGCCGTGCGCGGGCCCGGGTCGAACAGCGACAGTTCGCCGATGAGCTCACCGGGGCCCAGGACGGCCAGCATGTTCTCGCGGCCGTCGGGTGAGGTGCGGTGGAGCTTCACCTTGCCCTCGGTGACCACGTAAAGGCGGTCACCGGGGTCGCCCTCGTGGAAGAGAGCGTCGCCGCGTGCGAGGGTCACCTCACTCATGGAGGCGCGGAGCTCCGCGGCCTGCTCATCATCGAGCGCCGCGAAGAGCGGGGCGCGCCGCAGAACGTCGTCCACGAGTTCTCTCCTTGTCGACCTGCTCAGGGGATCTTGCTCCCCCGTGATACCAGGGGAGCGTGTTCCCCATCTTGCTGGACGGTCCAAACAGTGTGATCAGTCACAAGTCTGCCGCACTGGCGTGCCGGGCAGTGCGGCAGGGGGCCAATTGGGGGCTGATCTTCTGGGTCCGGAGCGGATGTCGGTGGGGGGCTTTAGGCTGGCCGGGTGTCCAAATCGCCGGTGAGAGCACAGGCCAAGGGGGCTGGGCGGGTGGTTGTACGTCGCGATTCCGCTGTGGGCGAACAGAGTTCCGCCGAAAGTATGAAAACGACAAAAGCGACAAAATCGACGCCGGTGAAGCCGGTCGCGAAGAAGGCCGCGAAGAAGGCTGCCAAAAAGGCGACAGCCACGACCGGGAAGACGACAGGCGTGACCAAGAAGGCGACGGCCACGATCACGAAGGCGGCGGCTGCTTCCAAGAAGGAGGCACCGGCCAAGAAGGCGGCGCCTGCCAAGACGGCGGCCAAGAAGGCGGCGCCTGCCAAGACGGCGGCCAAGAAGGCGGCGCTTGCCAAGACGGCGGCCAAGAAGGCGGCGCTTGCCAAGACGGCCGCCAAGAAGGCGGCGCCTGCCAAGAGCGTGGCCAAGAAGGCTGCCCCGGCCCAAGCCGCCCCCAAGAAGGCGACCGTCGAGTCCCACGCCGCTCTCGTGCGCCGCGCCCGCCGCATCAACCGCGAGCTCGCCGAGGTGTACCCGTACGCCCACCCGGAGCTGGACTTCGAGAACCCCTTCCAGTTGGTGATCGCCACGGTCCTGTCGGCCCAGACGACCGACCTGCGGGTGAACCAGACGACGCCGGGGCTCTTCGCCAAGTACCCCACGCCTGAGGACCTCGCCGCGGCGAATCCGGAGGAGGTCGAGGAGATTCTTCGGCCGACCGGTTTCTTCCGGGCCAAGACCAAGTCGGTGATAGGCCTCTCCAAGGCCCTGCTGGAGGACTTCGGGGGCGAGGTCCCCGGCCGCCTCGAAGACCTCGTCAAGCTCCCCGGCGTAGGCCGCAAGACCGCCTTCGTCGTCCTGGGCAACGCTTTCGGGCGCCCCGGCATCACCGTGGACACCCACTTCGGCCGGCTCGTGCGCCGCTGGCAGTGGACCGACGAGACCGACCCGGACAAGGTCGAGGCCGCCGTCGGCGCGCTCTTCCCGAAGAGCGAGTGGACGATGCTCTCGCACCACGTGATCTTCCACGGCCGCCGCATCTGCCACGCCCGTAAGCCCGCGTGCGGCGCCTGCCCCATCGCCCCGCTCTGCCCCGCCTACGGGGAGGGCGAGACGGACCCGGAGAAGGCGCGCAAGCTCCTGAAGTACGAGAAGGGCGGCTTCCCCGGCCAACGCCTCAACCCGCCGCAGTCCTACCTGGACGCAGGCGGCATCCCGGCACCCCCACTGGGCGCCGGATGACGGAACGAACACGGCGCCGCCCGGCGTTGGGGAGAGCAGAACGGGGGTGGCGATGACGCACGCGAGCAACACGCACAACAGGCACGACGAGCCGGACACACACCGCACGCAGAACGAGACGGGGACGCACGGCACGCAGAACGAGACGGGCTCTCACCGCACATACGACGGACCCGGCGCACACCACCGCACCCACGAAGGCCCCGCCTCGCACAACGGCCGGGTCGTGGTGACCAAGGACGGTCTGCCCGCCTGGCTCGACCCGGTGGTGCACGCCGTGGAGACCGTGGAACCGCTCCAGCTGAGCCGCTTCCTGCCGCCGGCCAACGGCGCGGGGCGCCAGTCCGCCGTGCTCATCCTCTTCGGCGAGGGCGCCCGCGGCCCGGAGCTGCTGCTGATGGAGCGTGCCAGCTCCCTGCGCTCGCACGCGGGGCAGCCCTCGTTCCCCGGCGGCGCCCTCGACCCGCAGGACGGTGACCCGAAGGCCGACGGGCCGCTGCGGGCCGCGCTGCGGGAGGCCGAGGAGGAGACCGGGCTCGACCCGAGCGGCGTCCAGCTCTTCGGCGTGCTGCCGAAGCTCTACATCCCGGTGAGCGGCTTCGTGGTCACCCCGGTCCTGGGCTGGTGGCGCGAGCCGACCCCGGTCGGCGTGGTCGATCCGGCCGAGACGGCCCGGGTCTTCACGGTCCCCGTGGCGGATCTCACGAACCCCGTCCACCGTGCGACGACCGTGCACCCCAGCGGTCACCGAGGTCCGGCATTTCTGGTCGAATCGGCCCTGGTCTGGGGCTTCACCGCGGGGATCATCGACCGCCTGCTGCACTACGCGGGCTGGGAGCTGCCCTGGGACCGCGAGAAGCAGGTCCCGCTCGACTGGCGCGCATGACAGGGTGGCCCCCGTGAACGTGCTGGACATCCTGTTGCTGGTCGCCGCCGTGTGGTTCGCGATCGTGGGCTACCGCCAGGGCTTCGTCGTCGGCATCCTGTCGGTGATCGGCTTCCTGGGCGGCGGCCTCGTCGCCGTCTATCTGCTCCCCGTCATCTGGGGTGCCCTGACAGACGACTCCAAGGTGAGTACGACCGCCGCCGTGGTCGCGGTGATCGTCGTGATCGTCTGCGCCTCCGTCGGCCAGGCCCTCACCACCCACCTGGGCAACAAGCTGCGCCGGTACATCACCTGGTCCCCGGCCCGCGCCCTGGACGCGACCGGCGGCGCCCTCGTCAACGTCGTCGCGATGCTCCTGGTCGCCTGGCTGATCGGTTCGGCCCTCGCGGGCACGACGCTGCCGACGCTCGGCAAGGAGGTCCGCGGCTCCAGGGTGCTCCACGGCGTCTCCGGTGCCCTGCCCTCCCAGGCCGACACCTGGTTCGCCGACTTCTCCTCGGTCCTCGCGCAGAACGGCTTCCCGCAGGTCTTCAGCCCGTTCGCCAACGAACCCATCACCGACGTCCGGCCCCCCGACCCGGCGCTCGCGAACAGCCCCGTCGCCCTCCGCGCCCAGAAGTCCATCGTCAAGGTGATGGGCACCGCGCAGAGCTGCGGCAAGGTCCTCGAGGGCAGCGGCTTCGTCTTCGGCAACCGCCGCGTGATGACCAACGCGCACGTGGTCGGCGGGGTCGACGAGCCCACCGTCCAGATCGGCGGCGAGGGCAGGAAGTACGACGCCAAGGTCGTCCTGTACGACTGGGAGCGCGACATCGCCGTACTCGACGTACCGAACCTGAACGCGCCCGCGCTCCAGTTCACCGCCAAGGACGCGGCGAGCGGCAACAACGCGATCGTCGCGGGCTTCCCGCAGAACGGCGCGTACAACGTCCAGCCCGCGCGCGTGCGCGGCCGCATCACGGCCAACGGCCCGGACATCTACCACCGCGGAACCGTGCGCCGCGACGTCTACTCGCTCTACGCGACCGTGCGCCAGGGCAACTCGGGCGGCCCGCTGCTCACGCCCGACGGCAAGGTGTACGGAGTGGTCTTCGCGAAGTCCCTCGACGACGCCAACACCGGGTACGCGCTCACCGCGGACGAGGTCCAGCCGGACGCCACCAAGGGCCGTACGGCCGATCAGCAGGTGGACAGCGACAGCTGCGCGCTCTGAGAGCGAAGGGTGAGGGGCCGCTCCGGGAGCGAAGGGTGACGGGCGGCGGCGTGCGGGGCCTCAGCCTCGTGGGTGACGCAGCCGTACCGAAACCCAGCGGGCCCGGCGGCGCAAAATGCGCGGGATCCCCACTTGGGGGTCCGCGCCCGGCAACTGCGGGGTGCCCCTCTGATGGGAGCTCAGGCCCGTCGCCGAGCGGCGGTTGCGTGGTGCGTCACTGTAGTCGTGCGTCCAGCCCATACCTCGACGTCTGCCCCTGCCCCAAGGTCGATAACCTCGCCCGAGCCCCCCAATTGGCCTATGCGCGAGGCATTTGGCTGTTCGTAGGACACGCGTTCGTGTCCGCATACCGGGCGGGCCACGGGCCGCAATCGGACAGTCACCGACGGGTCACCGGTCAGGCTCGGGATCCTTCAGCCAGTTGACCAATTCGGTCGAAAACGCCACCGGGTCCTCTTCGTGGGGGAAGTGCCCGAGACCGTCGAACAGCCGCCAACGGTACGGTGCTTCGACGTACTCCCCGGAACCCGCCGCACTCCGTGTCCGCATCACCGGATCGAGCGATCCGTGCAGATGCAGCGTCGGCACCCGGACCGGCCGCTTCATGCGCCGGTTGAACTGGATCCCGTCCGGTCGCGCCATCGAACGGACCATCCACCGATAGGGCTCGATCGAACAATGCGCCGTCGACGGGATGCACATGGCGCGGCGGTACGTCTCCACGGCCTCGTCGTCAGGCTGTCGCGGCCCCGACCAGTCCCGTACCAGACGACCCACCAGGGCGCCGTCGTCGGCGACGAGTTGGCGCTCCGGGATCCAGGGCCGCTGGAACCCCCAGATGTACGAACCCGCCGCCGACTGCTTGACGTCGGAGAGCATGGCCGAGCGCCAGCGCCGCGGGTGCGGCATGGACGACACGGCGAGCCGGCGGACGAGCTTGGGGCGCATCACGGCCGCCGTCCACGCCAGATAGCCGCCCAGGTCGTGTCCGACCAGCGCGGCGTCGGGCTCACCCAGGGACCGTACGACCCCGGTGATGTCGAGCGCGAGGTTGGCGGGGTCGTAACCGCGCGGCGTGCGGTCGCTGCCGCCGACGCCACGCAGATCCATGGCCACGGCCCGGAAGCCCGCGTCCGCGAGCGCCACCATCTGCCGGCGCCAGGTCCACCAGAACTGCGGGAAGCCGTGCAGCAGCAGGACGAGCGGCCCGTCGCCCATCTCGGCGATGTGGAAGCGCGCGCCGTTGGCGGCGACGTCCCGGTGGGTCACTTCTCTCCCGCCGGGGATGTCGAGCCGCACGACTGAGGTGGCTTGCGCCGAAGGTGTGGCGGGGTCCGTCATGACGTCGAGCGTGCCACAACCTCGACCGCGTCACTCACAGGGGCGGTCCGGGGGTGAGGTTTGGCGTTCTGAAGCACACTCGCGGTCTCCTTGACCGAGGCGGCGACCTTCTGCGGGCCCTTGCCCTTTTTCGCCTTCTTCGCGAAGACCAGGCCGATCAGCGCGAGGACGCCGGCGACCAGCACGTTCGCGGCGAACGACAGGACGAAGCAGATCGCGAGATTCCAGTGGCTCCAGGTCCGGATGCCGTATGCCAGGGCGAAGTTCAGCATCGGGAGGGAGAAGATCAGCACCGCTCCGGCCGCGGAGAACGCGCCGCCGCTGGCCGCGCCGCGCTTGACGTCCCGCTTGAGCTGCGCCTTCGCCAGTGCGATCTCGTCGTGCACCAGTGCGGACATCTCGGTCGTCGCCGAGGCGAACAACTGGCCGATGCTGCGTTCGGCGCCGACCGGGCTGCCGTCGGGTGCGCTCATCGCGGACTCCCTCTTCTGTATGTGCCTGCTCTGTACGGGCTGCTCTGTACGGTCCGGCTGCCAACGGTGCCGGCACGGTCCCGACCATCCGGCCCTGACCATCCCGTTCTGCTCAGATCATGCCGGACCGTCGTTCTCCTCGCTTGCCCCGCCCGCCACTTCGGCAAGCCTTCGGTGCTCGGCGGCCTTCCGTTCGTGGATCTCGGCCATCCGCAGGTGGTACGCCGGGTTGTTCTGCTCGTAGATGTCGGGGATGCCGTCGCTGTCCTCGTCGAGCTCCTCGGCCTCGTACAGCGCACGGTACTTGGCGTTGCGTACCTTCAGCAGCGTCGTGGCGAGTACGGCGGCTATGAGGGAGCCGATCAGTACGGCGGCCTTGACCTCGTCGGTGAGTACCGGGTCGTTCTTGAAGGCGAGTTCGCCGATGAGGAGGGAGACGGTGAAGCCGATTCCGGCGAGGGAGGCGACGGCGAAGACGTCGGGCCAGACGAGGTCCTCACTGAGCGAGGCCCTGGTGAACCGGGCGGCCAGCCAGGTCCCCCCGAAAATGCCCACGGCTTTCCCGACGACGAGTCCCAGCACGACACCGAGTGTCTCGGGCCGCGTGAACACGTCACCGATCGCCCCGCCGGAGACGACGACCCCGGCGCTGAAGAGCGCGAACAGCGGCACGGCGAGCCCGGCGGAAAGGGGCCGTACAAGATGCTCGATGTGCTCCCCGGGTGAGTGCTCCTCGCCCTCGCGCGGGTGACAGCGCAGCATCAGCCCCATCGCGACGCCGGAGATGGTGGCATGGACGCCGCTGTTGTACATCAGCCCCCAGATGACGAGCGCGAGCGGCACATACACGTACCACCCGCGTACGCCCTTGCGTAGCAGTACCCAGAACACGCCGAGCCCGACGACGGCCCCGCCCAGCGCGCCGAAGTCGATGTGGTCGGTGAAGAAGATCGCGATGATGAGAATCGCGAACAGGTCGTCGACGACGGCGAGGGTGAGCAGGAAGGCGCGCAGGGCGGAGGGCAGGGAGGTGCCGATCACGGCGAGTACGGCGAGGGCGAAGGCGATGTCGGTGGCGGTGGGTACGGCCCACCCGCCGAGGGATCCGCCCCCGATCGCATTGGTGAGGGTGTAGACCAGCGCGGGTACGGCCATTCCGCACACGGCCGCGACGACGGGCAGTATCGCGGCCTTCGGGTCGCGCAGATCCCCCGCCACCAGCTCTCGCTTGAGTTCGATACCGGCGACGAAGAAGAACACGGCCAGCAGTCCGTCCGCCGCCCAGTGCTGAACGGACAGGTTCAGCCCGAGCGCGGAGGGCCCGAGATGGAACTGACTGACGCTCGCGTAACTGTCCCGCAGCGGCGTGTTGGCCCACACCAGCGCGGCAACCGCCGCGACGAGCAACAGCACCCCACCGACGGTCTCGGTCCGCAACGCATCCGCGACGAAGTTCCGCTCGGGCAGGGACAGGCGCCCGAGGAGCTTGCGGTTGTTGGCGCTGGGCGTCGTCGCCACGGCGGGACCTCCGGGTAGTTACGGCTGTTCACTGACCGCCGCCACACGGGATCGCTGACGGCACCGCCGACCAGACTTCCCGGCACACCCTGAGGCCACTACTTTACCTTGCCATTACGGCCAGATATTTCGCGTTACGGACGTATGGTGCGCAAGAGGGTGAGTGGCCGCGCAGACATGCCGGGGCGCGCCCCGGCACCGACGAGGGCTGGACGTGATGGCGCACGGCCGCGCCGCACGGAGCTGCGAGAGCCTGACCGGGACGCGGCGTGGGGGAGCGAGCCCATGGCCGGGTGGCGGCCGCGACGCGAGGCCATGCGGGCGGGGCCTCACCAGGCACGGAGGCCGAAGCGGTGGTAACCGACTCGGCAAAGACCTCACGAGCCTCCAGACCCAGCACGCCCCAGGAGGAGACCTCCCAGTGCCGCGCCGCCGCGGGGAACACGGCCGGGGCCGGGCGCCAGGCCTCAGCGGGGCCACGCAAGCGCGGGGCGGTCAGGGGGTGCGATCCCCGCCGGGGTGCCGGGGCGGAGCCCTCGGGTGGGGTGGGAGCGCAGGGCGGGGCCCAGTGATGTCGGGGGCGCGGGGTCCTAACGATGAGGCGTCGACGGGGGCCGGCGCTAGGGGTGCGGCGGAGTTGTGGGTGCGGCGGTGGATCCTCGTGTGGGGTGCGGGCGCAGGGCGGGGCCCAGTGATGTCGGGGGCGCAGGGTTCCAACGATGAGGCGCGGCGGCCTTGTGGGTGCAAGGGCAGAGCCCCGCGTGGGGTGCGGGCGCGGGGCCCGGCGGTGGCGGCACCGCGCCGTTGGGGGGTGCGGGGCAGAGCCCCGGGTGGGGTGCAGGGGCGGAGCCCCGCAAGGTGGGGGGTGGGGGTGTGTAGGGCCCCCACCCCCAAAAGGGGCGGGTGGGTGGGGGAACCCTCAGTCCTCGCTAGGCGCCGCCGGCAGCTTCGCCTGGATGAGATCCATCACCGTGGAGTCCGTCAACGTCGTGACATCCCCGAGCTCCCGGTTCTCTGCCACGTCACGCAACAACCGCCGCATGATCTTCCCGGACCGGGTCTTCGGCAGCTCGGCCACCGGCAGGACCCGCTTCGGCTTGGCGATCGGACCGAGCGTGGTGCCCACGTGGTTGCGCAGCTCCGCCACCAGACCGGCGTCCTCGGCCGAAGCCGTCCCGCGCAGGATGACGAAGGCGACGATGGCCTGGCCGGTGGTCTCGTCCGCCGCGCCCACGACCGCCGCCTCGGCGACCGCCGGGTGGGAGACGAGCGCCGACTCGACCTCGGTCGTCGAGATGTTGTGCCCGGACACGAGCATCACGTCGTCGACCCGCCCGAGGAGCCAGATGTCCCCGTCGTCGTCCTTCTTCGCGCCGTCCCCGGCGAAGTACTTGCCCTCGAAGCGCGACCAGTACGTGTCGAGGAACCGCTGGTCGTCGCGCCAGATCGTGCGCAGCATCGACGGCCACGGCTCGGTGAGCACCAGGTACCCGCCACCCCCGTTGGGAACCTCCCGCGCCTCGTCGTCGACCACGGTCGCCGAGATTCCCGGCAACGGCCGCTGCGCCGACCCCGGCTTGGTCTCGGTGACCCCCGGCAGCGGCGAGATCATCATCGCGCCGGTCTCGGTCTGCCACCACGTGTCCACGATGGGCGTCCGGTCACCGCCGATGTGCTTGCGGTACCAGATCCACGCCTCGGGGTTGATCGGCTCACCCACGGACCCCAGCACCCGCAGACTGCTGAGATCGAACTTCGCGGGGATGTCGTCCCCCCACTTCATGAACGTACGGATCGCGGTGGGCGCCGTGTAGAGAATCGTCACCCCGTACTTCTGCACGATCTCCCAGAACCGCCCCTGGTGCGGCGTGTCCGGCGTCCCCTCGTACATCACCTGTGTCGCGCCGTTCGAGAGAGGCCCGTACGTGATGTACGAGTGCCCGGTGACCCAGCCGATGTCGGCCGTGCACCAGTACACGTCGGTCTCCGGCTTGAGGTCGAAGACGGCGTGGTGGGTGTACGAGGCCTGCGTGAGGTACCCGCCCGAGGTGTGCAGGATGCCCTTCGGCTTCCCCGTGGTCCCGGAGGTGTAGAGGATGAACAGCGGCTGCTCGGCGTCGAAAGCCTCCGGCGTGTGCTCGGCGGACTGCCGCTCGACGATGTCGTGCCACCACACGTCGCGGCCCTCGGTCCAGTCGACCTCCTGGCCGGTACGGCGGACCACCAGCACCTTGTCGACCCCGTCGACCCGGTTCACCGCGTCGTCGACGGCCGGCTTGAGCGCGGACGGCTTGCCGCGCCGGTAACCGCCGTCAGAGGTGATGACCAGCTTGGCGTCCGCGTCCTGGATGCGCGTGGCGATCGCGTCCGCGGAGAATCCGCCGAAGACGACCGAATGCGCCGCGCCGATCCGTGCACACGCCAGCATCGCGACGACGGCCTCGGGGATCATCGGCAGATAGACGGCGACCCGGTCGCCCTTCCCGACGCCCAGCTCGATCAGTGCGTTGGCGGCCTTGCTCACCTCGTCCTTGAGCTCGGCGTAGGTGATCGCCCGGCTGTCACCGGGCTCGCCCTCGAAGTGGATGGCGACACGGTCTCCGTGCCCCGCCTCCACATGCCGGTCGACGCAGTTGTACGCGACGTTCAGCTTCCCGTCGGCGAACCACTTCGCGAACGGCGGGTTCGACCAGTCCAGCGTTTCGGTCGGCTCGGTGGCCCAGGTCAGCCGGCGGGCCTGCTCGGCCCAGAAGCCGAGCCTGTCAGCCTTGGCCTGCTCATACGCCTCCGCGGTGACATTGGCGTTCGCCGCCAGGTCGGCGGGCGGCGCGAACCTGCGCTCTTCCTTCAGCAGGTTGGCCAGGCTTTCGTTGCTCACGACATCTCCCTTTCCCAGGGTGTCCGTTGTGTCCCAGGCCACAGCTCATCAGACCGGGGGCCTCGATGACAAGGGCCGACCTCAAATTGGTTTAGACCTATCGAGGAGCTGAAGCCCCTTCAGAACTACGCACCGGGCATGCATGGGGTACGCACTCCGAGCCACGTACGGACAGACACGCGGGTTCATCCGGCAACCATTCCCGCCACCACCCCCCATGTGGATGCCATGACACATGCGACGCCCGGGCGTGTCGCGCCCCCTCTATGTCCGCCCCCTCTACGTCCGCCCCTCGACGCCCGGCCCCTCACACCTGGCCTGCACGCTCGACCCCCGCACCCGACCCCCGCACCCGACCCCCGCACCGGATCCCCGCACCCGGCCCCGGCAAGGGGCCCCGGCGGGGCTCCGCAAGGGTGCCCCGCGCCCATACACCCGCCTCATCCCTACACACGGCGTGGTGCGCACCCCCGCCGAGCGGGGCCGCGCACCACGCCTAGGTCACACGGGCGGCGAGGTCAGGCGGGGTGCCGCAGATCCTCCGTCGCCCCCACGTGATCGAACAGCTCGCCGTCGTCGCGTTCGACCAGCAGATACGCCTGCGCCTCCCCGACGTGGAAGTACATCCCGTGCAGCTCGAGCGCACCCTCCCGCAGGGCCCGCGCCACGGACTCGTGCGCCCGCAGATGCTCCAACTGCTGCACCACGTTGGTCAGACACAGCTGCTCCACCGCGTCGGCCGGCGCCCGCCCGGCGAGCCGGGCCCAGGGACGGTTCTTGGCGGCCATCCGCTCCAGACTGGGCACCCCGTGCCGCAGCCACCGCTTGAGCGGGGTCTGCGCTCCGCCGGGCTCCGCGGTCAACAGCGCCTGCATGGCCCCGCACCCGGAGTGCCCGCACACCGTGATGGATCGCACATGCAGCACGTCCACCGCGTACTCGATCGCCGCGGCCACCGAGTCGTCCCCGCTCTCCTCCCCGGGCCTCGGCACGAGGTTGCCCACGTTGCGTACGACGAACAGGTCGCCCGGTCCGCTGGAGGTGATCATCGACGTGACGAGCCGCGAGTCGGCACAGGTCAGGAACAGCTGCGACGGCCGCTGCCCTTCCCGCGCCAGCCGTGCCAACTCACCCCGCACCAGGGGCGCGGTGTTGCGCTGGAACGCGCTGATTCCACGCGCCAGTTGATGCCCGCTCTGTCCGCTGCGGCCATCGCGCCCGGCGGCATCGGACGCGCCGTCCGGCCCCTCCGCCCCGTCTGCCGGGCCCGCTCCCCCCGACCGGTCGTCGGCGGATGCGGGCTGCGGACCGGCGGAGGGTTCGCAGTGGTGGTTGCGCCATGGCGTCCAGGGGCGGCAGCGGCAGTGGGAGGGGCCCGCGGGCTCGGCGATCCGGGTGCCGGTCCGCCCGGTCAACTCGACGGTGCCACCTCGCGCGACATGCGCGTTCTGCCAGTCCTGAAGGGACTCGTATGCCGCGTGGTCCATGAACGATCCGTCCAACTCCAGGACCACATGCGCCCCTTGGGGTACCAGGTGCAGGGCGCGGCTGAGCCGAGGCACCGCGAGGAACGTCAACTGCCCTCGTACTCGTACGTGATGGACTTCTCCTCTCTCTTCATGCGTGATGCGCGTGCGGGCGAGGCGGTGCAGGGCGACGGCGACGGCCACGGAGACCCCCAGCACCACGCCCTCGAGAACACCGAGGCACACGACGCCGAGCGTGGTGACGACGTACACCAGCACTTCGCGGTGGCGGGTGACCGTGCGGATGTGGTGCAGGGACACCATCTGGATGCCGACGGCCATCACCAGGGCGGCGAGCGATGCGAGGGGGATCAGCTCCAGGATCGGGACCATCAGCAGCGCGGCAACTACTACGAAAACGCCGTGCAGCATCGTGGAGTTCCGGCTCACGGCACCGGCTTGCACATTCGCCGAACTGCGCACGGCGACCCCGGCGACGGGCAGCCCGCCGAGCGCGCCGGAGACGACATTGGCGGCGCCCTGACCGAGCAGCTCCCGGTTCAGGTCGGAGCGGCCCACCCGGGCTTGCTGCGCGGGCCGCCTCGCCACCAGCTTGTCCACGGCCACGGCGCCGAGCAGCGACTGCACACTGCACACCAGTGTGACAGTGAGGACGGCGGCGGCGATCCCGAGCACCGGCCCCTCGGGCAGCCCGGCCAGCGCGTGACTGCTCCAGGACGGCAGGTCGACCTTGGGCAGGACCAGCCCGGTGAGTGAGGCGGTCAGGGTGGCCCCTGCGACGGCGACGAGCGCGGCCGGCACGGTGCGCAGGACGTGTCCGACCCGTCCGGGAATCCGTGGCCAGGCGAAGAGGAGCGTCAGTGTCAGCACGCTCATCGAGACCGCCGCGGGGTGAACGTGCGCCAACTGGTTGGGCAGCGCGCGCAGGTTGTCGAGCACGGAGCTCTGCGGGGTGCCGCCCAGCACGATGTGCAACTGGGCGACGGCGATGGTCACACCGATGCCGGCGAGCATGCCGTGCACGATCGCGGGGCTGACGGCGAGCGCCGTGCGGGCCACGCGCAGGCATCCCAGGCCCAGCTGGGCGACTCCGGCGAGGACGGTGATGGCGCAGGTCGCACGCCATCCGTAGCGGTGGATGAGGTCGGCGGTGACGACCGTGAGCCCGGCGGCGGGCCCGCTCACCTGGAGCGGTGAGCCGCCGATCCGGGCCGCGACGATTCCGCCCACGGCGGCGGCGACGAGGCCCGACTGGAGCGGCGCGCCGGTGGCGAGCGCGATGCCGAGGGACAGGGGCAGGGCGATCAGGAAGACCGCGATCGAGGCCGACAGATCGGCGCCCGCGATACGGAATCGGCGGGGCGGGGTCGGCGGGGGGCTGTGGGGTTGATGGATGCGCCTGGGCCGAGTCGAGTCGGCGGCGCGGGTGGGGACGCAGGCAGACATTCCCGTCTCCTCCGGGGCAGCGCGGTCGCGGAACAGGTGGTCCCCGTCCAGAGAGGACGGGGGCGGATCGCGGCCGTGGGTCACGGCGTGCAGTGGCGGGACTTTCAAAGCTCGGTAAACGGATCGTAATCCAGAGTAAAGCTCTCATGCGGACTTTAGTGGCAAATGGGGCAGCAAGTCACTCTCGTGGGTGAAGCAGGCTTTTTATCGGCTTGTCGTATTTATTCGCTCTCGGCCTCGTGCGACCTTGACGGCGCTGTCGGCATTTCGCCGCACAACACCCTAGAACGCCCAAAGCGGCGTTGCTCTGACAGAAGGAAGAAGGTGGGCGGAGATGGCCGCCACCCAGAGGATCGCCGCGGGCGTAGCAGTCGCCGCGGCCTGCGCCACGGCGCTCGCCGGTTGCGCCACCGGCTCCAAGGAAGGCACGCACGGCGCGAACGAGGCGGCGGGGGCCCCGGCACCCCAGAGCGCGGTCCGCCTGATCGGTGACGGCTCCACCGCGTACACCGGAGCGCAGCCGCATCTGCCCAAGCCCGAGCGGTTGAAGCCCGGTCAGAAGCCCCCGCAGTTCGTGGTCTTCTCGTGGGACGGCGCCGGCGAGGACAGCCAGAAGCTCTTTTCGCACTTCCGCAAGGTCGCCAAGGACAACGGGGCGACGATGACCTACTTCCTGAGCGGCGTGTACCTGCTGCCGGAGGACAAGCGCGAGCTGTACAAGCCGCCGGAGCACTCGCCGGGAAGCTCGGAGATCGGCTTCAATGACGAGAAGGGCATCAAGGACACCGTCGAGCAGCTACGCGGTGCGTGGCTGGAGGGCAACGAGATCGGCACGCACTTCAATGGCCACTTCTGTGGTGCGGACGGCGGTGTCGGCGAGTGGTCGGTCGCGGAGTGGAAGAGCGAGATCGCCCAGGCGAAGGCGTTCGTGAAGTCCTGGAAGACCAACGCGGCCATGAAGAACGCGGCTCCGCTGCCCTTCGACTACGACAAGGAGCTCATCGGCGCCCGCACGCCCTGCCTGGAGGGCCAGAAGAACTTCATGAAGGCGGCCCGGCAGCTGGGCTTCCGCTATGACACCAGCGGCGTCAACAACCAGGTCTGGCCCAAGAAGAAGAACGGCCTGTGGGATCTGTCGATGCAGTTGGTCCCCTTCCCCGGGCACACCTTCGAGCAGCTCACCATGGACTACAACTTCATGGTCAACCAGTCGGGCACACAGACCCAGGGCGACCCCGACAAGCAGGAGTACTGGGGCAACCAGATGCGTGACGGCCTGCTCAAGGGCTTCGACCGCGCCTATGACGGCAACCGCGCGCCGCTGATCATCGGCAACCACTTCGAGTCCTGGAACGGCGGCACCTACATGCGTGCCATCGACCAGGTCGTGGAGAACGTCTGCAACAAGCCCGACGTCCGCTGCGTCTCCTTCCGGCAACTCGCCGACTGGCTCGACGCCCAGGACCCGTCCACGCTGGACAGGCTGCGCGGCCTCAACGTCGGAGAGGTCCCGAAGCAGGGCTGGGCGTCGTTCCTGTCGGGCCGCCCCGCCCCGGCTCCGAAGGGCATCCCGGGGGCGCCGGCCCTCAAGCCGTAGCCACCAGTCCCTCTCCCAGCACGAAACCGGGGTCGACCTGCGCCGCCAGGTCGGCCCCGGTCCTCTCGTTGCCCCAGCTGCCCGCGTTCTTCAGGTGGAAGTGCACCATCTGGCGCGTGTAGCGCTCCCAGTCCCGCAGCTCGTACGTGGCGTCGGCGGCGGTCTGCAGGGTGCGCAGGGAGCGGCGGTTGGAGTCCTCCAGGAGCTCGAACCGGGGTGGGCGGCCCTTCTCCATGGCGCGCACCCAGTCCGAGTGCCCGACGGTGACCAGGAGGTCGTCACCGACCTCGGCGCGGAGGAAGTCGATGTCGTCCTGGCCCTGCACCTTGTTGCCGACGACCTTCAGGATGACTCCGAAGTCGCGGGCGTACTCCTTGTACTGCCGATAGACGGAGACCCCCTTCCGGGTCGGCTCGGCGACCAGGAACGTGATGTCGAAGCGGGTGAACATGCCGGACGCGAAGGAGTCGGAGCCCGCCGTCATGTCGACGACGACGTACTCGCTCTGGCCGTCGACGAGATGGTTCAGGCAGAGCTCCACTGCACCGGTCTTGGAGTGGTAGCAAGCCACTCCCAAATCGGCCTCGCTGAAGGGGCCGGTCACCATCAAACGGACGGCGCCGTCGTCGAGTTCCACCGGCCGCGCACAGGCGTCGTACACCGGATTGTTCTCGCGTACCCGCAGCAGTCGGGACCCCTCACCGGGCGGGGTCGTCTTGATCATTGTCTCGGCGGACGTGATGCGCGGATTGGAGCCGCGCAGGTAGTCCTTGATCAGCTTTAGCCGCGGGCCCATGGCGGGCAGCCCGGCGGCCACCGCCTCGTCGAGGCCGAGGGCGGTCCCCAGGTGTTGGTTGATGTCGGCGTCCACCGCGACGACCGGCGATCCCGAGGCCGCGAGGTGGCGGATGAAGAGGGAGGACAGGGTCGTCTTGCCGCTGCCGCCCTTCCCTACGAAAGCAATTTTCATGTTCACCAAGGGTAGTGGGACGATTGCGTACGGTGCCCTGGTGACGTGAAGAAGACCACTCCTTCGTGGGGTGGGCCGCCGGGGTGCGTAGGGTCGTACTCATGAGTACGACAGGCGCGACCGCCGATCCGCTCGCGGCCCTGGGCTCGCTGCCCGGCGTGGCCGAATCCGTCGAATCCGTCCGCAAGGCGGTGGACCGGGTCTACGGACACAGGATCATGCGGCGCCGCAGCAACGAGATCACTTCCGAGGCCGCACTGCGGGGCGCCCGTGGTTCCGCGGCGCTGTCCGGCGCCGACTGGGCCCTCGAAGAGGTACGCCGCCGCACCGACTTCAGCGGTGACGACGAGGCCCAGACGGTCGGCGCGGCCCTGCGGCTGACCGCCGAGGCGGGCCAACTCCTGTCCATCTGGCGACAGTCGCCCCTCCGGGTGCTGGCCCGGCTGCACCTCGTCGCGGCCGCGGGCCAGGAGGACACCGTCGGCAGGCCCCGCCAGGACGGCGAACCGGTCGACGAGCCGCTCGTCGAGCTGCCCCTGCCGGACGCGGCCGAGGTGGCCGGCCGGCTCGAAGGGCTCTCGCAGCTGATCATCGCGGGTGGTTCGGCGCCCGCCCTGGTGACGGCTGCCGTCGTGCACGGCGAACTGCTCGCCCTGCGCCCCTTCGGCACCCACAACGGCCTGGTGGCACGCGCGGCCGAGCGCATCGTCCTGGTCGGCAGCGGTCTCGACCCCAAATCGGTCTGCCCGGCGGAGGTCGGTCACGCCGAGCCGGGCCGCGCGGCTTATCTGGCGGCACTGGAAGGCTATGCCTCCGGCACCCCGGAGGGCATGGCGACCTGGATCGCCCACTGCGGCAGGGCGATTGAACTGGGAGCCAGGGAGTCGACAGCTGTCTGCGAGGCGCTTCAGCGGGGCGCGGCGTAAGTCCCCGGACAGGGTTGCGGCGGTACGAGTTTTCGTACCGCCGCTGGCATGCTCACCGGGTTACCAAGCGTCCTCGATATGTTGCCCATCAGGTCGGGAACTCCTGCCCGTCACCTGGTGCGGCTGGCCCGTAATCGACGGGTCGACGTCGCGTGGGTGCTCGATGTCCATGCGCGGTCCGTGGGGCCTTGGTTGCGTTTGAAGGTGATCCTTTCGGATGTCCTTGGTCTCGCGGGCCGTTAAACCCTTTCTACTCCTGGTCCAGAGGAAGCGGAACCCCTGACTGTACTTCTTTACTTTTAGGTTCAAATGGGAGTGAATCGGGACGTAGATATGCCGCACGCGCTCGCGTGACGCGCTCACATCACTGTCGCGCGCCGTTTGCTCGCGTACCAGACGAGTCCCGCGGTGGCCGCCGCCGCTCCTATCGCGGCCGCCGCGACGAGCGCCGGACGCGGCGGCACCGACAGCGCGGGCAGCCGCTGCTTGAGCCGGACCGGCCGGTGGAAGTCCAGAATCGGCCACGAGCGGGCAAGCGCCTCGCGTCGCAGCGCACGGTCCGGATTCACCGCGTGGGGATGGCCGACGGCCTCCAGCATCGGAACGTCGGTCGCGGAGTCGCTGTAGGCGTAGCAGCGCGCGAGGTCGTACCCCTCGGACGCGGCCAGCTCCTTGACCGCCTCGGCCTTCGTCGGCCCGTACGCGTAGTACTCCACTTCTCCGGTGAAGCAGCCGTCCTCGCCGACGACCATGCGCGTGGCCACCACCCGGTCCGCGCCGAGCAGCTCTCCGATCGGCTCGACCACCTCCGCCCCGGACGTGGAGACGATCACGACGTCGCGCCCGGCGGTGTGGTGCTCCTCGATGAGGGAGGCGGCCTCGTCGTAAATGATCGGGTCGATCAGGTCGTGCAGCGTCTCGGCGACGATCTCCTTGACCTGCTGGACGTTCCAGCCCCGGCACAGCGCGGACAGGTACGCGCGCATCCGCTCCATCTGATCGTGGTCCGCGCCGCCCGCCATGAAGACGAACTGGGCGTATGCGGTGCGCAACACGGCCCTTCGGTTGATCAGCCCGCCTTGGTAGAACGACTTGCTGAACGTGAGCGTGCTCGACTTCGCAATGACCGTCTTGTCCAGGTCAAAGAATGCTGCCGTGCGAGGCAAGGAGTGGTTTTCCACGGGCCCGAGCATATGCGCCCACCATTCGGGCTAGTGTGGGGCGCGTGGGTTTGCCTGAGAGGGCTCTCGGGTACACCATGGAAGTCACGGATCGTTCGCGACCGTGCTAACCCGGTCCGACTCCTCCCCCCCCGAGTCGGCCGTGGGGACGACCCCCGCTCTCCCCCCCGGCGGGGGTCGTCGCATGTCCGGATGGGTTTTTCCCCTCTTTCGCGCGGCCCCGGGCCCCCCGTTGTCACCGCTGTGGCCGCCCCTTTCGCGCACCCATGATTCGTCACTCTACGTGTCCGTGAGGCTGCTCTGCGGAAGTCACAGGCGACTCACCGGTATGGGTGAAGGCGATATTCACAACCACTGAGTTGTCCACAGTTATTGACCAAGATCCACACGATTTTCTGGATCGCTGCACCGTGATTCCAGCGCGTCCCGCTCGCGGCGAGTTCCTCGCGGCAAGTTCATGGCGGGTTCCGTTTGTCGGACGCGTTTGGCCGGTTCGTATCGGCCGGTCATATGGAGGCCGCTTGCCGGTTCTTCACACGAGCGGGAATCGCGGGTCCGCAGAGGACCTTGCGAGCACCGCGCAAGGAGCAGCGAAGGGGGCTGGAGATCGTGGCGGGAGCCATCACACACGACCTGCCGCCCGCCGCCGACGGGCGGCAGGGCGGACCATTGATCGTCACAGAGGACGCCGAACTCCTCGACGACCTGCTGCGCCTGTGCGCCGCGGCAGGCGCGAGGCCGGAAGTCCACCACGGGGTGCCTGAGGGCCGCGGCAGCTGGGAGGCGGCACCGCTCGTCCTGGTCGGCGACGACGCGGCGCGGCGCGTACGCGGAGCAGCGCGCCGACGCGGAGTCGTGCTGGTCGGCCGGGACCAGGACGACTCCGGCGTCTGGAAACGGGCTGTCGAGATCGGAGCCGACCACGTCCTGATGCTTCCGGACGGCGAGCAGTGGCTCGTCGACCGCATCGCCGACGTGGCCGAGGGAGTCGGCCGACCCGCGCTCACCGTCGGCGTGATCGGCGGTCGCGGCGGGGCCGGAGCCTCCACGCTGGCCTGCGCGCTCGCCGTCACCTCCGCGCGCGAGGGACGCCGCACCCTCCTCGTGGACGCGGATCCCCTGGGTGGCGGACTCGACGTACTCCTGGGCGGAGAGGCCGCCGAAGGCCTGCGCTGGCCGGCGTTCGCCGCCTCCCGCGGCAGGGTCGGCGGCGGCGCCCTGGAGGAGTCCCTTCCCGAACTGCACGCGCTGCGCGTCCTCAGCTGGGACCGCGGCGACTCCGTCACCATCCCGGCGCAGGCCGTCCGCGCGGTCCTGGCCGCCGCCAGACGGCGCGGCGGCACCGTGGTCGTCGACCTGCCCCGCCGCGTCGACGAAGGAGTCGCGGAAGCCCTCGCCCAGCTCGACCTCGGACTGCTGGTCGTCCCCGCCGATCTGCGCTCCGTCGCGGCGGCCAAACGGGTGGCGTCCGTGGTCGGCATGGTCCTGCGTGATCTGCGCGTCGCGGTCCGCGGCCCCTACGCGCCGGGTCTCGACGACCGTGAGGTGGCTCGCCTGCTCGGACTGCCACTGGTCGGCGAAGTGCCCGCGGAGTCCGCGCCGCTGGACGCCGGTGTGCCACCCGGGGGAGCGGCGCGCGGGCCGCTCGCCCGGTTCTGCGTGGCCTTCTGGCAGCGGGTTCCGGTGGAAGGCGGGGGCGTATGAGCCGGGAGGCGGGCACGGGGACCGGCGCGGGACTGCTGGACGGCGTACGGCAGTGGCTCGCCGAGAGCGGGTCGGAACCGACTCCCGCGCGCGTGGCACAGGCCCTGCGCGAGCAGGGGCGAGTCCTCGGAGACGCCGAAGTCCTCGGCGCCGCCGAGCGGTTGCGCTCCGAGCTGGTCGGCAGTGGGCCGCTGGAGCCGCTGCTCGCCGACCCGTCGGTGACCGACGTCCTGGTGTCCGCGCCGGACCGGGTGTGGGTGGACCGGGGCGGTGGCCTGGAACTGACGACCGTCTCCTTTCCGGACGCGGCGGCCGTACGACGCCTCGCGCAGCGCCTCGCGGCCGTGGCCGGGCGAAGGCTCGACGACGCCCGCCCCTGGGTCGACGCCCGGCTTCCGGACGGCACCCGCTTGCACGCGGTGCTGCCCCCGGTGGCCGTCGGCTCCACCTGCCTGTCACTGCGGGTCGTACGGCCGCGCGCGTTCACCCTCGATGAGTTGGTGGCGGCGGGGACAGTCCCGCCCGGCGGGGACCGGGTACTCAGAGCCCTGCTGGACGCCCGGCTGTCGTTCCTGATCAGCGGTGGAACCGGAAGCGGCAAGACGACCCTGCTGAGCGCGCTGCTGGGGCTGGTCGGTGCCGGGGAGCGGATCGTGCTGGCCGAGGACTCGGCGGAGCTGCGGCCCGACCATCCCCATGTGGTGCGCCTGGAGGGGCGGCCCGCCAACCAGGAGGGCGTCGGACTCGTGGCGCTGCAGGACCTGCTCCGTCAGGCCCTGCGCATGCGACCGGACCGGCTGGTGGTCGGCGAGGTGCGCGGACCGGAGGTTGTGTCGCTCCTGGCGGCGCTCAACACGGGCCACGAGGGCGGCTGTGGAACGGTGCACGCGAATGCGGCGGCGCAGGTACCGGCTCGGCTGGAGGCCCTGGGCACCGCGGCAGGGCTCGACAGGGCCGCGCTGCACAGCCAGTTGGCGGCGGCGCTGTCCGTGGTCCTGCATCTCGTACGCGACCGGGCCGGGCGGCGGCGGATCGCCGAGGTGCATGTCCTGGAGCGCGATGAGACGGGGTTGGTGGTGACGGTGCCCGCGCTGCGGTGGGGCACGGAGGCGTTCGCGTACGAGCGGGGGTGGGAGCGGCTGCGGGGGCTGCTCCGGGACGGGACCGAGGGGAGTGGGCTGTGATGACGGGGGCCGGTGACATCTCGGTGGGGGCGGCCATGGCGTGTGCCGGGGCGGCGGCCTGGCTGATGGGCGGCTGGGACGCGGGGGCACGCAGGGCGCGGCTGCTGTGCACGGGTGGCGGGGTGGTCGCCACCGGACCGCCGACGTGGGAGCGGGCACGGGCCGAGTGGCGGCGGCTGCGCGGGCGGCTGCGTCCCGAAGGGTGGTCACTGGTCGCCGGGCTGGTGATCGCGGTACTGGGCGCGTCCGTGCTGCCGCTGTTCCTCGGGGCGGCCGGGATGCCGCTGCTCCGCCGAGTACGGCGGGCCGGGGAGGCGCGGCGCGCGGGGGAGCGTCGGGGTGAGGCGGTGATCGCCCTGTGCGGGGCGCTGGCCGGCGAGGTGCGGGCCGGGCATCAGCCGGGCGAGGCACTGCGGAGAGCCGCGCGCCACTCGGGCGGGCTCGGCGAGGCGCAGGCGGTGGTGCTGGCGGCGGCGCGGTTCGGCGGTGATGTGCCGGGCGCGCTCACCGACGCCGCACGGCAGCCGGGGGCCGACGGCCTGGTGGGGCTCGCCGCGTGTTGGCGGGTGGCGGTGGACCGGGGTGCGGGCCTGGCGGCGGGACTCGACCGCCTGGAAGGGGCCCTGTGCGCGGAGCGGGACCAACGGGCTGACCTGCGGGCTCAATTGGCGGGATCTCGATCCACGGCGGTGATGCTCGCGGGGCTGCCCGTTCTGGGCCTTCTGCTCGGTACCGCACTGGGCGCCGACCCGCTGCGCGTGCTGCTGCACAGCGGGCCGGGCCTGGGCTGTCTGGTGGTCGGTGGGGTGCTGGAGGGCGTGGGGCTCTGGTGGGCGCTGCGCATCGTGAGGGGAGCGGAGGCGGCATGAGCACGGAAGTTGTCCACAGGCTGGGGGCGCTCGTGTGCGGGGCGCTGGCGCTGGGGTGGCTGCCGCGAGCGCTCGGCGCGGCGCGGCGTGAGCGAAGGGCGCGCAGAAGGCTGACCGAGCTGCTGGCTCTGGAGAGGACGCCCGAGAGGCGGCACTTCGCGGTCCGGGACGTCGTGCGGCGGTGGCTGCCGGTGGCGGGCGCGGTGTGCGCCGGCTGGGTGCTGGTCGGGGGGCTTGCCGGGGTTGTGGTGGGGCTGCTGGCCGGGTTCGGGGCCTGGCGGTGGCGGGAGCGACGCAGACCGGGGCCGGTGGAGGAGTACGACGTGGCGCTGGCCGCCCGGCAACTCCCCCTGGCGGCCGACCTGGTCGCGGCCTGTATCGCGGCGGGGGCGGACCCCGTGGTCGCGGCGCGGGCGGTCGGCGAGGCCCTGGGCGGACCGGTGGGGGAGCGGCTCGCGCGGGGCGCGGCGGAGGTGCGGCTCGGGGGCGAACCGGTCGAGGCATGGCGGAGGTTGGCGTCGCTCCCGGGCGCGGGGGCGCTGGCACGGCTGCTGGAACGGGCGGGGGAGTCGGGCGTACCGGCGGCCGTGCCGGTCGGGCGGCTCGCCATGGAGGCCCGCGCCGAGCGGGGCCGCGCCGCGACGGCGCGGGCGCGCCGGGCGGCCGTCATGGTCACCGCGCCCGTCGGGCTGTGCTTTCTTCCCGCGTTCCTCGCGATGGGCGTTCTGCCCGTGGTGATCGGGCTGGCGGACGGGGTGTTGGGAGGGGGTGGCGGATGACGGGCGGCGACGTGCGGTGAACGACTGACGACCGAATGACGACCAACAGGTTCGAACCTTACGGGGGTTGAGATGGGCAAGACGGTGGGCGTACGGATGCGGGCGTGGTTGCTGGGTCTGGCGGCGCGCAGGGACGCGGGGATGGTCACCTCCGAGTACGCGGTGGGGGTCCTCGCGGCGGTGGCCTTCGCGGCGGTGCTCTACAAGGTGGTGACGAGCGGCCAGGTAGGCGCGGAGTTGCAGGGCATCGTGGGGCGGGCGCTCAATGCGCCGATGTGATCGCGGGACGGCGGGCCGGGACCGGGACCGGAGCCGCGGCGGGAGTCGGAGTTGGGACCGGAGTCGGAGTTGGGACCGGGGATTCGTGACCGCCGAGGCCGCCGTGGTGCTGCCCTCGCTGGTGCTCGTCGGAATGGCGCTGGTCTGGGCCCTGCTCGCCGCGTCGGCGCAGATCCAGTGCGTGGACGCGGCAAGGGCGGGCGCCCGCGCGGCGGCCCGCCAGGACCCGCCGGACACGGTGCTGGCGACGACCCGCCGCGCGGCACCGCGCGGCGCCAGGGTCACGGTGACCAGGGAGGGCGACCTCGTCCGGGTCACGGTCAAGGCGAGCGCGCCGGGACCGGACGGACTGTCACTGGAGCTCAGCGACGAGGCCGTGGCCCTGGCGGAGGAGACGGTGGGGGTGGTGAGGGGATGAGGGTCCGGAGCCGCGGACACGTCGCGTGGACGGCCGCTTGGAACAGATGGCACACCTACCGGATCCGTTGCTCGGACAGAGGATCGGCCACCGTCTGGACCGTCGGGGCGATCGCCGTGCTGTGTGTGGTGTTCGGGGCCGTCCTGGCCATGGGACAGGCGGTCGTGGTCCGGCACCGTGCGGCGGGGGCGGCCGACCTGGCCGCGCTCGCCGCGGCGGACCACTGGGCGGACGGCGGCACGGCGGCCTGCGCCCAGGCGGACCGGGTGGTGCGGGCCCAGCGCGCCCGGCTGGTGCGGTGCGCCGTGGAGGGCGAGATCTCGGACGTCACAGCCGCGTCGGGCGCCGGCCCCTTCGATGCGGAGGTCAGGTCCAGAGCCGGTCCCGCTAGACCACAGGAGCCGGCGCCTAGACCTCCGGCGCCCCCCGCAGCAGCTCCGTGAGCAGCCGCACAGCGCCCCGTTTGTGCAGCGGCTCGTTCCCGTTGCCGCACTTGGGGGACTGGATGCAGGACGGGCAGCCGGCCTCGCACTCGCAGGACGCGATGGCCTGCCGGGTGGCGGTGAGCCAGGCGCGGGCGGTGTGGAAGGCGCGCTCCGCGAACCCCGCGCCGCCCGGGTGGCCGTCGTAGACGAAGACCGTGGGCAGGAGCGTGTCGGGGTGCAGCGGGATGGACACTCCGCCGATGTCCCAGCGGTCGCAGGTGGCGAACAGCGGGAGCATGCCGATCGACGCGTGCTCGGCGGCGTGCAGGGCGCCGCCGAGGATCTCCGGGCTGATCCGGGCCGCGTCCAGCTGGTCCTCGGTGACCGTCCACCACACGGCGCGCGTGCGGAGCGTACGAGGAGGGAGGTCGAGTTTCGACTCGCCCAGCACTTCACCGGTGATGACACGACGACGCAGGAAGGAGACGACCTGGTTGGTGACTTCGACGGAGCCGTAGCACAACCTGCCCTCGCCCCAGGGGACTTCGATGTCCGTCTCCAGGACGGAGATGGACGTCGTGTCGCGGGCGACCGTCGAATACGGCGGGTTGGCCTCCTCGACCAGGGCGACGGAGTCGTCGAGGTCCAGGTGCTTCACCAGGTACGTACGGCCCTGGTGGAGGTGGACCGCGCCCTCGTGGACCGTGGTGTGCGCGGAGCCCGCGTCGACCGTGCCGAGCAGCCGCCCGGTCCCGGCCTCGACGATCTGTACCGGACTGCCGCCCTCGCCGCGGATGTCGGTCAGGTCGGCGGCCCGCTCCCGACGGGTCCAGTGCCACGCCGTCGTTCGCCGGCGCAGCAGCTTCGCGGCCTCCAGCTGTGGCAGCAGATCCGCGGCGGCCGGGCCGAAGAGCTCCAGATCCTCTTCGGTGAGGGGGATCTCGGAGGCGGCGGCGCACAGGTGCGGGGCGAGGACGTACGGGTTGTCGGGGTCGAGGACGGTGGATTCCACCGGCTGGTCGAACAGGGCCTCGGGGTGGTGCACGAGGAAGGTGTCCAGCGGGTCGTCGCGGGCGACGAGGACGGCGAGTGCGCCCTGCCCCGAGCGGCCGGCGCGGCCCGCCTGTTGCCACAGGGAGGCCCGGGTGCCCGGGTAGCCCGCGATGACGACGGCGTCCAGGCCCGAGACGTCGATGCCGAGTTCGAGGGCGGTGGTGGCGGCGAGGCCGAGGAGTTCGCCGGAGTGCAGGGCGCGCTCCAGGGCGCGGCGTTCCTCGGGGAGGTAGCCGCCGCGGTAGGCGGCCACGCGCCGGGCCAGTGAGCGGTCGATCTCGGCGAGGCGGTCCTGGGCGATCACCGCGATCAGCTCGGCGCCGCGGCGGGATCGTACGAAGGCGACGGAGCGCACGCCCTGGAGGGTCAGGTCGGTGAGGAGGTCGGCCGTCTCGGCGGTGGCGGTACGCCGAACGGGTGCTCCCTTCTCGCCGTGCAGCTCGGTGAGCGGGGGCTCCCAGAGGGCGAACACGAGTTCGCCGCGAGGGGAGGCGTCGTCGGCGATCTCGACGACCGGGAGGCCGGTCAGCCGACGGGCGGCGACCGAGGGCTCCGCGGCGGTCGCGGAGGCCAGCAGGAAGACGGGGGAGGAGCCGTAGCGGGCGCACAGGCGGCGCAGCCTGCGCAGTACCTGGGCCACGTGGGAGCCGAAGACGCCGCGGTAGGTGTGGACCTCGTCGATGACGACGTACTTCAGGGCGCGCAGGAAGGAGGACCAGCGGGGGTGGGAGGGCAATATCCCGCGGTGCAGCATGTCGGGGTTGGTCAGGACGTAGTTGGCGTACTGCCGTACCCACTCGCGTTCCTCGAACGGAGTATCGCCGTCGTACACGGCTGGGCGAACCGCATGGCCCAAGGGTTGTGAAAGTTCCTTCACCGAACGGCGTTGATCGGCTGCAAGGGCCTTTGTGGGGGCCAGATAGAGCGCGGTGGCCCCCCGGCCGTTCGGAGCCTCGGAGCCGTCCAGGAGGGCCGTCAGGACCGGTGTGAGGTATGCCAGGGACTTTCCCGAGGCGGTGCCGGTGGCGACGACCACGGAGTCGCCGTCCAGGGCGTGCTCGGCGGCCAGCGCCTGGTGGGCCCAGGGGTGTTCGACGCCCGCGGCCTGCACCGCGGCGATGACCTCCGGACGGATCCGGTCGGGCCACACGGCATGGCGACCCGCCCGCGGGGGCAAGTGCTCCGTATGAGTGATGCGCGAAGCCCGGCTCGGCCCCGAGGCGAGCCGGTCCAGGACAGTGCCCGGATCGGGGCGGGAAGCGGTGTCCGTCGAGGGTCGATCGGATCGATGATTCTTGGCCATCGGCACCGAGTGTGTCACTGGCGTGACGGACAATGGGGCCAAGGCGTCGTGCACGCCTGCCGGTAAGTGATTGAATGCCATCGCGGCTGGCGAACCGTCCCGGGGGCTCTGCCGAGGTGTCCCTTGGGATGACCGCTCGATAGCAAGGTGCTGGAGGATCCGTGGACCTGTCCCTGTCGACCCGTACCGTCGGCGATCGTACGGTCGTCGAGGTCGGTGGCGAAATCGATGTATATACCGCGCCCAAGCTGCGCGAGCAGCTGGTCGAGCTGGTGAACGACGGCAATTTTCACCTTGTCGTCGACATGGAGGGCGTGGACTTCCTCGACTCCACCGGGCTCGGCGTGCTGGTGGGCGGCCTGAAGCGTGTGCGTGCCCATGAGGGTTCGCTGCGACTGGTCTGCAACCAGGAGCGCATTCTGAAGATCTTCCGCATCACCGGTCTCACCAAGGTGTTCCCCATCCACACCTCGGTCGAGGAAGCGGTAGCGGCCACCGACTGACCCCGTCCCCTGGGCGTCACGAGTGATGTGGTGTCCGAGACGGTAGAAGCAATGGACGGGGGGCTGGGCCTCGGCGGCCCGGCCCCCTGACAGCACGCCCGTAGTTGAGGGGGATGCATGGCCACCGTTGAACTCCGCTTCAGCGCGCTGCCCGAGCACGTCAGGACCGCCCGACTGGTGGCGGCAGCGGTGGCGCGCAGGGCCGGAGTGGACGAGGCCGTCCTCGACGAGGTCAGACTCGCCGTCGGCGAGGCCTGTACTCGTGCCGTCGGACTGCACCAGAGCAGCGGCATCTCGGCGCCGGTGCGGGTGACGTTGATCGAGGAGGAGAAGCAGTTCTCCATCGAGGTCGGCGACGAGGCGCCGCGTTCGGCGCCCGGTGAGACGGCACCCGGTGCCACGGGTGATCCGGACATGGATGCCGAGGAGGACGAGATGGGCCTCGCGGTCATCAGTGGCCTCGTCGACGATGTCGAAGTCACCGCCGGTGAGCATGGTGGAGTGATCAAGATGAGCTGGCCGACCACGCCGCCGGCCGCGCTCGTTCCCTGATCGCACCCCCGCAACACACTCGAAGGGCCCTGCTCAGCAGGGCCCTTTTTGTATGCCCGCTCCCGGCCGGGGCCCGCCCCCGCCTTTCGTGAATTCATTCACGATCAATCACGCGATTATTGGATCAAGCGTCAACGCTTTTGGGGCATTACTTCTTTTGGGTTCCATGGAGGCCCGTCGATCATTTGCTGATGGGCATGTGAAGGCGAATTCCGTTTACCGGGCACTGTTTTGATCAGGTTCCGGTACCTACAATCCGTCCACATCTTGAGCTCAGCCCAAGCGTCAAGGAGGACGAATGGCGGGGCTTTCTACCCCTCATCAGTTTGACCATCCCACAACCTTCGCAGCCGCAGTACTGACCCATGACAATCGCTTGATCGTGATGGTCATCGGCGCCGTGGCCCTGGCGGCCCTGGCGGTCGCCGGGGTGCTGGTACGGCAAGTGCTCGCGGCCGGCGAGGGCACCGACAGCATGAAGAAGATCGCGGCGGCGGTCCAGGAAGGCGCGAACGCCTACCTGGGGCGGCAGATGCGCACGCTCGGTGTATTCGCCGTCGTGGTGTTCTTCCTGCTCATGCTGCTGCCCGCGGACGACTGGAATCAGCGCGCCGGACGATCGATCTTCTTCTTGATCGGCGCGGTGTTCTCGGCGACCACCGGTTATACCGGTATGTGGCTCGCCGTACGAAGCAACGTCCGCGTGGCCGCCGCAGCAAGGGAAGCGACTCCCGCCAAGGGCGAACCCGAAAAGGATCTCACCGCCGTCTCGCACAAAGCCATGAAGATCGCTTTCCGTACCGGCGGCGTCGTCGGCATGTTCACGGTGGGGCTCGGTCTGCTGGGCGCCTCCTGCGTGGTGCTGGTGTACGCGGCCGACGCGCCGAAGGTCCTGGAGGGCTTCGGTCTCGGCGCGGCGCTGATCGCCATGTTCATGCGTGTCGGCGGCGGCATCTTCACCAAGGCCGCCGACGTCGGCGCCGACCTGGTCGGCAAGGTCGAGCAGGGCATTCCGGAGGACGATCCGCGCAATGCCGCGACCATCGCCGACAACGTGGGCGACAACGTCGGCGACTGCGCCGGCATGGCCGCGGACCTCTTCGAGTCGTACGCCGTCACGCTCGTCGCCGCGCTGATCCTCGGCAAGGCGGCGTTCGGCGACTCCGGGCTCGCCTTCCCGCTGATCGTGCCCGCGATCGGCGTTCTCACCGCGATGGTCGGCATCTTCGCGGTGGCACCCCGACGCTCCGACCGCAGCGGCATGTCCGCGATCAACCGCGGCTTCTTCATCTCCGCGGTGATCTCGTTGGTGCTGGTGGCGGTGGCCGTCTTCGTCTACCTGCCGTCGAAGTACGCCGACCTCGACGGCGTCACGGACGCGGCGATCAAGGCGAAGGACGGCGATCCGCGGATCCTGGCGCTCATCGCGGTGGCCATCGGCATCGTGCTGGCCGCGCTCATCCAGCAGCTGACCGGCTACTTCACCGAGACGACCCGTCGTCCTGTACGGGACATCGGCAAGAGCTCGCTCACCGGCGCGGCCACCGTCGTCCTGGCCGGTATCTCCATCGGTCTGGAATCGGCCGTCTACACCGCCCTGCTGATCGGCCTCGGCGTCTACGGGGCCTTCCTGCTCGGCGGTACGTCGATCATCCTCGCGCTGTTCGCGGTGGCGCTGGCCGGAACCGGCCTGCTCACCACGGTCGGCGTCATCGTCGCCATGGACACCTTCGGTCCGGTCTCCGACAACGCGCAGGGCATCGCCGAGATGTCCGGCGACGTCACGGGCGCGGGTGCCCAGGTGCTCACCGACCTGGACGCGGTGGGCAACACCACCAAGGCCATCACCAAGGGCATCGCCATCGCCACGGCCGTCCTCGCGGCCTCGGCGCTCTTCGGCTCCTACCGGGACGCGATCCTCACGGCCGCGAACGACGTGGGCGAGAAGGTCTCCGGTCCGGGCGCGCCGCTGAACCTGATGATGGACATCTCGCAGCCCAACAATCTGGTGGGCCTGATCGCGGGCGCGGCAGTCGTCTTCCTGTTCTCGGGCCTCGCGATCAACGCGGTGTCCCGGTCCGCGGGGGCCGTGGTCTACGAGGTGCGGCGGCAGTTCCGCGAGCACCCCGGGATCATGGACTACACGGAGAAGCCGGAGTACGGGCGGGTCGTCGACATCTGCACCAAGGACGCCCTGCGGGAGCTGGCCACTCCGGGTCTGCTCGCCGTCCTGGCGCCCATCGCCATCGGCTTCACGCTCGGCGTCGGCGCGCTCGGTTCGTATCTGGCGGGCGCGATCGGCACCGGCACGCTGATGGCGGTCTTCCTCGCCAACTCCGGCGGTGCGTGGGACAACGCGAAGAAACTCGTCGAGGACGGCCACCACGGCGGCAAGGGCAGCGAGGCCCACGCCGCCACGGTGATCGGCGACACCGTCGGCGACCCCTTCAAGGACACCGCGGGCCCCGCGATCAACCCGCTCCTCAAGGTGATGAACCTGGTGGCGCTGCTGATCGCACCTGCGGTCGTGAAGTTCTCGTACGGCGACGACAAGAACCTCGGTATGCGCATCCTGATCGCGGTGCTCTCGATCCTCGTGATCGTGGGCGCGGTGTACATCTCCAAGCGGCGCGGGATCGCCGTGGGTGACGAAGGCAACGCGGAACGAGTGCCCAAGTCTCACGACGCCGCGGTGGTTTCGTAGCGTTCGGGTCTTTGGGCAGGTCCCCGTGGGCGGGCGGCACGCAGTGGCGTGCCGCCCGCCCGTCGTTCGTGTGGGTCCAGACCTGTGTCGTGAGCCTTCTCTCGTATGGAGCAAATGGCTGCAATAGGGACTAAATCGGAAATTCGCCATAGGGGCGGCGCCCATGCGGCGTGTAAGTTCCGGGGCCGAGAGCCACGGAAGGGACCAATCCGGTGAACAAGAAGCTCACGGCCGCACTGTCCGGCGGTGCGGTACTGGTGCTGGCGCTGTCGGCATGCAGCAGCGGCAGCAGCAGCAAGGACGACAAGCTGGACCCCTGGGCCAAGCAGGTCTGTGACGCGGTGCAGCCGCAGGTCCAGAAGATCGCGGCCGCCAACACCGCGATCCAGAAGGAGACCACGGACCAGAGCGCACCGGCGGACGTGCAGAAGGCCGACTCCAAGGGCTTCCAGGACATTTCCGACGCCTACAAGGCGATGGCGGCTGCCATCGAGAAGGCCGGCCCGCCGGACGTGGACAGCGGCAAGACCAAGCAGGAGAACGCGGTCAAGGAGCTCAATGCCCTTTCCGCCTCCTACGCCGAGCTGGGGAAGCAGTCCGACGCGCTGAACACGAAGGACCAGGCGAAGTTCGCGGATGGTCTCGACGGCGTCGCCAAGCAGCTGGAGAAGCTCAGCAAGACCGGGACCGATGCCCTGAAGGAGCTCGAAGCGGGCGACGTCGGCAAGGCGATGGCCAAGCAGGTGAGCTGCAAGTCCGCCTCCGCGTCCGCCTCGCCGGCGACCACCCAGGGCTGACCCGCCGAGGAGCGCCCGGAGGGCGACCGCAGAGCGGGATTCGGTCCGGCACCCGGAAAGAGCCCGGTACGCGCGCGTACCGGGCCCGTGGCGCGTGCCCTACGGCTCCCGGCACAAACCCACGGTTCTCGGTGACGCACGGCCCATGGTTCCCTGCGCAAGCGCCTCACGGCTCCCTGCACGACCGCCCCCACGGTGCCTCGTACAAAGCCCTAAGGACTCCTCGTGCGGGCTTGTCCACATTCGCACGGGCTCTGCCCACAGGTGTACGTCCCTTTCGGTGGGAACGGACACAATGGGGGACGTGAGTCACACCAGCCTGTCACCGTTGCCCTCGTCCGACCGCGTCGACGTCGCCGCTCGGCTGCGGGACGCCCTGCTCGGCGCCTCGTTCACCGCCGACGGCCTGCTCGATCTGCTCGGCGCCCCCGCGTACGCGGCGCTGGCGCGCAGCGAGACCGTGCCCGCGCTCCGGGCGACCCGCGGGGACACACCGCTGGAGACGCTCGTACGGCTGTTCCTGCTCCAGCAGCCCGTGCCGCACGCGCGCGTGGCGGACGTGCTGCCGGTGGAGGACTGCCTGGAGAGCGGCTGGCTCACCCGGGCGGGGGCGGACGAGGTCGCCGCGACCGTGGACATCCGGCCGTACGGCGGGCCCGGCGGCGAGGACTGGTTCATCGTGTCCGACCTGGGGTGCGCCGTCGGCGGCGCGGGCGGCATCGGCAGCCGGGAGGAGGGCGTCGTCCTGGGTGTGGGCGGAGCGTCCACGACCCTGGCCGGCATCACCGTCCGTACGCCCGTCTCCACCGCGCTCGACCTCGGCACCGGCTCCGGGATCCAGGCCCTGCACGCCGCGCAGCACGCCACGCGCGTGACCGCGACCGACCTCAATCCGCGCGCCCTGCACATCACCGCGCTCACCCTGGCGCTCTCCGGTGCCCCGGCGGCCGATCTGCGCCAGGGCTCCCTCTTCGAACCGGTCGCGGACGACGAGACGTACGACCTGATCGTCTCGAACCCGCCCTTCGTGATCTCGCCCGGCGCCCGGCTCACCTATCGCGACGGCGGGATGGGCGGGGACGATCTGTGCCGCACGCTCGTTCAGCAGTCGGGGGACCGGCTCAACGACGGGGGGTATGCGCAGTTCCTGGCCAACTGGCAGCACGTGGAGGGCGAGGACTGGCAGGACCGGCTGCGCTCCTGGGTGCCGCGCGGCTGTGACGCCTGGATCGTGCAGCGCGAGGTGCAGGACGTCACGCAGTACGCGGAGTTGTGGCTGCGCGACGCGGGCGACCACCGCGACGACCCCGCCGAGTACCAGGCGCGGTATGACGCCTGGCTGGACGAGTTCGAGGCCCGCAAGGTCAAGGCCGTCGGCTTCGGATGGATCACGCTGCGCAGAACGGCGGCCGCCGAGCCCTCGATCACGGTCGAGGAGTGGCCGCACTCCATCGAGCAGCCGCTCGGCGAGACCGTGCGCGCGCACTTCGACCGCGTCGACTACCTGCGGGCGAGCGACGACGCTGCCCTGCTCGCAGGGCACTTCAGGCTCGTGGCCGAGGTCGTCCAGGAGCAGGTCGGGCTGCCCGGCGCCGAGGACCCGGAGCACGTGGTGCTGCGTCAGCACCGCGGGATGCGCCGGGCCACCAAGGTGGACACGGTCGGCGCGGGCTTCGCGGGCGTGTGCGACGGCACGCTGAGCGCCGGGCGGATCCTTGACGCCATCGCTCAATTGGTCGGCGAGGACCCGGTGTTGCTGCGTGACCGGACGCCCGCGCAGATCCGGCTGCTGGTGGAGCAGGGGTTCCTCGAGCCCGCGGAGTGACGGGCTGAGTCGCATGTGCCTGTTCTGACGGGATTGCACGATATTGATCAGGATTGGTCGGTAAAAGGGCTCCTGTCAGTGGTGCGTGCGAAGCTACCTTCAAGAGACAAGCTCCATGCGTCCTCGGGGGAGGCGCGCTGTCTCGGGGGAGGCGCCATGGCAGGGGAGACGCCGGATCAGGGCGAGGGCAGGATCATCGGCGGCCGGTACCGGCTGCTGCGGACGCTCGGCGCGGGCGGCATGGGGAGGGTGTGGCTCGCGTACGACGCGGAGTTGGCCTGCGAGGTCTCCATGAAGGAGATCGCGCTGCCGAACCTGCCGATGGACGCGGCGGAGCATGGGCAGCGCGTGGCCCGGGCGCGCAGTGAGGCCCGACATGCGGCGCGGCTGCGCGGGCATCCCCATGTGGTCACCGTGCACGACGTGGTGGTGCACGAGGGACTGCCGTGGATCGTTATGGAGTACGTGCCGGACGCGGTCGATCTGCAGGCGGTCGTACGGCAGTCGGGGCCGCTGTCGCCCGCTCGGGCCGCCCGGATCGGGCTGGCCGTCCTCGACGCGCTCTCCGCCGGACACCGGATCGGGATCCTCCACAGGGATGTGAAACCGGCCAATATCCTTCTGGCGCCCGACTCTTCGGGTGATCCCTACGCGCGCGTACTGCTCACCGACTACGGGATCGCGCTCCAGCCCGAGTCCCGCGAGCCCCGGCTCACCGCCACCGCCGGCATCCTCGGCACGCCCGGCTATCTCGCCCCCGAGCGCGCCCGCGGCGAGCCGCCCACCCCGGCCGCGGACCTCTTCTCCCTCGGCGCCACGTTGTACGCCGCCGTCGAGGGCCGTGGCCCCTTCGAGCGGCCTGGTCAGTACGCGACACTGACGGCCCTGCTCGGCGAGGAACCGACCCCGCCCGTCCGAGCGGGTGAACTGACCTCCGTGCTGCACGGACTGCTCGTCAAGGACCCCATGCGGCGGTCGTCGCCGGAAGCGGTCGCACGGGGGCTTGAGCGGGTGGTGCAGGCGGCGGCGGGCGGAGCGTTCGGGCCCCTGCCGGGGTATCCCGCGGGGCTACCGCCGGGGTACGTCGCGGGACCGTCGCCCGGGTATGCCGCCGGGGCGCCGCCCGGGTTCCTTGCCGGGGCACCGCCCGGGCATGTCACGGGCTCGCCTCCGGGAACCCCTCAGCTCCCCGGCGTTCCGCAGGCCCCCGGGGTTCCGCAGGTTCCCAGTACTCCGCGGACTCCAGGCGTTCGGCAAATCCCGGGCGTTCCGCAGACCTCAGGCGTCCCGCAAGCCCCCGGCGTTCCGCAGACCTCAGGCGCGCCCTCGACCCCGAACACCCCGTACACCCCGACCCCGTACAACCCGAACGCTCCGCACAACCCCAACACCCCGCACAACCCCAACACCCCGCACAACCCCAACACCCCGCACACTCCACCAGGCGGCCCGGCCGCCCCCGGTGGCCCGTTCGGACCGCCCTCCGGGACCCCGCCTGCGTACGGCCCCTGGCGTCCGTCCACTCCCAGCGGCGCGTACGAGTGGAATCCGTACGCAGGGGCCGGTGCGCCCACCCGGTCCACGGCCGGTCCGCCCCTGTCGCCGGCACGCCGCAGGAGGCCCCTGGTCCCCGTCGGCGCCCTCGTCGTGGGCGTCCTTCTGGTGATCGTCGGCGGCACCTGGGCCGCCGTCTCACTCACCGGCGACGACGGCGGCACGAAGGACGCGACCGCGAAGAAGCGCCCCACAGCGAGCCCGTCGCCGGGACCGACGGGATCGGTGTTTCCGTACGGCGAACAGGTGGGTCTCACCAAGCCGTTGCAGGCCGGCGACTGCGTGAAGGCGGTCTGGTCGGGACCCGCCTTCAAGTCGGCGGTCAACCTGGGCGTCGTGAACTGCGCCAAGGACTGGCCGGACGGCCAGGTCGTGGCCGTCGACACGGCCGACGACTACGCCGACGCCCTCGCCCATGGCGCGCAGCGCTGCACCAGCCAGAGCACGGCGACGGCCGACGCCCTGCCCGACGCGGGTGTCTACGCCGTGGCACCGACGAAGGACGGGTTCGGCGCGGCCAAGGGCGGTACGGCATGTCTCGTGCTCGGACGCCGTGTCGCGATAGGCGGCGAAGTGGGGCGGTTCCGGGACGCGGGGGTGAATCTGTGGCCCACTCAGATGGCCACCGGGGACTGCTGGAGCTACGCGGAGAAGGGCAAGAGCTTCGATGCCCACCTGGCGGACTGTGGTGAGCCGCACACCGACCAGGTGATCGGCACCGCGCAGGCCGCGGCGGGCATGGACTACAAGAAGGCCCTCGCCCAGGGCGGCAAGCTCTGTACCAACAAGTTCGCGTCGAGTTGGGCGTCCGACACGGAGCACACCGTCTCCGGGTGGCTGGCCAGTGAGGAGGAGTGGAATCAAGGATTCAACAAAGTCCTGTGCACCGTGAGGCGGGCCGACGGAACGCGGACGAGCGAGCGGATACCCGATCCCGCCACGGTCTGAGCGGTCCATGGGGCGTCGTCTTCCCCGCGTTCACCGCAGGTTCGCACGTCGGCTTCCGGGGAGTGGCAACCTCCCCACCCTGGGGCTTCGGGGTGGAAGGACATATCAATGGAAAGCGGACCGGCGATCTTCGTGGGGACGGTGTTCGTCCTGTTCGGAGGCGGACTGCTGGTCTGGACCGCGGTGCGGGTGCGGCAGGGCGAGCCCGTCGCCGTCGGTGTGAACCGCGTCGCATCGGCGACGCTCGCAGGTGTCGCCGGAGCTGGTGCGCTGGCGCTCGGGATGTGGTGTCTTACGCGCGCGTGAGAGGCGGCTCTTCGGTAACTGAGAGGTCACGCTCCGGATAGGCCCGAAAGGGCTGCTGGACACTCCGGGCGGCAGGAATGGCGGTAGTCGGGTTACCGTTCGAGTGGCCGTTGCGGGCTTTTCCCGTTTGACACGGGGGCGGGATGTACCGTCACACTCCGCAGCGTCAGCATGACCCGACCCCCGGGACCAAGGCCTGGGGGAGACCCCCTGCGTCGACCGGAGAGAAGAGCGAAGTTGTCCCCGACCAGCGACACCGCACACGGCGGCCGCCGACTCGTCATCGTCGAGTCGCCTGCCAAGGCGAAGACGATCAAGGGCTATCTCGGCCCCGGCTATGTCGTCGAAGCGAGCGTCGGGCACATCCGCGACCTCCCCAACGGCGCCGCGGAGGTGCCGGAGGAGTACACCGGCGAGGTGCGCCGCCTCGGCGTGGACGTCGAGCACGACTTCCAGCCCATCTATGTGGTCAACGCCGACAAGAAGGCCCAGGTCAAGAAGCTCAAGGACCTGCTGCGCGACTCCGACGAGCTCTACCTCGCCACCGATGAGGACCGCGAGGGCGAGGCCATCGCGTGGCACCTCCAGGAAGTGCTCAAGCCCAAGGTCCCGGTCAAGCGGATGGTCTTCCACGAGATCACCAAGGCCGCGATCCAGGCCGCCGTCGCCAACCCGCGCGAGCTCAACCAGAAGCTCGTCGACGCCCAGGAGACCCGCCGCATCCTCGACCGTCTCTACGGCTACGAGGTCTCGCCGGTTCTGTGGAAGAAGGTCATGCCGCGGCTGTCGGCGGGCCGCGTGCAGTCCGTGGCGACCCGGCTCGTCGTCGAGCGGGAGCGCGAGCGCATCGCCTTCCGCTCCGCCGAGTACTGGGACCTGACCGGCACCTTCGGCACCGGCCGCGCCGGTGACGCCAGCGACCCGTCCAGACTGGTCGCCCGTCTGACCGCGGTCGACGGAAAGCGCATCGCCCAGGGTCGCGACTTCGACTCGCTGGGCCAGATCAAGGGCGCGAACACGCTCCACCTGGACGAGACGAACGCCCGTGCGCTCGCCGCCGCCCTCCAGGACACGAACTTCGCGGTCCGCTCGGTCGAGTCCAAGCCGTACCGCCGCTCGCCGTATGCGCCGTTCCGTACGACGACCCTCCAGCAGGAGGCCTCGCGCAAGCTCGGCTTCGGCGCGAAGGCCACCATGCAGGTGGCCCAGAAGCTGTACGAGAACGGCTTCATCACGTACATGCGTACGGACTCCACGACCCTCTCGGAAACGGCGATCTCCGCCGCCCGCGCCCAGGTCACGCAGCTCTACGGCGCCGACTACCTGCCGGCCCAGCCGCGGACGTACGCCGGGAAGGTCAAGAACGCGCAGGAGGCGCACGAGGCGATCCGTCCCTCGGGTGATCGTTTCCGCACCCCGGCCGAGACGGGCCTGACCGGCGACCAGTTCAAGCTGTACGAGCTGATCTGGAAGCGGACCGTCGCCTCCCAGATGAAGGACGCGGTCGGCAACTCCGTCACCGTCAAGATCGCGGGCACGGCCTCCGACGGCCGCGACGCCGAGTTCAGCGCGTCCGGCAAGACGATCACCTTCCACGGCTTCCTGAAGGCGTACGTCGAGGGCGCGGACGACCCGAACGCCGAGCTCGACGACCGTGAGCGCCGTCTCCCGCAGGTCAACGAGGGCGACCCGCTGTCCGCCGAGGAGATCACGGTCGACGGGCACGCCACCAAGCCCCCGGCCCGCTACACCGAGGCGTCGCTGGTCAAGGAGCTCGAAGAGCGCGAGATCGGCCGCCCGTCGACGTACGCGTCGATCATCGGCACGATCCTCGACCGCGGATACGTGTTCAAGAAGGGCACGGCACTCGTGCCGTCCTTCCTGTCCTTCGCCGTGGTCAACCTCCTGGAGAAGCACTTCGGGCGGCTCGTCGACTACGACTTCACGGCCAAGATGGAGGACGACCTCGACCGCATCGCGCGGGGCGAGGCGCAGGCCGTGCCGTGGCTCAAGCGGTTCTACTTCGGTGAGGGCGACGCGACGGGCGCCGCCGAGGCCGGCAACGGCGACGGGGACCACCTGGGCGGCCTCAAGGAGCTCGTCACCGACCTGGGCGCCATCGACGCCCGCGAGGTGTCGTCCTTCCCGGTCGGCGAGGGCATCGTGCTGCGTGTGGGCCGCTACGGCCCGTACATCGAGCGCGGCGAGAAGGACTCCGAGAACCACCAGCGTGCGGACGTGCCCGAGGACCTGGCCCCGGACGAGCTGAGCATCGAGCTCGCGGAGGAGCTGCTCGCCAAGCCGAGCGGCGACTTCGAGCTCGGTACGGACCCGGAGTCGGGCCACCAGATCATCGCCAGGGACGGCCGCTACGGCCCGTACGTCACCGAGGTGCTCCCCGAGGGCACCCCGAAGACGGGCAAGAACGCCGTCAAGCCGCGTACCGCCTCACTCTTCAAGTCGATGTCGCTCGACACGGTGACGCTCGGTGACGCCCTCAAACTGATGTCCCTGCCGCGCGTCGTCGGCAAGGACGCCGAGGGCGTGGAGATCACCGCGCAGAACGGGCGCTACGGGCCGTACCTGAAGAAGGGCACGGACTCGCGCTCCCTGCAGTCCGAGGACCAGCTCTTCACCATCACCCTCGAAGAGGCGCTGGAGATCTACTCCCAGCCCAAGCAGCGCGGGCGCGCGGCCGCCAAGCCGCCGCTCAAGGAGCTGGGCGAGGACCCGGTCAGCGGGAAGCCCGTCGTGGTCAAGGACGGCCGTTTCGGGCCGTACGTGACCGACGGCGAGACCAACGCGACCCTGCGCTCCGCCGACAGCGTCGAAGAGATCACTCCGGAGCGCGGCTACGAGCTGCTGGCGGAGAAGCGGGCCAAGGCTCCCGCCAAGAAGACCGCGAAGAAGGCGGCGGCCAAGAAGGCTCCGGCCAAGAAGGCCCCTGCCAAGAAGACGGCCGCAAAGAAGACGACGACTTCGAAAACGGCTGCCAAGAAGGCTCCGGCCAAGAAGGCCGTTGCCAAGAAGACGGCGGCTTCGGAGAACTGAGGTCCGGGCTCGCGGCCTCCGTCAGGTCTCGCGGTCCCTGTCAGGTCGCGGCCTCTGTCGGACAGATGCAGATGTGGACGCCCCTACACCTTTCGGTGCGGGGGCGTCCACATGTTCGGGCACCCCTACGGGCAGTCAGTGGGGCCGGATAGGCTTGCAGGATGACGCGAGCCGAGCAGCCAACGGCCCACACTCCGGCCCCCGACGACGCCCTGGTCGCGGACTCCCGCGAGCGCGCCGTCCGCGCGCTGCTGCGGCGACCCCAGCTGAAACGGTTGTGGAGCGCCCACCTGGTGGGCGGTGTCGGTGACGCCCTGGCCCTGCTCGTGCTGGTCATCCTCGTCCTCCAGGCGGCGATCGCTGAGGGTTCCTTCGGCGGCGGCTACCGCGGGGTCGCCCTCGCCGTGGCGGCCGTCTTCGGGGCACGCATTCTGGCCACGCTGCTCTTCGGAGCGATACTCCTCGGGCCGCTCACCTCGCTGACGTCCCAGGAGGGGCCGCTCGACCGGCGCTGGACCATGGTCGGAGCCGACGGACTGCGCGCCGTGCTCATGCTCATCGCGCCCCTGTGGATCGACTGGACCCCGGACAACGCACTCGCCGCCCTCCTCGTCCTCGCCTTCGTGACCGGCGTCGCCGAGCGCTTCTGGACGGTGTGCCGGGAGAGCGCGGCGCCCGCGCTGCTGCCCGCGCCGCCGCTGGAGGGCGCCACCGTGCGCCCGCTGCCGGACCACCTGGACGCGCTGCGGCGCCTGTCACTGCGTACGGCCTTCGTGGCGGTGCCGATCGCGGCCGCCACGCTCGTCGTGGTGTCACTCGTCAGCAACCTGCTGGGTGCCGGGATCGCCTGGTTCGACCAGCACCAGGGGGCGCTCGCCTCGTACGTCGCCGCCGGACTGTTCGCCGCCTCGCTCTCCGTGCTCACGTCCCTCGAACTGCCCGACACCCGCACCCCGCGTGCGCGCTCGCCCCTGGAGGGCCTGCGCCGCCCCAGGACGGGCACGGGCGTCGACAACGGCCGTACCGGCGCGATCCCGCTCCTGGTGCTCGCCTGCGCGGCCGTCGCCGCGGCGATCGCCGCCGCTGTCGCCGTCTCGGTGCTGCAGGCCAAGGACCTGGGCGGCGGACCGGTCACGTACGGCCTGCTGGTGCTGGCGCTGACCGGGGGTGTCGTCATCGGCATCCGGACGGCCCCCTCCGTGCTGCCGTCGCTGTCGCGGCGCAGGCTGCTCTCGCTGGCGATCGCCTTCACCGGGATCGCGCTGCTGGCCGCCGGTCTGGTCCCGGACGTCACCACGGAGCTGCTGATCGCCGGCCTCGCGGGCATCGGCGCGGGCGTCGCCGCGAACACCGGGCACGCACTGCTCGACCAGGAGACCGAGGAGTACCGGCGGGCGCGCACGACGGAACACCTGCACGCGGTCGTACGGGTCTGCGTGGCGCTCGGCACCCTGCTGGCGCCCGTGGTCGCCGCGGCGATCGGCCCGCACCGGCTCGAGAACGGCAAGTTCGTGTTCGCGCACGGAGGCGCCGCCTTCACACTGATGCTGGTGGGCGCCCTGCTGCTGCCGGTCGCCGCCCTGGTGCTCGCCAAGGTCGACGACCGCTCCGGAGTGCCGCTGCGGCACGACCTGCTGGACGCGCTGCGCGGTGGCGACGACCCGGTGCAGAACTCCACTGCGAACGGGTTCTTCATCGCCCTGGAGGGCGGCGACGGGGCCGGGAAGTCGACGCAGGCGGAAGCGCTCGCGGAGTGGATCCGCGCCAAGGGCCACGAGGTCGTGGTGACCCGCGAACCGGGCGCCACGCCGGTCGGCAAGCGGCTGCGGTCGATCCTGCTGGACGTGTCGTCGGCGGGCCTGTCGCACCGCGCGGAGGCGCTGCTGTACGCCGCCGACCGCGCCGAGCACGTGGACACGGTGGTGCGGCCCGCGCTGGAGCGGGGTGCCGTCGTCATCTCCGACCGCTACATCGACTCGTCGGTGGCCTACCAGGGGGCCGGCCGGGACCTGTCCCCGACCGAGATCGCCCGCATCAACCGATGGGCGACCAACGGACTGGTGCCGCATCTGACCGTGCTCCTCGACGTCTCCCCGGAGGCGGCGCGCGAGCGCTTCACGGAGGCGCCCGACCGGCTGGAGTCGGAGCCGGTGGAGTTCCACACGCGCGTGCGGTCCGGTTTCCTGACGCTGGCCGCCGCCGACCCGGGCCGGTACCTGGTCGTCGACGCCGCCCAGGAGCCCGAGGCGGTCACCACTGTCGTCCGGCACCGGCTCGACGTGATGCTGCCCCTCTCCGAGGCCGAGGTGAAGGCCCAGGAGGAGGCACGCAAGGCGGCCGAGGAGGAGGCCCGGCGCAAGGCCGAGGAAGAGGCCGCCCGCAAGGCCGAGGAGGAGCGACTGGAGCGCGAGCGCCAGGAACAGCTCGCCCGGCTGCGTGCGGAGGAAGAAGAGCGCAAGCAGCGCGAACTGGAGGAGGCGCAGCGGCGCGAGGCCGAGCGCCAGGCGGAGGAGGCGCGACAGCGCGCCGAGGAGGCCCGCCGCCGGGCCGAGGAGGAGCGGGCGCGGCTGCTGGCCCAGGAGCAGGCCCAGGCCGCCGAGCACGACCGGCTGCGCAGGCTGGCCGAGGAGCAGGCACGGCTGCGGGCCGAGGCCGAGGAGCGCCGCCTGGAGAAGCAGCGCAAGGCCGAGGAGGCGTTGCTGCGGGCGGAGGAGGCGCGACGGGCGGCGACGGAGACGGCGGCAGCGGCAGCGGCGGCGGCCGCCGCCACGGCGGCTTCGACGTCTGCTGCCGCTGCTCCTTCGGCTGCGGCTTCTGCTTCAGCGCCTGCGTCGGCTCCCGCTTCGGCGCCTGTGGGTTCTGGTGAGCCGGCGGCCGCGGGTCCCGTGGCCGACAACGAGACGACGGTGCCCACGCCGGTCGTGACGCCCCCGAGCACCTCGGGCGGCTCGGTGGACGAGACGACGGTGCTGCGGCCCGTGCGCTCCGGAGAGAGCCGCGAGGGTTCCCGCTCCGACTCGGAGGAGACGGCCAAGCTGCCGAAGCCGCCCGTGCCCGAGGAGGCGGCCGAGAGGACGGCCGTGCTCCCGCCGGTGGTTCCGGGGGCCGCGGACGAGACCGCCGTACTGCCGCCGGTGGCGCCGGGCGCGGCCGACGAGACGGCCGTGCTTCCTCCGGTACGCGACGGGGGCGCGGGTGCCGCCCCGGATGCCGGTGCGGGTGATCCCGCGAACCGGGTGCCGCCGGGCTTCTTCCGGGACGAGCGGCCCGAGCCCCGGCCCGAGAGGGCCGGTGACCGCACGCGCGAGCTGCCCCAGGTCAATGCCGAGGGCGCACCGCGTCGCCGTCCCCGTTCCGACTGGGCGGAGGAGACCCCGCTCGACGACCTCCCGACCCTGGCGGACGAACTGCTGGGCCCGCGTGACGACGACGAGCAGGACGACGGGCGCGAGGGACGGGGCGGTCGCCGCCGTCGCTGAGGCCCGGGGCCCCGTTGTCAGTGGCGACCCGCACAATGGACGCGGCAAGGCAAAGTGCGACGAAAGGGCGGTGCCCCGTGCCGGTATGGGACGACCTGGTGGGCCAGGACAAGGTGAGCGAGCAACTCGCCGCCGCCGCTCGTGACGCCGACGCCCTCGTCTCGGCGGTCGCCGCGGACACCCCGCTCCCCGAGGCGTCCAAGATGACGCACGCCTGGCTGTTCACCGGTCCGCCCGGCTCCGGGCGTTCCACCGCGGCGCGGGCCTTCGCGGCGGCGCTCCAGTGCGTGAGCCCCGACCGCGCGCTGGGCGGAGTCCCCGGATGCGGCTTCTGCGACGGCTGCCACACCAGCCTGATCGGGACGCACGCCGATGTGCAGATCGTCCGCACCGACCTCCTCTCCATCGGTGTGAAGGAGACCCGCGACCTGGTCCGCCGCGCCCAGATGTCCCCGGCGACCGGCCGCTGGCAGGTCATCGTCCTGGAGGACGCGGACCGCCTCACGGAGGGCGCGGGCAACGTCCTTCTGAAGGCCGTCGAGGAACCGGCCCCCCGTACGGTCTGGCTGCTCTGCGCGCCCTCCATCGAGGACGTCCTGCCCACCATCCGCTCCCGCTGCCGCCTGCTCACCCTGCGCACCCCGCCGGTGGACGCGGTCGCCGACATCCTCGTCCGCCGTGACGGCATCGAGCCCGCTGTCGCGGCGGCCGCGGCCCGCGCGACACAGGGGCACATCGGGCGCGCCCGCCGTCTCGCCACGGACCAGCGTGCCCGTGAGCGCCGGGCCGCCGTCCTCAAGCTCCCGCTGCGGGTCGACGACATCGGCGGCTGTCTCAAGGCGGCCCAAGAGCTGATCGACACGGCCTCGGAGGACGCGAAGCAGCTCGCCGAGGAAGTCGACGTCAAGGAGACCGAAGACCTGAAGGCGGCCCTCGGCGCGTCGCAGGGCGGCCGTATGCCGCGTGGTACCGCGGGCGTCATGAAGGAGCTGGAGGACCGGCAGAAGCGCCGGAGAACGCGTACGCAGCGCGACAGCCTGGACCTGGCCCTCATCGACCTCACCGGCTTCTACCGCGACGTCCTCGCCCTCCAGCTCGGCTCCCGGGTGGCCCTCGCCAACACGGAGGCCGAGGATGTACTCGAGCGCCTCGCCCGCGGCAGCTCGCCGGAGGCGACCCTCCGCCGGATCGACGCGATCGCCGCGTGCCGCGAGGCGCTGGACCGCAATGTGGCCCCGCTGCTGGCGGTGGAGGCGATGACGATGGCGCTGCGGGCGGGCTGAGCCGAGAGGCTCGAAGACGTGGCCGGGCCGAGGACCCGGAGCTGACAGCGACCGGCGAACAGCCGACAGCCGACAGCGACCGGGGAACAGCCGACGGCCGACAGCGACCAGGAAACAGCCGACGGCCGACAGCGACCGGCGAACAGCCGATAGTGACCGCGACCGGTCAGCAGCCGACAGTGATCGCCACCGGCCGACATCCGGGGCCGTGCCGAGGAGCCGGAGTGAGGAGCTGAGGCGAGGTGTGGGGAGCAGGAGTTGAGTCGCCGTGTTGACGCCATCACTCGTACGAGGCACATCCACGACTGTTGGTGATCACGACGTCGCGCAGGGTTACGCTCGCGAGATGTACTCCAGGTACTTCAGGCGCACCCCTCGGCCGCCCCGGTCCCGTCGGCCGAACCGACCCCGCGGTGCGATCCGCACGATGCGTACCGTCCGTGCGGGCGGCGTGCTGCTCGCCGCCACGCTGCTCGTCTCCGCCTGCTCCACGGGGAGTTCGACCAGGACGGCCACGACGTCGGCGGACGCGGTGCTGGCCGCACTGCCCCGCGCCACACCCTCCACGCTGTCGTCGTACTACAACCAGGAGCTGACCTGGCGCAGCTGCGGCGTCTCCGGCTTCGAGTGCGCCACGATGAAGGCGCCGCTCGACTACGCGAAACCGGCCTCGGGTGACGTCAAGCTGGCCGTGGCCCGCAAGAAGGCGACCGGCCCCGGCAAGCGCATCGGCTCGCTGCTGGTCAACCCGGGCGGGCCGGGCGGCTCGGCGGTGGGCTATCTGCAGTCGTACGCGGGGATCGGCTACCCGGCGGAGGTCCGCGCCCGCTACGACATGGTCGCGGTCGACCCGCGCGGGGTGGCCCGCAGTGAGCCCGTCGAGTGCCTCACCGGCCACCAGATGGACACGTACACGGAGACGGACGTCACCCCCGACGACAAGAAGGAGACGGGTGAACTGGTCGACGCGTACAAGAAGTTCGCCGAGGGCTGTGGCCGGCACTCGCCGAACCTCCTGCGGCACGTGTCCACGGTCGAGGCGGCCCGGGACATGGACATTTTGCGCGCGGTTCTGGGCGACCAGAAGCTGAACTACGTGGGGGCGTCGTACGGGACGCTCCTCGGGGCGACGTACGCGGGCCTCTTCCCGGACCGGGTGGGCCGCATGGTCCTGGACGGCGCGATGGACCCGTCCCTGTCCGCACGCAAGCTCAACCAGGACCAGACGGCGGGCTTCGAGACGGCGTTCCAGTCCTTCGCGAAGGACTGCGTGCGCCAGAGCGACTGCCCGCTGGGCGGCCCGGGCACGAGCCCGGACCAGGTCGGCAAGAACCTCAGCGCCTTCTTCAAGCAGCTCGACGCGAAGCCGATCCCGACAGGCGACGCGGGCGGCCGCAAGCTCGGCGAGGCCCTCGCGACCACGGGTGTGATCGCGGCCATGTACGACCAGGCGGCGTGGCCGCAGCTGCGCCAGGCGCTGACCGCGGCGATGAAGGACAAGGACGGCGCGGGCCTGCTCGCTCTCTCCGACAGCTATTACGAGCGCGACGCCGACGGCAAGTACGCGAACCTCATGTTCGCCAACGCGGCCGTGAACTGCCTCGACCTCCCGCCCGCCTTCTCCACGCCCGAACAGGTGGAGAAGAGCCTTCCCGCGTTCGAGAAGGCGTCCCCCGTCTTCGGTGACGGTCTGGCCTGGTCCTCCCTGAACTGCGCGTACTGGCCCGTGCGGCCCACCGGCGAGCCGCACCGCATCGAGGCGAAGGGCGCGGGCCCGATCCTCGTGGTCGGCACCACCCGGGACCCGGCCACCCCCTACGCCTGGGCCAAGGCCCTCGCCTCCCAGCTCTCCTCCGGTGTCCTCCTCACCTACGTCGGCGACGGCCACACCGCGTACGGCCGCGGCAGCGTCTGCATCGACTCCACGATCGACCGCTACCTCCTCCAGGGCACCCCTCCCGCGAAGGGAAAACGCTGCGCATAGCCCTCCCGCACGCCCCGGAACCGGTCCTTCCGGGGCGTGTACGGAGCACCCCCGGAAACTGTGTAGACTTACCGACGTTGCTGATCGCACCATAGTGCGGACAGCGCGCCGCCTTAGCTCAGATGGCCAGAGCAACGCACTCGTAATGCGTAGGTCTCGGGTTCGAATCCCGAAGGCGGCTCTGCCGAAGCCCCAGGATTCTCACTCGCCGTGACCTGGGGCTTTTGCTTTTTTCGGAGCCGGTGGTGGGGGTGGAAGCCGGCCGCTCGCGTGTCGGTGGTCTCAGTTCTGGTCTCCGTCACGGGTGAAGACGACGGCGCCGAATTCTTGCCGAGTGCCTCTCACGACATGCTCCTGCCACTCGTCGCCGACGGCGGCCCGCATTTCCTCCTGCTGTGCCTTGTGCTCGTGCGGGTGCGGGATGAACGGCGACGGGATCGGTACTGGGTCGTGCTCTTCTTGGTCTGTCGTGCTCTTCCTGGTCTTGGGACGAGTGAAGACCAGGCTCGACGTTCTCGTTGGGGGCCGGCACCGGTCCCGGATCGAGGACGATCCCGACTACGTACCGGACGCAGCGCCCGACTGGGCATGAGCGGTCGTTGTCGGGTCGCCCTGACACCGGCGGACCGTTCGGGGTGGGATTCTTAACGGCCCTGCAAGCAGGGGCAGTTGAGGTCCTCGGCCGGTTCCATAAACCCCCTTGCTCCCGTGTCGGGGGTAGGCGCTAGAGTCCGATGCGTTGCGTGATGTTCACAGCAACCGTACAAAGAGCGCGGCCGGCCTCTGGATATCCGGGGCAGCGAGGCCGCGCCATTCCCGTGGGGGGAATCCAGCAGTGAGAACACGCTCTTTGGTGTCGGCGGCCGTGTCCGCCGCGCTGGGCGCCGCGCTCCTCGCCGCGCCGTCGCTGGCGTACGCGACCGACGGCGACACGCCCGGGCAGGACCCGGCGGCCACCGCGACCACGAACCCGACGGCAGATCCGACGTCGACGGACACGCCCACCACCGCCCCGTCCGGCACTCCTTCGGACACCCCGGCCCCGTCCGCCCCGCCCATCGGCGAACCGTCGGACACCCCGACCCCCGCCGATCCGACCCCGTCCGACCCGCCCTCCGGCGACCCGACGCCCGCCCCGAGCAGCAGCGCGCCCGCCGACGGCACCGGCGCCCCGGTGTTCGGCAACGTCGGCTCCGACTCGTCCGACGCCGGCTTCCTGACGGTCGCCGTCTCCTCCGATTCGGCGATCACCGAGGTGTCCGCCGACCTGACCGAGCTGCGCGGCGCGAACCCGGCGACCGTCGCGGTCACCGGCTTCACCCTCGTCTCCGGCACGCCGCAGGACGGCGTCTGGCGCTCGCCCCGCATGTCGCAACTGCCGTCGTACGGCAGCTACGACGTGACGGTCAGCGCCCAGGACAGCGACGGCGACAGCACCTCGTCGGCGCACGCCACCACCGTGGACGTCGAGCCGAAGCCGGTCTTCGCCGATCGCAGCATCAGCCCCGCCGTACTGGACGTGGAGCACACGCACGTCCAGCTCAGCGGCCGCGTCTCGCTCTTCGACCCGATCACCGGCGACACCTCGCCAGTGGCCGGCAAGCAACTGAGCGTGATCGCCGAGAACGCCTACAGCACCGTCACCGCCGCCGACGGCAGCTACGCGGTCGACGTGGCACCGAAGTTGAACGGCGACAACGCCACGTCCGTGCCGGTCTCGCTCTCCTTCTGGATCGCCAACCCCGACGGCACGAGCACCTATGTGCTCGTCGACAGCAAGACCCTGCCGGTCGTGGTCAGCCCGAGCCGGATTCGGCTGGACCACTCCAGCGTGAAGATCAAGTTCGGTGCCAAGGCGTCCTCGTCCGGTGTCGTGGAGTACCTGTACGACGGCACCTGGCGCCCGGCCAAGGGCGTCGCGCTGGACATGGGCTACTACGCCAAGGCGACCAGCGGTGCCGGTGGGCGCTTCACGCTCACCGACCCGTACATCCCGTACGACGACAGCACGTTCACGGTCGAGACCAGCCTCGACAGCTACCTGGCCGACCCGTATCTGACCGCCTCGCACACGCAGTTCAAGGTCGATGTCATCAACCGGACGAACATCTGCTTCTGTTCGAGCTGGATCGACGAGTACTCCGACCTGCACATCCAGGGCAGCATGGGCGCCAGCAACGGCAAGGTGCCGCCGAACCGGAAGCTGTACCTCCAGCAGTCGGCCGACGGCAAGACCGGCTGGAAGTCGCTCGGCTGGTTCAACACGAAGTCCGACGGCACCTTCAACCTCGACGGGTACGTGGCGGTGCCGAAGGGCTACTGGCGGCTGTACTCGGCGGGGTCGTCGGACTACCAGTCCGGCTACTCCAACTCCGTGCACTTCAACCGCACCGCCACCCGGATCACCGGCTTCAACGCCGGTCCCGAGCCGGTGCGCAAGGGCCACACCGTGACCACCACCGGCACCTTGCAGCGGCTGAGCGGCACGAAGTGGGTGGCGTTCGGCAAGCAGCGTATCTACATCCTCTTCCAGGCCAAGGGCAAGAAGTCCTGGACGCAGCTGGGCTCCGTCAAGGCGGACTCGCACGGCCACTTCACCGCCCGCTTCACCGCGAAGCAGGACGGCACCTGGGTCGGGGTCTACCTCGCGTCCGGCTCCTACGTGGACGCCGAGAGCTACCACGACTACGTGGACGTGCGCTGAGCAGCCTTTTCTGACGATCACCACGAAGGGCGCCCCGGGAACCTCCGGGGCGCCCTTCACCTTTGCGGCCGCGTGGCCACGCGGCCGCCAGGAGCCCCGCCTGCGTCCGGCCCGCGTCCAGGTGAACGGCGAGCGCGAGCTGTCCTTGCCGATAGCCTCATCCGCCCTGGTCAGAGCCGACGTTTCGCGATCACCGGGTAGCCGGGTACAGAGGGCGCTCCGGGACTCTGGCGGGGATGACCATCGGCACCGTGACCTGCTCGCCCGTCGGCACGCCGCCCGATCCCGGCCTCACCGCGGTGGCCGACCCCGTACCGACCGCTCCATCCGGGCCCTCGTGCTGCGCACCGGCGCCTGTAGCAGCGTTACGAGCAGCACGATCCCGGTGACCGCCACCGCTCCCGGCCGAGGGTTGCCCGATAGAGAAGGCGTATAGGCGGATCGCGGAGTTTTGGAGGCGCTCGCCGGGACTGGCCGGCGGGGTACCGAATCCGTGGAGGACTCGTGCGTCGCCGTCCCGCCATGCTGGTCGTCGGCACCGCCGCGGCGCTCTCGGCCGTTCCCGGACTCGCCGCGCCCGCGGTCGGCACCACCAGCGCCGACGAGTACCTCCTCGGTGGCGCCCTCCATGGCGACCTCAAGCGGGTCCGCGCGGTGTGCGGCGGAGTGAAGAAGACCTCCTGCGACGCCACGGCCCGGACTTGTCACCAAGCCGTCGACGTCGCGGCGGCCTGAGGCCCGTTCGGTGTCCGGCGGAGCACGCCGTTCGCGGCGCGACGAGAGCCGCAACGCGGCCGGGCACATCCGCACCGGCCGCTCCCCACCGATATCGCTGATTCTCGGAGGTTCCATGTCCACTCTGCCTTCAAGTCCGCCTTCAAGCGCCACATCCGCCCTGCTCCGCAAAGCCGCCGTCGTCCTGCTGGCGGGCGGCGCCGCCCTGTCGCTCGCCGCGGGCCCGGCCCAGGCGGCGTCGCCCGGTTGGGAGACCCTTGCCAAGCCCAACACCGACGGCTCGCTCTATGACGTTCTGCCGGTCGGTGACGGCAGCACCGCCTTCGGCCAGACCGTCTGGGGCCGCAACAGCGAGGACGCCGAAGTCGTCCGTTACTGGCTGCGTCAGGGGACGGCGTGGAAGGAGCTGACCTACGAGAAGGATCGTGCGGACGACGGGATCTGGGCCGCCACGTCTGCCAACGACTTCTGGGTCCTGGGCAAGAAGTACCAGCAGTCCCTTTCCGTCAGCCACTGGAACGGCACGGCCTGGGAGAAGCGGAACCCGGCCGACGCGTCCGTCAACTTCCTTGGCATCAAGGCGGTTTCGGCCACCGATGTGTGGGCCGTGGGCGAGTCGCGAACGGACACCGCCACGAGTGTCCCGGGCGCCGTCGGGCACTGGGACGGCACCTCCTGGAAGGTCACCAAGCTCCCGCAGGCCGCCGGCGGCAGTACCAAGCTGAACTCTGTCCAGGTCAACTCCGCCACGGACATCTGGGCGGCCGGACAGACGTGCACGGATACCGCGGGCACCAACTGCCGTCCGTACGTCGTGAAGTACGACGGCGCCAGCTGGAAGGAGGTCGCCACGCCCACCGGCCTCACGGGCTCCCTCACCAAGGTCGTCGCCCGCGGCTCCAGTGATGTGTGGGTCGTCGGCGGCACCACCGCCCTGCACTGGAACGGCACCGGTTGGACCCGCGCGGACATCACCCTGAAGGGAGTCACGAGCTTCGCCGATCTGGCTTTCTACGGCGGACAGTTGTACGCCGGTCTGCACTCCGGCACCGACGGCGCCTTCGCCCGTTGGAATGGACAGGCCTGGGAGGCCGTCACCGGTCCCGTCTCCTACTCGGCGGACGGCGTCCGGCTGACCACGGCTACCGACGGGAGCCTGTGGGTGGCCGGGCGGACCATGTCCTTCTTCGGCAGCTCGTCGCCGTTCGCCGCCAGGCTCGCGGCGCCGGCCGCCGGCTGACGATCCGCTCGGCCGGGACTCCCCAGCCGCGGTTTTGGCACCCCCAGCCGGTTCCGGCACGGTCACTCCGTCGTGCCGGAACCGGCGCCTGTGCATTGCCTCCCTCGTCACCCGTGATCCAGTCCGCATCCTCTCCCCATCCCCTTCACGACGTCGCTCAAGACCCTTCCTCCGAAACGGAGTGACCGATGCCCCGCCCCGCCCCGGTTCCGTCTTTTCAACTCCCGCTCCTGGCAGGCCAGTCCGGCATCTGGCATGACCTCCGGGCCGGCGCCGGCAGCCAGCAGTACAACGTCGGCCTCTACACCGATGTGCGCGGACCGCTGCATGTCCCGGACTTCCAGGAAGCCGCCCGCCTCGCCGTGACCGAGACCGAGGCGCTGCGGGTGCGATTCGTCGAAGTCGAAGCCGGAGCCGGAGCCGGAGCCGGAGCCGGAGCCGACGGGCATGGGGTGGGCTGGGCCGGGGGGCGTCCGGGGCAGTACGCGGACGGCGGGATCCGGCAGGAGGTCGGGCCGCCCCTCGACTGGGAGCTGCCGCTGGTCCGGGCCGTCGACGATGCGGCCGCCCATGACTGGATGCGCGCCGACCTGGCCCGGCCCGTCGACCTCCGCCGGGATCCGCTGTTCGCCTTCGCGCTGATCACCGTCGCCCCCGAACGGCACTTCTTCTACCAGCGTGCCCACCATGTGGTCCTCGACGGGCACAGCGGTGTGCTCGTGCTGCGCCGCACCGCCGAGATCTACACCGCCCTGCGCGAGGGCCGGGATCCTTCGGAGGGCGCCCTGCCGGGCCTCGCCGAGCTCCACGCGGCACAGGCCGAGTACCGGGCGTCGGAACGGTTCACCGCGGACCGTGCCCACTGGGCCGGGCGCATGGCCGACCGGCCGGAGCCCGTCGGCCTGTCCCTCGGCCTGGCCCGGCCGCGAGGGCGTACGGAGCGCACGCAGGGCGCGGACGGTCTCGTACGGAGCGCGGGGTGCATTCCGCGGGAGACCCTGGACCGGCTCGGCGCGACCGCCCGGCTGGCCCGCACCCATTGGTCCACCGGTCTCGTCGCCGCCGTCGCCGCCTACCTGCACCGCATGACCGGCCGGGACGACATCCTGCTCAGCCTGCCAGTCGTCGGCCGTGTCACGGACGTCGCGCGGCGCACGCCCGGCATGACGGCCAACATCCTTCCGCTGCGCATCAGGGCGGACCGGGACACGACCGTCCACACCCTCATCCGCAGTGCGCTCGACGAGACCCGCCAGACGCTGCGCCACCAGCAGTACCGCTACGAGGAACTGCTCCGTGACCTGCGCGACGGCGGCTCCGAGAGCGCACATCGGCAGTTCGGCCCGATGGTCGATGTCATGGGCTTCGCCCTCGGCATCTCCTTCGACGGCACCCTGGGTAACGCTCACCGGCTCGCCTCCGGCCCCGTCGAAGACCTGGAGATCGCGGCCTGTCCGGTGCCCGGTGAGGGCGGTCTCCAGATCCGGCTGGCCGGCCATCCCTCGCGCTACACCGAGTCCGAACTCACCGCCCACCTGAGCCGGTTCGCCCGGTTCCTCGCCGCCTTCGCCGCCGACCCCGATGCCCTGGTGGGTGATGTGCCCATACTGCTTCCGGGCGAGCGGGAGCGGCTGCTCGAGGAGTGGAACGACACCGCCGTCGAGCTGAGGCCGGCGACCGTACACGGACTGTTCGAGGCGCAGGCCGCCACCACGCCGACCCGGATCGCCCTGATCCACGGCGAGGAGCGGCTCACCTACGCGGAGCTGAACGCGCGGGCCAACCGGCTGGCACACCGGCTGATCGACCAGGGGGCAGGGTCGCACACCGTGGTCGCGGTGTCGCTGCCGCGCTCGGTGGAGCTGGTGGTGGCGCTCCTCGCGGTCATGAAGTCGGGGGCGGCGTATCTGCCCGTGGACCCCGGGTATCCGGCCGAGCGGATCGCGTTCATGCTGGACGACGTCAAGTCCGTCGCCGTACTCGCGGAGCCGGCGGACGTGCGGGACACCGGCGGGTGGTCCGAGAGCAACCCCGCCGCGCAGGAAGGCGCGGCCAGGCATCCGGCGTACGTCATCCACACCTCCGGATCGACGGGCCGGCCCAAGGGCGTGGTGATCCGGCACGAGGCCGTGGCGGGCTATCTGTCCTCTCTGCACGATCTGACGGGGCTCGGGGGCGACGACACCGTCCTGAACCTGGCGTCGGTGTCCTTCGACCCGTCGGTGCGGGACATCTTCGGGCCGCTGACGGCGGGCTCCCGGCTCGTCGTGGCGGAGCAGGACGAGGCCCAGGACCCGGCCGCGCTGTTCGCCCTGCTCAGGCGGCACCGGGTGACCGTGCTGCCCGCTCTGACGCCGACGATGCTGACCGCGCTCGCGGACGCGGCGCGGGATGCGGCGGGCGAGGAGGACGTGCCGTCGCCCTGGCTGCGGATGGGCCTGGTCAGCGGTGAGGAGCTGACCGCCGCGCACCTGCGGCGGGCCGCCTCGGTCGGCGCGGACTGGCGGCTGGTCCACCAGTACGGGCCGGCCGAGTCGACCATGACGGCCACCGTCCACCCGCTCGGGCCCGAGGACGGGGCGGACGGGACGCGGCTTCCGATCGGGCGGCCTATCGCCAACGCCCGCTGCTACGTGCTCGACCGGCGGCTGCGGCCGGTGCCGCCCGGTGCGACCGGCGGACTGTATCTGGCGGGCGACGACCTGGCCGACGGCTACAGGAACCGCCCCGGACTCACCGCCGAGCGGTTCCTGGCCGACCCGTACGGGCTGCGACCGGGAGCGAGGATGTACCGCACGGACGACCTGGCGAGCTGGCGGGCGGACGGCACCCTGGAGCTCCGCGGGCGTGCCGACGACCAGATGAGGCTGCACGGTGTACGGACCGAACGGGGCTAAGCGCTCCGCTGGAAGTGCGGGGAGATGCCGTCGATCGTCCGCGGCTCCATCGTGGCCGGTCGCGCAGTTCCCCGCGCCCCTTCAGGGCGCTGCCGAACCGCAGCGGACTTCGCCCGACCCGCTTAGCCCCCACCTGAAAGTTCCGCCGACATTGGCTCGATTGCCGCGAAATATGGCGCCCAAAATGCTTGCGATATGACGAGAATATAGCTGCCGGATAGGCGAAACCTCAAGAATGTCAAGGAGCACGTCGAGCATTCGACGCGATCAATGTTCGGGAGGTGACAGTCGTGTCGGAGCCACCATTCTCAGGAATTCTTTCGACCGTGGGGAACACCCCACTCGTGGAATTGGAGAGGCTGCTGCCGGGGTTTGAGGCCCGGGTATTCGCCAAGATAGAGAGATTCAATCCGGGCGGCAGTATCAAGGACCGGTCCGGGCTCAGCATGCTGAGCAGCGCGATCGAGAGCGGCGAGCTGGTACCCGGCCGCTCCGTGGTGGTCGAGTCCAGCTCGGGGAACCTGGCGGTCGGACTCGCCCAGATATGCCGCTACTTCGGGTTCCGCTTCATCTGTGTGGTGGACGGAAAGACCACGGAGCAGAACCTGGCGATCCTGCGCGCCTACGGCGCCGAGATCGAGGTGGTGACCGAGCGGGACGAGCTGACCGGCGAGTACCTGCCGATGCGGCTGCGCCGTGTGCGGGAACTCGTCGCGCGGACGCCGTACGCGTTCTGGCCCAACCAGTACGCCAACCTGCTCAACCCGCGGGCCCACGAGAAGACCATGAGGGAGATAGCGCGCGCCCTCGACGGCCGGGTGGACTACCTGTTCTGCTCGGTCAGCACCTTCGGCACGTTGCGGGGCTGCGCCGACCACATCCGCGAGCAGGGGATGGACACCACCATCGTCGCGGTGGACGCGGAGGGCAGCGCCATCTTCGGCCTGGAGTCCACCCGCCGTCTCATTCCCGGGCACGGGGCGTCGGTCGTGCCGGCCCTGATGGACCCGACCGCCGCCGACCGGGTCGTCCACGTCTCCGACCTGGACTGCGTGGTGGCCTGCCGCAGGCTCATCCACCGCGAGGCCATCCTGGCCGGCGGTTCGTCCGGGGCGACCGTCGCCGCGCTGGCCCGGCTGAGGGACGAGATCCCGGCCGACTCGACCGTCGCGCTCGTCTTCCCCGACGGCGGCGACCGTTATCTCGACACGATTTATTCCGACACGTGGGTGCGTCGAAATTTCGGTGAAGTCGCGCACCTCTGGAAGGACTGAAACCCGTCATGCTCATCATCCGGCACTCCGAGGTCGGGCAGATTCTGAACGGCCGTGAACTCGAGAACATCGAGGCCGTCGCGGACGCTTACCGCATTCACGCACAGGGCGACACCGCGGTGCCGCACTCCATATTCCTCCGCTTTCCCGGACAGCCGCGCAATCGCATCATCGGCCTGCCCGCCTACCGGGGCGGAGAGAAGCCGGCCGCGGGTATGAAGTGGATCTCGTCCTTCCCGGCCAACATCGACCGGGGCATTCAGCGCGCCAACGCGGCGATCATCCTCAACTCCCTGGAGACCGGCCGCCCCGAGGCGCTCGTCGAGGGCTCGCTGATCTCCGCCAAGCGCACCGCCGCCAGCGCGGCGCTCGCCGCCGAACTACTCACCCGCGACCGCCGCCCGGACGGCCTCGCGCTGATCGGCTGCGGCGTCATCAACCTGGAGATCCTGCGTCACACCCGGGCGGCCGTCCCCGGCCTCAAGACCGTGACGCTGTACGACAGTTCGGCCGAGCGGGCCGCTTCGTTCGCCGCCCAGGCGGCCGAGGCCGCCCCGGAGGCGCGGGTGGTCACCGTCACCACCGCCGAGGAGGCGCTCGCCGCCCACGGCCTGGTCTCCATCGCGACGTCCGCCATCGAACCGCACCTGGACCTGAGGGCCGCCGTGCCCGGCACGGTCGTCCTGCACATCTCGCTGCGCGACCTGCTGCCCGAGTCGCTGCTCGACGCGCACAACATCGTCGACGACGTCGACCACGCGCTGCGCGAGCGCACCTCGCTGCACCTGGCCGAGCAGCTCGCCGGTCACCACGACTTCATCGACCCGACGATCGGCGAACTCCTCCTGGACGAGGGCGCGTTCACTCCGCAGCCGGGCCGCACGATCGTCTACGCGCCCTTCGGGCTCGGTGTCCTCGACATCGCGCTGGCCGACGACGTGCTGACCACGGCCCGGCAGAAGGGGCTGGGCGTGGAGGTGGAGGGCTTCCTGCCGTAGCCCCGGGCCGCTCGGCGGCGTACCGGCATCACCTGAACGACGACACGAGAGGAACTGCCATGACCGACCGCAACGGCTGGTCGCCGCTGGAGATCACTCCGGGCGACGTGGGCGCAGCGGTGACCCCGGAGGCGCTCGTCGAGCACCTCGACAGCATCGACCTGGCCGGGCTGCTTGTCCGCGAGAAGGCCCTGGTCTTCCGCGGGTTCAAGGTGCCCGGCGAGGGGCTGGACCCGGTCCTCGACCGGCTGCTGCCCCGCCGCCTCGCCTACGTGCACGGCAACTCGCCGCGCACCAAGGTCGGCTCCAACGTGTACACCTCGACGGAGTACCCGCAGGAGTACACCATCTCGATGCACAACGAGATGTCGTACGCCCACGCCTGGCCGACTCGGCTCGCCTTCTACTGCGCCGTCGCGCCGGAGACCGGCGGTGCCACCCCGGTCGTCGACGCCGCGCTGTGGCTGGAGGCCCTCGCCCCGGAGGTCCGCGAGGCCTTCGAGGCCGGGGTGCGCTACACGCAGAACCTGCATGGCGGCAAGGGCCTCGGCAAGAGCTGGCAGGACACCTTCGAAACCGGGGACCGGGACGAGGTCGACGTCTTCCTCAAGGAGGCGGAGGCCGAGTGGAGCTGGGGGCCGGGCAACAGCCTGAAGGTCAGCCAGCTGCGCCACTCCACGATGCGCCACCCGGTCACCGGCGCCGAGGTCTGGTTCAACCAGTCCGACCAGTGGCACCCGGCCTCGCTCGGCGACGACACCGCGAAGGCGCTCGCCCAGATCATGCCGGCCGACGAGCTGCCGCAGTCCGTGACCTTCGCGGACGGCAGCCCGATCCCGGACGAGTACGTCCTGCAGGTGCGCGACCGTGGCCTGGAGAACGCGGTGAACGTCGACTGGTGCGAGGGCGACCTGCTGCTCATCGACAACCTGCTGGTCGGCCATGGCCGCCGCCCGTTCACCGGACCGCGCCGGATCCTCGTCGCGATGTCCGACTGACGACCGGTCCGACCGGCCGACCTTCGTAGGTCAACTTCCGTTGGCCGCCCCCGGTTGGCCAACCTCCGTAGGCCAACCCCGGTTGGCCAACCTCCGTAGGCACCCCCCAGCGGGGCCCAGCCGGTGGATCCCTCGCCGTCGGCCGGGCCCCGCCGGTCTGTTTCAGGCCTCATATAGGCCGGATATGGGCCCGGATCGAAAACTGGCCAACGCATTACGACCGGCACACCACCGCTCCACCGAAAACACAGGAGATCACCGTGTCCGAGCAGCACGAATCCGCCATCACCCACCGCGTCGTGCTCAACGACGAGGAGCAGTACTCGATCTGGTGGGCCGACCGCGACCTGCCGGCCGGCTGGCACGCCGAGGGCACCGAGGGCACCCGCGAGGAGTGCCTGGCCCACATCGAGCGGATCTGGACCGACCTGCGCCCGGCCAGCCTCCGCCGTCGGATGGACGCCGCGTAACCGGCCCGGCTCCGGCCGACGGCGCACCACGCGTACGACCGGACTCCCGCCCGGCACCCCGCTCTCGATCAGTCACTCACCACACGAGGAGCACACCCTCCATGTTTCCCGAGTCACGGACGGACGCATCGGCCGATGCAGCCCAGCTCACCCCCGTGCTCGTCGGCCGTCAGGCTTCGCTGACTCCGGAAGCGATCGCCGTGGAGCACGGTCGGCAGCGGATGACGTACGCGGAGCTCGACGCCCGCAGCAACCGGCTCGCCCACCTGCTGAGGGCCCAGGGCGCCGGACCCGACCTGCCGGTCGGCGTCCGGCTCGCCCGCGGCCTCGACCTGGTCGTCGGGCTGCTCGCCATCTGGCGGGCCGGTGCCGCCTACCTGCCGCTGGACATCGAGGCGCCGCGGTCCCGCACCTCCGCGCTGATCGCCGCGTCCGGCACCGCACTCGTCCTCACCGACGCCCGGGGCAGCGCCGCCGTCACCGACGCCGGGGCCCGGCCCGTCGTCCCCGAGGACCTCGCCGCCGAACTCCGGGAGCAGCCCGCCGGCGCCCCGGTCACCGGCGTGCACAGCACCAACGCCGCCTACGTCCTGCACACCTCCGGCTCCACCGGCACCCCCAAGGGCGTCGTGGTCAGCCACGCCGGCATCGCCAACCGCATCGGCTGGGCGGTGCGACAGCACGGACTCTCGACCGCCGACCGGGTGCTGCAGAAGACCGCCCTGGTTTTCGACGCCCATGTCTGGGAGGTCTTCGCCCCGCTGGTCAGCGGCGGCACCGTGGTGCTCGCCCCGGCCGGTGCCGAACGCGATCCGGCCGCCCTCGTCCGCGCGGTCGGCGAGCACCGGATCACCGTGCTGCAGGTCGTGCCGTCCGTGCTGCGCCTGCTCGTCGCCGAGGACGGCTGGCAGAAGTGCGGCGCGCTGCGCCTGGTGTGCTGTGCCGGTGAGCCGCTGCACGCCGAACTCGCCCAAGAGCTGCGGGCGTTGAGCGGCGCCGAGCTGTGGAACACCTATGGTCCGACCGAGTGCTCCATCGACGTCACCGCGCACCGGTTCGACCCCGCCCAGCTGACCGGCCCGGTGCCGATCGGCCGCCCCATCGAGAAGACGCGCGTCCTGGTCGTGGACGCGTCCGGCAGCCCGGTCGGCGTCGGTGTTCCCGGCGAGCTGCTCGCGGGCGGTGCCGGTGTGGCGCGCGGCTATCTCGGCCGCCCCGGCCAGACCGCCGAGCGCTTCGTGCCCGACCCGTTCGCCAGGGACGGCAGCCGCCTGTACCGCACCGGCGACCGGGTCAGCTGGCGCGCCGACGGCGTACTCGAATACCTGGGCCGCATGGACGACCAGGTCAAGGTCAACGGCGTACGCATCGAACCCGCCGAGGTCGAGGCCCAGCTGGCCGCGCACCCGGCGATCGCCGGTGCCGTGGTCCGCCCCTACGCCGCGGCCGACGGCGCCAAGCGGCTCGCCGCCTATTACGTGATCCGCGAGCCGGTCGCCGAGACCGAGCTGCGCGGCCACCTGCTGGAGCGGCTGCCCAGCACCCATGTGCCGGCCGCCCTGATCGAACTGGAGTCCTTCCCGCTGGGCCCGACCGGCAAGGTCGACCGGCGGGCGCTGCCCTCGCCCGACGCGGTCGCCGAACCGGCGGGCACCGCCCCCGCCACCGAGGCCGAGCTCCTGGTCGCCGAGGCCTGGCAGAGCGTCCTCGACTTCGGCCCGCTCACCACCTCCAGCGACTTCTTCCGCGGCGGTGGCACCTCGCTCCAGCTCACCCGGGTCGCCGCCCGGCTGCGCGCCGGCACCGGCCGCGACATCTCCTTGCGCGCCCTGCTCGGCGCTCCCACCCTCGCCGACCACGCGGCCCTGCTGACGGCGGTCGCCGGGGAGGATTCCGCGCCCGTCCGGCCCGTTTCGCGCGAGGGCGGCCTTCCGCTCTCGTACGGGCAGCGCCGCCTGTGGTTCATGGACAAGATGCACCCGGCCAGTCCCGAGTGGGTCGCCGGTCTGCTGCTCAAGGTGCCCGCCGGCACCGCTCCCGAACTCGTCGGGCGGGCCCTGGACACCCTGGTCGCCCGGCACGAGGCGCTGCGCACCCGGTACGCCGAAGTGGACCGCGAGCCGCGCCAGTTCATCGAGGCGCCGACCGGCGTCCCGGTCCGCGCGATCACCACCGGCCGCGAGGAGCTGCCCGCCGTCCTCGCCGAGCTGCTCGGCACCGGCTTCCGCCTCGACGGCGGTGGGCTGCTGCGGGCCGCGCACATCACGCTCGACGACGACAGCGAGCTACTCGCCGTCGCCATGCACCACATCACCACCGACGGCTGGTCCACCGCCGTCCTGGAGCGCGAGTTCCACCAGGTCCTCGCCGCGCTGACGGCCGGCGAGCAGCCGGCCCTGCCGCAACTCGCCGTCCAGTACGCCGACTTCGCGGCCTGGCAGCGGGAGCGGCTCACGGGCGAGGCCGTCGGGCGCGAGCTCACGCACTGGCGCGCCGTCCTCGACGGACACCAGCCACTCGCCCTGCCCACCGACCACCCGCGTCCCGCCGTCCGCGACGGCCGCGGCGGCATCACCCCGGTCACCATCGACGCCGGCACCCTCGCGGCCGTCGACACGATCGCCCGCGAGCACGGCACCACCCGGTTCACCGTCCTGCTCACCGCGTACGCCACCGTCCTCGCCCGGCACAGCGGCCAGTGGGACCTGCCGGTCGGCACCCCGGTCGCCGGGCGCGAGCGGCCCGAACTCGACGGCGTCGTCGGCTTCTTCCTCAACAACGTGGTGCTGCGCTGTGTGCTCGACGGCGAACTCGGCTTCAACGACGCGGTCGCCAGGGTCGCCGCCATCACCCGGGACGCCTTCAGCCACCAGGACCTGCCGTTCGACCTCCTCGTCGACGAGCTGGTGCCCGACCGCGACCTGTCGCGCACCCCGCTCTACCAGGCCGCCTTCGACCTGCACGGCGAGGACTTCAACGGCACCGTCGACGGCGACACCGACACGGTCCGCAGGATGTGGCGGATCACCCACACCGACCTCACCCTGCTGCTGCGCCCGGCCGCCGACGGCACGCTGGTGGGCGGCCTGGAGTACGCGACCAGCCTGTACGAGGAGGCCACCGCAGCCCGCCTCGCCGCCGGCCTGACCACCCTGCTCGCGTCCGCGACCGCCGATCCCGACCGCGCGCTCGGCGCCCTCGACCTGCTCACCCCCGGTGAGCACGCCGAGCTGACCCGCTGGGGCACCGCCGAGACGCCCCAGCCCGTCATGTCGACGCCGCAGATGTTCGCCGCGCAGGCCGTGCGAACCCCGCATGCCACCGCCGTCGAGGGCGACGGGTTCGCCCTGACCTACCGGGAGCTGGCGGCCCGCGCCGCGCGGATCGCCCGCCATCTGCGCTCGATCGGAGTCCGTCAGGGCAGCACCGTCGGTGTCCTGCTCGACCGGAGCCCGGAGCTCCACGCCACACTGCTCGCCGTCTGGCAGGCCGGCGCGGCGTACGTGCCGATCGACCCGGCCTTCCCCGTCGAGCGCGTCACCGGGATGCTCGCCGACGCCGACGCCCGCGTCCTGGTCACCCAGAACGCCTGTGAGACAGGGGAGTTCAACGGCACGGTCGTACGGATCGACGGGTCCGACGCCGACGCGATCGCCGCCCAGGACGCCTGGACGCCGCCGCTGGAGGCCCACTTCGACGACCTGGCGTACATCATCTACACCTCCGGCTCGACCGGCCGCCCCAAGGGCGTCGCGGTCACCCACCGCGGCCTCGCCAACCACCTGAACTGGGCGGCGGCCGAGCTCGCGGGAGCGGGCACCGGCGGCGGCGCGGTCTTCTCCTCGGTCGCCTTCGACCTGGTCGTCCCCAACCTGTGGGCGCCGCTGCTCACCGGCCGGCGGGTACTGCTCCTTCCGCAGGACCTCGACCTGTCCGAACTCGGCGAGCGTCTGGCCGCGCACGCCCCGTACAGCTTCCTCAAGCTGACGCCGGGCCATCTCGACGTCCTGACCCAGCAGTTGACCGAACGCCAGGCAGCCTCGCTGGCCCCGATCGTGGTGGTCGCGGGCGAGGCCCTGGACGGCTCGCTCGCCGCCACCTGGGCTTCGCTGCTCGGTGAGAGCGGCCGGCTCATCAACGAGTACGGCCCGACCGAGGCCTCCGTAGGCACCAGCGTCCACCCGGTGGCGACCGGCACCGGCCCCGGCGTCGTGCCCATCGGCGGCCCGCTGCCCGGCATGGTCATGCGCGTCCTGGACGAGCGGATGCGGCCCGTCCCCGTCGGCGCGGTCGGCGAACTGTACGTCGGCGGCACCGGAGTCGCCCGCGGTTATGTCGGCCGCCCCGGCCTGACCGCCGAGAAGTTCCTGCCCGACCCGTACGGGCCCGCCGGAACCCGCCTCTACCGCACCGGCGACCTGGCGCGCTGGCTCGACAGCGGCGCCGTGGAGTTCCTCGGCCGCACCGACGACCAGGTCAAGATCCGCGGCTACCGGGTGGAGACCGGCGAGATCCGCGCGGTGCTGCTCGACCACCCCGGCGTCGCCGACGCGGTCGTCGTGCCGGTCGGCAGTGGCGCCCGGGTCCGGCTCGCCGCCTACTTCACTGCCGTCCCCGGCGGCGACGCGGACGCCGCGTCCCTCGCCGCCCACAGCGCCCTGCTGCTGCCCCCGTACATGGTCCCCGGCAGCTTCACCGAGCTGGAACGCATCCCGCTCAACCCGAACGGCAAGGTCGACCGGCGCGCCCTGCCCGACCCGGCGACGGCCGAACCGCCGCGGCGCGTGCGCCCCGCCGACCCCGTCGAGGAGCGCCTCCTCGACATCTGGCGCGACGCATGCGGGATCGAGGCCGGCCTTGACGACAACTTCTTCCACGCCGGTGGAAATTCGATCCTCGCGATCCGGCTGATCGCCGCGATCCAGACCGACTTCGAGATCACCCTGCCCGTACGCGCCGTGTTCGAGGGCCCGACCGTCGCCGAACTGGCGCAGACGATCGAGGACCGGATCCGCGCGGAGATCGCCGAGATGTCCGACTCCGAAGTGATGGCGGACTCGATGCTGCTGAAGGAGCAGAACGCATGAGCACCGAGGAAGCAACCACCGCCGTGCCCGCCCCGTCGGGCGCCTCGCTCCGCGACGAACTGCTGCGCCGCCGCCTGGCCGGCCGCCGCGGCGCCCGCCGCGACGAGATCACCCGTGCCGACCGCAGCGCCCCCCTGGCGCTCAGCGCCGGCCAGCAGCAGATGTGGTTCCTCAACCGCCTGGAGCCGGACAGCACCGAGTATCTGGTGCCGCTGGTGCTGCGGCTTCGCGGCACCCTCGACGCCGCCGCCCTCGGCCGCGCCTTCGAGGCGATCGCCGCCCGCCACGAGATCCTGCGCACCCGGTACGCCTTCGAGAACGGCGGCCCGGTCCAGGTCGTGGACGCGCCCGGCGCCCGCGCGCTGCCGCTGCCGGTCGTCCCGCTCACCGAGGAACCGGCCGCCGAGCGCGAGCGGAAGGCCGCCGAGGTGCTGCGCGAGCAGCTCGCCACCGGCTTCGACCTGGCCACCGAGTGGCCGGTGCGCGGCACGCTGCTGCGCCTCGCCGACGACGACCACATCCTGGCCTTCGTCTTCCACCACATCGCCTGCGACGCCTGGTCCACCCGCGTCTTCGGCAGCGAACTCAGCTCCCTGTACGCCGCGTTCGTCTCCGGCCGCGAGGCTCAGCTGCCGCCGCTCACCCTCCAGTACGCCGACTACGCGGCCTGGCAGCGGCAGCAGCTCGCCGGCCCGGACGCCGAGACCCACCTCGACTACTGGCGCGAGCGCCTGGCCGGCGTCGAGGCGACCGACCTGCCGACCGACCGGCCGCGCCCGGCCGTCCGCGACCACGCGGGCGCCGACCTGGACTTCGAGCTGCCCGACGGGCTCGCCGACCGGGTTCGAGAAGCCGCGCTGAACCACGACACCACGCCGTTCACCGTGCTGCTCACCGCCTACCAGACGCTGATCGCCCGCTACACCGGAAAGCGGGACGTGACCGTCGGAACCGTCGTCTCCGGGCGCGGCCGCCCCGAGCTCCAGCAGCTCATCGGCTACGGCATCAACACCCTCGTCCTGCGCGCCGGGTGGGACGATCAGGCCACGTTCGGCGGCCTCGTCGCATCCGGTCGCCGGCACATCCTGGACGCCTTCGACCACCAGCAGGTGCCGTTCGCGCAGCTGGTCGACGAGCTCCAGCCGGAGCGCGACCAGTCCCGCACCCCCCTCTACCAGGTCGCCTTCACCCTGCACGAGTGGCGCCTGGACTCCTTCGAGCTGCCCGGCCTCACGGTGGAGCCGTTCGGTGACAGCGACGGCATCGCCAAGTGCGACCTCGGCCTCCAGGTGCAGGAACTGCCCGACGGCTCTTTCAGGGCCCGCTTCCAGTACGCCACCGCCCTCTTCGACCAGAGCACGGTCCGCCGCCTCGCCGGCAACTTCGTGCGCCTGCTCGACCAGGTCCTGGGCGCCCCGGAAACCCCCCTCGCGGCCATCGACATCCTCAGCGAGGCCGAGCGCGCCATCGTCACCGGCGCTCTGGACGGCCACCGCACCACCGAGCCGGTCACGTCCCTCGCTCATGAGTTGTTCGAGGCGTGGGTGGTGGAGGCGCCGGGGTCGGTGGCGGTGGTGGCGGGTGGGTTGTCGTTGTCGTATGCGGAGGTGAATGA
>NZ_JBVKBU010000018.1:0-211718 GCF_055638955.1 Streptomyces sp. NPDC111507 | reverse complement strand
AACGCCCGGTTACATTCCGAACCCGGAAGCTAAGCCTCACAGCGCCGATGGTACTGCAGGGGGGACCCTGTGGGAGAGTAGGACGCCGCCGAACTCATATTAAAAGAGCTGGTCCCCGAACTTCGGTTCGGGGACCAGCTCTTTTTTGTTGTCCGACACTTTGCGTTCACTTTGCGCGACAACCATCCGCGGCATGGGTACAGCTGCAATGCTCAGGGCCGCGGGCGTCGGAGTCGGCGACGAGGTCATCGTGCCGGCGTTCGGGAACGTCGAGGTCGCGGAGGCCGTGGCCCAAGTGGGTGCGTCGGCCGTCTTCGCCGACATAGACCCGGTGACCTACTGCCTTGACGCCGGCGCTGTCGAGGCGGCCGTCACCCCGAGGTCGACCGCTGTCGTCGTCGTACACCGCTTCGGTCGGTCGGCCGACATGGTGCGACTGCGGGATGTCGGGCAGCGACACGGGCTCCTGGTGCTGGAACTGGGCGAGTCCGAGGCGCCGTACGACGAGATCGCGCAGCGCAGGGAGCGGGCCTCCTATCTCGACGGGCGGCTGAGTGGAGTGCGCACGCCGGACGGCGGTGACGGGCACACGTACCAGCAGTACGTCGTGCGCGTGCCCGGCAATGGCCGGCCGGACCGGGACGCCTTCGCACGGGCCATACGGGCCAAGGGAGTTGAGTGCTGGGTGCCGGTGAAGACACCTGTGCACCGGCTGCCCGGGTTCCGGCGGGACGTGCATCTCCCGGAGACGGAGCGGGCCGCCGACGAGACCCTCGCGCTGCCCGTGGACGCGTCGTTGACGAAGCGGGAGATGCAGCGGATCGTCTCCGCGTGCAATGCGCTCGGCGGACTGCTGCAGCCCGCCTTCTGATCCGGCGGGACTGGTTGGGAGCACGCCGCTGTTCGGGGTATGATCTATTTCGTTGCCGCGAGGGAAACCTCGAAAAGGCGATTGGCCCCCCTAGCTCAGTCGGCAGAGCGTCTCCATGGTAAGGAGAAGGTCAACGGTTCGATTCCGTTGGGGGGCTCCAGCAGAGAAGGCCTCCACCCTTGCGGGTGGGGGCCTTTCTCCTGTCCCGGAGTCGAGTTCCGACCTCAGTCCCGCTGAAGACCCGGCACCCGCATCGCCAGAATCGCCATGTCGTCGGACGGGGCGTCGGAGGCGAAGCGCTCGACCGCGCGCATGATGCGGGCGGCCACCGCTCCCGCCGTGAGGCCCGTACACGTGGTGAGGACGTCCGTGAGGCCGTCGTCGCCCAACATGCGGGTGCCCTCACGGCGTTCGGTGACGCCGTCCGTGACACAGAGCAGGACGTCGCCCGGGTCGAGGGTGACGGTCTGCTCATACAGCTCCAGGTCCTCCATGACGCCGAGGAGGGGCTGCGGTTCGGCGGCTGCTTCCACGGTGCCGTCCTGGCGCAGGCGGAGCGGGAGCGGGTGGCCCGCGCAGACCACCTTCAGCATGGCGCTGCCGTCCTCCTGGGGCCACAACTCGCCGTAGAGCAGGGTCAGGAAGCGGCTGCGGGCGCCCTCGTCCAGGATCGCCGAGTTCAGGCGCTCCAGGACCGCGGGGCCGCCGAAGCCCTCGCGGGCAAGGAGGCGCAGGGCGTGCCGGGCGAGGCCCGTGACCGCCGCCGCCTCCGGGCCCGTACCGCAGACGTCGCCGATGGCGAAGCCGTAGACGCCGTCACGGATCGGGAAGAGGTCGTAGAAGTCGCCGCCGACCTCGTTGCCCTCGCCGGCCGCGCGGTAGATGACCTCGACCTCGACGCCGTCGATGTGCGGGAGGTCGGGCGGCAGGAGGCTGCGCTGGAGGGACTGGCTGATGGCCGTGCGCTCCGAGTACAGGCGGGCGTTGTCGAGGGCCAGGGCGGCCCTGCGGGACAGGTCCTCGGCCAGTTCCAGGATTTCCTGGCGGAAGTGCTCGTCGGAGGGCTTGCCGAGCGTCAGCATGCCGATGACGCGGTTGCGGGCCACCAGGGGCAGGACGACGGTCTCGCCGCCGACCGCCGCGGCCGTCGCCAGGGTCGTACCGATGCCGGAGGTGAGCGAGGCGGGCTCGCCGAGGCCCAGGCTGCGCATGGAGGTGCGCAGGGCCGCCTGGTGGGCGGCCTCGCCCGGGGCCGCCCAGACGCGGGCGCCGGGGGTGGGGACCGGGTCCGGTGGGGCGATCTTCGAGAGCAGGGCCTTGAGACCGTCGATGCGTTCTTCGTCCTCGTGCAGGACGTACGAGAGGTACGGGTCCGAGGCCTGGTCGGCGATCGTGTAGACCGCGCACCAGGTGGCGAGGGTCGGGACCGTCATCTGGGCCATGAGGGCGAGGGTCTGGTCGCGGTCCAGGGTGCCTGCGAGGAGGTCGGAGGCCTCGACGAGGAAGCTCAGCGAGCCGCGGCGCAGGCGTTCCAGCTCACCCAGGCGGGCCGATTCCACCGCGAGCGCGATGCGGTCGGCGGCGAACTGGAGGCGCAGGGCCTCCTCGTTCGAGTAGCGGGATGGTCCCTCGGCCGCGACACCGAGGGAGCCGGTGAGGCGGCCCTCGACCTTCAGCGGGACCGTGACGACCGAGCGCATGCCGGTGCCGGCCAGCAGCGGTACGGCGCCGGGGACGACCGTCAGGTCCTCGTGGACGGCGGGCATGCGGGCCGAGCCGTAGCGGCCGGGGCCCGCCTCGACGGGGACGCGGGCGAAGCGCTGGCGGGCGGAGGGCAGGCCCGTCGAGGCTCGTACCTCCAACTCCGTCTCGTCGTCGGTCGCGAGGAGCAGGAAGGCGGAGTCGCCGTCGAGCATGTCGCGGGCGCGCTCCACCGTGCGCTGGAGGAGGCCGTCCAGGTCGTCCGGGGCGGGGGAGCCGATGAAGACCTCGAAGGGGTCGGTGGCCTGGCCCTCGGAGCTGGTCGTCGTGTCGGTGGCCGACGCCCGCAACGGGGTCTGCAGGACGGCGCGTTCGTGGTCGCGTACGAGGAGGCAGACCGTGGAGGGTTCGCCGCCCGTGTCGCGTACGCGAAGGTGGGAGGCGTAGACCGGGGTCACGCGGCCGCTCGCGCCCCGGAGTCCGTAAGTGCCCTCCCAGCGCGAGAGTTGGAGGGCCTCGACGATGCCGGTGCTGGTGCCCGGGGTGTGCGGCCAGGCCGCGAGGTCGGTCAGGGGTTTGCCGATGACCTGCTCGGCGGCGTACCCGAAGAGGTCCTCCGCGTCCTCGTTCCAGGCCGAGATGGCGCCGACGCGGTCGATCTGGATCACTGCGACGCGGACGCGGCCGTCGGCGAGCGGAAGGAGGTCGGCCGGGAGGGAGGGGCCCGCGGTGCGGGTGCCGACCGGGCGATCGGGGAGGGCGAGGTGGAACCAGACCTGCTTGTGCGTGGGGGAGTAGTCGACGCCCCAGCGGCCGGCCAGGGCGGCGCACAACTGGAGTCCGCGCCCGCCCTCGCGGTCGGGGCTGCCCATGTTCACAGCCGTCGCCTGGAGTGGAATTTCACGTTCCGGGTAGCGGTCCGCCACCTCGATGCGTACGCCTTCGTCGCTGCGCAGACACAGGACATCCGCGGAGGTGCCCGCATGTACGACAGCATTGGTGACGAGTTCGCTGGTCAGGACCACCGCGTCGTCGACGATGTCGGCGAAGCCCCAGCCCTGGAGGGTGTCGCGGACGAAGGATCTGGCGGTCGCGACCGATCGCCCGACGGGATCGAAACTGGCGGCCGCGCGCGCGGTGATCACAGCACTCCTTGTCCGGTTGTCGGCGTGCGGGGCCCCGTGGCCGATCCGCTCCTGCCGGGGCAGTGCCTGGTTCCCGGTCGGCCGAGGATCCTGGGGCTGTCCCCCAGGATGCAGTCCGGTGGTCATGGTGCGGTGCCCCTCCGATGCCTGCCCGCTCGTTCTTGTGCCACCGTCCAGGCCGGACAAACCGGTGTGGCTGGACAGCCGCATGCAAGGTTACTTACCTTCGCCGTCCATGCGGATGCCGGTCACCGGTGTTTCCGTCGGGAGAGGGGCAGAGTTTCCGTTCGGACAGGTGCCTGTGTTTCCGTCTTGACAAGGCTGTGCCCGCTTCCGGGCGGTGTGCGGACGATGTGCGAAGCTGCCGAACTGTTATGGCCTGGTTCAGCCGGGGTGAAACACTGGGCAAGCTCCAGTGAGAAGGTCGGACAGGCTGAGTGCCTGCCCGTTCGCCGAGCAAGTAGTACGTGAGCACGAGCAGCAGTACCCGAGCAAGCAGTACCCGAGTACGCCGAGCAGTAATGGTCGACCCTTGCGGGAGGGACACAGTGGAGTCTGGCGCAGCGACGCGGGGCGGTAAGACGCGCGCAGAAGACGGACAGTCCCTGAACAACCGGCGCACACCACGCAATGGCACCACCGAGGTGGATACCGCTGCCCTGAACAGGCTGCTGACGGCCCTGGTGTCGATGCGGGACGGCAATTTCCGCAAGCGCCTCACGGTCTCCGGTGATGGCGTGATGTCGGAGATCGCGGCTGTCTTCAACGAGGTGGCGGACCGGAATCTGCATCTGACGGGTGAGCTGTCGCGGGTGCGGCGGGTGGTCGGGCGTGAGGGAAAGCTCACGGAGCGGCTGGAGTCGGGCGCCTGTGAGGGTTCCTGGGGTGCTGCGATCGACGCGTCGAACGCGCTCGTCGACGACCTCGTACGACCGGTCTCCGAGGTCGGCCGGGTGCTGTCCGCGGTGGCGGAGGGCGATCTGTCGCCGCGTATGGAGCTGCGGGCGCAGGCTGCGGACGGCAACGGGCATCCGCTGCGCGGGGAGTTCCTGAAGGTCGGACGGACGGTCAACAACCTGGTCGACCAGCTGTCGACGTTCACCGACGAGGTCACGCGCGTGGCCAGTGAGGTGGGCACCGAGGGCAAGCTGGGCGGGCAGGCCCGGGTGCGCGGAATGTCCGGTTCGTGGAAGGACCTCACGGATTCGGTCAACACCATGGCGTACCGGCTGACGGCTCAGGTACGTGACATCGCTCTCGTGACGACGGCGGTCGCGAAGGGCGACTTGTCCCGGAAGGTCACGGTTCACGTGGCCGGCGAGATGCTGGAGCTGAAGAACACCGTCAACACGATGGTGGATCAGCTGTCCTCGTTCTCCTCCGAGGTGACCCGCGTCGCCCGCGAGGTGGGCACCGAGGGCGAGCTCGGCGGCCAGGCGCAGGTGCCCGGTGTGGCCGGCGTGTGGAAGGACCTCACCGACTCGGTGAACCTGATGGCCGGCAACCTCACGGCCCAGGTGCGCGGGATCGCGCAGGTGACGACGGCGGTCGCGAGCGGTGACCTGTCGCAGAAGGTGACCGTTTCCGCACGCGGCGAGGTCGCGCAGCTCGCCGAGACGATCAACCAGATGACCGAGACGCTGCGGACGTTCGCGGACGAGGTCACGCGTGTGGCCAACGAGGTCGGTGGCGAGGGGCGGCTCGGCGGTCAGGCGAACGTGCCGGGCGCGGCGGGGACGTGGAAGGACTTGACGGACTCCGTCAACACGGTCTTCCGGAACCTCACCACTCAGGTGCGGGACATCGCCGCGGTGACGACGGCGGTGGCCAACGGTGATCTGTCGCAGAAGGTCACCGTCGACGTGGCCGGCGAGATGCTGGAGCTGAAGAACACCGTCAACACGATGGTCGACCAGCTGTCGTCGTTCGGTGTCGAGGTCACGCGCGTGGCGCGCGAGGTCGGTGTCGAGGGTGAACTGGGCGGCCAGGCGCAGGTGCCGGGTGTGGCCGGTACGTGGAAGGACCTCACCGACTCCGTCAACACGGCGTTCCGGAACCTGACGGGTCAGGTCCGCAACATCGCGCAGGTGACGACGGCGGTCGCGAACGGTGACCTGTCTCAGAAGGTGACGGTCGACGTCTCCGGAGAGATGCTCCAGCTGAAGAACACCGTGAACACGATGGTGGATCAGCTGTCCTCGTTCGCCGACCAGGTGACGCGGATGGCCAGGGACGTGGGCACGGAGGGCCGCCTGGGCGGTCAGGCCCGCGTGGACGGCGTGTCCGGTACGTGGAAGGAACTCACCGACTCCGTCAACTTCATGGCGGGGAATCTGACCTCGCAGGTACGGCAGATCGCCCAGGTCACCACGGCGGTGGCGCGGGGTGACCTGTCGCAGAAGATCGACGTGGACGCGCGTGGCGAGATCCTGGAGCTGAAGAACACCATCAACACGATGGTCGACCAGCTCTCCGCCTTCGCGGACCAGGTGACGCGGGTGGCCCGTGAGGTGGGTACGGAGGGCCGGCTCGGCGGTCAGGCGCAGGTGCCTGGCGTCGCCGGCGTGTGGCGCGACCTGACGGACTCCGTGAACGGCATGGCGGGCAACCTCACCGCCCAGGTGCGCAACATCGCGCAGGTCGCGACCGCGGTGGCGCGGGGTGACCTGTCGCAGAAGATCGACGTGGACGCGCGTGGCGAGATCCTGGAGCTGAAGAACACCCTCAACACGATGGTGGACCAGCTCTCGAACTTCGCCGAGCAGGTGACGCGGGTGGCCCGTGAGGTGGGTACGGAGGGCATGCTCGGCGGTCAGGCCGAGGTGCAGGGTGTCTCCGGCACCTGGAAGGACCTCACGCAGTCCGTGAACTTCATGGCGAACAACCTGACCATCCAGGTCCGTAACATCGCCGAGGTCACGACGGCGGTCGCCATGGGTGACCTGTCGAAGAAGATCACCGTCGACGCCAAGGGCGAGATCCTCGAACTCGTCACCACCGTGAACACGATGGTGGACCAGCTGTCGTCCTTCGCCGAGCAGGTGACCCGGGTGGCCCGCGAGGTGGGCACCGAGGGCATCCTCGGCGGGCAGGCCCATGTGCCCGGTGTCACGGGCATCTGGAAGGACCTCAGCAACAACGTGAACCTGATGGCCAACAACCTGACCATGCAGGTGCGCAACATCTCCCAGGTCGCCGCGGCCGTCGCCAACGGCGATCTGACCCGTACGGTGACGATCGAGGCGCGCGGCGAGGTCGCGCAGCTCGCCGACACCTTCAACACCATGGTGAAGACGCTGAGTTCGTTCGCCGACCAGGTCACCAAGGTGGCCCGCGAGGTGGGCACGGACGGCATCCTCGGCGGGCAGGCGCACGTCCCGGGTGTCGCCGGTACGTGGAAGGACCTCACCGAGTCCGTGAACGGGATGGCGTCCAACCTGACCGGGCAGGTGCGCAACATCGCGATGGTCACCACGGCCATCGCCAAGGGCGACCTCACCAAGAAGATCGACATCGACGCGCGCGGCGAGATCCTGGAGCTGAAGACCACCATCAACACGATGGTCGACCAGCTGTCGTCCTTCGCCGAGGAGGTCACCCGAGTCGCCCGCGAGGTGGGTACCGAGGGGCAACTGGGCGGCCAGGCACGCGTGCGTGACGTCGACGGCACCTGGCGCGACCTCACCGAGTCGGTGAACGAGATGGCCGGGAACCTGACCCGGCAGGTGCGTGCCATCGCGCGCGTGGCGACCGCGGTGACCCGCGGCGACCTGAACCTGAAGATCGACGTGGACGCCTCGGGCGAGATCCAGGAACTTCAGGACTACATCAACAAGATGATCGCCAACCTGCGCGACACCACCATCGCCAACAAGGAACAGGACTGGCTCAAGGGCAACCTCGCCCGTATCTCCGCCCTGATGCAGGGGCGCCGCGACCTCGACGACGTGGCCTCGCTGATCATGAGTGAGCTGACGCCGGTGGTCTCGGCGCAGCACGGCGCGTTCTTCCTCTCCATGCCGCTGGTCGACGGCAAGGAGGCGGGCAACGACGAGGACGCCTACGAGCTGCGCATGCTCGGTTCGTACGGCTACTCGATGGGCTCCATGCCGACGTCGTTCCGGCCCGGAGAGGCGCTGATCGGGACGGCCGCGCAGGAGAAGCGCACGATCCTGGTGGAGAACGCGCCGAGCGGCTACCTGAAGATCTCGTCCGGGCTCGGCGAGGCGCCCCCGGCGCAGGTGATCGTGCTTCCGGTGCTCTTCGAGGGGACCGTGCTGGGTGTGATCGAGCTGGCGTCCTTCACGCCGTTCACGCAGATCCAGAAGGACTTCCTGAACCAGATCGCCGAGATGATCGCGACGAGCGTCAACACCATCTCCGTCAACACCAAGACGGAGGTGCTGCTCAAGCAGTCGCAGGAGCTCACCGAGCAGCTGCGGGAGCGCTCGGCGGAGTTGGAGAACCGGCAGAAGGCCCTTCAGGACTCCAACGCGGAACTGGAGGACAAGGCCGAGCTGCTGGCCCAGCAGAACCGCGACATCGAGGTCAAGAACACCGAGATCGAGGAGGCGCGGCAGGTCCTGGAAGAGCGTGCCGAGCAGCTCGCGGTCTCCATGCGCTACAAGAGCGAGTTCCTGGCGAACATGTCGCACGAGCTGCGCACGCCGCTCAACTCCCTGCTGATCCTCGCGAAGTTGCTCGCCGACAACGCCGAGTCGAACCTGACGCCGAAGCAGGTCGAGTTCGCGGAAACGATCCATGGAGCGGGTTCCGACCTGCTTCAGCTGATCAACGACATCCTCGATCTGTCGAAGGTCGAGGCGGGCAAGATGGACGTGTCGCCGACCCGCATCGCGCTGGTCCAACTCGTCGACTACGTAGAGGCCACTTTCCGTCCGCTGACCGCGGAGAAGGGCCTCGACTTCTCCGTCCGGGTGTCGCCGGAACTGCCCGCCACGCTGCACACCGACGAGCAGCGCCTCCTTCAGGTGCTGCGCAACCTGCTCTCCAACGCGGTGAAGTTCACCGACTCCGGAGCGGTCGAATTGGTGATCCGGCCCGCCGGCGCGGATGTCCCGGTGGCGATCCGGGAGCAGCTCCTGGAGGCGGGTTCGCTGCGGGACGCGGATGCCGGTCTGATCGCGTTCTCGGTGACCGACACCGGCATCGGGATCGCCGCCAGCAAGATGCGGGTGATTTTCGAGGCCTTCAAGCAGGCGGACGGTACGACGAGCAGGAAGTACGGCGGTACGGGTCTGGGGCTGTCCATCTCGCGGGAGATCGCGCGTCTGCTGGGCGGTGAGATCCACGCCCAGAGCGAGCCGGGACGCGGTTCGACGTTCACGCTGTATTTGCCGCTGCACCCGAGCGAACTGCCCCCGCAGGGCTACGGACAGCTCGCGCCCGCCCTGGGGGCCGGGGAGTTGCTCGCCTCGGAGGCGGAGCTGTCCGGGGTCGACATCGAGACGCCGGCCGAGGTGAAGTCGTACCAGGAGACGCAGAACGGGCCTGCCGCGCTCTTCAGGCGGCGCCGCAGGGCGCTGCCCACGACCGAGCAGCGCCCGGGGCTGCCGGGGCCGAACGGGGCCGCGGGTGCCTCTCAGGAGCAGTGGGCGGCCGGGGTTCAGCAGGAGGCGGCGCCGCAGCCGCGCCGAGGCATCCGGTTCGAGGGCGAGAAGGTGCTGATCGTCGACGACGACATCCGCAACGTGTTCGCGCTCACCAGCGTCCTGGAGCAGCACGGCCTGTCGGTGCTGTACGCCGAGAACGGCCGTGAGGGCATCGAGGTGCTGGAGCAGCACGACGATGTGACGGTCGTCCTGATGGACATCATGATGCCCGAGATGGACGGCTACGCCACGACGACGGCGATTCGCCGGATGCCGCAGTTCGCCGGGCTGCCGATCATCGCGCTCACGGCGAAGGCGATGAAGGGCGACCGGGAGAAGGCCATCGAGTCCGGCGCGTCCGACTACGTCACCAAGCCGGTCGATCCCGACCATCTGCTCTCCGTGATGGAGCAGTGGATGCGCGAGGAGTGAGCGGGATGGGTGTCGCCGGGTGGTGTCGGCGGCCCGGAAGCCGGGCTGTGCGCGCCGAGTCGGCGGCGCGGGGCGCCCGACGTCGTATAACTGACGGTGGCCGAAGCCGTGTAGAAGTGCGGGATTCGGGGAACCTTCTGGTCTCCCGCTACGTTTCTGCTACGTGCACAGTGACATCGCGGTGACAGGGTGTGGCGACAGGCGGGGTGCGGCTACCATGACCGGCACAAGGACGGGCGACGCAAGGGAGTCGTCCTCTGGGGCGGCGCCCGGTGCACTGCCGGGGCGAGGAGGGCGGGCCATGGTGCAGAAGGCCAAGATCCTTCTGGTCGATGACCGGCCGGAGAATCTGCTGGCGCTGGAGGCGATCCTCTCCGCGCTCGATCAGACACTGGTACGGGCATCGTCCGGAGAGGAAGCGCTCAAAGCGCTACTGACCGACGACTTCGCGGTCATTCTGCTGGACGTCCAGATGCCTGGAATGGACGGTTTCGAAACCGCGGCGCACATCAAGCGGCGTGAGCGGACTCGGGACATCCCGATCATCTTTCTCACGGCGATCAACCACGGCCCGCACCACACCTTCCGGGGGTACGCGGCGGGTGCGGTGGACTACATCTCCAAGCCGTTCGACCCATGGGTGCTGCGCGCGAAGGTCTCGGTCTTCGTCGAGCTCTACATGAAGAACTGCCAACTGCGCGAGCAGGCAGCGCTGCTGCGGCTGCAGCTGGAGGGCGGCGGCAAGACGGCGCTCGGCTCGGCCAAGGAGCCGGCCGGTCTCCTCGCGGAACTCTCCGCGCGGCTCGCGGCCGTCGAGGAGCAGGCCGAGGCGCTGTCCAAGCAGCTCGACGACGACTCGGCGGACGCGGCGGCGGTGGCGACCGCGGCCCATCTCGAACGCAAACTCACGGGACTGCGCCGGGCGCTGGACGCGTTGGAGCCGGGCACGGGAAGCGGCGCGCCGTCGGTGCCGTCGCAGAACTGACCTCCGAGGCGTCCGTCGTTCGTGGTGAGCGCGCGTCAGTTCCGGTCCCTGGTGCGGGCGACACGAACGGGTGAAGCAGTAGGCACACGTGTCCGCTGTCGTCTCCACCGGTAACCTCACACTCATGGCCTCACGTCAGTCCGCAGCCAAGAAGCCGCCCGCGAAGAAGGCGGCCGCTCCGACGAAGGCTCCGGCGAAGAAGGCCCCCGCGAAAAAGGCAGCCGCCAAGAAGGCGCCCGCCAAGAAGGTCGCGGCGAAGAAGGCCCCACCCGCGTCGGCGCCCAACCCCACCGCGGGTGTGTACAAGCTCGTACGCGCCGTGTGGCTGGGCCTCGCGCACGCCGTCGGCGCGATGTTCCGCGGCATAGGACGGGGCGCGAAGGGGCTCGACCCGGCGCATCGCAAGGACGGACTCGCGCTGCTGCTGATCGGGATCGCGCTGATCGTCGCGGCAGGCACGTGGTCCAACCTGCACGGTCCCGTCGGCGACCTCGTCGAGATGCTGGTGACGGGTGCCTTCGGCCGCCTCGACCTGCTGGTGCCGATACTGCTCGCGGTCATCGCCGCCCGCTTCATCCTGCATCCCGAGAAGCCGGAGGCCAACGGGCGCATCGTGATCGGCCTGTCCGCGCTCGTCATGGGCGTGCTCGGCCAGGTCCACATCGCCTGCGGGGCGCCCGCGCGCAGTGACGGCATGCAGGCGATAAGGGACGCGGGCGGGCTCATCGGCTGGGCGGCGTCGACGCCCCTGACGTACATGATGGGCGACGTCCTCGCGGTGCCGCTGCTCGTGCTGCTCACGATCTTCGGCCTGCTGGTCGTCACGGCGACCCCCGTCAACGCGATCCCGCAGCGGCTGCGGCTGCTCGGACAGAAGCTGGGCGTCGTCCAGGCCGACCCCGACGAGGACGCCTTCGGCGAGGACGACGAGCGCTACGACGAGCAGTGGCGTGAGGCGCTTCCCGCCCGCTCCCGACGGCGTTCACGCGCCCCTGAGGGATACGACGCGGACAGTGCCGAGGAGGAGGCGCTCACCAAGCGCCGCGGCCGTCCCCGGCGGCCCGGTGTGCAGCAGCCCGACATGAACCGGCCCATGGACGCGGTGGACGTCGCCGCGGCCGCCGCCGCCGCGCTCGACGGCGCCGTGCTGCACGGGATGCCGCCCTCCCCGCTGGTCGCCGATCTGACGCAGGGCGTCACGGCGGAGCGTGACGGCTACGAGGAGACGACCCCGGTGCCGGCCGCGCGCGCCAAGGTCGTCCCGGGCGCCAAGCGGCCCAAGCAGGAGGCCCTGGCCGTCGAGTCCGTCGTGCCCGACCTCACCAAGTCCGCGCCCGACGCGCCCCGCGACCTGCCCCCGCGCGCGGAGCAGCTCCAGCTGTCCGGCGACATCACCTACTCCTTGCCGTCGCTCGACCTCCTGGAGCGTGGCGGGCCCGGCAAGACGCGCAGCGCCGCCAACGACGCCGTGGTCGCCTCGCTCCAGAACGTCTTCATGGAGTTCAAGGTCGACGCCGCCGTCACCGGCTTCACGCGCGGTCCGACGGTCACGCGCTACGAGGTCGAGCTCGGCCCCGCCGTGAAGGTCGAGCGGATCACGGCGCTCACCAAGAACATCGCGTACGCCGTCGCAAGCCCCGACGTGCGGATCATCAGTCCGATCCCCGGCAAGTCGGCGGTCGGCATCGAGATCCCCAACACCGACCGCGAGATGGTCAACCTCGGCGACGTGCTGCGCCTCGCGGACGCGGCCGAGGACGACCACCCGATGCTGGTCGCGCTCGGCAAGGACGTCGAGGGCGGCTATGTGATGGCCAACCTGGCGAAGATGCCGCACGTGCTCGTCGCCGGAGCCACCGGTTCGGGTAAATCCTCGTGCATTAACTGCCTGATTACGTCCGTCATGGTCCGGGCGACCCCCGAGGACGTCCGGATGGTCCTCGTCGACCCCAAGCGGGTCGAGCTCACCGCGTACGAGGGCATCCCGCACCTGATCACGCCGATCATCACCAACCCGAAGCGGGCCGCCGAGGCGCTGCAGTGGGTCGTACGGGAGATGGATCTGCGCTACGACGACCTTGCGGCGTTCGGTTACCGGCACATCGACGACTTCAACGAGGCCATCAGGAACGGCAAGGTGAAGCTGCCCGAGGGCAGCGAGCGCGAGCTGACGCCGTACCCGTATCTGCTCGTGATCGTCGACGAGCTCGCCGACCTGATGATGGTCGCGCCGCGCGACGTCGAGGACGCGATCGTGCGCATCACGCAGCTCGCGCGTGCGGCCGGTATCCACCTGGTGCTCGCCACGCAGCGGCCGTCCGTGGACGTTGTCACCGGTCTGATCAAGGCGAACGTGCCGTCCCGGCTCGCCTTCGCCACGTCGTCGCTGGCGGACTCCCGCGTCATCCTCGACCAGCCGGGTGCCGAGAAGCTGATCGGGAAGGGTGACGGGCTCTTCCTGCCGATGGGGGCCAACAAACCCACCCGTATGCAGGGTGCCTTCGTCACCGAGGACGAGGTCGCGGCCATCGTGCAGCACTGCAAGGACCAGATGGCGCCGGTCTTCCGGGACGACGTCACCGTGGGCACCAAGCAGAAGAAGGAGGTCGACGAGGACATCGGCGACGACCTCGACCTGCTGTGCGCCGCCGCCGAACTGGTCGTCACCTCGCAGTTCGGGTCCACCTCGATGCTCCAGCGCAAGCTGCGGGTCGGCTTCGCCAAGGCAGGGCGGCTGATGGACCTCATGGAGTCCCGCGGCATCGTCGGGCCCAGCGAGGGCTCCAAGGCGCGTGATGTTCTTGTGAAGGCCGACGAGCTGGATGGAGTGCTCGCCGTGATTCGTGGGGAAGCTGAAGCGTAGAGCTTTTGGCGGAGGAAAACAGGACAGGTCGGTCACCGTACGAGTGAGATCTCGACGGCTCGGTCATGGCGCGGACGGTTCGCTCCGTGACACATGGATATTCGAACGTGACTCACCCGTAAGGGAAAGACGGGCAACCGTTTCCCTTCGTCGTACGTCAAGTTGAGCGAGGGGACAGGTCCCTGTCCCAACATCAGGATGACCGGCCATTCTGATGGCGTACAAAGTCCCACCGCCCGGTTGCCCCACCCTTTCGCACCCCCCCTAAACTGAACCTCCAGCACAGGTGGCTACACGCTCGAAAGGCGCCCCCGTGTCCATCGGCAACTTCCCTGACGGCAACTCCCCCGAAGACGAGCGCCCGTTCGAAGAGCACCGCGAAGAAGTCCTCTCGGTCGGTCGTGCCCTGCGGCAGGCCCGCATCGAGGCAGGACTGACGGTTGACGACGTCAGCAACGCCACCCGGGTCCGTATCGGCATCGTGCACGCGATGGAGCAGGACGACTTCGCCCCCTGCGGCGGTGACGTGTACGCGCGCGGTCACATCCGGACGCTGGCCCGGGCCGTGCGTCTCGATCCGGCCCCGCTGCTCGCTCGCTACGACGCCGAACACGGCGGGCGTCCCGCGCCGACCCCCGCCGCCCCGCTGTTCGAGGCGGAACGTATCCGTCCCGAGCGCCGCGGGCCGAACTGGACCGCCGCCATGGTCGCGGCCATCGTCGCCGTGATCGGCTTCGTCGGCTTCACCGTGGTCAAGGGCAGCGGTGGGAGCGACGCGAAGTCGTCGGTCGCCGAGGGCTCCACACCGACCGCCAGTACGTCCACCACCTCGGCCAGCCCCAAGATCAGCAAGCCCGCCGACCCGAAGCCCGAGCCCTCCGACAGCGCCATCGCGGCGGCTCCGCAGGACAAGGTGACCGTCCAGGTGAGCGCCCCTGACGGGCGCAGCTGGATCTCCGCCAAGGACCACAACGGCCGGCTTCTCTTCGACGGTCTGCTCAAGCAGGGCGAGTCCAAGACCTTCCAGGACAAGACGAAGATCGACCTGGTCCTCGGCGACGCGGGCGCGATCAAGCTGTACGTGAACGGCAAGAAGATCGACGACCAGTTCCAGCCCGGCCAGGTCGAGCGACTGACGTACACGAAGGGCGACCCCGTCGTCGGATGACTTCGGACGGCCGTGAGGGTCGCACAGCGGGCTCACGAAACGGGCGCACAAAGGGTTCTCCGCACAGGCGGGTACGGGGTTGGCCAAGATCGGCCAACCCCGTCGACGTGGGCTGTCAGTGAGACAAAGTAGTCTTGAGCCCATGCCTGAACGCCGTACCGTCGCACTCGTCACCCTTGGCTGCGCCCGTAACGAGGTGGACTCGGAGGAGCTCGCAGGCCGCTTGGAGGCGGACGGCTGGCAACTCGTGGAGGACGCCGAAGAAGCGGATGTCGCCGTCGTCAACACCTGCGGCTTCGTCGAAGCCGCCAAGAAGGACTCCGTCGACGCCCTCCTGGAAGCCAATGACCTCAAGGGGCATGGCAGAACCCAGGCCGTCGTGGCGGTGGGCTGCATGGCCGAGCGGTACGGCAAGGAGCTCGCCGAGGCCCTCCCCGAGGCCGACGGCGTGCTCGGCTTCGACGACTACGCGGACATCTCGGACCGCCTCCAGACCATCCTGAACGGCGGCATCCACGCCTCCCACACTCCCCGCGACCGGCGCAAGCTGCTGCCGATCAGCCCCGCCGAGCGGCAGAGTGCGGGCGAGGAGGTGGCCCTTCCCGGCCACGGCGCCCCCTCGGACCTCCCGGAGGGCGTCGCCCCGGTCTCCGGTCCGCGTGCGCCCCTGCGCCGCCGCCTGGACGGCTCCCCTGTGGCCTCGGTGAAGCTCGCCTCCGGCTGCGACCGGCGCTGCTCCTTCTGTGCCATCCCGTCCTTCCGCGGCTCCTTCATCTCGCGCCGCCCCAGCGATGTGCTGAACGAGACCCGCTGGCTGGCCGAGCAGGGCGTCAAGGAGATCATGCTGGTCTCCGAGAACAACACCTCGTACGGCAAGGACCTGGGCGACATCCGCCTCCTGGAGACCATGCTGCCCGAGCTCGCCGAGATCGACGGCATCGAGCGCGTGCGCGTGAGCTACCTCCAGCCCGCCGAGATGCGCCCCGGGCTCATCGACGTGCTGACCTCCACGCCGAACATCGCGCCCTACTTCGACCTGTCCTTCCAGCACTCCGCGCCCGACGTGCTGCGCGCGATGCGGCGCTTCGGCGACACGGACCGCTTCCTGGAGCTGCTCGACACCATCCGCTCCAAGGCCCCGCAGGCCGGCGTGCGGTCCAACTTCATCGTGGGCTTCCCCGGCGAGACCGAGGCCGACCTCGCGGAGCTGGAGCGCTTCCTCACGGGCGCACGCCTCGACGCCATCGGCGTCTTCGGGTACTCCGACGAGGACGGCACGGAGGCGGCGACGTACGAGAACAAGCTCGACCAGGACGTGGTCGACGAGCGCCTCGCGCGCGTGTCCCGGCTCGCCGAGGAGCTGGTCGCGCAGCGCGCCGAGGAGCGCGTCGGTGAGACCGTCCACGTGCTCGTCGAGTCGATCGGCTCCGCCGACGGGGAGGAGTGGGGTGCGGTCGGCCGTGCCGCACACCAGGCGCCCGAGACCGACGGTCAGGTGCAGTTCACAAGCGGCGAAGGTCTGACGGTGGGCCGTATCGTCGAGGCCAAGGTGGTCGGTACGGAAGGTGTCGACCTGGTGGCCGAGCCGCTCCTGGGCTCGCTCCCGTGTACTGAGGAGGCGGCCAGATGACCGGAGCCCCGGCGTCCGCGGCGGGCGGCTCCTCCAGCGCGAACGGCGCGGCGGGCGCTCCCGGCGTTCCCGGGGGCTCCAAGCCGGCGCGGGGCGGGAAGCTGGGCGCTGTGGCCGTCAATCAGGCCAGCCTCTGGAACATCGCGAACATCCTGACCATGATCCGGCTCGTCCTGGTGCCGGGCTTCGTGGCGCTGATGCTGGCCGACGGCGGGTACGACCCCGCGTGGCGTGCCTGGGCGTGGGCTGCCTTCGCCGTCGCCATGATCACCGACATCTTCGACGGGCACCTGGCGCGTACGTACGACCTGGTCACCGACTTCGGGAAGATCGCCGACCCCATCGCCGACAAGGCGATCATGGGTGCGGCGCTGGTCTGCCTGTCCTACCTCGGTGATCTGCCGTGGTGGGTGACGGGAGTGATCCTCGGGCGCGAGCTCGGGATCACCCTGATGCGCTTCCTGGTGATCCGCTACGGGGTCATTCCGGCCAGCCGTGGCGGCAAGCTGAAGACCCTCGCGCAGGGCACCGCGGTCGGGATGTACGTCCTGGCGCTGACGGGGCCGCTGGCCACCCTGAGGTTCTGGGTGATGGCAGTGGCGGTCGTCCTGACCGTCGTCACCGGGCTCGACTACGTACGACAGGCCATTGTGCTGCGCAGGAGCGGGATCGCCGAGCGGCAGGCGGCCGCCGAGGAGGCAGAACGGTGAGTTCTACGGCCGCCGAAGTGCTGCGACTACTCACGGTGAGGGGCGAGACGCTCGCCGTCGCCGAGTCGCTGACCGGCGGTCTGGTGGCGGCGGAGATCACCGCGACGCCCGGGGCCTCCCAGGCCTTCCGGGGCTCCGTGACGGCGTACGCCACCGAACTCAAGCGCGAACTGCTGGGTGTCGACGCCACTCTGCTGGCCCAGCGTGGTGCGGTGGATCCGCAGGTCGCGGCCCAGATGGCGGCCGGTGTGCGCAAGGCGCTCGGCGCGGACTGGGGGATCGCGACCACCGGTGTCGCGGGACCCGAACCCCAGGACGGGCAGCCGGTCGGGACGGTTTTCGTGGCCGTCGACGGGCCGTCCCGAGCATCTTTTCATGCTGCCGGCGGCGGCAAAGTGATACCGCTGCGGTTGAACGGCGACCGGGCGGAAATCCGTATGGAGAGTGTACGGAGCGTACTCGCACTGCTCCTGAAGGAGCTGGCGGGCGAACAGACCGGGAATGAGCGGGCACAGGATACGGAACAGAACGGGGGGTTTTGATGTTTGCAGCCCTGAGTGAACACGACATCGCTCCCCGCACGGCCGCGGCGCAAGGCGGTACGGTGGGGCGTGAAGGATGCGGCTACGCGGTCCGAGGAGGGAGCCACCGATGATTCTGCTCCGTCGCCTGCTTGGTGACGTGCTGCGTCGGCAGCGCCAGCGCCAGGGCCGTACTCTGCGCGAAGTCTCCTCGTCCGCCCGAGTTTCACTCGGCTATCTCTCCGAGGTGGAGCGGGGGCAGAAGGAGGCATCCTCCGAGCTGCTCTCCGCCATCTGCGACGCGCTGGACGTACGGATGTCCGAGCTCATGCGGGAAGTGAGCGACGAGCTCGCTCTCGCCGAGCTGGCCCAGTCTGCAGCGGCCACCGAGCCGGTGCCCACACCGGTGCGCCGTCCGATGCTGAATTCCGTATCGGTCACCGGCGTACCACCGGAACGGGTCACCATCAAGGCGCCTGCCGAGGCGGTCGACGTCGTCGCCGCCTGACGCTCACGAGTTCGCGCTCATGAGCTGAGCACGCTTGTGAAAGCCCCGGCCGGGGCTGCTCCAGGGGAAACCTGGAGCGGTTTCGGCCGGGGCTTTCGCTGTCTCCCGGTCCACTCGCTCCAGGTGACCCGAATTGTGCGTATATGCCATGGTTGATGAGGTCGTGATGGATGAGGCCGTTGTTGATCAGGTCGAGTGGATCGGAGAATCCCGATGTACGTCGTGAAGAGCCCGTTGTCCGACGCGGATCTTAAGACCGTGTCCGGCGCCCTCCAGGGAGCGCTGGTCGACCTGGTGGATCTCTCCTTGGTGGCGAAGCAGATCCACTGGAACGTGGTCGGACCGCGCTTCCGCTCCATCCACCTCCAGCTCGACGAGGTCGTGGACACCGCACGGCTGCACTCCGACACGGTGGCGGAGCGCGCCTCGACGCTCGGAGTCCCGCCCGACGGACGTGCCGCGACCGTGGCCACCACCAGCGGTATCGGTGTGACGCCTGAGGGCTGGATCAAGGACACCGACGCCGTGGAGGCGCTCGTGGACGCGCTGAGCGCGGTGATCAGCCGGATGCGGGTGCGGGTGGACGCGACGGGCGAAGCCGATCCGGTGAGCCAGGACATCTTCATCCAGATCACGGCCGACCTCGAGAAGCATCACTGGATGTTCCAGGCGGAGAACGGGTGACGCCCGGAGGCGGGCGGCTCACGGTGGTGACCGCCGGGCGCCCCGTGGTGGCCATGGGGCGCCGTGACCGGCTTCGGATGTGCCTTGGGTGCGCCTCTGTGCCGTTGGTGCGCCCTGCCGGTGGGTGAGAGCGCGGGTCTAGCTTCGGGCTGGAGGTGGACACCATGGCAGGGCGGATAGCGCGCTGGGGGGCTGCGCTGGGGCTCGGTGCGCTGTGGTGGTGGGGTGTCGTCCGGCTCGCGCTGGCGCCCGATGCCGGGGCGCTGGAAGGGGCGGTCGCGGCCGGGGGATGGGGGTTGAGCCTGCTGCCGGTGCACTGTGTGCCGAAGGCCGGGGCCGTGCGCGCCGGCGCCGGGGCGCATGGGCGGCGGGAGGGGTGGCTACGACGCGGGACGCGTGGGGGGCGTGAGCCGGGGGCTTCGTAGCGGCGGGGCGCTCGGTGGAGGGGGTGGGGGACAGGTGCGGCGCGTTTGGGGGCGCGTGGTGCCTGGGGCTCGGCGTGGGAGGGGGCTGGGCGCAGAGGGGGCGGGAGCGGGGTGGAGATGCCGCAGGGCGGATGCCCGGAGGGCGGCGGCGTGGGGGTGCTGCCGGGGTTGCTGGGGGCGGCGTGGGGGCGCTGCCGGGCGCTACCAAGGCATCGCTACGCCGCCGTTCGGGCGCAGGATCTGCCCCGTTGTGAACGCCGAGGCGTCGGAGGCCAGATGCAGCACGGCGTGGGCGATGTCCTTGGGTTCGCCGACCCGGCCGAGCGGCGACAGCCGGGCCATGACCGCTTCGGTGCGCGCCTGGTCGTCCCCGTGACGGTCGGTCATCGGCGTACGTGTCCAGCCGGGCGCGACCGCGTTGACACGGATGCCGTGCGGGCCGATCTCGGTCGCCAGAGTCTTCGTCAGCTGCACGACGGCCGCCTTCGAGGCGCCGTAGCAGAGCAGGCCGGGGCCGCCGGTGTCGATGGCGCCGGACGCCATCGTGATGATGCTCCCGCGGACGCTGTTCGCGATCATGAGGCGGGCAGCCTCCTGGCAGGCGTACAGCACGCCCTTGAAATTGACGCCCAGCACGCGGTCCAGGTCCTCGTCCCGGGTCTCCAGGACCGGGCTGCTGTGCATGATCCCGGCGACCGCCGCCATGACGTCGAGCCGTTCGCAGGACGCGACGGCCTGTCGGAGCTGCGCACGGTCGCTGACGTCGAGCGGATGTGTGTGGGCCGTACCGCCCTGGGCCTTGATGAGGGTCGCCGTCTCGTGCAGGCCCTGCGGGTCCCGGTCCGCGCAGTGGACGGTGGCCCCCGCCTCCGCCAGCAGGACGGCTGACGCGCGGCCGATCCCGCTGGCGGCGCCGGTGACGAATGCGGTGCGTCCGGTGAGGTCGTACGCCTTGACGGGCATGAAGGGACGGTACGAGGGTTTCTGACGATCCGTCAATTAGTCGTACGGCAAGGAGTTGTACGGCAAGGAGTCGTACGGCGGGGAGTTCTACGGGAGGGGCTGGCGCTCGGAGGGCGGGATACGGCCCGGGGCCGGAGTCGGGCCTGTCTGGCACATCGGGCACCAGTACGTGGGGCGCTCTCGGGAGCCGTCGCCCTGGTCGGCCCGGCGGATCGAGGTGCCACAGCGCAGACAGGGGCGGGGTGCGCGGCCGTACACGAAGAGGTTCTGGTCGCGGCGGCCGGTGGTGATGCGGGTCGGACGGTCGCGGTTGGCCTCCAGGAGTTTCTTGGCCAGGGCCGGGAGCAGGGTGGCGCGGTCGGCGGGAAGCTCACCGATGGGCAGCCAGGGAGTCACCCGGAGGAGGAAGCACAGCTCGCTCTTGTAGACATTGCCGATCCCGGCGAGGTTGCGCTGGTCGAGGAGGGCCTCGCCGAGGGAGCGGGCGGGGTCTTGGAGGAGGTTCTCCAAGGCACTGTCGGGGTTCCAGTCCGGGCCGAGGAGGTCGGGGCCGAGGTGGCCTACGGCGCGGACCTCGTCCGCGGTGCGGAGCAACTCCAGGACGGGGAGCCGGTAGCCGACGGCCGTGCGGTCCGCGGTGCCGAGGATGGCCCGGATCTGGTGGGCGGGGCCGCCGCTCCAGCGCAGGCCGTTCGCGTACACCTTCCAGGAGCCGTCCATGCGCAGATGCGAGTGCAGGGTCAGGCCGCCCTCGATCCGGGTGAGGAGGTGCTTGCCGCGCGGGGTGACGTCCAGGACGGTGCGGCCGGTGAGGTCTGCGGTGGCGTACTTGGGCACCCGCAGGTCGGAGCGGGTCAGCACCTTGCCCGCGAGGGCGGTGTGCAGTCGCCTCGCGGCTTGCCAGACGGTGTCTCCTTCGGGCATGGGTTCCAGGGTGGCACGAGAGGGGTGGGGAGCGGCGGGGTGGGGCGGAGCGGGGGATGCGGGTACGTGGGGTGCGTGTGGGTGGGGGCTCAGGCGCGCAGGCGCAGGCCGCGGGGGGTCGCGATGAAGCCGGCGCTTTCCAGGAGGGTGCCGAACGGGGATGTCAGGGCGGAGGCGCCGTTGACGCGCTCCACCGTGACCGTACCGAGGGAGCCCGCGCGGGCGGCCGCGGCGAGGGCTTCGGCGGCGGCACGCAGACGGGCGTCCTCCATGACCGAGACGTCCGGGTCCGAGGGCCAGGCCAGCAGGGTCTTGCCGCCGCGCTCCATGTACAGCGTCAGCTCGCCGTCGACGAGCACGACCAGGGAGCCCGCCTTACGGCCCGGTTTGTGTCCGGCGCCGGTGGGGGGTTCGGGCCAGGAAAGGGCAGCGCCGTACGCGTTCGCGGGGTCGGCGGCGGCCAGGACCACGGCCTGGGGGGTGGCCCGGGACGAGGAACGGGAGCGGAACCGGTGGGGGGAGAGCGCGGGGTCGCTCGCGAAGCCGTGGTCGTCGGCGAAGGCGGAGTCCTCGGTTTCGGAGAAACCGAGGGGACTCGTCGTGTCGAGGTCGTCGGGGAAGGCGTGGGTGTGCGCGGGGTCGTCGTGGCTGTCGGGGAAACCGTTGGTGTGTGCGGGGTCGCGGCCGTCGGGGAAATCGTTGGTGTGGCGGCGGCCGGGGGTGTCCGGGAAACCGGTCGGCGCCGGGAAGGTGTCTCCCGCGAAGCTGTCCCTGGGGTCCTGGGCGGTCAGTGATTCGCCCCGGTCCCGCGCGTTCGCCGCCGCGCGCAGGCGGTCCACCGCTCCGTCCATCGCGAACTGGGCGGCACCCAGTCCTTCCACCACGTAACCCCGGCGGGCCTGGCCGCTGTCCTCGAAGGCGGACAGGATGCGGTACACGGCGGAGAAGCCGCCTTCGACCCCTTCCGCGGCGACGGCGCCCCGGGTCACCACGCCGTGCCGGTCGAGCAGTGTGCGGGCCAGGGCGTGGGCGCGCACGGTGGCATCGGGCTCACGAGCGGGCAGCAGCGACCAGCGGCCGGCCACCGTCGGCGGGCCCGTACGGGACTGGGGGCGTGCCGCGCCGGTCAGGGAGCCGTAGCGGCCGCGCGGGACCGTGCGTTTGGCGCGGTGCGCCGTGGACCCGGCGGTGCGACCCGAACCCAGGAGAGCGCGCATCGGTGCGAGCGTGTCGTTCGTGAGCCGACCGGACCAGGCCAGGTCCCAGATCGCGTCGGCGAGTTGGGGATCGGTGGCGTCGGGGTGGGTGGTGGCGCGGACCTGGTCGGCGATCTGGCGGAAGAACAGGCCGTAGCCCCCGGAGAGGGCGTCCAGCACCGACTGGTGCAGGGCGGTCAGCTCCAGGGGGTGCGGGTCCGGGAGGAGCAGCGGAGCCGCGTCGGCGAGATAGAGCGAGACCCAGCCGTCCTTGCCCGGCAGCGCCCCGGCCCCGGCCCAGACCACCTCTCCGGCGGCCGTGAGTTCGTCGAGCAGCGCGGGGGCGTAACCGGAGACGCGGGAGGGAAGGACCAGCTTCTCCAGGGCAGAGGCGGGCACCGAGGCGCCCTGCAACTGCTCGATGGCGCGCACCAGTCCGTCGATGCCGCGCAGCCCGTGCCCGCTGTCGACGTGCTGCCACTGTGGCAGGAACTGTGCGAGCGCGGCGGGCGGCACCGGCTCCAACTCGTGGCGCAGGGCCGCGAGCGAACGGCGCCGCAGTCTGCGCAGCACGGCCGCGTCGCACCACTCCTGGCCGATGCCCGCCGGATGGAACTCCCCCTGGACGACGCGGCCGTTCGCCGCGAGGCGTTGCAGTGCTCCGTCCGTGACGGCCGTGCCGAGACCGAAGCGGGCGGCGGCGGTGGTGGAGGTGAACGGGCCGTGGGTGCGTGCGTAGCGCGCGAGGAGGTCGCCGAGCGGGTCCTTGACCGGCTCCGTGAAGGCCTCGGGGACGCCGACGGGCAGCGCTGTGCCCAACGCGTCCCGCAGGCGGCCGGCGTCCTCGATGGCCGCCCAGTGGTCGGCGCCGGTGATACGGACCTTGATGGCGCGGCGGGCGGCGGCCAGCTCCTTGGCCCACTGCGGCTCGGCGCCGCGCTCGGCCAGGTCGGCATCCGTGAGCGGGCCCAGCAGGCGCAGCAGGTCGGCGACGCCTTCGGCGTCCTTGACCCGGCGGTCCTCGGTGAGCCACTGGAGCTCCCGTTCCAGCTCGGCCAGGACCTCGGCGTCGAGCAGCTCCCGCAGCTCGGCCTGGCCCAGGAGCTCGGCCAGCAGGCGGGAGTCCAGGGACAGGGCGGCGGCGCGCCGCTCGGCGAGCGGGGAGTCGCCCTCGTACAGGAACTGGGCGACGTATCCGAACAGGAGGGAGCGGGCGAAGGGGGAGGGCTCGGGCGTGGTGACCTCGACGAGCCGCACCTTGCGGGACTCGATGTCGCCCATCAGCTCGGTGAGCCCGGGGACGTCGAAGACGTCCTGGAGGCATTCGCGGACCGCTTCCAGGACGATCGGGAACGATCCGAACTCGCTGGCCACCTGGAGCAGTTGGGCGGCGCGCTGCCGCTGCTGCCACAGCGGGGTGCGCTTTCCCGGGCTGCGGCGCGGCAGCAGCAGCGCGCGGGCCGCGCACTCACGGAAGCGGGCCGCGAACAGTGCCGAGCCGCCCACCTGGTCGGTGACGATCTGGTCGACCTCGCCCTTGTCGAAGGCGACGTCCGCCGCGCCGACGGGCGCCTGCTCCGTGTCGTACTCCGTGCCCAGCTTCATGGGCTCCTGGTCGAGCAGGTCCAGGCCCATCACGTCGGCGTCGGGCAGGCGCAGCACGATGCCGTCGTCGGCGTGCATGACCTGGGCGTCCATGCCGTAGCGCTCGGAGAGCCGGGCGCCCAGCGCGAGGGCCCAGGGCGCGTGCACCTGGGCGCCGAAGGGGGAGTGCACGACCACCCGCCAGTCGCCCAGCTCGTCACGGAACCGCTCGACGACGATCGTGCGGTCGTCCGGGACGTGCCCGCACGCCTCGCGCTGTTCGGTGAGGTAGGACAGCACGTTGTCGGCGGCCCAGGCGTCCAGTCCCGCGGCCAGCAGCCGCAGGCGGGCGTCGTCCTTGGGGAGCGAGCCCACCTCGCGGAGGAACGCGCCGACCGCCCGGCCGAGCTCGAGAGGGCGGCCGAGCTGGTCGCCCTTCCAGAAGGGGAGACGGCCCGGGACACCGGGGGCGGGGGAGACCAGGACGCGGTCGCGGGTGATGTCCTCGATGCGCCAGGAACTCGTGCCGAGCGTGAAGACGTCCCCGACGCGGGACTCGTAGACCATCTCCTCGTCGAGCTCACCGACCCGGCCGCCGCCCTTCTTGGGGTCGGATCCCGCGAGGAAGACCCCGAACAGCCCGCGGTCGGGGATGGTCCCGCCGGAGGTGACGGCGAGGCGCTGAGCGCCGGGACGGCCCGTGACCGTACCCGCGACGCGGTCCCACACCACGCGGGGCCTGAGCTCCGCGAAGGCGTCGGACGGATAGCGGCCCGCGAGCATGTCGAGCACGGCCGTGAACGCCGACTCGGGGAGCGAGGCGAAGGGCGCCGCCCGGCGGACCGTGGCGAGCAGGTCGTCGACCTGCCAGGTGTCGAGTGCGGTCATGGCGACGAGCTGCTGCGCCAGCACGTCCAGGGGATTGGCGGGGACCCGCAGGGACTCGATGGAGCCGGTGCGCATCCGCTCGGTGACCACCGCCGCCTGGACCAGGTCGCCGCGGTACTTGGGGAAGACGACGCCGGTGGACACCGCGCCGACCTGGTGGCCCGCGCGGCCCACTCGCTGGAGGCCGGAGGCCACGGAGGGCGGTGACTCGACCTGGACGACGAGGTCGACCGCGCCCATGTCGATGCCGAGTTCGAGGCTGGAGGTGGCGACCACGGCGGGCAGGCGCCCCGCCTTCAGGTCCTCCTCGACCAGGGCCCGCTGCTCCTTGGACACCGAGCCGTGGTGGGCCCGCGCGATGACGGGCGGCGCCCCCTGCGCCGCGCCGGAGCCCCCCATCAGCTGGGCGGGGGCGTGCGCCTCCGCCAGGGGTTCGCCCGTCGCCCGCTCGTACGCGATCTCGTTCAGCCGGTTGCACAGGCGCTCCGCCAGGCGGCGGGAGTTGGCGAACACGATCGTGGAGCGGTGGGACTGGACGAGGTCGGCGATCCGCTCCTCGACATGAGGCCAGATGGAGGGCTTCTCCGCGCCCTCGCTGCCGTCGGCGACCGGGGAGCCGCCCAGCTCGCCCAGGTCCTCGACCGGGACGACCACGGAGAGGTCGAATTCCTTGCCCGACGGGGGTTGGACGATCTCCACCTTGCGGCGGGGTGAGAGATAGCGCGCCACCTCGTCCACCGGTCGCACCGTCGCGGAGAGGCCGATGCGGCGCGCCGGCTTGGGCAGCACCTCGTCGAGGCGCTCCAGGGTGAGCGCGAGATGGGCGCCGCGCTTGGTGCCCGCGACCGCGTGCACCTCGTCCAGGATCACCGTCTCGATACCGGTCAGCGCGTCGCGCGTCGCCGACGTCAGCATCAGGAACAGTGACTCGGGGGTGGTGATCAGGATGTCCGGCGGGCGGGTGGCCAGCGCGCGGCGCTCGGCGGCCGGGGTGTCGCCGGAGCGGATGCCGACCTTCACCTCGGGCTCGGGCAGCCCGAGGCGCACCGACTCCTGCCGGATGCCGGTCAGCGGGCTGCGCAGATTCCGCTCCACGTCCACCGCGAGGGCCTTGAGCGGCGATACGTACAGCACCCGGCAGCGCTTCCTGGGGTCGGCCGGGGGCGGGGTCGAGGCCAGCTGGTCGAGCGCGGCGAGGAACGCTGCCAGGGTCTTGCCGGAGCCGGTCGGGGCGACCACCAGCACGTCCGAGCCCTCGCCGATGGCCTTCCACGCGCCGGCCTGGGCCGCGGTGGGCGCGGAGAAGGCCCCCGTGAACCAGCCGCGGGTCGCGGGGGAGAAGCCGTCCAGGGCTCGGTGTGCGGAGCTGACCATGCGTCCATCCTGCACCCGGCCACTGACAATTCCTCTGACCTGCGGGAACGCGCCCGATGGGGGCCGATGCGCCTTCGGCTGGTGGTGGGTCGGGGCCGGGCGTGCGCGGTCGCGGGCTGGTGGGGGTGTCTCCCGCGGCCCCTCAGCGAGGGAGTGACGGAGAATGGGGGCGTGGCAGGTTCAGGGGAGGAGCGAGCTCGGCACTGGCGGTACGCGGAGCTGCCGGGTGTCGATCTGTTGCGGGCGCGATTCGTCGAGAAGATCTTTGTGCGGCACACCCACGAGAACTTCGTGATCGCCGCCATCTCCGACGGTGTCGAGGTCTTCCACCACGGTGGCGCCGACCAGTACGCGGGTCCGGGCGCGCTCGCGCTGGTCAACCCCGACACCCCGCACACGGGCCGGGCGGGTGTTCCCGAGGGCTGGCGGTACGGGGCCGTGTACCCCTCGCCCGAGCTGGTGGCGGAGATCGCCGCGGAGACCACCACGATTCGTGGAACCCCCGGCTTCGTCAGTCCGGTGCTCGACGATCCGTACGCGGCGGGTCTGGTGCACGAAGTGCTCCGGGCCGCGGAGGAGGGCAACGCGCTCGCGGCCGACACCCTGCTACGGGTCGCGGTGACCCGGTTGCTGCGCCTGAACGGCGGCTCGCTGCCGCAGCGGGGTGTGCACACCGCGGGCGCCCGTGTCGCCGCACGCGCGCGTGCCGTGCTGGAGGAGCGGATGGTCGAGCCTCCGACTCTGGAACGGCTCGCCGCCGACCTCGGCACCAGTCCGTTCGCCCTGCTGCGCGCGTTCCGCGAGACCTACGGCATGCCGCCCCACACCTGGCTGACCGACGCCCGGGTACGCCGGGCACGCCACCTCCTGGACGCCGGTTCCGCGCCCGCCGAGGCGGCCGTCGCCGTCGGCTTCACCGACCAGCCCCATCTCAACCGTCACTTCACCCGCATCGTGGGCGTGCCTCCGGGCGCCTACCAGCGCGAGCGCAAGAACGTACAAGACGCCGACGGAGGGCCGTACCTAGAGTCCGGGGTGTGGCAGAACAGACAGCTCTCGCAGACATACGCAGTGAAGAAGGCGGCGGAAAACCCGACGCGGCCGTCGTCCGGGACGCCCTGGGAGTCGGGGTCGCCGTCGGACTGTCCGGTTTCGCCTTCGGGGTGACCTCGGCAGGCAGCGGGCTCACCGTGCTGCAGACCTGCGCGCTCAGCCTCCTGGTGTTCACCGGCGCCTCGCAGTTCGCGCTCGTGGGCGCGCTCGCGGGCGGCGGCAACCCGCTCACGGCGGCGGCGGGAGCGTTCTTCCTCGGGGTGCGCAACGCGTTCTACGGACTGCGGCTGTCACAACTGCTGGCCCTCCCGCGCGCGGTACGTCCGTTCGCCGCACAGTGGGTCATCGACGAGACCACGGCCGTCGCGCTCGCCCAGCCCACCCGCCGCAGCGTCCGGATCGGCTTCACCGTCACCGGGCTCACCCTGTACGTGCTGTGGAACCTCACCACGCTGCTGGGCGCCGTCGGGGCCGAGGCCATCGGGGACACCGACGCGTGGGGGCTGGACGCCGCCGGGCCCGCCGTCTTTCTCGCCCTGCTCGCACCGATGCTGAAGACCACCACGGAGCGCGCGGTCGCCGGTGCCGCGGTTCTTCTGGGGCTGGGTCTGCTGCCCGTGCTGCCCGCCGGAGTCCCCGTCCTGGTGGCGGCGCTGGCCGCTCCCGCCGCCCTCTACATAGAGGGGCGACGCGCTCCGAAGCCCGCCGTCCGTATCCAGGCCGACAACGATGCACCAAGGGAAGACCGTTGAACATCTGGATCGCGATCGGGGCGACCGCCGTCGGCTGCTACGCCGTCAAACTCATCGGCCTGCTGGTTCCCGTCGGCGTCCTGGAGCGGCCGCTTGTCAAGCGCCTCGCCGCCCTGCTGCCCGTCGCCCTCCTGGCCGCGCTCACGGCTCAGCAGACCTTCGCCGACGGGCGTGTCCTGGTCGTGGACGCGAAGGTCGCAGGACTCGCCGCGGCCGCCGTCGCCCTGCTCCTGCGCGCGCCCTTCCTGCTCGTGGTCGGCGCGGCCGTGGTCGTGACGGCCGGAATGCGGGCGCTGACAGGTTGACGCCCGGGACGCGGACGGCCCGCACACGCGTGTGCGGGCCGGGAACCGCCCGCGTGGCTCAGCCGATGGGCCGTCCGTACGCCCGTAAGGTGCGCAGGGCCTCGATCGTCACCATGGGGCGGCACTCCAGGGCGGTACCCGGTGCCCACTGGCGCCAGCGGATCGGCCAGCCGCCGTCCTCACGCTGCTCGCCCGCCAGGAAGTCGAGCGAGCGCGCCATCTCCTCGTCGGTGAACCATGCGCGCGCGAGTGACCCCGGGGTCTTCGCGTAGTCGTGCGGGAAGTGATGCTCGTCCGGCGCGTATCCGGGCGCCACCGCAAACGCCTCCAGGCGCGCCGGATCCAGTGCCGCGAGCCGGTGCTCGCGCACCAGGCGGCCCAGCCGGTCGGCGGCGGCCTCCGCGCGCGGTCGGTCGGGGGCGGAGTCCAGGAAGGCCACGGCCGCCTCGATCTCGTACGGGTGGGACTTGTCCAGGGACTCGACCGCCCGCCAGCAGAAGTCGGTGGCCCGGAACAGCCAGGCGTGCCACACCTCGTTGCGGTGCAACAGGCCCACCACGGGCCCGGTGGCGAGGAGTTCACTCGGCGGGTCGTCGACGATCGGCACGAAAGGAGCGTGCGGATAGCCACGCTGACTGGGATGGACCGCCGGCAGTGCGCCGTCCGCCGTCGACACCGAGGTCAAGTAGCGGCACACGCGCTCCACGCGCTGTCCGCCGCACCGCCCGATCGAGTCGAGGACGCGCAGCGCGTGCCCGGTGTGCAGCGGCTGGCTGACCGGACCGCGGAGATCGGGTTCGAGCGCGTGACCGTATCCCTCGTCGTCGTTGCGGTAGGCGGCCAGCGCGGTCTCCACCGCGTCGGCGGCGCCGACGTCGCTGTCCAGGAAGTGGTACGCGAAACGGCGCTGCTCCAGCACGCGTGCGGTGAGCCAGATGAAGTGCTCGGCGCGCGAGAGCGGGGTGTGCGCCGGGGGCGTCGGGGGGAGTGGGGATGCTCCTGATTCGGCCATGTCTCAGACCGTAGGACGGAAAACGGTCTCGGCAAGGGGTCCCGGCCCGGGCCCACTCTCAGGGGCGGGATACTGGAGTCATGCGGTTGACGGTCTTCTGGCAGCGGATGGCGGATCACTTCGGTGAGGCGTACGCCGACAGCTTCGCGCGCGATCATGTGATGACGGACCTCGGCGGACGGACCGTGCACGAGGCGCTGAACGCCGGCTGGGAGGCCAAGGACGTGTGGCGCGTGGTGTGCGCGACCATGAACGTTCCGTACGAAAACCGCTGACGGACCCCGAAGATCCGGGGCCGGTAACCGATTGTCGGCGGCGTGGGCGAGACTTGCCCCGTGGCCCCGACAGACGAGACCGCGCAGGTCGACCAGCAGACATCCCCCTTCGGCACGACGCCGCCCACTCCGCCCCTGGGCGTGGACGCCCCAGGGGAGGGCGCGCGCATGCCGCGCTGGCTGCCGCGCGCGATGGTGCTCGCGCTCACCCTCGTCGCCCTGTTCCAACTGGGCAGTTGGGCGTTCCACCAGCTCATCGGGCTGTTGATCAACATTCTGATCGCGTTCTTCCTGGCGCTCGCCATCGAGCCCGCGGTGAGCTGGATGGCCTCGTACGGTATGCGCCGGGGGCTGGCCGCCTTCCTCGTCTTCTTCGGTCTGCTGATCGTGACGGCCGGATTCATCACGCTGCTCGGCTCGATGCTCGCGGGTCAGATCATCAAGATGATCGAGGGCTTCCCCGAGTACCTGGACTCGGTGATCAACTGGATCAACTCGAGCTTCCACACCCATGTGAGACGGGTGGACGTCCAGGACAGCCTCGTGCACTCCGACTGGCTGCGGAAGTACGTGCAGAACAGCGCGACCGGCGTCCTGGACGTGTCCGCACAGGTGCTCGGCGGTCTCTTCAAGCTGCTGACGATCACGCTGTTCTCGTTCTACTTCGCGGCCGACGGGCCCCGGCTGCGGCGCGCGTTGTGCTCCGTGCTGCCGCCCGCGCGACAGGCCGAGGTGCTGCGCGCGTGGGAGATAGCCGTCGACAAGACCGGCGGCTATCTGTACTCGCGCGGTCTGATGGCGCTGATCTCCGGCATCGCGCACTACATCCTGCTGCAGTCCCTGGGCGTGCCCTACGCGCCCGTGCTCGCCGTCTGGGTGGGTCTGGTCTCGCAGTTCATCCCCACCATCGGTACCTATCTCGCCGGCGCCCTGCCGATGCTGATCGCCTTCACCATCGACCCCTGGTACGCGCTGTGGGTGCTGATCTTCGTCGTGGTCTACCAGCAGTTCGAGAACTACGTACTGCAGCCCAAGCTGACCGCCAAGACCGTGGACATCCACCCCGCGGTCGCCTTCGGCTCGGTCATCGCGGGCACCGCCCTCCTCGGGGCCGTGGGCGCCCTGATCGCCATCCCCGCGGTCGCCACCCTCCAGGCCTTCCTGGGGGCCTATGTGAAGCGGTACGACGTCACGGACGACCCCCGGGTGCACGGTCACCGGACCAGGAGGTCGCCTTCCTTCCGCGCCCGTCTGCGGGGGCTGCTCGGCCGATGAGCCCGATGAGCCCGATGAGGCCGATGAGGTTCACCAGGGTTCACCAGGTGAGGGCCGCCCACACTCCGGCGCCCAGGACCGCCGCCGCGTAGCAGCCGACCGCCGAGTGGACGACCCGCTGCCGTGTCCGCTCGCTCCACGGCGTGTGCGACAGCAGCCAGGCCAGCGCGGGCAGGACCAGCACGGCGTGCAGGCTCACTCCGTGCAGCGGCTTGAGCGGGGCCGTCGAGTGGTACGCCGCCTCCTGGTGACCGGTGCGGGTGAGGACGACCCCGCGCGCGATCATCGCGGCGCCCGACGCCAACGCGACGAGCAGGATCGCGAATCCGGAGCGCAGCGCGAGCGGCATCCCCAGAGGGCCCGTGGGCCGGTTCCTGAAGGAGGCCACCGCGAACACGGTGAGCAGCACCACGAGAACCCCGCCGCCCACCGCGAGCGTCATCGACACCGCCGTGTCGAAGCCGGTCTCCATGTTGAGGTGCGAGGGCACCCGGCGCCACGCCTGAAGGGTGATCCCGCCCACCTCCACGACACAGTCGGCGGCGAACACGACGAGCAGCGCCGAGCGCAGACGCGTTCCGACCCGCAGATACGACGTGACCCACGTGATCGCGATCAGCGTCAGCCCGAAAGAGAGCCCGAACGTGACGGGCTTGCGCCAGGAGACGGGCCCGTCCCAGGGGCCTCCGTCCACGGCGAAGACGACCAGATGCGCCAGCCCGGAGAGCACCAGCACGGCGCCGGTCGCGTGGCAGAGCCGCTCGGCGGGACACACTCCGTGCCACGCCCCACGCCACGCGAGGCCCACCGGAGACGGTCGTGTCGGAGACGGCCGTGCGGTGGGGGCGACGGCGGTGGTCACGGCGGGAGCGGGGGTTTTGCTGCGGCTCTCCATGAGGTCCAAGCTTCGGCGGCCAGGGCCGTGAGGTCGTCGTACGGCCGAAGACTCCGGTGGTACGCCCCGTGGAGTAGGCGGGGATCCAGGCCGTTGTCGGTCCGCGAACGTAGGCTCGGAGGTGCCGCGTGGTGCGCTTGACACCAAAATCGAACATCCATTCTTATGGAATCTCCGGCTGGGCTCTCGGCGGGGATTTCGGCAGGGTTTTCACAGAGATGTACCCGAGTTATCCACAGGCTGGACGGGCGTCGGGGCGCATTGTCAGTGGCAGGCGTTAGCGTCTTTGACGTGAAGCGATCGACTCAAGCAAACCGGGTGGAACCCATGGCAGGTACGGACCGCGAGAAGGCGCTCGACGCCGCGCTCGCACAGATTGAACGGCAATTCGGCAAGGGCGCGGTGATGCGCCTGGGCGAGCGGCCGAACGAGCCCATCGAGGTCATCCCCACCGGGTCGACCGCGCTCGACGTGGCCCTCGGTGTCGGTGGCCTGCCGCGCGGCCGAGTGGTGGAGGTGTACGGCCCGGAGTCCTCCGGTAAGACGACGCTGACGCTGCACGCGGTGGCGAACGCGCAGAAGGCCGGCGGCCAGGTGGCCTTCGTGGACGCCGAGCACGCCCTCGACCCCGAGTACGCGAAGAAGCTCGGTGTCGACATCGACAACCTGATCCTGTCCCAGCCGGACAACGGCGAGCAGGCGCTGGAAATCGTGGACATGCTCGTCCGCTCCGGCGCGCTCGACCTGATCGTCATTGACTCCGTCGCCGCCCTGGTGCCGCGCGCGGAGATCGAGGGCGAGATGGGCGACTCGCACGTGGGTCTGCAGGCCCGCCTGATGAGCCAGGCCCTGCGGAAGATCACCAGCGCGCTCAACCAGTCGAAGACCACCGCGATCTTCATCAACCAGCTGCGCGAGAAGATCGGCGTGATGTTCGGCTCCCCGGAGACCACGACGGGTGGCCGGGCGCTGAAGTTCTACGCCTCGGTGCGACTCGACATCCGCCGTATCGAGACGCTGAAGGACGGCACCGACGCGGTCGGCAACCGCACCCGAGTCAAGGTCGTCAAGAACAAGGTCGCGCCGCCCTTCAAGCAGGCCGAGTTCGACATCCTCTACGGGCACGGCATCAGCCGCGAGGGCGGCCTGATCGACATGGGCGTGGAGCACGGCTTCGTCCGCAAGGCCGGCGCCTGGTACACGTACGAGGGCGACCAGCTCGGCCAGGGCAAGGAGAACGCGCGCAACTTCCTGAAGGACAACCCCGACCTCGCCAACGAGATCGAGAAGAAGATCCTGGAGAAGCTGGGCGTCGGTGTGAGGCCGGCGGAGCCCACCGCCGAGCCGGGCGCGGACGCGGCGGTCTCGACCGCCTCGGACGAGGCCGCGAAGACGGTGCCCGCTCCGGCGGCCAAGGCCACCAAGTCCAAGGCCGCGGCGGCCAAGAGCTAGTCCATGACGCGACGAACCGACTGGGCCGAGTACGCCTACCCCGTCCCCCCGCGGGGGCAGGGGCACGGGGGGAACGGCGACTCGGCCGGAGACGGTGAAAGAGCGCACGGCGGGGACGGGCCGTACGAGGATGAGACGTACGGCGGCTCCTCCGCGTACTCCGGTGACACGTATGGCCCCGAGGGGTTCCATGGCGGGGATCCGTACGGCAGTGACGGTCCGGCGGGCGACGGCGAAGGCGACGGCCTGACGGACGGTCACGGTTCTTCGGGCGGTGGACCGCGCCGTGGCGGTGGGCGGCGCGGCGACGGGGGGCGCGGCGATGGGGGGCCGCGAGGTGGACGAGGGCGTCGGAGGCGTGGCGGTTTCGGTGAGCCGCCCGACGACCCACAGGACGGAGGCATTCCTTCCTCGTCGAGGGCCGAGAAGGGGGAGCCTCCAGCGGACCCGGCTGAGCGGGCGCGGGCGATCTGTCTGCGCCTGCTCACCGGGACCCCGCGCACGCGGAAACAGCTCGCGGACGCGTTGCGCAAGCGTGAGATCCCCGACGATGTGGCGGACGAGGTGCTGTCACGGTTCGAGGAGGTCGGGCTGATCAACGACGGTGCCTTCGCGGACGCCTGGGTGGAGTCCCGGCACCACGGCCGGGGTCTGGCCCGGCGGGCGCTCGCGCGGGAGCTGCGGACCAAGGGTGTGGACTCGACGCTGATCGACGAGGCCGTCGGGCAGCTCGACTCCGAGCAGGAAGAGGCGACGGCGCGCGAGCTCGTCGCGCGCAAGCTCCGCGCCACGCGCGGCCTCGACCGCGACAAACGGTTGCGACGCCTCGCGGGCATGCTCGCCCGCAAGGGCTACTCCGAAGGGATGGCGCTACGCGTGGTTCGCCAGGCGCTGGAGAAAGAGGGGGAGGACACGGAGGGCTTGGGGGACGAGGGGTTCTGAGCCTTGGGGTGGGGGTGGGGACTGAATGCCGGTGGGCGCACGGGGGGCCGATCGCGTTCAGAGGGGCGACGGGTCTCCGGGGTCGAGGGGCGCGGTCCGAGGGGGTGAGTCCGTAAGACTTCGGGCGAGAGAAGGCTGACCCAGGGGCTCGAGGGGCGGCTCGGTGGCAGAGCGGCATCTGTGCGGGGTGATGACCTGCGCGTGCGTTCGGCTCCAGGTCTCGCCTGGAGCCCGGCCCCCGAGTTAGGTGTCTCCGGTCTCCCGCCTTCGCCCTGGTCCTCGCCCTCGATTACGACTCTGGCCCTGATCGTGATCCCGGGTCCGACTGCGGCCTCGACCTCGTACCCGGCCCGAACCCGCCCCCGCCCCCGCCGCGAAGCCGCCCCCAGACCCGCCCCGCCCCGGCCCCGGCCTCGAACCCCGCCCTGATCCTTCCGTCTCCCCACCCCCGTCCGACCCAGGACTGTCCAACTCCCCTTCGTGAGGGTGGGGTTAACCCCCGGAGGGAGACGCCGGGTTGCCGCAATGCACAGGTGTCTGTGCACAGACGACTGTGTATGCATGGCACAGGAACCCGGCGCGGAACCCTTGGTGAGGCAGGGGGAGGAGACTTCGCGCGGCCCCACCGAGCTCTCCGACCTCGCCACGCTCAAGGCCCTCGCGCAGCCCCGTCGGCAGCGCATGCTTCAGCACCTCACCGTGCACGGCCCCGCCACCTCGGCGACGCTGGCCCGGGCGCTCGGGCTCAATACCGGAGCCACCAGCTATCACCTGCGTGAGCTCGCTCGGTACGGGTTCGTGGAGGAAGTGGACCGACCGGCTGAGGCGGGCGGCCACGGCAGGGAGCGCTGGTGGCGGGCCGTCCCCGGGGACCGCCGCTTCCCGCCGCGCAGTCGGCAGAGCCCCGAGATGCGGCTCGTCATGGATGAGCTGAACCACCACGCGTACGCCGCCGACCTCGAACTCTTCGAGCAGATGCAGATGCAGGCGCAGAGGCAGCTACGGACCCGGGGCGTGGACGGGGAGGTGGGCGAAGCCGATCCCTGGGTCGACGCCTTCCCCTATTCGCGCGGCAGCATCCGGCTGACGCTCCCCGAACTCCGCGCGTTCTTCGAGGAGTACATCGCGCTCCTCAACCGCTACAAGCGCCCCGAGGCCGACACCCCGCCCAGCGCCCGCACCGTGCTCACCCGGTTCCTCGCCTTCCCTGCCCCAGACGTCGCGTCCGACGCCTCACCCGAGAACCGCCCGGCACCCCACGACAGACCAGGGAGCGACCCCTCATGATGCTGCGTTACGCCCTGCAGACCGTCCGAGCCCGCAAAAGTGGCTTCCTCGGTGCTTTCTTCGCCTTGATGTGCGCGGCCGCTCTCATCACCGCCTGCGGCACCCTCCTGGAGACGGGCCTGCGCGGCACGATCGCCACCGAACGGTATGCCGCGACGCCCGTCGTGGTCTCCGCCGACCAGAACGTCCACCAGACCACCGTCAAACACAAGAAGGGCAAGACCAAGGTCAAACACAAGGCCAAGCCGATCGCCGAACGGGCCTGGCTCCCGGACGACCTCGCCACCGAGCTCCGGAAGGTGCCCGGCGTACGTGAGGTCATCCCCGAACTGACCTTCCTGGCCGAGCCCTTGGCACCCGGCGGGGCCGTCGACGAGGACCGGCCCGCCTACGGGCACGCCTGGGACTCCGCCGCGCTGACCCCGTACACCCTCACCACCGGCACCGCCCCCAGGGCCGACGGCGATCTCGTCGTCGACCGCCGTCTCGCCGAGCGCGCCCACCTCGAGCCCGGCGACCGGCTCACCGTCCAGTCGACGCAGAGCCCGCGGACCTACCGGGTGACCGGAATCGCCGCCCCCGCCCAAGAGGTGCGGCACCAGACCGCCCTCTTCTTCTCCACCGCCGAAGCCCGCCGCCTCGCCGCCCACCCCGGACAGGTCACCGCCTTCGGGGTGCTTCCCACCAAGGGCACGGACGCGGCCGTGCTGAAGCGATCGGTCAGCATGGCGCTGCACGGAACCCAGGCGCCGCACGCTACGACCGCGCAGGTCAGCGCCGGTGACGGCCGAGGACCGGTGGAGTTCCTGGACGCGGCCGCCGCGCGTACGAAGCTGGTCAGCATGGGCGGTGCGATGGGCGGCACCTCACTGCTCGTGGCCGTCCTCGTCGTGGTCGGGACCTTCGCGCTCTCCGTGCAGCAGCGCCATCGCGAACTTGCCCTGCTGCGCGCCATCGCCGCCACGCCGGGCCAGATCCGGGCGCTCCTCGGCCGTGAGGCACTGATCGTCGGGGCCGCCGCGGGGACCACCGGCGCGCTTGCCGGGCTGCCGCTGGGCAGTTGGCTGCACGGCCGGTTCGTGGCCATGGGCGCCGTGCCGGCCACGCTTCAGCACACGGTCAGCGTCTTCCCGCCGCTCGCCGCGCTCGCCGCGACACTGCTCGGTGCCTGGGCCGCCGCCCGTATCTCCTCGCGCCGGATCGCCCGGATCCGCCCGGCCGAGGCGCTCGCCGAAGCCAGGGCCGAGCGCACCCGCCCGGCGTGGGGGCGGATCCTCGCGGGTCTCGCCCTGCTCGCCGGCGGTGCCGTCCTCGTCGCCGTGCTCAGTGTCCTGCGCACGGAACCCGCCTCGACTCCCGTGACCTTCCTGGCCGTCGTGGTCCTCGCCTCCTCCGTCGCGCTGCTCGGTCCGCTGCTGGTCAGGGCGGCCGTAGCCGTACTCGGAGGTCCGCTCGCGCTGACCGGACCCAGCAGTCGGCTGGCGCGTGCCAACCTCCGTGGCCATGCCGCCCGGATGGCCTCCGTCGTCACTCCTCTGACCCTCCTCATCGGCATGACCTGCACCGTCCTTTTCGTCCAGCCGACCCTGGGCCACGCGGCCCGCGCCCAGGCCCGCGAGGGCATCCGCGCCGACTGGGTGGTGGCCGCCCAGGGCCCGGGCGTACCGGCCGAGGCCGCACGGCGGCTGCGTACGCAGCACGACATCGTCACCGAAGTGGTCCGCACGACCGTCCGTGTGGGACTCGACAAGTACGCGGCGCAGGGCGTCACACCCGGGGGCCTCACCCGCACCTGGGACCCGGACGTCACCGCCGGCTCCCTGGAGAAGCTCACCGAGGACACCGTCGCCGTCAGCGAACTCGCCGCAGACCAGCTCCACCTGAAGCCCGGCAGTCCCCTGAAACTCACGCTGGGCGACGGAACACCCGTCACGCCGACCGTCGTGGCCGTCTACGCCAAGGGCCTCGGTTTTGGCGACCTCACCTTCGCCCATGACCTGGTCGCCCGCCATGTGGACGACCCGCTCGCGACCTCCGTCCTCGTCAGCACCGCCCGTACACAGACACAACTCGTGACTACCCTCCGTGAGTTCCCGGGGATCCATGTCCTCGCCGCGGCCGCCGCCGACTCGATCCAGGCCGCACGGCAGCAGGCGAACGCCGAGGTCAACTACCTCGCCATGGGACTCGTCCTGGCCTTCACCGCCATCGCCGTCGTCAACACGCTGGCCATGTCGGTCTCGGAACGTGTCCGAGAGTTCGCGCTGCTGCGCCTCGCCGGGGCGACCCGACGCCAGGTGCTGGGGATGCTGCGCACGGAGGCGCTCTCCGTCCTGCTGCTCGCCACCGCACTCGGCAGCGCCATCGCGCTCGCCGTCCTCACCGCGTTCAGCGTCGGCATGACGGGCGAGGCGGCTCCGGCGGTCACACCCCTGGCGTACGTCGCCGTGGTCGCGCTCGCCGGGCTGCTCGCGCTCGTCGCCACCGCGTTGCCGGGCCGGGTGGCGTTGCGGGTGAGCCCGGTCACAGTGGCCACGGCCAAGGAGTAGCACCGCGACCACGTACGTGCCGCGACCAAATACGCGCCGCCGCACGGTGATCGTGCGCCCGGAGCTAAGCGGGTCGGGCGAAGTCCGCGGCGGTTCGGCGGCGCCCTTAAGGGGCGCGGGGAACTGCGCGACCGGCCACGATGGAGCCGCAGACGATCGACGGCACCTCCCCGCACTTCGAGCGGAGCGCTTAGGCCGTCACCGGGAGACCGGCCGCCTTCCACGCCTGGAAGCCGCCGACCAGGTCGGTCGCCCGGTGCAGTCCGAGCTGGTGGAGGGAGACGGCGGCGAGGCTGGAGGCGTACCCCTCGTTGCAGACCACCACGACCCGCAGATCATGGCCCGTGGCCTCCGGGGCGCGGTGGCTGCCCTGGGGGTCGAGCCGCCACTCCAGTTCGTTGCGCTCGACGACGAGGGCGCCGGGGATCAGTCCGTCGCGCTCGCGCAGGGCGGCGTACCGGATGTCGACGAGGAGGGCTTCGCCGGCCTGCGTGGCGGAGTACGCCTCCTCGGCCTCCACCCGGTCGAGTCCCTCGCGGACCCATTCCAGAAACGTGTCGATACCCACCGGGCGGGGTGCGCTCATTGCCAGTCCTCCGGACGCTCGACGTGCTCCAGGCGCAGTACCTGCCCCGTGCGGCTGTAGCGGCGGATCCGGGGCAGCGGCGGGTAGTACGCGTGGACGGAGATCGCGTGCTCCTCGGTGGACTCGTTCAGCACCTCGTGCACGTGGTGGCGGCCGAAGGAGCGGCCCTCGCCGGTCGGCAGCCGACGTTCGCGGTCGACGTCCTCGGAGAGTTCGAGGGTCTTCCAGCCGTCGGTGGGCAGGCGGGCGGCGAGCGAGTACTCCTTGAGTTCGCCCGCGGCGGCGACGAAGGCGCCGACCGAGTCGGCGTGGTCGTGCCAGCCGGTCCCGGTGCCGGGGGGCCAGCCGATGAGCCAGGCCTCGCTGCCGCCGGGGCCCACCAGACGCACCCAGGTGCGGCCCTCGGGGTCGAGCGGGAGGGAGCTGATCAGTTCGGCGTCGGCGGCGGTGCGGCGCACGAAATCGAACAGGTCGGCCTGGGCGGGGGCCTGGACCGGTGCGGAGGGGGAAAACGCGGGGGAGGGGGTGGACACAGACACGGGTACCGTCCTGGGCGTTCGCGTGGGTGCGCGCGGCAGCCGACAGGGAGGGGCGGCGCGCGGGGTGAGAAGAGCTGCGAATTCAGCAGGACGGGCGACACACGCAGCCCGCATAGCGGACGAGGTCCATATGGACCCTCCGCCACAGGCGCACACAGGTGTCGGTCACGATCCGGAGTACACCATGGCGGTCCGGGCCGGTCAACTCACTGTCACTATGTGGACCATACGGTGACCGAGGGTGCCGCGATGGCCGTGGCTCCGACCCCCGGACGAGTTCGGCTGCCTGAGCCTGGTGGTCCGGGGCGGGCCGGACCACCAGGGTCGTCAGGTCGTACTCGCCGCGGTCTCCGCTTCCGCTTCCGCCGTGGCGGGGCCGCCCAGTGCCGTCTCGGCCGCCGCGTACAGGTCGGCCGGGCGCACCCCGCTCAGCGCGCTGACCAGGTGGCCGTCGGGGCGCACCAGGAGCACGGTGTGTGCCGCCGCGCCGGGATAGCTCTCGGCGACCAGCAGCTCGGCGCGATGCGGCAGCGCGGTCACCGCGGCCGCGAGCCGGGGCATGATCCCGGCCGTCACCCAGTGCTTGCGCGCCCACACGCCCGTACCCGGAGCGATCAGTACGACGAGCAGCACCCCGCGACCGAGCCGCTCCCGCAGCTGTACGAACGAGCCGTCCTCCGCGGTCACGCGTACGTCGACGACCGGCGCACCGGGAGCCGTGTCCACCGGGGTCTCCGACTCGGTGTGCGCGGGCGCGAGCGGCGAGTCGACGTACGCCCCCGGTGCACCCAGCGGGCCGCGTCCCAGGTGGCCGTCCGTGAGCAGCGCGTCGTGGCCACGGGCCGACCCGGGGACGTACGAGCGCAGGCCTCCGCCGCCGCGCAGCAATGGCAGCGCCTGGTCGGCGGCGCGCAGCCGGGCGGCGACGACGGCCCGCCGCTCCGCCTGGTAGCTGTCGAGCAGTGCCTCGTGCGGGCCGTGGTGCCAGGCGAGCGCCAGCTTCCAGGCGAGGTTGTCGGCGTCGCGCAGGCCTTCGTCCAGGCCCTGGGTGCCGAGCGCGCCGAGCAGGTGCGCGGCGTCCCCGGCGAGGAAGACCCGGCCGGCCCGCCAGCGGCGGGCGAGGCGGTGGTGGATGGTGTGGACTCCGGTGTCGAGCAGCTCGTACGGGGGTGTGGAGCCCGCGTTCCAGCCCGCGAGGGTCTCACGGATACGCGCCACCAGCAGGTCGGGCGTGACCAGGTCCTTGCCGGGCGGCAGCAGCCAGTCCAGCCGCCACACGTCGTCGGCGAGGGGGCGCGCGGTCACCTCCCCGCTCGCGGGGCCCGACGTCCGCCACGGAGGCATCCGGTGCAACAACGCCTGGCCGGGCCAGGGAAGTTCCGTACGCAGCGCCGCGACGGCGTATCGTTCGACGGCTGTACGTCCGGGGAAGCGGATGTCCTGGAGCTTGCGCACGGTCGAGCGCGGTCCGTCGCAGCCGACCAGGTAACTGCCGCGCCACCATGTGCCGTTGGGACCGCGGGTGTGCGCCGTGACGCCCGAGGACTCCTGCTCGATCGAGTCGAGGCGGCTGCCCACGGCGACCTTGATCAGCCGCTCGTGGATGATGGCCTCGCGCAGGGCGCCGGTCAGCGCGTGCTGGGCGAGGTGCAGCGGGGCGGGCGCGTCGGCGCCCTCGGAGTCCTGCGCGTCCGCGGTCGGGCCGAGCCCAGCGCTTTTCAGGCCGTGCGCGCTCCCCTTCGGGTCGCGTGCGCTCCCCCCGGAGCGCTGAGCGCCACTCCCCGAGCCGTGCGCGCCGCCCCCAAAGGCCCGCGCGCCGCCCCCAAAGGCCTGCGTGCCGCTTACCGCGCCGTGCGCCGCGCCCCCGGGGCCGTGCGCATCGGCTTCGAAGTCCGGCGAGTCCGTGTCGGACGCCCGGGCGGCGAAGTCGATCTCGCGCATCACCTGCTTGCGCCGCATCGACCGCCATCCGGCCCAACGGAAACCGGCATCGGTGAGGGGCAGGCCCGTCAGGCGCTCGACGAGCGCGGCCGTGTCCTCGCGCAGCACCACCGTCCGCGCGAGCCGTTGTTCATCCTTGCCCGGCCCCTCGTCGAGGACCACGGAGGGGACCTCCTGGCGTGCCAGCGCAAGGGCCAGCGTGAGGCCCACGGGCCCCGCGCCGACGATGATCACCGGGTCCACGGCGCGCGGCCCCCTGCCCGGAGCGGTGTCCTGAGGAACGTTCGGGAACAGGCAGTTGGAACGGGGTGCACGATCACAGAACGTATGCAACCCATTGCCGGTGCTTGCGTCAAGTGACGGGGGCAGTGGCGATCATGCCACTGCCCCCGTTGACGCGGATGAAGGGTGAGGATCCGTCAGATGGAGTTGCCGCCGCCCGCGCCGGTCGACTCCGTGCCCCCGACCGCGGCCGGCGCGAGCACCACGCCCGTCGACTTCTTGCCGCGCCGCAGTCGACCCTCCAGCCAGCTCGCGAAGCTCGTGAGGCTGAAGTTGAGCGCGATGTAGATCAGGGCCACGACGGTGAAGCTGGCGATGGTGTTCGCGCCGTAGTACGCGCTCATCGGGCTGACGGAGGCGAGCAGCTCGGGGAAGGTGAGGACCGCGCCGCCGAGCGCGGTGTCCTTCACGATCACGACGAGCTGGCTGACGATCGCCGGCAGCATCGCGGTGACCGCCTGCGGCAGCAGGATGAACCGCATGACCTGGTTCTTGCGCAGACCGACGGCCATGGCCGCCTCGGACTGCCCCTTGGGCAGCGACAGGATGCCCGCGCGGACGATCTCCGCGAGGACCGAGGAGTTGTAGAGCACCAGTCCCGTGATGACCGCGTAGAGCGGACGGTCGTCCGAGCTGGTGTTCGTGTACGCGGAGTACGCGGCGTCGGCGAAGATCATGAGGACCAGCACCGGGATGGCGCGGAAGAACTCCACGATCGCGGCCGCCGGGATGCGTATCCAGGCGTGGTCGGAGAGCCGGGCTATGCCGAAGAAGGCGCCGAGCGGCAGAGCGATGACCATGGCGAGGGCCGCGGCCTTCAGGGTGTTCTGCAGCCCCGGCCAGAGGTACGTGCTCCAGGCCTCGCCGTGGACGAAGGGCTTCCACTTCTCCCAGGCGAGCTGGTCCTTGTCGTTGAGGCTGGTGATCACCCACCACAACAGGGCCGCGAAGGCGACCAGGAACAGCGCCGAGTAGAGGATGTTGCGCCGCTTGGCGCGGGGGCCCTGGGTGTCGTACAGGACGGACGTCATCGCTTTACCGCCACCTTCTTGCCCACCCAGCCGAGGAGGAGGCCGGTCGGCAGCGTCAGACACATGAACCCGAAGGCGAAGACGGCCGAGATCGCGATGAGTTGGGCCTCGTTCTCGATCATGGACTTCATCAGGGTGGCCGCTTCGGCGACACCGATCGCGGCCGCCACCGTGGTGTTCTTCGTCAGGGCGATCAGCACGTTCGTCAGCGGACCGACGACCGAACGGAACGCCTGGGGAAGCACGACCAGGGTCAGGACCTGGGTGAAGTTCAGACCGATGGCGCGGGCCGCCTCCGCCTGACCGACGGGCACGGTGTTGATGCCGGAGCGCAGCGCCTCGCAGACGAAGGCCGAGGTGTAGGCGATCAGACCGAGCACGGCCAGCCGGAAGTTGACCGTGTCGACCTGGTCCGAGCCGAGACTCACCCGCAGGGTCTGGTCGAGGCCCAGCGAGGTGAACAGGATGATCACGGTCAGCGGGATGTTCCGCACTATATTCACGTAGGCGGTGCCGAAACCGCGCATGAGAGGCACCGGACCGACCCGCATGCCGGCCAGCAGGGTTCCCCATATCAGGGAGCCGACGGCTGAGAGGACGGTGAGTTTCACCGTCATCCAGAACGCTCCCAGCAGGTCGTAACCTTGAAGAAAGTCGAACACGATTTCCCGCGCTTCCGCGTGTGGTGATGCCCGGGTGCGCCGCCCCCGAGGGCGGCGCACCGGCGGGCCCGACATCAGCTGACGATGTTGCCGATCTTCGGGGCGGGCTCGTTCTTGTACTCCGCCGGACCGAAGTTCTTGTCCACGGCCTTCTGCCAGGAACCGTCGGACACCATCGCCTCGAGAGCCGTGTTGATCTTGGCCTTGAGGTCGCTGCCCTTCTTGACGCCGATGCCGTAGTTCTCGTTGGTCATCTTGAGGCCGCCGAGCTTGAACTTGCCCTTGAAGGCGGCCTGCGAGGCGTAGCCGGCGAGGATCGAGTCGTCCGTCGTCAGGGCGTCGATCGCCTTGCTCTGCAGACCCGTCAGGCAGGCCGAGTACGTCGGGTACTGCTGGAGCTGGGCCTTGGGCGCCAGCTTGTCGTGCACGTTCTGCGCCGAGGTCGAACCGGTCACGGAACAAAGCTTCTTGCTGTTGAGGTCCGACGGCGACTTGATGGCGGTGTCGTCGGCGCGGATCAGCACGTCCTGGTGGGCGAGCAGGTAAGGGCCGGCGAAGTCGACTTTCGTCTGGCGCTCGGGAGTGATCGAGTAGGAGGCGGCGATGAAGTCGACGTCACCGCGCGAGAGCGCGTTCTCGCGGTCGGCGCTCTTCGTCTCCTTCCACTGGATCTGGTCGGCCTTGTAGCCGAGCTTCCCGGCGACGTACGTGGCGACGTCGACGTCGAAGCCCGAGTAACCCTGCGGCGTCTTCTGGCCGATCCCCGGCTGGTCGAACTTGATACCGATGGTGATCTTCTTGCCGCCGCCGGAGGAGTCGCTGTCCTTCTTGTCGTCCGAACCGCACGCCGTGGCGGTCACGGCGAGTGCGAGCACGACGGCCGAGGCGGCGGTGACCTTGCGGAGCTTCATGGTGAACATCCTTTGGGTGGGGAGGAGATGCGGGTCCTCAGGCATGGGCTTCAGTGGTGAACGTCGGTTCGGAAACGAACTTCAGTGATGAAGAAGCGCAGGCCCTCAGTGGTGAAGGATCTTCGACAGGAAGTCCTTGGCGCGGTCGCTGCGGGGATTGCTGAAGAACTGGTCCGGCACGGCCTCTTCGACGATGCGACCGTCGGCCATGAAGACCACCCGGTTGGCAGCCGAACGGGCGAAGCCCATCTCGTGGGTGACGACGATCATCGTCATGCCGTCGCTCGCGAGCTGCTGCATGACCTCCAGGACCTCGTTGATCATCTCGGGGTCGAGCGCCGAGGTCGGCTCGTCGAAGAGCATGACCTTGGGGTCCATCGCCAGCGCCCGCGCGATCGCGACCCGCTGCTGCTGACCGCCCGACAACTGCGCGGGGTACTTGTCCGCCTGGGTGCCCACACCCACCCGGTCCAGCAGTCCGCGGGCCTTCTCCTCGGCCGCCTTCTTGTCGGCCTTGCGGACCTTGATCTGGCCCAGCATCACGTTCTCGAGCACCGTCTTGTGCGCGAAGAGGTTGAAGGACTGGAAGACCATGCCCACGTCGGCCCGCAGCCGGGCCAGTGCCTTGCCCTCGTCGGGCAGCGGCTTGCCGTCGATGGTGATGTCGCCCGAATCGATCGTCTCCAGGCGGTTGATGGTGCGGCACAGGGTGGACTTCCCGGACCCGGAGGGCCCGATGACCACGACGACCTCGCCGCGCGCGATCGTCAGGTCGATGTCCTGGAGCACGTGCAACGCGCCGAAGTGCTTGTTGACGCTCTTCAGGACGACCAGGTCCTCGGTCGCGGCCACGGCATCCTTGGCCACCGATACTTCGGTCATCGCTCTGGGGCTCCGTCCTCCTCGGTTTCGGTGGACAGTAGTGACCCCGTGCGACCAGCGTCATTACATCTGAGGGGAACTTGAGCATCACGATCCGGTAGCAATCGGACACGTGTCGTAGCAGCTGTTGCGCGGCCGTGTGCCGGCCGCGTACCGGCTGGGTAACGGAAGCCCTCCGCGACCCGATGCCTCTTGACGCGGTCGTGACCCATCGGCGTGACTTCCTTGGTGCACACGCGTGTGCGCCGCGATCCAACAGGATCGGACCGTACGACCGATGAACCGGAGGGGGCCGGAGTGAGACTGCTGCTCGTCGAGGACGACAACCACGTCGCGGCCGCCCTGTCCGCGGTGCTGGCGCGACATGGCTTCGACGTCACGCACGCCCGCAGCGGCGAGGAGGCCCTGCAGGCGCTGGTTCCGGAGAGCGACGGCTTCGGTGTGGTCCTGCTCGACCTGGGCCTGCCCGACCAGGACGGCTACGAGGTCTGCGGCAAGATCCGCAAACGCACCAGCACTCCGGTGATCATGGTCACCGCCCGCTCCGACGTACGGTCCCGGATCCACGGCCTCAACCTCGGCGCCGACGACTACGTGGTGAAGCCCTACGACACCGGTGAACTGCTCGCCCGTATCCACGCCGTCAGCCGGCGCAGCGTCCCCGACGACGACGTCGCCGGCTCCGGCGACACCGCGCTGCGGCTCGGGCCGGTCCGTATCGAACTGCCCACCCGTCAGGTCAGCGTCGACGGTTCGCTGGTCCAACTGACCCGCAAGGAGTTCGACCTGCTCGCGCTGCTCGCCCAGCGGCCAGGGGTGGTCTTCCGCCGGGAGCAGATCATCAGCGAGGTGTGGCGCACCAGTTGGGAGGGGACAGGGCGCACCCTGGAGGTGCATGTCGCGTCCCTGCGTTCCAAGCTGCGCATGCCGGCGCTGATCGAGACCGTGCGCGGCGTGGGGTACCGGCTCGTCGCTCCCACGGCGTAGCGTGCACCGGTGCGCACCCGCCTCCTTCCGCTGCTCATCGTCCTGATGGCGGCCGTGCTGCTCGCGCTCGGCATCCCGCTCGCCGTGAGTGTCGCGGCCGCCGAGCAACAGCGTGTGGTCGTCGACCGCATCGACGACACGGCACGCTTCGCCGCCCTCGCGCAGTTCGTCACCGACCAGCCGGCCGGCGGCTCCCGGGTGGGCACGACGGACGAGCGCGGGGAGACCCTGCGCAAGGAACTCGTCGCGTACTACGAGGTGTACGGCATCCGTGTCGGCGTCTTCTACCGCGACCTCGCGCCCATGGCCAACGCGCCCGAGAACTGGTACCTGGCCGCGAAGGGCGAGGGGCGTGACGCCTTCAACGAGGCGCTCCTGGGCCGCCGCAGCCACGATCCGGAGCAGGTCTGGCCGTGGCAGCGCAACCGGCTCCTCGTCGCCTCGCCGGTCATCCGGGACGGTGACGTCATCGCGGTCGTGGTCACCGACTCGCCCACCGGACAGATGCGTTCGAAGATCCTGCACGGCTGGCTGATCATCGGCGCGGGCGAGGTCGCCGCGATGCTCCTCGCCCTCGGCGCGGCGCTGCGGCTGACGGGCTGGGTGCTCAGGCCCGTACGCGTCCTCGACGCCACCACCCACGACATCGCGACCGGGCGGCTGAAGTCGCGGGTCGCGGTCGCGGGCGGTCCGCCGGAACTCAGGCGCCTGGCCCGGTCGTTCAACGAGATGGCGGACAACGTCGAAGACGTCCTGGAACAGCAGCGTGCCTTCGTCGCCGACGCCTCGCACCAGTTGCGCAACCCGCTCTCGGCGCTGCTGCTGCGCATCGAACTGCTCGCGCTCGAACTGCCGGAGGACAATGAGGAGATCGCGTCGGTCCGCACCGAGGGCAAGCGCCTCGCCGAGGTCCTGGACGACCTGCTCGACCTGGCGCTCGCCGAGCACGCCGAGGCGGACCTGCGGCTGACCGACATCGGTGAGCTGGCGGCCGAGCGCGTCGCGTCCTGGTCACCACTGGCCGACAGCAGGGGCGTACGCCTGACCGGCACCTGCCCGGCCACCACCGCCTGGGCCGACCCGGTCACCCTGTCCAGCGCTCTGGACGCGGTGATCGACAACGCGCTGAAGTTCACGCCCGAGGGCGAGGACGTCGAGGTGGCGGTCGCGTCGAACGGCGAGGTCTCGACGGTGGTCGTCACCGACCGCGGTCCGGGCCTCAGCGACGAGGAACTGGCCCGCATCGGCGACCGTTTCTGGCGCAGCGCGGGGCACCAGAACATCAAGGGCTCGGGCCTCGGCCTGTCCATCTCGCGGGTGCTGCTCTCGGCGGGCGGCGGCTCCATCGCGTACGCCCGTCACGAGCCGCACGGCCTCAAGGTGACGGTGACGGTGCCGAGGTCGCGGCCCGAGTCGTGAGCGGGGCGGCCGGGGCCCCCAGGGCGGACGTGGTGGTCGGCGCTACGGCTTGACCGAGCGGTAGTAGCGCCGGGCGCCCTCGTGCAGGGGCAGCGGGTCGGTGTAGATGGCCGTGCGCAGGTCCACCAGCTGGGCCGCGTGCACCTGACGGCCGATGCCGTCGCGGCTGTTGATCACCGTACGGGTGACCTCCTCGGTGAGCCGGGCGTCCGAGTCGTCTCGGGTGATCAGGAAGTTCGCCACCGCCAGCGTCTGCACGGACGAGCCCTGCTGGGCTTCGGGGTAGGCGTCGGCGGGCATCACCGCGGACCGGTAGTAGCGGGCCGCGCCGCCCTGCTCGTGCAGCTTCGCGACGAGGTCGCCGGCGATCGGCACCAGCCTGACGGCGAAGCGCTTCGAGAGCTGCTGCACCGCGCTCGTCGGCAGGCCGCCCGACCAGAAGAAGGCGTCGATCTTGTGCTGTTCGAGCAGGTCCGGCATGGTGCCGATACCGTCCGGAAACGGCTTGATGTCCTTCGTGGAGTCGAGCCCGGCCGCCTGGAGAACATGCTCCGCTATCAGCCGTACCCCGGAACCGTCCGGCCCCACGGCGACCCTCTTGCCCCGCAGGTCCGCCACCGACTGCACGGAAGAGGAGCGCGGGACGACCAGGTGCACATAGTCGTCGTACAGCCGGGCGCAGCCGCGCAGTTGGCCCGACCCCGGCTTGTTCTCCAGGATGTACGTCTCCACCGCGTCGGCCGCCGCGATGGTGAAGTCGGCCTGGCCCGTGGCCACCCGGCGGACGTTCTCCTGCGAGCCGTCGCTGTTCTTCAGCCGGACGTCCAGGCGCGGCATGTCCTTGGCGAGCGCGGTCTGCAGGAGCGTGCCGTACTTCTGGTACACCCCGGTCGGGGTGCCCGTGCTGAACGTGATCCGGCCGCCCGGCGACTCCTCGCCCAGCGGCAGCAGCCACCACAACAGCAGCCCGAACACCACGAGCGCGGCGGCAGAGCCGAACAGCGCGCGGCGCCGGTCGATACGGGGGAGTGGCAGGAACATGCGCGCGATCCTGCCAGCCGGGGGGCCGTCCTGACCAGGGCGGGGCCGAGAGAGGGCGAGAGAGGCCGTGAGGGGGGCGGGAGAGGGGCGGGAGAGGTGCTGCAACGGGTCGGCGGGGGCGGGGAACTGGGCTTGGGATGGTCGGCGGGGGCGGGAAACCGGGCTCGGAATGGTCGGCGGGGGCGGGGAATCGGGCTCGGTAAGGTCGGCGGATGCAGACCTCGCCCGGCTCCCCGGTCACTTCTTCCGAGTCTCCCGATCTCTCCCCCGCAACTCCTTCCCCTGCATCTCCTTCCTCCGTATCTCCCTCCCCCGCATCTCCTTCCCCCGCATCTCCCTCCCCCGTTTCCCTGGTCCGCGAGTTCCACCTCGCTTTCGGGCTCGACGCGCGCAGCACGCCGACGGAGGTCTCCCCGGTGCTCGCCGCCCACCGTGGTGAACTGCTCGCCGAGGAGGCCGCCGAAGTCGCCGAGGTCTCGGTCTCGGGCCCGCTGGACCGGCTGGCGCACGAGCTGGCCGACGTCGTCTACGTGGCGTACGGCACCGCGCTCGTCCACGGCATCGACCTCGACGCGGTGATCGCCGAGGTCCACCGCTCCAACATGACGAAGCTGGGCCCCGACGGCCGCGTCGCCCGCCGGGCCGACGGCAAGGTCCTCAAGGGGGAGCACTACCGGGCGCCGGACGTGTCGGAGGTGCTGCGGGGGCAGGGGTGGAGAGGCGCGGACGCGTAGGCCCCTCTGCTCGATCGGCCCGGCTCAGTCCGCGACGGCGGTCTGCTGGCGTGCCTCACCCTCCGCCTCGGGCTGTTCCGGTTCCGCCCCCTCGGGCTGTGCCGCTGGGCCCCGGCGCTCGGGGAGACCGAACCGGGCCGTGAGCCGTTCGGCCAGCGGCTGGGTGTAGCGGGCGGTGAGCGGGCCGAGTACGACCAGGATCAGCACGTACGCCGTGGCCAGCGGGCCGAGCGAGGGTTCGATGCCGGCCGTGACCGCGAGCCCGGCGATGACGATGGAGAACTCGCCGCGCGCGACCAGCGCGCCGCCCGCTCGCCACCGGCCACCCACGGAGATACCGGCCCGGCGCGCCGCCCAGTACCCGGTGGCGATCTTCGTCAGAGCCGTGACGACGGCCAGCGCGAGCGCGGGCAGCAGCACCGGCGGGATGCTCGCCGGGTCGGTGTGCAGTCCGAAGAAGACGAAGAAGATCGCCGCGAAGAGGTCCCGCAACGGGCTGAGCAGCGTGTGCGCGCCCTCCGCGACCTCCCCGGACAGGGCGATGCCGACCAGGAACGCCCCGACGGCCGCGGAGACCTGGAGCTGCTGTGCGATGCCCGCGACGAGGATCGTCAGGCCCAGCACGACGAGCAGTAGCTTCTCGGGGTCGTCGCTGGAGACGAAGCGGGAGATGACACGGCCGTAGCGGACGGCCACGAACAGGACGAGTCCGGCGGCTCCCAGGGCGATCGCGAGCGTCACACTGCCCGCGGCCAGCCCGACCCCGGCCACCAGCGCGGTGACGATGGGCAGGTAGACCGCCATCGCCAGGTCCTCCAGGACGAGGATGCTGAGGATCACCGGTGTCTCCCGGTTGCCCACCCGTCCCAGGTCGCCCAGCACCTTGGCGATGACACCGGACGAGGAGATCCAGGTGACGCCCGCCAGGACCACGGCGGCCACCGGACCCCAGCCGAGCAGCAGAGCGGCGGCCGCGCCGGGCAGGGCGTTGAGGGTGAAGTCGACCAGGCCCGAGGGGTAGTGGGCCTTGAGGTTGGAGACCAGATCGCTGGCCGTGTACTCCAGGCCGAGCATCAGCAGGAGCAGGATGACGCCGATCTCGGCGCCGGTGGCGACGAACTCCTCGCTCGCGCCGAGCGGGAGCAGCCCGCCCTCGCCGAAGGCGAGACCGGCCAGCAGATACAGCGGGATGGGGGAGAACCGCAGCCGGGCGGCGGCCCGCCCCAGCAGCCCGAGACACAGGATGATGGCGCCGAACTCGATCAGCAGAACAGCAGAGTGCACGCGCTCACTCCCGTCCGAGTATCGCCGCGGCGCCGTCGACGCCTTCGCGGGTGCCGACGACGATCAGGGTGTCCCCGCCCGCCAGCCGGAAGTCCGGGGTCGGCGAGGGAATGGCCTCGGCGCGGCGCAGCACCGCCACCACCGACGCGCCGGTCTCGGTCCGCATCCGGGTCTCGCCCAGCACCCGGCCGTTCCAGTGGGAGGTCGCGGCGATCTCGATGCGCTCGGCGATCAGCCCGAGGTCGGTGGTGTAGAGCAGGCTCGGGCTGTGGTGGGAGGGCTTCAGCGCGTCGATCAGCGAGGCCGCCTCGCCGCTCGTCAGCCGCAGCGACTGGGCGCAGGAGTCGGGGTCGTCGGCGCGGTACACGCTCACGGTGCGGGCGCCGTCGCGGTGCGCCACCACCGACAGGTGGCGCTGTTCGCGCGTCATGAGGTCGTACTGGACCCCGATGCCCGGCAGTGGCGTCGCCCGAAGGCGTGGCGTGGACATGATCTCCCCTTGTTCATCGAGTCGGTTGCTCATCGCGTCGTGTCGCTCATCGGGTCGCGGTCCTGCGTTCCCGTGCAAAACGGTCATGCTGCCATCCCCCGTACGGTGGCCACATGGGTGTTGGCACGGATGGACACGACCGCTCGACAGACGCGAAGCTGACCGGGACAGCGGCGTCGCCGCAGCTCGGAAGGGCCGGAGGGACAGGAAGGGACGGACAGAAGAACGTGTCGCTGTTCCGGCGGATCTTCCTGCTCAATGCCGCGGGCCTGACCGTGGCCACCGCGCTGCTGCTGGGCCCGGTCACCGTGTCGACGCCGATACTGCCGGGCGAGGTGCTGGTCGTCGTCGCGGGACTCGCGGTGCTGCTCGTCGTCAACGCGCTCGTGCTGCGGATAGGGCTGGCCCCGCTGCAACGGCTCGGCCGGGCCATGGCCACCGCCGACCTGCTGCATCCCGGGGCCCGGGCACCCGTCACCGGCCCCGCGGAGGTCGCCGGGCTGATCACCACGTACAACACCATGCTCGACCGGCTGGAGACCGAGCGCGCCACCAGCTCGGCCCGCGCGCTCCTCGCGCAGGAGGGTGAGCGCCGGCGTATCTCCCAGGAGCTCCACGACGAGGTGGGCCAGACCCTGACCGCCGTGCTGCTGCAGCTCAAGCGGGTCGCCGACCAGGTGCCCGGGGAGCTGCGGGAGGAGGTGCGGCAGGCGCAGGAGGCGACCCGCGGCAGCCTGGACGAGATCCGGCGCATCGCCCGCCGGCTGCGCCCCGGGGTCCTGGAGGAGCTCGGTCTGCACAGCGCGCTGCGGTCGCTGGCGGGCGAGTTCACCACGCACGGCCTGTCCGTACGTCACGAGCTCGACGGAGATCTGCCGCCGCTGACGGAGGAGACGGAACTCGTGGTCTACCGGGTGGCTCAGGAAGGGCTCACCAACACAGCCCGGCACGCGGGCGCCGATCACGCCGAACTGCGGTTGCGGCGGGTCGTCGGCGAGGGCGGTGGTGACGGCGGCTACGGCGTCGAGCTCCTCGTGCGGGACAACGGCAAGGGCCCCGGCCGCCGGCTGCGGGAGGGGGCGGGGATCAGCGGTATGCGGGAGCGCGCCCTGCTGATCGGCGCCGCGCTCTCGGTCGGGGCCGGGCCGGGGGCGGGCACCGACGTACGGCTGCGCATCCCGACGAAGACAGGGGCGAAGACAGGCCCGCAGACCGGCGCATCGACGACCGGTGTATCGAAGACCGGCGTACCGCCGCAGCTCCGCGCCGCGACCGCTTTCGAGGGAGACCGATGACGTCCGTGCCGCCCAGGTCGTCCGTGCCGTCCGTGCCCGACCGGAAGCCCGGCGGGGACCGGCCCACCCGGGTTCTGCTCGCCGACGACCACACGCTCGTGCGCCGTGGCGTACGGCTCATCCTGGACGGCGAACCGGACCTGAGCGTCGTGGCCGAGGCCGGGGACGGTGCCGAAGCGGTGGCGCGGGCCCGCGACACGGACGTGGACCTCGCCGTCCTCGACATCGCGATGCCCCGGATGACCGGGCTCCAGGCGGCCCGCGAACTCTCCCGCCGCCTTCCCGACCTGCGCATCCTCATCCTGACGATGTACGACAACGAGCAGTACTTCTTCGAGGCGCTCAAGGCGGGGGCCTGCGGTTACGTACTGAAGTCGGTCGCCGACCGCGATCTGGTCGAGGCGTGCCGGGCGGCGATGCGCGACGAGCCGTTCATCTATCCCGGCGCCGAGACCGCGCTCGTACGCACCTATCTGGAGCGGATGCGGCGCGGCGAGGCACTGCCCGTGCGGACCGTCACCGACCGCGAGGAGGAGGTGCTCAAGCTGGTCGCCGAGGGCCATACGACGAAGGAGATCGCCGAACTGCTCTACATCAGCGCCAAGACCGTGGAGAGCCACCGGGCGAACCTGCTGCAGAAGCTCGGCCTGCGCGACCGCCTCGAACTCACCCGGTACGCGATCCGGGCCGGGCTCATCGAGCCGTGACCCGGGCCGGACAGGGAGAGGGCCGACCCGTGCACGGGTCGGCCCTCTCTTGGCGGTGCCGCCGGATCACTTCACCGTCAGGACGACGGTGGGCGAGACGACCTTGCCCGCCATGACCCGAAGCTGCTCCTTGCCCTTGTTGTTGAACTTGGTGACCAGGGAGTAGCTGCTGCCGTTCTTGAGCACGGTGCTGGACTTCAGCGCGGTCCACTTACCGTTGTGCATGCGCATCAGCACCACCTTGGTACCGACCTTCACTCCCTTGGCGCGTCCGGTGAACGTCACCGCCTGGCCGACCTTCACCTGGGCCTTGCTCGCCCTGGCGGTGATCGAGCCGTTGGCCATCGGCATGCCGGTCCTGGTCGGCTTCGCGGTGCTGGTCCTGGTGGGCTTGGCGGTTCCGGTCATGGTCGGCATGGGGCTGCTGGTCATGATCGGCTTCGGGCGCGGTGAGGCAGTGCTCGAGGACGCGGCGAAGGCTCCCGCCGTCCCGGCCGACAGCAGAGTGACGGAGAGCGCGCCGGCGCCGATCGCCTTGGCACAGCGGCTGCGGAGTGTGGAATTCACGTGTGACTCCTGACGTGACGGGTCCCCCCACAAACGGATCACGCCCATATGGGCGAAATGTTCGCTTTTGAGGTTATCCATGCCAGGGTCGAGCCTGCGACCGGACGAGGGTTCGAACCCTGTGCGAAAAGCATCAAAAAACCCTCACTATCAGACAAAAGCGCCTGGTCGATGGCGTTTGCGGAGGGTTACCAACTTCTTACCCAGTGTCCATCGCCGGCCGATGAGTCCGCGGTGGTCAGGAGCGAGGCCGCAGATCCGCGCCGTACACCGTGCGGTAGTCCGGGACGACGATCCGGCTCGCCGGGGACTCCCGGTGCACCTGGGTGAGGAAGCCGTCCAGGTCCATCGACGGGTCGCGGCTCGGTGGCTCGCTCAGCGGCTCCTCGAAGTTGTCCCAGTGGACGGGGACGACGACACCGGGGCTGCCCAGGGCGCGCAGCAGTCGGGGTACGTAGTGGTGGGTGGCGGTGCTGGAGGGGACGGCGACCATGGCGAGATCGGGGCGGAGTCCCTGGACCGCCCGCTCGCAGAAGTCGCTGGCCCCCATGAGGAACGCCGAGGGCCCACCGCTGCCGGCCGTCACCTGGAAGGCGAGCGTGTCGCCCTCCGGCAGCTCCGCGATGGTCCTCGGAGGCGCCGCGGGCGGGGTGTCGAGCGTGCCGGGGGCGAAGTAGGTGTACTTCTTGTTGCGGCTGTGGAGGCCGGCGGCGACCTCGACGGTGATGCCGTCGAAGTCCAGCACCTCGCCTCCCTTCACCACGGAGATCTGGCCCGGGTCGACGCCGAACGCGACCAGCAGGTGGTAGGTGGTCTCCGTGCCGACGACGCGGGCGCCGGTGGACTTGGCGATGTACGGCACGTCGGCGAGGTGGTCCCAGTGGGAGTGGCTGACCAGGACGAGTTCGGGGGCTCCGATGTGTTCCCGCACCACCTCGGGGTCGGTGCTCAGCTCCATGTCCGGGCGGAAGGCGCCGTCGAACAGGCCGGTCTTGAACCGGGTGAGGTACGGGTCGAAGAGCACGGTCCGGCCGTCGACGTCGATGCGCCAGCCGGAGGTGCCCAGCCAGCGTAAGGACGCCGCTGCCGCTGCCGCGGACGGCGACGCCGACGACATCGACGTCGATGCGGTGGCAGGGGCTGTGGCGGTGGCGGCGGGAAGGAGTGGGGCAGCGGCGCCGAGCGCGGCACCTCGCAGCAGGCTGCGTCGGCCGAGCATCGGGTCTCTCTGCGTGTCTGCGGTGTCGCTCATGGCGTCAGCAGATCAGGGATCGACCTCCCGCGTCCAAGATCGAAACGGTGTCCTCGCGATACGTGAGGACATATGAGACCTGGTCAGACGCCTTCGCTCCGCAGGAAGTCGACGGCGATTCCGGCCGCGGCGCCGATCGCGGCGTCCACCCTCGGCCGGGAGGCGGTCAGCTCGCGGGTACGGGCGAAGACCGACACCGCGTAGCACCCGCCGTCGGGATACCGGACGACTCCCGTCTCCATGTGCAGCCCCGGCAGGGTCCCGGTCTTGGCCGCGATCGTCACATCGTCCGAGAACCCCGACGCCAGCCGGTGCCGAAAGACTTGACGACTCATCAAGTCCCGTATGTGGGAGCAGGCTTCGGGAGCACCCGCTTCGTCGCGCCAGATCAGACGCAGCAGTTCGCTGGTCTCGCGGGGCGTGCTCGCGTTGGTGCGCAGGGGATCCAGTGCGGCCAGCCGTCTCTTGCGGTCGTCCGGCAGGGCGGGGTACCGGACGGCGAACTCCCGCTCGTCGCCCGCCCCGACCTCCGCGAGCATCGAATCGAGCACGTCACGCGGACCGCCCACGATCCTGGTCCGGTCGAGCCCGAGCTCCTTGGCGAGCAGTCGTACGGTGTCCAGTCCGACGCGGTCCAGCAGCAGATCCGCCGCCGCGTTGTCACTGACCGACATCGCGAAGAAGGCCAGATCGCGCAGCGACAGCTCGACGTCGTCCGCGCAGCCCGCCGTGCCCCAGCCACCGAGCCGGTCGGCCGCCGTCACCCGTACCCGTTCCCGGGGGTCGAGCTGCCCGGCCGCCACCTGCCGGGCGAACTCCAGGACCAGCAGCACCTTGAAGATCGACGCGATCACGACGGGCTCGTCCGCACCGACGGCCACCTCCCGCGCCTCCCCCGGTGGCCAGGTGCCGACGGGGACCGCGTGCAGGAGACCCTCGGCGCCCGCTCTCGCGAACACCTCGCGAATCCGCTCCTCGACCACTCGTTCACCCGCCCCCTCGCGTAAGGTCCCTCACCGTGGATCTCTTGCGCCACCTGCGTCTTTTCGTCACCGTAGCCGAGGAGCTGCACTTCAGCCGGGCCGCCGACCGGCTGGGCATGGCCCAGCCGCCGCTCAGCCAGGCCGTACGGAGGCTGGAGAAGGAGCTCGGTGCCGAGCTGTTCGACCGGGCGCACCGCCGGATCCGGCTGACCGCCGCCGGGGCGGTGCTCCTGGACGAGGCCCGTGAACTCCTCGCTCGTGAGGAGCGGTTGCGGGTGTTGGCCCGGCGTGCCGGGGACGGCGCCCTGGGGACCCTGCGGGCGGGCGTGCCGCCCGACACCACGGCCGCCGTGCTGTCCGCGCTGCTCGCCGCCTGTGCGGAGCGCTCTCCGGGGCTGTCCGTCGATCTGCGGGAGGTCACCACGGAGGAGCAGGTGCGGCTGCTGGCCTCCGGCGGACTCGACGTCGGGCTCGTCCATCAGCCCGTGGACGCCACCGAACTGCGGCTCGGTCCCGAGGTCCCGGTGGATCTCGGAGTCGTCCTACCCCGCACCTCACCGCTGGCCGGGCTGCCCGAGGTGGCGCTTGGCGAACTGTCCGGCCACGATCTCGTGCTCTTTCCGCGGGCCCACGCCCCTGGTTGGTACGACCGGATTCTCGACGTCTGCCGCGGCGCGGGCTTCGTGCCCGGTCGGTTGCGGCACGCGTCGAACTCCGAGTTCCTGCTGGCCCTGGTGACGGCGGGGCACGGAATCGCCTTCGACCAGGGGCCGGTGGCCCGCAAGGAGCCCCGCGTCGCCTGGCGTCCCCTGGCGGGCCGTCCCCTCACCCAGCGGCTGAGCGGCGCGTGGCCCGCGGGCCGCGCCGTCCACCCGGCTGCGCGCCCCTTCGCGGAACTCGCGGCCGACGTACTGACCCGCGACCGCACCGCGACCCCGGGCCGCCGAGACGACCGGGCGCGCCCCGCGGGAACGGGGAGTGCGGACGGGGCCCGCCCGGTGGACGGACCGACCCGCCCGTGGTCGGTCGTGTACGGCGAGGGCTTCGGCCGGTAGGCATGGGCCGAGGTCACGACGCCGATCCGGCGGTCGATGTCACGACCCTGATCACGCGCGCCCGGTCGTCGGTTCGCCGCGGATGACATCCCAAGGGGTCGACCGCGGCGAACCGGCGCCGAATCAGCCGTCGATGCGGTGCTGGGTCCAGAACGAGGTCAGGTCCGTGGTCGTGGCGGCCTGGGCGGCCGCCTTGAACTCGGCCGTGGTCGAGACGCCGTACCAGTGCGAAGTGGCGTAGTCCTTCAGCAACTTCGCCATGGTGGTGTCACCGAGGACGCGTCGCAGATCGTGCAGGGCGCACTTGCCGTAGCCGTAGACGACGGTGGAGTACCGGGAGGAGTGGGCGTCCCAGTAGGCCATCGAGTTGGTGATCTTCTCCGCCGTCGAGGCCCAGGAGACGCTGTTCCAGCAGTTCGTGCCGGTACTGCCCAGCGCCAGATCGGTGGCGTAGTCGGTGAACGCCTCGTCCAGCCACGGGCTGTTGTATTCGTCGTCGCCGACGATCCCGTAGAACCACTGGTGCCCGATCTCATGGGTGAGCGCCGTGGTGGAGACCAGGTCGAGGACGAACCCCGGGTACTCCATGCCGCCGAACCAGAAATTGTTGTCGATGACGGCGTCCAACTCGCCGTACGGGTAGGCGTCGAAGCGTCCCGCGTGGGCGTCCACCGCGGTCTTCGCGGTGGTGAGCATGGACTGTGCGCTGGACGAACTGATCCCCGAGACCGAGTAGATGTTGATCGGGGTGCCCGCCGTCGACGTACCCGAGATCTTGGTGAACGGGCCCGCCGCCCAAGCGAAGTCACGGACCTTGGAGGCGGTGGCCGTGGTGACCGTGCGTCCGCTGGAGCCTGGGGTGTCCACCGAGGTGCCCGTGGCCGGGACCAGCAGGGTGGTCGGGTGGTCGAGGGTCACCTTGAAGTCGGCGGCCAGGGAGTAGAACGACTCGCCGTTGTTGGTGTACGGGTCCAGGTGCCAGCCCGAGCCGTCCTTGATGGCGAGAACCGGCAGCGCGTTGCCGATCATGCTGAACGCGCCGTCGTGGCCGAAGCGGTCGGCACCGCTGGGGACGGTGATCCCCAGGTCGAAGCCGATCGTGGTCGACTGGCCCTGCGCCAACGGGGTCGGGAGGGCGATCTGGAGGGCCGTGCAACCGACCGACAGCGCACCCGCGGTGCCCCCGGTGACGTTGCTGACCGCGATCGGCATCGCCGAGCAGGTGCCGTGGTAGTTGTCCCACAGCCTCAGGTACACCTCGCTGAGCGCGGTGGAGGAGGCGTTGGTGAACGTCGCGCTCTCGTGGCCCGTCCAGACCGTGCCGCTCGTGTTGCTGCTCAGGCTGACGGTGTACGAGGGGGCGGCCGGCGTGCGCGTGGAGTCCGCCGGCGGGGTCGTGCCGCCGGAGGTGTCGAGGGCGATGTCGTCGAGGACGAAGCTGGTCTGGAGGCTGGAGTCCTCGGTCCCGGTGAACGCGAGGCTCACGGTCTGGCCCGCGAACGCCGACACGTCGAACGACTTCTGTACGTAGCCGGTGGCCTTGTTGAGGTTCGAGTACGTCGCCAGTGTCGTACTGCCGATCTTCGCCGTCAGCTTGTCGTACGCGGTCGACGAGGTCGTCTCGGCGGTGTCGATGTGCAGCCAGAAGGTGAGCGTGGCGCTGCTGCACCCGGACGGGATCGTGACGCTCTGCGAAAGGGTGTCGGTGTGTGTACTGCCGACGCCGTTCAGCCAGGCGAAGCTGGTGCCGCCATGGGCGCTCTGACCGGAACGGCTGGTGATCACGGTCGACGACGACTGCGTCCAGGGCGAAGTCCCGCTCTCGAAACCACCGTTGGTGACCACCTGGGCCGGAGTGCAGTCGGCGGCCAGTGGTGCCGTGGGCGGCGCGGCTGCCGCCGGGGTGACGGGGAGCAGGGCGGCGGCCAACGCGGCGATGCCCAGTGCGCTCACGGCGAGGGCCTTGTGGGGGGTCGGTCTCACACGAAACTCCTTTGAGGCGGCCGGGATTCCGGCCTGCTCGGTGGCCGCCCTGACGGCCTGGGTGCGCCGGGGGCAGCCGGGGGCTGCGCGCATCGCTTGCGCGATCGCTGGGGTGAGATTTCCGTTGCGTCTCCCCGTGGTCAGGGCGACGGCTGCGGGAAGCCTGGCAGATTTGACCGGGGCATGCCATCAGTGACGGGTAAAAGTGTTCGCTGACCTGAAGTGTTCGGGCTCCGCCCGCGACCGTGGGCGGTGCGAGTCCGTCGAACTCGGTGATCGGTGATCGGTGATCGGTGATGCGTGCTGAGTGCTGAGTGATCAGTGATCCGGGAGCGCGGCGCGCGGGCCGAGCTGCCGGGTGCAGGCGTCCCGGGCCGGGACGGACAGCAGGTCGCCCGCTCCGGTGAACAGCCGGTACAGGGACGGGCTGTACCGCTCGGCCAGTTCCGCGTTGTGGGCCAGTACGTCGAGCTCGTTGGCGGCGGTGATCTCCAAGAACGCTCGCAGGTCGTCGTCCGCGGGGATGTGCTCGCGGCCGGTGAAGCGATCACGGAAGACCACGGGCCGATCGCCCCCGATCCGGGGAAGGACGGCGCCGCGGTCGCAACTCGCGTACAGGTACACCAGCGCCTCGGCCCGGTCGCCGATCAGCTCCGCCAGGGTCGCCCGCTCGGCGACCGGCAGCAGGTACGGGTCGAAGCCGTCGGTCCCGTACGCGGCATGGCACAGCCCCGCCGCCTGGACCACGGGGTCACCACCCCAGTCGGCCAGGATCCGCCGGACCCGGCCGAGATGCTCCAGCAGCGTGCCGCCCGGATGCGGCATCTCGGCGGTGCCCCGCGCACGCAGGAAGGCTTCGGCACGCGACCACCGGGACGCGTCACCGTCGCCGGTCTCTTCGGGAACTTCGCGCACTTCGCGCACTTCGGGTATTTCGGTCACTGCAGCCCCTTCGGGATGACGTTTCAACGTCTCGGCAAGCCACTGAGAGACTCCCACCATGGAGACGAGTGCGGGGGCGGACCGGACAAGGCCGGGCCGTTCCATGGAATGGGCGCTGCGCTCCGCGGAGCACGCGGATGTCGAGGTGATCGCCGAGCTGCGGGCGAGGGTGATGCGCCCCGACCTGGAGCGGTTGGGCCGGTTCGACGAGCGTCGGGTCCGTCGGCGGCTGCGGGAGTCCTTCTCCCCGGAACACACGTCGGTCGTCATCGCCGACGGCGACTTCGCGGGCTGCGTCACGCTGAGGCCGGCCGAGGACGGGCTGTGGCTGGAGCACTTCTATCTCGTCCCGGACCTGCAGGGCCGGGGGCTCGGTTCGGCGGTCCTGCGCACCCTGCTGGACCGCACCGACGCCGACGGCCTGCCCGTCCGTCTGAATGTCCTGCAGGGCAGCGCCGCCAGGCGACTGTACGAGCGCCACGGGTTCACCGTGGAGGTTCAGGACCCGATCGACGTCTTCATGATGCGACGACCGGGCGCGGGCACCCCTGCCCCGTGAGGGGAGAGGCCCATGGGGGAGAGACCCATGAGCGGAGAGGCCCATGAGGGATGAAGGGGTCTGTTCCTAGGCCGCGTTGCGCCAGACCTTCACGTCCAAGGTGGCGTACGTCGTCCCGGACGAACCCCGATACGTCACGAGCCCCACGTGCCCCGTCCCGCTGACCACGCACATCTGCTGGCCGGCGGTGAGGTCCTTGACCCAGATGTAGCTCTTGTAGCCGGTCGCCGCCTTGCACGCGTCCAGGCTTCCCTGCCGCCCCACGGGCAGCAGGGCGAGGGAGCTGCCGGAGTCGGTGCCGGGGGCGAGGACCGCCCCCGAGGAGTAGACGGCGTACGTCAGATCCTCGTCGGAGGTCCCGGTGTCCGCCTTGGACCGCACCGGAGTGTCCGCGAGATACAGGTCGTGGCTCGCGGTCATCCGGATCCCGGCGTACGCCACCGCAACGGGGACCGTCGGGGCCGCGGGCTTGCTGGACGCGACGGTCGGGGGAGCCGAGGTAGCGGTCCGCGTGGGCGTCGGGGGCCCCGAAGGGCTGGGCGGCAGAGCGGACTTGGCCGTCTTGGGCTTCTTCGAGGCCCGGGGTGACGGGGAGCCGGACGCCGACGGCGAAGCCTCGGTGGGCGTGGCCGACTGCGACGCGGCCACGTCCTGTGCCCGGTTGTCGTTCTTGTCGCCGTCCCCCGGGACGAGCAGCAGCGCGGCGGCCGCCCCACCGGCGACGAGTACGACCGCGGCTGCCGCCAACACCCAGCCCCGGGCCTTGCGGCCCTTGCCGCCCGTGCCGACCGAGGAGGTCTGTGCGGCGTCCGGCTCCTGCGGCTGCTGCCAGGGATGCGGAGCGTACGGACCCGGCGTGGCCCCTGGCCCCATCACGAAGGGTCCGGGCAGCGCGGCATGGGACGGCGCGGTGGGGGAGTAGGCCATCGGAGGCCCGAAAGCGCCAGGACCTGCGGGACCGGCGGGACCGAAGGTGCCGGATCCAGCGGGCCCGAAAGCCCCCGAAGCCCCGGAGGTCCCCGAAGCGTGGGCGTCCGCAGCCGCCTCCGCCCGGGCCCGATCGGCGCCTTCGGCCCGAGTCGCGATCCCCGCCGCCAGCTCGCCCGACAGCCACGCCCCGGACGCGGAGCGTGCTTCGGCACCGAGATCCGCCTGGATCGTCTGGACGGAGCGTATGAGCTCCTCGACGGAAGGCCGCTCGGCGGCGGGCTTGCGCAGACACCGTGCCACCAGCTCCCGTATCTCCACCGGCACGCGGCTGAGATCGGGCTCCTCGTGCACCACCCGGTAGAGCACCGCATGCGGATCCCCGTCCCCGAAGGCGGCGCGGCCCGTCGCCGCGAACACCGCGGTCTGCCCCAGCGCGAACACGTCGGCCGACGGCATGGCATCCCCGCCGAGCACCTGCTCCGGCGCCATGTAGGCGACGGTTCCCAAGGCCGTGCCGCTCATCGTCACCGACGTGGCGTCCGCGGCCCGCGCGACACCGAAGTCGATGACCCGCGGGCCGTCGGCGGCGAGCAGCACGTTCGACGGCTTGAGGTCCCGGTGCACGATGCCCTCGCGGTGCACCGCCTGCAGGGCCTCCGCGACACCGGCGATCATCCGCAGCACGGTGTCGAGGGGCAGCGGCCCGTGATCGCGTACCGCGTCGGCGAGGGAAGGCCCCGGCACATAGGCGGTCGCGCACCACGGCATCGCCCCACCGGTGTCGCTGTCGACGACCGGAGCCGTGTAGAGCCCGTGCACCCGGCTCGCGGCGGCCACCTCGGCCTGGAACCGCTTCCGGAACTCGGCGTTCTCGGCCAGCTCCGGCCGGATCACCTTGACCGCGACGGCCCGCCCGCCCGGCGTGTGCGAGAGATAGACCCGTCCCATGCCCCCGGACCCGAGCCGGGCCACCAGCCGGTAGCCGCCGACAACCCGAGGATCGCCGTCCTCCAGAGGCTGGAAACTCTCCACATCGGCCCCACCGTCGCTCAACACGCCCCACTCCACCCCGAGATCCCGTTCTGTGGTGCCCCATTGCATCACGGGCCCCCTCCGCCCCGTGGGGACGGCCGCCGACCTCGTGGCCGGGCCCGGCCCGCTCCTCGAAACCCTCGGACGGGGGCTCTCCCGAAACCCCCTACCCTTGGAGGCATGACCAGCAGCAGCGACCGGAGTCAGGCAGTGGACGTTCAGGAACCCAAGACCTATGAGGTGCGCACCTACGGGTGCCAGATGAACGTCCACGACTCCGAACGGCTCTCCGGGCTCCTCGAAGGCGCCGGTTACGTGCGCGCGCCCGAAGGGTCCGACGGTGACGCGGACGTCGTCGTCTTCAACACCTGCGCCGTCCGGGAGAACGCCGACAACAGGCTGTACGGCAACCTCGGCCGCCTCGCGCCGATGAAGACGAAGCGCCCCGGGATGCAGATCGCCGTCGGCGGCTGCCTGGCCCAGAAGGACCGCGACACCATCGTGAAGAAGGCGCCCTGGGTGGACGTCGTCTTCGGTACGCACAACATCGGCAAGCTGCCGGTCCTCCTGGAGCGCGCCCGCGTGCAGGAAGAGGCACAGGTCGAGATCGCCGAGTCGCTGGAGGCGTTCCCGTCCACGCTGCCGACCCGTCGCGAGAGCGCGTACGCGGCCTGGGTCTCCATCTCCGTGGGCTGCAACAACACCTGCACCTTCTGCATCGTCCCGGCGCTGCGCGGCAAGGAGAAGGACCGCAGGACCGGCGACATCCTCGCCGAGATCGAGGCACTGGTCGGCGAGGGCGTCTCCGAGATCACACTGCTCGGGCAGAACGTCAACGCGTACGGCAGCGACATCGGCGACCGCGAGGCGTTCAGCAAGCTGCTGCGGGCCTGCGGGCAGATCGAGGGCCTGGAGCGGGTCCGGTTCACCTCCCCGCACCCCCGTGACTTCACCGACGACGTCATCGCCGCCATGGCCGAGACTCCGAACGTGATGCCGCAGCTGCACATGCCGCTGCAGTCCGGTTCGGACCCGGTCCTGAAGGCGATGCGCCGGTCCTACCGGCAGGACCGCTACCTCGGGATCATCGAGAAGGTGCGCGCCGCCATTCCGCACGCCGCCATCACCACCGACATCATCGTGGGCTTCCCCGGCGAGACCGAGGAGGACTTCGAGCAGACCATGCATGTGGCGCGGGAGGCGCGCTTCTCGGCGGCGTTCACGTTCCAGTACTCCAAGCGCCCCGGTACCCCGGCCGCCACCATGGAGGACCAGATCCCCAAGGAGGTCGTCCAGGCGCGCTACGAGCGTCTCGTCGCCCTCCAGGAGCAGATTTCCTGGGACGAGAACAAGAAGCAGGTCGGCCGCACCCTGGAGCTGATGGTCGCCGAGGGCGAGGGCCGCAAGGACGGCGCCACCCACCGCCTCTCCGGCCGTGCCCCCGACAACCGTCTGGTCCACTTCACCAAGCCCGACCAGGAAGTACGCCCCGGTGACGTGGTCACCGTCGAGGTCACCTACGCCGCCCCGCACCACCTGCTCGCCGAGGGCGCCGTCCTGGACGTGCGCCGCACGCGCGCGGGGGACGCCTGGGAGAAGCGCAACGCGGCCGAGGCGCCGAAGCCCGCCGGTGTGATGCTGGGGCTGCCGAAGATCGGTGCCCCGGAGCCGCTGCCGGTCGCCACCGGCAGCGGGTGCGGCTGCGACTGACCCCGGGACGGCTGCGACTGGCCCCGGGACGGGGGGCTCCCGGACCGGCCGCGCGGGGTTACGCTGCCGATCATGCTTGTAGCCGCCGCAGTCTGCCCCTGTCCGCCGCTGCTCGTCCCCGAGGTCGCCGCCGGTGCGGCACCGGAACTGGCCGCCGCGCGCGCGGCCTGCACGGACGCTCTGGGGGTACTGGCCGCCTCGCGCCCCGACCTGCTGGTGGTCGTCGGGCCCGCCGAGCAGAGCGGGCGCGGGCCGTACCCGCAGGGGGCGCCGGGCTCGTTCCGCGGGTTCGGTGTGGACCTGGACGTACGTCTCGGGGGAGGGGCGTCGCGTGCCGGGGCGCCGGAGCGTCCGCTTCCGCCCTCGCTCGCCGTCGCCGCCTGGCTGCTGGAGCGCACAGGCTGGTCCGACGCCCCCGTCGAAGGCCTTGGGGTGGGAGAACCTCTCGAGGCCGAGCGCTGCGTCCAGGCGGGTGCGGGGATCGTCGCGCGCGCCGAGCGGGTGGCCCTGCTGGTGATGGGTGACGCCAGCGCGTGCCGGACGCTCAAGGCACCCGGCTATCTCGACGAACGCGCGGCGGGCTTCGACACGGAGGTCGCGCGGGCGCTGGGTACGGCGGACGTGGCGGCCCTGAAGGCGCTGGACGCCGAGCTGGCGTACGAACTGAAGGTCTCCGGGCGGGCCCCCTGGCAGGTCCTCGCGGGCGCGGCCGAGGGGGCGGACCTGGGCGGCGCCCTGCTGTACGAGGACGCGCCTTACGGGGTGGGGTACCTGGTGGCGGCCTGGTCCTAGGGGGCCTCGAGGTCCTAGGGGTCCTATGGGGCGTAGCGGTCCTGGGGCTCCGTCCGAGAAGGCCGTCGGCCGACAGAGCCGAGCCTTGATACAGCCGGCTGGACACGGTGGCCCGGACAGGGCGGCGCGGACACGGCGGACGGCCGGGAGCCCCGTGCGCTCCGCGGCCGTCCGCCGGTGTGTGCTGATATGTATCAATATGTGCCCGTCAGGGCGTCGGAGGCGGTGGGGGCACGTCCGGCGGCGGTGTGGCGCCGTCGGTTTCCTTGTGCGCGAGTCGGTCCATGGCGCCCTTGGCCTTGCCGGTGCCCGTCTGGATCTTGTCGCTGTACTTGCCCTTGGTCTTTTCGTCGACCACCTTCGCGGCCTTGTCGAGACCGTGCGTGACCTTGTCCCCGTGCTGTTGCGCGAGGTCCGAGACCTTGTCCTTGGCGGGTGCCAGCTTGGCTTTCAAATTGTCCAGGAGACTCATGGTCCACCTTCCCTCGCGGGACAGTTACGTGCGGGCGCTTTCGCCGGCCTCGTTGTCCGCGGCCTTTTCGGCGGTCTGCTGCTGGGGGATCTCGACGTCATCCTTGGCGGTGGTCTCCGCGGGCTCGGTCGCCGTGACCCCGCCTTCGCTCTCGGAGCCTCCCGGGCTCTCGGAGCCTACGGACTTCTCGGATGAACCCTTTGCCTCCTCCGTCACCTCCGCCTCGGGATCGGCCGTTTGTGTGTCGGCCTGCACCGCGGCGGTTGACGCCTCCTCCGTAGCCTTCGACCTTCCAAGAAGTCGTGCAAAAACGCCCATATCCACTCCATACGTTACTCGTGAGGGCGAAATTCCGCGTCACCCGGTGCGTCCCATTGCGTCGCACGGGTCACCGGCTCTCGAAAACCGGCGGCTGGAACCTCGCAACAGGCAACGACCCCGGGCCCGTGGCGTCACGTAGCTCGTTCGAGAAGAGGCCCCGAGGTTTGCGAGACTGGGGCGGTGAGTAGCGCACCCCCCGCCCCCCGTGTCATCGCCGTCGTAGGACCGACCGCCGCAGGAAAGTCCGATCTGGGCGTGTACCTCGCCCAACGGCTCGGCGGCGAGGTCGTCAACTCCGACTCCATGCAGTTGTACCGAGGGATGGACATCGGTACCGCCAAACTGACGCCGCAGGAGCGCGGCGGGATCCCGCACCACCTCCTGGACATCTGGGACGTGAGCGTCACGGCCAGCGTCGCCGAGTACCAGCGGCTCGCCCGCGCCCGCATCGACGCGCTGCTCGCCGACGGCCGCTGGCCGATCCTGGTGGGGGGCTCCGGGCTGTACGTCCGTGGGGCCGTCGACAATCTGGAGTTCCCCGGCACCGACCCCGAGGTGCGGGCCCGGCTGGAGGAGGAGCTCTCGCTGCGTGGCTCCGGTGCGCTGCACGCGCGTCTGGCCACCGCCGATCCAGAGGCCGCGCACGCGATCCTGCCCAGCAACGGCCGCCGTATCGTCCGCGCCCTCGAGGTCATCGAGATCACCGGAAAGCCCTTCACCGCCAACCTCCCCGGCCACGACTCCGTCTACGACACCCTGCAGATCGGCGTCGACGTCACGCGCCCCGAGCTCGACGACCGCATCGCGCGCCGTGTCGACCGCATGTGGGAGGCGGGGCTCGTCGACGAGGTGCGTGCGCTGGAGGCGCACGGACTGCGTGAGGGGCGTACGGCCTCGCGTGCGCTCGGGTACCAGCAGGTGCTCGCGGCGCTCGCCGGGGAGTGCACCGACGCCGAGGCGCGCGCTGAGACCGTACGCGCCACCAAACGCTTCGCGCGGCGTCAGGACTCCTGGTTCCGGCGCGATCCCCGGGTGCACTGGCTGAGCGGCGCTGCGGCGGATCTCACAGAACTCCCGCAGCTCGCCCTGGCGTTGGTCGAACGACCGGTCACAGCCTGATCACGTCATGGCATCGGGACGCTCCGGCCGCCGTCCGGGCCTTCGGCGCCGTGCCATCATCGAGCTTCGATCGACCAAGTGGAGTCCGAGTTGGGAGGGCGCGTGGCGATGGAGGCCGGCCCTCGCGACACCGCACAGGACGCGGAGCACGACACCGCGCAGGAGCAGCAGAAACCGCAGGAACGGCTGGAGCCGCTGGAACGTCAGGATTTCGTCGGAGACCGATCGGGCCCGGACGGGGACCTGCTGGGCGGCGACGGTGAGCGGCACGGTGGCGGCGGTGCTCCGCTGAGCTCCGACGGGCCCGACGAGCCTTCCGGCGGTGTGAGCGCCGACGGGCCGGCACCGGACGAGATGGTGCCGGCCGAGGTCGAGGTCGAGCTGCGCCCGCAGCGGCGACTGCGGATCTGGCAACTCGCGCCGATCGTGATGCTGGCCGCGACGGGCTCCTTGATGTTCGCCTTCCCGCTCGCCTTCGAGTTCGGTGACGGCGGTGCGGTGGTCGCCATGCTCGGCCTGCTGATCTGCTCGTGCGCCGCGGGCTGGGGCATGATGGCCGCCCGCCGGGTCGGCTACGTCTGGCCGGGCCTGCCGCCGCGGGGCACCGGCCGCCGGCTGGACTGGCGTGTCGTGCTCGCCTACGTCGTGGTGGTCGTGGCGGTGGCGGTACTCGCCGTCTGGCGCGTCGCCCGCCTCCGCTGAGGCCCGCCTTCACCTGGGTCTCCTGCCGGGACCGTGGTGTCGGACCGACCCCGTAGGATCGAGGAATGAGCACGCGGATCGCCTTCCTCAAGGGGCACGGGACCGAGAACGACTTCGTGATCGTCCCGGACCCGGAGAACGCCATCGACCTGCCCCCGACCGCCGTGGCCGCCCTGTGCGACCGCCGCGCGGGCGTCGGCGGCGACGGTCTGCTGCATGTCGTTCGGTCCGCCGCGCACCCCGAGGCCAAGGAGATGGCGGCCGAGGCGGAGTGGTTCATGGACTACCGCAACGGCGACGGCTCGGTCGCGGAGATGTGCGGCAACGGAGTGCGGGTGTTCGCGCGCTACCTCCAGCGTGCCGGACACGTGGCCGAGGGAGACATCGCGGTTGCCACGCGCGGGGGCGTGAAGCGCGTGCACCTCGCCAAGGACGGCGCCGTCACCGTCGGCATGGGCAAGGCGGCCCTCCCCGAAGGGGACGTCACCGTGAGTGTCGGCGAGCGCAGCTGGCCCGCGCGCAACGTCAATATGGGCAACCCGCACGCCGTCGCCTTCGTGGACGACCTCGCGCACGCCGGCACCCTGTTCACGCCGCCGCCGTTCGCTCCGGCCGCGGCCTACCCGGACGGGGTGAACGTCGAATTCGTGGTCGCCCGGGGGCCGCGGCACGTCGCCCTGCGCGTCCACGAGCGCGGCTCCGGGGAGACCCGGTCGTGCGGTACGGGCGCGTGCGCCGTGGCCGTCGCGGCCGCCCGCCGTGACGGAGCCGACCCGGCCGTGACGGGGACTCCGTCGACGTACACGGTCGACGTGCCCGGCGGCCGCCTTGTGATCACCGAGCGCCCGGACGGCGAGATCGAGATGACCGGCCCCGCGGTGATCGTCGCCGAAGGCGAGTTCGACGCGGAGTGGCTGGACACCGTGCAGTTCTGAACGGACGTCTTCTGAACGGACGTCCCGGGCGATGTCGTAACCCTCGTTCCTTCCAAAACCTCGCGTCCGTAAACCCCCTGAACCTTCGCTCGAATGGGTGATCCGTTTCACGCTCGGCGAGAGGCGGTCAGCCGGGCGTGGTGGGCTCGGTAGCATCAAGCACCGGCCCGGACGGGGGAATCGGGACCAACCCCTGAGCCGTGTACGCCATGGGGCACCCCGTCCGCCGGTCTACGCAGCCGGAGGTGCCCATGAGTGCGGAGGCGACGAACCCCGCGACGCCAGCCCCTGCAACGCCCTCCCCCGGACTCTCGGCCTCACCCCCACTCCCGACCTCGCTCGAGCGGGGGGACCCCCATGAGCAGGGGGTACCCTCATCGCACCGCAGGAAGAGCCGTCCTCGGATCGATCTGCGCCGCCTCGGCCGCGCCGCGCTGCTCGGCACGACGTCCCGCGACCGGCTGCCCGACGCGATCGGTCACGTGGCCGAGGCGCATCGCGCGCACCACCCCGACGCGAACATGGAACCGCTGCGCCGGGCCTACGTACTGGCGGAGTCCTCGCACCGCGGCCAGATGCGCAAGAGCGGTGAGCCGTACATCACCCACCCGCTCGCGGTCACCCTGATCCTCGCCGAACTCGGCGCGGAGACCACGACGTTGACCGCCTCCCTGCTCCACGACACCGTCGAGGACACGGAAGTGACGCTGGATCAGGTACGCGAGGAGTTCGGCGACGAGGTCTGCTATCTCGTCGACGGCGTCACCAAGCTGGAAAAGGTGGACTACGGGGCGGCCGCCGAGCCCGAGACGTTCCGCAAGATGCTCGTCGCCACCGGCAACGACGTCCGCGTGATGTCGATCAAACTCGCCGACCGGCTGCACAACATGCGCACGCTCGGCGTCATGCGCCCCGAGAAACAGGCGCGCATCGCCAAGGTCACCAGGGACGTGCTGATCCCGCTCGCCGAACGGCTCGGCGTCCAGGCGCTCAAGACCGAGCTGGAGGACCTCGTCTTCGCGATCCTGCATCCCGAGGAGTACGAGCACACCAGGGAACTGATCGTCGACAACGCCTCGCGCGCGAGCGACCCGCTCGCCGAGATCGCCGAGGAGGTACGCACGGTCCTGCGCGAGGCCGGTATCCCGGCCGAAGTCCTCATCAGGCCACGGCACTTCGTCTCCGTGCATCGCGTGTCACGCAAACGCGGACCCATGCGCGGCGCCGACTTCGGACGTCTCCTGGTGCTCGTGAACGAGGACGCGGACTGCTACGGGGTCCTCGGTGAACTGCACACCTGTCTCACCCCGGTCGTCTCGGAGTTCAAGGACTTCATCGCGGTCCCCAAGTTCAACCTGTACCAGTCGCTGCACACGGCCGTCGCGAGCGGCGACGGCGAGATCGCCGAAGTCCTCATCCGCACCCACCAGATGCACAAGGTCGCCGAGGCCGGGGTCATCGCGCTCGGCAATCCCTACGCTCCTCCTTCGGAGGAGCAGTCGGACGAGCAGTCCGAGGGCCGGCCGGGCGTCGGCGGACGCCCTGTGGACGGCGAGCGGGTGGACCCCACCCGCCCCGGCTGGCTCTCCCGGCTCCTCGACTGGCAGGAGGGCGCCCCGGACCCGGACACGTTCTGGTCCACGCTGCGCGAAGACCTCGCCCAGGACCGCGAGATCACCGTCTTCCGCGCCGACGGCGGCTCGTTGGGCCTTCCGGAGGGCGCCAGTTGTGTGGACGCCGCCTACGCGCAGTACGGCGAGGACGCGCACGCCTGCATCGGCGCCCGCGTCAACGGCCGCCTGGCGACGCTCAGTACGGTCCTGAAGGACGGCGACACCGTGCAGCTCCTCATGGGCCAGGACCCCGCCTCGGAGCCCTCCAGAGAGTGGCTGAAGCACGCGCACACGCCCGCCGCGCGGATCGCCATCCAGCGCTGGCTGGCCGCACACCCCTCACCCGTCACCACGGAGGACCCGGCGACCCGGGAAGCCCCGGAAACCACCGAGACCCCGGCCGCGGCCGGCAGACCGTCCGTCGAGACACCCACGACCCGCCCCACGGACGGGTCCGCCGCCCGCACCGACGCCCCCGCCGCCGCGAACGCCGTCGTCGACCAGCCCGGCGCCTCCGTACGCCTCGCGGGCTGCTGTACGCCCGTACCGCCCGACGAGGTGACCGGCTTCGCCGTACGCGGGGGAGTGGTGACGGTCCACCGCGTGGAGTGCGCCGGAGTGGCGCGCATGAAGAGCTCGGGGCGCGCGGAGGTGGAAGTGCGCTGGGGCGACACCACCGAGTGCCGGGTCACCCTGGTCGCCGAGTCCTTCGGACGCCCGCATCTGCTCGCCGACCTCACCGAAGCCATCGCCCTGGAGGGCGTCGCGATCGTCTCGGCGAACGTCGAACCCCCCAGCCAGCAGCGCGTACGCCACACGTACACACTGCAACTCCCGGACGCGGCCCACCTTCCCGGGCTGATGCGCGCGATGCGCAACGTGCCGGGGGTGTACGACGTGAGCCGGGCGCAGCACGCGGCGGCTGCCACGCAGTAGCACCCGATCGAGTGGGCCCGGCGCGAGTCGTCGCCGCGGGGCCGGTGCGCGCTGGTAGCCGTGGTCCATGCTGCTCACCCCCCGCACCAGGAACCGTCGTATCCAGGGGGCGCTCCTCGCCTCCGCCGTCTCGGTCTGTCTCGTCGCCGCGAGCGCCCCGTCCCCGGCCACGCCCCTCGGCATCGGTGACCGTCTCTTCCCGTACCTGGGCAATCCCGGATACGACGTCAAGTCGTACGACCTCTCCTTCACCTACCCCGGCGTCAACGACAAGCCGCTGGCGGCCGTCACCACGATCGACGCCGTGACGTCCGAGCGGCTCGAGCGCGTCAATCTGGACTACACGCACGGCAAGGTGGAGTCGGTCGAGGTCAACGGCGAGCCGGCGACGTTCACGAACGCCGGGGAGGACCTGGTGGTGACGCCCGGGCAGCCGGTGCCCGCGGGCGGCTGGATGCGGATCACCGTGCGGCACTCGAGCGATCCGGTCACCACCGGGAACGGGGACGGCGGCTGGGTGCGGACGAAGGACGGCCTCGCCATGGCCAACCAGGCCGACGCCGGGCACATGGTCTTCCCGTGCAACGACCACCCCTCGGACAAGGCGATGTTCACCATTCACGTCACCGCGCCCGACGGGTACACCGCCGTGGCCAACGGCCTGCCCACCGGGGTCGACCGGGCCGGCAAGTCCACCACGTGGACGTACCGCACCGCGCACCCCATGGCCACGGAACTCACTCAGGTGTCCATCGGCCGCTCCAGCGTGCTGCACCGGGAGGGTCCGCACGGCCTGCCGGTCCGTGACGTCGTGCCCACCAAGGACCGCGAGCTGCTCGAACCGTGGCTCAAGAAGACGCCCGACCAGATCGCCTGGATGGAGAGCAAGGTCGGCCCGTACCCCTTCGAGACCTACGGGCTGCTGATGGCCCAGGCGCAGACCGGCTTCGAACTGGAGACGCAGACGCTCTCCCTCTTCGAGAGAGAGCTCTTCGCGGAGCCCGCGCTGCCCAAGTGGTACGTCGAGTCGATCATGGTGCACGAGCTGTCGCACCAGTGGTTCGGCGACAGCGTCAGCCCCCGCGTCTGGTCCGACCTGTGGCTCAACGAGGGACACGCGACCTGGTACGAGGCCCTGTACGCCGAGGAGAAGGCGGACAAGCCCATGGAGACCCGCATGAAGGCGGCCTACCGCGCCTCCGACTCCTGGCGGGCCGCCGGGGGGCCGCCCGCGGCGCCCAAGGAGCCCGCCCCGGGACAGAAGATCAGCATCTTCCGGCCGAGCGTCTACGACGGGGCCGCGCTCGCCCTGTACGCGCTGCGCCAGGAGATCGGACACTCCACCTTCGAGCGCCTGGAACGCACCTGGGTCGCCCTTCACCGGGACGGCACGGCCACCACCGCCGACTTCGAGCGGCTCGCTTCCGACCTCGCGAACCGCGACCTGAGCGGGTTCTTCCGAGCCTGGCTCTACGACACGAAGACGCCGCCGATGCCTGGGCACCCGGACTGGAAGAGCGACGCCCCGAAGGCACGCAAGGGCGCCTGAGAACTCGGATGACGAGACGGGACGTGCCGTGCGACCATCATCGGGTCGGCGGCGCGGCCCCGCGAAGGGTTGGCCCGGCGGAATCCGGGAATCTCCCGGTGGTCCCGGACGTTGTTCCTTGTGACGGGCGGTGTCCGTCGCCGAACAGGCTTCACCAGTGACGCCATCGATACCACCAGTGACGTATCGGTGTCCCCATCGACGTAAGGATCCAATGACCTCCTCTTCTTCCCCTTCCCAGGACGCGCAGAGCCTCGCGCAGAACTACCCCGAAGGTCTTCGGGCCGATGCCCTGATGGAAGAGGACGTCGCCTGGAGCCACGAGATCGACGGAGAGCGGGACGGCGAACAGTTCGATCGCTCCGAGCGCGCGGCCCTGCGCCGTGTGGCGGGCCTGTCCACCGAGCTCGAGGACGTCACCGAGGTCGAGTACCGACAGCTCCGTCTGGAGCGCGTCGTCCTCGTCGGTGTGTGGACCACGGGAACCATTCAGGACGCGGACAACTCGCTCGCCGAGCTGGCAGCCCTCGCGGAGACCGCGGGCGCGCTCGTGCTCGACGGCGTCGTCCAGCGCCGTGACAAGCCCGACGCGGCCACGTACATCGGATCCGGCAAGGCCAACGAGCTGCGGGACATCGTCCTGGAGACCGGCGCCGACACCGTGATCTGCGACGGTGAGCTGAGCCCCGGCCAGCTGATCCACCTCGAGGACGTCGTCAAGGTCAAGGTCATCGACCGTACGGCCCTGATCCTCGACATCTTCGCCCAGCACGCCAAGTCCCGAGAGGGCAAGGCGCAGGTCGCGCTCGCGCAGATGCAGTACATGCTGCCGAGGCTGCGCGGCTGGGGTCAGTCGCTGTCCCGTCAGATGGGCGGCGGCAAGGGCGGCGGCCTCGCCACCCGTGGTCCCGGTGAGACCAAGATCGAGACGGACCGGCGTCGTATCCGCGAGAAGATGGCGAAGATGCGCCGGGAGATCGCGGACATGAAGACCGGCCGCGAGATCAAGCGCCAGGAGCGCCGCAGGAACAAGGTGCCCTCGGTCGCCATCGCCGGCTACACCAACGCGGGCAAGTCCTCGCTGCTCAACCGCCTCACGGGCGCGGGCGTCCTCGTCGAGAACGCGCTGTTCGCGACCCTCGACCCGACCGTGCGCCGGGCCGAGACCCCGAGCGGGCGGCTGTACACCCTGGCCGACACGGTCGGGTTCGTACGCCACCTGCCGCACCACCTCGTCGAGGCGTTCCGCTCCACGATGGAGGAGGTCGGCGACTCCGACCTGATCCTGCACGTGGTGGACGGCTCGCACCCGGCGCCGGAGGAGCAGCTGGCCGCCGTGCGCGAGGTCATCCGCGACGTCGGCGCGACCGACGTGCCCGAGATCGTGGTGATCAACAAGGCGGACGCCGCCGACCCGCTGGTCCTCCAGCGGCTGATGCGGATCGAGAAGCGTTCCATCGCGGTCTCGGCCCGCACCGGGATGAACATCGACCAGCTGCTCGCGCTCATCGACAACGAGCTGCCCCGCCCCTCGGTCGAGATCGAGGCGCTCGTGCCGTACACGCACGGCAGGCTGGTCGCGCGCGCCCACACCGAGGGCGAGGTGATCTCCGAGGAGCACACCCCGGAGGGCACCCTGCTCAAGGTGCGGGTGCACGAGGAACTGGCGGCCGACCTCGCGCCGTACGTTCCGGCGCCCGTCGCGCTCTAGACGCCCGCTCCCGCAGGGACGACGTACGAAGGCCCGCAACCTCTCGCAGGGTGCGGGCCTTCGCCGTGGCCGGGTGAGCGCGGCGCCTACCGTCCGCCGAACCGCTTGCTCATGTTCTCGTAGAGCGCCTGCGCGCCCTTGCCGAGCTGGGGTCCCGCGAGCCAGGTGTTGTCGGCCGGGCCGATCGAGGTGTTCGAGACCAGCTCGGTCCTGCCGCCGACGACCCGGAACCAGCCGCCGCCGGAGGAACCGCCGGTCATCGTGCAGCCGATGCGATACATCGTCGGCAGGCTCGGGCTCAGCGACAGCCGCCCCGGCCGGTCCACGCACTTGAACATCTTCAGACCGCTGTACGGCGGCGCGGCCGGGTAACCCCACGCGCCCATGGTGCTGACGTCCCGGGCGGAGGGCGCCGAGAAGTCCACGTCCAGCGCGTTGCCGACCGTCTCCTCCAGGGACTTCGAGCCCTGCGCCGGCTTCACGTGCAGGAGCGCGTAGTCGTACGGGGCGCCCGTGCCGCCCGTCTCGTCGCCGCCCGCGATCCACTCGTTCGAGGTGGAGGCCCAGTCGGCCCACCACTCGCCGTACGGGGCGATCTGCGCGGCGGAGGCGTTCCTCAGCTCGGACTCCGACCTGCCCTGGTCGTTGTACGCGGGTACGAAGGCGATGTTGCGGTACCAGCCGCCCTTGCCCCCGGCGTGCACACAGTGGCCCGCCGTCCACACCAGGTTGGACTTGCCCGGGTGGTTGACGTCCTTGACGACGGTCCCGGAGCAGACCATCGAGCCCTTGGGGGAGTCGAAGAAGACCTTCCCGACCGGGGCGCCGTGGTCGTGGTACGGGGTCTTCTCCGCCGTGGCCTCGACCGGCGCCGGATCCGGGTCGCTGACGCCCTGGTCGGCCGCCGCGTCCTTCGCCGAGATCGTCTTGTCCGGGTCCTTGGCGGACTTCATGCGCTCGGGCTTCCAGAGCCCCGCGATCACCGGGTTGACGAAATCCTTGGCCTCACTGAGCCACTTGTCCTTGTCCCAGTTCTTCCAGCCGCCGTTCTTCCACTGGTCGACGTCGATGCCGTGCTCTTTGAGCTTGCTCTTGATGTCGTCCGGGATCCTGATCTTGTCGTCGCCGTTCTGCGACGAGGAGGCGCTGGACCCGCTCGCCTTGTCGTCGCCCGAGTTGCAGGCGGTGGCGGTGAGCGCCAGGGCGGCGGCGAGGCCGGTGGCGATGAGAACGCGGCGCTGGCCGCGCCCACGTACGGAACGCATGCTGGTGTAACCCCCGTTGAAGTGCTGACACCTCACTATGCCCGGGCACTTGGGGGCGAACGGCGGTGGAGTGGTGAAGGTTTCTGTGCGCCACCCCACCGCCGCCCGTGCGGTCCGTGTGCGATTCCTGTCAGGCCTGTCAGGTCTGTCGGGTCACTGGCCCGCGCATCGTCGTCTCACCGGCCCGTTGTCCCACTGGCGCCTTGTCTCACCGGCCCTTTGTCTCACTGGCTCGCGAACTTCTTGCTCACCGAGTCGTACACACCCTTGGCGACCGCACCCAGGTGGGGACCCGCCAGCCAGCCGGCGCTGACCGGGCCGATCGAGGTGTTGGACACCAGGGCGGGCTTGCCGTCCGCCCCGGTCGCCACCCAGCCGCCGCCGGACGAACCACCGGTCATGGTGCATCCGATGCGGTACATCGTCGGGTCCGCCTTGGCGATCGACAGACGGCCGGGCCTGTCGGTGCACTGGTACAGCTTCTGCCCGTCGAACGGCGCCGCCGCCGGGTAACCAGTCGCCGTGATGCTCGCGACCTTGGGTACGGCCGGAGCGTTGAAGTTCACCGGGAGCGCCGAACCTACCGTCTCCTCTAGGGACTTGCCGTTGCTGCCCTTCTCCGGCGTCACATGCAGGACCGCGTAGTCGTACGAAGCGCCCTGGCCGCCGGTGGAGCCGCCCTGGGCGATCCACTGGTCCGAGGTCTGCGCCCAGTCGCTCCACCAGACACCGTACGGAGCGACCTCCGTCCGCGCGGCGTTCTGCAGCTGGGCGGACGTCTTGCCGGCGTTGTTGTAGGAGGGCACGAAGGCGATGTTGCGGTACCAGCCGCCCTTCTTGCCGGCGTGCACACAGTGGCCCGCGGTCCACACGAGGTTCGACTTGCCCGGGTGCGCGGGGTCCTCGACCACGGTCGCCGAGCAGACCATCGTGCCCTCGGGAGAGTCGAAGAACACCTTGCCCGCCTCGGGCACGCTGTCGTGGTAGGCGGCGCTCACGGCCTTCGCCGCCACGGGCGCCGGAGTGGCGTCGGTGACGCCTTGGTCACCGGAGAGGTCGTTCTCGTCGACGCCCTTGTTCTTGTCCGGGTCGTCGGCGCCGCGCATCCGGTCCGGGTCCCACAGCCCCTTGATGATGGGGTTGACGAAGTCGTTGGCCTCGCGCAGCCAGTCGTCCTTGTTCCAGTTCTTCCAGGCGCCGTTCTTCCACTTGTCGATGTCGATCCCGTGCTCTTTGAGCTTGTTCTTGATGTCGTCCGGGATCTTGATCTTGTCGTCGCCGCTCTGGGACGCCGACGCGCCGGCCTGGCCGCTCGCGTTGCTGTCGCCCGAGTCGCAGCCGGTGGCGGTCAGCGCCAGTACCGCCGTCAGGCCGACGGCGGCCAGTACGGGGGAGGTTCCGCGGCGCGCGCTCCTCCCTCGACGAGCGGCGAAGGGCGGGCGTATGGATCGCATGGTGTAACTCCCCCTGGACGTAAGAGAACCTGTCAGGATCCGCCGATCCGGAGTCCCTCGGTACGGGACACAGGTGCATCGTTCGGTGTCTCTGAACGGCACCACACACTATGCGCTCGCTGTGGGGGACATCCCACGGAACGGCAACGGTTCCGTCACGGCAAGGATCTTCGACTCACCCGCTTCCCCGAGCCGGTCGCGTCGTTGGTACGTACGGGGGACCTGCCGCCTGCGCTCGGAGGCCCCTGCCAACTCGCCTCTGAACAGCGGGAGGACCTGAAGTCGTGGCCGTGACCGAGTCTGCGGTGGTACCGGTGGGGCGCGAGCCCGAGGAGTCGCGGGAGAGGGTGCCCGGAGTGTCCGAGGGGGCGCGCGCGGCGCACGAGGGGATTCTGCGGCGTCAGTCGGCGCGCGAGTCGGCGGCCCGCACCTACGCGCGCGCCCTGCCGATCGTCCCCGTGCGGGCGCGGGGGCTGACCATCGAGGGCGCGGACGGGCGCCGTTACCTCGACTGTCTCTCCGGCGCCGGCACCCTGGCCCTGGGACACAACCACCCGGTGGTCCTGGAAGCGATCAGAAAAGTCCTCGACTCCGGGGCGCCACTGCACGTCCTCGACCTGGCCACACCCGTCAAGGACGCCTTCACCACCGAGCTGTTCCGCACGCTGCCCCCGGAGTTCGCCGCCCGCGCGCGGGTGCAGTTCTGCGGACCCGCCGGGACGGACGCCGTCGAGGCCGCGTTCAAACTGGTGCGCGCGGCGACCGGACGCACCGGAATGCTCGCGTTCACCGGTGCCTATCACGGGATGACCGCGGGGGCGCTCGAAGCATCCGGGGGCGCGACCGAGGTACGAGTCGCGCGCCTGCCCTACCCCCAGGACTACCGCTGCCCGTTCGGCATCGGCGGTGAGCGGGGTGCCGAACTCGCCGCGCGCTGGACCGAGTCCCTGCTCGACGACACCAAGTCCGGCGTGCCACGTCCTGCCGGGATGATCCTCGAACCCGTCCAGGGCGAGGGCGGGGTGATTCCCGCGCCCGACGACTGGATGCGCCGGATGCGCGAGATCACCGCGGCGCGCTCCATTCCCCTGATCGCGGACGAGGTCCAGACCGGCGTCGGGCGCACCGGAGCCTTCTGGGCCGTGGAACACAGCGGGATCACCCCGGACGTGATGGTCCTGTCCAAGGCCATCGGAGGCAGTCTGCCGCTGGCCGTCGTCGTCTACCGCGACGACCTCGACGTCTGGCAACCGGGCGCCCACGCGGGCACGTTCCGCGGCAACCAGCTGGCCATGGCCGCGGGCACGGCGACCCTCGCGTACGTCCGCGAGAACGGACTGGCCGAGCGCGCGGCGACCCTGGGCTCCCGCATGCTCACTCAACTCCGCGGACTCGCCCACGAGTTCCCCTGCATCGGTGACGTACGGGGCCGCGGGCTGATGATCGGCGTCGAACTGGTGGATCCCGAGACAGCCCCGGACACCACCACCGACGGCCCTCGGCCCGCCGCCCCCGAACGTGCCGCCGCCGTGCAGCGCGAGTGCCTGCGCCGCGGTCTGATCGTGGAACTGGGCGGGCGCCGCGCCAGTGTGGTGCGACTCCTCCCGCCCTTGACGATCAGCGACGAACAGGCGACCGCGGTGCTCGATCGACTGGCGGACGCGGTGGCGGCGGTGGCGACGGCGGCGGGCGCGGGACTGGACGGGTCGGCCGGACACGGTCGGGGTTCCGCGTCCGGTGAGCACGCCGGATAGGACCTGCAACCGCCGCGGGCGGCCCGTATTGAGGTCCCCTCGACGGGCCCCCGCGCCCGGTCGGGACGCAGACCTCACTCGGACCACCGCACTCCGACCACCCCACTCGGATCCCTCATTCGAACCCCCTTCGACCAGGACCACCCTCCGCCCACCCGGACCGACCAGGAACGCCCCACGCCCCAAGCACGCCAGTACCGCCCGGGTTCGTCGCCGCACGAGCCTGAACGACCCCGAGGAACTCTCTTGAACGCCACCCCCGCATCCGACGGCCGTCCCGACACCCACGAGCGAGCGGCCTGTGGCACGCAGACCCCGCCGGCTCTGGGAGCCGACGCGGTACCCCGGCAGATGGGAGGGGCCCGGGAGACCGAGCGGCTGCGCGGCGCCACCGCCGACCCGCTGGAGCACCCCGCCGCCCACACCGCGGCCCAGGCGGCGGCGGTCGAGAACCTGTTGCGCTGCTGGGTACGGGAGAACAACCTGCCCGCCCCCACCGACGGCACCCTCCGCATCCCCCTCCCGGCCAGCGGCACCTCCCTCCTGACGCCGGTCCACCACTGGTCCCCGACCGGCTGGCACCGCTTCGGCCTCCCGCACCTCGCCGACGCCCTCGAGGGAGCACCGCCCGCCGACGCCGTCACCGTGGCGGCCCTGCTCGCGCGCCAGGCGGCGACGGGCGACGCAACGACGAGCGCGGCCGAGGTGACGTCGAAGCCCGTCTCCGAAACCGGTCTCGCCGGGGACGGTGCCGACCTGGTCGGCCGGGTCGCCGACTCGGTGCGGCGGACCGTCGTGTTCATCAACGACCGCAGGGAACGGCCCGCCGACACCCCCGACTTCTTCCTCGCCGCCGAACAAGCACTGGTGCTGGGGCACCCGTGGCACCCCACCCCGAAGAGCCGGGAAGGGCTCTCCGAGACCGAGGCGCGGCTGTACTCACCCGAGTTGCGCGGCTCCTTCCCGCTGCACTGGATGGCGGTCGCCCCCGCGATCCTGGCGGCCGACTCGGCGTGGACGGAGCGCGGCCGGCCCGTCCCCGCGCAGCAGCTCACCGCGCGGCTGGCCGGCGCCGGGCTGTCCCTGCCCGACGGGTACGCCGCCCTGCCGCTGCACCCCTGGCAGCTGGCCGACGTCCGGCACCGGCCCGAGACCGCGGCCCTGCTCGACGCCGGACTGCTCCAGGACCTCGGCCCGCACGGCTCCGCCTGGCACCCGACCTCCTCCGTCCGCACCCTCTACCGCTCCGGCACCCCCGCGATGCTCAAGCTGTCGCTGGGTCTGCGCATCACCAACTCCCGCCGTGAGAACCTCCGCAAGGAGCTCCACCGCGGCGTGGAGGTCCACCGTCTGCTGCGCAGCGGCCTGTCCAAGCAGTGGCAGTCCGCCCACCCGGGCTTCGACATCGTCCGCGACCCGGCCTGGCTCGCCGTCAACGCCCCGGACGGCACCCCCCTGGCCGGGCTCGACGTGATGATCCGCCACAACCCGTTCGGGCCGACCGACGACGCCGGCTGTGTCGCGGGGCTCGTCTCTCCCCGGCCCCACGCGCGACCCGGCGCCCGCAGCGGGTCCGAGGACCGGCCCGTGATGCGATCCCGGCTCGCCGAGATCGTCACCCGCCTCGCCGGACGCACCAGCAGGCCCCGTGGCGCCGTCGCCGCCGAGTGGTTCCTGCGCTACCTGGAGCACGTCGTACGCCCCGTGCTCTGGCTCGACAGCGAGGCGGGGATCGCGCTGGAAGCACACCAGCAGAACACCCTGCTCCTGCTGGACCCCGAGGGCTGGCCCACGGGCGGCCGCTACCGCGACAACCAGGGCTACTACTTCCGCGCGTCCCGGCGCGCCGAACTGGAGGCCCGGCTGCCCGGCATCGGCGAACGCAGCGACACCTTCGTCTCCGACGAGGTCACCGACGAACGCTTCGCCTACTACCTGGCGATCAACAACGTGCTCGGCCTCATCGGCGCGTTCGGCTCCCAGCACCTCGCCGACGAACAACTGCTGCTCGCCGCCTTCCGCCGCTTCCTCACCGACGTGGCCCGCGGCCCGGCCCGACTGCGTACGCCCCTGCCCGCCCACCTCCTCGACTCGCCCGTCCTGCGCTGCAAGGCCAACCTGCTGACCCGGCTGCACGGCCTCGACGAACTCGTCGGCCCGGTCGACACCCAGTCCGTCTACGTCACCCTCGCCAACCCGCTCCATTCCTGACGAAGCCGCCCTCGCCGACCCGCTGTCAGCCCTGACGAAGCCGCCCTCGCCGACCCCCTGCCAGTCCTGACGAAGTCATCCTCGCCAACTCCCTGCCAGTCCTGAGGAACATGTCCCACCCCGTCTCCTGAGAGGAGCGTCGCCGTGCCTCCCACCGATGCGAGCACCGACGCCGGTACCGCCCCCGTCACCGACCTGGGCGCCGACCCGGGCCCCGGACCGGGCACGGACAACGAGGACACCCTCGACCTGCGCCTGCCCGACGAGCTTCTCGCGCTCCTCGGCTCCGAGGTCGAGTCGGCCGGGGGAGACGACCTGCTCGACCGCATCGGTGGCTGGGGCCCGATCGCCACTCCCGTGGGCACCTTCCACCTGGTCCCCGTCCGTGTGGAGCGTGATCTCCCGCTCGTCTCCCGCTGGATGAACGACCCCGCCGTCGCGGAGTTCTGGGAGCTGGCAGGACCAGAGTCGGTCGCAGAAGAACATCTGTGCCGCCAGCTCGACGGCGACGGCCGCAGTGTGCCCTGCCTCGGCGTGCTGGACGGCACCCCGATGAGCTACTGGGAGATCTACCGCGCGGACCTCGACCTCCTGGCCCGCCACTATCCCGCCCGCCCGCACGACACAGGCCTGCACCTCCTCATCGGCGGTGTCGCCAACCGCGGACGAGGCCTCGGCTCCGCCCTGCTCCGCGCCGTCGCCGACCTCGTACTGGACAAGCGCCCGGCCTGCGCCCGCGTCGTCGCGGAACCCGACCTCCGCAACACCCCCTCCGTCTCCGCCTTCCTGAGCGCGGGCTTCCGGTTCTCCGCCGAGGTCGACCTGCCCGGCAAACGGGCAGCCCTCATGGTCCGGGACCGGAGCCTGCGCGATCTGTTGTAGAGCCCTGCCCTCACCGCACCGCTCGTTCCGATCCGGTTCCCTGTCAAGGAGTCCCCGTGCCGCATCCATCCGCCACCCCGGCATCCGGAGAGCTGCCCGCCTTGTACGACCCGCCCGAGCTGCGCAAAGACCGATGGGACCAGGTCGGCCGCCGACTGCTCGCGAAAATGATCGGCGAGTTCGCCCACGAGGAGATCGTCAGACCGGAACCGGAGTCCGATCTGGATCCGGGGCCGAAGCCAGGTTCGAGGTCGGAGCCGGGTTCGGGTTCGGAGCCGGGTTCGGAGGCTCGGCGGGGCGCGGAGGGAAAAGTGGCCCCCCTCCGCGGTGAACACCATCCGGCGACCGGCCTCGATTCCTCCGCCGGAGCGGCCTCCTCGCGACCCTCACCACGCCCCGCCTCCACCCACCACGACACCCCGCACGAGAACGGCGGGCACGAGTACACCGGGCACACCGATACCCTCCGCCCCTACGCCCTGCGCCTCGACGCCGGCGGCAGCCTCTCGTTCCGTGCCCGCCGGGCCTCGTACGACAGCTGGCGCGTCGACCCCGCCTCGCTCACCCTCACCGAGGAGGGTGCGGAGCCGTGCCCCTTCACCGACCCGCTCGGCTTCCTCACCCGGGCTCGCGGCACGCTGGAGATCGACGGCGCGACGCTCGGCCACGTGGTCCGTGAACTGAGCACGACGCTCGCCGCGGACGCCCGCCTCCACCGCGACGCCCGTACGGCGTCCGAACTGGCCGACCTCGGCTACGCCGAACTGGAGGGCCACCAGACCGGCCACCCCTGGATCGTGCTGAACAAGGGCCGCCTCGGCTTCTCCGCGACGGACGCCGCCGACTGGGCGCCGGAGGCCCGCAGAGCGACGCCGATCCCCTGGATCGCGGTGCACACCACGCTCGCCACCTACCGAGGCGTCCCGAGCCTTCACTCCGCCGAACAGCTCTACGCGCGCGAACTCGCCCCCGCCACACGGGAGTCCTTCGAGGGGGTACTACGCGCGCGCGGGCTCACCCCGGAGTCGTACCTCTATCTGCCCGTGCACCCCTGGCAGTGGGACGATGTCGTGCTGCCACTGTTCGCGCCCTCCGTAGCCGCGGGAACGATCGTGCCGCTGCCCTCCGACGGCGACCTGCGGCTCCCGCAGCAGTCGATCCGTACGTTCCTCAATGTCTCGCGCCCGGACCGGCACACGGTGAAACTGCCGCTGTCCGTGCTCAACACCCTGGTCTGGCGCGGCCTGCCGACGGAACGCACGCTCGCGGCGCCCGCCGTCACCGCCTGGATGCATGCCCTGAGAGACGCCGACCCCTTTTTGCGGGACACCTGCGGGGTGATCCTGCTCGGCGAGGTCGCCTCGGTGACGGTGAACCACCCCGTGTACGACGCCCTCCCCGAAGTTCCCTATCAGTACAAGGAGTTGCTCGGCGCCATCTGGCGCGAGCCGGTCTCCCGCCATCTGGCGCCCGGTGAACGCGCGCGCACCCTGGCCGCGCTCCTGCACACCGACCCGGACGGCCGCGCCTTCACCGCGGAGCTCGTCACACGCTCGGGCCTCGCCCCCAACGTCTGGCTGCGCCGCCTCTTCGCCGCGCTCCTGCCGCCGCTGCTGCACTTCCTCTATCGGTACGGCACGGTGTTCAGCCCCCACGGAGAGAACGCGATCGTCGTCTTCGACGACCACGACGTCCCCGTCCGCCTCGCGGTGAAGGACTTCGTGGACGACGTCAACGTGAGCGCGGACCCCCTGCCCGAGCACGCGACCATGCCGGACGACGTACGGAACGTACTGCTGACCGAGCCGCCGGCGTTCCTGACCCAGTTCATCCACTCCGGGCTCTTCGTGGGGGTCTTCCGCTATCTCGCACCGCTCTGCGAGGAACAACTTGGCGTTCCGGAGGCCGAGTTCTGGGCGCTCGTCCGGGCGGAGATCGTCCGCCACCAGACGCGCTTTCCCGAGCTCAAGGAGCGCTACGAGATGTTCGATCTGCTCACTCCGCGTATCGAGCGCCTGTGCCTCAACCGCAACCGACTGCACCTGGACGGCTACCGCGACCGCCCGGAACGCCCGCACGCCGCGGTGCACGGCACGGTCCCGAACCCCCTCCACCGGCCTTGATCGCCCGATTGTCAGTGGCGCCCCGTAGGCTGGCAACGCTATGACAGAGCCCTCACTCCCCGAACTCCTGCATGCTGCCGTCACTGCTGTCGGCGGCACGGAGCGCCCTGGCCAGGTGACCATGGCCGAAGCCGTCGCGGGTGCCATCGACGACAGCTCCCACCTGCTGATCCAGGCGGGCACCGGCACCGGAAAGTCGCTCGGCTACCTCGTGCCCGCGCTGGCCCACGGGGAGCGGGTGGTCGTGGCGACCGCCACCCTGGCGCTCCAGCGGCAGCTCGTGGAGCGCGATCTTCCGCGGACCGTCGACGCGCTGCACCCGCTGCTGCGCCGCCGCCCGGAGTTCGCGATGCTCAAGGGCCGGTCGAACTACCTGTGTCTGCACCGGCTGCACGAGGGAGTGCCGCAGGACGAGGAGGAAGGCCTCTTCGACCAGTTCGAGGCGGCCGCGCCCACCAGCAAGCTGGGCCAGGACCTGCTGCGACTGCGGGACTGGTCGGACGAGACCGAGACCGGCGACCGCGACGACCTCACGCCCGGCGTCTCCGACCGCGCGTGGGCTCAGGTGTCCGTTTCATCCCGTGAGTGCCTGGGTGCCACCAAATGCGCCTACGGAGCGGAGTGCTTCGCCGAGATGGCCCGCGAGCGCGCCAAGCTCGCCGAGGTCGTCGTCACCAATCACGCGCTGCTCGCGATCGACGCCATCGAGGGCGCGCCGGTCCTCCCGCAGCACGAGGTGCTGATCGTCGACGAGGCCCATGAGCTGGTCTCCCGGGTCACCGGTGTCGCGACCGGTGAGCTCACGCCCGGCCAGGTCAACCGCGCGGTGCGTCGCGCCGCGAAGCTCGTCAACGAGAAGGCGGCCGATCAGCTCCAGACCGCCGCCGAGGGCTTCGAGCGGCTGATGGAACTCGCGCTTCCGGGCCGCCTGGAGGAGATCCCGGAGGATCTCGGATACGCGCTGATGGCACTGCGCGACGCCGCTCGTACGGTGATCTCGGCGATCGGCTCCACCCGCGACAAGTCCGTCCAGGACGAGGACTCCGTCCGCAAGCAGGCTCTCGCCTCGGTGGAGTCGGTGCACGACGTGGCGGAGCGGATCACCAACGGCTCCGAATGGGACGTCGTCTGGTACGAGCGTCATGACCGTTTCGGAGCCTCGCTCCGCGTCGCTCCCATGTCCGTCTCCGGCCTCCTCAGGGAGAAGCTCTTCGCGGACCGTTCCGTCGTCCTGACGTCCGCCACCCTGAAGCTCGGCGGTGACTTCAACGGAGTGGGGGCGTCGCTGGGACTCGCCCCGGAGGGCACCGAGGGCGATGACCTCCCGCAGTGGAAGGGCGTCGACGTCGGCTCGCCCTTCGACTACCCCAGGCAGGGCATTCTGTACGTGGCCAAGCACCTGTCCCGTCCCGCGCGTGACGGCGACCGTGGGGACATGCTGGACGAGCTCACCGAGCTGATCCAGGCCGCGGGGGGTCGCACGCTGGGGTTGTTCTCCTCGATGCGGGCCGCCCAGCTCGCGGCGGAGGAGCTGCGCTCGCGCATCCCCGAGTACCCCATCCTGCTGCAGGGAGAGGAGACGCTCGGCGAGCTGATCAAGAACTTCGCGGCCGACCCCAAGACCTGCCTCTTCGGCACGCTCTCGCTCTGGCAGGGCGTCGACGTCCCCGGGGCCAGCTGCCAGCTCGTCGTCATGGACAAGATCCCCTTCCCGCGCCCCGACGACCCGCTGATGAGCGCCCGCCAGAAGGCCGTCGAGGAGAACGGCGGCAACGGCTTCATGGCCGTCGCCGCGACTCACGCGGCGCTGCTGATGGCCCAGGGCGCCGGCCGCCTCGTACGGGCCACGGGTGACCGGGGTGTGGTGGCGGTACTGGACCAGCGCCTCGCGACGGCGCGCTACGGCAGTTACCTCAAGGCGTCCCTCCCGGACTTCTGGTACACCACGGACGGTAACCAGGTACGCAGGTCGCTCACCGCGATCGACGCGGCGGCCCGGAAGGCGGAGGAGACGGTGGGGGCGGGGGAGACGGAGGAGGCATAGGCCTTCCCGGCCGCAGGCCGACGAACCCCGCGCACTTGGCCCGAGGCGGGCCTGCCCGGGTGCCCCTTCGGGCGGAGTTGCCCCACCTCGGATGCCCCGCCGGCCGAACAACACCACCCACATGGCCACACCCGCCCCCCGCGAACCACGGGCCCTGTGGGCACCCCCAGGTCCAGCTCGTGCCCTCAGTCTCGGGATCTTCATCCCGGGCCCACCCCTGACCCTCCGGACACCCGAGCACGCGGAACGATTCCCGAGCACGCCGCGCGACGCACCGAGCATGCCCGTGTGCGACGGCATCGAGCATGCCGCGCGACCATCGAGCATGCCGTGCGATCCCCGCGCATGCCGCTGGGCCCCGCATATCGCTAGGCGCCCGAGCATGTCGTCAGGCGCTTATGCGTGTCGTTGGGCGCCCGTGCACGTCGTCTGGCGCCAGCGCCTGTCGCTGGGCGCCCGCGCATATCGCTCGGCAACGCGCCCGCCCGCCCGGCGTGTCGCCCGATGCCCGACGCCCGCACGTGTCGCCCGGGGCCTACGCATATCGTTCGGCAACGCCCCGCCGCCCGGCGCTCGGCGTGTCGCCCGATGGTCGACGCCCGCGCGTGTCGCCCGGGGCCCGCACATATCGCTCCGCACCTAAGCATTCCCTCGGAGCCTGCGGACGATCCTCCCGCCCCCGCGAGCAAAGGCCCCTCGGAGGGCTTGTCGGGACGGGCCATCTCTGGACGTCGCGCACGCCGCCAACTCCCCCGCCCGACCCCCGGAGGGCAACGCGCAGGGCCCCGGAACCGGCGCAGGTGGTCCCGGGGCCCGGTCAAGGGCGGGGCGGGGTGTCCCGCCCGGCAGGTGCCGTCACACGCGCCGCAGCACCGCCACCACCTTGCCCAGGATGGTCGCCTCGTCGCCGGGAATCGGCTGGTACGCGGCGTTGTGCGGGAGGAGCCACACATGGCCGTCCTCGCGCTTGAACCGCTTTACCGTGGCCTCGCCGTCCAGCATCGCGGCCACGATGTCACCGTTCTCCGCGACCGGCTGGCGCCGGACCGTCACCCAGTCCCCGTCGCAGATGGCGGCCTCGATCATCGAGTCACCGACGACCTTCAGGACGAACAGCTCGCCGTCACCGACCAGCTGCCGGGGGAGGGGGAAGACGTCCTCCACCGACTCCTCGGCCAGGATCGGGCCACCGGCGGCGATACGGCCGACGAGCGGCACATACGACGCGGCCGGCTTGCCCGCCGTGTCCGTGGGCTGAGCCGAGGACTGGTCGGAGCCCCGGACCTCGTACGCCCGCGGCCGGTGCGGATCGCGGCGCAGGAAGCCCTTGCGCTCCAGTGCCATCAGCTGGTGGGCGACCGACGAGGTGCTGGAGAGGCCGACCGCCTGTCCGATCTCCCGCATCGACGGCGGGTAGCCGCGCCGCTGCACGGAGTCCCGGATGACCTCGATCACCCGGCGCTGCCTGTCTGTGAGTCCCGAGCTGTCGGCGCGGATGCCTGGAGGTCGCCCTGGCAGGGAGCGCTTGGGCCCCTCATGATTCGTGGCTTCGTTCATCGCATGCACCGGCTCGAGTCGGCCCTGGGAGCGGTCCTGGGCAGTGATGGTGGCACTGTCTGCGGTGGTGGTCACGTCGGCCCCTCTCGATGGTCTCCCTGCTGGACAACGGTAGTTGCTTTCGAAAGGTTGCGCCAAACACACGTTCGAGTGAAAAATCGCGGATTGCCTGTCGTGATCATGTGTCTGGGTGTATAGCCAACGATGTATCCGGCGGACAAAAGGGCTCATTGCTGTACTCTTCACCGCCGGGGCGATGACCGTGCCGACAGATGTGGGCCGCGGCCCAGTCTGCCATCCGGCACCCCGTAAGTCGGGTACCGGCCCCCTTCCGCGCGCTGACCACGGTATCTCCGTGTGTCCGGGATCGGTATGGCCGTGCGGCACATGCCATTACGTGCGCGACACGCGTGTCCTGGGTGAATTTACGGTTCGATCCCCACATCTAGTGGTTGGATTGCTGTAGCAGCCCAGAAGTTGTGGTCCCCCGGGTCTTCGAGCCTCCCGTCATCGCCTATGCTTGGGGCTGCTTCGAGGGGCCCGAGAGGTCCCGCGAGGTCTATGAGTCGTGCTGTGAAGGAGGGTTGGAGCCATGCACTGCCCCTTCTGCAGGCACCCCGACAGCCGTGTCGTCGACAGCCGTACGACCGATGACGGCACGTCGATCCGCAGGCGCCGCCAGTGCCCCGACTGCTCCCGTCGTTTCACGACGGTGGAGACGTGCTCGCTGATGGTGGTCAAGCGGTCCGGCGTCACCGAACCCTTCAGTCGTACCAAGGTCATCAATGGCGTGCGCAAGGCGTGCCAGGGGCGGCCGGTCACCGAGGACGCGCTCGCCCAGCTCGGCCAGCGGGTCGAGGAGGCGGTGCGGGCCACCGGGAGCGCCGAGCTGACCACCCACGACGTGGGTCTGGCCATACTCGGCCCTTTGCAGGAACTCGACCTCGTCGCCTATCTGCGCTTCGCGTCCGTGTACCGGGCGTTCGACTCGCTCGAGGACTTCGAGGCCGCCATCGTGGAACTCAGGGAAGAGACGAAGCAGCGCGCCGCCGCGGACGAGGAAGAGGCGGGCGATGCGGACGCGGCAGCCGCGGACGCGGAGCGCCCGGAATGCGACCGCGGGTCCGGAGGGGCCGTCCAGGTCCCCGTACCCGCCAACGCCGCCGACTGACGGAAGGGCCGACTCGGATCGGCCCCCAGCGGTGGCGACCAAAGACCTGTTGCGGGCGGCCGCGTAGCGGCGCCCGCAGCACCAGACACACACCGTGCCATGGGAAGAACGTGGCACTTCAGGGCGTTTTAGCCCGATACAGGGAGGCGGCATGACAGAGACGGCGAGCGGTCCGGCACGAGGTTCCCGCGCCAAGGGCACCAAGGCCAGCAAGGGACTGCGCATCGAGCGCATCCACACCACCCCCGGCGTGCACCCGTACGACGAGGTGGAGTGGGAGCGCCGTGACGTCGTCATGACCAACTGGCGCGACGGCTCGATCAATTTCGAGCAGCGTGGCGTCGAGTTCCCCGGCTTCTGGTCGGTGAACGCGGTCAACATCGTCACCAGCAAGTACTTCCGTGGTGCCGTGGGCACCCCGCAGCGCGAGGTGAGCCTCAGGCAGCTCATCGACCGCATCGTGAAGACGTACCGGAAGGCCGGCGAGGACTACAAGTACTTCGCCTCGCCCGCCGACGCCGAGATCTTCGAGCACGAGCTGGCGTACGCCCTCCTGCACCAGATCTTCAGCTTCAACAGCCCGGTCTGGTTCAACGTCGGAACGCCTCAGCCCCAGCAGGTCTCGGCCTGCTTCATCCTGTCCGTCGACGACTCCATGGAGTCGATCCTCGACTGGTACAAGGAAGAGGGCATGATCTTCAAGGGCGGCTCCGGCGCCGGCCTGAACCTCTCCCGTATCCGCTCCTCCAAGGAGCTCCTCTCCTCGGGCGGCAACGCCTCGGGTCCCGTCTCCTTCATGCGCGGTGCCGACGCCTCCGCAGGAACGATCAAGTCGGGTGGCGCCACGCGCCGCGCGGCCAAGATGGTCATCCTCGACGTCGACCACCCCGACATCGAGGACTTCATCGAGACCAAGGTCAAGGAGGAGGAGAAGATCCGCGCCCTCCGTGACGCGGGCTTCGACATGGACCTGGGCGGCGACGACATCACGTCCGTCCAGTACCAGAACGCCAACAACTCGGTCCGTGTGAACGACACGTTCATGAAGGCGGTCGAGGAGGGCGGCAAGTTCGGTCTCACCTCCCGTATGACCGGCGAGGTCATCGAGGAGGTCGACGCCAAGACGCTCTTCCGCAAGATGGCCAAGGCCGCCTGGGCCTGCGCCGACCCGGGCATCCAGTACGACGACACGATCAACCACTGGCACACGTGCCCGGAGTCCGGTCGTATCAACGGCTCGAACCCGTGCAGCGAGTACATGCACCTGGACAACACGTCCTGCAACCTCGCCTCGCTGAACCTGATGAAGTTCCTCAAGGACGACGGCAAGGGCCATCAGTCCTTCGAGGTCGAGCGCTTCGCCAAGGTCGTCGAGCTGGTCATCACCGCGATGGACATCTCGATCTGCTTCGCGGACTTCCCGACCCAGAAGATCGGCGAGAACACCCGCGCCTTCCGTCAGCTGGGCATCGGCTACGCCAACCTGGGCGCCCTCCTGATGGCGACGGGTCACGCGTACGACTCCGACGGCGGTCGCGCCCTCGCCGGTGCCATCACCTCGCTGATGACCGGCACCTCCTACCGGCGTTCCGCCGAGCTCGCCGCGGTCGTCGGCCCGTACGACGGCTACGCCCGCAACGCGCAGCCGCACCAGCGCGTCATGAAGCAGCATTCCGACGCCAACGCCGTGGCCGTCCGTATGGACGACCTGGACACGCCGATCTGGGCCGCCGCCACGGAGGCCTGGCAGGACGTGCTGCACCTCGGTGAGAAGAACGGATTCCGCAACGCGCAGGCCTCGGTCATCGCCCCGACCGGCACCATCGGTCTCGCGATGTCCTGCGACACCACCGGCCTTGAGCCCGACCTCGCGCTGGTCAAGTTCAAGAAGCTGGTCGGCGGCGGCTCGATGCAGATCGTCAACGGCACCGTTCCGCAGGCCCTGCGCCGCCTGGGCTACCAGGAGGAGCAGATCGAGGCGATCGTCGCCCACATCGCCGAGAACGGCAATGTCGTCGACGCCCCGAGCCTCAAGCACGAGCACTACGAGGTCTTCGACTGCGCCATGGGCGAGCGCTCCATCTCCGCGATGGGCCACGTCCGCATGATGGCCGCGATCCAGCCCTGGATCTCCGGCGCGCTCTCCAAGACGGTCAACCTGCCGGAGACGGCGACCGTCGAGGACGTCGAAGAGGTCTACTTCGAGGCGTGGAAGATGGGCGTCAAGGCGCTCGCGATCTACCGCGACAACTGCAAGGTCGGCCAGCCCCTCTCCGCCAAGACCAAGGAGAAGGAGAAGGCCGCGGTCACGGCGAAGGCCGAGGAGACCATCCGCACCGCGGTCGAGAAGGTCGTCGAGTACCGCCCGGTCCGCAAGCGCCTCCCCAAGGGTCGTCCCGGCATCACCACCTCCTTCACGGTGGGCGGCGCCGAGGGCTACATGACCGCCAACTCCTACCCGGACGACGGTCTCGGCGAGGTCTTCCTGAAGATGTCGAAGCAGGGCTCCACCCTCGCGGGCATGATGGACGCCTTCTCGATCGCGGTCTCCGTGGGTCTGCAGTACGGCGTGCCCCTCGAGACGTACGTCTCGAAGTTCACGAACATGCGCTTCGAGCCGGCCGGCATGACGGACGACCCGGACGTGCGGATGGCGCAGTCGATCGTCGACTACATCTTCCGTCGCCTGGCGCTGGACTTCCTGCCCTTCGAGACGCGCTCCGCGCTCGGCATCCACTCCGCCGAGGAGCGTCAGCGTCACCTGGAGACGGGCTCCTACGAGCCGTCCGACGATGTCGACATGGACGTCGAGGGCCTGGCCCAGTCCGCGCCCCGCGCGCAGGAGCTGAAGGCCGTGGCCACCCCGAAGGCCGAGGTCGAGGCGGCGAAGCCCGCCCCGAAGCAGGCCCACACCAGTGCCGAACTGGTGGAGATGCAGCTGGGCATCCAGGCGGACGCCCCCCTGTGCTTCTCCTGCGGTACGAAGATGCAGCGGGCCGGTTCCTGCTACATCTGCGAGGGCTGCGGCTCGACCAGCGGTTGCAGCTGACCCGAAGCCCTGAAGTCCTGAAGTCCTGAAGGGCGGCACGACCACCGGTCGTGCCGCCCTTCGGCGTTTTCTCGCTGCTACGGAGAGGGCTGATTCAGGCGTCGTGGCGCGTGCCCATGATGCGCGGGAACTCGGCCGGGTCGGTGTCGTAGCCGTGGATCCCCGGATGGAAGGTCCACTCTCCCGAGGCGTCGCGTACGAACTCGCCGACGGTCGCCGCCGTGGCCCCCAGGACGCCGCCGAAGTTGTCCTCCGCCAGCACGGTGTAGCCCTCCCGCATACGCAGGCCCGGATTGAGGACGCCCACGAACGACTTGTGGCCGGAACGCTGCTGGATGAGTACGCCCACCACCACACGCGTGTAGCCGCTGTTGAGGCGGTCGAGTTCCAGCGTCATGACTTCGTCCCAGCCGAAGCCCTTGCCGTCCTTGCTGTCCCGGTTGAGGTAGATGGTGCCGTCCGGGGAGCGGCTGTCGAAGTGCACCACATAGGCGGGAATTCCGTACGGGTCGGCGGCCACGTACGTCGCCGCGATGATGTCGAGGTCGGTCGCGGGCTCGCCGACGGGACTCGGGTCCCACTTCACCGCGAGCTCGACCTTGCGGATGCCCTTGTTGAGACCGGTCATTGGATCTCCCCCTCCCCGTTCCCCATCTTCTTCAGCCCTCAACTGCTCTGTTGTCAAGGCCGGTTGTCCATCGTGCCACGCGCGCGGGGGCGCTCGCGCGGGTGCACTCCGCCGGAGCGTGACCGACGCCACGCTCCGTGGCCTTACGATGGCGCGGTGCTGGTCAAGTGGATTCGCTGCACCGTGGTGGACCGCCGCGGTTTCGAGCGGGGGCAGCGAAAGTGGGCGGGGCTGCTGGGTGAGCCGGGATTCCGGGGGCAGGGCGGGGGCTGGAGCCGAGGGCGGCCCGGGGTGGCGCACATCTTCGCCTTCTGGGAGAGCCGTGCCTTCTACGACTCCTTCATGGCCCGTTCGCACGACCGGCTCGCGGCTGCCCAGTCGGGGACCTTCAAGGACTCGCAGGCCAAACTCTTCGATCACCGGTTCGATGTGAAGACCGGCTTCGAGCCGCGCTTCACGGACGCCGACCTGCTGCGGGTGGCCCACTGCCGCATCCACGAGGAACGGGCCGAACACTTCGCGCTGATGCAGGAGAAGGTCTGGAACCCCGCGATGGCGGGCTCGCCCGGCATGGTGCGGGGCCTGTTCGGTGAGGCGCCGGGCCATGAGTTCCTGATCCTGTCCATGTGGCAGTCGGCCGCCGAACACGGTAAATACCGGGCCGAGCGGGTGGAACGGCTCGCGCTGCGCGCCCAGACGGAGGCCGATGTCGCGGCCCTGACCGGCGACATAGTGGCGCTGGAGCCCTCCTGGACGGTCTGACCGGAGTGCCGTCCGCGAGTGTGATCTGCGCGGAGAACGTGTGACCTATGCCGTATGGAGCCCGTACGAGTGCTCGATCGGCCGTCAGCCGTTTTAGGGTCTTGGCATGGTTCGACCACGGCGTATCGTCCTTGTCCGGCACGGTGAGTCAGCGGGCAACGCCGATGACACCGTTTATGAACGCGAGCCCGACCACGCTCTGGCGCTCACCGAGAAGGGGTGGCAGCAGGCGGAGGAGACGGGGAAACGGTTGCGGGAGGTCTTCGGGCGAGAGCGCGTAAGCGTTTACGTGTCGCCGTACCGACGTACGCACGAGACGCTCCGCGCCTTCCATCTCGACCCCGAGCTCATACGGGTGCGCGAGGAGCCGCGGCTGCGCGAGCAGGACTGGGGCAACTGGCAGGACCGCGACGACGTACGCCTCCAGAAGGCCTATCGGGACGCGTACGGGCATTTCTTCTACCGCTTCGCGCAGGGCGAGTCCGGCGCCGACGTCTACGACCGGGTCGGCGGCTTCCTGGAGAGCCTCTACCGGAGCTTCGAGGCCCCCGACCACCCGTCGAACGTGCTCCTGGTGACCCATGGTCTTGCCATGCGGCTGTTCTGCATGCGCTGGTTCCACTGGACGGTCGCGGAGTTCGAATCGCTGTCGAATCCGGGGAACGCCGAGATGCGGATGCTCGTCCTCGGTGACGACGGTAGGTACACGCTTGACCGCCCGTTCGAGCGCTGGTGTGTACCTGAGTCGTACGGGGACCCCGGGATAGAGTGGCAGGGCGATGACCTCTGATTCCTCTCCCGGCGGACGCCTGGACCGCGCCCTGGCCAGCCTGCGCGGACTCGCGGTGGGGGACGCGCTGGGCTCGCGGTTCTTCGTGCCCGTGAACTACCCGCTGCTCAAGCGGCGCGAGCTGCCGTCCGGTCCCTGGCGGTGGACGGACGACACTGAAATGGCCTCCTCTGTAGTGGCCGTTCTGGCCCAGCACCGCCGCATCGACCAGGACGCGCTGGCCGGCTCCTTCGCCGACCACCACGATGTCGACCGGGGCTACGGCCCCGCGGTCAACCGGCTGCTCGGGCAGATCCGGGAGGGGGGCGACTGGCGGGCGCTGGCGTCCGCCCTCTTCAAGGGACAGGGCTCGTGGGGCAACGGCGCCGCGATGCGGATCGCCCCCCTGGGGGCCTGGTACGCGGACGACCCGGAGCAGGCTGTCCACCAGGCGGAGATCTCGGCGTACACCACCCACCAGCACCGCGAGGCCGTCGTGGGCGCCATGGCCGTTGCCGCGGCCGCCGCCCTGGCTGCCGACCCGGCGAGCCCGCCGAGTGCCGAGGCACTGCTCGACGGCGTCGTCGCGCTCGTCCCGCGCAGCGCCGTCGGAGCCGGTCTGCGGCGCGCTCGCGACATGCTCGACTACGGGGACACCGCGACGGTCGCCGCCGTACTGGGCTGCGGGCGGCGTACGACGGCGCACGACACGGTGCCGTTCGCGCTCTGGTCCGCGGCCCGTGCCCTGGGCGACTACGAAGAGGGCTTCTGGTCGACCGCCCAGGTGGGCGGCGACATGGACACGACCTGCGCCATCGTCGGCGGTGTGATCGCCGCGGGCAAGGCGGGGGCGCCGCCGGGGGAGTGGGTGGAGCGGACGGAGAGCCTGCCGGGCTGGGTGCGGGCGGGGGCGTAGGCCGCAGGGATGGTTCGGTGACGCCGGGGAGGCGCCTGTGCAACAGTCCCCTGCGGAACGCGGTGCCCGGGCAGGGGCCGGGGGTGTCCCGCCTTGTCGGCTTCGGTGGCTGTGTCGGCCCCGCATGGCTCGTGGGGTACGGCTACGGCTTTGTCTACAGCTCCGTGCGCCCGGCGGCTCGTGGGGAAGCGCGTCGTACGGGGTTGGCCGTCGACGCCGTACGGCAGTGGTCTGCTGGGCCGCCTGCGATGCCGTACCCCGGCCTGATGGTCCTTCCTTGATGCCGGCCCGCGCGCAGCACGGCTCGCCCTTGGTGCCGCGCCGCGACCCATAGCGCTCACCCTGGCGCTGTGGTGCCGCTCGCGAGACCGTACAAGCTGCCGTGCCGCTGACTGCGAGGCCCGGACCCCCTGCCGTACCTCCGGCAGGGGCTGCCCTCGGTGCCGTAAGTCCTCGAAGGCCGCCCTCGGTGCCGTACAGCTGCATGCAGGGCCAGGCCCGGGGTGCCGTTCCGCTGCGGATGGCCGGACCGTGGTCCTCGTCGTCCGTATCCCGGACCGGGGGCCGGCCTCCGCAGCCCCCGCCAAGCTTCGGCGGGCCCCGCCTCAGCCCGCGGCGGGCCCCGCCGTGCCCGAGAGGGCCTCCAGGTCGCTCTTGCGGACCCGGATCACCAGCGCGGCGGTGGCCAGGGCCAGTACCGCCATCGCGACGGCCGGGACGAAGGCGGTCGAGATGCCGTGGGCGAGCACGTCGTGGCCCCACGGAGCGGGCAGCTGGTGGGTCTTGGCGAACTCCGCCTTCTGCTCGGGCGAGCCGTTGGCAAGGAACTTCGGCAGCTGCTTCTCCGCCTCGTCCCGGCTGGCCGAGCCGAAGACCGTCGTCAGGATGGAAAGACCGAGCGAACCCCCCACCTGCTGGGTGACGTTGAGGAGTCCGGACGCGGCGCCCGCCTCGTGCTGAGCGACGCCGGAGACCGCTGTCAGGGTCAGTGTCACGAAGTTCAGGCCCATGCCGAAGGCGAAGAGCAGCATCGGGCCGAGCACCCCGCCGACGTACGTGCTGTCGGGGCTCATGAAGGTCAGCCAGCCGAGCCCGAGCGCGACGAGGGCGGAGCCGACGACCATGAACGGCTTGGGTCCGAGGACCGGCAGGAACCGCTGCGACAGCCCCGCTCCGATGCCGATCGCCGCCGTCACGGGCAGGAACGCCAGACCGGCCTGGATCGGGCTGTAACCCAGCACGTTCTGCACGAACAGGACGATGAAGAAGAACATCCCGAACATCGCCGCGGCCAGACTCAGCATGATCACGTACGTGCCGGAGCGGTTACGGTCGCCGAACATCTTCAGCGGAGTGATCGGTTCCTTCGCCCGGGTCTCGATGAACGCGAAGCCCAGCAACAGGACCAGCGCCGTGGCGAACGACCCGATCGTGAGGCTGTCGCGCCAGCCGTCCTCCGCGGCGCGGATGAATCCGTACACCAGAGAGGCCATACCGGCCGTCGAGGTGAGCGCGCCCGCGATGTCGAAGCGCCCCGGATGGCGCTCGGACTCGTTGATGTACATCGGGGCGAGCACGGTGATCAGCACACCGATGGGCACGTTGACGAAGAGCACCCAGCGCCAGTCGAGCCACTCGGTGAGCATGCCGCCCGCCAGGAGCCCGATGGCGCCGCCGCCCGCGGAGACCGCGGCGAAGACGGCGAAGGCCCGGTTCCGTTCCGGGCCCTCGGGGAAGGTGGTGGTGATGAGTGCCAGCGCGGTGGGCGACGCTATTGCGCCACCCACGCCCTGGAGGGCCCGCGCGGCCAGCAACTGCCAGGGCTCCTGGGCGAGTCCACCGAGCAGCGAGGCGAGCGTGAACAGCATGATGCCGGTCATGAAGACCCGGCGCCGACCGAGGATGTCACCCGCGCGGCCGCCGAGAAGGAGCAGGCCACCGAAGGTGAGGGTGTACGCGCTGATCACCCAGGTCAGGTCGGTCGTGCTGAAACTGAGCGCGTCTTGAATGTGCGGGAGGGCGATGTTCACAATCGTCGAGTCGAGTACCACCATGAGTTGGCAGGCCGCGATGACGGCGAGCGCGATGCCGGGGTGCCCCTCCCGGCGGGCCGCTCCTGGCTTTGGGTCCTGGATCAACTGAGAGGTTTGAGAGGTTGTCACTATGGTTCCCCCACAAGTGCGTTAGTGAACGCTCGCGTTCACTGTTGCGGCAACGGTAGTGAGTCCCCGACAGTGAACGCAAGCGTTCACTGAAGTCGCTGCCGCGTGTCGTCACTTGACCGCCCGCTCTCCCTGAACTCCCCGCTCCCCCATGCACAACGGAGACACTCAGATGGTTACTTCGCGTTGGACGGCCGCTCCCGCTCAGGCGGCCTCCCTGCGCCGACGCGGTGCCGTGCTCGAACGTGCGATCCTCGACGCCGCGCTCGAGCAGCTCAGTACGGTCGGCTGGAACGGCCTCACGATGGAGGGTGTCGCCGCCCGGGCCCAGACCGGCAAGGCCGCGGTCTACCGCCGCTGGCCGTCCAAGGAGGACCTCGTCGCGGAGGCGCTGAAGGCCGGGCTGCCGAGTCTGACGGAGGCCCCCGACCTCGGAAGCGTCCGGGACGACCTGCTGGAACTGTGCCGGCAGGTGCGTGAGGCGATGTACTCGCAGCCCGGATTCGCGCTGCGCTCAGTGCTTCACGAATGCGATGTGGCGCAGGCGGAACGCTTTCAGAGTCTGATCGTCGGAGGGGTCATCGAGCCGACCAAGCATCTGCTGCGAGAGATCGTTCACCGCGGAATCGAGCGGGAAGAGGTGCGACCGGACGCTGCGAACTCCTACGTCTTCGACGCCATTCCAGCGATGATGATGTATCGCTCGAAGGTGTGCGCGAGCGAATGGAGTGAACGGGATCTGGAGGAGATGATCGACCAGCTGATGGTCCCGCTGCTGCGGCGGGCGGGGGCTGATCCGCGGCCGGCCGGGGCCTGAATCCGTGGACCGTCGGGTCGCTGGTTCGTGGACCGTCGGGTCGTTGGTCCGCGGATGGCCGGGCGGATGGCCGGGCGGATGGTCAGGCCGATGGTGGGGCGGCTGGTTCGGGAGTGGTCGGGGGTCTGATGTGTGGATCGTCGGGTGACTGGTTCGTGCTGGTGGCGGGGCCGTGGTCGCTCAGGGAAACCTGGGTGTCGCGAGGGGCTCGGGGCGGCGTAGGCTGAGGGCGCCATGCCGTACGAACCACCGACTCACACCGTCGAGCGCTCCCTCCGCGCCACGACCGGAGCGAAGATCATTGCCGGTGTCGACGAGGTGGGCCGAGGTGCGTGGGCCGGCCCGGTCACCGTCTGCGCCGCCGTCACGGGACTACGCCGTCCGCCCGAGGGCCTCACCGACTCCAAACTCCTCACCGTCAAGCGCCGTACCGTGATGGCCGCGGAGTTGGAGAGATGGGTGACGTCGTACGCCCTGGGGCATGCCTCTCCTGAGGAGATCGACGACCTGGGGATGACGGCCGCGCTACGTCTGGCCGCGGTGCGGGCCCTGGAGGCCTTGCCCGTCCGCCCCGACGCGGTCATCCTCGATGGGAAGCACGACTACCTCGGGTCGCCGTGGCGGGTTCGCACGGTGATCAAGGGTGACCAGTCCTGCGTGGCCGTTGCGGCGGCCTCGGTGATCGCCAAGGTTCAGCGCGACAAAATGATGGCCGAACTGGGTGTCGACCATGCAGACTTCGGTTTTGCGGCCAACGCCGGGTATCCGTCTCCGGTGCACAAGGCCGCACTGGAGGAACGGGGCCCCACTCCGTACCACCGGCTGTCATGGGCGTATCTTGATGCGCTGCCCCAGTGGCGGCACCTCAAGAAGGTCCGCAGCTGGGCGGACGGAAGCGCTCCGGAGATCGAAGGTCAGCTCGGCTTCGATTTCTGACGGTTCCGCTCGCACTCATGTGCCACCCGCCGACGCGAGTCGCACCGGCGTTTGATAAATATCAGCTCATGCCTCTCATTCCCGAGGAGCCTCAGATTCACGAGAGTGCCCAGGGTCCCCGCGCGACTCCGGCCAGTGGCCGCACCGCGCCGACCCCCCGTCCCGTACCCGGTCCCCGTCCCGCGGCTCCGCCGCGTCCCGGACGTCCGGGACCTGTCCGGCCGATGCCGGCCCAACGCACCCCGCGTGAGCCGGTCGTGGCCACGCCGGGGGCAACCGTCCCGGCGGCCGCGCCCGCTGCTGCCACCCCACAGATCCAGCTGATCCCGGCCTCGGTCGAGGGTGCGCTGGACGCCGCAGAAGAAGCGGTCGACCTGCTGTTGGAGTCGGGCCGAGCCCCCGGTGAGGTGCTGGTGATCACCACCGGCGAACCGCATCCGTGGGCCGCGCACGAACTCTCCTTCGGCGAAGCCGCCTACTGGGCGCAGCACGACGCGGGCGACGACGTCTTCTACGCCGACGCCTCCGTCGCGGGCCGGGCCGCGTCCCGTCCCGTGGTCGTGGTCGCCGTCAACGGCGGTCCCGACGCTGCCGCCGCCACCGCCCTGCCCCTGGCCCTCGGCCGGGCCGGCGCCCTGTTGATCGTCTGCGGCGACCCGCAGCAGATCAACTCGGTGCTGGGCGCCGGGGTCTGAACGAATCCCGGACACCGTCCGGGATTCGCTCGGGCGATGCTCCGGGCGAGGTCTCGGGCGTGATGGTGGTGCCCCTACGGCACCACCTGTACGGCGGTCGTTTTGGCGTGCCTGTGGTCAGTGTGCCGGTGGCTTTGCGCCTGTGGTTCGTGGCCCGTAGTGCGTGCTTGCTGGCCGAGGGCATGGTGGCGGCGGTGTGCGTCTCTGACGACGGGGTGTCTCCTCGGCGCACGCCGACGCCGGACAGCCGGGTGGCCGTCCGCATGTTCCGGAGAGGCACATACGCCTCTGGAACGGGCGCAAGCACTACGGCGCTGACCCTGCCCGGTCCGCGCGCCGCGGGGCCACCACGGTGCGGGCGGACGCGCCCGGGCCACGGGGGCGAGTGCCCCTCAGGGGCCTCCAAGGCGCTCGGCACCTGGGCGGGCGCCGACGCCTCACGGCTGCGGACTGCTCAGCGGGCGGCCGCCCGGCGCAGTACCTCCGACGCGGCGCCCCCGGTGCGCGGGAGCGGCGGCGGTGCCTCTGTCAGGGCGAAGGCCTCCGGTGGGGAGTCCGCGCTCGGACGGCGTCCGCCACGGCCCTCGCCGAGTACCTGCCAGCCGTCGTGCGTGAGCGTGATGTAGGCCCCGCAGCGCAGCCCGTGGAGGGTGCAGGCGTCCCGCAGCCCCCACATCCACGCCCCGTCCTCCTCGGTCCACCGTGCGTCGCCCTCGCGGCAGTAGAGCAGCACCGCCGTGCGTACCGGGGTGCGGCGCCGCAGGTCGTGCGGGATCACCCGGCGCAGCTGCGCCAGCAGGGAGTTGCGGAACATCCAGCCGTCGGCCGGCGCCGACCGCCGGGTGAACGAGGCGCTCGCCCGTAGCCGTTCGTCCGAGTCGAGGACGGCCACGATGGCGGTCGTGGGTCTCGGCCGGTGCCGTGCGTGCAATCCGCTGACGACCTCCCGGGGATTGCGCAGCAGCGGAATCCCCGCAGCGGCCCATTCGGCGGGTTCGAGCATACGGGTCAGTGGGTTGGCGGAAGCGGCGGACAGATCGGCAGACGTCGACATGGATGCCGCCGAGGACGGAGCGAATCCGAAGGTCACGGTCCTCCCTTCGGCTACGCGCCCACACAGCGGGCGGGGTCGGACTTGGGGGAGCGCACGCCGCAGCAGAGCCCTACCGGATCACGGGCGAGCCGTGCGGGGAGCGGACCTCAATTCTTCCTGTCGAACTTGGTTGCGGCAACGAGCAATTGGGGCCACCGACCGTTTTCCGGCTATACGTCGTGTATATCCCTGCCCACTGTTCTTGTGTGCGACACATGGGTCACGCCTGTACGGCCAGGACCAGCGGCAACACCCCCTGAGCCCCGGATCGTCGCAGCATGCGCGCGGCGACGGCGAGTGTCCAGCCTGTCTCGGTTGCGTCGTCCACGAGCAGCACGGGACCGCCTGCTTCCTTGAGGGCTGCTGCCAGCGCGGGCGGCACGGCCAGCGCCCCGTCGAGTGCCTTGAGCCGCTGGGCGCTGTTGCTCCGGGAGACCTGTGCGACGGCCTCGCCGACGTACTCCACGGACCCCAGCAGCGGCAGTCGGCCGACCTCCGCGATCCGTGCGCCCAGCGACTGGATCAACTGTGGACGCCTGCGCGAGGCCATGGTGACGACGCCGACCGGGCGCGGCTGCGCGTCGGGCTGCCCGGAGGCCCAGCCGCCGGGCCCCTTCGCCCAGTCGGTCAGGACGCCGACCACGGCTTTCGCCACATCGTCCGGTACGGGTCCGTCCGGTGCCTGGGGTGTGAGCATCGGCCGCAGCCGGTTGCCCCAGCCGATGTCCGAGAGCCGCCCCAAGGCGCGCCCCGGTGCGGCCTGTTCGCCCGCCGGGATTCGCCCCTTCAGGTCGACGCCGACGGCCGGCAGGCCCGTAGGCCACATCTTGCGGGGGTCGACGTCGACACCGGCGCGGCCCAGCTCGCCATTGGCCGCGTCGAGCGCGGTGGGGGACACGGACGCCTCGTACCGCGCTCCCGCACAGGTGTCGCAGCGCCCGCACGGCTTCGCCAGCTCGTCGTCGAGCTGGCGCCGCAGAAACTCCATCCGGCAGCCGGTGGTCGACACGTAGTCGCGCATCGCCTGCTGTTCGGCGGCCCGCTGCTTGGCGACCCAGGCGTAGCGCTCGGTGTCGTACGTCCAGGGCATGCCCGTGGAGATCCAGCCGCCCTGGACGCGCCGCACCGCGCCGTCCACGTCGAGCACTTTGAGCATCGTCTCCAGACGGGACCTGCGCAGCTCCACCAGGGGTTCGAGGGCGGGCAGCGAGAGCGGCCTCTCGGCGCGGGCCAGGACGTCCAGGGTCCGGCGCACCTGCTCCTCCGGAGGGAAGGCGATCGACGCGAAGTACTCCCAGATCGCCTGGTCCTCCTTGCCCGGCAGGAGAAGCACCTCGGCATGCTTCACCCCGCGGCCCGCGCGACCCACCTGCTGGTAGTACGCGATGGGGGAGGAGGGGGAGCCCAGGTGCACCACGAATCCGAGGTCGGGCTTGTCGAAGCCCATGCCCAGCGCGGAGGTGGCGACCAGGGCCTTGACGCGGTTGGCGAGGAGATCCTCCTCGGCCTGCTGGCGGTCCGCGTTCTCCGTCTTTCCGGTGTACGAGGTGACGGTGTGCCCGCTCTGGCGCAGGAACGCGGTGACCTCCTCGGCGGCGGCCACGGTCAGTGTGTAGATGATGCCCGAGCCCGGCAGGTCGCTCAGGTGCTCGGCGAGCCAGGCCATCCGGTGGGCGGCGTCCGGCAGCCGCAGCACACCGAGGCTCAGGCTCTCCCGGTCCAGCGGCCCGCGCAGGACGAGTGCGTCGGTGCTGGCGCCGGTGCCCAGCTGCTCGGCCACATCGGCCGTCACGCGCGCGTTGGCGGTCGCGGTGGTGGCCAGGACGGGGACGCCCGGCGGGAGATCGGCGAGCATCGTGCGCAGCCTGCGGTAGTCCGGCCGGAAATCGTGTCCCCAGTCGGAGATGCAGTGTGCCTCGTCGACCACGAGCAGGCCGGTCGCCGCGGCCAGCTTGGGCAGCACCTGGTCGCGGAAGTCGGGATTGTTGAGCCGCTCAGGGCTCACCAGGAGCACGTCGACCTCGCTCGCGGCCACCTCGGCCTGGATCGTCTCCCACTCCTCCGTGTTCGACGAGTTGATGCTCCGCGCGTGGATACCGGCGCGGGCGGCGGCCTCCACCTGGTTACGCATGAGGGCGAGGAGCGGCGAGACGATGACCGTGGGCCCGGCGCCCCGCTCGCGCAGCAGCGCGGTGGCGACGAAGTACACGGCGGACTTGCCCCAGCCCGTGCGCTGCACGACGAGGGCTCTGCGCTTGTCGGCCACCAGGGCCTCGATGGCGCGCCACTGGTCCTCGCGCAGCCGGGCCTCGCCCGCCGAGGCGCCGACAAGGCGGGCGAGCACGGCATCGGCCGCGGCGCGCAGGTCGGCGTTGGGCAGGTCCGTGTGGGTCGCGGGGCGTGGGTCGTCGTTGCTCATGGCCCCATGCAACCCGATGGGTCGGACATCACGCGAATGAGGCCGCCGGGTTGTGGACAAGTCATGTCGTGGTCATGGCCAAGGTTATCCACAGGACAAAGCGGAACTTTGAGATCCGCGGGATGGTCACGGCATGACGAATCACAACGAAGCAGCCGGCACGTCCGGTGACAGTGACATCAGCGGGCGCGGTCGGCACGCGGGAGACAGCGCAAGCCACGCGTCGAGCGGGCACAGCGGACGGGGCGCGCACGATGGGCACGACCTGCCCGGGCAGCACCAGGTGACCCTGCGCACACCGGCCGAACTGGCCGATGCCCTGCCCTACCTGCTCGGATACCGGCCCGAGGACAGCATCGTGCTGGTAGCCCTGCACGACGGGGAGAGGCGCGGCCGCTTCGGCGGGCGGGCACGGCTCGGCATCCCCGCCCACGCGGACGACTGGCCGTCCGTCGCCGATCAGCTGGCGCAAGGACTGGTGAAGGGAAGCGAGCGCAGAGGGGCACGGCCCGAGAACATGGTCGCCTACCTCTGCCAGGAGCCGGGGACCGGAGAGTCGGGACGGGACGTCATGGAACGTCTGCGGCCGCTCGCGCAGTTTCTGCGCACTGCCTGCGGTCGCCTCGACGTCCCCGTCATCGAGGCCCTGTGCATCTCCGACGGCCGCTTCTGGTCCTACTGCTGCCCCGGCCAGGGGTGCTGTTCGTCCGAGGGACATCCGATGGGACTGCCCGGCACCTCCGTCCTTGCCGCCGCCGCGACCTACGCCGGCCTCCAAGTGCGCGGATCGCTGAGGGAATTCACCGCTCGGTTCATTCCGTGGGAAGGCGCGGCCGCACGGGAGCAGCAGACGGCGCTCGACACGGCGAGCATGGCCCTGGTTCCCAGGATCCTCGACGGCGAGGGCCGTGCGGAGGTGGCCGAGGAGACCCTCGGACTGGCCCGGCAGATCGTGAAGCGATTCGCCGACGCCCCGCCCGTGTCCGGCACACGCCCGGCGGACCTCCGCGACGACGGCCTCCTGGAACACGACGAGGCCGCCACCTTGATCCTCGGACTCCAGGACCGCACGACCCGCGACCGCGCCGCCGAGTGGATGGAGGGCGACGAGGCAGGCCCGGCCCTGCGCCTCTGGCGGGCGCTGGCCCGCCGCTGCGTCGGCCCCTACAGCGAGCACGCGGCGGCACCCCTCACCCTCGCGGGGTGGGTCGCATGGTCGACCGGTGACGAACTGGAGGCTCGCGAGGCCCTGGCCATGGCACTCGGCGCCGATCCCGACTACCTCTTCGCCCGTCTCCTGCACCAGGCGTGCAACGAGGGCCTCGACCCGGAGTCGATCCGCCGCTGCCTGCGCGTAGAGCGCACCGGGCGGACAGGCACGGAAGCGGAACAGCCATCGGGTCCCGCTCGCTCGACGCCGCGCGATGTCGCCGAGCCGCCGGGCACCTCGAACCGACGCCGGCGCAGGGCACGTCCGGCGGGGACCGAGGCACCGCGCGGAAGCGGGCGTCACCCCGGGGTCGGTGGCCTCCGCCGGCGTCGGCCCACCGATGAGGTCGCGCCCGGCGGGGAGGGACCCGGGCGCGCGCCTGCGGCGACGAGTGAAAGGGCACGTGCCCGCCGCAAGGGCGGTCGGCGGGTTGCGGGGGAGGAGACGTGAGCGTGGAGAGCGGGGTGGATCGACGATGAGCGGGTCGGGTGACACCTGAGGTGTCCCGGGCACCGGGTCTCACTCCACTCGACGCGGCGGCACGCCCCAGCCCGCGCGGCACGGGCGTACGGCGCGCCCTCGATCCCAAGCCCGAACGCTTGGCCCCCACCGCACCCGTACCAGCCCTCCGCGGTATGCCACACCGACCATCCCACCGCCATCCGGTCTGCTTGCCCGGCCCAGGGCGTGACCCCGGACGGGGCCGTTCCGTTCACCTGTGTGGCGGTATTTGTGGCCGGGCCGCGCCGCCGAACGCCCTCGCCCCTCCGGAGCCCCCAACCCGGCGCCGAGCGCGCCCCAGGCGCACTGACCGAGGAAGCCACATGCCCCTGCCCATTCCACCCTCCGATCCCGACGGTGTTTTCCCGCCGGTGCGCGGGTCCGCTCAGCCCTTCCCGCGTCGCGCCGGTTCGCAGGCCCCGTTCGCAGGAGTCGAGAGCGCTTTGAGCCCCTTCGCGGGCCCGGGCGGTCCGGCAACTCGTCACACCCCGCTTCCCGGGCCGCGCCGGACCACGGACCTGCCACCCGTGCACAACGCCCTGATCTGCGTCGCCCTGCCGGGACTGGCGATCTCCACGGACCAGGGGCAGCTGACCGGCCGCGGACTGGAGGGGTTCTACCGCGCGGGCCGCCGGACGCTGTCCCGCTGCCAGGTGCGCGTGGCGGGGCGCGAACCACTCGCCGTACAGGCCCGGATGCTCTCCGCCGACCGAGCCCGCTTCGTCGGGACGGTGCGCGCCTGCGCCGACGGCGGCCCGGATCCCGACGTGGTCGTGGAGCGGACGCGCGACGCGGACGGCACAGAATGGATCACGCTGCGCAGCGCCTCCTCCCGCGCCCTGCGCGTGCCCGTCGAGGTCGCCCTCGCCACGGATCTCGCGGAGCTCGGCTCCGTCGCCTCGGGCCGAGCCGGGCCCGAACTGCCCGCCAGCGTCCACGACTCGGGCCTGCGATGGGCCTGCGCCACCGGCAGCTCGATCGTCACCGCCGACCCACCGCCCGCCGACGCCCTGGCCTCCGCCGGACTGCTGCGCTGGGAGCTCGAACTGCCACCCGGCGGCACCCGGAGCCTGGAGTTGAGGGTGCGACCGGGCGGTGCGGGGCCGGCCAGAGCCGTCGGCCGCGGCGCCACGAGCCCGCTCTCCGCCGCCCGTGCCACGGGCGACGACCCCAGGGTCCAGGCGCTCATGGACACCTGCGTCGAGGACCTCCAGGCGCTCCTGCTGCGCGATGCCACCCACCCGTCGGACACGCACCTCGCGGCGGGGGCGCCGTGGCGATGTGGCCTGGCGCCGGCCGAGGCACTGGTCGCGGCCCGGATGACACTGCCACTCGGCACCCGGCTCGCCGCGGGCACGCTGCGGACCCTCGCCCGCACCCAAATCGCGGGTCCCGGAGCGCAGTCCGGCCTGATCCCCGGCCCGCGCCGGGACGCCGGCCCGCACCTGCCTCCGGGCTGCACGGCCACCGAGGCGACCCTGCTGTTCCCCGTACTGCTCGCGGAGGCCAGGCGCTGGGGACTTCCGGAACAGGAGACCGAGGAACTGCTGCCCGCGGCCGAGCGGTGCCTCGCATGGCTGCGGACCACCGTCGGCGACGGCACGTATCTGCCCGACCCGCACCCCGGCGGTCCGTTCCGCTGCGAGACGCAGGCGCACGCCCACCGTGCGGCGCTGCTGGGCGCCGATCTGCTCGACACGTACGGCCGGCCGGGTGGCGAGGGACTGGTGCAGTGGGCCCGGGAACTGCGGACCGCGTTCCGCGGGGACTTCTGGGCCGAGGACCGGGGAGGCGGTAGACCGGCGGCCGCCCGGGCCCCGGACGGGCGCCTCGTAGCCCACCTCGGCGCGAGCACCGCCCACCTCCTCGACACGGGGCTGCTCGGCTCCGGCGTGTTCGCCCCCGGCCTCCTCGACAAGGTGCAGACCGAGCAGCTCGCACGGCTGCTGGGCGGCCCGGCCATGGACTCCGGCTGGGGTCTGCGCAGCCTGGGTGCCCAGGAGGCGGCGTACAACCCCTTCGGACATCGCGGCGGCGCCGTGCGCGTCCAGGAGACCGCGACCGCCGTCACCGGTCTGTTCACCGCCGGCTACGAGAAGGAGGCGAGCGCTCTGCTCCGGGGGCTGCTGGCGGCCGCCGATACCTTCGGAAACAGGCTGCCCGAGATGTACGCGGGAGAGCAGCGCACGGAAGGCGGCGCCCCGCTCCCGCACCCCGCCGCATGTCGGCCCGCGGCCACGGCGGCGGCCGCCGGGGTGCTGCTCCTCACCTCCCTAGCGGGCATCCGCCCCGACGCCCCGGCCCGGACCGTGACGCTGCGCCCGGTCAGTAGCGCGCCGCTGGGCGAGATCGGACTGACGGGACTGCGTATCGCGGGCGCCGCGTTCTCCGTGCGCGTCAGCAGACTCGGTCTCGCGATGGTGGAGGAGGCGGCCGGCGGACTGCAGTTGGGAGTGTGACCTCGCGCGAAGCGTCCTCGGACGGCGACCGGCAGCGGCCGGTGGGACCCGTACAGGACAGATGTGGATCATCAGTGGAAGCGACTGACGAAGGGCGTGTTTATCGTCAGGCAGACGACTATGATCGCGGCATGCCCTACGACCCGTCGGCCTTTCCGCCCTTTGCCGTGACCGTGGACCTGGTCGTGCTGACCGTGCGTCGCCATGCCCTGTGTGCGCTGGCGGTACGGAGGGGGGAACAGCCTTTCCAGGGACGATGGGCGCTCCCGGGCGGCTTCGTACGGCCCGACGAGGACTTGGCACAGGCGGCCGCGCGCGAACTGGTCGAGGAGACCGGGCTGCGCGCCCACGACCCGTCGGCCCCGGCACAGGACAACGGCGCGCACCTGGAACAACTGGCGACCTACGGCGACCCCAAGCGCGACCCGCGGATGAGGGTGGTCAGCGTCGCCCATCTGGCGCTGGCCCCCGATCTGCCCGCGCCCAGGGCCGGAGGCGACGCCAACAGCGCGCGGTGGGCGCCCGTGGAGGAGTTGCTGCAACAGGGCGGTTACGGCCGCGACGGAGAGCAGGCGGCACCTCTGGCCTTCGACCACGCCCAGATCCTCTCGGACGGGGTGGAACGCGCCCGGTCCAAGATCGAGTACTCGTCGCTGGCCACCGCCTTCTGCCCGTCCGAGTTCACCGTCGGAGAGCTGCGCCGCGTGTACGAGGCTGTGTGGGGGGTGGCACTCGACCCGCGCAACTTCCACCGCAAGGTGACGGGCACTCCGGGGTTCCTCGTGCCCACGGGCGGCACGACCACGCGCCAGGGCGGCCGACCCGCGCAGCTGTTCCGCGCCGGCGGCGCCACGTTGCTCAATCCACCGATGCTGCGCCCCGAGGTCTGACGCGGGCGGATCGGCTCACGGGGCGCGTCGCGCCGAAAGAGTGGAGAGAGCTGCCTGGGAAGAGCCGCAAGGTGCCCGAAAAACCGTAAATGTCACGCTATCTTGCTGTGAGTGATCCAGGCCATCGGATTGACCAGCAACCCCCGCAAGGAGCTTCCCCCCGCCGTCGACGACGTGTCCCTCGAGGCGCGCCCGGGTCGTGTCACAGCGCTCCTCGGGGCCCCGGGCGCGGGCAAGACGACGACGCTGAGGCTCATGCTCGAACTCCAGCGGGGCCGTGGAATCACCTACTTCAGAGGCCGTCCCCTGCACCGGATCGCCCATCCCTCGCGCGAAGTCGGTGTGCTTCTGAGCGAGGTGCCGGGCCATCCCGCGCGTACGATCCGCGGACAGCTCGGCATGGTGTGCGCGGCCGTCGGTGTCCCGATTCGGCGCGTCGACGAAGTGATCGAGGTCGTCGGGCTCGTGAGCCTGCGCGACGAACGCCTGGGCACCCTGTCGCGCGGTATGGACCGCCGTCTGGGCCTGGCCTGTGCGCTGCTGTCCGATCCGCACACCCTCGTCCTCGACGATCCCGCCGGCGGTCTCTCCGTCACCGAAGGTCGTTGGCTGCACGGCATTCTGCGGGCGCACGCGGCCCACGGAGGCACCGTTCTGTTCAGCACGGACGACCCCAAGGAGGCCGCTCGGACGGCCGACCGGGTCATCACACTGGAGGGAGGCCGCCTCGTCGCCGACCAGGAGGCCGCGGACTTCGCCCGCACCCGGCTCCGCCCCCGGGTCGCCGTCCGCAGCCCGCACGCCGCCCGCCTCGGAGCCCTGCTCGCCAAGGAGGCCCGCGCCGCGCAGCGTTCCGTCGAGGTCGTGCGCGAGGACGGCAACCGGCTCTCGGTGTACGGCAGCACCTGTGCCGACATCGGCGAGACCGCCTTCCGGCACGGCATCCTCGTACACCAACTCGCCGACGAGACCGGTGACATGGGGCCGCATGCCACGCTCCGTGCCGAGGGCCTCGCCTCCGCGACCGTAGTCACCTCTGCCCTCCTGACCTCTGCCTCCGCGACCTCCATCCCCACGGACGATGCCCCCACGGTCGATGCCCTCACGGACGATGTTCCCGCGACCGACGAACCCGCCACTGCCGTGGCTGCGACCGGGGCGCACACGCCCGACGAGCCGGGACCGACGGCCGAGTCGGGGACCCGTCCGGCCGGTTCGCCGGGCGTGCGGGACCTGCCTCAGCTCCCGCCCCCCATCGCCGTACGCCAGGCACCGAGCCCACTGCGTCCGCTGCGCTACGAACTGCGACGCGCCACCGGAGTGGGCACCGGCTACCTCACCGCGATCACCGTGCTGGTCACCTCCGCCCTGCTGTCCGTACTCCTGGCCAGAATCGGTCACACACCCCAGCCGCGGCTCCTGGCCGCTTGGCCGCGGGAATGCCCTCTGCCGCCCGCGGCGCTCGGTGCGGGACTGCTCGGGGCGCTCGCCTTCGGCGACGAGTTCCGCCACCCCGCCCTGGCCGCGGACCGCGGCACCGTCCCCCGCCGGCTGGGACTGCTCGCCGCCAAACTCCTCGTCGCCTCGGCCACCGCGCTGGCGCTGGCCGTCCTCACGGTGGGCTGCGACCTCGAAATGCTCTATCTCGTCTACGGACGAGAGCTCGTTGGAGTTCCTGCGGACTGGCTTTCACTGAGCGCGAGTTGGATCGGCCTCACCGTGGGCTGCGCCTGGGCGGGAGTGCTGGCGGCCGGCATCTTCCGGTCCACCACCGCCGGGCTCGCGGCGGTGCTCGCCGTCCCGGTCGTGGTCGTACCACTCGTACAAAAGACCTTGGCGGGACCGTCCGTGCGGAAGGCGGCCGGGTTTTCCGAGCGATTGCGTGAGCTCCTGCTGATGCAATGGCCGTTCGGAGGAGCGCGCTATATCGCGGCCGGGGCGCGCCTTGTCGCCCAACCCGTGGGCGGTGCCCTGATGTTGTCGCTGACCGCTCTGCTCTGCGCGTATCTGCTCACGACCCTGCGAAGCAGGGTGCGATGACGACCGTCCTTACCCTTCCGTTCCCGCCGTGCGCACAACTCCCCGGAGAACGCCCATTTCTTTCCGATAAGGCGTCAATTGCGACGCGGTGAGCGATCACCCTTTCGTGTGCTTTTCACCAAAGACCTCAAGGGAGTTGGAGACAGCGCCGACAAATGATCCGTGAGTACCCTTGCGCACACCATGATGACCGCCGCCCGCTCCTCAGACTCCGGCCTGGCCGGCCCGGGCGGACTCGACCGCTACCCCTACGCCGAGGGCCCTGGTGCCGAACGCGTCGGCGCCTCCGCGTGGGAGGGCGCGGACCCGGAACTGGGCCGCGTCGGCCGACGCGCCGCGGGCAGCCGCGGACGCGGACTGCACGGCCAACTCGTTCAGCAGCTGGGTCAGATGATCGTCTCCGGCGACCTGGGCGCGGACCGGCCGCTCGTCCCCGAGGAGATCGGACAGCGGTTCGAGGTCTCCCGTACCGTCGTCCGTGAGTCACTCCGTGTCCTGGAGGCGAAGGGGCTGGTCAGCGCCCGCCCCAACGTCGGCACGCGCGTGCGCCCCGTCAGTGACTGGAACCTTCTCGACCCGGACATCATCGAATGGCGGGCCTTCGGGCCGCAGCGCGACGACCAGCGGCGCGAGCTGAGCGAGCTGCGCTGGACGATCGAGCCGCTCGCCGCGCGTCTGGCCGCCGGGCACGGGCGCGAGGAGGTCCAGCAGCGTCTCGGAGACATGGTCGAGATCATGGGCCACGCCATGGCGCAGGGTGACTCGCTCACCTTCTCGCGGGCCGACGCGGAGTTCCATTCGCTGCTCATCCAGGTATCGGGCAATCGCATGCTGGAGCACCTTTCCGGGATCGTCTCGGCCGCGCTCCAGGTCTCCGGCGGCCCCGTCACCGGCTGCGACCGACCGAACGAGACCTCCTTGACGCACCACGGCCGGATCGTCGACGCCTTGGCCGAGGCCGACGGCGCGGCGGCCGAGGCGGCCATGCGGCAGTTGCTCGCCGTTCACCCCGAGGTGGAGCGCGTGGTGCCCGCGCCGCGCGAGCACTGATCGCGCCCCGAGGGCGGCGCGGTCGGGGGGCGTGTGCCCTCTCGTGGCATCGCTTGGTCGGCGGAGCATCCCCCGCCGGACCCCGTCGGATCCTTCCGGGATCCGGCGGGATCCGGCGATGTGATGAAGGTGATCAAGCCATCGGTTGAGGTGATGAACCCATCGGTTTGAGGTGATGAGTCCATCGGCTGACCTCCTCTGACCGCATCTGGCCGCTTTTGGGCACTTACGGGGTGTGACTCGGGCCACGCAGATTGGGCGTAACGCTCTTCGGAACTGCGCGATGACCTAAGAGGTGACAGCCGAGGAGGGAATACGGACGCCGTTTACGGCGCTGTGCATCTTCCCGGCTCCCGCCCGCGCCGTCGACCCATCCCCAAGTCGGCGGTCGTCGGCTCCTGTCCGCAGTGGACGGAGCCGGAAGCCGTTTTCCAACGTTCCGAGAGGTTGTTCGTGTCGGCCAGCACATCCCGTACGCTCCCGCCGGAGATCGCCGAGTCCGTCTCTGTCATGGCGCTCATTGAGCGGGGAAAGGCTGAGGGGCAGATCGCCGGCGATGACGTGCGTCGGGCCTTCGAAGCTGACCAGATTCCGGCCACTCAGTGGAAGAACGTACTGCGCAGCCTCAACCAGATCCTCGAGGAAGAGGGTGTGACGCTGATGGTCAGTGCCGCGGAGCCCAAGCGCACCCGAAAGAGCGTCGCAGCGAAGAGTCCCGCCAAGCGCACCGCCACCAAGACGGTCGCGGCGAAGACGGTGACCACCAAGAAGGCCACCGCCACCACCGCCCCGGCGATGCCCATGGCCGATGACCCGGCTGAGGACGCGTCCGCCAAGAAGGTCGCCGCCAAGAAGACGGTCGCCAAGAAGGCCGTCGCGAAGAAGACGGTCGCCAAGAAGGCCGTCGCAAAGAAGACCACCGCCAAGAAGGACGACGTCGAGATGATCGACGACGAAGCGGTCGAGGAGACCCCGGGCAAGCCCGGTGCCGAGGAGCCCGCCGAGGACGGCGCCCAGGGCTTCGTCCTGTCCGACGAGGACGAGGACGACGCGCCCGCGCAGCAGGTCGCCGCAGCCGGCGCCACCGCCGACCCGGTCAAGGACTACCTCAAGCAGATCGGCAAGGTCCCCCTGCTCAACGCGGAGCAGGAGGTCGAGCTCGCCAAGCGCATCGAGGCGGGCCTCTTCGCCGAGGACAAGCTGGCCAACGCCGACAAGCTCGCCCCCAAGCTCAAGCGCGAGCTGGAGATCATCGCCGAGGACGGCCGTCGGGCCAAGAACCACCTCCTGGAGGCCAACCTCCGTCTGGTGGTCTCCCTGGCCAAGCGCTACACCGGCCGCGGCATGCTCTTCCTGGACCTCATCCAGGAGGGCAACCTCGGTCTGATCCGCGCGGTGGAGAAGTTCGACTACACCAAGGGCTACAAGTTCTCCACGTACGCCACCTGGTGGATCCGTCAGGCGATCACCCGCGCCATGGCCGACCAGGCCCGCACCATCCGTATCCCGGTGCACATGGTCGAGGTCATCAACAAGCTCGCGCGCGTGCAGCGTCAGATGCTCCAGGACCTGGGCCGCGAGCCCACCCCGGAGGAGCTGGCGAAGGAACTCGACATGACCCCTGAGAAGGTCATCGAGGTCCAGAAGTACGGCCGCGAGCCCATCTCGCTGCACACCCCGCTGGGCGAGGACGGCGACAGCGAGTTCGGTGACCTCATCGAGGACTCCGAGGCCGTCGTCCCGGCCGACGCGGTCAGCTTCACGCTCCTCCAGGAGCAGCTGCACTCCGTCCTCGACACCCTGTCCGAGCGCGAGGCGGGCGTCGTCTCCATGCGGTTCGGTCTCACCGACGGTCAGCCGAAGACCCTCGACGAGATCGGCAAGGTGTACGGCGTCACACGTGAGCGGATCCGTCAGATCGAGTCCAAGACGATGTCGAAGCTGCGCCACCCGTCGCGTTCGCAGGTGCTGCGCGACTACCTCGACTAGGTCTCGACCGTACTGTCGCCGAGGGCCCGACTCCCGATGGGGAGCCGGGCCCTCGGCGCATCCATGGAGTGCGCGCCGCCGTCCGCTGGATCACTCTGGGTTTTCCATGACCATCCCAGAGTGAGGAACGCGCATGCGCCGTCCTTTCGCCCCAGTACTGGCCCTTGCGGCCGCCGCGGCCCTCATACCGCTGGCGTCCCCCGCCCCGGCCGTGACCGACGACATCATCATCGGGGGCCATCCGGTCGACATCGCTCAGAGTCCGTGGACGGTGGCGCTGTCCAGCCGTGACCGGTTCGGAGGAACGCGGGCCGGGCAGTTCTGCGGCGGCGTGGTGATCGGCCCGTCGCTCGTGCTGACCGCGGCCCACTGCCTGAGCCCGCTCGTGCTGGGGGCGCCATCGCAGCAGATGCACGACTTGAAGATCATCGCGGATCGTACCGACCTGCTGTCCAGCAAGGGCAAGGAGATCTCGGTGCGCGACACCTGGGTCAATCCGCAGTACGACGCCGTCACGAACGCCGGGGACTTCGCCGTGATCACCCTGGCCTCCCCGCTGCCCCAGAGCTCGGTCATCCGTATGGCCCCCGCAGGGGATCCCGCGTACGCACCCGGCACGGCCGCCGCGGTCTACGGCTGGGGCGATACGACAGGCACCGGCAATTACGCGCTCGGTCTGCGGTCCGCGAGCGTGAAGGTACTTTCCGACTCCGTCTGCGAGCGGGCGTACCCGGGGAGTGAAGACGGAACCTATCAAGCCACTTCCATGGTGTGCGCCGGGGAGGCCGCGGGTGGGCGGGATGCCTGCCAGGGGGACAGCGGTGGTCCGCTGGTGGCCAAGGGGCGGCTGATCGGCCTTGTGTCGTGGGGCAGCGGCTGTGGGCAGGCGGGAAGCCCCGGCGTCTACACGCGGGTCTCGGACGCCGTCAAGGCGCTCGGCACGAGCCGCTGAGGGCGTAGGGGGGCGGAAACGGTACGGAGCGCAGCGGGTCGCGGGTCACGGATCACGGGTGCCAGGGGGACGGAACCAGGTGGCGCGTGGGGGGGGGCGACTCGGGCTGGTGACGCGTGGAGGTGCGCTGGAGCGGTATGGGCCGGTGGCGCGTCAAGCCGCGCCTGAGCGGGCCGGTGGCGCGCTCAGGCGCGCTGGAGTGGGCCGGTGGCGCGTCAACGTGCGCCGGAACGGGCCGGTGACACGTGAAGGTGCGCGGCAAGGGTGTGAACCGGTGACGCGTTGCAGTGCGTGAGCCGTGAGCCCGGTGCGCGTCACGTCCGCACGGGGCCGTGACGCGCACCGGGCGGTGGCGCACTGCACCGCCGGGAAGCGGTACGCATACGGGCGGCCACCCCGAGTAGCAGGGGTGACCGCCCGTACACCGGCCTATTGCCAGAGCTGGCTCGTCGTCGTTTACGCGAAGTGTCAGCGCTCTTCGTCGTTGGACGTTGCCGGGACCGACGTCAGTCGCTCCGTCTCGTCCTGTATCTCAGCGGCGATCTTCTTGAGTTCCGGCTCAAACTTGCGCCCGTGGTGGGCGCAGAAGAGCAGTTCACCGCCGCTGAGGAGGACGACGCGCAGATATGCCTGGGCGCCGCAACGGTCGCAGCGGTCAGCGGCCGTCAGCGGGCTCGCGGGGGTCAGAACAGTAGTCACGTCGCCTCTTCTCTAGCTCGACGAGCTGTCGTACCAGGGTCAACATCCAACCAGGCCGAAAACGTTCCCGCTCGTGGCTTTTCCTCGAAAAATTCTTCCGGGGCGGCTGTCTGCTGCCGGGTGGCGGCGAATGAGCCGTATTACGTGTCTTTGTGTCTTACGGGTTCGCGCTGTCTGTCAGGGTCAGTCCTCCCCGGCTGGCTTGCCGGTTGTTCATGAGGACGTGCCCGGAGCCTAAATGGTTCATGCCTGGAAGGGAACGTGATATGTACTTCACTCCATCGAGGGATCGAACACTCATGCGAGCCTGGACTAGTCTGAGTTCATGCGAGGGTGGCGTTACAACGGCTCTACCAGGCCTCGGTACCCTCTGAGCGGAGACCGAAGCCGACCCCTTACCCAAAAGGGTCCCATCTGAAATTCAGCGAGGAGCGAACCGCGTGACCGCCGACACGTCCGTGCCGTCCACAGCGTTGCTGACCGGAGCAGACCGGGACGGTTCCAACTACACCGCGCGGCACCTGCTCGTCCTCGAGGGGCTCGAGGCCGTACGCAAGCGCCCCGGCATGTACATCGGCTCGACCGACAGCCGCGGTCTGATGCACTGCCTGTGGGAGATCATCGACAACTCCGTGGACGAGGCCCTTGGGGGCTACTGTGACCACATCGACGTGATCCTGCACGACGACGCCTCGGTGGAGGTGCGGGACAACGGCCGCGGCATCCCGGTCGACGTGGAGCCCAAGACCGGCATGTCGGGCGTCGAGGTCGTGATGACCAAGCTGCACGCGGGCGGCAAGTTCGGAGGCGGCTCGTACGCGGCCTCCGGCGGTCTGCACGGCGTGGGAGCCTCCGTGGTGAACGCGCTCTCCGCCCGTCTGGACGTCGAGGTGGACCGTGGTGGCCACACCCATGCGGTGAGCTTCCGGCGCGGCACCCCGGGAGCGTTCAAGGCGGACGGTCCCGAGGCCGCCTTCGACGCGACCAGCGGGCTGCGCAAGCTGAAGCGGATCCCCAAGACCCGCACCGGCACGCGCGTGCGCTACTGGGCCGACCGCCAGATCTTCCTCAAGGACGCCAAGCTCTCCCTGGAGAACCTGCACCAGCGCGCCCGCCAGACCGCGTTCCTGGTGCCCGGCCTGACCATCGTCGTCCGTGACGAATACGGGCTCGGCGAGGGCGGCAGCAAGGGCGAGGAGTCCTTCCGCTTCGACGGCGGCATCAGCGAGTTCTGCGAGTACCTGGCCACCGACAAGCCCGTCTGCGACGTCCTCCGCTTCTCCGGGCAGGGCACCTTCAAGGAGACCGTCCCGGTCCTTGACGACCACGGGCAGATGACGCCCACCGAGGTCACCCGTGAGCTCGGCGTCGATGTGGCGCTGCGCTGGGGCACCGGCTACGACACGAACCTCAAGTCGTTCGTGAACATCATCGCCACGCCCAAGGGCGGCACCCACGTCGCCGGCTTCGAGCAGGCCGTCGCCAAGACGATGAACGAGGTGCTGCGGGCCAAGAAGCTGCTGCGTGTCGCCGAGGACGACATCGTCAAGGACGACGCACTGGAGGGCCTGACCGCCGTCGTCACGGTGCGCCTCGCGGAGCCGCAGTTCGAGGGGCAGACCAAGGAGGTCCTCGGCACCTCGGCGGCCCGCCGGATCGTGACGAACGTGGTCTCCAACGAACTCAAGGCCTTCCTGACCACCACGAAGCGGGACGCGGCCGCGCAGGCCCGGGTCGTGATGGAGAAGGCCGTGGCTGCCGCGCGTACGCGGATCGCGGCCCGCCAGCACAAGGACGCGCAGCGTCGGAAGACGGCCCTCGAGTCCTCCTCGCTGCCCGCCAAGCTCGCGGACTGCCGCAGCGACGACGTCGAGCGCAGCGAGCTGTTCATCGTCGAGGGAGATTCCGCGCTCGGCACCGCCAAGCTGGCCAGGAACTCCGAGTTCCAGGCGCTGCTGCCGATTCGCGGCAAGATCCTCAACGTCCAGAAGGCGTCCGTCACGGACATGCTCAAGAACGCCGAGTGCGGCGCGATCATCCAGGTCATAGGGGCCGGGTCCGGGCGGACGTTCGACATCGACGCGGCGCGGTACGGGAAGATCATCCTGCTCGTCGACGCCGACGTCGACGGTGCGCACATCCGGATTCTGCTGCTGACGCTGTTCCAGCGGTACATGCGGCCGATGGTCGAGGCGGGGCGGGTGTTCGCGGCGGTGCCGCCGCTGCACCGCATCGAGCTGAGCCAGCCCAAGAAGGGCCAGGACAAGTACGTCTACACGTACTCGGACCGTGAGCTGCGAGAGACGCTGCTGGAACTGCAGCGCAAGAACGTGCGCTACAAGGACTCGATCCAGCGTTACAAGGGTCTTGGCGAGATGGACGCCGATCAACTGGCGGAGACGACGATGGACCCGCGTCACCGGACGCTGCGGCGGATCAACATCTCCGACCTGGAGGCGTCCGAGCAGGTGTTTGACCTCCTGATGGGGAACGATGTCGCTCCCCGTAAGGAGTTCATCTCCAGCTCTGCGGCGACGCTGGATCGGTCGCGTATCGACGCGTAGGCGCTGCGCCGGCGGCGCAGCCGGGTGGCTGTGGTGGGTCGGGGCCGTGGCGGTGCGTCGAGTCCGTCGCCGCCGGATCAGACGTGGGCCGGGCACGGGAGCCGGTGCTCGATGCGGTGCTCGATCCGGGCGTAGGCGACGGACTTGCGACGGCACCGCCACGGCTCCTTCCGTGAGAGGCCCGGCTGCAGGCGGGTGGGTCGGTGGGTGGCGGGGGCCGTTCGTGCTGTTCCTCGCGCGGACGGGGACGCCGGTCCGCGTGTGCAAGCCCGTCCGGCGTTTGAGGACGAGGCCGTTCAGGCCGGCAGGGGGCTGGGGGCGGCCCCCCTGGGATGGGCCGGGTGGGGGCGGCGGGGGCGAGATGCGCGGTTGGTGGGTGCGGGCCGTGGAGGCTTTACCCGTGGGCACTCCACCCGTGGGTGGAGGGATGGGGTGGGTGCGGATCCACCCGCGATCCACCCCGGCTCCGATCTGCTGAGCTGCCGATTTCCGTAGCGTCGAAGACGTCGACAGCGCTCGCTGTCGGAACCCGCTCTTCCTCGCCCACGGAGGCCGTGATGTCCGGGCTCGTCAATGCCTTGGTGATCCTCGCTGTTGTTGTGCTGGTCATCGCGCGCCAATTCCGTACGCGCAGGATCAGCACGGACAGGCGCTGGTGGATCGTGCCCGTCGTCCTGGCCGTGATCGCTCTGCGGGAGCCGGGCCTGATCGACACCCACCATCGGACCGAGGCGATCCTGCTGCTGGGGGCAGAGCTGTTCATCGGGCTGGCCACCGGAGCCGCGTGGGGGTGGACGACACGGATCTGGGCGGAGCCGGACGGCTCGGTGTGGAGCAAGAGCACCAAGGCCAGCGCGGCCGTCTGGGGCGTGGGCATAGCCCTGCGGCTGGGACTGTTCGGCATCGGCACCCTGTTGGGCGTCCATCAGGACAGCTCCGCCCTGCTGCTCGCCCTCGCGGCCACTCTGCTGGTCCGGTCCGGGATCCTGGCCTGGCGCTCTCAGTCTCTGCACCCGGCTGTCGCGCAGGCGACGGCGTACGGTGACGACGTGCCCCAGGGCTCGTGGAAGGAGCGCGTATGACGGAGAACGCCTTGAAGCGCTGGCCCTCCCGCGAGGCGCTGTCCCGAGCGGGAGTGGTCAAGTCCAGGCACGCGCTCGCCTGGGCCGCGCGCCTCTTCGCCCTCGGCCTGCTCCTGTGGACGACCTTCACGAGCGGCCATCTGGGCGCCTGGAAGATCGCGGCGGGGGCTATGGGGGTCCTCGTCTGCGGGCTGGCGGCGTGGGCCTTCTGGCGAACCACGCTCGAACACCGTCTGCTGCCGTCTCTGGCACTGCTCGCCCTGCTGCTCGCACTCGCGACGGTGGGGGTGAGTACGGGCTTCCGGGTGCCGGCCATCGTCCTGTGGTGCGGGTGCGCCATCAGCGCCATAGAGAGGCTGCCTCTAGTGGCGGCGTTGCCTGCCACCTCCGTGGCACTGAGCGCGTTCGCGGCGGTCAACAACGACGTCTGGCTGACCACGGCGGCCACCGCCGGGGGGCTCGCCCTGGCCGGATACGTGTTGCGCCTCGACGCGGAGGCCCGCGGCAGTGCCCAGCGGTTGCTCGCCCAGGAGCGGGCGGCTCGTGTGGCCGAGGCGGAGTCCGCGGCACTCGCGGAGCGGGCCAGGATCGCGCGGGAGATCCATGACGTCCTGGCGCACAGTCTCTCGGCGCAGATGGTGCATCTGGAGGCGGCTCGGCTGCTGATCGAGCGGGGCGGCGACCGGGAGCAGATCCTCGAGCGGGTCGTGGCGGCACGTGGGATGGCCCGTGAGGGGCTGGCCGAGACCCGGCAGGCGCTCTCCGCCCTTCGGGGGGAGATGTCCCCGGTGGAGGACTTCCTGACCGAGCTGGTCGCCACGGCGGACGGCGCCGACATCACCGTCGCGGGTGAACGGCAGCCGCTGCCCGCCGAGGCCTCGCAGGCGGTGCGCAGGGTGGCGCAGGAAGCCCTGACGAACGTCCGCAAGCATGCGCCGGGCGCCAAGGTCCACATGCGGCTCGAGTACGGCGAGCACGAAGTGACGCTCGGAGTACGGGACTCGGGAGGGCCGCCGGGCGAACTCAGCGGTGCGGGGGCCGGGTACGGTCTGCTGGGCATGCGGGAGCGTGCTGAGCTGCTGGGCGGCTCGTTGGAGGCCGGGCCGGACGAGGAGGGGTTCGTGGTGACGCTGAGGGTGCCCGTATGACGGAGGAGGAGACCAGGAAGCCGGCTCGGGTCGTGGTGGTGGACGACCAGACCGTGGTGCGCGAAGGCATTGTGATGCTGCTGGGCCTGCTGCCGGGGATCGAGGTCGTGGGTGCGGCGGGGGACGGTCACGAGGCCGTGGCGCTGGTGGCCGAGCTCGCCCCGGACGTCGTGCTGATGGACCTGCGCATGCCCCGCTGCGACGGCGTCGAGGCGACCCGGCGTATTCGCGCTGAGCATCCGGGGACACAGGTCGTCGTGCTCACCACGTACGCGGACGACGAGTCGCTGTTCCCCGCGCTCAGAGCTGGGGCCCGTGGCTATCTCACGAAGGACGCGGGCGGCGACGAGATCGTGCGCGCGGTGGAAAGCGTGCTGTCCGGGGACGCGGGACTCTCGCCGAGCATCCAACGGCGACTGCTGGAGCGGCTGTCGGAACCGGCGCCCGCGGCGGTTGCCCCCGTGGAGCCGCCCGATGGGCTCACCACTCGGGAGACCGAGGTGCTGCTGCTGATCGCCGAGGGCCTCACCAATCAGGAGATCGCCCGCAGGCTGCACGTCTCACCCGCGACCGTGAAGACCCACATCAACAACCTCTTCGCCAAGACAGGCCTCAAGGATCGTGCTCAGGCGGTGCGTTACGCCTTTGGGAAAGGTCTCGTACGGCCACCGACGAGATGAGTCACCTGATGGGGTGAAGAGCGCGGAGAGAAGAGTCCGGGATCTTCCCGATCTGTCCATCCTTGGGCACGCGGCAGAAAAAGGGTCGCGGACAAGGAGAGTTCGGTGGAGAAGCACGACGGTCGCGATACCGGGGAGGTCCGGTTCGATGACCCCTGGTACGACGCGCTCGCCTCCGGCTGGGGTGAGTTGGACGGCACGGGCGCGCCTGCTCCCGCCGTGCCGTCCGCGCGCCCGGAGCACGAAGGGCGCACGGGCGGGACGGCCGACGTCTATCTGGAGGTGCAGCGCAGCGCGGCCTTTCAGGAGGTGCGCAGCCGGTATCGGAGGTTCGTGGTGCCGGGCGTCGCTGCGTTCTTCACCTGGTACCTGGGCTATGTGGTGACCGCGACGACGGCGCCCGGGTTCATGGCCCGGCCCGTCGCCGGCGCGGTGAACGTGGCGATGGTGGCGGGGCTCGGGCAGTTCCTCAGCACGTTTCTGTTCACGTGGGCGTACGCACGGCATGCGCGGCTGCGAAGGGACCGGGCCGCGCTCGATCTGCGCTGGGACACCCAGGAGCTGACCCGGGGCGTCAGAGGTGGTGAGCGGTGACCGGCAACCATCAGACACTGGCGTTGCTGCTGTTCAGCGCGTTCGTGGCGGTGACGCTGGGGATCACGACGTGGGTGAGTCGAAACCGGCACGGGTCGGCCGAGGAGTTCTATGCCGGCGGGCGGTTGTTCTCGCCGATGGAGAATGGTTTTGCCATTTCGGGCGACTACATGTCGGCGGCGTCGTTCCTGGGGGTCACGGGGCTCATCTCGCTCTACGGCTACGACGGGCTGCTGTATGTCGTCGGGTTTCTCGTCGCTTGGCTGGTCGTCCTGTTCCTGGTCGCCGAACTGGTGCGCAACTGCGGGCGGTTCACGCTCGCCGACGTCGTCGCGGCCCGGATGAACGAACGGCCGGTGCGGATCGCGGTGGGAACCTCTTCGGTGACCGTGTCCGTTCTGTATCTGCTGGCGCAGATGGTGGGGGCGGGCAGCCTGGTCGCGCTGCTGCTGGGAGGCTCGAGCGAGGCGGCGCGGAACTGGACGGTGATCGGCGTCGGCGCGCTCATGGTGATCTATGTGTCGCTGGGCGGGATGCGGGCCACCACGTGGATTCAGATCGTCAAGGCGGTCCTGTTGCTCAGCGGTTCCATCGCCTTGACCGTGCTCGTCCTGGTGCGGTTCCACGGGGACGTGAACGAGTTGCTGCGCTCGGCGGCGGAGCGCAGCGGCCATGGTGACGCGTTTCTCGCACCCGGGTTGAAGTACGGCGGGGACTGGACGGCGCGCTTCGACTTCATCAGCCTCGGTCTCGCGCTGGTGCTCGGAACGGCCGGGCTGCCGCACATCTTGTCGCGTTTCTACACCGTGCCCACGGCACGGGCCGCGCGGCGCTCGGTGGTCTGGTCGATCGGGCTCATAGGGGGTTTCTACCTGATGACGATCGTGCTGGGCTTCGGCGCGGCGGCGATCGTCGGCCCGGACGTGGTGCGGGGAGCGAACGCGGCGGGCAACACGGCGGTTCCGCTGCTCGCGCTTGATCTGGGCGGCGGCGCGAACTCTGCGGGAGGAACGGTTCTGTTTGCCGTCGTCGCGGCCATTGCCTTCGCAACGATCCTCGCGGTCGTCGCCGGGATCACCCTGGCGTCCTCGGCGTCCGTGGCCCACGACCTCTACGCCTCGATGCGCCGCCGGCACGCGAAGCCCCGCAGCGAGGTTGCCGTGGCGCGTACGGCGGCGGTGGGTATCGGGGTGGTCGCGATCGCGCTCGGGCTGCTGGCCCGCGATCTGAACGTGGCCTTCCTGGTGGGCCTCGCCTTTGCGGTCGCCGCGTCCGCGAACCTGCCGGTGCTGTTGTACTCGCTGTTCTGGCGGAGTTTCACGACCCGCGGCGCCGTGTGGGCCGTATACGGCGGCCTGGTGCCCGCGCTGCTGCTCGTCCTGCTGTCGCCGGTGGTGTCAGGGAGTCCCGATTCGCTGTTCCCGAGCGTGGACTTCCAGTACTTCCCGTTGCAGAACCCCGGCCTGGTGTCGATTCCGCTCGGCTTCCTGGCGGGCTGGCTGGGCACGGTCACATCCGCGGAGCCGCCGGACGAGGCCAAGCACGCCGAGACCGAGGTGCGGTCGCTGACGGGTGCCGGCGCGGTCTGAGGCGGCTTAGGCGAGTGTCCGGGGGGGCGCCTCCAGCAGTGGGGGCGCCCCCAGCGACGTACGGCCCGACGACGTACCTCGTGCGTCGGACGGGTGTCATCGGCTCGGCGTAGGGCGTGGGGTTACGGCGCTACCCAGGCGTACCGGTGCTCCGGGCGGCCCGTGTCGCCGTACTTCAGCGAGAGGCGCAGCCGTCCTGCCTGTTCGAGGTGGCGCAGATAGCGCTGGGCGGTGGAGCGGCTGAGCCCGGTCTCGGCCGCGACCTCATGGGCCGACAGCGGCTGGTTCGCGCGGTGGAGGACACCACAGATCAGGTCCGTGGTGGGCTCCGAATGGCCGCTGGGCAGCCCCGGCGACGACGGGACGGACGTGGTGCGCAGGGCGCTGAAGATCCGGTCGACCTGCTCCTGACCCGCCACGCCGCGCCCGCCGACCCGGTCGACGGTGCGCCGCAGGGCCGCGTACGAGTCGAGGCGGGTGCGCAGCGCGGCGAAGGTGAACGGCTTGACCAGATAGTGCAAGGCGCCCAGACGCATCGCGGCCTGCACAGTCGTCACATCGCTGGCCGCGGTGATCATGATGACGTCGGTGCCGTGGCCGCGTTCGCGCATGCGGTGCACCAGTTCGAGGCCCGTCTGGTCGGGCAGATAGTGGTCGAGCAGGACCAGGTCGACGGGCGCGCGCTCCACGGCGGCCAGGGCCTGGGCAGCGCTGTGCGCGCGGGCGGCCACCCGGAATCCGGGAACCTTCCCCACGTACTTCGCGTTGATCTCAGCGACGCGGAAGTCGTCGTCCACGACCAGGACGTCAATCATCGGGCCTCTTTCTCTCAAGGCCTGGCGAGCGTTAAGCCCGTGTTTCGGCTCCGCTGTTGTAGCGCGAGCAAAACGAGCACAACAGACTCTTGCAAGCATAAGAAGGCCTTGCGCCCAGAAGACTGATGCTGTGGCCCGCGCCACATCTACGGTCCCGGGCCATGAGCGCAGACACCAGCCCCGCCATTGAGCTGCGGGGCGCGAGCAAGATCTTCAAGACCCCGTCAGGGGGTCTGCACACGGCGGTCAGGGAGCTCGATCTGACCATCGGCCGTGGCGAGTTCGTGGCTGTCGTCGGCCCCACCGGCTGCGGGAAGTCCACGACCTTGACCCTGGTGAGCGGTCTGGAGGAGCCCACTGAGGGCGAGGTCCTGGTGGCCGGTGAGCCGGTCGCGGGCGTCGGCGACAAGGTCGGCTTCGTCTTCCAGCAGGACGCCACCTTCCCCTGGCGGACGGTCCTGTCCAATGTCATGGCGGGTCCGCGTTTTCGCGGTGTTCCGAAGGCGGAGGCCAAGCAGCGGGCCCGTGAATGGCTGGCCAGGGTCGGACTGTCGGCCTTCGAGGACCGTTATCCCCACCAGCTCTCCGGCGGTCAGCGCAAGCGCGTCGCCCTCGCCGCGACCTTCGTCAACGACCCCGAGATCCTGCTGATGGACGAGCCGTTCTCGGCGCTCGACGTGCAGACCAGGGCCCTGATGTCGGACGAGCTGCTGGAGCTGTGGGAGGGCACGGGCGCCTCGGTCGTCTTCGTCACCCACGACCTGGAGGAGTCCATCGCGCTCGCCGACAAGGTCGTCGTGATGACCGCGGGCCCCGCCACCGTGAAGCAGGTCTTCGACATTGATCTGCCGAGGCCGCGCAAGGTCGAATCGGTGCGCCTGGAGCCGCGGTTCATCGAGATCTACCGTGAGATCTGGGAGTCCCTCGGTGAAGAGGTCCGCATCACTCGAGAGAGGGGCGCCGCGAATGTCGCCTGACGTCATGCCCGAGACCGTCGTCGCGGCGACGGCCACCGAGCCCGCCAAGTCGGGGCGCGCCCACTCCCGTGCTCGTGCCGCCCGCAGACGCAGGATGATCGTCGCCGCCGCCCGTGCGGTGCTTCTGGTCGCCGTGCTCGGCCTGTGGGAGGTGTTCGCGCGTGCCAAGATCATCGACCCGTTCAACTTCTCCATGCCGTCGAAGATCTGGGACCAGGTCTACACCTGGGTGACCCATGGGACGGCGCTCGGCTCACTCGGCGAGCAGGTCTGGTACACGCTCCAAGAGGCACTGCTCGGCTGGGTCATCGGAGTCGTGGCCGGTGTCGTCTTCGGTATCGCGCTGGGACGCATCGCCTTCCTCGCCGATGTCCTTGGTCCATACATCAAGGTGCTCAACTCCATACCCAGGATCGTCCTCGCGCCGATCTTCGTGATCTGGTTCGGGCTCGGGCCGGCCTCCAAGGTCGCCTCGGCCGTGGTCCTGGTCTTCTTCCCGGTCTTCTTCAACGCGTTCCAGGGTGCCCGCGAGGTCGACCGCAACCTCGTCGCCAACGCCCGGATCCTGGGGGCGAGCGACCGCCGGGTGACGCTTCAGATCGTCATCCCCTCCGCCACCTCGTGGATCTTCACCAGCCTCCACGTCAGCTTCGGCTTCGCCCTCATCGGCGCGATCGTCGGCGAGTACATCGGCGCCACCAAGGGCATCGGCCTGCTCGTCGCCCAGTCCCAGGGCACCTTCAACGCGGCCGGTGTGTACGCCGCGATGGTCATCCTTGCCGTCGTCGCCCTGCTGGCCGAAGGACTGCTCACCTTCGCCGAGCGCCGCATCTTCCGCTGGAAGCCGTCGGACTCCGAGAGCTGATCGGCAGAGACCCCCCAAGGGGGCCCGTTTTCTGCTCAGGGCGCTCCAAGACGCCCGACTTCCTTTCAACGCTTTCCACGGTGCTCCCTTTCCGCTCAACGCTCCCCAGGGCACCCCTTTTCCCGCACTGCCCTCTCACAAGGACGTGACCCATCATGCGCAAGACCGCCAGATACTCCGCGCTGGCAGCCGCCGGTCTGCTCGCCCTCTCCTCGCTCACCGCCTGCGCCAACGACGCGGCCTCCACCACCGCCGACTCCGGCAGCAACGGGGGCGGCGGCAAGGGGGAGCACGTCAAGATCATGGTCGGTGGCCTGGACAAGGTCATCTACATGCCCGCGATGCTCACGCAGCGGCTCGGCTACTTCAACGACGAGGGTTTGAATGTCGAACTCCTCAGTGAGCCGGCTGGTGTGCAGGCGGAGACCGCACTCGTGTCCGGACAGGTTCAGGGAGCCGTCGGCTTCTACGACCACACGCTCGACCTGCAGACCAAGGGCAAGGCCGTGGAGTCCGTCGTGCAGTTCTCGCACGCGCCCGGTGAGGTGGAGATCGTCTCCAACAAGCGAGCGGACGACATCACCTCGCCCAAGGACTTCAAGGGCAAGAAGCTCGGCGTCACCGGGCTCGGTTCCTCCACCGACTTCCTCACCAAGTACCTCGCGGTCAAGAACGGTGTGAAGGTCAGCGAGTTCGCGCCGGTCGCCGTCGGCGCGGGTCCGACCTTCGTCTCGGCGCTCCAGAAGGGGGCCATCGACGGCGGCATGACGACGGACCCGACTGTCGCCACGGTCCTGCAGAAGGGCCTCGGCAAGGTGCTCATCGACATGCGCACGCCGAGTGGTTCACAGGAGGCGCTCGGCGGACCGTATCCCTCGTCCAGCCTCTACATGCAGACGGACTGGGTGAACGGCCACAAGGAGACGGTCCAGAAGCTGGCCAACGCCTTCGTGAAGACCCTCAAGTGGATGTCCACGCACAGTGCCTCCGAGATCGCCGCCAAGATGCCCGCCGACTATTCCCAGGGCAACAAGACGCTCTACGCGACCGCCATCCAGAGCACGCTGCCGATGTTCACCAAGGACGGCGTGATGCCCGTGGACGGCCCCGAGACCGTCGAGAAGGTGCTCAAGGCGTTCAACCCCAACATCAAGAACGCCAAGGTGGACCTGAGTAAGACGTACACCACGGAGTTCGTGAAGAAGGCCGTCACCGGCTGAGGAAGAAGGCCACCGAGGGCCACGCAGGCGGAGAAATGAGGGCTGCCGCGGGCGGAGAAGCGAAGGCCGCCGCGGGCCCGGTGCGGGGCAGGGCCTCTTACCCCGCCCCGTGGCCCCGCCTTCGGGATCTCCTTCTCTTCGGCCGTGCCCTCAGGCGCGGGTCGCCCAGACGTAGCGATGCTCCGGGCGGCCCGCGTCGCCGTATTTGAGGGTCAGCCTGGCCCGTCCCGTGCGCTCCAGGAGCTTCAGATAGCGCTGGGCGGTCTGTCGGCTCAGTCCGGTCTCCTCGGCGATCTCCTGGGCCGACAGCGGCCCCTCGGCGGTCACCAGGGCCCGCCGGACGAGCTCCGCGGTCGTGGGGGAGTGCCCTTTGGGCAGGTCCGGCTCCGCACTCGCCGACAGGGCGCCGAAAATCCGGTCCACCTGGGCCTGTTCGGCCTCCCCGCCGCCGTCGAGCGTGCGGCGCAGACCCGCGTACGCCTCCAGCTTGGCGCGCAGGCCCGCGAACGCAAACGGTTTGACCAGGTATTGCAGGGCGCCCTGCCGCATGGCCGCCTGGACGGTCGAGATGTCGCGGGCCGCGGTCACCATGATGACGTCGGTCTGGTGGCCGCGCCGCCGCATCTCCTGGACGACCGCGAGGCCCGTCTCGTCCGGCAGGTAGTGGTCCATCAGGACCAGGTCCAGGTGGGGCAGCGTCTCTATCCCGTGCAGCGCCTCGGCGGCGCTGTGCGCCTCGCCGGCGACATGGAAGCCGGGCACCTTGTCGACGTACGCGGCGTTGACCCGCGCGACCCGTGTGTCGTCGTCCACGACCAGGACCTCGATCATCGCGACTCCTCCTCGGCGGTCGTGGTGGCGGCGGTGGCGCCGGTGGTGTCCTGGGAGAACGTGTCCGGCTGTCGTACGAGTTCCGGTGCGGGCCCGCGGCCGGGTTCGCCCTCCGGGACCGCCACGAGGCCTGCAGTCGGCACCAGGGTTTCAGCCGGCATCAGGCCTGCAGCCGGCACCAGGCCTTCCGCCGGCCCGAGACCGGCCTCCGCGAGCGCTTCCGGCAGTACGACCGTGAACTCCGCGCCCCCTCCGTCGGCCTCCGCCGCCTCCGCGCTGCCTCCTTGGCGCTCGGCGAGCCGGCGCACCAGGGACAGCCCGAGTCCGCGTTTGCCGTGCGCGGGTGGCTTCTTCGTGGACCACCCTTCCGTGAAGATCAGCTCCCGCCGCTCCGCCGGAATTCCGGGCCCGGTGTCCCGTACGCGCAGCACGGCCGTGCGTCCCTCGGCGCGCAATTCGACCTCCACGCGCGCGTGCGGGGTGCCCGCGACGGCGTCGAGTGCGTTGTCGACCAGATTGCCCACGACGGTGACCAGCCCCCGCGGGTCGACCAGCCGGTCGGGCAGCTGGGTCCCGTCCGCGACCCAGAGAGCCACCCCGCGCTCGGCCGCCACCGTGGCCTTGCCGACCAGCAGGGCGGCCAGCAACGGATCGTGGATCTTTTCGGTGACCTGTTCTGCGGTGACCCTGTGGTCGCCGACCACCTCGCCGACGAACTCCACGGCGTCGTCGTACATCTCCAGCTCCAGCAGCCCCAGGACCGTGTGCATCCGGTTGGCGTGCTCGTGGTCCTGCGCGCGCAGGGCATCGATCAGCCCGTGGGTCGAGTCGAGTTCACGTCCCAGCTGCTCCAGTTCCGTGCGGTCGCGCAGGGTGGCCACGGCGCCGCCGTCGTCGGTCGGCATGCGGTTGGCGACCAGGACGCGCTGACCGCGCACCGTCAGCAGATCCGTGCCCGTGACCCGTCCGGCCAGCACATCGGTCGTGCGGCCCGGCCCGAGCACGTCGTCGAGCGGCTGCCCGATGGCCTCCGCGTCGAGCCCGAGCAGGCGCTGCGCCTCGTCGTTGAGGAGCCGTACGCGGCCGACACGGTCCAGAGCGATGACGCCCTCCCGGATACCGTGCAGCATCGCCTCGCGCTCCGCGAGCAACGCTGAGATGTCGGAGAAGGCCAGGTCACGCGTCTGCCGCTGGACCCGTCGGGAGAGCAGATACGCGGCGAACGCGCCGACGGCCAGAGCCCCGCCCGCATACGCGAGGAGTCCCGGGATCGCGTGGATCAGCCGGGCGCGCACACTGTCGTACTCGATGCCCACCGAGACCGCGCCGATGATGTGCCCGTCGGCGTCGCGCAGCGGTACCTTGCCGCGGGCCGAGCGCCCCAGCGTGCCGCTGTCGATCTCCATGACGTCCTTGCCGGCCAGGGCCTGGCTGGGGTCGGTCGAGACGACCCCGCCGATCTGCGAGGTGTCCTTGTGCGACCAGCGCACTCCGTGCGTGTTCATCACCACGACGTACTCGGCCCCGCTGGCCTTGCGGATCCGTTCCGCGGCGACCTGCACGGGACCCTTCACGGACGGCAGGGTCGTCTGCAGGTCCCTGGCGATCTGCGGCTGGGCCGCCGTGGTCTGCGCGATCGCGAGCGCCCGGCGCATGGCCTCGTTGTCGAGCTGGGCGCTGAGCGGGGCGAGGAACAGCCCCGTCACGAGCACGGCAACACCGGCGGCTATCGCCACCTGCATCAGCAGCACCTGAGAGAACGCCCGCCGCGGCAGACCGAGGCGCAGTCGTCGTGCGGGGGGAGTGGGGCTCATACCCATGACGGTACGGGGGAGCGCGCGCCGGGCCGAAGGGAGTGTGGCGTGGATCTCTCGAGCGCCGTGTGGGGAAGCTGTGGTCGGCGGGTACGGGCCGGCCTGCTCAGGAGTCCTGGTCAGCAGGCTACGGGGATCGTGGCCCGGGGCATCTCCCGTACGGCTACCACGTCCATCCGGGCCGGGGATCCCAGCACCGAGCCGCAGCTCTCCGGGCGGGGCGGCAGTGAGGCGCCCTGCGCGACGATGACACGCCACAGGCGCCCGTCGGTGTGGGCGACGGTCACCTCCCAGCGCGGCGCCGCGCCCTCCGTGCGGACGACGCCGAGGGCTTCCGCGGCGTGTTCTCCGCAGGCCCTGCGTACGGCCAGCTCCGCCGCCTGCCCGGGTCGCTCCCACGCCGAGTTGCCCCGGCAGCCCTCCGTGACGACGCGGCCCTCCCGCACGCCCTGGAGGATCTCCTTGACCGCGTGGGCCTCGGCCCGCCCGTAGGCGTATCCGTACGGCAGGACGAGCAGGGTGGGCGAGAAGCGGTGACCGCCGAGGTGGGTGACCTCCCACGCGCCCGCCACGCCCGAGGCGGCGAGTTCCGCCGCGAGGGGGCGGCCCAGGAGCGCGCAGCAGCGGTCGCGCTTGCCGTTGGTGCAGACGAGCGCGAGCGGGTCGCCCGTGTGGCGCCGACCCTGGAGAGCCGCGTCGAAGGTGCGCGGGTCTCCCTTGCCGAGCGCGGTGAAGTCCAGGTCGAGCAACCGCTCGGGAGCGCATGTCGTGGCGCCGTGCAGCCATACGTTGCCCGGGGTGGTGTGAGCCGCGTACACCTGGCGCTCGGCGGGCGTACCGCAGTCGGCGTGCCGCCCGGGCCGGCGGATGAGCGCGATCCGCACCCCGGTGTCCTGGGCCGCGGTTTCGAGCGCTCGGCCGAGCGCCGGGTCCAGGTGGCTCGACGTGAGCGCCTTGGCACCCCAGGGGCCCGGCTGTTCGAGGAGCAGCCATGTCCTCGCGGTCGCCGCGGTCCCCGCGAGGGGCTCGTCGAGGTCCCGGGACGCGGTCGTGCACGTACTCACAGAGGTGAGCCTAACCTGACTTCGCCCAGGGTGACTTCCGACCGTGTGTACGGGGGCGCACTTTAGGCGCATTCGGAGCGCTGTGGGGCGCTCCGGGGCTCACTTGGGGAGTGGTTGCGGCGGTCGCGCTCCTACGTAGTGGCCGCTCGGGCGCATGCGCAGCGGGCGTTCCTCGTACTCCTCCAGGGTGTGGGCGATCCATCCCGCTGTTCGGGCGACGGCGAAAACCGTCTCCCCGGCGGAGGCGGACATGCCGGAGGAGACCGTGAGGACGGCCAGCGCCAGGTCGACATTGGCGTGCAGGGGAGTGTGCCGGGCGGTGGTGGTCACGATGTCCTGGGCCGCCGCCAGGGCGGGCGCCGCGCCCGGGACCTCCTCCAGGAGGGCGAACAGGGCACGTGCGCGTGGGTCCTCGCCGGGGTAGAGCCGGTGGCCGAGCCCGGGGACACGGCGCCCGGCGCGCAGCTCGTCGGCGACCACGGGGGCCGCGGTGCCCTGGTCGAGGACGTCGAGGAGCAGCCGGTGGGCGAGGCCGCTGGCCGCGCCGTGCAGGGGGCCTTCGAGCACGCCGAGGCCCGCCGAGACGGCGGCGTACGGGTGAGCCCGTGCCGAGGCGGCGACCCGCACCGCGAGCGTCGAGGCGGCCAGGTCGTGGTCGACGAGCAGGCCGAGTGCCGTGTCCAGCACGCGAAGTGACGCCTCGTCGGGAGTCCGGCCGGTGAGGCGTCCCCACAGCCGGTGGGCCAGCGGGCCTTCGTCGCGGTGGTCGTGACGCAGGGGCGGGAGGGCGGCGACGAGGGTGGGGATGAGGGTGCGCGCGGTGCCGAGGACGGCGCTCTGCGAGAGGTCGAAGCGCAGTGGATCGGCGGCCGAGGCGGCGATCGCGGCGACCCGGAGCCGGTCCGTGGGGCCGCTGTGCTCGGGCAGCGCGTCCACGGCGCGGCGGGCGGCAGTGACGGACGCCTCCGGGGCGGTGAACGTGACCCCGGGGCGCAGCTCTCCGGTCCACAGCCATTGGGCGATCTCTTCGTAGGAGTGACGCGCGGCCAGCTCGGTCGCGTCGACGCCTCGGTAGTAGTACCGGTCCTTGCCGATGAGAGTGATGCGGGTGCGGACGGACAGCTCGCCGCCGGTGCTCGAACTCCCACTGGAATCCCGCCTGTTGCGCCGGGCGAGCGCTTCCACCTCCCTGGCGTCGAAGGTGCTGCCGCGACCTCCGGGGTCGCGTCGGCTGCTGAGCTGACCGCGGCTCACATACGCGTACACGGTCTCGGGCTTCACGCCGAGCAGCTCGGCGGTCTCCCTGGTGCTGAGCCGCCGGCCTTCGTGGCCTCCGCGGCCTCCAGGTCCTTCGTGTCCTTCATGCGTCGACCCTGCCGGTTCTTGATCCCTCATGGACGCCACCGTATCCGTGTATCGGCATATTGATTCAATCAATATTGACACGGATGTAGTCAAGCATGGACAGTCGAATCAAGTTCAGGGAGGAAAGTATGCCGATCAACCGGGCCGCGACCGCACCGTCCATCACCCCTGTCGACGTACCGAGAGGACTCTCGGGCGTCGTCGTCACCGACACCGCACTGGGTGATGTCAGGGGGCGGGAGGGCTTCTACCACTACCGCCAGTACTCGGCCGTCGAACTCGCGCAGACCCGTGGGTTCGAGGACGTCTGGCATCTACTGGTCCACGGTGAACTGCCGGACGCGGCGCGCGGTGCCGCCTTCGCCGCGCGGACCGCGGCACTGCGTGGGCTGCCGGCCGAGGTGCGCGCGGCGCTGCCGGCGATCGCCGCGGCGACCGGAGCGTCCGGACCGCTCGCGGGACTGCGGACCGCGTTGTCGCTGCTCGGCGCGTCGTTGGGGTTCCGGCCCGTGTACGACATCGACGTCGACGGGCGTCGCGCGGACACGCTCGCGGCGTGCGCGGCCGTGCCGACGCTGCTCACCGCGCTGTATCGGCTCGGGCGGGGACTGGAGCCGGTGGAACCGCGTGACGACCTGTCGTATGCAGCGAACTACCTCTACATGCTGACGGGCTCGGAGCCGGACCCGGCGCGGGCTCGGGCGGTCGAGCAGTACTTGATATCAACCATTGATCACGGATTCAATGCGTCAACCTTCACCGCGCGGGTGATCACGTCGACGGGGGCGGATGTGGCCGCGTGCCTGGTCGGCGCGGTCGGGGCGCTTTCGGGCCCGCTGCACGGCGGTGCGCCGAGCCGGGCCCTGGACACCCTCGACGCGATCGGTACCTCCGACCGCATCGACTCCTGGATCCGTGAACGAGTCCTCGCGGGCGATCGCATCATGGGCTTCGGACACGCGGTGTACCGCACCGAGGACCCGCGCTCCCGCATGCTCCGCGGTATCGCCCAGCAGTTCGGCGGTTCTCTGGTCGATTTCGCCGTCGAGGTCGAACACCGGGTGGAGGCGATCCTGGCCGAGCTGAAGCCCGGCCGCGAACTCCACACCAACGTGGAGTTCTACGCGGGCGTGGTCATGGAACTGTGCGGTCTCCCACGGGAGATGTTCACCCCCACCTTCGCCGCGGCCCGCGTCGTCGGCTGGAGCGCCAACATCCTGGAACAGGCGGAGGACTCGAAGATCATCCGTCCGGCGGCACGGTATGTGGGGCCGGTTCCGCCGGTGGCGGTGCCGGTGGCTGAACCGGTGGCCGGCTGACGATCCAGTGCCGTGACACATGAAGGGCCCGGCATCATGTCGATGCCGGGCCTGGACGTCGTGGCCCAAGGGGTACCGGGCGGAACTCCGACCTTCAGTTGCCCGTGGCCGGTTCCTGGAGCCGTGCCTGGATCAATTCCTGGAACAGTTCCCGGCGGCGGTGACGTCAAGCATCAGGGATGTCCTTCTTCGCGCGGAGCAGGGTCTCGCGCGTGATGATGACGATCCGCTCATAGTCGGCTCGTGCGGCGTCGGGCGGAAGCTCGGGGTCGAGTTCCTTGGTGGCCTCGCGCCCGATGACAGCGAAGCTGCCGTCACTGAGCTCGAAGATGTCGGGGCACGACTGGCCAGTGGCGCTGCCGCGCTCGCGTGGTGTAGCCCCGACACGTCGCACGATTTTCACGGAGTGGTACCAACCTTATGGCTCGGACTGATGGGTGTCTCCGAGCTGTGGGGTCCTCGGAGCGTGGCTGGCTCCGAGCGGAGATGTTCGTCGGAGGCAAGGTGTCTCCGAGCGCAGGGGTGTTCGTCGGAGTGGCCGGAAATCTGGCCAGGCGACAATTTAGCGGCTTCTGTTGCCCATGGTGCGCAAAGCAACAACAAGCAGTCGAGTGAAGTTCGGCATCCCCCCTTGACGAAAAGTGGCATTAGGGTGATACGTACGCATCGGGGCCGCCGACGGCGCGCGCCCCGCGTGCGAGGGGTGTACCCCGCGTACGCGGGTACCGTCCGGCGCGAGGAGTCCGCAGGGAAGCCGCGAGAAAGTCACTGCGTTTCTTCGTCCGGCTCCCCCACAACCCACCATTCGTCGGTGTCGGAATCAGTCTGATCCTGGATCAGGCTCTCCATCATCCGGCCCAGTTCGGCCTCTTTGGAGGAGTCGGGCAGGCTCTTGCGGTGGTGCTCCGTCGCCACCCAGTACGCCCGGAAGATCTGGTTCTGGCACATGATGCGGAAGTGGCCATGCAGCTCCGCACGCGTCAGAGCCCCGATCCGGTGGAAATACAGGGCGTTGATGTAGAGCGCGTTGGCGAAGAGGTACTGCCGCTGCTCCTCCGAGCTGATCTCCGTCTCGTACGTGTTCAGGACCGCGGCGAGGGCGGGATCGTCCATGGCCTTGCACAACAGATCGAAATGGAGCCGGTGCTGCTCGGTGAGCACGGCGCGCCTGCGCTGCCGTGAGCTGCGTTCCGCGACGGCGTTGGCTGCGAGGCCGAGCTTGGCCCAGGCACCTGAGCCAAGCCTCCGTATCGCGGAATTCTGTGTGGCCATGTCAACCCCCGAATCAGGCGACCGTTCCGCCGGTCGTCGGTTGTGGGGCGACAGGGAGCGGACCGGCGAGCGGTGGGCGGCGCGCTTGCCGTCTCCCAGTTTTGCCGAGCGGCTCTGATCGGCGGGGAGGCGGAGAGGAGGCGCACGGAGGGAAGTGCGGGTCGCATTTCCCGGCGCCATGTCCAACGTGTGCCCCGCGAGCGCCGCTAACAATCGTTCACTTCGCCGGGATTCCTCCCGCTCGTATCCTTGGTCGGCAGCCATTCCCCGTACGAGCGCCGGTCTACGAGCCGTCCTCGTCCTAGAGCCGGTTCATGAGCCGGAGCACGCGTCGGTGTGAAAGAGGTCGCCCGTTGAGCCAGCCCAGCACGCAGCAGGTCCCGGTCGATCAGGCCTCAGGGCAGGCCCTGATCGACCAGACCTCAGGTCAGGTCCCCATCGATCAGGTCCCCATCGACCAGACCGCCGGTGACCAGGTCCACGTCGACGGAACTTCCGCCCGGCAGATCCCGGTCCTCGTCCTCGCCGGCTTCCTCGGCTCAGGCAAGACCACCCTGCTCAACCACCTCCTGCACCGCAGCGGAGGGAGCCGCATCGGCGCCGTCGTCAACGACTTCGGGGCGATCGAGATCGATGCGATGGCCGTGGCCGGGGCACTGGGGGACTCCACCGTCTCGCTGGGGAACGGATGCCTGTGCTGCGCTGTCGACGCCAGTGAGCTCGACGAGTATCTCGAGCGGCTGACCCGGCCCTCGGCCGGTATCGACGTCATCGTCATCGAGGCGAGCGGCCTCGCCGAGCCCCAGGAGCTCGTGCGGATGGTGCTGGCCAGTGAGCATCCGCGGATCGTCTACGGCGGGCTCGTCGAGGTGGTCGACGCGGCCGAGTTCGACGGTACGCGCGAGAAGCATCCCGAGATCGACCGGCATCTCGCCCTCGCCGACCTCGTCGTCGTCAACAAGACCGACCGAGCCGAGGACGGCGAGCGCGTGCTGCGCACCGTACGCGGGCTTGTCGACCGGGCCGCCGTCGTGCCCGCCACCTACGGCCGCGTCGATCCCGAGTTCCTCTTCGACTGCAGGCCGAGCGAGGAGCGCATCGGGCAGCTGTCATTCGACGACCTCCACCGGCACGACGAGAGCGGTTCCCAGGGGCACCACGACCACCTGCACTCCGCCTACGAATCCCTCTCCTTCAGCTCCGAAGTGCCGCTCGGTCCACGGGAGTTGATGGACTTCCTCGACAGCAGGCCCGAGGGGCTCTACCGCATCAAGGGCTACGTCGATTTCGGCGCCCAGGACCGGGACAACCGGTACGCCGTGCATGCCGTCGGACGGTTTCTGCGCTTCTACCCGGAGCCCTGGGCTTCTGCCGAGCCGCGCCTCACCCAGCTCGTGCTGATCGGCTCCGGCATCGACACCTCGGCTCTCACCAAGGAGTTGGAGGCGTGCGAAAAGGACGCCCCACACGCCGACGAACACAGCATGTGGGGCGTCCTCCGTTACGTGCAGGACCGGCACGTACAGGACAGCTACGTACAGGACAGCCACGTACAGGACGAGGAGCCCGGCGGTCTCGAAGAGGCCGGTTGATCTACACCGGGCCCGCCACCACCGACACCGTCTTCGCCAGCGACACTCCCGAGCCGTCACGGCGCGGGTCGATCTCCGGCAGCTCGGCCGGTGTGCCGTTCTTCTGCGCGGCCCGTGCCGGAACCGCGCCCGCCCAGGCCAGCGAGAGGCAGTCCTCGCCCTTCAGGAACCGCTGGCAGCGCACGCCGCCCGTGGCGCGGCCCTTGCGCGGGTACTGGTCGAAGGGCGTCAACTTGGCCGTGGTCTGGACGGAGTCGTCCAGCGTGCCGCGCGAGCCCGCCACCGTGAAGACCACCGCGTCCACCGCCGGGTCGACCGCGGTGAAGGAGATCACCTTCGCGCCCTCGGTGAGCTTGATGCCCGACATGCCGCCCGCCGCCCGGCCCTGCGGGCGGACCTGCGAAGCCTGGTAGCGCAGCAGCTGGGCGTCGTCGGTGATGAAGACCAGGTCCTCCTCGCCGGTGCGCAGTTCGACCGCGCCGACGATCCGGTCGCCGTCCTTGAGGGTGATGACCTCCAACTCCTCCTTGTTCGAGGGGTAGTCGGGGACCACACGCTTCACGACGCCCTGTTCGGTGCCGATCGCCAGGCCGGGCGAGGACTCGTCGAGCGTCGTCAGACAGACCACTGTCTCGTCCGGCTCCAGGGAGGACAGGAACTCCGCGATCGGCGCGCCTCCGGAGAGGTTGGGTGCCGACGCCGTCTCCGGCAGCTGCGGCAGGTCGATCACGTTCAGCCGGAGCAGGCGGCCCGAGGACGTGACCGCCCCGATCTCGCCGCGGGCCGTCGCCGGCACCGCCGAGACGATCAGGTCGTGCTTGGTGCGCTTGGCGTCCTCGGCCTCCCCGAAGGGGCCGCCGTTGGCCGTACGGGCCAGCAGACCCGTCGAGGACAGCAGCACCCGGCACGGGTCGTCGGCCACCTGGAGCGAGACCGTCGCGGCGGGGGTGCCCGCGGACTCCAGAAGCACCGTGCGCCGGTCGGTGCCGAACTTCTTGGCGACCGCGGCCAGTTCTCCGGAGACCAGCTTGCGCAGCTCGGCGTCCGAGTCGAGGATGCCGGTCAGCTCGTCGATCTCGCCGTTGAGCCGGTCGCGCTCCGACTCCAGCTCGATGCGGTCGAACCTGGTCAGGCGGCGCAGCGGCGTGTCCAGGATGTACTGCGTCTGGATCTCGGAGAGGGAGAAGTGCTCGATCAGGCGCTCCTTCGCCTGCGCCGAGTTGTCGCTGGAGCGGATGAGGCGGATGACCTCGTCGATGTCCAGGAGGGCGACGAGAAGGCCCTCGACCAGGTGGAGCCGGTCGCGCTTCTTGCCGCGGCGGAACTCACTGCGGCGGCGCACGACGTTGAAGCGGTGGTCGAGATAGACCTCGAGGAGCTCCTTGAGGCCCAGGGTGAGCGGCTGACCGTCCACCAACGCCACGTTGTTGATGCCGAAGGACTCCTCCATCGGCGTCAGCTTGTAGAGCTGCTCCAGGACCGCTTCCGGTACGAAGCCGTTCTTGATCTCGATGACCAGTCGCAGTCCGTGCGAGCGGTCGGTGAGGTCTTTGACGTCGGCGATGCCCTGGAGCTTCTTGGCGTTGACCAGGTCCTTGATCTTGCTGATCACCTTCTCCGGGCCGACGGTGAAGGGCAGTTCGGTGACGACGAGGCCCTTGCGGCGCGCCGTGACGTCCTCCACCGACACCGTGGCGCGGATCTTGAAGGTGCCGCGGCCCGACTCGTACGCGTCCCTGATGCCGGTCAGGCCGACGATACGGCCGCCCGTCGGCAGGTCGGGGCCCGGCACGTACTTCATCAGCGTGTCCAGGTCGGCGCCCGGATAGCGGATCAGGTGGCGGGCGGCCGCGATGACCTCGCCGAGGTTGTGCGGCGGCATGTTCGTCGCCATACCGACGGCGATCCCGGACGAGCCGTTGACCAGCAGGTTCGGGTACGCCGCCGGGAGGACGTCGGGCTCCTGCTCCTGGCCGTCGTAGTTCGGCGTGAAATCGACCGTGTCCTCGTCGATGGACTCGGTCATCAGTGACGTGGCGTCGGCCATCCGGCACTCGGTGTAACGCATGGCGGCCGGCGGGTCGTCGTTGCCGAGCGAACCGAAGTTGCCGTGGCCGTCGACCAGCGGCAGGCGCATGGAGAACGGCTGGGCCAGGCGCACGAGTGCGTCGTAGATCGACGCGTCGCCGTGCGGATGGAGCTTACCCATGACCTCGCCGACGACGCGGGCGCACTTCACATAGCCGCGGTCGGGGCGCAGCCCCATCTCGTTCATCTGGTACACGATGCGGCGGTGCACGGGCTTGAGGCCGTCACGGGCGTCCGGCAGGGCTCGCGAATAGATGACCGAGTACGCGTATTCGAGGAAGGAGCCCTGCATCTCGTCCACGACGTCGATGTCGAGGATCTTCTCCTCGTACGAGTCGTCGGGCGGCGGGGTCTTCGTGCTGCGGCGGGCCATCGCTGCTGCGGCTCCTTCACAGTCTCTGCCGGGGCATGAACGGGTTCTGACGCGCACCATTGTGGACCGCCGCACTGACAACGCCGACCGCGACCCGTCCATAGAGGCTCCACGGAGCCCCGTTCCGCTCGCTCGCGGTGCACGGAAGTCCGGCCTCCCACCTCAGGAATTCTCGCTCTCGGCGTACGAGGTGCGGGAACTTCGCCACCTGTCGGCGCGCTTGCATACAGTGGCAGGACCGGCAGGAATTCTGCAGTTTCCGCGATCGAAGGGACGTACATGCCCATGGGTCACACGGCCACAGCTGAAGCAGGCTCCGGCGGCCTGACAGCGACCGAGCACCGCCTGGCCAACGGCCTGCGCGTGGTGCTCTCCGAGGACCATCTGACCCCGGTCGCGGCGGTGTGCCTCTGGTACGACGTCGGCTCACGGCACGAGGTCAAGGGCCGTACCGGCCTTGCTCACCTTTTCGAGCACCTGATGTTCCAGGGCTCCGGCCAGGTGAAGGGCAACGGCCACTTCGAACTGGTGCAGGGCGCGGGCGGCTCCCTGAACGGAACGACCAGCTTCGAGCGCACCAACTACTTCGAGACGATGCCCGCCCACCAGCTGGAGCTCGCCCTCTGGCTGGAGGCCGACCGCATGGGCTCGCTGCTGGCCGCACTCGACGACGAGTCCATGGAGAACCAGCGGGACGTCGTCAAGAACGAGCGCCGCCAGCGCTACGACAACGTGCCCTACGGCACCGCCTTCGAGAAGCTGACCGCGCTCGCCTACCCCGAGGGCCACCCGTACCACCACACCCCGATCGGGTCCATGGCGGACCTGGACGCGGCGACCCTGGAGGACGCCCGCGCCTTCTTCCGCACCTACTACGCGCCGAACAACGCGGTGCTCTCCGTGGTCGGGGACATCGACCCGCGGCAGACGCTCGCCTGGATCGAGAAGTACTTCGGCTCCATCCCCGGGCACGACGGCAAGCCCGCCCCGCGCGACGGCTCGCTGCCCGAGGTCATCGGCGAGCAGCTGCGCGAGGTCGTCGAGGAGGAGGTCCCGGCGCGCGCCCTGATGGCCGCCTACCGGCTTCCGGAGGACGGCACGCGCGCGGCCGACGCGGCCGACGTGGCGCTCACCATCCTCGGCGGCGGCGAGTCGTCCCGGCTCTACAACCGGCTCGTACGCCGCGACCGCACCGCCGTCGCGGCCGGGTTCGGCCTGCTGCGGCTCGCCGGAGCGCCCTCCCTGGGCTGGCTGGACGTGAAGACGTCCGGTGACGTCGAGGTCCCGGTGATCGAGTCCGCCGTCGACGCTGAGCTCGCCCGGTTCGCCGAGGAGGGCCCCACGGACGAGGAGATGGAGCGCGCCCAGGCCCAGTTGGAGCGCGAGTGGCTGGACCGGCTCGGCACGGTCGCCGGCCGCGCCGACGAACTGTGCCGGTACGCCGTCCTGTTCGGCGACCCGCAGCTCGCCCTGACGGCCGTACAGCGCGTCCTGGACATCACGGCCGAGGAGGTCAAGGAGGTCGCGAAGGCCCGCCTGCGACCCGACAACCGCGCGGTGCTCGTGTACGAGCCGGTCGCTGCCGACACCACCGAAGAGGACGAGGAGGCGGCGAAGTGAGCGAGCTCGCCACCATGGACTTCCACCCGCAGCCCCAGGCGGGCCAGCCCAAGCCCTGGGCCTTCCCGGCGCCCGAGCGCGGCACGCTGGACAACGGCCTGACCGTGCTGCGCTGCCACCGCCCCGGCCAGCAGGTCGTCGCCGTCGAGGTGCTGCTCGCCGCGCCGCTGGAGGCCGAGCCCGCGGGCCTCGACGGCGTCGCCACGATCATGGCGCGCGCCTTCTCCGAGGGCACCGACAAGCTCTCCGCCGAGGAGTTCGCCGCCGAGCTGGAGCGCTGCGGCGCCACCCTCGACGCGCACGCCGACCACCCCGGCGTACGGCTGTCGCTCGAAGTGCCCGTCTCGCGCCTGCCCAAGACGCTCGGGCTGCTCGCCGACGCCCTGAGGGCACCGGCGTTCGCGGACAGCGAGGTCGAGCGGCTGGTGCGCAACCGGCTCGACGAGATCCCGCACGAGACGGCCAACCCGGCCCGGCGTGCCGCCAAGGAGCTCTCCAAGGAGCTGTTCCCGGCGACCTCGCGCATGTCGCGCCCGCGCCAGGGCACAGAGGAGACCGTCCAGAAGATCGACTCGGCGGCCGTACGCGCCTTCTTCGACAAGCACGTACGTCCCGCCACGTCGGCCGCCGTGATCGTCGGCGACCTGACCGGCGTCGACCTCGACGCGCTGCTCGCCGAGACGCTCGGCGACTGGACTGGTTCGTCCGCCGAGCCGCGCCCCGTGCCGTCGGTGGCCGCCGACGACACCGGCCGTGTGATCATCGTGGACCGCCCCGGCGCGGTCCAGACGCAGCTGCTCATCGGCCGTGTCGGCGCCGACCGGCACGACCGTGTGTGGCCCGCCCAGGTGCTCGGCACGTACTGCCTCGGCGGCACCCTCACCTCGCGCCTGGACCGCGTCCTGCGCGAGGAAAAGGGCTACACCTACGGTGTGCGGGCGTTCGGCCAGGTCCTGCGCGCCGCGCCGGACGGAACCGGTATCGCGATGCTCGCCATCAGCGGCTCCGTGGACACCCCGAACACCGGCCCGGCGCTCGACGACCTCTGGAAGGTGCTGCGCACCCTCGCCGCGGAGGGCCTGACGGACGCCGAGCGCGACATCGCCGTACAGAACCTGGTGGGGGTGGCGCCCCTCAAGTTCGAGACCGCGGCGGCCGTCGCGGGCACGCTCGCGGACCAGGTCGAGCAGTACCTGCCGGACGACTACCAGGCGACGCTGTACCAGCAGCTCGCCGCGACCGGCACCGTGGAGGCCACCGCGGCCGCCGTGAGCGCCTTCCCGGTGGACCGTCTGGTGACCGTCCTCGTCGGCGACGCCGCGCAGATCCAGGAGCCCGTCAAGGCCCTCGGAATCGGTGAAGTGACCGTCGTTTCGGCGGAGTAGAGGTTCAGCGGAGCAGCCGCTCAGCCGGCGGTAGGCCGAACCGCACGCGGAGCGGAAGAGCGTGACTCCGTAGGGCCCGGGTGACTGAAGAGTCGCCCGGGCCCCTTTTTGATCGGATTTCCGCTCGGGTTCTCGCTCGGACTTCGTCCCCAAGATGTCCGTATTGGTAGGGAGGTTGCCCGTCTGCCCTGTGGCATGCACTACAAAACCCGTGATCCGTTTGTTGATTGAAAGACGCCCCGTCTAGCGTCGGTGCGGCTGTTCGTCAGGCAGTGCGCCGCGCCCGCGGCACCGGACAGTCATCGCCGAGTCCCCGTACGGCGCGAGCCAGGGGAGCCGGGGACCCACACGTAGTCCCTGGGGTGAATCGGACGCCCTCCCTGGAGGGGTCCGTAGGAGACCTTCCTGCTCCGAACCCGTCAGCTAACCCGGTAGGCGAGAGGGAAGGAAAGGATCAGCCCCTACATGGCGTTCACCTGTGGCCCCGGGAAACACCGTCGTCCGAGCCGCGTGAAGCGCTCCACCAAGAACGCCGTCGGCGTTGCCGCGCTCACCACCACCGGTGTCATCGGAACCCTGGCCGCCCCGGCAGTCGCCGCGGACGCCTCCGTCGAGCAGACCGGGCTGACCCAGGCGGTCACCCTCGGCGACAACGTCGCCGCCCAGATCGACGCGCAGGCCGCCGCACAGCAGCGTGCCGCCGACGAGGCCGTCGCGCGCAAGAAGGCCGAAGAAGCCGCGCGCAAGAAGGCCGCCGAGGAGGCGAAGAAGGAGCGCGAGGCCAAGGAGCGCGCCGCCCGCGCCGCCGAGCGCAAGCGCCTCAACACCTTCGTCCTGCCGATCACCGGCTCGTACATCTCCACCGGCTACAAGACCGGTGGCAGCCTCTGGTCCTCCGGCAGCCACACGGGCGTCGACTTCCACGCCGCCTCCGGGACCTCGGTCCACGCGGTCGGCTCCGGCACGGTCGTCACGGCGGGCTGGGGCGGCGCGTACGGCAACCAGATCGTCCTGAAGATGCACGACGGCACCTACACGATGTACGGCCACCTGTCGTCCATCGGTGTCTCCGTGGGGCAGACGGTCACCCCGGGCCAGCAGATCGGTCTCTCCGGCTCCACCGGGAACACCACCGGGCCGCACCTCCACTTCGAGGCCCGCACGACGGCGGAGTACGGCTCCGACATGGACCCGGTCGCCTATCTCCGCTCGCACGGCGTGAACGTCTGACGCTCGCACACCCCGAACGTCCGACGACCGGCGTCAACACTTCCGAAGCCCCGGCTCCCCCCAGCCGGGGCTTCGTCGTTTCGAACGGCTGTCTGTCCAAAAAATATCCATGGATTCCGGCCTGCCATCGGAAATTCCGGTTCTCTGCAATAGAGTCGCTGAACAAGCGTCAATCGACCGCGTTTCGCGGGGATTAAGGCGGAGGTCCGGTCATGCGCATTCCCGCGCACTCGGTATGCACGGCGATCCGTGACGACATCGTCGCGGGTGTCTACGAGCGCGGCAGCCGGCTCACCGAGGAACTGCTCGCGCGCCGCTACGGCGTCTCGCGGGTCCCCGTGCGCGAGGCGCTGCGCACGCTGGAGGCCGAGGGCTTCGTCGTCACTCGCCGACACGCGGGCGCGTGCGTCGCGGAGCCCACCGAGCAGGAGGGCGCGGACCTGCTCGAGATGCGCACGCTCCTGGAGCCGCTGGGCGCCGCGAGGGCCGCGCAGCGGCGCACCGAGGCCCACCTCAAGGTGCTTCGAGGCCTGGTCAGACTGGGGCAGGAGCGGGCCAGGAGGGGGAACAGCGAGGATCTGCGGTCGCTCGGCAGCTGGTTCCACGAGACCCTCGCGCAGGCCTCCGGGAGCCCGGCGCTGACCTCCACGCTGGCCCAGCTGCGGCACAAGATCGCCTGGATGTACGCGGTCGAGGCGCCGGCCAATCCGGCGGAGTCCTGGGCGGAGCACGGCGGGATCGTGGACGCGGTGGCGCGCGGCGACAGCGAGCGGGCGCGGGCCGTCACGGCGCTGCACACCGAGCGCGCGACGGTCGCGCATCGGCTGCGTTTTCCCGGCGGGGGAGATCGTCCGGAGCGTGTGAGGACTTCGCAACATCCCGTAAACATGACGGGCGTGCGTCATTAACACCGGCGCCGTATACAAAGAGGGGTAATTTGCGGGGGATTATTTCTGCTGCCCGCAATGAGAAAAGCGAAGGGCCCGCCCGATGTTTTCAGGCGAGCCCTTCGAATGCGTGCGGGGCGGGGTCTTTTGGTGTGAAGGCCACTCCCGCCATGAATTGCGGAACCCCGTTCGGGGGCTCTTTCTCAGACGGTCTCGGGGAGCTCCTCGAGACCCTCCGCCACCAGCTTCGCCAGCCGGTCGAGCGCGGCGTCCGCGCCCTCGGCGTCCGAGGCGAGGACGATCTCCTCGCCACCCTGGGCGCCCAGGCCGAGGACCGCCAGCATGGAGGCCGCGTTGACGGGGTTGCCCTCCGCCTTGGCGATCGTCACGGGGATACCGGAGGCCGTGGCCGCCCGGACGAAGATGGAGGCGGGACGGGCGTGGAGGCCCTCGGCCCAGCCGACGTTGACGCGGCGCTCAGCCATGTGATGCTGCCCTTCAGGTGTTCAGGGTTGTCTAGACCAGTGTTCCACAACGTGAAGCGAGTCCGGGCAGGGTGCTGTTCCCGTCCCGAACTCCGCGTCGGATCCCGGCCTGGATCCGACTTCGGTGCCCCCAGCCTGCCTCGCGCCGTTGTCGGACGCGAGCCGTACTCTGGGGCCCATGCAGACCTCGTCGGACCGGCACGAGTACCCCTCCCACTGGGAGGCCGACGTGGTGCTGCGCGACGGCGGCACCGCCCGCATCAGGCCCATCACCGTCGACGACGCCGACCGGCTGGTGAGCTTCTACGAGCAGGTCTCGGACGAGTCGAAGTACTACCGCTTCTTCGCGCCCTACCCGCGCCTGTCCGCCAAGGATGTCCACCGCTTCACGCACCACGACTTTGTGGACAGGGTGGGACTCGCGGCCACGGTCGGCGGCGAGTTCATCGCCACCGTACGCTATGACCGTATTAATGCCGATGGTCGGCCCGCCTCGCTGCCCGCGGACGAGGCCGAGGTCGCCTTCCTCGTACAGGACGCCCACCAGGGCCGCGGCGTCGCCTCGGCCCTCCTGGAGCACATCGCGGCCGTCGCCAGGGAGCGCGACATCCGCCGTTTCGCCGCCGAGGTACTGCCCGCCAACAGCAAGATGATCAAGGTGTTCACGGACGCCGGGTACCAGCAGAAGCGGCACTTCGAGGACGGCGTCGTACGCCTGGAGTTCGACCTCGAACCCACCGACCGCTCGCTCGCCGTGCAGCGCGCGCGGGAGCAGCGCGCCGAGGCGCGGTCCGTGCAGCGACTGCTCGCGCCCGGCTCGGTCGCCGTCATCGGAGCGGGCCGCACCCCCGGCGGGGTGGGACGCAGCGTTCTCGACAACCTGCGCGCGGCCGGTTTCACCGGGCGGCTGTACGCCGTGAACAAGGCACTCCAGGCGAAGGAGATCGACGGCGTTCCGGCCCACCGCTCCGTCCGCGACATCGCCGAGCCCGTCGACCTCGCGGTCGTCGCCGTGCCCGCGCCGTACGTCCCCGAGGTCGTCGCGGAGTGCGGCGAGCACGGCGTGCAGGGCCTCGTGGTCGTCTCCGCCGGGTTCGCCGAGAGCGGTCCCGCCGGACGCGAGCGCCAGCGCGCACTCGTCCGCCAGGCGCGTACGTACGGGATGCGCATCATCGGACCGAACGCCTTCGGGGTCATCAACACCTCCCCCGAGGTGCGCCTCAACGCCTCGCTCGCGCCGGAGATGCCGCGCCCCGGGCGGATAGGCCTGTTCGCCCAGTCCGGCGCGATCGGGATCGCACTGCTCTCCCGGCTGCACCGGCGCGGCGGCGGCGTCACCGGCGTGACCGGCGTGTCCACCTTCGTCTCCTCCGGGAACCGGGCGGACGTGTCCGGCAACGACGTACTCCAGTACTGGTACGACGACCCGGACACCGACGTCGCCCTGATGTACCTCGAATCCATCGGCAACCCGCGCAAGTTCACCCGGCTCGCCCGGCGGACGGCGGCCGCCAAGCCGCTGGTCGTGGTCCAGGGCGCGCGGCACGCCGCCGCTCCCCAGGGGCATGCCGTACGGGCCACCCGGCTGCCGCACGCCACCGTGTCCGCGCTGCTGCGGCAGGCCGGGGTGATCCGGGTCGACACGATCACCGAGCTGGTCGACGCGGGGCTTCTGCTGGCCCGCCAGCCGCTCCCCGCGGGACCCCGGGTGGCGATCCTCGGCAACTCGGAGTCCCTGGGACTGCTGACGTTCGACGCGTGCCTGGCCGAAGGACTGCGACCGCTTCCTCCGCTGGATCTGACCACGGCGGCCTCGGCGGAGGACTTCCACCGGGCGCTGACGAAAGCCCTCGCCGATGACAGGTGCGACGCCGTGGTGGTGACCGCCATACCGGCCGTGGGGGAGACGCCGGCCCAGGACGCGGCCCTGGCTCAGGCCCTGCGATCGGCCTCGGCCTCGGCCCCGGCGAAGCCGGTGCTCGTGGTGCACGTCGAGCTCGGCGGGCTCGCGGAGGCCCTGTCCGCGGCGGCCAGCACCGCACCACAGGCGGCGTCCACGGCACCCGGCGCGGGCCAGGCACCCCGTCCCGCCGAACGCCCGGCCACCGCCGTGGGTGGTCCCTCGGAGGCGAGCCCCCGGCTCATCCCCGCCTACCCCGCCGCCGAGCGCGCCGTCCGCGCCCTCGGCGAGGCCGTGAAATACGCCCAGTGGCGGCGCGAGGTGGCCGACCCTGGCAAGGTCCCCGAGTACGAGGACATCGACGAGAAGGGCGCCGCCGAGCAGATCGACGAGCTGCTCTCCCGGGGCTCGGGACTGACACTCGCCCCCGAGGACGCCTGCGTGCTGCTCGGGCGGTACGGCATCGAGGTGCACCGGGCACTGCCCGCGCCGACACCCGACGAGGCCGCGGTGGCCGCGCGCACTCTCGGTTACCCCGTGGCCCTCAAGACCACCGCACCGCACCTGAGACACCGCGCCGACCTGGGCGGCGTACGCCTGGATCTGACGGACGAGGCGCAACTGAGGAGGGCGTACACGGAGTTGACCGACCTCTTCGGAACGCCGGAGGTGCTGCGCCCGGTCGTGCAGGGCATGGCGCCGCGCGGGGTCGACACGGTCGTACGGGCCGTCATCGACCCGGCGGCCGGAGCGGTGCTCTCGTTCGGCCTGGCCGGAGCCGCGTCGGAGCTGCTCGGGGACACGGCACACCGGCTGGTTCCGGTCACCGACCGGGACGCGAGCTCGCTGGTCCGGTCGATCCGGACGGCGCCGCTGCTGTTCGGCTGGCGTGGCTCGGCGCCGGTCGACACCGTGGCCCTCGAAGAGCTGATGCTGCGCGTCTCGCGGCTGGTCGACGACCACCCGGAGGTCGTCGCCGTCTCCCTGGAGCCGGTGGTGGTCGCCCCGCGCGGCCTGAGCGTGCTCGGCGCCACCGTGCGGCTGGCCCGCGCCCCCGTCCGCGACGACCTCGGCCCCCGGACGCTTCCCGTCGTCTGAGCCGTACTGGTCCAGTCGTCCGAGCCGCGCCGGCCCGTCGTGCGAGCGGTACCGGCGCCCGCCGCCGTCGAGGATTCGTTCTGATCCGTCCACGACAGACACCCGCGAGCGGTGCCTCGCAGTCAGTGGGCCACCGTAGGATGGACGTCATGGCCAAGACCAGTACGACGACCCAGGGGCTGCGAGCGGCGATCGAGCGCAGCGGCTACTACCCGGCCCTCGTGGCCGAGGCGGTGGAGGCCGCGATCGGCGGCGACACCATCCGGTCGTACCTGGTCCACCAGGAGACGACGTTCGACGCCAACGAGGTGCGCCGGCACGTGACCGTGCTCGTCCTCACCGGCAACCGCTTCATCGTGAGTCACACCGACGAGCAGAACGCGGACACGACCTCACCGACGCCGTACGCCACGACCTCGACCGAGTCCGTGAAACTCGGCCGGATCTCGTCGGTCGTCGTCAGCCGGGTCGTCGCCAACCCCGAGTCGTACACGCCGGGCACGCTGCCCCGTGAGGTCGTCCTGACCATCGGCTGGGGCGCGGTCTCCCGCATCGACCTGGAGCCCGCGGCCTGCGGCGACCCCAACTGCGAGGCGGACCACGGCTACACGGGCAACTCGACGGCGGACGACCTGAGCCTGCGCGTCAGCGAGGCCGGGGACGGCCCGGAGACGGTGCGCCAGGCCCTCGCCTTCGCGCAGTCCCTCTCCGAGGCGACCGCGGACATCACCCGCTGATGGCGCTGCCCACCTGGGACCACCCGGAACCGCTGGCCATCGATTCCGCGCCCGTCCCCGAGTACGGCGCGGGCTCGCTCGCCGATCTGCTGCCCACGCTCGCCGCCGGCATGGGCGTCCCCGGCATGACCACCGCCATACCGGAACTGACCGAGGCCGACCGGAACTGCGTCTTCCTGATCGACGGTCTCGGCTGGGAGCAACTGAAGGCGCACCCGGACGAGGCCCCCTTCATGAGTTCCCTCCTCGCCGGCTCGCGCGGCGGCACCGGCCGCCCGATCACCGCCGGTTACCCGGCGACCACCGCGAGTTCTCTCGCCTCCGTCGGCACGGGCCTGCCGCCCGGCGCGCACGGCCTGCCCGGCTACACCGTGCGCAACCCGAGGACCGGCGAGCTGATGAACCAGCTGCGCTGGAGTCCCTGGACGGAACCCCGTGCCTGGCAGCCGTACCCCACCGTCTTCCAGCTCGCGGACGCGGCGGGTGTGCACACGGCCCAGGTCACGTCCCCGACCTTCCAGAACACCCCGCTCACGAAGATCGCCCTGAGTGGCGGAACGTTCCACGGGAGGCTGTCCGGCGAGGAGCGCATGGACCTCGCGGCCGAACAACTGGCCGCAGGCGACCGCTCGTTGGTGTACACCTACTACGCCGAGGTGGACGGCAAGGGCCACCGCTTCGGCGTCGACTCGGACCCCTGGCGCGGTCAGCTGATGTACGTCGACCGCCTGGTCCAGCGCCTCGCGGAGCAACTGCCGCCGCGCGCGGCGCTGTACATCACCGCCGACCACGGCATGATCGACATCCCCTTCGACGAGCAGCACCGCATCGACTTCGACGAGGACTGGGAGCTGCGCGCGGGAGTCGCCCTGCTGGGCGGCGAGGCCCGGGCCCGGCATGTGTACGCCGTCCCGGGTGCCGAGGCGGACGTCCTGACCTGCTGGCGCGAGGTGCTCGGCGAGCAGTTCTGGGTGGCTTCACGCGACGAGGCGATCGCGGCGGGCTGGTTCGGGCCGCAGGTCGACGAACGGGTGTACGCCCGGATCGGCGACGTCGTGGCGGCGGCCTGCGACGACGTCCTGATCGTCGCGACCGAGCGGGAGCCGAAGGAGTCGGCGATGGTCGGCAACCACGGTTCGATGGCACCGGTGGAGCAGCACGTTCCGCTCCTGGAAGTACGTACCTGACTGCTCCCCGCCCGTCCCTCCTCCGCCTGCCTCCCTTCTTGCCGAAAGGTGCTCAACTCCCCATGCCCGAGCTGGTGTTCTTCTCCGGAACGATGGACTGCGGGAAGTCGACGCTGGCTCTCCAGATCGAGCACAACCGCTCGGCCCGGGGCCTGCAGGGCATGATCTTCACGCGCGACGACCGCGCGGGGGAGGGCAAGCTCTCCTCGCGCCTCGGCCTGGTCACGGACGCCGTGGAGGTCGCGGACGACCAGGACCTGTACGGGTACCTCGTCGACCACCTCTCCCAGGGCGGCCGGGCGGATTACGTGATCGCGGACGAGGCGCAGTTCCTGGCCCCCGGCCAGATCGACCAACTGGCCCGGGTGGTCGACGACCTTGGCGTCGACGTCTTCGCGTTCGGCATCACCACCGACTTCCGCTCCAAGCTCTTCCCCGGCTCCCAGCGCCTCGTGGAGCTCGCCGACCGGGTCGAGGTCCTCCAGGTCGAGGCCCTGTGCTGGTGCGGCGCCCGTGCCACCCACAACGCCCGCACGATAGGCGGCGAAATGGTCGTCGAGGGCGCCCAGGTGGTCGTCGGCGACGTCAATCAGGCGGAGGACATCGGCTACGAGGTCCTGTGCCGTCGACACCACCGGCGCCGGATGACGGCGGCGACGGCTCGCGCGAGCGCCCTCTCGCCCGACGTACTGCCGATCGCCTCCGCCTGACTCTCAGCGCGCTGCGTGCGTCATCGCTCGGTGCGGATCACCGAGAACACCGCGCCCTCCGGGTCCGCCACCGTGGCCACCCGTCCGTAGGGCGAGTCGTGGGCCGCCTTGAGGAGGTGTCCGCCGAGGTCGGTGGCCTGGGTGACGGCCTCGTCCACGTCCGCGACCTCGAAGTACGTCAGCCAGTGCGGCCCGCGGTCGCGGGGCAGGCCATGGCCGACGCCGTGCATGCCTGCCACCGGGCGGCCGTCGATGTGCAGGGTCATGTAGTCGAAGTCGGCCGAGACGACCGGTTCCGGCTCGTGTCCGAAGACCCCCTGGTAGAACTTGACGACGCTCTCGGTGTCGCGGGTCACCAATTCGATCCAGGCCGGGGTGCCGTGCACCCCGTGGAGTGCCGTGCCCAGATGGGCCGCCGCCTGCCAGACCCCGAAGACGGCGCCCGTGGGGTCCGAGGCGATCAGCAGCCGCCCGGCCTCTCCGGCGTCCAGGGGGCCCACGCCCACGGTGCCGCCGCAGTGCCGTACCGACTCGGCGGTGTGGTTCACGTCCTCCGAGGCGAAGTACGGCGTCCAGGCGATCGGCAGATGCCGGTCGGGTGGCATCTGTCCGATTCCCGCCACCTCGTGGCCGTCGAGCAGGGCCCGCGCATACGGGCCGAGCTGCCGCGGGCCCGGCTGGAACTCCCAGCCGAACAGCTCTCCGTAGAACTCCTGGGTCGTGGCCATCCCGTGCACCATCAGGCTCACCCAGCAGGGCACGCCGGGTGCGTGCCGAGCGTTCGTGGTGCCGTTCGGGCCGGCCGACTCCCGTGCCTCGGTCATCGTCACTCTCTTCTCGGCCCCTCGCGGTGGCCGTTCACCTTCCGCCTACCAACACGCGTACCGCAATCGCGCGCGTGCACGCCCCGTGCCGATGCTCGCACCACCCGTCACCCTGCGCGCCCCGGCGGCGTCATCGTGTAGTGGTCCACTGCCGGAGAATGCCCGATGAGCCGTTTCCCATCCGTTTCCGCGCGATTGCCGGGGAGTGTCCATCGGCTGTACAGCATGTGCCCGATCCCGTACGCCCGGTGATCGGACCTGTCCGGCCGAGCAGAGTAGCCGGACCTGGACGCCGGGGCCACCCCGTACGCAAGGATGGTGGCCATGAACGCCATCATCTCCGCATCCGAACTCGCGAGCGACCTGGTGGGACCGAACCCGCCGGTCGTGCTCGACATCCGCTGGCAGCTCTCCACGGCGACAGCCGCCGGGGCCGCCCCCTTCGACGGCCGGGCCGCCTACGCGGCAGGGCACATCCCCGGCGCGGTCTTCGTCGACCTGGATGCCGAACTGGCCGGGGAACCGGGCGACGGCGGCCGCCATCCGCTGCCCGACCTGGAGGTCTTCAGCGGGGCGATGCGGGCCGCCGGGGTGTCCGCGGACCGGGATGTCGTCGTGTACGACGGTGGCGTGGGGTGGGCCGCCGCGCGGGCCTGGTGGCTGCTGGGCTGGACGGGGCATCCGTCGGTGCGCGTGCTTGACGGCGGGCTGGCCGCCTGGAGCGGGCCGGTGTCCTCGGAGGTCCCCGAGCCCGTCCCCGGAACCTTCGAGCCGGTCGCGGGCTCCCGGCCGCTGCTGGACGCGGACGGGGCCGCCGCGCTCGCCCGTACGGGGCTGCTGCTCGACGCCCGCGCCGGGGAACGCTATCGGGGCGAGGTCGAGCCGATCGACCCCGTGGGCGGGCACATCCCGGGCGCGGTCTCGGCGCCGACCACGGAGAACGTCACGGAGACCGGCGAGTTCCGGCCATCGGGTGAGCTCGCGGAGCGCTTCAAGTCCCTCGGCGTGACCGGCACTTCGGAGGTCGGCGTCTACTGCGGTTCGGGCGTGTCCGCCGCCCACGAGGTGCTGGCGCTCGCCGTCGCGGGCATCCCGGCCGCGCTGTACGTGGGTTCCTGGTCGGAGTGGTCGCGGGACAGTGGCCGTCCGGTCGCGGTGGGCCCCGACCCCCAGTAACGGCACGTCGCGGTGGGCCCCGACCCTGAGTAACGGCAAAGGGGCCCGCTCCAGCGTGGCGCGGGCCCCCATGTCGTACAACTGATTAGTCCTGCTTCTTTCGTCGCGTCCCGAAGACGATCTCGTCCCAGCTCGGGACCGCCGCTCTGCGGCCCGGGCGGACGCCGTCGGCCTCGGCCTGGCGGTCGGTCGCGCCGACGAGCCGGTCGCGGTGGCTGCCGACCGAGCGGGGCATGAGCACGTCCGCGTAGGCGGACCCGGCACCGGCCGAGGCCGCGGGGGCCGGGGGCTCCTCCGCCTCGGGCTCGGTGGGTGGCTCCTCCGTCGCCGGGAGTTCCGCGGTGGCGGGCCGCTCGGGCACCACCATGTCGCCCCGGAAGCTGGGTACCGCTTCCAGGAGGCTGGTGAGCGAGTCGCGGTCGCTCACACTCTCCTCGATCGGCTCGGGGGAAGGCCCGGGCAGACTCGGGCGCTCCATCTGCCGGTCCAGGGCACGGTCCAGCGGGCGGTCGCGCGGCAGCCGTGCGATACGCGGGACGAACGGGAAGCTCGGCTCGGGCGCCGCGAGGTCGTCGGACTCGCCGATCAGCGAGCGCGCCTCGTCGTCGACGGCCTGGACGAGCCGCCGGGGCGGGTCGTACGTCCAGCTCGCCGAGTGCGGCTCGCCCGCGACCCGGTAGACCAACAGCACTTCCCACGTGCCGTCGTCACGACGCCACGAGTCCCACTGGACGGTGTCCTTCTCGGCGCCCCGGATCAGCAGCCGCTCCTGGACGGCCTCACCGAGCTGGGGTCCGGCGTTCTCGCCGGGGCGGCGGACAGGAGTCTTCCTGGCCCGCTCGGCCATGAAGGCACGCTCGGCGAGGACGGGGCCCTCGAAGCGACGCACCCGGTCGACGGGGATTCCCGCGAGCTGGGCGACTTCCTCCGCGGAGGCGCCGGCGCGTATACGCGCCTGGATGTCTCGGGGGCGGAGATGGCTCTCCACCTCGATCTCGATCTGGCCGAGGCGGGGACGGTCGCCGCGAACAGCGGCGCGCAGACGCTCGTCAATCGGAAGCGTGTACTCCGTGCTGTCCGCAGCCTTCAGCACCAGCCGTGTGCCGTCGTTAGAGACGGCCACGACACGCAGTTCGGGCATGGGGACCTCCCGGGTGGTGCCTGCCGACGTCACGTGCGTCGCTGCTTCCGCTAGTCGAGTGTGGCCTGCCCGGGTGCAGCCTGCCACAACCTTGCCGAGTTGCCCGGCGTGTCGGGCACGGGCCCGGGGTCGCCGTTATGGCACGGTTACCTATTCGCAACGCTAAGTGACGAACTCCATCACCCTGTGCAACGAGCCCCCTCCCGGCGGTCCTGTCAGGCCCCGGACACCCTGGCGGGAGTCCGGACCCAGGGCTCGCAACAGTACTCCATTCGGGCCATGTGCGTGGATCGGCACGCCGCCCAACTTCTAGTGAGGGGTGGTAGTTGGCCGTCCGCTGTGCCGTATGAGTGACCGTGAAACGTGTCGTACTTCACGTAATCGCCAGAAACGGAACTAAACGTTTCGCCCGTCCGTCCCTTTCTCGTGCAAGCGGTCGAGAAGTACGGGAAAGGCAGGCAAGGTCCGGGGATGCGCGAGAAGTCGGATACCGGCGAGGAACCGGGAGCGAAGGAAGGGGCACCGAGGAGGAAGCGGGTGGACCTGAGCCTTCCGCAAGTGGCGGGCAGCGCCGTGGCCGCGGTGGTGGCGGCCAAACTCGCCTCTTACTTCGGGGTGTACGGGACGATCCTGGGCGCCGGAGTGGTCAGCGCGATCGCCACCTGTGGAGGCACCGTCTTCCAGCACTTCTTCAAGCGCACCGGCGAACAGCTCCGCGATGTCACGGTCCAGGCGAAGCCGAGGCCCGAGCAGGATCCGGTACCGGGGGCGTTCACCGAGGGCACCGTCTATCGCGCCCGGGTCAAGAACTGGAAGCGGCCGGTGATCGCGGCGGCGCTCGTCTTCGGCGTCACGATGGCGGGGATCACGACGTACGAGCTGGTGTCGGGTCAGAGCTTCAGCGGCGACGGCACGAGCACCACCGTCGGTGACGCCCTCAAGGGCAGTGGCTCCGGCTCCCACTCAAGGCCCGGCATGACGCCTTCGAGCCCTTCGAGCGGGTCCTCGTCGAGTGAGCCGTCGGCCACCGACGGCACTTCCGGCACCGAAGACGGCGCCGGGACCGGCACCACTCAGGGTGACGGCCGTGCCACATCCCCTGCACCGATGCCGAGTTCCGACGCCGCTTCGCAGGCGCCGGCCGACACCCCGGCGCCCACGGACGGTTCGCCTACGAGCCCAGCACCCGACGCAAGTAGTCGTTCCCAAAGCGGCGATCCGGGTCAAGACGGTCCCGCAGCGCCGTGAACTCGCCGAAGCGCGGATACACCTTCGAGAAGTACTCCGCGTCGCGGGTGTGGACCTTGCCCCAGTGCGGGCGGCCCTCGTGCGCCGTGAAGATCCGCTCGGCCGCGGTGAAGTACGCCTGATAGGGCGTACCCCTGAACATGTGGACGGCGATGTAGGCGCTCTCCCGCCCGGACGCCGTGGAGAGCGCGATGTCGTCCGCGGGGGCCGTGCGCACCTCGACGGGGAAGCTGACCCGCAGGGACGAGCGGTCGACCATCGTCTTCAGCTCGCGCAGCGTCTCGACGAGCGCCTCGCGCGGAACGGCGTACTCCATCTCCACGAAGCGCACCCGGCGCGGAGAAGTGAAGACCTTGTAGGGAATGTCGGTGTAGGTCCGCGCGGACAGCGCCCGGCTGGAGATCTTGGCGATCGTCGGGATGGTGGCGGGCGCGGCGCGGCCGACCAGATTGGCCACGTGGAAGACCCCGTTGGAGAGGAACTCGTCCTCGATCCAGCCGCCGATCTGCCCGATCGGCTTCTCGGGGCCGGCGCTGCGGTTGTTGCGCTTGGTGTTGCAGTTGCCGGTGTGTGGGAACCAGTAGAACTCGAAGTGCTCGTTCTCGGTGAAGAGTTCGTCGAAGTCGGCGGTGACCTTGTCGAAGGTCATCGGCTCCTCGCGGGCCGTGAGCAGGAAAATGGGCTCTACGGAGAAGGTGATCGCGGTGACGATCCCCAGGGCGCCAATGCCCACCCGGGCCGCCGCGAAGACATCGGGGTTCTCCGCCTCGGAGCAGGTGAGGAGCGAACCGTCCGCGGTGACCAGCTCAAGTCCCTTGATCTGCGCGGCGATCGAGGCCGAGTCGCGGCCCGTGCCATGCGTTCCGGTACTGGTCGCGCCCGAGACCGTCTGCTCCATGATGTCGCCCATGTTCGTGAGCGACAGCCCCTCGCGCGCGAGAGCCATGTTGAGACGCTTGAGCGGGGTGCCCGCCTCAACGGTGACGGTCCCGGCCGCGCGATCGATGTTGCGGATGCCGGTCAACAGTTGAGGGCGGATCAACACGCCGTCGGTCGCGGCGGCGGCGGTGAAGGAGTGCCCGGTGCCGACGGCCTTGACCCTCAGACCATCGTCGGCAGCCTTGCGTACGGCCGCGGAGAGCTCCTCGACCGAAGCGGGGGTGACCTCCCGTACGGGCCGGGCGGTGACGTTCCCCGCCCAGTTACGCCACGTGCCGCTCTTCCCGCTCACTGTGGTGCTCATGGGTCCCCTCCCGCTGCGGAACCGGCCTGCTCAACCGGCGATACCCGAGGAATCCGACCGCGACCGCGACGGCTCCGGACACCGCCGGAACCCCGTACCCGGCCTTCGCACCGGCGGCGTCGATCACCCAGCCGGCCACGGAGGAGCCGAGCGCGACCCCGACCGCGAGTCCGGTGCTCACCCAGGTCATGCCCTCGGTCAGTTTCGCGCGTGGTACGTGCTGTTCGATGAGGGACATCGTCGTGATCATCGTGGGAGCGATGGACAGGCCCGCAACGAACAGCGCCACGGCCAGAAACGGCAAGTTTCCGACCAGTAGCAGGGGGATCATACTCACGGCCATGGCGCATATGCCCAGCAGCCACCGACGTTCGGGCGCCCCCTTGAAGTGCAGCAGTCCGAACACGGCTCCCGCCGCGCAGGAACCCGCCGCATAGAGGGCCAGAACCACGCTCGCGGCGCCCTTGTGGCCCTGCTCCTCCGCGAAGGCCACGGTGACCACGTCCACGGCCCCGAAGATCGCTCCGGTCGCCACGAACGTGGCCACCAGGACCTGGAGTCCGGCCGCGCGCAGCGCCGAACCGCTGGTGTGGTGCTCACGCGGGTGCGGCACGGGCTCGGTCGCGCGCTGGGAGGTCAGCCAGAAGACGCCCACCGCCAGGAAGCAGGCGGCGAGCAGCGGCCCGGCCTCCGGGAACCACACCGTGGACAGGCCGATGGAGAAGATCGGCCCGAAGATGAAGCAGATCTCGTCCACCACGGACTCGAACGAGTACGCGGTGTGCAACTGCGGGGTGCCTCCGTAGAGGGCCGCCCAACGGGCCCGGATCATCGCGCCGATGCTCGGGACACAGCCGATCCCGGCCGCACAGAGGAACAGCGCCCAGTCCGGCCACTCGAAGCGCGCGGCCAGCAGCAGCCCGGCGGCCGCCACGAGCGCGAACAGGGTGACGGGGCGCAGCACCCGCCGCTGGCCGTGCCGGTCCACCATCCGGGAGACCTGCGGGCCCATCACCGCGGCCGCGAGCGCCATGGTTGCCGACAGCGCGCCCGCGAGCCCGTACCGCCCGGTGAGCTGGGAGATCATCGTCACCACGCCGATGCCCATCATCGACAGGGGCATCCGGCCGAGGAAGCCCGCGGCGGAGAAGCCCTTGGAGCCGGGGGCGGCGAACAGGGCGCGGTACGGGCTGGGCACGAAGGGTCTCCGGTGGGCTCGGCCAGGCCGCACGGTCACTGCGTGCGGTCGGACTCCGGTAAGGCGTGTAGATGGCCGATACAGCTTACGGGTTAGGGGACCCTAACGCACCACCTCGCGCACGTCCCGATTCCGCTTGTCATGTGGCTGTTGTCCGGCTGTCAGTGACGGATGGCAGGATCGGACCCATGCCAGATGTGCTCGATGCCACCCCCTACGACGCCCTGCTCCTGCTCTCGTTCGGCGGCCCCGAGGGCCCGGACGACGTGGTTCCGTTCCTGGAGAACGTGACGCGGGGGAGAGGCATCCCCAAGGAACGGCTGAAGGAAGTGGGGCAGCACTACTTCCTGTTCGACGGGGTCAGCCCGATCAACGACCAGAACCGTGCCCTGCTCGACGCCCTCCGCAAGGACTTCGCGGACCACGGCCTGGACCTGCCCGTGTACTGGGGCAACCGCAACTGGGCGCCGTACCTCACCGACACCCTGGGCCAGATGGTCGCCGACGGCCGCCGCCGCGTCCTCGTCCTCGCCACCAGCGCGTACGCCTCGTACTCGGGCTGCCGGCAGTACCGCGAGGACCTCGCCGGCGCCCTGGCGGCCCTGGCGGCCGAGGGCCTGGAGCTGCCGAAGATCGACAAGCTGCGGCACTACTTCAACCACCCCGGCTTCGTGGAGCCCATGATCGAGGGCGTCCTGAAGTCCCTCGCCGAGCTCCCCGAGGACGTACGGGCGGGCGCGCATCTCGCCTTCACCACGCACTCCATCCCCACTGCGGCCGCCGACACCTCCGGCCCGGCCGAGGACCACGGCGACGGCGGCGCCTACGTCGAGCAGCACCTGGACGTGGCGAAGCTGATCGCCGACGCCGTGCGCGAGGAGACCGGGATCGAGCACCCCTGGCGGCTCGTGTACCAGTCGCGCTCCGGAGCTTCGCACATCCCGTGGCTCGAGCCCGACATCTGCGACCACCTGGAGGAGCTGCACGGGGCCGGGGTCCCGGCCGTCGTGATGGCCCCCATCGGGTTCGTCTCGGACCACATGGAGGTGCTGTACGACCTCGACACGGAGGCGACGGCCAAGGCGGCGGAGCTGGGGCTGCCCGTGCGCCGCTCGGCCACCGTGGGCGCCGACCCCCGCTTTGCCGCGGCGATCCGCGACCTCGTCCTGGAGCGCGCCGCGACGGAGAACGGGCTGCAGGTGACACCCTGCGCCCTGGGCGCGCTCGGCGCGAGCCACGGCCTGTGCCCTGTGGGCTGCTGCCCGGCCCGCGCCCCCAAGCCCGCCGCCGCGGGCGCCGACAGCCCGTACGCCTGAGGAGCCCCTTGATCGAGCCCCTGCACACCGAACTGCTCCAGCTCGCCCACGACGCCGCCCGCCGCGCCGGCGAGCTGCTGCGGGACGGCCGCCCGGCGGACCTCACGGTCGCCGCCACCAAGTCCAGCCCGATCGACGTCGTCACCGAGATGGACATCGCCGCCGAGAAGCTGATCACCGACCTGATCGCCCAGCACCGCCCCCACGACGGCTTCCTCGGCGAGGAGGGCGCCTCCAGCGAGGGCACCAGCGGCATCCGCTGGGTCGTCGACCCGCTCGACGGCACGGTGAACTACCTCTACGGGCTGCCGACCTGGGCGGTGTCCATCGCGGCCGAACAGAACGGCGAGACCGTCGTCGGAGTCGTCGCGGCACCGATGCGCGGCGAGACTTACAGCGCCGTGCGCGGCAGGGGCGCCCGCGCCAGCGGGGCCTGGGTCGGCGAGCGCCGGCTGGCCTGCCGCCCATCGCCGCCCCTGGACCAGGCCCTGGTCTCGACCGGCTTCAACTACGTGACCGAGGTCAAGGTCCACCAGGCCGAGGTCGCCCACCGGCTGATCCCCCTGCTGCGCGACATCCGGCGCAGCGGTTCGGCGGCCGTCGACCTGTGCGACGTCGCCGCGGGCCGCCTCGACGGCTACTACGAGCGCGGTCTGCACCCCTGGGACCTCGCGGCGGGCGACCTGATCGCCCGTGAGGCGGGCGCCCTGACCGGTGGACGCCCCGGAGAGCGCCCCGGGGGCGCTCTGGCGGTCGCGGCCTCCCCTGGCGTCTTCGAGCCCCTCCAGCGGCTTCTGGAGGAGTTCGGCGCCTGGCACGACTGAGGACACCCACCGTTCCCGGTCCGTACGGCACCCGCTGTTCCCGGTGCGTACAGCGGCTACGGAATTCGGTACGCACAACAACGGAGCGGGGCCCCGGCACTGGATCGATGCCGGGGCCCCGCTCTCGTACGAACTGCTCAGACGCGCGACGCGCCGACCTCCACACCGTGCTCGGCGGCAAGGCGGCGCAGGTCCTCGAGCTCGGCCTGCTCGACCTCCGCGAGGAAGTCGTCGCCTGTTTCGCGAGCCCGCGTCAGGTCGGACTCGGTCGCCCTTATGCGCTGCAGAAGTCCTGCGGTGAATGCGTCCATGCTGCGCCCCCTCGTCCTGGGTCGTGGGTCGGTGGCACGGGGGTGTGCCGTTGGGAAGGGGCGATCACGTCTCCAGAGGGTGCCCAGCGCTGCCCGGGCTGGGCGGCGACGGTGCCGGACACCCACGCCCGCTCTGCGGAAGCGGTTGGACGTACCACAAGGTGGCTTGCCACATGCAGAGCGTGATCGCGGGGTGTAAAGCCGTCCTACCCCCCGCTCCCTTCCGTGGAAACCTCAACCCGACGAGAAAATCTCGCATTCCCGGGCCCCGAGACCGTCGTACCGGTCGCCTCTCACCCGCCTTACAGCCGGTTTATGGCCGAAAAGGGCAGGATGGAGGCCTCACCCATGACAGACCCCCCTGCCCACGTGTGCCGAAGAGGCGCTACGCGGGTGGACAGAGGAAGGACAAGCGACGTGCGCGTACTCGTCGTCGAGGACGAGCAGCTGCTCGCCGATGCGGTGGCCACCGGACTGCGCCGGGAGGCCATGGCCGTCGACGTCGTGTACGACGGTGCGGCCGCCCTGGAGCGCATCGGCGTCAACGACTACGACGTGGTCGTCCTCGACCGCGACCTCCCGCTCGTGCACGGCGACGACGTCTGCCGCAAGATCGTCGAGCTCGGCATGCCCACGCGCGTGCTGATGCTCACCGCCTCCGGCGACGTCAGCGACCGTGTCGAGGGCTTGGAGATCGGCGCCGACGACTACCTCCCCAAGCCGTTCGCGTTCAGCGAGCTGACGGCACGCGTGCGTGCTCTCGGGCGTCGTACGAGCGTGCCGCTGCCACCCGTCCTGGAGCGCGCCGGGATCAAGCTCGACCCCAACCGGCGCGAGGTCTTCCGCGACGGCAAGGAGGTCCAGCTCGCGCCCAAGGAGTTCGCCGTCCTGGAGGTGCTGCTGCGCAGCGAGGGCGCCGTCGTCTCCGCCGAGCAGCTCCTGGAGAAGGCCTGGGACGAGAACACGGACCCCTTCACCAACGTCGTCCGCGTCACCGTCATGACCTTGCGCCGCAAGCTCGGGGAACCCCCGGTCATCGTCACCGTGCCCGGCTCCGGGTACCGGATCTGATCCGCGGTGGCCACGACTCCCGCGCCCCCCACGGCGCCTCCGAAGCCCACCTGGGACCCCAGAAGGGCGGAGCCCCCGTTCCCCTGGCTGCGTCCGACCATCCGCATACGGCTCACGCTGCTGTACGGCGGCATGTTCCTGATCGCCGGCATCATGCTGCTGTCGATCATCTATCTGCTCGCGGCGCAGGCCCTGAACACGGGCGCCGAGCCGCTCTTCAAGATCGTCAGTGGTACGTCGATCAAGGTGAGCAGCGACAACTGCCCCGCCGTCCAGGCGGGCAACCTGTCACTCGACGAGTTCAACGTTGCGATCAGCAACTGCATCGACCATCAGCGTCAGACGGCCCTGGACGACCTGCTCAGCCGCTCCCTGCTCGCCCTGCTCGGCCTCGCGATCATCGCCTTCGCCTTCGGCTACGCGATGGCGGGCCGCGTCCTGTCGCCGCTCGGCCGGATCACCCGCACCGCGCGCGCGGTGGCTGGCTCGGACCTGTCCCGGCGGATCGAGCTGGACGGCCCCGACGACGAGCTGAAGGAGCTGGCGGACACCTTCGACGACATGCTGGAGCGGCTCCAGCGGGCCTTCACCGCCCAGCAGCGGTTCGTCGGCAACGCCTCGCACGAACTGCGCACCCCGCTCGCGATCAACCGCACGCTCCTCGAAGTGCACCTGTCCGACCCCGGAGCCCCGGTGGAGCTCCAGCAGCTCGGCAAGACGCTGCTGGCCACCAACGAGCGCAGCGAGCAGCTCGTCGAGGGACTGCTGCTGCTCGCCCGCAGCGACAACCAGATCGTCGAGCGCAAGCCCGTGGACCTCGCCGAGGTCGCCACACAGGCCGTCGACCAGGTGCACGCCGAGGCCGCGGCCAAGGGTGTGGCGATCCGCGGGGAGCGCGCCGCGGCGGTCGTCCAGGGCAACGGCGTACTGCTGGAGCGCATCGCCCTGAACCTCGTCCAGAACGCGGTGCGGTACAACGTGCCGGACGACGGCTGGGTCGAGGTCACGACGCAGGTCCAGCACGGCCAGGCGGTACTGGTGGTCACGAACACGGGTCCGGTGGTTCCCGCGTACGAGATCGACAATCTTTTTGAGCCTTTCCGGCGGCTGCGTACGGAGCGCACGGGCAGCGACAAGGGCGTGGGCCTCGGCCTTTCCATCGCCCGGTCGGTGGCCCGCGCACACGGGGGCCATATCGCGGCAGAGCCGCGCGAGGGGGGTGGGCTCGTGATGCGCGTCACCCTGCCGATCTGAGAACATGTCGCGGACACGCGGCGATGTTCGCTTTGCGCGGAATTTTCTGGTCGCCCATCCGGGAGACTCGTGTGTGATCGATCACAAGGGCGAATTTCTGGCCATCTACTCTCCGTGGCCACGCAGGCTGTCGTAAAGCCGGGAAAATCCGGGTTTTCGGGGGTCTAGATCACGGGAAGTACACGGTGGGACGCCTTTGAAGTGGGCCCTTCGGACCGTGTACGGTCCGCATCGCCATCCAAGCCGATCACTCATGGGGAGTCCGGTTGGGTGTCGATTGAGTAACAGACCTTGATGTGAGGCAAAATCTCCGCCTCAGGTCGGGCACAAGTCCGGCCTCTCACGCGTTACGTGCGCTGAGACACCGCAGACACCCAGAGGGGGAGAGCGACATGGCAACGGATTACGACACCCCACGCAAGACCGACGACGACGTCGACTCGGACAGCCTTGAAGAACTGAAGGCTCGCCGGAACGACAAGTCCACGTCGTCTGTCGATGTAGACGAGTTCGAGGCCGCAGAAGGCCTGGAGCTTCCCGGAGCGGACCTCTCGAACGAGGAGCTGGCCGTCCGGGTGCTGCCCAAGCAGCAGGACGAGTTCACATGCATGAGCTGCTTCCTGGTGCACCACCGCAGCCAGCTGGCCCGCGAGAAGAACGGTCAGCCGATCTGCCGCGACTGCGACTGAGGCAGGGTCGGCCGTGACTGGCTCGACCCCACCTTGGAAGCGCCGCTTCCCTTCACGGGCAGCGGACGAAGGGCCCTCAGACGGCCCTGAAGGCGTGCGTGACGACGAGCGGGGCTCTTCCCGACCAGGATCAGCCTCGCTCGAGCGGGCGCCCGCCACAGCGCCGACAGGCGCCTTCGAGCGGGCCGGCATGGTGAAGCCGGCCGGCGATCCGGAACCGTCCGACGGTTCGGTTCCGGCGGACGTCGCCGTTCCCGCCACCGGCCGCCGTGCGGCCGGCCTTCGGGACGGGGTCAGAAAGGGCGTCCAGAAGGGCGGCAGCAGGGCCAAGGCGGGCCTGTCCCACCTCGCCGACCGGATCATCGACATCGCGCCGCGCGTCCCCGTACGGGACCTGGCGACCCTCCGCAGGCAGTTCCCGGGACTCACCCCCGAACAGCTCGCGGACAAGCTCGTGGCGGGTGCGGCCAACGCGACGTCCACGGTGGGCGCCGGGATCGGTGCCGCCGCGATGCTGCCGGTGCCGCCCGCGATGCCGACCGAGCTGGCCGCGGAGATCACCGGCGTCGCCGCGATCGAGCTGAAGCTGATCGCCGAGCTCCACGAGGTCTATGGCCTTCGGCCGCCGGGCAACCTCAAACAGCGCAGTACCGGGTATTTGAACTCCTGGTCCTCCGAGCGCGGGATCGACGTGACCAAACCGTCGACGATCAACGCCGCGTTGGGTGGCCAGATGAAGCGTGAGCTGCGCCAGCAGATCATGAAACGCATGGTCCGGGATCTGCCGAACCTGATGCCGTTCATGGTGGGCGCGGCGGTGGGAGCGGTCATGAACCGCCGGGACACCAAACGCCTGGCGGCGCGTATCCGCAAGGACCTGCGCAAGTCCCAGGTGCCGTGGGACGCGCTTGCGGAGCTGCCGCCCCTGGAGAAGCCGACGGATCCCCTGCGGATGGGGGAGATCCCCAAGGGACTGGGGCACTGAGCCCGGCACCGCCCGCCCGCCCGCCGAGTCGAGACGAGCGACGGGGCAGGGGGCACCGGCTCGTGAGGATCCCCGGCTCGTGGGGGCACTGGCTCGTGGTGGGCCGGGAGCACTGGATGCGAAGACGCACGGCCCGTGGAGCGGTGTGCGCCGGTGCGTAACCGCTACCCGAAGGCGCACGGTCGCGCGCCGAGGTGGTTCGGGGCGCGACTTCTTCTTCGCAAGCCCCCCTGATTCCGGTGGCCCTACGCCGTGGCCCGAGCCGCCTCGAGTGCCGCGATCAGGCGCTCCGGCTCCCTCGTCGACAGGTACAGGTACGGCGTGGGGTCGGCCGGGTCGGTGACCTGGACGCGGAGGGCCGTGGGGATGTAGGCCCGCAGCAGCATGAAGGCGCGCGGGTCCGCCTTGTACGTGCGCCAGGCGCGCGCCTCCTCCTGGTCCATGATCTCCGCGTCGCCCAGGGCCGCGACCGGGATCTTCGCCTCGCCCGCGATCAGGGAGTCACCGACGACCCGGATGCGGATCGACCCGTACGCGCTCGCCACGACCGCCGAGACCGCGGTGCCGCCGACCAGCGCGCCCAGCAGCGGCAGTGTGCCGAAGGGGAGGAAGACCAGGGCCATCGCTATCCCGATCAGGAAGCAGATCGCCCACCAGCTGCGGGGGGCGGTGAGGCGTTCTTCGTACGGGGAGGCGGAGAGCTGCATGAAGCCAAGCTTGGCACGGTGCGAAGACTTGGTGGACGCGCGGGTAAGGTCTGCGGCTGTGAGTCGTACTTCCGCAGCTCTGCAGCCTCCCGCCGACGCCGTCGCGCCGGTGCGGCACCCCGACGCGCCCGCCCCCGGCGAGCTCCTCGGCGCCCACTACGAACAGTGTTTCGGGTGTGGTGGGGAGCAGTCGCACGGACTGCACCTGGAGGCCCGCGCGGGGGAGGGCGTCACCGTCACGGCGGAGTTTACGGTACGGCCCGCCCACCAGGGCGCCCCGGGGCTCGCGCACGGCGGAGTGCTCGCCACCGCCCTCGACGAGACACTCGGCTCGCTGAACTGGCTGCTGCGCACCATCGCGGTCACCGGCCGCCTGGAGACCGACTTCGTCCTGCCCGTCCCCGTGGACACGGTGCTGTACCTCGAGGCCGAGGTCACGGCGGTGGCCGGCCGTAAGATCTACTCGACCGCCACCGGGCGGATCGGTGGCCCCGACGGGCCCGTCGCCGTTCGCGCGGACGCCCTCTTCATCGAGGTCAAGGTGGACCACTTCATCGACAACGGCCGCCCGGAGGAGATCCGGGCCGCCATGAACGAACCGGACCAGATCCGCCGTGTCCGTGCCTTCGAGGTGAACCCGTGACCCGCGAGCCCCGTCAAGAACTCGCCGTGCTGATCCGCCGCGTCGACCCGGACGTACCGCTTCCCGAGTACGCGCAGCCCGGTGACGCGGGAGCAGATCTGCGTACCACCGAGAGTCGTGAACTGAAGCCGGGCGAGCGCGCCGTATTGCCCACGGGTGTGTCCATCGCGCTGCCCGAGGGGTACGCGGCCTTCGTGCACCCGCGTTCCGGGCTTGCCGCCCGCTGCGGTGTCGCCCTCGTGAATGCCCCGGGGACGGTTGATGCCGGGTACCGTGGGGAGATCAAGGTGATCGTGGTGAATCTCGACCCGCACGAGTCGGTGCGGTTCGAGCGCTTCGACCGGATTGCTCAACTGGTCGTCCAGCAGGTCGAGAAGGTCCGCTTCCAGGAGGTCGCGGAACTTCCCGACTCGGCGCGGGCCGCAGGGGGCTTCGGGTCCACCGGCGGTCATGCCGCCGTGGGCGGCACAACGGGTGGGAATCGATACGCTTCGGTCGTATCCGACCGGGAAGGACAGTGACGTGTTCGGACGTCGCAAGAAGGGCAGTGCCGCCGAGGACGCGGCGGGCGAGGCCGAGCAGGTCGTCGACAGTGTCGACACTGAGGCGGACGAGGCGGAGCGGGAGCACGTGAGGCTCGAGCCGGAGCCGCGGCCCGACGGACCCTGGGACGACTCGGAGGTGCGGGACCCCGCCGAGGGCCGCGTGGACCTGGGTGGTCTCTTCGTGCCCGGAGTCGACGGCATGGAGCTGCGGGTCGAGGTCGCGGGCGACGCGATCGTCGCGGCCACCGTCGTCCTCAAGGACAGCGCCATCCAGCTGCAGGCCTTCGCCGCCCCCAAGCGTGAGGGCATCTGGGGCGAGGTGCGCGAGGAGATCGCCACCGGCATCACCCAGCAGGGCGGTGTCATCGACGAGGTCGAGGGCCCGCTGGGCTGGGAGCTGCGGGCGCAGGTCCCGGTGCAGCTGCCGGACGGCACGGGTGGTTTCCAGGTCGTGCGGTTCGTCGGCGTGGACGGGCCCCGCTGGTTCCTGCGTGGAGTGATCTCCGGGCAGGGCGCCGTGCAGCCGCAGGCCGCGGGCCTGCTGGAGCAGATCTTCCGGGACACGGTCGTCGTACGCGGTGAGGGCCCGATGGCTCCGCGCGACCCGATCGTCCTGAAGCTGCCGAACGACGCGCAGATGGTGCCCGAGGGTGTCCAGCAGGAGGAGCAGAGCGGTTCCCGCTTCTCCGGAGGCATGGGACAACTGCAGCGCGGACCGGAGATCACCGAGGTCCGCTAGAGACTGCCCGCCGGACGCTCCGCGGGCAAACGCCGCACCGCTTGAAAGGGCCGCACCTCTCCACGGGGTGCGGCTTTTTCGTGTGCGCGGAGCCTCGGCGGGTTCTTGCGCGAGATCCCTTGACGAGCCACTTGGTCTGTACCTATGGTCTCGGCCCAGCGCCTAGGTTCATGCAGGCGTTCATCGTTCATATATGAGAACGGATGGCCCCCCACCATGCGCCGTACCGCACTCCTCGCCACCGTCACCGCCCTTGTCGCGGGCGCTCTCGTCTGGCCCGCCGCTCGACAGGCCGACGCCGCCCCCGTCACCTTCGCGCACCCCGGAGTCACGGTCTCCAAGAGCCAGCTGGACTTCGCCCGCACCAAGGTCAACGCCGGAGCTCAGCCCTGGAAAGCCGCGTACGACCAGATGATGGCGAGCAAGTACGCCGACCTGAACCGCGTCCCGAAGCCCCGCGCGACCGTGGAGTGCGGCTCCTACTCCAACCCCAACTACGGCTGCACGGACGAGCGCGAGGACGCGATAGCCGCCTACACCGACGCCCTCGCCTGGTACATCACGCGCGACGACCGGTACGCGAAGAAGTCGATCGCCCTGATGGACGCCTGGTCGGCCGTGATCAAGGAGCACACCAACAGCAACGCGCCCCTGCAGGCCGGCTGGGCCGGCTCCTCCTGGCCCAAGGCCGCCGAGCTCATCAAGTACACCTACACCGGCACCTGGGCCAACTCCGGCCGCTTCGCGACCATGCTGCGCACCGTCTACCTCCCCGAGGTCATCAACGGCTCCAACTCCAACGGGAACTGGGAACTGTCGATGATGGAGGCCGCCGTCGGCATCTCCGTCTTCCTTGAGGACCGGACGTCGTACGACAAGGCCATCGCGAAGTTCCGGACCCGTGCGGCCGCGTACATCTACCTCTCCTCCGACGGTGCGTTGCCCAAGACCGTGCCGAGCCAGAACCTCGACACCACCGCGAAGATCGTCAACTACTGGCAGGGGCAGTCCACCTTCGTCACCGGGCTCACTCAGGAGACCTGCCGCGACTTCACGCACACCGGGTACGGCATCTCGGCCATCTCGCACATCGCCGAGACCAGCCGGATCCAGGGCGAGGACCTGTACGGCACCGATGTCGGCGAGCGGCTGCGGCAGGCGCTCGGATTCCAGTCGAAGTACCAGCTGGGCGAGGCGGTGCCGAGCTGGCTGTGCGGTGGTTCCCTCACCCTCGGGCTGGGTCCGGTGACCGAGACCGGCTACAACGCCCTGCACAACCGCCTGGGCATCGCCATGACCAACACCCAGAAGCTGACCGAGCAGAACCGGCCGTCCGGCAGCAACAACCTCTTCGTCGCCTGGGAGACTCTCACCGACGGGGACAACCCCAACTGACACCCTCTCCGGCCGGGCGCCCCGGTGTCGTCACCGGGCGCCCGAACGGCGGGGGAGGCAATCGCCCGGCTGACCGGGGAGGGACATGAGCCAGGTCGAGGTCGCCACGAAGGCCATGGTGCGCGTCGAGAACGTGCATCGCTGGTACGGCGGTGGAGCCGACGTCGTACCCGCCCTGCGGGGAGTCTCCTTCGACGTGCCACGCGGTGAACTCGTCGTCCTCACCGGCCGCCCCGGGTCCGGCAGGACCACACTCCTCAACCTGGTCGGCGGGCTCGACGAACCGGACGCGGGGCGGATCACCGTCGACGGGCTCGCACTGGAGGGGCTCGGCGAGGACGGCCTGCTGGAACTGCGCCGGGAACGGATCGGCTTCGTCTTCCAGCCCCTCGGGCTCATCCCGCTGCTCACCGTCGCCGAGAACGTCGGTGTGCCGCTGCGGCTGCGCGGGGTCGCGGAGCACGCGCGCGAGGAGCGGATCGCGCGGCTGCTCTCCCTCGTCGGGCTCACCGACCATGCGGCGCGCCGACCCGGGGAGCTCACCGGCGGGCAGCAACAGCGCGTGGCCATCGCGCGCGCTCTCGTGGGCGACCCCGCGCTCCTCGTCGCCGACGAGTTCGCCTCCGGACTCGACGCGGGGACCGGCCGTGCCCTGATGGAGCTGTTGCATACGCTCGTCCGCTGCGAACAGGTGACAGTCCTGGTCGCCCCCTCCCGGGCGACCCCGGTCGACCTGGCCGACCGGATCCTGGAGCTGCGCGACGGAGGGATCGTCGAGCACTGAGCCGAGCGCAGGGCCGAGCACTGAGCCGAGCAGGGCCCGGACCAGCGCATCAGGGTTGTGCCGACCGGTGCATCAGGGTTGCGTCAAAGACGGCCGTCGGCCGACTCCCCGCCCCATTTGTCGAGATTGTTGGCCGTAAGGTCGACGCTGCGTATACAGCGGTGACAGGAAGACAATGGGGCCATGGGACGCGGCAAGCTTCGGATCTACCTCGGTGCGGCACCGGGCGTCGGCAAGACGTACGCGATGCTCTCCGAGGCGCACCGCCGTGTGGAGCGGGGCACCGACTGCGTCGTCGCCTTCGTGGAGCACCACAACCGGCCGCGCACCGAGGTGATGCTGCACGGCCTGGAGCAGGTGCCCCGCAAACATCTCGACTACCGCGGCTCCGTCTTCACCGAGATGGACGTGGACGCCGTACTGCTCCGCGCCCCGGCCGTCGCCCTGGTGGACGAACTCGCGCACACCAATGTCCCCGGCTCCCGCAACGCCAAGCGCTGGCAGGACGTGGAAGAACTCCTCGCCGCCGGGATCGACGTCGTCTCCACCGTCAACATCCAGCACCTGGAGTCACTGGGCGACGTCGTGGAGTCCATCACGGGCGTACGGCAGCGCGAGACCGTCCCGGACGAGGTCGTGCGACGGGCGGACCAGATCGAGCTGGTCGACATGTCGCCACAGGCGCTGCGCCGGCGTATGGCGCACGGCAACATCTACAAGTCCGACAAGGTCGACGCGGCCCTGTCCAACTACTTCCGGCCCGGCAATCTGACCGCGCTGCGTGAGCTCGCCCTGCTGTGGGTGGCCGACCGGGTCGACGAGTACCTGACCGAGTACCGCAGTGAGCACCGGGTCTCGAAGATCTGGGGTTCGCGGGAGCGGATCGTGGTCGGGCTGACCGGCGGCCCGGAGGGCCGCACACTGATCCGCCGGGCCGCGCGGCTCGCGGAGAAGGGCGCGGGCGGCGAGGTCATGGCCGTCTACATAGCCCGCAGCGACGGACTGACCTCCGCCTCACCGAAGGAACTGGCGGTCCAGCGCACGCTGGTGGAGGACCTGGGCGGCACCTTCCACCATGTCGTCGGGGACGACATACCGGTCGCGCTGCTCGACTTCGCGCGCGGGGTGAACGCCACCCAGATCGTGCTCGGCTCCTCGCGCCGCAAGACCTGGCAGTACGTCTTCGGGCCCGGCGTCGGCGCCACCGTCGCCCGGGAGTCGGGCCCCGACCTGGACGTCCACATCGTCACCCACGACGAGGTCGCCAAGGGGCGCGGACTACCGGTCGCCCGGGGCGCGCGGCTCGGCCGCTCCCGGATCATCTGGGGCTGGCTGATCGGAGTGGGCGGCCCGGTGGTGCTGGCTCTGCTGCTGAACACCATCGATCTCGGCCTCGCCAACGACATGCTGCTGTTCCTGACGGTGACGGTCGCGGCGGCGCTGCTCGGCGGGCTCTTCCCGGCCCTCGCCTCGGCGGCCTTCGGTTCGCTGCTGCTGAACTACTTCTACACGCCGCCGCTGCACCGGCTGACGATCGCCGACCCCAAGAACATCGTCGCCATCGTGATCTTCGTCGGGGTCGCCGTCTCCGTGGCGTCCGTCGTGGACCTCGCCGCCCGGCGTACGCACCAGGCGGCCCGGCTGCGCGCCGAGTCGGAGATCCTCTCCTTCCTCGCGGGCAGCGTGCTGCGCGGCGAGACCAGTCTGGAGGCCCTGCTGGAACGGGTCCGGGAGACCTTCGGCATGGAGTCGGTCGCCCTGCTGGAGCGGGCCGGCGACGTCGACCCGTGGACGTGCGCGGGCAGCGTGGGCCCCCGGTCGCCGAAGCGGCCCGAGGACGCGGACGTGGACATGCCGGTCGGCGACCACATGGCGCTCGCGCTCTCCGGACGCGTCCTGCCCGCTTCCGACCGCCGGGTGCTCGCCGCCTTCGCCGCCCAGGCCGCGGTCGTCCTGGACCGCCAGCGCCTCCAGCACGAGGCCGACCAGGCCAAGGAGCTGGCCGAGGGCAACCGCATCCGCACCGCGCTGCTCGCCGCCGTGAGCCACGACCTGCGGACCCCGCTGGCCGCTATCAAGGCCGCCGTGTCCTCGCTGCGGTCCGACGACGTGGCCTGGTCGGAGGAGGACCAGGCGGAGCTCCTGGAGGCGATCGAGGAGGGCGCCGACCGGCTCGACCACCTCGTGGGCAACCTGCTCGACATGTCCCGCCTGCAGACCGGCACGGTCACCCCGCTCATCCGCGAGATCGACCTCGACGAGGTGGTCCCGATGGCGCTGGGCGGCGTACCCGAGGACAGCGCCGAGCTGGACATCCCCGAGACGCTGCCCATGGTCGCCGTCGACCCCGGTCTGCTGGAGCGCGCGGTCGCCAACCTCGTCGAGAACGCCGTCAAGTACAGCCCCATCGACGAACCGGTCCTGGTATCCGCGAGCGCCATGGCGAGCCGGGTGGAGGTACGGGTGGTGGACCGCGGCCCGGGGGTCCCCGACGAGGCCAAGGACCGCATCTTCGCGCCCTTCCAGCGCTACGGCGACGCTCCCCGCGGCGCGGGCGTCGGCCTCGGCCTCGCGGTCGCCCGCGGCTTCGCCGAGGCGATGGGCGGCACACTGAACGCCGAGGACACACCTGGCGGCGGACTCACCATGGTGCTCACGGTCCGGGCGGTGGACAGACTGCCCGACCTGGCCACGGCAACAGCAGAAAGGCAGGCTTCATGACCAGGGTGCTCGTGGTCGACGACGAGCCGCAGATCGTACGTGCCCTCGTGATCAACCTGAAGGCACGGCACTACGAGGTCGACGCGGCCGCCGACGGCGCCGGCGCGCTCCAGCTCGCCGCCGCCCGCCATCCCGATGTCGTCGTTCTCGACCTCGGGCTGCCCGACATGGACGGCGTAGAGGTGATCAAGGGGCTGCGCGGCTGGACCCGGGTGCCGATCCTGGTGCTCTCGGCCCGGCACTCCTCGGACGAGAAGGTCGAGGCGCTCGACGCGGGCGCCGACGACTACGTCACCAAGCCCTTCGGCATGGACGAACTGCTGGCCCGGCTGCGCGCCGCGGTGCGCCGCGCGGAGCCGACCGGGGGTGGCGAGGACGACGTCGTCGTCGACACCGAGGACTTCACCGTCGACCTGGCCGCCAAGAAGGTCAACCGGGAGGGCCGGGACGTACGGCTCACACCCACGGAGTGGCATCTGCTGGAGGTGCTGGTGCGCAACACCGGCCGCCTGGTCAGCCAGAAGCAGCTGCTCCAGGAGGTGTGGGGACCGTCGTACGGCACCGAGACGAACTATCTGCGGGTCTACATGGCGCAGCTGCGCCGCAAGCTGGAGGTGGACCCCTCGCATCCTCGGCACTTCATCACGGAGCCCGGGATGGGATACCGGTTCGAGAAGTAGTCCCCGCGGGAAGGGGTACTAAGCGGGTAGGGATGCAGGAAGGGCACAGGTGCGCGAAAGAGCACGGGTGGGCGCACGCGTTCATCCGACGTCAGTGCTCCCCGGTACGCTTTCGGTATGAGTGCTGTTCCTCGTTCCGAAAAGCCGGCGGGCCGGTTCCGGCGCATGATCGACCGGCTTTCCTCGTCCCAGGAGGACCTGGAGTCCGAGGAGCTGCGCGAGGACTCCGAGACCGCGGGCTGTACGCGGATCGGTGACTGCCACGACCGACAGATCGTCACGGTTACTGGTACCTTGCGCACGGTCACTCTGCGCCCGCGGGCGGGAGTCCCGGCCCTGGAGGCCGAGCTGTTCGACGGTTCGGCCGCCCTGGACGTGGTCTGGCTAGGCAGACGCTCCATCGTGGGCATAGAGCCGGGACGCAAGTTGATCGCCTCGGGCCGGATTTCGATGAGCCGGGGCCGTAGGGTGCTTTTCAATCCGAAGTACGAACTCAGACCCCTTGGACGGGAGTAGCCGGTGACGTCGCTCGACAAGCCGACCGAAGACGCCCAGGACGCCCAGCAGGATGCGCGGGCGGTGACCGAGGCCGCACTCTTCGAGGCGTTCGGCGGCGTGCGGGGCATGGTCGAGACGGTGGTGCCCGGCCTGCTCTTCGTCACCATCTTCACGATCAACAAGAACCTGCACTGGTCGGCGATCGCCGCCCTCGGGGTGTCCCTGCTGCTGGTCGTGGTCCGCCTCGCGATGCGGGACACCGTCAAGCACGCCTTCAGCGGCGTCTTCGGCGTCGCCTTCGGCGTGGTCTTCGCGATGATGACGGGCAACGCCAAGGACTTCTATCTGCCGGGCATGCTCTACACGCTCGGCCTGGCCGTCGCCTACATCGTCACGACCCTCGCGGGCGTGCCTCTGATCGGTCTGATCCTCGGCCCGGTCTTCAAGGAGAACCTCTCCTGGCGCACTCGGAATCCCGGCCGAAAGAAGGCGTACGCGAAGGCCAGTTGGGCCTGGGGCCTGATCCTGCTCGCCAAGTGCGCGATCCTCTTCCCGCTCTACTGGTGGGCCAACACCGCGCAACTGGGCTGGGTCCTGATCACGCTGAAGATCCCGCCCTTCCTCCTCGCCGTCTGGCTGACCTGGGTGTTCCTGGCCAAGGCCCCTGCCCCCATCGACGTGTTCGCCGAGATGGAGGCGGAGGAGCAGGCCGAGAAGGAGCGCAAGGCCGCCCTCGGGAACGAGTCCGGTGACGAGGCCACGGCCGGCCGTCACCGCCGCGACGCGTAGCGGTTCCCCGCACCACGTAGTTCCCCGTACGACGTCGGGGGCGCCCGGAGATCTCCGGGCGCCCCCGACGTCGTATCGGAGCGGACAGGCCCTAGCTCGTCGCGTCGTCGCGGCGGACCGAGAGCAGGTCCTCGAGCTGTTCCTCGCGGGCCTGGGCGGCGACGAAGAGAAGTTCGTCGCCCGCCTCCAGGGAGTCCTCCTGGGAGGGCGTGAGGACGCGGGTGCCGCGGATGATCGTGACCAGGGAGGTGTCCTCGGGCCACTCCACGTCGCCGACCTGCGTGCCGGCCAGGGCCGACTCCGGCGGGAGGGTCAGCTCGACCAGGTTCGCGTCACCGTGGCTGAAGCGCAGCAGCCGGACCAGGTCGCCGACGCTCACGGCCTCCTCGACCAGGGCCGACATCAGACGCGGGGTGGAGACCGCCACGTCCACGCCCCAGGCCTCGTTGAACAGCCACTCGTTCTTCGGGTTGTTCACACGGGCGACCACGCGCGGGACGCCGTACTCGGTCTTCGCGAGCAGGGAGACGACCAGGTTGACCTTGTCGTCACCGGTGGCCGCGATCACCACGTTGCAGCGCTGCAGCGCCGCCTCGTCCAGCGAGGTGATCTCGCAGGCGTCGGCGAGCAGCCACTCCGCCTGCGGGACGCGCTCGACCGAGATGGCGGTCGGCGCCTTGTCGATCAGCAGAATCTCGTGCCCGTTCTCCAGGAGCTCGCCCGCGATGGAGCGACCGACGGCACCGGCACCGGCAATGGCGACCCTCATCAGTGACCGCTCTCCTCTTCGGGGCCCTCGGCGAACGACGCCTCGACCTTCTCGACGTCGTCCGTGCGCATCATCACGTGCACCAGGTCGCCCTCCTGCAGCACCGTCTGAGAGGTGGGCAGGATCGCCTCGCCCAGCCGCGTGAGGAAGGCCACACGCACCCCGGTCTCGTCCTGGAGGCGACTGATCTTGTGGCCGACCCAGGCGGCGGAGGCGTGCACCTCAGCGAGCTGCACCCCGCCGGTGGGGTCGCGCCACAGCGGCTCGGCACCCGAGGGGAGCAGCCGCCGCAGCATCTGGTCGGCCGTCCAGCGGACGGTGGCGACGGTCGGGATGCCCAGGCGCTGGTAGACCTCGGCGCGGCGCGGGTCGTAGATGCGCGCCGCGACGTTCTCGATGCCGAACATCTCGCGGGCCACCCGGGCGGCGATGATGTTCGAGTTGTCACCGCTGGAGACGGCGGCGAAGGCGCCGGCCTCCTCGATGCCCGCTTCACGCAGGGTGTCCTGGTCGAAGCCGACTCCGGTGACACGACGGCCGCCGAAGCCGGAGCCCAGTCGTCGGAAGGCGGTGGGGTCCTGATCGATCACAGCGACCGTATGCCCCTGTTGCTCCAGGGTCTGGGCCAGAGCGGAACCCACTCTTCCGCAGCCCATGATGACGATGTGCACGACCGTCCTTCCGAATGTAAATGGTTACGGCTCAGGCTAAACAGGGTCTCAGACCGCCGCCCAAGCTACACACGCGCGGTCGATCAGGGGCACCCTTGTGCACGTTCGCCTGTGCGTTCTCGGGGATCAGCGGCGATTGAAGCTCCGCACGCTGAAGAGAGTCAGGATTCCGAGGCCGACGAGTCCTGCGGTGGCGCCGATGAGCTCAGCGGTCACGTGCATGGAACCTCCATAATGGGATAAACAGGGGCTTTGTCATATAGGCATGCGGATATGCGAGGCCGCTGAATCCGCAACGGGGCCCCTCCCCGTTTTCACTCGGAGGGCAGATGTCGAGCGGCGGGTGGGCGACCCCCCGTTCGAACGCTTACGATCCTCTGCGTGTCCAAACTGACCGACGTGCCCAAACGGATCTTGATCGGGCGCGCACTGCGCAGTGACCGGCTCGGGGAAACCCTGCTGCCGAAGCGCATCGCACTCCCCGTCTTCGCATCCGACCCGCTCTCCTCCGTGGCCTACGCACCCGGGGAAGTGCTTCTGGTTCTCTCCATCGCGGGCGTGTCGGCCTACCACTTCAGCCCCTGGATCGCGCTCGCGGTCGTCGTGCTGATGTTCACGGTGGTCGCTTCCTACCGGCAGAACGTGCACGCCTACCCCAGTGGTGGCGGTGACTACGAGGTGGCCAACACCAACCTCGGCCCCAGGGCCGGCCTCACCGTCGCCAGTGCGCTGCTCGTCGACTACGTCCTCACCGTCGCCGTGTCGATCTCGTCCGGCATCGAGAACCTCGGCTCCGCCATCCCCTTCGTCGTCGAGCACAAGGTGCTGTGCGCCGTCGTCGTCATCGTGCTGCTCACGCTGATGAACCTGCGCGGAGTGAAGGAGTCCGGAAAGCTCTTCGCGATTCCGACGTACGTCTTCGTCGCGGGTGTCTTCATCATGATCGCGTGGGGCGCCTTCCGCGGGCTCGTCCTGAACGACACCATGCGCGCGCCGACCGCCGACTACCACATCAAGGCCGAGCACCAGGGGCTCGCGGGCTTCGCGCTCGTCTTCCTGCTGCTGCGCGCCTTCTCCTCCGGCTGTGCGGCGCTCACCGGCGTCGAGGCGATCTCCAACGGTGTCCCCGCCTTCCGCAAGCCCAAGTCGAAGAACGCCGCGACCACTCTCGCGGCGATGGGCCTGCTCGCCGTCACCATGTTCTGCGGCATCATCGCCCTGGCCATGTCGACCAAGGTCCGGATGGCCGAGAACCCGGCCACCGACCTGATCCACAACGGCGTTCCGATCGGCTCCGGCTACGTGCAGAACCCGGTGATCTCGCAGGTCGCCGAGGCGGTCTTCGGCAAGGGCAGCTTCCTGTTCATCGTGCTCGCGGCCGCCACCGCGCTGGTCCTGTTCCTCGCGGCCAACACCGCGTACAACGGCTTCCCGCTGCTCGGCTCGATCCTCGCCCAGGACCGCTATCTGCCGCGCCAGCTGCACACCCGCGGCGACCGCCTCGCCTTCTCGAACGGCATCGTCCTGCTCGCCGGCGCCGCCACACTCCTGGTCGTCATCTACGGCGCCGACTCGACCCGGCTGATCCAGCTCTACATCGTCGGCGTCTTCGTCTCCTTCACGCTCAGCCAGACCGGCATGGTCCGGCACTGGAACCGCCACCTGCGCACCGAGAAGGACCCGGCCAAGCGCAGCCACATGATCCGCTCCCGCGCGATCAACACCTTCGGCGCCTTCTTCACCGGCCTGGTGCTGGTTGTCGTCCTCGTCACCAAGTTCACCCACGGCGCCTGGGTGGCCCTGCTCGGCATGGTGATCTTCTACGCGACGATGAGCGCGATCCGGAAGCACTACGACCGGGTCTCCGAGGAGCTCGCCGCCCCCGAGGAGCCCTCCGACGACAGCGTCCGCCCCTCCCGCGTCCACTCGGTGGTCCTGATCTCCAAGATCCACCGCCCGGCCCTGCGCGCCCTCGCCTACGCCAAACTGATGCGCTCCCACACCCTCGAAGCGCTCAGCGTCAACGTCGACCCGGCCGAGACCAAGGCGCTGCGCGAGGAGTGGGAACGGCGCGGCATCGACGTACCGCTGAAGGTCCTCGACTCGCCGTACCGCGAGATCACGCGGCCGATCATCGAGTACGTCAAGGGCCTGCGCAAGGAGTCCCCGCGCGACGCGGTCTCCGTGATCATCCCCGAGTACGTGGTCGGCCACTGGTACGAGCACCTGCTGCACAACCAGAGCGCGCTGCGACTCAAGGGCCGGCTGCTGTTCACGCCCGGTGTGATGGTGACTTCCGTGCCCTACCAGCTGGAGTCCTCGGAGGTGGCGCGGAACCGGGCCCGCAAGCGGCAGGACTGGAACGCGCCGGGTGCGGTGCGCCGGGGTCCGGCGGAGGAACGCCCGAAGGAGTCCTCGAACACCAAGGGCTGACGGCCTTGCGACCGCAGGGGCTGACGGCTTTGTGGTGAGCGGCCGGGCAACGTCCACGTAGACTGGTGGGCTGTTGTCCGGCCGTTCGCGGTTCCGCGACCCCTTCCTCATCCCCTTTCGCATCTGGAGTCACCCCGCCATGCAGGCAGAACCGAAGAAGTCGCTGGTGGGGGAGGAGTACGAGGTCGAGATCGGCCCCGTGGCCCATGGCGGGCACTGCATCGCCCGTACGGCCGAGGGCCAGGTCCTCTTCGTCCGGCACGCCCTGCCCGGCGAGCGCGTCGTCGCGCGTGTCACGGAGGGCGAGGAGGACGCGCGCTTCCTGCGCGCGGACGCGGTGACGATCCTCTCGGCGTCCAAGGACCGCGTCGAAGCCCCCTGCCCCTACGCCGGCCCCGGCCGCTGCGGCGGCTGCGACTGGCAGCACGCCAAGCCGGGCGCGCAGCGCCGCCTCAAGGGGGAGGTCATCGCCGAGCAGCTGCAGCGGCTCGCGGGCCTCACGCCCGAGGAGGCGGGCTGGGACGGCACGGTGATGCCCGCCGAGGGCGACAAGCTGCCCGCCGGCGAGGTTCCGGCCTGGCGTACGCGCGTCCAGTACGCCGTGGACGCCGACGGCAACGCCGGATTGCGCCGCCACCGCTCGCACGAGGTCGAGCCGATCGAGCACTGCATGATCGCGGCGCCGGGCGTGAGCGAACTCGGCATCGAGGAGCGCGACTGGTCCGGCATGGCCTCGGTCGACGCGATCGCCGCGACCGGCTCCCAGGACCGCATGGTCATCCTGGAGCCCCGCCCCGGCGCCCGCCTGCCCCTCGTGGAACTCGACAAGCCCGTCTCCGTGATGCGCGTCGAGGAGCACGACGGCGGCATCCACCGCGTCCACGGCCGCGCGTTCGTGCGCGAGCGGGCCGACGGCCGTACGTACCGTGTCGGCAGCGGCGGCTTCTGGCAGGTCCACCCGATGGCGGCCGACACCCTGGTCAAGGCCGTCATGCAGGGCCTGATGCCGCGCAAGGGCGAGATGGCGCTCGACCTGTACTGCGGCGTCGGCCTCTTCGCGGGCGCCCTCGCGGACCGCCTCGGCGACAAGGGCGCGGTCCTCGGCATCGAGTCCGGCAAGCGCGCGGTCGAGGACGCCCGGCACAACCTCACCGCCTTCGACCGGGTCCGCATCGAACAGGGCAAGGTCGAGTCGGTCCTCCCGCGTACCGGCATCACCGAGGTCGACCTCATCGTCCTCGACCCGCCCCGCGCCGGCGCCGGCAAGAAGACGGTCGAGCACCTCTCCTCCCTGGGCGCCCGCCGCATCGCCTACGTCGCCTGCGACCCGGCGGCGCTCGCCCGTGACCTCGGGTACTTCCGCGACGGCGGGTACAAGGTGCGGACGCTGCGGGCGTTCGATCTCTTTCCGATGACGTCGCATGTGGAGTGCGTGGCGGTTCTGGAGCCTGTTGGGAAGGGCGTCTGACCTGCGGTTTGTCGCAGGCCGCGACTCGTTCGACCTGTTTCCCGGTGAGCATGATGTGGTCTGCGTCGGATATTTTTGAGAAGGCAGGCTGACCAGGTGTTTCACTCGGTTTGCGCGATGAACCCGGGTGTCGTGTCTCGGCTTTGCGAGGCTGTCGGGAGGTTCTTCTGACGCTCATTTGACGTTGGTGCTGATGACGCGTCAGGTTTATGAAGCGGTGTCCGGTGAGTTACGTCTTCGGATCCGACGGATCGTTTTTATCGCCGGGTACTGGGGTGCCGTCAGAGCGGCGCTGCCATCTTGTCTCGGCCGAGGACACGAACGGGCCCCGCCGCTCCTGGTGGGTGCGGCGGGGCCCGGGTGGTGGTGGGGTCAGTGCAGTGCGCCGACCTCGGTTGCCGAGAGTGTCCGTGGGTAGACGTGGACGTCGGCGACGGAGCCGGGGAAGGCCAGGTAGGGGCTGGTTGCTGCTGCGCTGTTGACGCAGCCGCCGATGGTCAGGGGCATGGAGGAGTCGTACTGGGGGCTGAGGTTGGTGGCGGTCCCCATCAGGGTGCCGTTTTGGTAGAGGGCCATCGAGCCGGTGTTGGACTTTCCGGTGATGGGTGCCCGGTAGGCGGCGACGAGGTGGGTCCAGGTGCCGATGGGGCCGGTGTTGGGGTCTCCTTCTGCGGTGGGGAAGTCGGAGTTCTCGTCGTTGGTGGTGGTGGTCTGGAACATCCAGGCTTTACTGGGCTTGTCGTAGGAGAGGTAGAACGCCTGGTGTTGGGTGGTGCCCTGGCAGACAGCGGTGGTGCCGAGAGCTGAGTTGATCTTCACCCAGGCGGAGACGGTGTAGTCGCCGAGTGTGTTCACCGCGCTCTGCTTGCTCTTGAGGAAGCCGGTGTTCCCGTCGAAGGCGACACTGCCGGCCATCCCGCTCGGTGCGTCGGTGCCGTAGGTGGCGCTGCCGGAAGCGGTGAACGGGTTGAGGGCCGCGGTGTCGGTCCCGCTCGTGGCGAGCTTCCATTCGTCCTCGGGCATCCCGTTGTCCCAGCCCGTCGGCACGATCACGCTGTCTGCGCTGGCCTGGTCGCTCGGCATGGCGTACGGGTAGGTGTGGACGTCTGCCACGGAGCCGGGGAAGGCGGCGTACGGCGTGGTGGCGTCGACGCTGTTGACGCAGCCGCCGATGGTCAGGGGCATGGACGAGTCGTACTGCGGGGTGAGGTTGGTGGCGGTCCCCATCAGGGTGCCGTTCTGGTAGAGCGACATCACGCCCGTGCTGGAGTCACCGTCGACCGGGGCGGTGTAGGTGACCAGGAGATGGGCCCAGGTGCCTACGGCGCCGGTGTTGCTGTCTCCTTCTGCGGTGGGGAAGTCGGCGTCGGCGTCGTTGGTGGTGGTGGTCTGGAACATCCAGCCCTTGTTGCCGCTGTCGTAGCCGATGTAGAGGGCCTGGTGCTGGCTGGTTCCCTGGCAGATGGCGGTGGCGCCGACATCCGAGTTGATCTTCACCCAGGCGGAGATGGTGTAGTCGCCGGAGGTGTTGACGGCGGTGTGGTCGCTTTCCAGGAATCCGGTGCTGCCGTCGAAGGACGCCGCACCGGCGCCGGCGTTGACCGCGTCCGGACCGTCGGAACTGAAGGTCGCGCCGCCGAGGGTGGTGAGCGGGTTGTCTGTGTTGCTGTCGGTGCCGTCGGTGGCCAGTTCCCAGTCGTCCTCGGGGGTGTCGCTGCCGGTGGCGAGCGGGACGATCAGGTTCGGCGGGATGTCGACCACGGTGTTGGTGTCGTTGAGGTACTGGCCGGCGAGGTCGGTGTAGTAGGCGTTGGAGGGGTTGCCGCCTGAGAGGTCGGCCGCTTTCACGGTCGAGGAGGTGGCGTTGCCGTCCGTGGAGACCGCGGCGGCGAAGTTGATGACCTGGGTGGGGAAGCTGCCGAGCAGGTAGCTGTTCACCTGCTCGCGCGCGGATTCCTGGGTTGCTGTGCCCGGGTGGGCGGCGGTGAAGGGCGGGATGGTGGCGAGGTAGACGGTGATGTTGGAGTTCTGGGTGATCGGCCGGCCGGAGGCGTCGTAGGTCTGGCTGTCGTCGGTGTAGTACGAGCTCAGCTGGCTGTTGAGGGAGGCCAGTCCGTTCTCCACGATGGTGGCGCAGGTGTTGGCGTCGCTGGTGCAGTTGAGAAGGTCCGCGGCGCCGGTGGAGACGAGGACAGTGCGTACGTTGCCCTGGGCCAGCACGTTACGGTCCAGAGGGTTGAGCGCGTTGGCCGGGGTGGCGCTGTTGGTGATCTGGGGCAGCAGGTTGTTGCTCAGGCTGGTGCTGTTGGTGCCCGCGTTGAGGACGCCGTAGTCCACGGAGTTGTCCCCGTTGGTGTCGCTGACCAGGGCGTTGGTGATGGCGTCGCTGAGGTGGTGCTGGCCGTCGCCGTTTGGGGAGTTCCCGTCGCCTTTTGCGGTATCACCGTTGACGCTCTGGTCGCCGTAGAGGACCAGCGAGCCGGTGGGGGTGGATGTGGGGGTGTAGGTGGGGGTGGTGACGTCGATTCCGGCGAGGTAGGGCAGACCGGCGTAGGTGGTCTGCATGTAGTTGCTGCTGGTGGTGTCACGGGTGTGGTCGGCGGCGTCGGTGCTGGCCCACACGGGGGTCTGGGCCACGGCGTGGCCGGGCATCGTGGACACCGAGCCAGGCACATGCAGGCTGACCAGGACGGTCGCCTGCTGCGCGACCTGTAGGGCCACCGGGTTGCTGGTGACGTCGCCACCCGCCGGGATGGTGACGGAGGCAGAGGCGGCGGTACCGAAGGTCAGCCGCGTCGGGGCCGCGGCCGCGGTGGCGCCCCCCGCGGTGGTGTCCTGCGCTGCGACGGAGGTCGCGTCGAAGGTCACCGGGGTGGTGCCCATGGCGTTGGACAGGTGGATGCGTACGCCGTTGCCGTCGTCGGCACCGACACTGACATGCGCCGGGATACGGAGCGTCTGCCCCCCGTTGATGCTGGCGGTGCTGCCGCTGGACAGCTGCACCTTGGCGGTGTCCTGAACCGAGGCCCAGGTGCCGACCCAGTGCTGAGGGCTTGATCCGCCGGTGAGGGTCATCGGCCGCAGGCCGAGCCCGAGGACGTGCAGGGTGGGCTGGCCTGCCTGGACGCCGTTGGTGAACAGAGGCAGGGAGATGCTGCTGATGACCGAGCCGGGGCATTGCAGCGGGATGCTGATGGCATAGATTTTCGGGCCGGAGCTCGGGCTGGTCTGGGTGTTGTTGCTGTGGTTCTCGTGGACCAGGCTGAGCGAGGCCGCGGAGGCCGGGCCGGAGAGCCAGTCGGGCACGGTGTCCAGTTGGTAAGGCTGATCGGCTGGGTTGTTTTGGTCCACACAGTTGTTCTTGGCGTAGGTGATGGTGCCGCCGGTGCCCTTGGCGGCGCCGCCGGTGGCGAAGGCGAGGAAGACCAGGGCGTCGCCGGTGTTGACCACTCCGCTGCCCGGCAGGGTGATGGTCTGGCCGGAGGCCAGCATGTTGTCGTACGTGCCGGTGCCGAACTTCGGCAGTGTGACGGTGGCGCCGTCCACGGTGACCGTCTTGTCGCTCTGCCAGCCTGACGTGCTCGTCAGGTCGGCGGAGTTGATGCTGTTGCCGGAGCCGTCGGCGTCGGCAGGGCTGGTTGTGGTGGTGAAGGTGCTGGTGGCGGTGTTGTTCAGGCAGCTGCTGGTGTCGTTGATCGCGCAGGTCAGTGCTGGCCCGAGGCGCAGTACGTCGATGCCGGCCTGGTAGCCGGTCGAGCTGGGGTTCTTGCCGCTCAGGGTCAGGGTGAGGGTGTGTACGCCCTGTTTGAGGATGAGTAGCTGCCCGCTTGTGTCCTTGGGGATGCCGAGGTTGAGGAACTGGGTGGTGGTGTAGGCGTTGTAGGCGTCGAAGCCGCTGATCAGGGTGGACTGGGTGCTCTGGCCCGCGTCCAGGACCAGGCGGTAGATCCCGTAGTCCTTGCCCTTGGTCAGGTTCGCGCCGAAGCTCCAGGGGCCGTCCTTGGGGATGTCGAAGCTGAAGGTGGCGCTGTCACCGCTGATGACCTTTGAGGTGGTGCTCTTGTTGCCGAGCATGGCCTGGTAGCCGTCGGCGAAGTCGTAGCCGCTGAAGGCGGCCTGGCTGATCAGCTGGCCGCCGGTGCTCGTGGTCGTGGCCTTGGGCACGGCGGTGGTGGTGCCGTCGGTGTTGGTCGCGGTCCAGCCGCTGATCATCTTGTCGCCGTAGGCGTACGTCGGGGTGCTGGTCCCGGCGTAGAAGACGTAGGAGGTTTGGGAGAGGGACGTCGAGCCGGCCTGGTCCACCGCCTTCGCGTACAGGGTGTGGGATCCCGTCACGCCGGGGGCGAAGGCGGGGGAGGCGCTGCCGTTGAGGACAGAGGTCCCGGTGCCGGGACCGTTGTCGGACGTGGCGTAGTAGACCTTGCCCAACGTGATCTTCGTACCCACGGCCCAGTGGGTGACAGTGCTGCTGTACACCGTGCTGCCGAGTGTGGCGTCCAGGGAGAACAGGTAGCCGGTGATGTTGTTCGTGTGGTTGTTACCCAGGACGAAGGTGCCCTGGTCACCGTAAGCGGCGCCGATCTGCTTGGCGGGGAACTGACTGGAGGTCACCGTGGGGGAGGGCGGGGCGAGGGTGTCCACGGTGAAGGTCTGGGTCTTGGTCCAGATGCCGGAGCCGGGGCCGACCCAGTAGCCCGCCGCGTTCTGCGCGGTGGCCTTCCAGGTGTAGGTGCCATCCGGCAGCTTCGGGGTGGTCCAGTCACTGCCGTTGGTGTTGTACCGTGCGCGCTTTTTGGAGTCGAGGTTGGGGCCGAAGCCCTGGCCCACCAGGGTGCCTGAGGAGTTGTAGACGCTGTAGTCGATGCGCACCAGCTCGCTGCCGCCGGCCAGGTCGGGGTCGACCGCGCGGGCGGACAGCGTCGGGGTGTGGGTGGTGGTCATCGTCTTGCCCGAGCTGACGATGGACGGCTTGATGGCGGGGGTGCCGGTGCCGTTCTTGAGCTTGGGCCGGTAGCTGTAGGTGACCGACAGGGTCGCGCCGCCGCCGTAGGCGAGCTGCTTCCACTGGTAGGCGTCATTCATGTCGGGCGACTGCACCATCAGCGTCATGCTGCTCCAGCTACCGCCCGCCGCGCTCTGTGCCCGGGAGGTGACATCGAACTCGAGCGACGGCGGGCTGACCCAGGAGTTGGACCCCTCCTTGACCGGGCAGGTACCGGCCTCGTGGCTCTTCGGGTTGGTGCCGAGTGCGCCGGTGCGCCCCCCGGGCTCATGCCCCCAGTACAGCGAGGAGGAGTTCCATCCGGCGGGGCGGTCGGTGCCGTAGACGGCGGCCGGGGTGTCGTCACAGGAGGCGGCAGAGAGCTGCGTCACGTACAGCGAGGCGTGGCTGACCACGGCGGCTTTGATGCCGCTGGTGTTGATCTGGTAGTAGGTGCGGGCGCGCTCGCCGTTGCCGGGGGCGGTGTTGTCCCACCCCTCCCGGGCGTTGGTCGCTCCGCTGGTGGAGGTCGAGTTGTAGACGTTCCACCCGTTGTCGGAGATCCGGGCCCAGTCCAGCTGGGAGGGCCTGCCGCTCCACTCAGGGTCCACGTAGACCGGGTAGGTGGTGGTCTTGGCGGTGAGCAGGGAGGTGTCCAGGCCGAGCAGCTGCTTGCCGTGCTTGAGGGTCACATGGACCCGGGCACGGTGCTTGCCGACCTTGGCCGCCGCGGAGTGCTCGGCCCGCGCGGCCGAGACGGTCGCCGTCCGGGCACGGACCGTGCTCCCCGTCTTCTGGCCGGTGCTGTCCCACATCAGCGCCGTGTCGCTGTGGAACACCGTCTTGCCGGTGCGCTTGTCGGTGGCCTGCGCGCCGCCGTTCGCGGTGGCGGCCAGCTTGAGGTTGGCCGAGGTGGTGTTGAACGCGAGGCTTTGCAGCCGCGGATCGGCTGCGGCCTTGGGGGTCTTGACCACCAGGATCGAGGAGTAACCGGAGGCGTCCGCGGTCAGCTGGAGGTCGACCCCGGGCAGCACCTCCGGATAGGTGGCGGTGTCTTTGGAGATCACCGGTTTGGGAAGTGCGCCCGGCCAGGAGAAGCCCAGCTTGTCCGCGCCGTCGCGCATCGTGACCAGCGTGCTGGAGCCACCGCCGGAGAACGCCACGTGCGTGACGGCGGCCTTGGGCGCCCAGGCCCCGTCCGGCTGCCGCACCAGGGTCGTGTCGATCGGGACCCATTTCCCTTGCTGCTGCACACGCTGGGGCATCGAGGAGTCGGTCCGGGTGAAGGTGCCGTCCGGGTTGGCCACCACCTGGGTCCCGGTGCCGGTGAGCTGGTCGATGATCACCGGCTGGCCGGTCGCCTTCGCCTGCGCGGACGCCGACTCCGTGGGGTTGAGGCGCCTGGCGGCGGACTCGGGGCGGTCTCTCGGCGAGGTGGCCTGGTGTGAGGGGGCCGGCGCGCTGGATGCGGCGTGGGCCGGCGCCGTGGCGGCCAGCGATCCGGCGGCCAGGGCCGCGATGACGGCGGTGGCGATCGGTCTCGACGTGGGGCGTCTGGACGCGCTCACGGTTTTGCGAGAAGCGGACATCGAGGTTGGGGTCCTTCGCAGGTTCATGCGGTTCCCCCCGTGGGCCCCGCGCCGCTGTGCATTCTGTGTGGCTGGTGTGTGCGGGGTCCATCGTCAATGGATTGCCAAGTGCCCATCTGTAGCTCGTTTTTGACGCATTGGTATCAACTTGCGTTCCACTTTGGGTGATTCTTTTGTTCTTCCTGTGGAGATACTTTGCGTATTGGATCGACCTCAGGCCGTAGCGTGATCGTCCGCGGGGGGCTTGACCGATGTGTGCCTCCGTTTTGACGTGCACTCAAATCGCCGAAGTTGAGCGGAACTTGGGCGGTTCGGGGCTGGGAGGGGACGCACAGCATGGCGCGGATTTCGGGGTGGAGACGCGGTCGGGCGGCCTGGGCTGCCCGGAGGGTTCGTCGCACGGCAGTGGTGATGGCCGGTGCCTTGGTGGTGGGCCTGCTGCCCGCCGGCGTGGCCACGGCGGCCTCTCCGGCCAAGCCCCACGTGTCGGCTCCCGCCGCTCCGCACAACAAACGGGTTCCCTTGGCCCGGCCCTGGCCCAAACGGAGTTCATCTCCCAAGCGGTTCAAGCACTTCAACCCCAGCGGCCACACGAAGCTCCCCGCGCCGGGCAGCGCCGTGGTGACCTTGCCCAACGCGGCTGCCTCCGCGAGCCTGAGCGCCAAAGCGACTCAGGTACGGGCCGGAAGCCTGCCCGTCCTGCTCGGTTCTGCCGCGGGTCCGCAGCCCCGGTCAGCCGCCGTCACCGGGTCGCAGCGAGTGCGGGTGACGATGCAGGCCCAGAAAGCCGCGCGCACGGCCGGTGTCCACGGCGTGCTGTTCACGCTGCAGCGCACCAGCCCGGGGAGCGGGAAGGTCGCGCTGCGGGTGGACGACTCGTCGTTCCGCTACGCCTTCGGCGGTGACTTCGCCTCGCGCCTGCACCTGGTTCAACTGCCCGCCTGCGCGCTGACCACGCCGAAGCTGGCACGCTGTCAGGTGCAGACCGCGGTGCGCACCGCTCCCGGAACACCGCTGTCCGCGCAGGTCGTTATTCCGGGCCCGAGTGTGGCGGCGTCGGGTGCTGCCGGCTCTGCCCGGTCGGCTACGACCGCGTCCGGCGCGATGGTGGTCATGGCCGCGGCCTCGGGCACGTCGGGTTCGGCCGGTGACTATTCGGCGACCAGCTTGTCGCCGGGCGGCTCCTGGTCGACTTCAGGGAACACCGGCGCGTTCACCTACAGCTATCCGATCTCGGTGCCGCCGGCGCTCGGCGGAGCGGTGCCGAACGTTGATCTCTCCTACAGCTCCGCCAGCCAGGACGCGCGCACCGAGGGGACCAACAACCAGTCCTCGTGGCTGGGTGACGGCTGGTCCTCCACGGAGAATTACGTCGAGCGCACTTACAAGTCCTGTAGAGACGACTCGTCGTCAGGGGCGCCGAAGAACGATGGCGACCAGTGCTGGGCGGGGCAGATCCTGACCCTGTCGCTGAACGGCAGGTCCACCGACATTGTCTACGACGACTCGACCAAGACCTTCCGCCCCGCTGACGACAGCGCCACCACCAAGGTCGAGGACCTGAGCAACGGCACGAACGGCACCAAGAACGGGGAGTACTTCAAGGTCACCGAGGGCGGGGTGCAGTACTTCTTCGGCCTCAACCGCCTGCCGGGCTGGTCCAGCGGCAAGGATGAGACGAAGTCCGTGTGGACCGTGCCGGTGTACCACGCGCACAGCGGCGTGTCCGACTGCCCGGACAGCACGGACTTCGCCGCCACCGCCTGCACGCTGGGCTATCGCTTCAATCTGGACTACGCGGTGGACCTGCACGGCAACGCCACGGCCTGGTACTACGCGCCGGAGACCGGCTATTACGGCGCGGACCTGAAGGACACCGCGGTGGCCTACACCCGCGGCGGCACGCTGTCCCGCATCGACTACGGCATGACCTCATCGAGCATCTACTCCGGTACGGCGCCGGAGCAGGTCGTGTTCGACGCCTCCGCCGAACGGTGCATCGCTGGCACGCCGTCCGGCAACACCTGCGCGGACAGCCAGTTCACGGCCGCGAACGCCGCGTACTGGCCGGATGTGCCGGTCGACCTCAACTGCACCAAGGACTCCACCACCTGCACCAATCACGGCCCGAGCTTCTGGTCGCGCAAGCGCCTGACGTCGATCACCACCCAGATCCAGACGGGCGGCGTGACCCAGCAGGTCGACAAGTACACCTTCACCCAGTCCTTCCCCGACGGCGGCGACCACGCCCCCACCCTGTGGCTGGACTCCATCCAGCGCACCGGCCTGGATACTCTGGGCGGTGCGTCGGGCAGCACCTCCACACCGGCGGTGAACTTCGACCCGCCGCTGCAACTGCCCAACCGGGTCGGAACGATCCCGCAGATGCCGCTGATGTACCACGACCGCATCCAGACGGTCACCAGCGAGGCCGGTGCGCAGACGACTGTCACCTACGACCGGCCCAAATGCTCCAGCGCCCCGGCCAGTGACCCCAACGACCCCACGGACGCGGCCGCCCAGACCTTCGCCTCCACCAACACGCTGTCCTGCTTCCCCGTGTACTGGACGCCCGACGGGCAGCCGGCGCCGTGGATGGACTGGTTCTACAAGTACAAGGTCACCGCGGTCGTCACCGAAGACAAGCACAACTCCTACCAGGACGGCACCGAGCCCAAGCTGGAGACGGACTACGCCTACAAGGGCAACCCCGGCTGGCACTACGATGACAATGAGCTCGTCAAGGCCAAGAACCGCACCTGGGGACAGTTCCGGGGCTACCCCGAGGTGGACGTCACCACCGGTGACCCCAGTGTGTTCCACCTGACCAACGGCGCCAACGACTACGACCAGAAGACCCTGAGCAAGACCTACTACTTCCTGGGCATGAACGGCGACACCCTGCCCGGCGGGAAGACCCGCTCGGTGCCGGCGCTGACCAGCCAGGACGGCGCCACCTCGATCGCCGACGACAACACCCTGGCCGGACAGGTCTTCGAGACCGACACCTACACCAGCGCCACGGGCAGCCTGGACAAAGCAGTTGTCACCGTGCCCGAGATCATCGGCCCCACAGCCAGCCGGAACCGCAGCGGTGTGCCGGACCTGACGGCACAGATGGTCCGCACCGCCAAGTCGCTGACCCGACAAGCCGTGTCCAACGGTTGGCGCAAGACCGAGACCGACACCTTCTACAACACAACGCTCGGTACGTCGACGACGGGCCTGCCCGTGCAGGCCGACGACCGCGGTGAGACCACCGACAGCCACAACGTCCCCAAGTGCACCTACACCCGCTACCTCACCGGTAGTGCGGACACCGTGGTGCTGCCGGCCGAGACCATCACCACGGCCCAGGACTGCTTGAGCGCCGGTGCCACTCCCAGCGGAACCCTGATCTCCGATATCCGGACCTCCTACGACACCAACGGCTTCGCCTACGACGGTGACGGGCAGAAGAATCCCGCCCTGCCCAAGGTTGGTGACGCCACCCTCGTCCAGGAGGCATCCGCCGCCAGCGGCGCCACCGCGACTGCCTTTGTCGATCAGGCTGCCACCAGGTACGACTCCTACGGCCGCGAGACGAAGGCAACCCGGACTCCCAACTCCATCTCCCCGGACGGCAAGAGCCTCGCCCAGACCGCCTTCACCTCCTACAGCCCTGCCAGCGGCGCGCTGCCCACCAGCACTACGACTGTCACCCAGGTCACGCCCGGCGTGGACTGCTCCACGGTCACCGCCTCATCCATGGACTGCCAGCTCGCCGGCAACACCCTGGACCCGGCCCGGGCCCTGCCCACCGCCAAGACGGACGCGGCTGGCTCGCTCACCTCACTCACATACGACGCGCTCGGCCGCATGACCGGGGTGTGGCTGCCCAATGAGATCAAGGCCAACGGCGCCCCTGCGAACACGACCTACACCTACAGCATGTCCCAGTCGGCACCGTCGATCGTCGTGGCCAACACACTTCTTGACAATGGCAGTTATCAGACCAACGAGACACTGTACGACGCGATGCTGCGGCCGCTGCAGGTACAGGCGACGGCGGAGAACTCCAGCACCGCGGTGTCGGACACCCAGTACGACTCGCACGGCTGGACCGTTGTCACCAACAACGCCTACAACGTCGCGGGCAGCCCCCGCAGCATCCCGGTCCCCGTCTCCCAGCTGAACATCCCCGATGTCACCGTCACCGACTACGACGGGCAGGGGCGGACCGACCTGGTCACCGAGGAACACAACGGAGTCAAGACCTGGTCCACGACCACCGCCTACACCGGGGACAAGACCACCGTCCTGCCGCCCAAGGGCGGGGTGGTCTCCTCCAAGGTCGTCAACGCACGAGGGCAGACCACCGAACTCGACCAGTACACCGCCCCGCCCACCGTGTCCGGTACTGCGGCCAACGGGTTCACCGCCACCGGCGGCACCGCCTCGGCCACCACCTACGGTTACACGGCTGCGGGCCAGCAGCACCAGATCACGGGCCCCGACAATACGGTATGGACATCTGACTACGACCTGCTGGGCCGCAAGACGTCCCAGAACGACCCGGACGCGGGCAAGAGCAGCTACGGCTACGACGACGCCGGCAACCTCGTGTCCACCACCGACGACCCCAAGCAGATCGAACTCGACTACACCTACGACCTTCTGGGCCGCAAGCTCACAGGTAGCGACAAGTCGAAGTCCAACTTCCAGTTCGCCTCCTGGCTGTACGACACGAAGCGCATCGGCTACCTGACCTCCTCGACCCGCTACGTCCAGGGCACCACTGGCGGCTACACGGTCGCCGCCACCGGCTACACCGCCCTGGGCAAGCCGACCGGCACGACGATCACCCTGCCGGCCTCCGAGGCGCCGCTGCCGTCGACCTACACGACGAAGTACACCTACACCGCCAACAACCAGCTGCTCCAGATGCAGACAGACCCGGCTATCCAGCGGCTGACGAGCGAGGGCATTAACTACGCGTACGACGCACTGGGTAATCCGACGAAAACCAGCAGCAGCGCCGGTACCTACGTCGATTCGACCGTCTACACGGACTTCGGTGCACTGTCCGTGGTCACCCAGGGCGCCTCGACCAACCCGGCCACGACCACCTACGACTACGACGCCCAGACCCTCCGGCTGACCGACCGTGTGATCAAACGGACCCAGGCGCCCGGCCCGGTAGTCGATGACACCAAATACGCCTACGACGCCTCCGGCAATCCGACCTCCATCACCGACCAGCAGTCGGAGACCGGTAACACCGTCACCGACCAGCAGTGCTACAGCTACGACGCCCTGGACCGGCTCAAGGATGCCTGGACCGGCAACAACTGCACTGTCAACCCGCCCACGGCCGGCACCCTCACCACAACGCCCGGCTCCTACTGGCAGTCCTTCAGCTACGACGCCATCGGCGACCGCCAGCAGAGCGTCGACCACGCCATCGGCAGCTCCGGCACCAACGTCACCACCACTTACGCCAACGGATGCACCGCCAACTGCAACTCCACCGGCGCCCAGCCCCACACCCTCACCGCCACCACCGGCGGCAGCAACCCCACGGCCTTCGGCTACGACGTAAACGGCAACCTGCACACCCGCACCCCCACCACCGGCCCCGGCCAGAGTCTGACCTGGGACGACGAAGGCCACCTGGCCCAGGTGGACACCAGCGGCTCCAGCCCCACGACCACCAAGTACCTGTACGACGCCGACGGCAACCAGCTCATCCGCCGCGACCCCGGCCAGACCACCCTCTTCGCCGGGGACACCCAGATCGTCGTCAACACCAGCGTCACCCCCAACGTCCTCCTCGGCGCCGTCCGCACCTACACCCACGGCGGCGCCGGGACCCCCGTGGCCGTCCGCTCCAGCCTTGCGAACGGTGGAGTGAAGTACCTCTTCAACGACCCGCACGGCACTGCGACCCTCTCGATGGACACCACCACCCAGCAGGTCGCCCGCCAGCAGTACACCCCCTATGGCCAGCCACGAGCCAGTGCCAACAGCACCACCTGGCCTGACCCCACCCGCTCCTACCTCGGCAATCCCCAGGACACCACCACCGGCTACACCGACGTCGGCGCCCGCAAGTACGACCCCACGCTCGGCCGCTTCATCAGCCTCGATCCGGTATTGGAAGCCACCAAACCGCAGGAACTGGGCGGCTACACCTACGCTGCCGACAACCCCATCACCAACAGTGACCCGACTGGCCTCGAATCGTGCTACCCGCACTCCTTCTGCTCCGGCAGTAACGGCACGTACGGGCCCTACAAGTCGCACAACGACCCTCAGTCGCCCGACTACGACGGAACCAGCTACGAGGCACCCGGAGACGAAGGCTCTCTGCCGCCGATGAAGCTGATGAAGGACTTCAACTCGGGCCATCCGGTGCCCACCATCAAGATGATGGTGGGGTACGGGACGTACCGTTCGGACCTTTCCCCGGCGAGAAATGTCGAACTGTACTACCGGGAACGGTGCACCGGTGAAGATCTTCTCTGGACCAGCTCCTGCGAGGGATTCGTCCAGTATTACCACCACTGGGCCGACATCAAGGACGTCCCGAGCAACCCTTGCGAGGCTGTAAGCCTGTGCCAGTCCCTCGGCGATCTGGCTACGGGAATGCTCGCCGAAGGAGGCTTGGCGCAGGAGGCTGCTGAGGAGGGCGTTTCCTTCTGTAGCTTCGATCCGCAGACACCGGTTCTGATGGCGGGTGGGAAGACGAAACCCATCAGCAAGATCAGACCGGGTGACCGCGTGGAGAGCGCCGACCCGGCCACTGGTAAGCACCGTGGCCCCCACGTGGTCAAGGCTCGCCTGGTTCACCACGACTACGACCTCGTCGATGTGACGATCCGCCACGCAGACGGTCACGAAGCGACGCTCCACACCACCTCGCGGCACCCCTTCTGGGACGACACCCTCCATACCTGGATCCCCGCCGGCAAACTCAAGCCCGGTCACGTCCTCAACACCGCCACCGACCACCACGTTCGCATCGACGCGGTCATCGCTCGTCCCGGCGCCGCGGACATGTATAACCTCACCGTCCAACAACTCCACACGTACTATGTGCTCGCCGGTGAAGCGCCAGTCCTGGTTCATAACTGTGATGGTGAAATCAATTGGGTCAACGAAAACGCCAATATGAGTTCAGCAGCGAGACAGTACGACGCAGGTGCGCTCGGTTCACGGCCGGGAGTGGCACCGGCCCTCCAGTACTACAAGGCTGGCGGAAACAATCTTAGTCAGATCAAGTTCGATGGGTATGACGCAGTCAACGGTGTTATGATCGATCGGAAGCTCAATGTGACCGGGTACCCAAAGACTGCCAGGCAAGCACAAAACCAGTCGCTCGCGCTGGAGCAAAATGGATTGACCGGAGTCTGGGAGGTCCCGAACGCTGCTGTGGCGAATCAGGCACGCAGGATTCTAGGGAAGCAAATGATCACGAACATTAGAGTGAGGATCGTACCTTGACCGGCGTCGATCGGGTGCTCGCGAAGGCTGTCATGGAGCTCATTATCTCAATCGAGCTGACCGATGACGATGACATCGACCCGGATGTTTCAACGACAATTATTGAGCCGGTTGGATATCTGCTCAATAATGTGCCCGACAATATCCGTAATGACCTCGTCAGGTTGTTTCGAGAGGTGGCCGAAGGCGAAGAGGTTCCGGATCGAAGGGCTATGGCTATCGAGTTCCCGGAGGCAATGGGACTCGTAGAGCCCGCCGATTAGCTAGGTTCGGCCGAGTGGCATTAATAACGCCTGTTCCTGGCTCCGGTGGTCCTGTTGCCCAACTGTCGGAGTCGCTATAGATCTGCCCGACTGTTCATTTTCGATTGAACAGCCAGGTAGCGGGAACCTGGTGTTTCGAGGTGTCAAAGGCGGTGCTTGGTTGGCTGCGCTGCCGTCAGCGTTGCAGGTAAAGCAAGAGGTCGGCTGCAGGACGTCCTGCAGCCGACCTTCGTTCGTTCGGATCGGCCGGCTGTGCCGGGGTAGCCCCGGCACGAACCGCAGCGGTAGCCACCGCCCCGCCTGCCATGACTCGTCGATCGTGCTCAGCCGCAAGCAGATGTACCTGGGCACCGGTTACCGGCCCTCGTATGAATACCGCCTATGCCTGGGCAGCGACCGCCGCGGCCGTCTGACCGCCACGGTGCACGAGCTCGACGCGGAGACATCGTCGTACGAGAAGTTCACCGAGTCCATCCTGGCGGCCGGACAGATGCTCTACAGCATGCCCAACGTCGGCCAGGCGTACCGGACGGTGCCGTTGGATCTGCCCACGCCGCTGTACGTGCGAGGCCCCGGCTTCCAGACGGCCTCCTTCGTTATCGAGTCGGCCATGGACGAACTCGCCCACCGACTCCGCGTCGACCCGATCGAGCTGCGCCGACGCAACGAGCCGAACGAGGACGAGTCGTCCGGGCTGCCGTTCTCCACCCGCCGGCTGCGCGAGTGCTATGCGGTAGGCGCGCGCGAGTTGGGCTGGGATCGCCGCAACCCCAGGCCCCGCGCGACGCGTGAGGGGGACTGGCTGATGGGCAGGGGCATGGCCGCCGGCGTCTACGACACCGCGCGCATGCCCGCCCAGGCCCGGGCCCGTCTGGACGCCGACGGCACCGCGCTGGTCGAGGCGGCCGCCACCGACATGGGCCCGGGTACGTACACCTCCCAGACTCAGGTCGCCGCCGACGCAATCGGGTTGACCGTGCGCACGGTGACCTTCCGGCTGGGGGACTCTCTTTACCCGCCGACCCCACCGCACGGTGGCGCGATGACCATGGCCAGCGTCGGCTCCGGCACCCTCGACGCCTGCAACAAGGTCCGCCGTCAGGCGATCGAACTGGCCGTCGGGGACCGCGAGTCGCCGCTGTACGGGGTGGCGACCGACGATGTCGTGGTACGCAACGGTCGACTGCACCTGAAGAACGATCCCGCGCGCGGTGAGACCTACCGGCGGCTGCTGACCCGCAACGACCGCACCCACCTGGAAGCGGACGGTTCCTTCGCCCCGCCGTCGGGCCCGGAGCCGCACTCCTTCTACATCTACAACGCGACCTTCGCGGCCGTCGACGCGACCCTGGGCCTGGTGCGGGTACGGCGTGTACGATGCGGGCCGCATCATCAGCCCCAAGCTCGCCGACAGCCAGGCCCTCGGCGGCATGGTCGGCGGCATCGGCACAGCCCTGCTGGAGCACACCGGCACGGACCACCGCGACGGACGCATCGTCAACGCCAATCTCGCCGACTACCTCGTCCCCGTCAACGCCGACATACCCGACCTCAAGGCGATCTACCTGGACGGCGAGGACCGCGAGGCCGACCCGCTCGGCGTCAAGGGTCTCGGAGAGCTCGTGATGATCGGGGTGGCGCCCGCCATCGCCAACGCGGTCTTCAACGCCACCGGCCGCCGCATCCGCGAACTGCCCATCACGGCAGGGGTGTTGCTCTGACCCACCGGCACTTCGGCCCGGCGGAGTGCGCACCGCTCGTCCGGCAGCCTGCCCGGTCCGGCTGCCGGACTTCCCAGGGCCGCCGCCGCGTGACGTTTCCCCGGCGTCATGGTGGCGGCCCGCTCCCCTCCCGATCCTGGTCCTGCCATGGAGAACTGCCATGGAGAACTGCCATGCTGAACATCGCGGACACTCTGCACCGCTGGTGCCGCGAGGCACGTCCCTTCGTCCTGGCCACCGTCGTCGGCGTGCATGGCAGCGCCCCCCTGCCGGTCGGTACGTCGGTCGCGGTGGACGAGGACGGCAACGCCGTCGGCAGCATCTCCGGCGGCTGCGTCGAGGGAGCGGTCTACGAACTGTGCCGGCAGGTGCTCCGTGACCTGGGCACTCCGCGGCGGGCCTGGTTCGGCTACTCCGACGACGACGCTTTCGCCGTCGGCCTGACCTGCGGCGGTGAACTCGACGTCTTCGTCCAGCGCATCGATCCCGCAGCCCAGCGCACCTGTCCACGGCCCTCTGCGAGATCGATCGAGGGCGACCGGTCGCCGTGGCACAGGTCGTGGACGGCCCGGAGCGCCTCCTCGGCTCCACGCTGAGCGTGCTCGGCGGCGGCCATGTCACCTACGGGCGCGTGGACGGCGGCCCGGCGGAGCGGGCAGTGGCCGACAGGGCCAGGGCCCTGCTGCGAGCGGGCCGCATCGTCCGCATCGACATCGGCGGGCAGGCAGACGAATGCCCCGAACGGCTGTCCGTCCTCGTTCATGTCCATGCGTCCCCGCCGCGCCTGCTGGTCTTCGGTGCCGTCGACGTCGCCGCGGCCCTCAGCCAGGCCAGCCGCTTCCTGGGCTACCACGTCACCGTCTGCGACGCCCGCCCCGTCTTCACCACTCCCGCCCGCTTCCGGCACGCGGACGAAGTGGTGGTCGACTGGCCCCACCGCTACCTGGAACGCACTGAGGTGGACGAGCGCACCGCCCTATGTGTCCTCACGCACGACGCCAAGTTCGACAGCCCCCTGCTGCGCCTGGCACTCGAGCTGCCCGTCGCCTACGTCGGGGCCATGGGCTTCCGGCGCACCCACGACGAGCGCATGCGCCGCCTGCGGGAGCAGGGCGTCACGGAGAACCAGTTGGCCCGGCTGCGTTCCCCCATCGGCCTCGATCTTGGAGCCTCCATACCGGAGGAGACGGCCGTCTCCATCACCGCGGAGATCATCGCCCAGGCCAACCACGGTACGGGCCGGCCACTGACCCAGATCACCGGCCCGATCCACCGGCCGTCGGAGTTGGCGAGCTACCGGTAGGCCGGCCTCACGAACCGACAAGGGCTCATCGTCCCTCTGCAAGCAGCCGTCAGCCTGGAAGAGCCGAGGCCCTGGCGTTCTCGATGGAGTGCAGAAGGCACGGCTTCATCGGGTGCGCCGGCCGGCCAGCCCGAAGGCCCACAGGCGTGCCTGCCGAGCCGACGGGCCGTGCCGGGGCAGTTGGACGTGGCAGCGTGTTCCGTCCCGGATCGGAGCGATGCGCTGTACGTCATGACGCTCGTTTGACGCTCCGGGCGCCCGCAGGCGCGACAGCGAGCCGATGAACTAGCTCTGACCTGGGCTTTTCCGTGACTCGCCCAGGTCGACATCCTTTCGATGACGCATCATGTGGAGTGCGTGGCGATTCTGGAGCCGGTGAAGAAGGACGCCTGACCTGCGGGTTCAGGTCGCTGACGTGCCCCTCGGTGGGCGGAAGCACTGGAGTTGGCCGAGCGTCTGGTCGCCGGGGGGCGCGTCTGCCTCACCGGCCCTGACGACGACGAGGTCGCAGGGTGGCGGCGCGCGGTCGATTACGCCGAGCGGCACGGCCTGGAACCGCACGGCAGACGCATCGAACGGTAGGTCCGGTTCGTGCCCCACGCGCTGTCGTGTACTCGGGCCTGCGGGTGGCGTCGGCAAAAGGCGTCCAGGAGGGCCACCGTCTCCGGTCGGGCGAGGGCTGCTCCGCTGCAGTGGTGCATGCCGTGGCCGAAGGCGAGGTGGTCGGCGCGGGGTGCTCCGGGTGTGTGCCGGGGCGGGGTCGTGGGGGCGGTGTGGCCTCGAATATCTGCTGGCGGCCTCCTCGCTTCTGCATCCGGAGGACGGTGGCGCTGAAGGTCGCTCCCTGGGGCTGCTCGGCGACGCCGGTGTCACGTCCGGCTGCTCTCGAGCACCCGCGCCAGCCGTGTCACTGTCGGATGGAGATACAGCTCCCGCAGCTGCAGGGGTGGCAACCCCTGTTCGCGCATGACCGCTGTCAGCCGCACCGCGAGCAGCGAATTCCCGCCGAGCAGGAAGAAGTTGTCGTCCGGCCCGACGGGCACCCCGAGCAGCGTTTCCCAGACCGAGGTGAGGGACGCCGCGAGGTCGGTGCGGTCACCGTCCGGTGATTCGGTGGTGTCCGCGGGCACGGGCGGCGCGGGGGCGACGGCGTGTTCCGCCAGCTTGCGCGTGTCCAGCTTGCCGTTCGCGGTCAGGGGCAGGGCCGGGACGGCGATCACCGACGTCGGCACCATGTACGAGGGCAGAACGCTTAGCGCGCGTTGGCGCACCGGCTCCGTTTCGCCGCCGGTGCCCAGCAGTACCACGTACGCGGTGATACGGGCCTGAGCGGCGTCTCCGGTCTCGCCTCCCTCGACGACCACCGCTGCCGCCGTGACGTTCGGGGCCTCCAGCAGGACGGTGCGGATCTCGTCCAGCTCGATCCGGAAGCCCCGCACCTTCACCTGCGAGTCGAGGCGCCCCAGGTGCTCAAGCCTGCCGTCCGGGAGGAGTCGGCCGCGATCGCCGCTGCGGTACATGCGCCCGCCGCTGAAGGGGTCCGGCACGAACCGTTCCCGGGTCAGGTCGGAACGTCCCAGGTACTCCAGGGCGAGGCCCTCGCCACCGACGTATATCTCGCCTGGAGCACCGCACGGAACCGGGCGGCGCCGCTCGTCGAGAACGTACAGATGCCAGCCGGGCAGGGCCGCGCCCACCGATCGCGATCCGGACAGCGCCTCCCGGCGTGTGACGGTCTGGGCCGTGACGTGGACGGTGGTCTCCGTGATGCCGAACATGTTCACCACACGACAGCGGGCCTCCGGGTAGCGGTCGAACCACGTCACCAGCGGTCGGGCGTCGAGGGCCTCACCGCCGAACACGACCAGCCGGACGGCCAGTTGCTCCCCGCTGCGGCGGTCGGCGTCCATCAGCTGCGCGAAGGCCGACGGGGTCTGGTTGAGCACGGTGACCCGCTCGGTCAGCATCAGGGCGTGGAATTCCTCGGGTGACCGGGAGACCCAGTACGGCACGACGACGAGCCTGGCTCCCGTCAGCAGCGCTCCCCACACCTCCCACACGGAGAAGTCGAAGGCACAGGAGTGGAAAAGGGTCCAGGTGTCGTCCGGACCGAGGCCGAAATCGTCCCGCGTGGCGGCGAGGAGGGCCACGACGTTGCGGTGCGGTACGACCACGCCCTTGGGGCGGCCGGTGGAGCCCGAGGTGTAGATGACGTAGGCCGCCTCCTCGGGAGCCCGCGTGGGCTTCACGTCTTCCGGTGCCGTACCCAGGTCGTCCCCCCGTGCTTCCAGCTCCTCCGGGCGCACACACCACATACCGGCAGGCCCGGGGAAGGTGTCGAGGGTGGTCACGACGGCCCGCAGCCCCGCGTCCTCAGCGGTGTACGCGAGCCGGTCGGTCGGGTAGGCCGGGTCCATGGGCACGTAGACGCAGTCCGCCTTCAGTACGGCGAGCATGGCGACCACGAGCTCGAGTGACCGCTCCAGGCAGATCCCCACGCGCTCACCGGCACCGATCCCGCCGGCCCGCAGGGCGGCGGCACAACGTGCGGCCCGCCCTTCCAGTTCGGCGTACGTCAGCGTCCGTCCCTCGTAGGTGACCGCCACGGCATCGGGCCGTTCGGCGGCCCTGGCGGCGAAGGCCGCGTCGATCCGCTCCGGTGTCCAGACCAACGGCGTTGCGGGAACGCCGAGTTCGGCCGTACGGCGCGCCTCCTCCTCATCGAGCAGCCCGAGGTCACCCGGCGTGAGCTGCCCTGTCGTATTGCTCAACTGCTCATAGACGAAGGCGACATGCCGGGCGAATCGCTTCGCCGACTCCTCGCCCACCTCGCGGAGACGATGGTGGACGATCAGCTGCGGTGCCCCCGCGGCGGTGCGTCCGGGGACGACGGTGAGCGGAAAGGGAGCGGTCTGACACGCCGTGTAGAGGTGGCCGTCGGCGTACGAGAGCTCATCGTCGATTCCTTCCAGGATGCCCACCACGACCGCGCCGCCCGCGCCGAGCACGAGATCCGCGTACTGGCCCGCTCCGCACCGGCCGTCGCGTCCCGCGAGTGCTTCCCCCGCGCGAGCCAGCAGGCCCGCCGTGTTGACGGCGCCGGAGAGGTCCAGAGCGAGCAAGGTGCCGGTGTCGAACGCGCCCAGCGCCCCGGCGGGCCGGTCCCGCCGGTTCCGCAGCACGCCGAGAAGCGTCCTGTCCTGGTCCTCGAACCGGGCGAGAACGATCGCCGCCGCCACCGCGAGCCGGGCCCCCAAGCCGGCCGCCCCGGCGCGCAGTTCTACGGTGAAATGTCCCGTACGCTCGCCCGCGCCGTCTTCCCCGGCCGCCCAGTCCAGCCCTGCCGCGCACTCCGTCGCCCGCCACTCCTGGAGCGTCTCTTCCCGCGCCTCCCCGCGGTCGTCCGGCTCGACGGGACGCATCTCCTCGTGCCGCGAGCGGCCTGTCAGGACGTCGGCGACGAGGCGCAGGGACTCCGCGTCCAGGCGGTCGCGATGGGCCACGAGAACGAGTTCGGCCTGCCCGTCGGCGAACTCGAGCAGGACGGCGCGGAAGGCCTCGTCCCGAGGGTGGAGAGCACGGGTCGTCTCGGCGCGCACCCGATCGCCCCCGGCGGCCCGGTCGGCAAGGACCCGCTCGTGCCACAGCCTGGGCGGCTTGCACCCGGCGTCCTCACCCCACCAGGCCCCGACCGCCTCGTCCAACGTCCGGCCCATCAGCTCCGCGTCCGCGCCGTGCGGAAGGCGGACGTGGACGGCGTGGCAGTGTGCGGACACGGCTGCGGGGGTGAGCCAGGACGTTTCGATTCGGGGCACGGCTTGAACTCCAGGTGGCATGGTCGTGGTGGGAGGGTGCGGTGCCCGGCAGGAGCGTGTCGGGGTGTCAGCGCGCGGTGAAGCCATCATCGACGGTGACGACGCTGCCCGTGACCTGGCGCGATTCGTCCGAGGCCAGCCACAGGGCCGCCGCCGCGATGTCCTCCGGTTCGACGAGCGCGTTCATCGGCTGCGACTGCACGAAGGTGTCCTCGTGTTCGTTCACCGGGACGTCCGGGGCGCGGGCGATCTCGGACGGCATGCGCCCTTCGACGTGGTCCGCGTCCCGGACCGATCCCGGGCAGAGCGCGTTCACGCGCACCTTGCGCGGTGCGTAGTCCAGCGCCACGGCCTTCGTCAGGCCTACGAGGCCGTGCTTGGCGGCCACGTAGGCGGCGAAGTGGCGGTAGCCGACCAGTCCGGCGGTGGAGGCGATGTTGATGATGCTGCCCGAACCGCGCTCGACCATGCGGCCACCCATGGCCCGGATCAGGCGCCAGGCCCCGGACAGGTCGACGTCGAGCATGAGGTTCCACTCGCCCTCGTCGATGTCGTGCGCGATCGTGCCGGAAGGAGCCGCGATGCGCGCGCTGTTGACCAGGATGTCGATCGCGCCGAACCGTGCGACGGCCGCGTCCACCGCGGCATCGACCGCGTTCGCGTCCCGTACGTCGACCGCCTGAGCCAGGACGGAGGCGCCGAGGTCGCGGCAGAGTTCCACCGTGTGCGCGAGCCGGCTGGCGGACCCGAGGGGGTAGGGCACCTGGTCGAGATCCCCGGCGATGTCGAGCAGTGCGAGGTCCGCGCCTTCCTTCGCGAAGACGGTGGCACAGGCACGCCCCAGCCCCCGGGCGGCGCTCGTGACGAGAGCGGTCTTACCGGACAGGCGCAGGGTTGGCTCCCGGGAGTGTCTGCACCTGTGCATCGATCACCTGGAGGAGGGCCGGCGCGTCGTCGGCCAAGTACATGTGGCCGCCGTCCAGTTCGTCGAGGGCCGGTAGTTCTCGTGCATCGCGACGTCCGCGCGCAGCGCGGGTAGCAGCAACTTCCGCATGTCCGGGTTCTCCAGGGCCAGATGCGCATACCCCGCAAAGCGCCGCACCTGAGCCAGAAACGCCTCGTCGTCCAGGTCGCCGGCCCGGGTCTCTCTGCCGTCCCAGGGCCCCGGCGAGCCGCTGACGAACAGCCTCTCGACATTGACTCCTTCCAACTCGCCATCCTGTGGGCGAGTTCGTAGGCGAGTTCGTAGGCGAGAACGGCGCCGAGACTGTGGCCGAAGACCGCCACCCGGCCCGCACCACCGGTGAGCCGCACGACCTGGTCGTACGCGTCCGCCACGGCCTGGGCCACGTCCGTGTGAGGCGGCTCGACGAAGGGCTCCTCCTTCCCCGGGAGCTGCACCGCCACTATCCGCAAGGTCTCTGGTACGTGCTTCTCCCATGCTCTGAAGAACGAGGCGCCCGCCCCCGCGAAGGGCAGGCAGACAAGAGCTATCGGTTCCATCGGGGATTCCGTCTCGGACAAGTGGAGCTCAGGCGCAGCAGCGTATGTACGGCCTCGGAGCCACAGCGGCATGCGGGCGGGTAGATGGGCGGCAGTTACGTGCGTGCGGCGACGTGCGGCCGGTGTCATGTGGAGTGCGTGGCGATCCTGGAACCGATCAAGGCGGTCAAACCAGTCAAAGGGGGGGCTGATCTGTGTCTCTTCGCCATCTGAAGCCTTGCTCCGATCCCCGGGCCGAAGTGACTCGGGGATCGGCCGAGGCCGTGTTCGAAGTCGTCGGCCGATCGTCACCGCGTCCCGTAGTCCTCGACCAGGTTGGCGATGAGGGAGAGCAGGGCGTCGGCCCGGTGCCGGTCCTCGTGCTGGTTGCGCAGGGCCTCGTCGACCGCACGGAGTCGGGCGAGGGCGGTCGGCTCACGGTCCTCCACGTCGAGGATCACCGGCTGGGTCACCAGATCCAGACACTCGGCGAGCAGCCGTCGGGTGGCGTCGGACGGCGGGTCGGGATCGGGGGCGGCGAACCCGGAGGTCAGGTAACGCGCGGGATCAGTGAGGCTCCACCCGACGACCGTGCCGTGCTGGACGAGGAGCGCCACATCGGGCGCGATACCGACGCGGGCCTCCAACGGCTCGTCGAGGACGCGGAGATCGCGCAGGCCGGTCAGCACGGCATCCCCGGGGGTGCGGCACAGCACCGCGCACCTCTCCAGCCGGAAGTCCCGGACCTCGTCGGCGCGGAGCCCACCCGGGCGTACCGCGGGTGTGTCGGGAACACGGGCGGATTCCTCGGCAGAAGCGGATTCTCCCGGCAGTTGGAATTCGGCCCCGACCAGTTTCCGGCCGGCCGGTTCGAAGCGGAGGACGTCCGGGGTGTCCCACAGCCATTCCTGGCTGCCGAAGGTGCTCGCGAGGAACCGCTCACGTTCCTTCGCGTCCGCGTACTGCGCCACGTCCACAGAGTCGCCTGTGAAGCGGGGGATGATGCGCAGCGGATCGTCCGTCACCGTCGCGCGCCACTCGCTGTCGAAGGTCAGTCTCATGGTCGGTGCTGCCTCACGATCTCGTCGACGATGCGCGCCCAGCAGCGCCGCGTAGTCCATGGGTTGAGCACCCAGCGCGTGGTGCGGGGCGAACCGGCCAGTACGGCCTCGTCGGTCAACCCGCAGATCCACCGCACTCTTGGAACGGGACGCCCCCGAACGAGCGGGCGGTTCTCGTGAAGACTCACCCGGGCCGGAAGAGAACACTCCTCGTCACGTGCTCGTATTCAGCAACCCGAAGCCGAACTAGATGCTGTTGAGGCCAGCCATGGGTAGTCGGGGCTCGCCGGATCCGACTCGCAGAGGAGTCCATCGGGCCGCGACGCTCGTTTGCCCTCCGGCTGCCTCACGGCGCCGCGCCGTGGCCGGAGAGGGTGCGCAGCCTTCACGCTTCGCTCGGCCTGAGCGGGGGGAACACGCGGTGCGTTTGGCCATGTTGCTCGCCGGCCGGTGTCCATTGGTGAGAATGGGAAATGTTCATGCCGCGACAGAAAGTTCGTAGGGGGACGCATGGCCGAGGACGTCGTGGAGGCCGCGATGGAAGGTGAACGGGGCGCGGTGGCCGAGAGCTTGCCGGAGCCACTCGTCAGGGAGATGGACAGGGAGATGCGGCGGTGGAGGACTGCCACCTTCAACTATGGCGTCACCTACTACCTCAGCCGGATTCTGCTCATCATCGCCAGCGCCGTCGTGGCCGCCGACCAGAACCTGGGCGGCGGTCACGGGAGTTGGCTGATCGATTGGGTTCCAGCCCTGGCGCTCGCCGTCGCGGTGATGACGGCCGTGGACACCTGGCTGAAACCTCAGCAGAAGTGGCGTGGCTTCATGGAGTCCCGGGACGCGCTGGCAGACCTGAGGATCCAGTCAGGCGGCGGCATGCCGCCTGACGAGGTGCGAGCGAAGTTTCTCGAACTGCGCCGACAGCACCGGGAGCGGAACGTCTTCTGACGACCCGCTCCGGCGCTGCAGCGCAATGACGTCACGTATGGGCGGCGGGTGTCGAGAGTCGTTCCACTGCCCGGCGCTCGGCGGCCTCGACGTCCAGGCGGCCCGACCGGTTGCCGCCGCGGGCGACGACGGCCGCGCGGACCAGGGCCAGGTAGAAGAGAGCAGGCCCGCACGGGGTCCACTCCCCGGGGTCCTTCTGCAGAATGAAGTCGAGCACGCTGTCAGGGTCGGCCGGGACGAAGTCGAACCGGTCGTGCTCCCACTTGTCCTCGATGCCACGGCTTCGGCGGGCCACGAGGTTGTCGGCCGTCAGGTCGGTGAGCACGGCCCGATAGAAGGCGGCCCACTGATGGTTCTGGACGTCGAGCGCGAAGGCGAGGAGTTCGAGCTCGACGTCGTCCTCGTCCTGGACGGCGAGTTCCTCCCGTAGCGCGCGGCGCGCCACGGCGTGCAGGCTGATGGGGGATCCGTCCTCGGGGATGTCGTGGATGGCGGCGAGTCCCTCGTTGACCGAGGAATTCCAGCGCACCTTGTTGTGGCCCTCCACGCTGACACTTCGCCGCGCGAAGACCATTTTCCGATCGGGCGCCGTCTCCACCGCCACGTTGACGCCGAAGCTGCACGAGAGGAACGCGGGCGCGGTCACCGGGTCGGCGTTCTCCAGGTACTGCGAGCGCAGGGTGGCGGATTCCGCCTCGCGCAGCGGCTCGTCGAGGTTGACGGATGTGGCGAGGAAGTCGTAGTAGTCCGCGTCGCACAGACTCATCCGCACCAAGGGTTCCTCGGTTTCGTCGCTCCGCGAGGTGATGATGCTCTCGACGGCGAAACGGGGGTTGTTCCAGGCGTACGGTTCGCCCGCTGCCTGTCGGCGCTGCATTTCCGCCTCGATGTCCTCCCGCCACCGCTGGACCTCGACGGGAAGATCGACTCGGCGAAGCCCCGGTTCGTAAATGATCTGCACGTTCTCCTCCCGGATCGGGCGTGTGCCGTCTCCCTCGAAGATGTGGCAGTCCGTTACAAGATTCCCGATGACCATGCGGTCGCGCGGCTCCACGAGTCCTCCTAGCCCCATGTCGAGTAGCGTGAGCAGCACACCTTGTGCGGTGTGAGACGTCAGGTTTCCACAAACCGTCCTGCTGTGCGGCACGGATGTGTGGCTGAACTCTTTGGAGGGGGAGTTCGGTTGGACCGGGGTCAGAAGCGTGATGGTGTGGTCGCCACTGTCGTTGTCGACAAATACCGGGGCGACGCACGACGAGTCAGGGATCGTAGTCGGCTGAGAAGGACGGCCTCTCGCTTCGTGGAGCAGGCTGCCCGGCTGGGTTTTGACGCTCCTTCACTGGACGTCAGCAGCGTCGGCGGTGACGGCGAGGCGGAACCGTCCGCAGCGCGCGAGCAGATCCGGGACCTGGTGCTGCGGCTGCGGCAGCAGGCGGCGGACAGGAAGATCCTTTACTGGACCGGGCACGGCGAAGTGGTCTCGGGCGCTTTCTACCTCGCCTGTGAAGACAGTTACCAAGAAGGGGAGTTCGAACCTCGCCGGGCGGTCTCGGCCGAGGAGCTGGTCTCCTGGCTCGCCGAGGACCCCACGGACACACTTCTCGTCCTGGACGCCTGCTTCTCGGGCGAGGCGGTGCGCGAGGTCAGTCACCACGTAAAGGACGCTCGGCTGAGGGCCGGCGTCGACGATGCGGAGGTCGGATTCGCCGTCGTCGCGACCGCGGGATCACGGCAGGAGGCGCTGGAGGGACACTGGGTCGATTGCCTGGAACAGGTTCTTTCGACTCCGGACCAGGTCATCGACGGCAGCGCACGGATTTTTCAGCGGGAGAACGACTTCGTCCCCTTCCAGCAACTGATGAGCGCCGTCAGAAGTCGGACGGGGGAGCAGGTGCCGTTCTGGCAGGAGCCGCAGACGCTGCGCGCCTGGTTCCTGCCCAACCCGCACTGGTCCCCGCGGGCGCGGTCCGCGCTGCGCCCGGAGGACGACCGGTCATGGATCGGCAAGGAACTCGCCAGCGAGGAGCTGCCGGTCTTCTCCGGCTCGGGTGAGAGCTGGCATCTGCGGGACTTCACCTCCCGCCATCGGGTGGTCGCCGACCTGGTCGACTGGCTGCGCATCCAGGACTCCGGAATGCTCACGGTGACGGGGGAGTCCGGCGCGGGCAAGTCGACGCTCCTGGCGTATGTGGCGCACCTGACGGTTGCGCACTTCGTGAACTCCCTCCCCGAGGACCGTCGTCCTCGGGTGCTGCCCGAACTCCGTTCGGTCAACGCCGCCCTCCACTGCCGCGGCAGGACGCTGTCGACGCTCTGCGAGGAGCTGGCTCAGGGCCTCACCCCGCTAGGACTGGACACGGCGCAGATCAAGCAGGGATCCCCGCACAGCCTCGTGCGGCAGGTCGCGGCAGTGGCGGAACTCAAGGGCAGTCTCACCCTGATGTTCGACGGGCTCGACGAGGCGGCTGCGGGGCACTCCTTCGACATCGCACGCGGGCTGCTCAACCCGCTGGCAGCCCTGCCAGGGGTGCGGGTGGTGGTCGCCACCCGGCCGAACGCCCGCCGGAGTCTTCCTGGCGAGCTGCGCGCCGAAACGCTGCTGGACGTGCTGCACTGCACCACCATGATGGAGCTGGACCGGGGGGACCAGACCGAGCAGGACATCGCCCGGCACGTGGAACGGCTGCTCGCCGAGGAGAACTCCCCTTACCGGCTGCCGCACGCGGTGCGGCAACGCGGCGCCGTCGCCCGGCAGATCGCGATTGGCAGCAACGGCCTCTTTCTCGTGGCCACCCTGTGGGCACGCCATGTGGCCAAGCGGCCGGTGCCTTCCGACGCGGAGCAGTTGCGCAGGGAGTTACGGCAGGGGACGTCCGTCCTGGACTCCCTGCTGGCTGAGGAACTGTTACGGCTCGACCCGCAGGACACCGCTCGCATCCGGGACTTCATGACCGCTCTCGCCCTGGCCCAGGGAGTCGGACTGCCCCAGCCCAGGGTGTGGCTGGCCGTGACCAACGCGGTGCGCGCTCGGGGGAGCAGGGAGTACGGGGAGGAGGACCTGCGTGACGTGATCCGCAGAGCCACCGGTGTCACGATCGCGAAGGACGTCGAGTCGGGCGAGGAGGTCTACCGCCTGCATCACCCCAGTTTCGGCGCCCATCTGCTCGGCGACGAGTTGAGGCAGCGGGAGCAGCACCGAGCGGTCCACCGGACCCTGACCCCACGCAGGGGCGAGGACTGGCGGACCACGGAACAGTATGTGAAGAACCACCTCACCACACATGCCGTCCTGGGCGGGGACGACCTCCTCGAAGAACTGGTGGGTGACTGTCACTTCCTGGTCGCCGCCTCGCCCGACATCCTCGAGCCATTGGTCGCCGCCCGGCTTTCGACCACCGTGCAGAGCGCGCTCTACCTGGGTGTCGCCGGCCACTTCCGTCGACACGCGGCGGAAGAGGCCAGGTGGGCGATGCTGCGTGCCACCGCACTGGCCATGTTCTCGAGGGAGTTCCTCGCCGCCGTGCCGAGGCCGCCATCGGTGTTCTGGGACGACGTGTGGAGCAGCGCGGCGCGGCTTCCGCTGCACAGGAGCTGGAGCGCCCCGCCGGGTGGGGCGCTCGCCGTGCACTGGGAGGCGCACGGCGACGGCATCATCCATGCGTCGGGCGCCGGTGAGGTCAAGTCGTGGACCGCGGAGGGACACGAGATTCGGGGAAGGGACACCGGACCGGCCACCTGGGCCGCCCCTCCGCGGCAGCGGGGAGTGACGGCGTCGGGTCGGGGTGACAGCCGTGTGGTCGCCACGCATGACGGCCTGTGCGTGCGGATGTGGCACGGCAACGGCAAGTACCCGGTGGAGGAGCTGTACTGGGGTGGGACTCCGGGTGCCGTGGACTCGGTGCGGTGGGACAAGGAGGTCCTCCTCGCCACGGTCGACGGTGACCGCCTGTGGCTGTGGCGGTGGGACAGCACCACGGAGTACTCCCGGGCGGAACTCCGTAAGCACACCCTCGGCGTGCCGGTCCGCTGCGTGTCTCTCCTGGCGGTGGGTGGGAGGGTCGCAGCGGTCACAGGGGGGCCCGCGGGCGTGAAAGTGTGGGAGGTGCCCGGCCGGAAGACGATGAGAGAGCCGTTGCGCCAGGTCCGGTCACTGGGGGACGGCATCGAGCAGGTCATCGCGGTGTCGGCTCTGGGCCGGCCGGACGGTGACGGCTCCGAGGTGGTGATCGGGGCGCTGGACGGTCATACGCTCCATGGCTGGCGGATGGACGACCTCTTCCAGGGAAAGGCACGCCCCCTGTTCAGCCCCAGCCCCGCGAGCGCTGGACAGGCCGTGACCGTGGGATGGGGCCCGCGCGGACTCCTGACCGCGGTCCGGGAGGACGCCGCGGTCCGTGTCTGGGACCAAGAGGGCGAGGAATACGTCTCGCTGCCGAGCGACCACCATCACCAGTCCCTGGCCTTCGACCCATCGGGGACAGGGCGTCTGGCGGTGGCGGACGACACACGGATCCGCGTCTGGGAGCCGCATGATCCGCAGGGGGAGGGCGGTGCGGCCCGCGCACGTCCCACCGGCGGGAGGGCGGTCGGCAGGACACGGCTGCGGGTGACGGACGCAGGGCCCGACGGCACTCTGCTGCTCAGCCGCTCGCAGGGCTCTGACGTGCTGTTGAGCCTGCACTCCGCCAACGGGCGGTCCGGCGAAGAGCTCCGGCTCGTGCACCCCGGCGCGGTGGAGGCGCTCGCCGCCACGAGAGTCGGTGACCGCTGGCTGACCGCGGCGGTCGGACGCAGGTGCGTTGTGCTCTGGACGCTCGGGCTCGGACTGGAGCTGCTGGAGACCGAGACCTTCGCACTGCCGGGCGCGGCCGAGCGGCCGGTGTCTTCCATGGCTCTCCAGGAGACCAGAACCGGCCGGCTGCGTCTGCTGTGGCCGTCAGGGCAGAGCGTGGCCACCTGGGAGCGCGATACGCAGGGCCGCGGCGCATGGAGCGAAGGGCGGACGTTCTGGATGGGAGCTGCCGGCGCCGTGCAGCGGCTGGAAGTGGTGGGGCTTCCCTCGGGCCCGTCGTGGCTGTCGGCCTGGGGTGGCAACGCCGTCCGCGTCTGGGACCTCACGGAGCCCGGCGCAAAGCCGCAGCCGGTCGACGTCGTCAGAGCGAAGGCAGTGGCCACGGGCCTGTTGAGGCGTCGGGACGCGCCTGTCCCGCTGATCGCCTTCACCACCGGAGAGAGGGTGAAGTTCATCGAGTGCGACGGGGGGTACGGCGTGGCGTCCGTCCTTCCGTGGCAGTCAGGCGGAGCACTCGACGGCGTTGCTCTGGCGGGTCCGGCGGAGAGGCCTCTGCTCGTGGGCTGGAGCCGGAACTCCGGCTGCCTCCGGCTCTGGGACGTCAGGCGGGGAAAGGCACTTGACCTCATGGAATCCCGCGGGTACGAGGTGACGGGCGTGGACTCGGCCTTCGACAGCCGCGGCATCACCCTCATGATCCAGGGCGTCGCGCAGAACAGCGTCCGCTGCGATCAGGTGTTTGTGCCCTGGCGGGTCGACCAGCCCGTCTCCGGCGCGGGGGTCGTCGACCAACGGACATGGGAATCCGCTCGAAGAGACAAGAGGAGCATTCTTTGAAGGACGATCTGGTTGTTCTCGTGCCGGGCATCATGGGCACGGCCCTGACCCGGGACGGAGCCGACGTCTGGGATCTGAGCTCGGAGGCGATGAGCGGGCTCCTCTGGCCCAGGAGCACGAGAGAGATGCTCAAACTGCCCAAGGGCATCGGGAACGACGACCCGGAGCCGCCGTACGCCCTGGACCTGGGCGGCGTGATCCACGGACGGCGTCTGCTTCCCGGTCTGGTCTCCAACATGGACTACCCGGACCTCCGTGAGCTGCTCGCCGTCGAGAAGGAGAGATTCGCGGAATTTCCCTACGACTGGCGCCTCAGCAACCGCAATTCGGCCGAGAAGCTGGCGCGTTTCGTCGAGGAGCGACTGACCCGGTGGCAGGAGACGGCCGACCCCCAGCGGTTTCCGCGGGCCAGGGAGGCCAAGGTGATCTTCCTGTGCCGTTCCATGGGGGGTCTGGTGGTGCGGTACTACACCGAGGTGCTCGGGGGATGGGAGCAGACCCGGTCGGTCGCCACGCTGGGTACCCCCTTCTCGGGGAGCGTCAAGGCGCTGCGGTTCCTGACGGGCCGGGTGCGGTGGGTGCCGAGCCCGTTCCGCGAGTGGATCCACGAGGTCTGCTCGACCTACCCCTCGCTCGGCCAGCTCATCCCCACCTACCGGGTGGTGGTCGACCGCCGGGACCGCAGGTCCCATTTGACCGGGCAACCGGTCGAGGGGGTGGACACGCGGATGATCGACGACTCCTTCGCCTTCTTCCAGGAGGTGCAGAACGCCATCGAGGAGAACGATGCCGTACACGGTCGCGAGCGCTACACGCTGGTCGCTCTGGGGGGTGACAAGCACCGCACCGACCAGGCGCTCTCCTTGTCCTCAGGGGGCAGACCGGAGTTCCACCAGGACTTCTCGGATTCCGGTGATCCGGAAGACCGGGGCCTGCCGCTCTTCGGTGACGGCACTGTGGCGCATGTCGCCCAGACCCCGCCTGAGTGGTACGACACCGGTCGGACGGTGTGGCTCGACAGCAGGCACGCGGATCTCATCAACTCCGGTCATGCCCTCAAGCAACTGAGACGCATCTGCGACGGCCTCGAACCGGCCGGGGTGCTGAGCACCGGGGAGCCCGTGGGAGTCGAGCTTCCCGACTTCGCCCAGGCAGGAGAGCCCTTCGAGGTGTGGGCGACGAACGCCGACGCCGCGATGGGGCTGAGAGTCCGCCGTATCGGCGAGGACGGCAGGTCTGCGGCGGACGAGGTGATGCAGTCGTGCGGGGACGGACTCTTCCGCGCCGAGCTACGTGCCGAACCCGGACTGTGGACGGTGGAGGTCTACTCGAACGCTCTCGGGTACTCGTGCCGGGACGTGCAACTGGTCGTCCAGGGCCTGTCCGGCGGACAGTGACAGCCTGGGCGGCGAGGTCGTGGCCCAAGCCACGACTTCTGATGACGCGTCACGTGGAGTGCGTGGCGATCCTGGAGCCGGTGAAGGCGGACTCCTGACCCGAAGGTCCTTGCGCAAGGGTCCTGGTCCGACGCGTCGTTGTCAGTGGTGACCACTAGTTTGGAGTCACTGGAAGACGGCCGAAGCGGCCGACCAGGCCTTTGGGGAGGGGTGTGCTGTGTCCGCTGCGCAGGCACGACAGTCGGGGAACACGACGTATCTGGAGCTGTCCCAGGAGAGCGGCGGTGCCCACAAGTTCTACGAGGTGACCGTCGAGGGAACCACCGTCTCCGTGCGCTACGGACGGATCGGTGTGGACGGGCAGCGTCAGACCTCCGCGTTTCCGACCGTCGAGAAGGCGAACGCGGCGGCGGCGAAGAAGATAGCGGAGAAGGTGCGCAAGGGGTACGCGCCCGCCGTCCAGGGGCAGCGCGCGGCCCGGGCCGTGACGCGTCGGCAGGTGACGTCCGCCCCGTCCACGGCGCGGGCGACGGCGCCGGTGCTGTGGCGGTTCCGTACGGGCGCCTCGGCGTTCGGCATCCATGTCGACGAGGACCGCTGCTGGGTGGGCAACCAGCACGGCAGCGTCTACAACTTGAGCCACGACGGCGAGGTGTTGGCTCACTACTCCCTGCCGGACGGTGTGAAGTGCCTGGTGGCGGACGACTTCTGGATCTACGCGGGCTGTGACGACGGCCGGGTGTACGACCTCTCCTCGAAGGTGCCGTTCGCGGCCTACGAGATAGCGGCCGAGGTGGACATCTTCTGGCTGGACATTCACGCGGGCGTGCTGAACGTCTCCGACCGCAACGGCGGTCTGACGGTCATCGACCACGAGGACGAGCTCCAGTGGTCGCGCAACTCGTCCGGGGACAACGCGTGGATGGTGCGGGCCGACGACCACGCCGTGTACCACGGGCACAGCCGCGGTGTGACGGCGTACGCGGCGGACGGCACCAGCCAGCTCTGGCACACCGCGACCAACGGCAATGTGCTCTTCGGATGGCAGGAGGAGAACGCCGTCTACGCCGGTACGGGGCGGCGGGTCGTCCAGCGGCTCGCCAAGTCCGACGGGCGGATCGAGGCCTCCTATTCGTGCGACGCCGCGGTGTACTCGTGTGCCACGTCCCCCGGCGGGCGGTACGTCTTCGCGGGGGACTCCGCTTCCTCGGTCTACTGCTTCACCGCCGACGGCTCCCGGCTGTGGAAGCTCGGCACGGGCGGCGGCTCGGCGCTGTCCATGCAGTACCACGACGACAGGCTGTACATCGTTTCGACAGACGGCTCTCTCGCCTGCATCGACGCGAGCGAGGCCGCGATCAACGCCGCCCAGTCGGGCACCGTCCCGGTCGCCGCGGACATCAAACTGGCGGCCGCCCTGCCGACGTACGCACCGCTGACCACCGCCGCCTCGGTCGCCACGGTCAGCGCCGTCCCCGCGCCGGGGAGCGGGGTCGTCGTGGAGTGCACTCAGGAAGGAGGCCGAGTGCGCGTGCACGTGGTCTCCGAGGGCTATGAGCCGAGTTGGAACGTCCAGTTCCCGCGTGCGATACGCCAGCCGGGCGCCCGCTATGTGGTGGACGCGCTGCACTCCTCGACGGGTGGCTTCTACCGGGTGCGCGGAGAAATCAGGCGTCTGGTGTGACGCTCACCGACCAGAGCAGGTAGGTGCGGGCTGTCTCGCGGCCTTCGAGGGGGCCTCCTCTCGGCCTTCGAGAGGGGCCTCCTCGTGTACGACCGCCTCCGCCGGGCCAGGACAGCCGGCCTGGAGGGCCGCTCGTGTTCGGCGCGGGCGGCCTTCCGGTGTGTGGGGGTGGTCAGACGTGGGCCGGTTCGTGTGTGGCTGGGTCGTCGTGTGCCGGGGGCGCCGGGGCGATCGCGGACTGGTGGGTGAGCGCTTCGCCTTCTACGTCGACCTTGGGCAGGATCCGGTCGAGCCAGCGCGGCATCCACCAGGCGGCCTTGCCGAACAGGGCCAGGACGGCTGGTACGAAGGCCATGCGGACGACGAAGGCGTCGAACAGGACGGCGATGGCGAGGCCGAAGCCGATCATTTTGATCATGGATTCGCCGGCGCCGATGAAGCCGGAGAACACGGCTGTCATGATCAGTGCGGCGGCGACCACGACGCGGGCGCTGTGGCGGAAGCCGCTCTCGATGGCCTGGCGCGGGCTGTCGCCGTGGACGTAGGCCTCGCGCATGCGGGCGACGAGGAAGACTTCGTAGTCCATGGCGAGGCCGAAGACGATGCCGACGAGGAAGATCGGCATGAGGCTCATGATCGGGCCGGTGGTCTCCACGCCGAGGAGTGAGGCGAGCCAGCCCCACTGGAAGACGGCGACGACGGAGCCGAGGGCGGCGAGCACGGAGAGGAGGAAGCCGACGGCCGCCTTGATGGGGACCAGGATCGAGCGGAAGACCACCATCAGGAGCAGGATGGCCAGGCCGACGATCACGATGAGGTAGGGGATCAGGGCCTTCTGGGTCTTCTGGGCCATGTCGATGTTCAGGGCGGTGGTGCCGGTGACCTCGAAGCTCGCGCCGTGGGTCGAGGCCTCGGTGGCGGGGCGCTCGTCCCGGATCGTTTTGACGAGGTCCTGGGTTTTCGTGTCGGTGGGTGCGGTGGAGGGGACGGCGGAGAAGACCGCGGTGTCGCCCGCGGGGTTGAAGCGGGCGGGGGAGACGGACACGACTCCGTCGGTGGCCTTGATCTTCTTCTCGATGGTGGTGACCGCGGTCTTGGGGTTCGGGGCGCCCTTGGCGTCGACGACGATGGTCAGGGGGCCGTTGAAGCCGGGGCCGAAGCCGTGGGCGAGGTCGTCGTAGGCGCGGCGTTCGGTGGTGGAGGTGGGTTTGGCTTCGTCTCCGGTGGTGCCCAGTTGGAGGTCCATCACGGGTACGGCGAGTGTTCCCAGGCCCACGACGGACAGCAGGAGCACCGGGAGGGGGCGGCGCAGGAC
>NZ_JBVKBU010000017.1:0-243016 GCF_055638955.1 Streptomyces sp. NPDC111507 | reverse complement strand
GCAGATCTCGCGACGTGAAGTGGGCTGACCAGGTGCCAAGGCGTAACATCCGCGGACCGTACGGCATCCCGGTCAATGACCGAGCGCACACAAGCGAGGACCATCAGGAACCGCGCCGGAAACCGCACCACCCCCGCACTGCGCGCGATCACCACGTGACCCGCCTCCAGGGGCTGGCGCAGCGCGTCTAGGACCTGGCTCCCGAATTCAGGCGTTTCATCCAGAAAAAGCACCCCGCGGTGAGCCAGGGACACCGCGCCCGGCCGTGCGATCCCCTGGCCGCCGCCGACGAGTGCCTGCATGGTCGCCGAGTGGTGCGGGGCACAGTAGGGAGCGATGTCGACCAGGGGTTTGCCCGGTGGCAGCAGGCCGGCGACCGAGTGGACGGCGGTGACCTCCAGGGATTCACCCCTGGTGAGCCGCGGCAGGATGGCCGGCAGCCGCTCGGCGAGCATCGTCTTGCCCGCTCCTGGAGGACCTTCCAGGAAGAGGTGGTGGCCGCCCGCCGCCGCGACCTCCACTGCGGTCCGTGCCGAGTGCTGGCCCACGACGTCGGCGAGGTCGTGACCGTGGTCGTGCTGGGCCGCGCCCATGCCGTGCATGCCGGTGGCGGCGCCCGTGCCCGGCATCCGCAGTCCCGCCATCAGCGGATCCGGTCGCCCCTGCTCGTCCGGATCCTCCTCGGGCACCGGCTCGTCCGTGAGCACCGCGATCAGCTGGCGCAGACTGCGCACCCCGAGCACCGAGATCCCCGGCACGAGCGAGGCCTCGGCCGCCGCGCACTCGGGCACCACCACCTGCTCGTACCCGGCGTCCGCCGCGGCCAGGACCGCCGGCAGCACGCCCCGCACCGGCCGTACGCGTCCGTCGAGGCCCAGCTCGCCGATCATCACGATGTCGGAGAGCACCCGGGGATCGATGCGCTCGGCGGCTCCCAGTACCGCGCAGGCGACGGCCAGGTCGAAACCGCTGCCGCCCTTGGGTACGGATGCCGGGCTCAGGCCGACCGTGAGCTTCTTCTGGGGCCACGCCGAGCCGGAGTTCACCACCGCGGCCCGGACCCGGTCCTTGCTCTCGGTCAGGCTCTTGTCGGGCAGGCCGACCAGGGTGAAGGCCGCGACGCCCGGCTCCAGGTCCGCCTGGACCTCGACGACCACGCCCTCGACGCCCACGAGGGCCACCGCACAGGTACGCGCGAATCCCATCAGGCCACCCCCCGCGCGTGCTCGACCACGGGGGCGCCGCGATCGGGGAGGACGACGCCGATCAGATCGATGCGGACGCCGCCGGGTGGTGCCCCGCCGTGTTCCTGTAGCCAGCGTTCGGCCAAGCCGCGCAGGCGCTGTGCCTTGGCCGGCGTGACGGCCGCCATCGGATGCTCGAAGGCCCCCGCCTTGCGCGTCTTGACCTCGCAGACGACGAGCGCGTCCCCGTCCCGGGCCACGATGTCGATCTCGCCGGCCCTGCCGCCGCGCCAGTTGCGCGCCAGGACCGTCATCCCGGTCTCGGTCAGCCGCCGTGCGGCCAGATCCTCGCCGTACTTGCCCAGTGCGTTGCGTGCCTCGGGTGTGTTCATGTCGGCACCACCTCCGGCGCCAACACTGAGGCCACTTCGACCGACTATTGGATCTTGGTGGACAAACGGCCGACTGTGGACAACTCCATCACCCACACGAGGGTTCTTGGGTGGTCATCAACCGCCCGGCAGTTCCAGATCGCTCTTGTTCAGCTCCTCGATATTCACGTCCTTGAACGTGAGGACACGCACCTGCTTCACGAAACGAGCAGGTCGGTACATGTCCCACACCCAGGCATCCGCCATGGACACCTCGAAGAACACCTCACCCTGGACCGAGTGCACCTGCATCTCGTAGTCGTTGGTGAGGTAGAAGCGCCGTTCGGTCTCGATCACATATTTGAACAGACCGACGACGTCGCGGTACTCCCGATAGAGCTTCAGCTCCATCTCGGTCTCGTACTTCTCGAGGTCCTCGGCGCTCATGGCATGTTCCCCTTCAGCCGTGCGTCCCCCTATTGTGCGCCAGCCCCGCGAGCCTCTAGACGATTTCGGTGTCGAGGATCTCGGGCCTGGCCGGAGGACCCTCGTCGAGCAGCCTGCGCAGCAGCCCGGCGAGTCTGGTCGGATACACCGTCTCATGTGCCTCGGTCAGTTCCCGGCACGTCCACCAGCGTGCTCCGGCGACACTGCGCCGTTCCAGCTCCGTCAGCCCGGCGGCGACGGTTCCCTTCTGGTTCGTACGGGCCAGGAAGTACCACTCGTCCTGGTCCCAGCGCCGCCCGGCGAACGGGAACGAACAGCTCCGCTGCCACAGCACCGGGCCCAGTTCGACCTCGGTGATGCCGGTCTCCTCCACGAGTTCCCGCAGCGCGGCCTCCTCGCGCGTCTCGTCGCCCTCGAGGCCCCCACCGGGCGTGAACCACCAGTCGTCCGCCGGGTCGTCCGGCTCGTGACCGTGCAGCAGCAGAATGCGGTCCTGCTCGTCGAGCAGCACGACCCGGGCCACCTTCCGGGGCCCGCCGCCGCTGGAGTCCTCGACCGAACCCCCGTACGACGCCTCAGGCGGCACCGGCGAGCTCCGTACGCGCCCGGCCGCGCCGGCTCAGCCGCGTGGCGATCGGCCCGTACGCCGCTCCGCCCAGCACCAGCACCGCGCCGACCACGATGGCGGTCAGGACCAGCCGCAGCGGCCCGGGCGAGGAGATCCCGCCCAGCGTCTCGAAGCCCGTGGGGCGCGCCAGCATGCCGTCCATGGGCCAGGCGATGGCGTCCACCCGGCCCTTCACCGCGCTGCGCGCGACGGTGCCGTTGAAGGCCTCGGTGAGGTGGGCCGTGGAGTCCAGTGAGCCGCTGCGCTCGTCGCCGAGCAGGAAGAGCCGGTCCTTGGGCACCTCGACGGTCGGGATCTGGGTCGACTCCGCGGCCTGGCCCTTGGCGAGATACGGCTCGTCGATCTGCTTGCCGTTGACGGTCAGCTTGCCGTTCGTGCAGCACGCGACGGTGTCACCGCCGACCGCGACGACCCGCTTGACGAGGAGCATGTCGCCCCAGCTCTTCTGCTTGAAGACGATGACGTCGCCGCGTTTGATGTCACCGCCGTCGATCCGCTGGGCCAAGATGCGATCGCCCGCCTTGATCGTCGGCACCATCGACTCGGTCGGCACGGTGTACGGCTGGTATTCGATCGCACCCCAGGCGAAACCGCCGAGAAAGAGCACACAGCCGAGGGCCACGGCCAACCCCGACAGCACGCTGCCGAGCCGCCCGCGGCCCTCGTCCGTACGACCTGTCGTCTTGCTCATCCCAGTGCTCCCCAACTCGGAGAATCGATCCCACGGCCCCACCTGCGGGCCGCGGAAGATCGGCGATCTGGGACGGCACCCTACCCGGCGGTACCCCGACCAGAAACCCTCGGGTTTCCGGCGGTAAGGCGACGCCTGCGCCACAGCACCAGCGGAACCGCGCCGGCGAGCCCGAGCGCGCCCGGGGCGGCCGCGCTGAGGTTCTGGTCGAAGGTGTCGGGAATCGGCAGCGTGTCCCAGCGGGTGGGCGGCCAGGCGATCACGATGGCGCGGCCGACGACATTGCCCACCGGCACGAAGCCCTGGTGATCGTCCTGCTGGTGATAACGCGAGTCCAGCGAGTTCTGCCGGTGGTCACCCATGACCCAGATTTTGCCCTTGGGTACCGTCACCTTGAACTGGCCGCCCTGGTCGTCGACGCTGCACGGGGTGTTCCCGGCGTAGACGTACGAGTCCTCGTTCAGTGCCTTGCCGTTGACCGTCAGCGGGCCGGTGCCCTTGCACTCGATCGTGTCACCGGCGACGCCGATGACCCGCTTGATGAGGTCCTTCTCGTTGGCGGACGGCATCAGGCCGATCTTGCTGAGGAACGTCTGCACGGCGTTCGGGTTGGGCGTGGGCTCGCCCGCCAGCCAGTTGTCGGGGTCGTGGAAGACGACAACCTCGCCGCGCGAGGGCTCCGAACCGAACCACGGGGTGAGCTTGTCGACCAGGACCCGGTCGCCCTGCTGGAGGGTGTTCTGCATCGAGTCCGAGGGAATCGAGAACGCCTGGACCAGGAAGGTCTTGATCAGCAGCGCGAGAACGAGCGCGATACCGATGAGGAGCGGGAGTTCCTTCCAGAAGGAACGTGGCTTCTTGGGCTTCGGCTCCTGCTCGCCCTGCTCCTTCGTACCGCCGCCGTCCCCGGAGTCACTCCCGGAGCCCGTGACGTCGTTCGTGGCCGGGGTGGCCGATCCGTCGGTTCGCTCCGGCTGCTCCTCGGGGCCATCGTGTCCGGATCGTGCGCCGACCGCCAAATCCCCCACATCCACTCCTCACTCCGTGCCGCCGCCTGCGCCGGATCCGGCGCAGGCCCACCACTCCCATAACGAGCGGGAGTTCCGCAGGGCTCGGGAGCGGGATCAATCGATTGAGATCCGCGGACGCCACCCTATGCGACGGGCCGAGGGCGGTTGCCGACCCGCTCGGTACGGACGCGAACGTGTCCGGTTCCTTCAGACGGGTCCAGTGCCCGAAGGGCCAGGCGATGACCATGGCTCTGCCGACGACCGAACTCTCGGAGACGGTACCGCCGTATTTCTCGGTGCGGTGGTAGCGGGAGTCGGCCGAGTTGGCCCGATGGTCGCCCATCACCCAGAGGCGGCCCTTGGGCACAGTCTCTTCGAAGGGGAAGTCCGACGGCTTGTTCCCTGCTTGGATGTACGGCTCGTTGAGCGGCATGCCGTTGACGGTCACGCGCCCCTGGGTGTCGCAGCACTTCACGGTGTCGCCGCCGACCGCGACGACCCGCTTGATGAGGTCCTTGTCGTTGTCGGAGGGCAGCAGACCGATGGCCGTCAGGCCCTCTTTGACCTGCTTGACGACGACGGGGTCGTTCTTCTTGGTGGTCTTCTCCCCGGCCAGCCAGTTGCCGGGGTCCTTGAAGACGACGACGTCGCCACGCTGGGGCTTGGAGCCGAACCATGGCGTGAACTTGTCGACGAGCACACGGTCGCCGATCTGGATCGTGTTCTCCATGGAGCCCGACGGGATCACGAAGGCCTGGACGAGGAAGGTCTTGAGGACCAGGGCTATGAGCACCGCGACGCCCACGAGGAGGGGTATCTCCTTGATCGCGGAGCGCCGTCGGCGCCGCTTGACCTTGCGCTGGAGTTTGCGGCGCTCGGCACGGCCGGGCCGGGCGGCGCCGCCGGCAGCGCGCCGGGTGCCGGTGGGCAGCAGGTTGTCGGCGGCGTGGTCGGAAACCCCACGTGGCCTGCCGCGGTTACCCATGGACACCGTCCGCGGTGGGCACACGCGCGTAGGCGCCGGCACGCTGCAGCCGGGCCCAGTGGCCCGCGGGCCAGGCGATCCAGTCGGCCCTGCCGATCACATCACCGACGGGGATCATGCCGCCGCCGGGAGACCCCAGGTGGTCGCGGGAGTCGCTGGAGTCGCTGCGGTGGTCTCCGAGGAGGAACAGGCTGCCGGTGGGCACCACGACGTCGAAGGAGACGTCGGACGGGCTGTCCCCCGGGTACAGAAACGTCGACTCGTCGACCGACCGGCCGTTCACCTCGAGCCTCCCCTCCTTGTCGCAGCAGACCACGTGGTCTCCCCCCACACCGACGACGCGTTTGACGTAGTCGGCGTTCCCGAAATACCCGGTGCCGTCGAACACGACGACATCGCCCCGCCGCGGCTCAGCACCGAAACGGTACGCCAACTTATTTACGAGAACGCGGTCTCCGATCCTCAATCCGCGCTCCATCGAGCTGCTGGGAATCTCGAACGGCTGCATCACGAAGTTGCTGAACAGCACCAGGAACAGCAGACAGACCAGCACGGTCAGAGTGATCCGCCCGCCTGGGAGCCAGTCAGCGGCCCGGTCCACCAACGCGAAACGCGACCGTCCCTCCGGCCCCTCGGCATCCGAGATGTCCTCGGATTCGGTGGGGCGGGAGGAGCGGTCGCGCTCCGTGTGCTGTGCTTCGGTGTCCATCGGAGCCAGATGTTATCCGGCGTCCATGTGAACCCCTTCGCGAGCTCAGTTGTCGCGCTTCTCCTTGATCTTCGCGGCCTTGCCTCGCAGGTCACGCAGGTAGTACAGCTTCGCGCGACGCACGTCACCACGGGTGACGAGCTCGATCTTCTCGACGATCGGGGTGTGCACCGGGAAGGTACGCTCGACGCCGACCGAGAAGGAGACCTTGCGGACCGTGAAGGTCTCGCGGACACCGGCGCCCTGGCGGCGGATGACTACGCCCTTGAACTGCTGCACACGGGAGCGGTTGCCCTCGATGACGCGGACGTGGACGTTGACGGTGTCACCCGGGCGGAATGCCGGGATGTCGCTGCGCAGCGACGCGCTGTCGACGGAGTCGAGCAGGTGAGACATTTCGTCTGCTTTCTTCGCTGATGCCACAGGTCATCAACGGGAGCTAGTTTTCCAAGAGGGTGCCGCCGCGTCGGGACGGGCGTCGTGTCCCCCTGTGGCAGGGGCGCCCGGTCTACGCAGACAACAGCGGCCTATTCTTCCACGGCCTCTGGTCTGCGCCAAAATCGACCGTCGGGTTCCGGCTGCCAGCCCAGGATCGAGAGCATTTCGCGGTCCTTCTTGTCGAAGACGGAAGGGTCGCAGCGCTCAATGAGGTCGGGCCGGTTCGCCGCCGTACGGCGCAGGGCCTCGTCGCGGCGCCAGCGGGCGATCTTCCCGTGGTGACCGCTGACCAGCACGTCGGGGATCTCGCGGCCGCGCCACGCCGGGGGCTTGGTGTAGACCGGCCCCTCCAGGAGGTTGGCCATGGCGCCGGGGGCGAACGAGTCGTCCCGGTGGGACTCGGCGTTGCCGAGCACACCAGGCAGCAGCCGCGCCACGGCCTCCGTGACGACGAGTACGGCCGCCTCTCCGCCGGCGAGTACATAGTCGCCGATGGACACCTCGTAGACAGGCATCCGGGTCGCGTATTCGTCGATGACCCTGCGGTCGATGCCCTCGTAGCGAGCGGGCGTGAAGACCAGCCAGGGGCGCTCGGAGAGCTCGACGGCGAGTTCCTGGGTGAACGGGCGTCCGCTCGGCGTGGGCACGACCAGGACGGGCCCGTGGGAGCCGGTCTCGTAGCCGTCGGCCAGGACGGAGTCCAGGGCGTCGCCCCAGGGCCCGGTCTTCATGACCATGCCGGGGCCGCCGCCGTACGGGGTGTCGTCGACCGTGTTGTGGCGGTCGTACGTCCACTCCCGAAGGTCGTGCACGTACACATTCAACTGCCCACGCGCGCGTGCCTTGCCGACGAGCGAGACGTTGAGGGGTTCCAGGTACTCGGGGAAGATCGTGACGACGTCGAGCCGCATCAGGCGTCGGCCCCCGAGGAGTCCTCGTCGTCCTTGGCGGAGGCGTTTTCCGTGTCCCTGGAGGAGACGATTTCCGCCTGGTCGTCGATCAGGCCCGGCGGCGGGTCGATGACGGCCCGCTGCTCGTCCAGGTCGATCTCGGTGACGATCTCCTCGACGAACGGGATCATGACCTCACTCCCGTCGGGCCGTTCGACCACGAACAGGTCCTGCGACGGCAGATGGGAGATCTCCGTGATCCGTCCGACCTCCGTCCCGTCCTTGGTGACCACGTCCAGGTCCATCAGCTGGTGGTCGTAGTACTCGTCCGGGTCCTCGGGCTGCTGGTCCGGGTCCACCTCGGCGATCAGGAGGGTGTTGCGCAGCGCCTCGGCGGCGTTCCGGTCGCGTACGCCCGCGAAGCGCAGCAGCAGACGGCCGCTGTGCACCCGGCCGGTCTCGATGGTCAGCGGTCCGGCGGAGGCCGGATCGGTGAGCAGGACGGCGCCGGGCCCGAGCCTGAGTTCCGGCTCGTCCGTACGGACCTCCACGGTGACCTCGCCCTTGATGCCGTGGGCGCGGCCGACGCGAGCGACTACCAGCTGCACTGTGCTTGATCTCCTGTCGATGTGCCTACGGCATGGGTTCGGGGACGACTACGGGCCGGGGACGGCTCGAAAGCCCTCCCCGGCCCGAGCCGGTGCTGCCTGTTACGTCAGCGGACGTGGTCCACGTCGACGAGGTCGACGCGGACACCTCGGCCGCCGATGGCACCCACGACGGTCCGCAGAGCGCGGGCGGTACGGCCGTTGCGGCCGATCACCTTGCCGAGGTCGTCGGGGTGCACCCGGACCTCGAGAACGCGCCCACGGCGCAGGTCGCGCGAGGCGACCTGCACATCGTCGGGGTTGTCGACAATGCCCTTCACGAGGTGCTCGAGAGCCTCCTCGAGCATGCTCAGGCCTCGGTCGACTCAGACGAAGAAGACGCGGCCGGGGCCTCGTCCTTCTTCTCAGCCTTCTTCTTCTGGGTGATGGCCTCACCCTTGCCCTCGTCGTCGCCGCCCAGGGCGTCGAACGACGGGCGCGTCGCCTTCGGCTCGGCCACGAGCAGCGGAGCAGGGGCGGGCTCGCCCTTGAACTTCTGCCAGTCGCCGGTCAGCTTCAGGATGGCGAGAACGGGCTCGGTCGGCTGCGCGCCGACACCCAGCCAGTACTGCGCACGGTCCGAGTCGACCTCGATGCGCGAGGGGTTCTGCACCGGGTGGTACAGACCGATCTCCTCGATGGCCCGACCATCACGGCGGGTACGGGAGTCGGCGACGACGATGCGGTAGTGAGGCGAACGGATCTTGCCCAGACGCTTCAGCTTGATCTTGACTGCCACGGAAGTGGTGTCTCCTGGTCTTGACGTGGTTGGGCACGGCGAGATGGCCGCGTGGGGTTGCGGTACCCGAGTGCCCGATGGACGCGTCAGCCGGAGGAGAGAGGGGTCCTGTGCGGCTGTCGAGTACAGCTAGCCATTGTGCCACACCCTGGCGGGTCGCCTTCACGGGGCAGCGTGCCGTGACCCCCGGCGCCGGATGCCCGGCACCGGGGGTCACCGCCGAGATCGGCAGCGCGCCCGGCTCGGACCGGGTGCCGCCGCGCGGGGCTGACTCCGACTGAGTACGGCTGCCACGAGCAGCCGTCCGCTCAGCTCGCCGCGGCGCCCACGACCTCGGGGATGCGGAACGGCTTCCCGCATCCTCCGCACACGATCGGTGCCTGCGCCAGTACGGACGGGACCACCCGTACGTTGCGGCCGCAGTCGCACACCGCCTTGACGCGGACGCCTCCCCCGGAGGAGCCGTGCCGGGCGGCCGGGCCCCGGAACGAGCGGGCCGTGTCCGCGGCGGTCGCGGCGGTGTGTGCCTTGAGGGCGCGTTGCAGCCGCTCGATCGTCGGGCGGTAGCGCCGCTTCGCCTCGGGGTTGAGCGTGACCAGGGAGAAGCCACTGCTGGGGTGCGGCTCCTCCGGGTGGTCGAGGCCCAGCTCTTCGGCGATGGCGAGGAATCTGCGGTTGTGGTACCGGCCGGCGCGCGAAGTGTCGCGGACTCCGCGGGCGGCTGCGATGCCATGGACTGCCTCATGCAGCAGTCGTTCGAAGGAGAGTTCGTGCCCGCAGGCGGACGACGACTCTCCGATCAGGGACTCTGGCGCGGCAAGATCGGGCAGTTCGGGGTGGTGCCGCTGAATGTCGGCCCACGCCCCTGCCAGCTCTGCGGCGAGAACAGGTGGTGTCGTGCTCACGTAATGACAACGAGCCGGGGGGCCTCTGTGTTCCTATTCCGGGCCATCCCAAATAATTTGCACGTACCCGTCAGTTGCCGCTGATGCGTCCGGACGAGGGCGGGTGCGCTGATCTGCGGAGAAGCCTCACAGCTCACACCAAGCCGGTACGTAGTAACGCGTACGCCCCGGCGCGTAGATGGTGTCCGCGCGCCGGGGCCCCTGTGGTCATCAGATGCGCAAGAGGCGTTTCGGCCTCGCTGCGGGCCTACTCAGTAAGCGCGCGCGACGACCGCGACGTTACCGGGTGCGTCGTCGGTGTCGGGCACCGACCCGTCCTCGGCGACCAGACACCGTACGGTCACGGAGTGCTCGGCGAGCTCGGCCTCGCCCTCTTCTCCGAGGTCGGCCCACGGAATGCGCGCCCAGCCGCCGGCTGCGGCCGTCTCGACGGCCTCCTGGATCGTCGACACCTCCGCGGTGCGGGACTCCCTGCGCTCACGCGACTGCTTCAGAAGCAGCGCCTGGTCCTCTTCGAGGACGGTGGGGAGCAGTTCCACCAGAGCGTCGATGGCGACCGGCTCCTTGCCGCCGGGGATACGGCGGGCCAGCATCGCGGTGCCGTTCTCCAGGTCACGGGGACCGACCTCGACGCGGACGGGGACTCCCTTGAGCTCCCAGTCGACGGCGCGCCGCCCGAACGGGACGTCGGTGCGGTCGTCCACGTGGACGCGTACACCCGACGCCTTCAACCGGTCGCCGATTTCGCGGACCTTGGCCAGAACCGCCTCGTCACCCTTGATCGCGAGGACGACGGCCTGGATCTGGGCGAGCCGCGGCGGGACGCGCAGTCCATTGTCGTCGCCGTGCATCATCACCAGGGCGCCGATCATGCGGGTCGTCGAGCCCCAGGAGGTCTGCCAGACCAGCTCCTGCTTGCCTTCCTTCGACAGGTACTGGGTGTGGAAGGCCTTGGCGAAGTTCTGGCCCAGCTCGTGGCTCGTGGCCATCTGGAGGGCCTTGCCGTCGCCCATCATGCCTTCGAGCGTGAGGGTGTTGATGGCACCCGCGAAGCGCTCCTTGGCGGTCTTGCGGCCGGGGACGACATCCATGCCGAGGACGTTCAGCATGAAGTCCTCGTACACCTGGCGGTGGATGTGCGCGGCGAAGTCGCGGGCGTCCTCGTACGTGGCGTGCGCGGTGTGGCCCTCCTGCCAGAGGAATTCGGACGTACGCAGGAAGAGGCGGGGCCGCAGCTCCCAACGGACCACGTTCGCCCACTGGTTGATCAGCAGCGGCAGGTCGCGGTAGCTCTGCACCCATTTCGAGAAGTAGTCGTTGATGATCATCTCGGAGGTGGGCCGGACGACCGCGGGCTCCTCGAGTTCCTTGCCGCCGCCGTGTGTGACCACCGCGAGCTCCGGTGCGAAGCCCTCGACGTGGTCGGCCTCCTTGGTGAGGTACGACTGCGGGATCAGCAACGGGAAGTACGCGTTCTGAGTGCCCGTCTCCTTGATGCGGGCGTCCATCTCCGCCTGCATCCGCTCCCACAGCCCGTATCCGTACGGTCGGATGACCATGGAGCCGCGCACCGGTCCGTTGTCGGCCAGTTCGGCCTTGGCGATCAGATCCTGGTACCAGCGCGGGAAGTCGTCCGCCCGGGGCGTGAGAACGGGTGCCTTTGCCATGGCGCGATGGTACGGGCACACGTTGCCGACATGTGAATTCTTGTGCCGCGCGCGGACAGCGCGCAAGCAGCGCGCCACAACCCCTGGACGGCGCGACGAGTGCGGAGTTACCTGACATACGGGGGAAGAGCGAGCGCACTGCACGGGGGCAAGGGAAACGGGGCGCAGCGGCAACTCTCGGCGGATTGGGGCGCTTTCGATGACACCTACGCTCGTGCGGCATCACCTACCTCATGCGGCTGCGCCGCCCCGGGTGGATCCGTGTGCACGCGCGCGTGACTGGGCCGAGATCCAGGAGCGGATGCTGGTGCCGCTCTACGAAGCCGTCTACGAGCGGCTCGAAGTGGGCGCCGGGACGCGGGTCCTCGGCCTGCGCTGCGGTACGGGGCTGGCCCTTCTGATGGCGGCCTCCCGGGGAGCGGCGGTGACCGGCGTCGACTCCTCTTCGCCCGAACGGGTGACCCTCGCGCGGGAGCGGTTGCTGCCGGACGGGTGGGGCACACGCGCGCGTGCCGACGCCCGGATCGTGGAGGGGTCCCCCTCGGACCTCGTCGACCCGACGGCGGCCGCGTACACGCTGGTGACCGCGTTCGAGCCGATCGGGTGCGCGCCGGGGGACGCCGAGGAACTCGGGGAGCTGCTGTCGGCGGCGACTCCGCTCGCCGAGCGGGGGGCGGCCGTGGTGCTGGTCGGATGGGGGCCGCCGGAGCGGTGTGCCACGTCCGCGGTGCTGTCGGGCGGGGGGTGCGGGCAGGCTCCTCGCCGGGACGACCTGGAGGAGGTGGCCCAGCGGGCCGGGCTCCGGCCGGACGGGTCCGGGCGGGTGGCGTGTCCCTTCGGGTACGCGGACGTGGAGAGCGCGGTGCGGGGGCTGTTGTCGACCGGGCTGTTCGACGCGGCGGTCGGTGCGACGGATGTGGTGCAGGTGGGCAAGGAGCTGACGGAGGCGCTGCATCCGTATCAGCGCGGGGACGGCACGGTGTGGATGCCGAACGTCTTCCGGTACCTGATCGCACGCACGGGCTGAGGTCGCAGGGTCTACGCCCCCGCCACCCCTGCCCGTCCCATCCCTGGGGGCTCTGCCAAAAGACCTCCGCCAAAAGACGCGCAGTTCCCCGCGCCTCTGAAGAGGGGCGCGGGGAACTGGCTCACACCTCCTCCTTCTTCACGCGCGTCACTCCCGCGATCCGGTATGCCTGCGCCTCCTCCAGCGTCTCGTTCGCGAGGAGGGCCTCCGCGAGGGCGTTCAGTTGGTCCCGGTGGTCGCGGAGCTTCTGGCACGCCTCCTCGTAGCACTCGTCGACGATGCGCCGCATCTCGTGGTCGATGGAGTCGAGGGTGGCCGGCGCGGCGGCGAGGCCGTAGGCCTGCTGGGCGTCGTTCGGGAGGGCGGAGAGGCGGCCGACCCGTTCGCTCATGCCCCAGCGGGCGACCATGCCGCGAACGACGTTGGTGACCTGTTCGAGGTCGTTCTCGGAGCCGGTCGTGACGACTCCGTAGACGACGTGTTCGGCGGCCATGCCTCCCAGGGCGCCGATGATGCGACCGCGCAGGTACTCCTCGGTGTACGCGTACCGGTCCGCGTCCGGCGTCGAGAGCGTGACGCCCAGCGCGCGCCCGCGCGGGACGATGGTGATCTTGCGAACCGGGTCGGCGCCCGGCTGCAGCATGCCCAGGAGGGCGTGGCCGCTCTCGTGATACGCGGTCCTGCGGCGTTCCTCGTAGGGCATCACCAGGGAGCGTTCCGCACCCAGCTGGACCTTCTCCAGCGCCTCGGAGAGGTCCGACGGTGTCACCTGGTCCTTCTTGCGCTTGACGGCGAGCAGCGCCGCCTCGTTGGCGAGGTTGGCCAGATCCGCACCGGTCATGCCCGGCGTCGTACGGGCCACCCGGGCCAGGTCCACCTCCGGGGACAGCGGGATCTCGCGGGTGTGGATCCGCAGGATCGCCTCACGGCCACGGCGGTCGGGGGGCGAGACGTTGACGACCCGGTCGAAGCGGCCGGGCCGGGTCAGCGCCGGGTCCAGGATGTCCGCGCGGTTCGTCGCCGCGATGACGATGACGCCCTCGGAGCCCGAGAAGCCGTCCATCTCGGTGAGGATCTGGTTCAGGGTCTGCTCACGCTCGTCGTGGCCGCCCATCGCCGAGCCGCCGGCCCGGGACCGCCCGATGGTGTCGATCTCGTCGATGAAGATGATCGAAGGGGCCACTTTTCGGGCCTCGGCGAAGAGTTCGCGGACCCGGGACGCGCCCACACCCACGATCATCTCGATGAACTCGGATGCCGAGGCCGAGAAGAACGGGACGCCCGCCTCCCCCGCCACGGCCCGTGCGAGCAGGGTCTTTCCGGTGCCGGGCGCACCCGCGAGGAGGACACCTCGCGGCATCTTCGCGCCCATCCTGCGGTACGCGTCCGGATTCTTGAGGAAGTCGACGACGTCGTTCAGTTCGCCTTCGACCTCGTCGATTCCGGCCACGTCGGAGAAGGTCGTGCGCTGGGCGCCCGGCTGTAGTTCGACCGGTTTCGGGGGTGCCTTGCGGCCGAGCATGCCGCCCGGGCCGCCGAGGCCCGTCCGCAGCCGCCGGGCGAAGAACATCCACAGCAGTACCAGGAGCACGATCGGGGCCAGGGAGATCAGCAGGTTGGACAGGAAGCTGCGCTGCTGGACCACCGGTGAGGCGGTCACCGTGACGTGGTGTGTCTCCAGGTTCTGCCAGAGCTTGTCGTCCGCGAAGGACGGGCGTTGGGTCTTGAACTTGGTGTACTTCGCGCCGCCGTCCGGATTGGCCTGGGCGGTCTTGAGCTGGCCCTGGATCGCGTCGCCCTTGGAGTAGATCTTGGTGATGTTGTCGTTGCCGACCTGCTTGCTGAACTCCGTGTAGGAGATCGTCGGCTCGGTGCCCTCGTTGAAGAAGGACAGCACCAGGAGGGCGATCACGAACACGACCAGGACGGCGACGACGAGGCCGATCCAGCCGCCGGGCATCTTCCTTCTCCCGGAGGGCGGACCGGTCGAGTCCGGTGGCGTTCCCTCGGTACGCCACGGCTGCTCGGGGTCCTTGCGCGGCGGCACAGGGTTGCTCATATCAGGACGTTACGACACGAAATACTCGCCAGCATGCGCAGAAAATGCCACTGGGGGCACCCCTCCGACGAGGGGTGCCCCCAGTGACGTACGAGAACGACCCCCGTACGGAAGAACCTGTACGGGAACCCCGTACGGAAAACCCGTACGGAAACGAACCGTCAGCCCATGAACTTCTTGAACTCGTCCGGCAGCTCGAAGTCCTCGGCCTGCTGCCCGGCCGGCAGACCGAAGGCGCCGCCCGGCTGGGCACCGGCCTCACGGCGGGCCGCGGCCTCTTCCTCCTGCTGCTTGCGTTTCATCGGGTTGCCGGAGCGCTGCTTGCCCTTGGCCACCTTCTGCTTCTTCTTGGCCCGGCCGGGGCCGCCACCCATGCCCGGGATCCCGGGCATTCCGGGCATGCCGCCGCCCTGGGCCATGCGGGACATCATCTTGCGGGCCTCGAAGAAGCGCTCGACCAGGTTCTTGACCGCGCTGACCTCGACACCCGAGCCCTTGGCGATACGGGCGCGGCGCGAGCCGTTGATGATCGTCGGCTCCTGGCGCTCACCCGGCGTCATCGACTTGATGATGGCGGCCGTGCGGTCGACGTCGCGCTCGTCAAGGTTGTTGATCTGGTCCTTGATCTGGCCCATGCCCGGGAGCATGCCGAGCAGCTTGCTGATGCTGCCCATCTTCCTGACCTGCTCCATCTGGGCCAGGAAGTCGTCCAGGGTGAAGTCCTGGCCCTTCTTGGACGCCAGCTTGGAGGCCATCTTCTCGGCCTCTTCTTGGCTGAACGTCTTCTCCGCCTGCTCGATCAGGGTGAGCAGGTCACCCATGTCGAGGATGCGGGAGGCCATCCGGTCCGGGTGGAAGGCGTCGAAGTCGTCGAGCTTCTCGCCGTTCGACGCGAACATGATCGGCTTGCCGGTGACCGAGGCGATGGAGAGCGCGGCACCACCGCGGGCGTCACCGTCGAGCTTCGACAGGACGACGCCGTCGAAGCCGACGCCGTCGCGGAAGGCCTCGGCGGTGTTGACCGCGTCCTGGCCGATCATCGCGTCGACGACGAAGAGGATCTCGTCCGGCGAGACGACGTCGCGGATGTCCGCGGCCTGCTGCATCATCTCCTGGTCGATGCCGAGGCGACCGGCGGTGTCCACGATCACGATGTCGTGGACCTTGGTCTTCGCGAACTCCATGGAGTCCTTGGCGACCTTGACCGGGTCACCGACGCCGTTGCCCGGCTCGGGGGCGTAGACGGCCACACCGGCGCGCTCGGCGACGACGCTGAGCTGGTTCACGGCGTTGGGGCGCTGGAGGTCGGCGGCCACGAGGAGCGGGGAGTGACCCTGGTCCTTCAGGTGCTTGCCGAGCTTTCCGGCGAGCGTGGTCTTACCGGCACCCTGAAGACCCGCGAGCATGATCACGGTGGGCGGGTTCTTGGCGAACCGCAGGCGGCGGGTCTCGCCGCCGAGGATCGTGACGAGCTCATCGTTCACGATCTTCAGGACCTGCTGGGCCGGGTTCAGCGCCTTGGAGACCTCGGAGCCGAGGGCACGCTCCTTGACGTTCTTGATGAAGGTCCGCACGACCGGCAGGGCCACATCGGCTTCGAGGAGCGCGATACGGATCTCGCGGGCCGTGGCGTCGATGTCCGCCTCGGAGAGCCGGCCTTTCCCGCGGAGGTTTTTGAAAGTCGCGCTCAGGCGGTCTGAGAGGGTATCGAACACGGTGGCGTCGGTCCTCGGAGTCGGGGGCGGTTTGGGTTGCCCTCCAGGGTATCTGCCCGAAAAGGGTTGGTGTCCCCTGCCCGGTGTGAATACCCGACAGGGACCACGTTCGATGGCCGGAGACAGGACCGCGAGGTCACTCCCGCCACATCTGCCACGAGGTCATCCCCGCAGCATCTCCTCCAGCCCACGCGCCACCGAAACCGCCTCCTCCGCGGGCAGCGGCGCGCCCTTGGGGCCGGTCACGTAGAAGGCGTCCACGGCGTTGGCGCCGAGGGTGGAGACATGCATGCTGCGTACCCATACGCTCGCGTCCTCCAGGGCCCGCCCGATGCGGTGCAGCAGGCCGGGAGCATCGTGGGCGCGGACCTCGATGACCGTCGCGTGGCGGGAGGCGGCGGAGGCGACCGTCACCCGGGGCGGCGGCGCGATCGTGCCCCGGCGGCGCGGATACGCGGCGTCGCGCTCGGCGAGCCGGGCCGCGATGTCCAGGGAGCCGTCCAGGGCGCGCACGAGGTCGGCGCGCAGCCGGGCGGCCTGCGGCAGGGAGCCGTACTCGGCGGCGACCCGCCAGTTGAGCAACAGCACCGAGCCCTCGACGCCGTCGGGCAGGTCCAGGGCGCGCAGCTCGGCCGTGCGCACGGTCAGTCGGTGCATCGCGAGGACACCGGCGACCGCGGGGAGCACTCCGGGCTGGTCGGGCACGGCGATGAGCAGTTCCACGCCCAGGGGCTCGGGATCGCCGGTGGGCTCCTCCTCGGTGGGCGGTTCGGTCTGCGCGCGCAGTGCCAGTACGGGGCCGCCGGTGCGGAACGCCTCGATGGCGAGCCGCTCCTGCTCGGCCGTGGGCGCGGCGGCCTCGGGCTCCTCGGGGGCGCCTCCGGCGAGCACGGCGGCGACCCGTTTGACCAGGTCGGCGACGAGGGATCCGCGCCAGGAGGACCAGGCCGCGGGCCCCGTGGCCAGCGCGTCCGCTTCGGTGAGGGCGTGCAGCAGTTCGAGGGTGCCCTGCGATCCGACGGCCTCGGCGACCGAGCGGACGGTCGCCGGGTCCTCCAGGTCGCGTCGGGTCGCGGTGTCGATGAGCAGCAGGTGGTGGCGTACGAGGGTGGCGAGCACCGCCACGTCGGCGCGGTCGAAGCCGATGCGGGCGGCCACGTCCCGGGCGATGATCTCGCCGGCCACGGAGTGGTCGCCGGGCCAGCCCTTGCCGATGTCGTGCAGCAGAGCGGAGACGAGGAGGAGGTCGGGGCGGCCCACGCGACGGGCCAGTTCGGAGGCGCGGACGGCCGTCTCGATGAGGTGGCGGTCGACGGTCCAGATGTGCACGGCGTTGCGCTGCGGGCGGCAGCGCACCCGCTCCCAGTCGGGCAGGAGCCGGGTGATCAGGCCCTCGGCCTCCAGTGCCTCCCAGACCTCGATGGTCGGGCGGCCCGAGCCGAGCAGCGTGACGAGCTGTTCCCGGGCCTCGGCGGGCCAGGGCGTGGGCAGTGGGCGTGCGACGGCGGCCATGCGCCGTACGGCGTGCAGGGAGAGTGGGAGCCCTGCCTGTGCGGCGGCGGCCGCGGCACGCAGCGGGAGTACGGGGTCGCGCTCGGGGCGCGCGGCGCGGGCGAGTACCACCTCGCCGTCCATCTCGACCACACCCTCGGCGAGCGGTGAGCGCTCCACGGCGGGCTTGGCACCGCCGCCGAGCATGGCGCGCAGCCGTGGCCGCACAGCGCGCGACTTGAGCACGCGCCCCACCTCGCGCCAGGTGACGTCACTGGCGTACGACACGACGCGCGCGGCCTCGTACACCTGGCGCAGCAGGGTGTCGGCGTCCAGGAGTCCGAGCTCGGCGGCGACCTGGTCCTGCTCCTGGAGCGCGAGGCGGTCGGTGGCGCGGCCGGTGGTGAGGTGGAGGGCGTCGCGGACGTCCAGGAGCCTGCGGCGGGCGTCCGCGAGGCCCTCACGGGGCGCGTCCGCGAGCCAGGAGGCGGCGACGGCACGCAGGGCGGTGGCGTCGCGCAGGCCGCCGCGAGCCTCCTTCAGGTCCGGTTCCAGGAGGTACTGCAGCTCGCCCTGGCGCTCGGCGCGCTCGGCGCACAGCTCCTGGAGTTCGGGGAGCCGTTTCGGCGCCTGGTTGCGCCAGTCGGCGAGGACGGCCGTACGCAATCCGGCGGTGAGGCCGAGGTCGCCCGCGATGTGGCGGGCGTCCAGCAGGCCGAGCTGCACCTTCAGGTCCGCGCCCGCGGTCTTGCGTGCCTCCCCCGGCGTACGCACCGAGTGGTCGAGGGCCAGGCCCAGGTCCCAGATCGGGTACCAGATGCGGTCGGCGAGCGCGGCGACCGTGCCGGCGTCGGCGCCGTCGTGCAGGAGCAGCAGGTCGAGATCGCTGCGCGGCGAGAGTTCTCCGCGGCCGTAGCCGCCGACGGCGACGAGCGAGACGCCGCGCAGTCCCTCGGCACCCGCGCCGAACAGGCCGGTCAGCCATTCGTCCGTGAGTTCGGCGAGGGCGGCACGGCGCGGCGGCCCGGACTGCGCCCCCTCCTGGAGGAGGCGCAGCCGGGCCGCCGCGTAGCCGCTGGGTCCCGAGTCCTCTGCTTCCGTACGCATCTCCGCACTCGTCACCCAGTGGCTCCTGTTCTGATCTTCTGCTTAGAGCGCGTCCGGGCCGCGCTCGCCGGTCCGGACGCGGACGGCCGTCTCGACCGGGATGGACCACACCTTGCCGTCACCGATCTTGCCGGTGCGTGCCGCCTTCACGACGACATCGATCAGCTGTTCGGCGTCGTCGTCCTCGGCCAGCACCTCGATGCGGATCTTGGGGACCAGGTCGACGGTGTACTCGGCACCACGGTAGACCTCGGTGTGTCCCCGCTGCCGACCGTAGCCGCTGGCCTCCGTGACCGTGAGACCGTGCACCCCGAAGGCCTGGAGGGCCTCCTTGATCTCGTCGAGCCGGTGGGGCTTCACGACGGCGGTGATGAGCTTCATGCGTCCACCTTCTTGCTCTGCGTACCCGCGAGGGCGGAAACCGAGCCGCCGACGATGCCGCCGCCCGCTCCGCTGAAGTCGTATGCGGTCTCGGCGTGCTCGGCCTGGTCGATGCCGGCGATCTCCTCGTCCTCGGTGACCCGCATGCCCATCGTCTTGTCGATGACGAAGGCGAGGATCGCGGAGACGACCAGGGAGTAGCCGAGGACCGCGAAGACACCGGCGCACTGCTTCCAGAACTGGGTGAGACCGCCGCCGTAGAAGAGGCCCTCGACGGTGGACTGGCCCTTGCCGCTGGCGAAGAAGCCGATCAGCAGCGAGCCGATGACACCGCCGACGAGGTGCACGCCGACCACGTCGAGGGAGTCGTCGTAGCCGAACTTGTACTTGAGGCCGACGGCCATGGCGCACACGACACCGGCGATGGCTCCGACGGCGATCGCGCCGAGCGGGGAGACCGCGCCACCCGACGGGGTGATGGCGACCAGACCGGCGACCGCGCCGGAGGCGGCGCCCAGCGTGGTGAACGCGCCGTGGCGGATCTTCTCGTAGATGAGCCAGGCCAGCATGGCGGCCGCGGTGGCGATCTGCGTGTTGACGAACATCAGCGCGCCGACGCCGTCGTCGTTGCCGAGCCACGAACCGGCGTTGAATCCGAACCAGCCGAACCACAGCAGACCGGAGCCGAGCATCACCAGCGGGAGGCTGTGCGGTCGCATCGGGTCCTTCTTGAAGCCGACGCGCTTGCCGATGACCAGGATCACGCCGAGCGCCGCGGCACCCGCGTTGATGTGGACCGCCGTACCACCGGCGAAGTCGATCACGCCGAGGTCGAACGCCCAGCCGCCGGTGCCCCAGACCCAGTGCGCGACCGGGAAGTAGACGACCGTGGCCCACAGCGTGATGAACAGCGCCCACGCCGTGAACTTCACCCGGTCCGCCAGCGCGCCGCTTATCAGCGCGGGCGTGATGATGGCGAACATCAGCTGGAAGACCATGAAGACGAAGATCGGGATGGTGTAGCCCGGCCACAGCTCCGTCAGGCCGATGTTGCTCAGGCCGACCCAGTCCGAGGTCCAGCCGATGAACGAACCCTTGTCCGTGCCGAAGGCGAGCGAGAAGCCGTACAGCACCCACAGGATCGTGATGATCCCCATGCTGATGAAGCTCATCATCAGCATGTTCAGGGTGCTCTTGACACGGACCATGCCTCCGTAGAAGAAGGCGAGGCCGGGGGTCATGATCAGCACCAGGGCGGAAGCGATGAGCATGAACCCGGTGTTGGCGGCCGAGAGCTTGGGAGCTTCTGCGGCTAGCGTGATGGCTGGTGCCATCGGCGTCTCCTCGTCGTTGGTACGGCCCCGTGCGGGCGAAGCCTGAGCGGTCATGAGGGGTGGGCCGGTTATGCGCCATGAGATTGACGCAGCGCGGTTTCCGTAGACGCCCCTCGATGTTTCGCCGCAGTGACGAAGGCACCTCGTGTGTTACGCCTCCATGAACTGGCTGATACCGGGCGGAGCGATCGTTATCGTGGCGCAACCTTCCCAGAAGGCAAACGAACCGGCCACGGCTGGTCGTCCGATGACCTGGCACGGGGGAGCCGAGTCGGGCGGTTCGGGACGACCGGCCGTGGCCGGGGTACTGGGATCGGACCGCTTCCGCGGCCCGGGCTCAGACCGCTTCCGCGGTCTCGGGAAGGTCGACGGCGAGCTGCTCGGTGAGGTCCACGACCTCAGCGAGGTCACCGAAGTCGCGGACGGCCGCGTCGACCGTCTTTCGGATACGAGTGTTGACGCGCTCGGAGCGCACCTTCTTGGCGATCGCCATCGCGTCCTTGGCCAATACCGCACTCTGCTCGGGCTCGCGCCGCAGCAGGTGCACGGTGGCCATGCCGATGAGATTGAGTGCGTACGAACGCTGGTGCTCGCCGTCCTTGGCGAAGAGGTCGACGGCCTGCTGCATCAGGGGTTCGGCGAGCGAGGCGTACGTGGGGCTGCGGCCCGCGACGTAGGCCAGGTCGCGGTAGGAGTGCGAGTTCTCGCCGTGCAGCTCGGCCAGCGAGAAGAAGCGGATCCAGTCGGGGTCCGGGTCGTCCCACTCGTGAACGTCCTCGAAGCTGTCCTCGGCCATCCGGACGGCCCGCTTGCACTTTCCGGGCTGGCCCATGTTCGCGTAGGCGCGGGCCTCCATCGCATACAGCATGGCCTGGGTGCGCGGGCTCGCGCAGTCACGGCTTCCGTACTGCGCCAGATGGATGAGTTCGAGCGCGTCGTCGGGCCGGCCGAGATGGATCATCTGGCGACTCATGCTGGAGAGGATGTACGAGCCCAGTGGCTTGTCGCCCGCCTCCTTGGCGGCGTGCAGGGCGAGCACGAAGTACTTCTGCGCGGTGGGTTGCAGCCCCACGTCATAGCTCATCCAGCCCGCCAGCTCGGCCAGCTCGGCGGCGACCATGAACAGGCGTTTGCTGGTCGCCCCGGGCTGCGGCTCCTGGAGCAGGTCGGTCACCTCGTGCAGCTGGCCGACGACCGCCTTGCGGCGCAGACCGCCGCCGCACTGGGCGTCCCACTGGCGGAACATCACCGTGGTGGACTCCAGCAGGTCCAGCTCGGGCTGGGAGAGCCGGCCGGGGCGGCGCGCGGCGGCCGGGGACTCGGGCTCCTCCTGGGGCGCGGCGGGGGAGGGCACCAGCCACCGCTGCATGGGCTCGATGAGGGCGGGGCCCGCGGCGAGGGCCAGCGAGCTGCCGAGGAAGCCACGCCGCGCCAGCATCAGGTCACTGCGCGAGTACTCGCTGATCAGCGCCACGGTCTGCGGGCCGGTCCAGGGCAGGTCGACACCCGACACGGACGGTGACTGATGGGCGGCACGCAGGCCGAGGTCCTCGACGGCGACCACACAGCCGAACCGCTCGGAGAACAGCTCGGACAGGATCCGCGGAATCGGCTCGCGCGGATTCTCGCCGTCCAGCCAGCGGCGCACCCGTGAGGTGTCCGTGGAGATGTGATTGGCCCCCAACTGGCGGGCCCTTCGGTTCACTTGCCGCGCCAGCTCGCCCTTCGACCAGCCACTGCGCACGAACCACGAGCCCAACAGCTCATTCGGGCGCTTGTCAGCGTTCGTACCGCTTCCGCCGTTGCCGCCCACTGGAACGCCCCCATCCCTGAGACCACTTGTACGCTGCGTGCGCCAAGCCCTATCAGAATGCCGGTAAATACGGCCGCGCGTCCGGCAGTTCTCACCCTTCGAACGGGAAGCCGACTTGCCTCCGGCATACCCACGAGTGCATACGTCCCCAGGACTCGTGCACTCAAAGTAATCCTACGATCACGCGTCCAGCCATGGCGATCCCGGAAACGCCACCATTCGCCACCCCTTCGAATGAACTCCTGATCGCCTGTACGCGATTCACTTGACATAGGACAGCCAGAAGTGGCGAAACGATGCATTCGAGGGCGCACGCCGCCGGGTACACCACCCGGGACGCTTCCGGGCGCCGCCGGGATCGCGTCGCCAACCGCGTGACATCCGGGCACGGGAACACACTGAGTGATGTTCCGCGTTCATGGCGTAACCGTCGACGCGTTGGACCCGTTGGAGGGGGCATGGGCTTCACGATCGGCAGCAGTCGGGGAATGCGCGAAAGCCGGCCCGGCACCCGTCGCCGCGGCCGCTCGTCGGAGTGCACCGCGGTGGCCGAGTTCACGGGGCTGTGGGGCTGGGACGTGGTCCCCGGCGCCCGGGCCGCCGCGGGCGCGTGCTCCTGCGGCAAGGCCGGCTGCCGCACGCCGGGGGCGCATCCGCTGGACTTCGCGCCGGTGCTCGAAGCAGGCGCCACGCTCGACGAGGTCTCCGAGACCTGGGGCGAGTTCCCGGGTGCCGCGGTGATGCTGCCGGTCGGCCGCGCGTTCGACGTCATCGAGGTCGCCGAGGCCGCCGGGCGCCGCGCGCTCGTCCGCCTGGAGCGGATGGGCCTGCCCACCGGGCCGGTCACCGCGACCCCGGACGGCCGCGCCCACTTCTTCGTCGCCCCCGGCGCCGCGGCCGAGCTCCCCGAGCTGCTCTACCGGATGGGCTGGGACGACGCCTCCCTCGACCTGCACGGCCTCGGCCCCGGTACGTACGTCACCGCCCCGCCCTCCGACCGCGCCGGCCTCGGTCCGGTCCGCTGGCTGCGCTCCCCCGCCCTGGACTCGGCGACGAAGCCGCCACAGGCGCGGTTGCTGCTCGGGACGCTGGCGTACGTGGCACACCGGTCGCGCGCGTAACGACACCGATACCGATACCGACCTACACAGCGAAGCGCCCGCCCCCCGGACTGCACCTCGGGGGCGGACGCTTCCAGAACCACCTACCAACTTCGGAAGGTGGGGGTCACTCTCCGATAAGGGCGTCAACGAACGCCTCCGGCTCGAACGGCGCCAGGTCGTCCGCGCCCTCGCCCAGGCCCACCAGCTTGACCGGCACGCCCAGCTCGCGCTGGACCGCGATCACGATGCCGCCCTTCGCGGTGCCGTCGAGCTTGGTCAGCACGATGCCGGTGATGTCGACGACCTCGGCGAAGACGCGGGCCTGCACCAGACCGTTCTGGCCGGTCGTGGCGTCGAGGACCAGCAGCACCTCGTCGAGCGGGGCGTGCTTCTCGACGACACGCTTGACCTTGCCGAGCTCGTCCATGAGCCCGGTCTTGGTGTGAAGTCGTCCGGCCGTGTCGATGAGGACGACGTCGGCGCCCTCCTCGATGCCCTCCTTGACCGCGTCGAAGGCGATCGAGGCGGGATCACCGCCCTCGGGGCCCCGCACGGTACGGGCACCCACGCGCTCGCCCCAGGTCTGCAGCTGGTCGGCGGCGGCGGCACGGAAGGTGTCGGCGGCGCCGAGCACCACGTTCTTGCCGTCGGCGACGAGGACCCGGGCGAGCTTGCCGGTGGTGGTGGTCTTCCCGGTGCCGTTGACACCGACGACCATCACGATGCCCGGGGTGTCGAGGTTCGAGTCGGTCTTGACCGTACGGTCGAACTCAGGGACGAGAAGCTGCAGCAGCTCCTCGCGCAGCAGGTTGCGCAGTTCGTCGGGCGTCCGCGTGCCGAGCACCTTCACGCGCTCGCGCAGCCGCTCGACCAGCTCCTGGGTGGGCTGCACGCCGACGTCGGCGGTCAGCAGCGTGTCCTCGATCTCCTCCCAGGTGTCCTCGTCGAGGTGCTCGCGCGAGAGGAGCGTGAGCAGCCCCTTGCCGAGCGCGTTCTGCGAGCGCGAGAGGCGGGCGCGCAGGCGCACCAGGCGCCCCGCGGTCGGCTCCGGGATCTCGATCGCGGGAGCTTCGACAACGGGTTCGGGTTCCTCGACGACGACCGGCGCGGCCGAGCCGTCCGGGAGATCCACCTCCTCTATCGTCCGGCGCTCTTCGTCGTGCGGGATCTCGGCCTCGTCGCCGATGTGCGGCTCGGCCGGAGGGGCGGTGATGTCGGGCGTGGTGGGGGGCGCCGGGGGCAGCGGCTTCTTGCGGCGACTGCCGATGACGAGCCCGCCGAGTGCGCCGATCACGACCACGGCGATGACTACAGCAAGGATGACGGTTTCCATAACGCTCCCCAGTATCAGTCATCCCCCTGCCGGGAGGGGCTCTCCGTGTCATCGGAGGGATTCCGTGGCTTTCCCCGGGAACACGCGCCTCGCCGGCCCCGGGCACGCCTTGCAAAAGCATAAAAAACGACACAAAGTATGCTTAATTGCCATGAGGACCACCGACCGCTCCGATGGCGCCCTCGACACATCCGCGCACCATGTTCTGGAAACCCGGGGCATCGAGCCCGTCCCCGACGCCGAGCGACACGCGAAGACCCGCGAACTCCTTCCCACCTGGATCGCCGCCAACATCACCGTCCTGCTGCTGACCATGGGCGCGGCGCTGGCCGTCTCCTACGGACTCAACTTCTGGCAGGCGCTGGCCGTCGGTCTCGCGGCGCCGGTCGTGTCGTACGGCCTGGTGGGTCTGGTCGGCATCGCGGGCAAGCGGGGCGGCGCTCCCGGCCTGACCCTGTCCCGCGCGGTCTTCGGCCAGCGCGGAAACCTCCTGCCGGGTGCGCTGATCTGGATCGCCCGCTGGGGCTGGGAGACGATCAACGCGGTGACGGGCTCCTACGCCCTGCTGACCATCCTGAACGTGCTCTTCGGCATCAGGAGCAACACGTTCCTGATCGTCGCGACGCTGCTGGCCTTCGTGGTCGGGACGTTCGCGATCTCGGGCCTCGGCATCAGCGCCGTCCGCACGTGCAGCACGTGGGCGACGTGGCTCTTCGGCGGCTTCTCCGTGCTCGTCCTCGGCCACCTGGTGGCGGACACGGACTGGGGCAGGGTCTTCGGACAGCCCGCCGGCCCGACACCCCTGATGATCACGGGGGTCGGACTGATCGCGGCGGGCGGCATCAGCTGGGCGCCGTCGGCGCCGGACTTCACGCGCTATCTGCCACGTACGGCCTCGCCGACGGCGATCGTGCGCAATTCGGTGACCGGCGCCTGCGTCGTCGTACTCCCCCTGATCCTGATGGGCGCGGTGATGGCGGTCTCGACGCCGGACCTGGCCTCGGCCGCCGACCCGGTCTCCTTCGTCGGCACGATCCTGCCGCTGTGGATCGCGGTGCCCTACCTGCTCATCGCTCTGGTCGGCATGCTGCTGATCAACGCGATGTCGATGTACTCGGCGGGCTTCACCGCGCAGACCCTCGGCATCAAGGTGTCGCGGCACCGGGCGGTCGCGGTCAACGCCGTGATCTCACTGGTCCTCGGCGGCGTCCTGATGCTGGTCGCGACCTCCTTCATGGGCTCGTTCATCGCGTTCCTGTCGCTGCTCGCGGTCGCGTTCTCGGCCTGGGTCGGCGTCTTCGGCGCGGACATGCTGCGCCGCGCGGAGTACGACGCCGGGGCCCTGCTCGACACCACGCGCACCAGCGCCTACTGGTACCGGGGCGGCTTCAGCCCGGCCGCGGTCGCCGCGTGGGCGCTCGGGCTCGGCTCGGGCCTGCTGTTCAGCACGTCCGACTGGTTCACGGGACCGCTGGCGTCGAACAACCCCGTCGGCGAGTACGGCCTCGGCTGGGTGGCGGCCGTCGCGGCCTCCTTCCTGCTGTACGCCGTACTGCCGAAGCCCGCGGTGGCGCCCGTGGCGCGGCCCGCGAAAGGGTCCGCGACTATGGCCGTCTGACGCACCGTCAGCTACCGTCCCCCTCCACACCGAAGGGGGGCTTCCATGCCCGTAACCGTCGTGCGCTTCAACCTCGTCGACCCCGCCGCCACCCCGGCGTCGCTGAGCGCCCGCTACAAGGCGGCCATCGAGATGGCCGCCTACGCCGACGACCGCGGCATCACCACCGTGCAGACCGAGGAACACCACGGAGTGGCCAACAACTGGCTGCCCTCACCGTTCGCCTTCGCGGGCGCGGTCTTCGGAGCGACCCGGCACCTCGCGGTCACCGTCTCCGCGGTCATCGGCCCGCTGCACGATCCACTACGCCTCGCCGAGGACATCGCCGTGCTCGACCTGCTCAGCGGCGGCCGACTCGTCACCGTCGCGGGCATCGGCTACCGGCCTGAGGAGTACGCCCTGTTCGACGTCGACTGGACGCGGCGCGGTGCGCTCCAGGACGAGCTCCTGGAGACGGTGCTGAAGGCGTGGACCGGCGAGGAGTTCACCTACCGGGACCGTACGGTACGGGTCACACCGCGCCCGTTCTCCGACCCGCACCCGCTGCTGCTGGTCGGCGGCTCGTCCAGGGCGGCGGCCCGGCGCGCCGCCCGGCTCGGGCTCCCCTTCTTTCCCAGCGCGCACCTCCCCGAGCTGGAGGCGTACTACAAGGAGCAGCTCGTCGAGTACGGCACCGAGGGCTGGACCATGATGCCCGCCGCCGAGACCCCGCTGCTGCACATCGCCGAGGACCCGGACCGGGCGTGGGCCGAGTACGGCGGGCACTTCCTGCACGAGGCACGGACGTACGCCTCCTGGCAGTCCGGTGACATCCGCTCGGCGGTGAAGTCGGCTGCCACGACGGTCGAGGAACTGCGCGCGGAGGGCGTGTACCGGATTCTGACCCCCGACCAGTGCGTGGCGCAGGGGCTCGACAACCACGTGCTGCACCCGCTGTCCGGCGGGATGCCGATCGACGAGGGCTGGCGCAGCCTGCACCTGTTCTGCGAAGACGTACTGCCCCGGCTCGGTGATTGAGCCGGGGCAGTACGTCTTACGGGTACGAGGAGAGGGGCAGCGGGGACTTGGCCCTTCTCCTCGAGTCTCGGGGCCTCTTCAGGAGGCTCAGCCCATTTCCTCCAGCGTCTTGCCCTTGGTCTCCTTCACGTACTTGAGCACGAAGGGGATGGAGAGCGCGGCGAAGATCGTGTAGATCACGTAGGTCGCGGAGAGGTTCCAGTCGGCCAGCGACGGGAAGCTCGCGGTGATGGCCCAGTTGGCGATCCACTGCGCGGAGGCGGCGACGCCGAGGGCGGCGGCGCGGATCCGGTTCGGGAACATCTCGCCGAGGAAGACCCAGACCACGACACCCCAGGACAGGGCGAAGAAGAGGACGAAGACATGCGCGGCGATGAGGGCGACCCAGCCCTGCGTCGACGGCAGCTTGCCGTCCACGAGGTTGTACGAGAAGGCCCAGGCCTCGAGTCCGAGACCGATGACCATACCGACGGAACCGATGAGGGCCAGCGGCTTGCGGCCGATCCGGTCCACGAAGATCATCGCGATCACGGTGCCGATGATGTTGATGATCGACGTCGTGAACGAGTAGAAGAACGACTCCGAGGGGTCGACGCCGACCGACTGCCACAGCGTCGAGGAGTAGTAGAACGCGACGTTGATGCCGACGAACTGCTGGAAGACCGAGAGGCCGATGCCGACCCACACGATCGGCTTGAAGAAGAAGCTGCCGCCGAGCAGGTCCTTGAAGGTCGACTTGTGCTCGCTCTTCATGGCGTGCTCGATCTCGGCGACGCGGGCCGTCAGATCGATCTTGTCGCCCTCGACCTCCTTGAGCACCTCACGGGCGCGGTCTTCCTTGCCCACGGAGATCAGGAAGCGCGGCGACTCGGGGATCGCGAAGGAGAGCAGACCGTAAAGGACGGCCGGGACGACCATGACACCGAGCATGACCTGCCAGGCCTCGACGCCCATCAGCTTGCCGCGCTGGTCGCCGCCGGCGGCGTTCAGGATGCCCCAGTTGACCAGCTGCGAGATGGCGATGCCGATGACGATCGCGGCCTGCTGGAAGGAGCCCAGGCGTCCGCGGTACGCGGCCGGGGAGACTTCGGCGATGTAGGCGGGGCCGATGACGGAGGCCATACCGATGGCGAATCCGCCGATGATGCGCCAGAAGGCGAGGTCCCACAGCGCGAACGGCAGCGCGGAACCGACGGCGCTGACCGTGAAGAGGACGGCGGAGATCTGCATGCATCGGATGCGGCCGATGCGGTCGGCTATGCGGCCCGCGGTCGCCGCGCCGATGGCGCAGCCGATCAGCGCGATGGCGATGACCTGGGCCAGGGTCGCCGAGCCGATGTCGTAACGGCTACGGATCGCCTCGACGGCACCGTTGATCACGGCACTGTCGTAACCGAACAGGAAGCCGCCCATTGCGGCCGCCGCCGCGATGAAGATGACATGCCCGAGATGTTCGGGGTGAGCCGTCCTGGCTCCTGGTTGGGGTGCCTGCGCGGTGCTGGTCACGTGTAACTCCTCGGGCACCCGGCCTCGCTGCCGGGGGTGTGGGGGCAAGCCCTTCGGTGGTGGTACCAGTGGCGCACAACTTCGCAGCCCCCACCACCTGAAGGTAAAAGCAACGTTGCAGAGACTATGCCTTCAAGTATCGAAGTCAACAGTTCGTAAGCTGTGAATTTTCCGCACCCAAGCGGTCATCGACCGTTCACTACTTGAATCCAACTAGAAGCCCAGGTCAAGACCGGTGTGCACTACACGCATCTAGCGGAGCCGCTGGCTGATGACCTTCGACACACCGTCGCCCTGCATGGAGACGCCGTACAGCGCGTCGGCGACCTCCATCGTCCGCTTCTGGTGCGTGATCACGATCAGCTGCGAGGCCTCCTGCAGCTCCTGCATGATCCGGATCAGCCGCTGCAGGTTGGTGTCGTCGAGCGCCGCCTCCACCTCGTCCATCACATAGAACGGACTGGGCCGCGCCTTGAAGATCGACACAAGGAGCGCGACGGCGGTGAGAGACCTCTCCCCACCGGACAGCAGGGACAGCCGCTTCACCTTCTTGCCGGGGGGCCGTGCCTCGACGTCCACGCCCGTGGTGAGCATGTTGTCGGGGTCGGTCAGGATCAGTCGCCCGTCCCCTCCCGGGAACAGCCTGCTGAAGACACCCTCGAACTCACGAGCGGTGTCCCGGTACGCCTCGGTGAAGACCTGTTCGACGCGCTCGTCGACCTCCTTCACCACCTGCAGCAGATCGGCCCGCGTCTTCTTGAGGTCCTCCAGCTGCTCGCTGAGGAACTTGTGACGCTCCTCCAGCGCGGCGAACTCCTCCAACGCCAGCGGATTGACCTTCCCCAGCTGTGCGTAGGCCCGCTCAGCCGACTTGAGCCGTCGCTCCTGCTCGGCACGGTGGAAGGGCCGGGGCTGGTTGCGCGGGTGCTCCGGGTCCTCGGGCAGTTCCTCGCCCTCGGCGGGGAGCGAGGGCGGCACGAGCTGGCCCGGACCGTAGTCCGCGACAAGCCCCGCCGGTTCGACACCGAGCTCCTCCAGCGCCTTCGTCTCCAGCTGCTCTATCCGCAGCCGCTTCTCGGCACCGAGTACCTCGCCGCGGTGAACCGAATCCGTGAGTTTGTCGAGCTCCGCCTTGAGATCGCGGCCTTCGTTGCGCGCGGCGACAAGATCCTGCTCACGGCGGGCCTTGGCCGTGTCGGCTGCGGTGCGCTCCTCCTCGGCACGGCGCAGTGACACCTCGACGTGCGCCAGGAGTTGCCGCGCCCCGGAGGCAACGGCCTCGGCGACCGCCGCCTCGTGCTGCAGCCGGGCCCGCCGCTGCTCCGCACGCGCGCGTGCCTCACGTTCCGCCCGCGCGGCCCGGTCGAGCCCGTCGGCCCGTCCCGCCAGCCCCTTCACCCGCTCCTCGTGCGTGCGCACCTGGAGCCGGGCCTCCATCTCGGTCTGCCGCGCGTTGGCGCCGTCCGCGGCGAGCCGATCCCGTACGGCCGTGTCGGGCTCCTCCTCGACGGGCATCTCCTCCGCCACGGCGAGCCGCTCCGCCAGCTCCTCGGCCTCCTCCACGGCCCGGTCGAGCGCCTCCTGCGCCCGCGCCGCGGCGGCGGTGCTCCGCTCGGCCTCCCCGGCCGCGCCGCGCGCCTGCCCGGCCAGCCGCCCCAACTGCTGTGCCACGGACGACTTCTCGCGCTCGGCGGCCCGTCGCCGCTCCCCCAGCTCCTCGACGAGCGCGGCCCGCTCCCCCCGCTCCTCGACGGCCCGGTGCTGCGCCGCGCCGAGTTCCTCGCACCGCACGGCGAGCTCCTCGAGCTCGGCGGCCGCCTCGTCGACGGACGCCTGCACTTCGAGGAGACTGGGCGCCCCGGCGGACCCACCCTGCGCGAAGTGCGCTCCGAGCAGGTCCCCCTCCGCGGTGACCGCGGTCAACTCCGGCCGCGCGTCGACCAGATCCACGGCGTCCTCGAGGGTGCCGACCACGACGATCCCGCGCAGCAGCCGCCGTACGGCAGGCATGAGCTCGGCGGGACCACGGACGAGGTCCGCGGCGTACGGCGGCCCGGTGGGGGCCGTCCGCGGCGCCGCGTCACCGGAGGCGCCGTTCGCGGGCAGAGCCCCTGGGGTGGCCCTTGGGGTTACGTCGTCCGGAGAGGCCGCGGACGGACTCGTACCGTCGGATGTGTCACGCCCGTCGGGGTGACCCCCGATGGGCACCCCACCGGAAGCGATGTCACCCGCCGCCCGGTGCTGTCCGGTGCCGTCGATGCCCCTGGCCTCGGGCGCCCCCGCCTCCTCCGGAGCCCCGGCCAGCAACAGGGCCGCGCGGCCGGCGTCCTGCTTGCGCAGCAGGCGGATGGCTTCGGCGGCCGAGGCGGGGGTGGTGACCGCGATGGCGTCCGCCGCGGCGCCGAAGGCGGCGGCGAGCGCGACCTCGTGGCCGGGGGTGACGGACAGCAGCTCGGCCGCGGGGCCGAGGAGGCCCGTGAGGCGGTCCCTGGCCCCCAAAAGCGCCCCCGTGCCGTCCTTGCGGCGCAGACCGAGGGCGAGGGCCTCGTGGCGGGCCTGGGTGGCGGCGCGCCTGCGTTCGGCCGCTGTGGCCGCCTCACGGGCTGCGCTCAGCGCGGCCTCCGCCTCGGACAGCGCCCGCTTGGCCGCCTCGTGCCGCTCCGTCAGTTCCGCGTCGCCCGCGTCCAGGCCATCGACCTCGGCCTTCAGCTGCTCGTACTCCTCCTGCGCGGCGAACGCCCGCTCCTGGGCCTCGTCCCGGGCGACGGCGAGCCGGTCGATCTCGGCCTGGGCGGAGGCGGCCCGCGAACGGGCGGCGTTGACCTGGCCGTTGAGGCGGGCCAGGCCCTCACGGCGGTCGGCGATGGCGCGGGCCACGTCCTTGAGGCGGCGCTCCTCGACGGCGAGCTCGCGCTCCAGTTCGGCCCGGTGCGCGACCGTGTCCTCCAAGGCGTGCTCGGCCGCCTCCAGGGCCGCTTCGAGCTCGGCCTCCTGCTCACGGATCCGCGCCGCCTCGCGCTCCATGTCCTCGGGGTCGCGCCCGCGCCGCTCCTCGGCGGGCGCCGAAGTGGCGCTCTTCACCCGCGCGTCGGCCAGCGAGATCGTGCCGCGCACCCGCTCGGCGAGCTGCGAGAGCTCGTACCAGGTCTGCTGGGCGCGCTGGAGCCGGGGCGTGAGCTGCCGGACCTCGTCCTCCAGGAGCGCCTCCCGCTGGAGCGCCTTCTTCAGTTCGGCCTCGGCGGTTTCCTTGCGTTGCTTGAGCGCGGCCTCGTCGGCGATCTCGGACTGGAGCGCCTGCCGCAGTCGTACGAGATCGTCGGCGAGCAGGCGCAGTCGGGCGTCGCGCAGGTCGGCCTGGATGACGGCGGCACGACGGGCGACGGCGGCCTGCCGGCCCAGTGGCTTGAGCTGGCGGCGCAGTTCGTCGGTGAGGTCCTGGACGCGGGCCAGGTTCGCCTGCATCGCGTCCAGTTTCCGCAGCGCCTTCTCCTTGCGCTTGCGGTGCTTGAGGACGCCCGCCGCCTCCTCGATGAACGCGCGGCGGCCCATCGGGTCGGCGTGCAGGACGGAGTCGAGCTGGCCCTGACCGACGATGACGTGCATCTCGCGGCCGATGCCGGAGTCGGACAGCAGTTCCTGGATGTCGAGGAGACGGCAGGTGTCACCGTTGATCTGGTACTCGCTGCCGCCGTTGCGGAACATGATCCGCGTGATGGTGACCTCGGCGTACTCGATGGGCAGCGCCCCGTCGGAGTTGTCGATGGTCAGGGACACCTCGGCCCGGCCGAGCGGCGGCCGCCCGGTGGTGCCGGCGAAGATGACGTCCTCCATCTTGCCACCGCGCAGCGACTTGGCCCCCTGCTCACCCATGACCCAGCTCAGGGCGTCCACGACATTGGACTTGCCCGAACCATTGGGGCCCACGACACAGGTGATGCCCGGCTCGAACCGCAGCGTGGTCGCCGAGGCGAACGACTTGAACCCGCGCAGGGTCAGGGCCTTGAGGTGCACGCCGCCGGACTCTACCTTTCGGGCCGGTCTCACTCCATGAACCCACGGTTTCACCCATGAACGTGCAGGGCACACCAGACGTTAAAGAGAGTGGGAGGGCACGCGGGGGAAAGAAGAAGGGACGCCGAAGAGGCGTCCCTTGCAATTCTGACAGCTGACAACTTAGCGGTTGACACGGGCAACCCAACCACTGCTGTCGTAGTGCGGTGCAGTGATCAGGTGAGCGCAGGCTCCGCCTGGGGTACGTCGATGCTCTCGAGAAGCGAGTCGTGAGAAGCGGCAGCCGCGAGCGCGTCGTTCTCGGCCTGAATCCGTACGAGCTCGGATTCGAGGTCCTGTACACGCTGCTGGAGCCGTCGCATCTCGGCGATGAGTCGCGGGTCGGAACCGCCGACGTAACCGAGAAGCGCCTTTGCCATGATGGATGGTCCTCCACACTGAGTGACCGACCGAAGCGGTGTGGGTCGTGAGGGATCGCACCCGCGATGCTTGACACTTACTAAATTTTTGCTGCGGTTCCACATGCCAAACAGCTAAGGTGCGCGGGGCTTTCAGCGTCTCACCAAAAAGTTTGACGGTCAACACGATCACGCCCCGTATTGGCGGGCAACCCGCTGTCGCGCGGCCCTTCGGACGGCTGCGCTGCGACTCCTGCGAGACCCGGGGGGCGTGGAGATCATCCTTCTCTGCGGAGCCTGCCACGCGGAGCCGTTCTTGGCAACCACCAGGTCATTTCTGCTTCTGGCAGGTGCCGGTGGCATGCCATACCGCTTCCGCCAGGGCCGTTGCGCACGTCGCCGTCACCGGATCGCGAAGCCGTCGTAGATCCCTCGGGGCGTGTCCCAGATCTCAGTGACTCCGTCCACCCGCCCGGGTGTGTCGTCCCCCTGTAGCCAGTCGAGCAGACCCTGGCATCCGGCCCGGGTTCCTTCCGCGACCACCTGGACCCGTCCGTCGTCCAGATTGAGAGCAAAGCCACTCAGGCCGCCGATCTCCAGCGCCTTGGCCCTCGTGAACCAGCGGAAACCCACACCTTGGACACGTCCGCGTACCCAAACGACCAGCCGTACAACCTCGTTCATGGGTGCACGCTAACCGGACAAAGTCTCTCGCAGCACTTCCTCCCCTCCCGCCATGCGGTACCGTCCCGACCCAATGAGTCTCATATGAAACTCACTCTTTCGGGTGAGGGACGCTGACCAAGAACGAGGAAGGCCAGGAGATGGGACGCCACGGACGCTCCGCCGTCGGCCGCGCCGCCACGGGCCGCGCCGCAGGGGTTACAGAGAATCACGGACCCCTTACGGAAAGCTACGGCCCGGAGAACCTGTACGGCTACGCCGCCGTCGCCGACCTCCCGCCGACCGGCGCCGCCCGCTCGCACCGCAAGCGCAAGACCGCGACGCCGGTTCGCACGGGTCTGCTCGGCGTCTCCGCGGCCGTGGCACTGGGCACCGTGGCCGTCGCCTCCGGCGTGCTGCCCGGCACCGAGAACTACTCGCTCGGTGGTGGCAGCAACAACTCCGACAGCGTGCAGGCCGTCGGGTCCCCGTCCAGCCAGGAGACTCAGCAGGGCGGTACGTCGGGCAGCGCGAGCGCGGACGGCCGCGAGGGCACCTCGACGAGCCGTGACGCCGACCGCGCCGCGTCACCCTCGGCATCGGCTTCGACCGCTCCCGCGACCTCGCCGGCCACGCCGACGACGGCGCCCTCCCCGGAGCCCACCAAAACCAAGCCGGGCAAGTCCGCCAACGCGAACAAGCCCGCGACTCCGCCCGGCCAGGCCTCGAAGACGAAGGCGCCCAAGACCACCGCCCCGGTCGACGTCTCCGCCCAGACGGCGGCCGAGACCGAGGTGCTCAAGCTGGTCAACGACGAGCGGGCCAAGGTCGGCTGCAGTCCGGTGGCGGCGAACAGCGCCCTGTCCGACCTCGCCCAGGCCTTCAGCGAGGACATGGCCGTGCGCGACTTCTTCGACCACACCGACCCGAGCGGGCTCAGCCCCTGGGACCGGGCGGCCAAGGCCGGGATCACCAGCCTCGGCGGCGAGAACATAGCCCGCGGACAGGCCGACGCCGCCGCCGTCATGGAGGCCTGGATGAACAGCCCCGGCCACCGCGCCAACATTCTCAACTGCGACTTCAAGACCCTGGGCGTGGGTGTGCACCTCGGCACCGGCGGTCCCTGGTGGACGCAGGACTTCGGCTACTAGCCGGCGGCCCACCCCTCACGACACGACGAAGCCGCGCCCCTCGCTGAACGATGGGGCGCGGCTTTGTCGTGCGGGCGTGGGCATGCGGGTGTGTGGCGCGTGCCGGCGTGGGCGGCTTCGTCGTGTGTGCGCAGGAACGTGGTGCGGGCGCGTAAACCTTTGCGTAAACGCTTACGCCAGCCTTTACGTGAATGTTGGCGCGGGCTCACGCAAGCCAGTGCGCGACCGTTTGCCCAGCCCGGCGCAGGCGTTTACGCGAGCGTTTACGCAAACGATTGCGCAAGCGCTTACGCGGCCACCCCGGCTACCGCCGCGCGCCCCAGCGCGACCACCCGCGCCGCCTCCGCGACCCGGCGCCCAAGGTGCTCCGCCGTGGCGATGTCGGCCTTGTGAACCGCCTCCGGACCCTCGTCGACATTGGTCTGGGCGGCGGCGCCGGCGAAGACGCCGAGGCGGTTGAGGTCGTGCTCGGAGGCCGACGAGCTGTTCCAGCCCGGGTGCAGACCGAGGTTGACCCAGTTCATGCCGTGCTGGGCGGCCAGGATCTGGAAGAACTGCAGGGTGTGCAGCTTGTCGCCGCTCTTGGAGCCGGAGTTGGTGAATCCTGCGGCGAGCTTGTCGCGCCAGTCCTGTCCGAACCAGCGCTTCGAGGACGCCTCGGCGAAGACGTGGAAGGCGCCGGAAGCGGTGCCCATATAGGTGGGCGAGCCGAACACGATCGCGTCCGAGGCGTCGAGCAGCTCCCACTGAGCGTCGGTGATCTCGTCGACGTTGATCAGGTGCGCCTGGGCGCCGGCCTCGACGGCACCGGAGCGAACGGCCTCGGCGAGGACGGCGGTGTGGCCGTAGCCGGAGTGGTAGGCGATGGAAACGACGGGGGTACTCGGGGTGCTCACGATGGGGACTCCTCCAGGTGGTGACAACGAACCAAAGGAAAGCACTAACTTCTAGTTAGTGCAACCTGATGGTTAGCGCTGCGTCGGAGTATGGTGAGCCCATGGAACCCAGCGTGCAGACCGCCGAGCGCGGTGAGTGTCAGGACCTGCCGTACAACGTGTTCGCACGCAGCTGCCCGTCCCGGGGCACGCTGGAGCACGTCACCGGACGCTGGGGATCGCTCACGCTCGGGGCGCTGCACGAGGGCACGTTCCGCTTCAACGAGCTGCGGCGCAGGGTCGACGGCGTCAGCGAGAAGATGCTCTCCCAGACACTGCACGCGCTGGAGCGCGACGGCCTGGTGCACCGCGAGGCACAGCCCACGAACCCCCCGCGCGTCGACTACGCCCTCACCCCGCTCGGTCGCGAGGTCTCCACGCGCCTGTTGGCCCTCATCCACTTCGTCGAGGGCCGCATGGACGATGTTCTGGAAGCCCGCGAGCGCTACGACGAGACCCGCGCGACTACGGAGTGACGCGCGGCGGGCGCTGGCAGCGCGGGCAGAAGTAGCTGGACCGGTTCATCCAGGCACGCCGTCGCATCGGCGTCCCGCACCGGCGGCAGGGCTCGCCCTCGCGGCCGTACGCGTCGAGCGAGCGGTCGAAGTAGCCGGACTCGCCGTTGACGTTGACGTACAGGCTGTCGAAGCTGGTGCCGCCGACGGCGAGGGCCTCGTTCATGACGTCGCGGACATGTCCGAGGAGTTCGGCGGTGCGCGGCCGGGTGAAGCCGGCCACGGGGCGTTCGTAGTGCAGTTTGGCGCGCCAGAGCGCCTCGTCCGCGTAGATGTTGCCGACCCCGCTGATCAGCGACTGGTCGAGCAGGGCGCGCTTGATCGTCGTACGCCGGGCGCGCAGGGCCGTGTGGAAGGCCGCGTCGTCGAAGAGGGGGTCCAGCGGGTCGCGGGCGATGTGCGCGATGACGTCCGGCAGGCCGTCCGGGGTGTTCTCGTGGAGGGAGAGTCCGCCGAAGGTGCGCTGGTCGACGAAGCGCAGCTCGGTGCCCTCCGCCCCGGCGGGGGCGGGCGTCCGGGTGTCGTCGAAGCGGATGCGGATGCGCAGGTGCTTCTCGTCCGGGGCGTCCTCCGGCTGCACCAGGAGCTGGCCGCTCATGCCGAGGTGCGCGAGGACGGAGAACGGGGAGTCGTCGAGGGGCAGCCAGAGGTACTTGCCGCGGCGCATGGCCGGTCCAACGCGGTGGCCCGCGAGCGTCTTCGCGAACCCCTCGGGTCCGGCGAGATGCCGCCGTACGGCACGCGGGTGCCGTACCTCGACCGAGGTCACGGTCCGCCCGCTGACCCACCGCGCCAGGCCGCGCCGCACGACTTCGACCTCGGGCAACTCGGGCACGGGACTCCTCCGCAGGGGCGGGCACGGGAACGACGCCCGAAGGTTACCTCGTGCTCGCGTCACCCGGACGGGGGCCCAGGACGCGCGGGCACACGCCGCATCAGGCCCCTGTCGCGGCGCGGACGCTGCGGCAGGGGCCTGATGCTTACGAAGGTGCTTTCGAAGGTGCTACGAAGGAATCAGGCCGTGGCCGAGTCGCTCGTCGGAGCCGAGGGGGCGTCGGTGGTCCCCTCGGCGGCCTGGGCAGCCTGCTCGGCGGCCTGAGCCGCTTCCTCGGCGGCCTGGGCCGACTTCGCGCGTTCGTCCGCGGCGGCGCGGATGGCACGCCACGCGGACTCCGCGGCCTGCTGCTCCGCTTCCTTCTTGCTGCGGCCGGTGCCGGTGCCGTACGAGACGCCTCCGACGCGGGCGGCAGCAGTAAAGGTCTTCTCGTGGTCCGGGCCGGTCTCCGAGACCAGGTACTCGGGAACGCCGAGCCCCTCGGTCGCGGTGAGTTCCTGGAGACTGGTCTTCCAGTCCAGGCCCGCTCCCAGATTCGAGGACTTCTCGATCAGTGGGTCGAAGAGCCGGTGGACGAGTTCGCCCGCCGCGTCCAGACCCTGGTCGAGATAGACCGCGCCGATCACCGCTTCAAGGGTGTCGGCGAGGATGGATGCCTTGTCCCGGCCTCCCGTGCCTTCTTCGCCCCGGCCGAGCCGGATGAAGAGGCCGAGTTCGAGGCCGCGGCCCACTTCCGCCAGCGCACGCGAGTTGACCACCGCGGCCCGCAACTTGGCCAGCTGGCCTTCGGGCAGGTCGGGGTGGGTGCGGTACAGCGTGTCCGTGACCACGAGGCCGAGCACGGAGTCCCCGAGGAACTCCAGACGCTCGTTGGTCGGCAGACCGCCGTTCTCGTACGCGTAGGAACGGTGGGTCAGTGCACGCACCAGAAGGGCGGACTCGAGCTTGTACCCGAGCCGCCCTTCCAGAAGCGTGTGGGACGAGGCTGTGTTGTCCGCCTTTTTCTTGGCGTTTGGGTCCGCCTTGGCGTCAGACATCAGACCTCTCACCAGCCGCTCAGACCTCGAGGACCTGGCGCTTGTTGTAGGTGCCGCAAGCCGGGCACGCGATGTGCTGCAGCTTGGGCTCGTGGCAGCGCTCGCACGCAACCAGGGTGGGGACCGCAGCCTTCCACTGCGACCGGCGGTGGCGCGTGTTGCTGCGCGACATCTTCCGCTTCGGAACAGCCACGGCTACTTCTCCTGCTTCTCGTCGGCGTGCGCTGATGGAAGCGCGCCGCCGCTCATCTCGTCCTTCTCGCCATCTTCGAGTGAACCGGCGAGTCCCTGCAGTGCCGCCCAACGAATGTCGACGGCGTCGTGGTGGTGGTCCGGGTCGTCCGCGAGCCGCTCTCCGCATTCGGAGCACAGGCCGGGGCAGTCGTCCTGGCACACCGGCTGCATCGGCAGTGCGAGCACCACCGCATCACGCAGCACGGGTTCGAGGTCGAACAGGCCGTCCTCGATGAAGAGCCTGTCCTCGTCTTCCTCGGCGTCGTCGGCCGGCTCCGCTTTCACGCGGCCCCGGTCGTCGGCGTCAGGGTACGAGAACATCTCCTGGAATTCCGCTTCGAGCTGCTGCTCGAGCGGCTCCAGACACCTTACGCACTCCCCCTTGGCCCGTGCACGGGCGGTGCCTGTGACAAGCACCCCTTCCATGACCGACTCAAGGCGGATTTCGAGCTCCATCGGGGCGCCTTCCGGCACTCCGATGACTCCTTGGATCCCGAGATCCTTGGGGGCGTCGATCGTGCGGGTCAAGCGCTGCAGCGCGCCAGGACGCCGACCCAACTCGCGTGTGTCGAACACGAGAGGGTTGCGGTGGTCAAGGCGGGTGTTCAGAGCCATTCCTGCTTTCGATCTTCGAAGCTCAAGGGGATGCCACCCCTGGAGTTCCGTGGGCAGCTTTGATCGCGGACGTACACGCGACCGAAGAGCCAGGATACTGGACCTTTCGCTCTCGGCCCAATCCGGTGCCCAGCCGGTGCCCGGACCGTGTCCGTCCGGCGTCCGTCCGGGGTCAGCGGCCCTGTTCGTACGCCCGCAGCTGCTCGGCGCTGATCATGGTGGTGTCGAAGAGGCTGGTCTCGTCCAGGGCGTTCGCCATCGGGTCCAGGGCCCCCGGCTGCTGCTGCGGATAGGACTGCTGGCCGCTCTGGTCGTACGCCGCCTGCTGGTCGTAGCCCTGCTGCTGCGGGTAGGCGGCGTACGGGTCGGCCTGCTGGTAGCCGTACGCATCCTGCTGGGCGTACTGCTGCTGATAGCCGTAGGGGTCGGGCTGCTGCTGGTACGCGTAGGCGTCCTGCTGCTGTCCGTAGTTCGGCTGGGCCGGCACCTCGGGGGTCTGCGCGGGCCGCTCGGGGGCCTCCGAGAGCTCGGCGAGGCCGGCCAGGTAGTCGGAGTCGCTGGTGTGGTGGCCGGGCGTCCCGTCCTCCGCGAAGGTGCCCAGCTCGCCCAGGTCGTCGCTGGCGATACGGCCGTGCAGCTTCTGGCGACCCTTGCCGACGGCCTCCAGGGTCTTGGCGAGGACCGCCTCGAAGGCGCCGAGCTTGACGTCCACGTACGCGTCGGCGTCCCGGCGCAGGGTCTCCGGGTCGTGGCTGCGCTCGGGAGCGTCCTCGTCCTCGTAGCCCTGCTCGTCGGTGCCGGGGCCGGTGCCGAGGAGCTTCTCGCGGCCACGGCCGACGGAGCCGAGGGTCTTGGTGAGGACGACCTCGAAGTTGGCGAGCTTGGAGTCGACGTAGTCGTCGGCCTCCGCGCGGACCTCCTCGGCCTCCTGGCGGGCCTCGGCGAGGATGCGGTCCGCCTCGTTCTGGGAGCGGCGGGCGACCTCGGTGTCGGAGATCAGAGAGCCGCGCTGGGCGTGCGCCGACTCGATGATCCGCTCGGCCTCCTGGCGGGCCTGCTCGACCATCTGCTCGCGGCCGCCGATCAGCTCCTCGGCCTGCGCCAGGGAGCCGGGCAGCGCCTGGCGCACCTCTTCGAGCATCGAGAGCAGCTCGGCGCGGTTGACCACGCACGAGGCCGACATGGGCATCGAACGGGCGCTGCCGACCGCCGCGACGATCTCATCGAGCTTCTTCTGCACGTCCACCGTGTGCTCGCCACTCTCTACAGCTGTGATGGAGACGGACGGGTCGACTGTACGACCACTCCCGCCCCGCCCGACACCTGGTGACGCACTGTCAGGCACTCAGCTCTTTCCGAGCCGTCCCCTGAGCGCCTCCAGGACGACCCCCGGCACCAGATGGGAGATGTCGCCGCCCCACTGGGCGACCTCCTTCACGAGCGAGGAGGACAGGAAACTGTAGGTGGGGCTGGTCGGGATGAACAGCGTCTCGACACCCGAAAGGCCGTTGTTCATCTGGGCCATCTGGAGCTCGTAGTCGAAGTCGCTGACCGCCCGCAGACCCTTCACGATGGCGGGGATGTCGCGCTGCTTGCAGAAGTCGACGAGGAGGCCGTGGTAGGCCTCGACCTCGATGTTGCCGTACTCGGCGGTGACCTCGCGGATCAGCTCGATCCGCTCGTCGACGGTGAACAGGCCCTGCTTCGATTGATTGATCATCACCACGACGTGCACGACGTCGTAGAGCCTGGAAGCGCGGGCGATGATGTCGAGGTGTCCATTGGTGATGGGGTCGAATGACCCCGGACAGACGGCGCGGCGCAACTGTGGTCCCTCGCTCTCCGGTCCGGTCATCGTGCGTCTTCGCACGTAGAGGCGGCGCGACCGTACCAAAACGTCCCCTCGCCGTAACGACGGGCCCGGATCGCGTCGAAACCGTCCGGCCAGCCGAATTCGCCGCCCCTGGTGCTGCGCTCCACGGTGACGAGCGCTTCGGCCGCGAGCCAGCCCTGCGCCCGGAGTGTGAGCAGAATCTCGCGAAGATCGTCGTCGGACACGGCGTACGGCGGGTCGAGGAAGACCAGGTCGTACGGATCCGTAGGCGCCGATCCCTGGACGATCTGCTCCGCTTTGCCCGATCTGACCTCGGCGCCGGGCAGGCCGAGCGTTTTCACGTTCTCGCGGATGATCCGGGCCGCGCGGGCGTCGGCCTCGACGAGGAGGGCGTGCCCGGCGCCGCGGCTGAGCGCCTCCAGGCCGACGGCGCCCGAGCCCGCGTACAGGTCGAGGACCCGCTCGCCCTCCAGCGGGCCGCCGAGCAGGGACTGCCAGGTGGAGAAGAGGCCCTCGCGCGCCCGGTCGGAGGTGGGGCGGGTGCCGGTGCCCGGCGGGACGGCCAGACGGCGTCCGCCGGCCCGGCCGGCGATCACGCGGGTCATGAGGGTCCTTTGCGCTGGAAGTGTGTCGGGGCCAGTCTCTCAGCCCTTGTCCAGGAACTGCTCGCGCTCCTCGTCGAGGAGGGCCTCCAGGGCCGTGCGCAGGCCGGGGAGGGCGGTGAGCTCGGGGTCGGCGGCGACGACCGCGGCGGCCTCCTCGCGGGCCTCGGCGATGATCTCCTCGTCCTCGATGACGGCGAGCATGCGCAGCGAGGAACGGACGCCGGACTGGGCCTGGCCCAGCACGTCGCCCTCACGGCGCTGTTCGAGGTCGATGCGGGAGAGCTCGAAGCCGTCGAGCGTGGACGCCACCGCCGTCAGCCGCTGGCGGGCCGGGCTCGCCTCCGGCATCTCGGTGACCAGGAGGCAGAGTCCGGCGGCGGAACCACGACCGACGCGGCCGCGCAGCTGGTGGAGCTGGGACACGCCGAACCGGTCGGCGTCCATGATCACCATGGCCGTGGCGTTCGGTACGTTCACCCCGACCTCGATCACCGTCGTGGCGACCAGGACGTCCGTCTCGCCCGCGGCGAAGCGACGCATCACGGCGTCCTTGTCGTCGGGCTGCATCCGGCCGTGCAGGACCTCGACCTTGAGTCCCTGGAGGGGTCCCCTGGCGAGCTGGTCGGCGATCTCGAGGACGGCGAGGGGCGGGCGCTTCTCGGCCTCGTCCTCGGGGGACTTCTTCTTGGCCTTCTTCGCGTCGGCGGGTTCGTCGACGTCGTCGCCGATGCGCGGGCAGACCACGTACGCCTGATGGCCGTTCTCCACTTCTTCGCGCACGCGCTCCCACGCGCGCGTGAGGAAGTGCGGCTTGTCGGCGGCGGGGACGACATGGCTGGCGATCGGCGAACGCCCGGCGGGGAGCTGGTCGAGGACCGAGGTCTCCAGGTCGCCGAAGACGGTCATCGCGACCGTGCGCGGAATGGGCGTGGCGGTCATCACCAGGAGGTGCGGAGGCTGCTTGCCCTTGCCGCGCAGGGCGTCGCGCTGCTCGACACCGAAGCGGTGCTGCTCGTCCACCACGACCAGGCCCAGGTCGTGGAACTGCACCTTGTCCTCGATCAGCGCGTGGGTGCCGATCACGATCCCGGCCTCACCGGTGACCAGGTCGAGCAGCGCCTGCCGCCGCCCCGCCGCCCCCATGGAACCGGTGAGCAGCACGACCTTGGTGGAGTGCTCGGAGCCGCCGAGCATGCCGCCCTCGGCCAGCTCGCCCATCATCTCGGTGATCGACCGGTGGTGCTGCTGGGCGAGCACCTCGGTCGGCGCGAGCATCGCGGCCTGCCCGCCCGCGTCGACGACGGCGAGCATGGCGCGCAGGGCGACCATGGTGTTGTGAGTGACGGTGAAGTTGTCGGTGACGTAGGCGTGGCTCGGGTGGGCGACGCTGATGCACTGGACCTGCTTGCGCCCCACGTACTCGACTGCGCGAATCCCTCGTCGGAAAGTGTTGCATTCCGGCCCGGGGCGCATCCGGTCTGCCTTCCGGGCGAGCCGAAATGGGCCGTACTCCTCGGGCAGGGCGATCGACACGTTGAAGGCGGCCTTCTTCGGCAGGACCCGCGCACGTCCCCCGAGCGACCGGACGAGCCAGGCCACATCATCGGCCAGCCGCCTGGAGACCGAGCAGAACGAGACGCTCATGCCCTGGGCGTCCACAGTCCCCTCGGTGTCCATCAGCCCCTGTAGTACGGCGAGACGGTCCTTGATCGAGGTGTTCTTGAAGACGGGAGGAAGGAATTTGTCGTGCGAACCCGCCCCCCAAAGCCCGAGCGCACGCAGCGCACTGATCACCGGATTCCTTCGTGTGCCCCCCCTTGGCCCCGAAAGCCTGAGGGTGTAATCACAGCGCGAGCCGGGCACCGCCACCAGTTCGCAGTCCGGAGGCGAGGCGAAGCTGACGGCCGCCACGATCTCCTCGTCGATTGTCGACATACGGAGGTTGTGCCTGAAGGATCCATCCCCCAGAAGCAGCCCGAAGAGATAGGGATCCAGAGGCGGCGTTGTTCCATCGCTGAGATCCACTGGCGTGACCGCCGGGAGGTACCACTTCGACGAGCCGTTCGCCTCGTGGATGTCTGCTCTGATCTCCCGGGCGGTCAGCACCTTCGGCTCCTGACCTCGGTCCCACGCGCAACTGGTGCCGACGATCCACAGATGCTCGTCGTCGCACTCCACCGTGGAGCCGTCGGACAGGACGAGCTGCCAGACATCGCGTTCACCCTGCGGAAAGACTCCGTCGACCAGGGCGATGTCACCCACGGGAGTGACAACAGCGTCCCCGACCGAGACATCACCCATTCTCTTGAAGCCCGCAGGCGTCAGGACCAGGGAATCAAGCGGCTGAGCCTTTCCCGAACCGACTTCCCCCTGCAGCAGCCGGTGCATCGGGTGCTCGGTGGCGAGGTCGTCGAAGATCTCCTTGGAGACCTTCTGCTGGCCCTCGGTGAGGGTGAAGGGCAGCTTGGCGTCGAAGGCGGTCATCAGCCCGTCCGGCTTGGGGAGACGGGCCAGGGCGGGGAGTAGGGCGTCGGCGTGGCGGCGGCGGGCCAGGGCGACCTGGAGGACGAAGGCCTCGTCCCACTTGAGACGGGCGCGGGCGTCGTGGATGTCCGCCTTGGTGTGCGGACGGTGGATCTTCAGGAGGGCCTCGGGGAGGGGGACCAGGCCGCGGCCGTCCCGGAGGGAGTCCGGCAGCGGGTCGACGGCCTCCTGGGCGCTGAGCAGCACCGTCTGCACGGACTTGGCGATCTTCCAGGACTCCAGCTTGGCGGTGGCCGGGTAGATCGGGATGAGCGCGCCCGCCCAGGAGTCGACGGTCTCGGCGGCGTCGTCGCTGTCGGCGCGCAGCGGCTCGTACGCCGGATGGGCCAGCTGGAGGCGGTGGTTGAAGACGGAGACCTTGCCCGAGAACATCGCGCGGGTGCCGGGCAGCAGGTCCTTGTGGGGTTTGTGCACCCCATTGCCGAAGAAGACCAGCTGGAGGCGGCCGCTGCCGTCGGTGATGGTCACTTCGAGGCGCTGGCCCTTGCCGCGGGGCGCCTTGGCGGAGGCGAAGGTGAGCAGGCGCGCGTCGGCGACCTGGGCGACCACCGTGACGTGCTCGTCCATGGGCAGGTCGGCGAGGTGGGTGAGCTGCCCGCGCTCCTCGTATCTGCGCGGGTAGTGGTGCAGCAGGTCGCCGACGGTGTGCAGGCCGAGGTGCTCGGCCATCACCTTCGCGGTGGGGGGGCCGAGTACCTTTTTCAGTGGTTCATCGAGCGCGGGCACGAGATCCATTGCACACCACACCACTGACATTGCCGTATACGTCCCGGAAATCCGCTGGTCAGACGGCTCGTTCCGGGCCTAGGATGACGCGCTCCGGCCCTCTTCGCGGTCACCGTCCCCCGGGACCGCCCGACCCCGCGCCGTCGCACGTCCCCCCACCCTCGGCGCAGCGACGATGGACTCCCAGACCTCACAGGCATCCCAGTCACCTCACACCTTCCAGGTCGACCTGCGTGGTCTGGTGGACCTGCTCTCCCATCACCTCTACTCCAGTCCCAAGGTCTACCTGCGCGAACTGCTGCAGAACGCCGTGGACGCGATCACCGCCCGGCGGGCGGAGCAGCCGGAGGCCCCGGCCGCCGTGCGCCTGTACGCCGAGGGCGGCACCCTGCGGGTGGAGGACTCCGGCGTCGGGCTCACCGAGTCCGACGTGCACAGCCTCCTCGCCACGATCGGCCGCAGTTCCAAGCGGGAGGACGGCCTGCAGGCGGCGCGCTCCGACTTCCTGGGGCAGTTCGGCATCGGGTTGCTGGCGTGTTTCGTGGTCGCCGAACGCATCCGCGTCGTCAGCCGCAGCGCGCGCACGCCCGACGCGGCGCCCGTGGAGTGGACGGCGACCGACGACGGCTCGTACACCGTACGCACGCTGCCGCACGAGGCCCGTCCCGAACCGGGTACCACCGTGCACCTGGTGGCGCGCGCCGGAGCCGGCGAATGGCTGACCGAGGAGCGGGTCCGCTCCCTGGCCCGGGACTTCGGCTCGCTGCTGCCGTACGACGTACGCGTCGGCGACGAGGCGATCGCGGAGCTTCCTGCGCCCTGGGACCGCACCCATCCGAGCCCCACCACCCGCAGGGTGGCCCTGGCCCGTCACTGCCACGACCTGTTCGGCTTCACGCCGCTGGACACGATCGACCTGAGCGTGCCGCTCGCCGGAGTCCGCGGCGTGGCGTACGTCCTGCCGTCGGCGGTCAGCCCTGCCCAGCGCGCGAGCCACCGGGTGCACCTGAAGGGCATGCTGCTCACCGAACGGGCCGAACAGCTGTTGCCCGACTGGGCGTTCTTCGTGCGCTGCGTCCTGGACACGGACAGCCTGCGGCCCACCGCCTCGCGCGAGTCGCTGTACGAGGACGAGACCCTGGCGGCCGTACGCGAGGCCCTGGGCGAGCGCATCCGGTCGTGGCTGACGGGGCTCGCGGCGGGCGACCCGGAGCGTCTGGCGGCCTTCCTGTCGGTCCACCACCTGGGCGTGAAGTCCCTGGCGCGGCACGACACCGAGATGCTGCGCACGATGCTGCCGTGGCTGCCCTTCGAGACGACAGACGGACGGCTGTCCCTGGAGGAGTTCGCGTTGCGCCACCCGGTGGTGCACTTCACGCGGACCGTGGAGGAGTACCGGCAGGTCGCGCCCATCGCCTCCGCACAGGGCATCGGGGTGATCAACGGCGGCTACACGTACGACAGCGAGCTCGTGGAGGCGCTGCCGTCGGTGCGTCCGGGGACGGTCGTCTCGGAGCTGGACGCCGACACCGTGACGGCGCACCTGGACGCCGTCGACCCGGCCGAGGAACTGGCCCTCTCGGGCTTCCTGATGGCCGCCCGGGCCAAGCTCGACCCGCTGGGCTGCGACGTGGTGCTGCGCGCCTTCCACCCGCTCTCCGTGCCCGCCCTGCACCTGGACGACCGGGCGGCCCGCCACGAGCAGGCCCGCGCGGAGGCCGAGGAGCAGGCCGACGACCTGTGGGCGGGCATTCTCGGCTCGCTGCGCGGCAGCGCGCCCCGCGCCCGCCTGGTCCTCAACCACCTCAACCCACTCATCCGAAGGATCAGTTCACTGCGCGACCCAGAGCTGATAGGCACCGCCACGGAGTCCCTCTACGGACAGGCCCTCCTCATGGCGCAGCGCCCCCTGCGGCCCGCCGACTCCGCGCTCCTCAACCGCGCCTTCATCGGCCTCCTGGAGTGGGCCACCCACACCGAGCCCGGGAAGGACGACCTCCGATGAGCCAGGCCATGGGCATGGACTTCGACACCCTGCGCCAGGCGATGGCGGACAACCAGGAGCAGCCGGAGGGTCCCGCACGCAACGCGCGCGCGGAGCAACTGCTCGTCGCGGCCGAGAAACTGAACATCCCGCTCGCCGTGATCGAGGCGCTCGGACACCAGCTGAAGGTCTACAACTACAGCTCCGAGAAGGACAAGATGTTCGTCCCCTTCGCGCGTCTGCTGCGCATGTGGGACGAGCGCCCCGAGGACTTCGACGAGTACGAGACCCACTCCCTGCACTGGGTCTTCAAGTGGATGTCGGCCGGCATGCTCGACCAGCCGCACATCCCGCTCGCCTCCATAGAGAAGTGGCTCGGCGAGATGGAGCACCGCTACCGGCTGGCCGGACACTCCGAACGGGCCGTGCGCGGAGCCGAGTTCAGCGTCGCCGCCCACCTGGGCGACCTGGGGCGTGCCGAGCGGGCGTACACCGCCTGGCTGGCCGCCGACCGGGACACCATGGCCGACTGCCACGCGTGCGAACTCCACAGCCAGGGATGGTGGCGGGCGGAGCGCGACGCCGACGAGGAGGCGCTGGAACTGTGGCGCCCGGTTCTGGAGGGCGAGTACACGTGCGCCCACGAGCCGCACACCGTCCTCGCGTCCTCCCTGGTCCCCCTGCTGCGTCTGGGCCGCCTGGACGAGGCCCGTGCCCATCACCTGCGGGGCTTCCGGCTGGTGCGCCCCATGGAGAGCATGCGCGGCGCGTACGCGGACCACGTGGAGTTCTGCGCACTCTCCGGCAACGAGGCGCGCGCCCTGGAGCTGCTCGCGGAGCGGCCCGCCTACTTCACCGACTCCGGGGACCCGCGCAGCAAGCTCGACTTCATGGCCGTGACCGCCCTCCTCATGGACCGCCTGACCGGGCTCGGTCTCGGCGATCAGCCGGTGCCGGGACCGGCCGGCCGGGAGTGGACCGCGAGCGGGCTCGCTGTCCACGCGCGCGGGCAGGCCCTCTCCCTGGCGGCGCTCTTCGACGCGCGCAACGGCACGTCGTACGTCAGTGAGCGGGCTCGCGGGCGGATGGATCAGCCGCCGTTGGTCGAGCGCTTGCCGCTCGGGGTGCGGTCCCGGTCCGCGCGACATTTCTCGCCTTCGGGGTCCACGGCGGGTGCGGCTTCGGCTTCGGCTTCGGCTTCGGCTTCGGCTTCGGCTTCGGCTTCGGCTTCGGCTTCGGCTTCGGCCCGATCGTCGGACGCCGTCGTGGAGTCGGACGCCGGCTCGGGCCCGTCCTCGCTCTCGGCGCTGCTCGCCGAGGCCCGGCGGCTGTCCGCGACCCGGAGCCCGGACGCCGTCGAGGCCTGGGCGGCGGTCTCACGGGCCGCCGAGGGCCAGGAACTGGACGTCCGCGACCGCGCGGAGATCGCCGACCACGCGGCGATGGAACGCGGTCCCGAGGGCATCGGGCTCTTCCATGAGGCGGCCGAGCTCTACGCCGAGGCGGGCGACCCCGGCGAGGCGCTCGCGGCCCGTGCCCGTGCCGCGTACGTCCTCGCCCTCACCGGCCGGCCCGAGGAAGCGCTCGCGACCGTCTCGGAGCTGTGCGAGGGGGTGCTCGCCCTCCTCGCGGACGGCGGGACGGGGGTGTCCCAGGCGGCGTCCGTGCTGGTGGGACGGGCGCGGATATTGATGCTGTTGGTGCAGGCGGACGCGGACGAGGGCGAGTCGGGGGCGGTGGCCTCCGAGGGGACGGCTTCCGGGACGGTCGGTTCCGGGAGAGCCAGTTCCGGGACCGGCGTGGACGAGGTCGTGGGTGCCGCCGAGGCGGCCGTGCGGGAGCTGCTGGCGCTGGCCGAGCCGCACCTCTCGGACGTGCGGATGGCCTCGCGGGCCGCGGAGGCGCGGGCGATGCTCGGGGAGCTCGCGACGCACGCCGGGGACGCCGAGGCCGCCGCGGAGCTCCTCGGGCAGGCCGCGGCGGCGTTCGTGGCGGCGGGGCTGCCGTGGTTCGCCGTCGAGTACGAGTCCCGGCTCGCCGGGATCGCCCGGCACCTGGGCGACGCGGAGGAGGCCGAGCGGGCCGCACGCGCGGCGCTGGAGCACGGAGGGCCTCGCCTGGAGCCGATGGGGCACGCGCAGCTGCACCTGCAGCTCGCCGAGATCCTCGGCGCCACCGGGCAGTCCGGGCCCGCCTCGGAACACGCCCTGGAGGCCGCGCACTGGGCCGACGAGGCGGGCGAGGGGCCCACGCTCGGCGCCTGGGCCCGGCACCAGCTCGGCGGGTTCCTGCTCCGTCAGGGGCGGTGGGCCGAGGCCGCGGAGATCCTGGAGTCGGCACTGCCCGACCTGACCACGGACATGCACGGCGACGGTGCGATCGTGCAGACGCGGTGGTGGCTCGGCGACTGTCTCACCGAGCTCGGCGAACACCGTGCGGCGGCCGAGCACTGGTTGCGGGCCGCGGACATCGCCCGGCACTGGCCCGAGCAGCGTGACCACGCGATGCTCGCCCATCTCGCCGCCGAGGCGCTCGGCCACGCCGAACTGCCCGCGCAGGCCGAGCAGGCGTACGCGCGCGCCGGTGACCTGTGGCGTGGCCTCGGCAACGTCCACGGTCTGATCCGGTCGCTGCGGGCCCGTGCGTGGGTCGCGTTGCGTACGGACTCGGGGCTGGACGGGGCGCGGGAGTCGATGGCGACGGCGGTGCGGGAGTGCGAGGAGGGGCTTCGGGCGGTGTCGTCCTCCGTCGGGGCCGAGGCTGTGGAGGCCTCGGAGGCCGTGGCAGCCACCGACGCCATGGAGAACTCCGATACCGCGGAGGCCCGTCATCGCCTTGTCGCCGAACTCGGTCACACCCATCGGCAGTTCGGTGACCTGATCGCCCGTTCCGTTCCGGAGGACGCGGAGGAGGCTCTGGCCCAGTACACGCGGGCCATCTCCGTCTTCGCGTCCCTCGGAGACGATGCCCTCGACGCGCGCACCGGGGCCGAGCTCGCGGCGGGGTGGCTGGAGGCCGATCTGCTCCGGCCCGCGGCGGCGGCCGCACGCGCGCGTGCGGTGCTTTCCGCGTACGCGGGTGTGGACGGGGAGACCGCGGAGGCGCGTCGGGCCGAGGCGGAGAACATGCTGGGCGTGACGGAGAAGGCGTGAGGGAGAAGCAGCGGGACGAGTGACGGGCCGGGGCGGGGGGTTCTCGCCCCCGCCACCCGTCCCGTTCCTGGGGGCTCCGCCCCCAGGCCCCCGGGTGGGCTTTTTGTCTGCGGGTGAGTGGGGGTTGGTCGCGCAGTTCCCCGCGCCCCTAAGAGCCTGAAGCCCGTCCGGCGTTTGAGGACGAGGCCGTTCAGGCCGAAAAGAACGGCGCGCCCCCGGCGGCTACTCCACCCCGATCAGGAGCAACGCGCCCTGTCGACCGCCCCGGTACGCCACCGTGTCCACGGCCAAGTACGACTCCCGGACCCGTGCTTCGAGGTGGGCGGCGATGGAGCCGGGAGCCTCGTCGCCCAGGACGAGGGTGACCATCTCTCCGCCGGCGGCGAGCATGCGGTCGAGGACGGTTTCGGCGGTGGCGGTGATGTCGGAGCCGATCACGGCGACATCGCCGTCGATGAGCCCGAGGACGTCGCCCGCCTGGCAGATGCCGGCCATGGTCCAGGACTGACGCTCGGCGACGGCGACCTCGGCGTAACGCGTGGCGCCCGCCGCCGAAGTCATGGCGACGACGTCCTCGTCGAAACGGCGTTCGGGCTCGTGGACGGCGAGCGCGGCGATGCCCTGGACCGCGGAGCGGGTCGGGATCAGCGCGACCCGGACGCCCTCCGTACGGGCCTGCTCGGCGGCGGCCGCCGCGGTGTGACGCAGATCGGCGTCATTGGGCAGCAGCACCACCTCGCGCGCGTGGGCCCGGCGTACGGCCTCGACGAGTTCCCCGCTGGCGGGTGGTTCCCCGGGCCGCGCGAGCACGGTGGTCGCCCCGGCCTCGGCGTACAGCCCGGCCAGCCCTTCGCCGGGCACGACCGCCACCACGGCCCGCTGCGCCCGCTCCCGGGGCGGCCGCCCGGCCGCGCCCGCCGTGTGGGCGTCGCCGAGCCCGAAGTGCGTGATCCGGATCCGGTACGGCCGCCCGGCCTCGACCCCCGCCTCCACGGCGGCACCGGCGTCGTCCGCGTGCACATGGACGTTCCACAGCCCGTCCCCGCCGACCACGACGAGCGAGTTGCCCAGGCGGTCGAGCCGGGCCCGCAGCCGCGCCACGTCCGCGTCCTCCGCCTCCAGCAGGTAGGTCACCTCGAAGGCCGGGCTTTCTTCCCCAGGCCGGCCGTCCACGCACACGCCGTTCACATCCACGGGGCCCACGCCATCCACACGATCCACTCCACCGTCCACGCCATTCACGCGCGCGTGGACCTCGCCCGCCACCCGTCCGGCGCCCGGGGACTCCCCCGTGAACGTCTCCGCCAGTGCCGCCAGCACCGCCAGCAGCCCCCGCCCACCCGCGTCGACCACACCGGCACGCTCCAGCACGGCCAGCTGGCCAGGGGTCGCCATGAGGGCCGCCCGTGCTCCCTCGTACGCCGCGCACGCGACCGTGCCGCAGTCGCCCTCCGTGCCGGTGGCCGCCTCGGCGGCGGCCGTGGCGACCGTGAGGACCGTGCCCTCCACGGGGTGCGCGACGGCTTCGCGTGCGGAGTCGGCGGCCTGCCGGAGGGCCAGCCGGAGGGCCTGTCCGTCGGTGTGAGCGGTCTCACCACCGGTCACACCGTCGATCTCACCACCGATCTCACCACCGGTCGCACCGACGGTCGCACCGTCGGCGGCGAGTACCTGCGCCATGCCGCGCAGCAGCTGCGCGAGGATCGTCCCGGAGTTCCCGCGGGCCCCGATCAGCGCCCCGTGCGCCATCGCGCGCACGGCGTCGGCGAGAGTGGGCAGACCGGCTCCCGTGGCCGCCGTGGAAACGGCCTCGGAGGCAGCGGACCCCGTGGGACCGACCCCCGTCACCGTCTCGTAGCCCGCGAAAACCGCCTCCACCGCCGCTGTCGCCGACTCCACCGTCAGATACAGATTCGTCCCGGTGTCCCCGTCCGCGACCGGGTAGACATTGATGGCGTCGATCTCCTCGCGCGCCCGCCCCAGCGCCTCCAGCGCGAGGCCGCACCAGGTGCGCACCGCGAGAGCATCCAATGTCTGCGGCACCTGCGGCACCTGCGCCTCCTTGAGCATCTGGACGTGGCACGCAGCGTAGTCCCAGAATGGGTTACTGGCGGTAGGGGGACCCCAAGGAGGGCCGGGGCGAGCCCCGGGGCAGCCATGGTAGTTTCGTTCTCCGGACGCAGTCGTTGTATGCTGCTCCAGTTGCCCGATTCGATCGGGTCTTCCCCCTGGCACCGCCACTCAGATCCTAGATCTCGATTCCGGCATGCCGGGATCAACCGTAAGAGCATCTGAAGTCTTTGGAGTGACCCGTGGCTGCCAACTGCGACGTCTGCGGCAAGGGGCCGGGCTTCGGCAACAACATCTCGCACTCGCACCGCCGTACGTCCCGTCGCTGGAACCCCAACATCCAGCGCGTCCGTACCGTGGTCGGCGGGACGCCGAAGCGCGTCAACGCTTGCACCTCGTGCATCAAGGCCGGCAAGGTCTCGCGCTGACGCAACTCCCCCAAGCTCTCGACTCCGCTCGAGCAGGGGGGATCCCCATGCGCGCGGCCACTGCTGGTTCGCTGAGAACCGGTCCACCTCACGGTGGGCCGGTTTTTTGTTGTCTTCATGCTGCCTTCCGCTGTGCCGTATCGGGCATGGGGTGTCCCACGCGCGCGTAGCCCCCGGCTTGCGGGCCTGCCAGAATCTGCCGAATGCGCTTCGGCATCCTGGGCCCCCTCGAGATCCGCACCACGGACGGCAGCCCCCTGGACCCCGGCGGCCCCCGCCCCCGCGCGCTGCTCACCCTGCTCCTCCTGGACGCGGGCCGGACCGTCTCCAGGGAACGGCTGACCGACGGTCTGTACGGCGCCGATCCGCCGGCCGGGGCCGCCAACGCCCTCCAGTCCCAGGTCTCCCGGCTGCGCAGGCGGCTCGGCCCCGACACCGGAATCGACGCCGACCCCACCGGTTACCGCATCGCCGTCTCCCCCGACGCCGTCGACGCCCACCGCTTCGAGCGGCTCTCCCGCGACGGAACCGCGGCCCTCACCGAGGGCGACCACTCCCGAGCCGCGGCCTTGCTCCGGGAGGCGCTCGCCCTGTGGCGCGGCCCGGCCCTGGCCGACCTCCCCGGCGCGCACGCCCAGGTGACCCGCCTCGAAGAGCTGAGGCTCAGTGCCTTACAGGACCGGATCGACGCGGACCTCGCGCTCGGCGGCGGCCCCGCACTCGTCCCCGAGCTGCGGGAACTGCTCGCCGCGCATCCCCTCAGCGAGCGGCTGTACGGACAGCTGATGCGGGCGCTGCACGCGAGCGGCCGGGCCGCCGAGGCACTGACGGTGTACGAGGAGGCACGACGCACCCTCGCCGAGGAACTGGGCGCCGACCCCTCGCCCGGCCTGTCCGCCCTCCACCTGGAACTGCTCCAGGGCGCGGGCCCCGCCCACCGTCGGCTGCCCGCCCAGCTGACCCGCTTCATCGGGCGCGACGACGAACTCGCACGTATCGGCGCTCTGCTCACCCAGGAGCGCCTGGTCACACTCACCGGGCCGGGCGGAGCGGGCAAGACCCGCCTGGCGATCGAGCTCGCCCATGCGAACGCGGACGCGCGCGTCAGCGCACACGCTCGCGTAAACGCTTACGTAAACGCTTACGCACCCGTTTGCCTTGTCGAGCTCGCCCCTCTCACCGACCCCTCCCAGCTCCCCTACGCCCTGCTCACCGCCCTCGGTCTGCGTGAAGGTTTCCGCACTCCCTCGGGGGACACCACCGACCGCCTCCTCGCCGCCCTGGAGAACCGCGAGCTGCTGCTCGTCCTGGACAACTGCGAACATCTGGTCGAGGACGTGGCACGGATCACGGGGCTGCTTCTCGGCGCCTGCCCGGGTGTGCGGATCCTCGCCACGAGCCGTGAGGCGCTGGGGATCACCGGTGAGGTGCTGTGCCCGGTGCCACCGCTGTCGGCGGAGCCGGCCGCGCGCCTGTTCCTGGACCGGGCGGCCGCCGTGCGCCCCGGTTTCGCGGGGCACGCGCGCGTGCCGGACATCTGCGCCGCCCTGGACGGGCTGCCACTGGCGATCGAGCTTGCGGCGGCGCGGCTGCGGACACTGACCCCGGACGAACTGGCCGACCGCCTCACCCAGCACGTCGGGGACGACCGCTTCCGGCTGCTGTCCCGGGGTGACCGCACCAAGGCACCCCGGCACCGCACCCTTCGTGCCGTCGTGGAGTGGAGCTGGGAACTGCTGGACGAGGAGGAACGGGAGATGGCGCGGCGGCTGACCGTGTTCTCCGGGGGCGCGACGGCCGAGGCGGTCGAGGCGGTGTGCGGGACGCCCTTTCCGGAGGACCTGCTGGCCTCGCTGGCGGAGAAGTCGTTCCTGGAGGTCACCGAGGGGCGCTACCGGATGCTGCAGACCATCCGCGCGTTCGGCGCCGAGCACCTCGTCCGCGCGGGCGAGCAGCAGCGGCTGCGGGACGCCCACGCCGCGTACTTCCTGCGGCTGGCCGAACGGGCGGAGCCGCTCCTGCGCGACGATGCCCAGTTGCCCTGGCTGGACCGGCTGACCGCCGAGCACGGCAACCTGGACGCGGCCTTGCGTCATCTCGTGCGCGCCGACCGGGAGAAGGCCCTGCGGCTGATGGCCGAGCTCTCCTGGTTCTGGCGGTTGCGCGGTCTCTACGGAGAGCAGGCGGCCACGGCCCGGGAGCTGCTCGCGGCCGTGGGCGCCGAGCCGCCCGCGGGTCTCGCGGAGGAGTACGTCCTGTGCGTGATCAACGCGCTCTCGGGTGAGAGCGGCGATCCGGCCGATCAGCGGCGCCTGGCCCGTGTCGAGGACGTACTGGCCGGGCTGAGCCGACCCCTGCGGCTGCCCTTCACCGTGGTGCTGTGGTCGGTGGTGGGTGGGCCGCGCCCCGCAGCGAACGACCGGGTGCGCGTGCAGGTCGGGGGCGACGCGTGGGGGCGGGCTCTTCTTGATGTCGGCCTCGGCTTCCAGGAACAGTTCGCCGGGCGTCCGACGGCGTCCGAGGAGTCGTTCGCACGGTCTCTGGCGGGTTTTCGCGCGACCGGGGACCGCTGGGGCATGGCGAACTGCCTCGAGCCGCTGGGCATGTTCGCCGACTGGCGCGGGGATCACCGGCGTGCTCTCGAACTGCTCGACGAAGGGCTCTCGTACGTCAGGGAGTTGGCCGCTCCCGAGGAGACCTCGGACCTCCTGCGCACCCGTGCGACCGTGCTGCTGCACCAGGGGGAACTGGTCGAGGCGAGGGAGCACTTCAGCCAGGCCCTGACACTGGCCCGCACCGTGGGCCTCACCGACAAGGCGGCGGGTGCCCTGCGGGGCCTGGGCGACGCCGCTCGGCTCGCGGGAGACATCGGCCACGCGCGCGTGCGCTACGAGAGCGCCCTGGAGGCCTGCGCCGCCAACTGGTTCAGCATGGGGGAGACCGTGCGCATCCTCATCGGTCTCGGCCGCTCGGCGGCCATGGAGGGGCGCCTCGACGAGGCGCGTGACTGGGCCCGCCAGGCGGCCGACCTCGCCGTCGAGAGTCCCGGGGTACTGGAACTCGCCGAGTCCGCGGAGGCGTTGGCGGTCCTCGCCGACTCCCCAGAGCGCGCCGCCGTCCTGCTGGGCGCCGCCGTCGGCCTGCGCGGGACGGCACTGCGGGGCGACCCCGAAGCCGTACGCAATGAGCGGGACATCCGCGAGAAACTGTCCCCCGAAGCGTACGAAAGGGCCTTTGAACAGGGACGAGTGCTCGGGGCGGCGGCGCTCACCGCCGACTAGGCGGACGCGCCGACCGGCGGCCAGGCACACGGTCAGCGAACGGTAGGAGCACGGTCAGCGCCTCCCGCGAAGCTCCTGCCCATGACAACGAACCCGGCACAGGACCCGGCACAGGACCCGGCACAGCCGACACAGAACATGGCGGAGAACCCGGCGGGGAAACTCGCCCACCTCCATGTCCTCGTCTCCGGCGCCAGCGTCGCGGGTCCCGCCCTCGCCCTCAACCTGATCCGTTACGGCGCCCGCGTCACTGTCGTCGAGAAGGCACCCGACCTGCGGCCCGGCGGATTCGCGGTCGACTTCCGGGGGCACGTCCACCGGACCGTCCTGACCGCCATGGGCATCTGGGACGAGATCCACGCCCGTCAGACACACATGGGCCGTCAGACCGTCGTCGACGCCGACGGCACCCCGCGCGTGGACCTGCCGGCCGAGATGATGAGCGGCGATGTGGAGATCTTCCGCGGTGAGCTGGCGCGGATCATGTACGAACGCACCAAGGACCGGGCGGAGTACGTCTTCGGGGACTCGATCGCCACCCTCACCGAGACCCCGGAAGGCGTCGACGTGACCTTCGAGCGCGGCGCCCCGCGTCGCTTCGACCTCGTCGTGGGCGCCGACGGACTGCACTCCCTCACCCGTCGGCTCGTCTTCGGAGAGGAGTCCCGCCACCTGCGCTTCCTCGACCACTACGTGGCGGCCTTCGGTGTCCCCAACGACCTGGGGCTCGACCGCACCGGGCGGCTGTACAGCGAACCGGGGCGGGCGGTGGTCGTCGGCAACTACGACGGCGACCCGGACCGGGCGGGCGCGCTGCTCGTCTTCCGGTCCGAGAAGCTGGAGTTCGACCGCCGTGACGTGGCCGCGCAGAAGCGGATCCTGGCGGAACGGTTCGCGGGGATGGGCTGGGAGACCCCGGGGGTCCTCAAGGCCCTGGAGCGGGCCGACGACCTGTACTTCGACGCGATCGCCCAGATCCATGTCGAACGGCTCACCCAGGGGCGCGTGGTGCTGCTCGGGGACGCCGGGTACGGGGCCACGATGGGCGGCATGGGCACCGGAGTGGCGATCGTGGGGGCGTACGTCCTGGCCGGCGAGCTGGCCCTCGCGGGCGGCGACCACCGCACCGCCTTCGCCGAGTACGAGACCCGCGTCCGGGACTTCGCCAAGGGCTGCCAGAAGATCTCGGGCAACGCCGGACCGTTCTTCGCGCCGCCGACCGAGCGGCGGATCCGCAGCCGGGACCGCGCGTACCGGCTGCTCAGCTCCCGCCTCCTGGCGGGCTTCTTCAAGAAGCTCACCGAGAAGGCGGCCACCGGCATCGAACTCCGCGCATATCCCGCCTGACGGGGTGGGCGGCTACGACTCGATGTCCCCGAAGTGGTCCCAACCGCCCTTGCTGGTCCAGGGCGCGCCGTCCACCGTGACCTGGGGCAGCGCCGAGGGGTTGAGGACCTCGCCGATCACCTTCCAGCGCGCGGGCAGCTTCACGTCCGGTGGGAAGGCCGCCACGATCGCGTGGTCCTCCCCGCCGGTCAGCACCCACTGGATGGGGTCGACGCCGACGGCCTGGCCGATGTCGTTCATCTGGGAGGGGATGTCGATCGCGCCCGAACGGATGTCGATGCGCACCTTGCTCGCCTCGGCGATGTGGCCCAGATCGGCGATCAGCCCGTCGCTCACGTCGCACATCGCCGTCGCTCCGAGCCCGGCGGCGGCGGGGCCCGCGTGGTACGGCGGCTCGGGGCGACGGTGGGCCTCGACGAAGGCGCGCGGTGAGCGGAAGCCGCGGGAGAGCACCGCGTGCCCGGCCGCGGACCAGCCCAGCCAGCCCGTCACGGCGATCACGTCACCAGGCTGGGCGCCGCCCCGGGTGACCGGCTCGTGGTTGCGCAGATCGCCGAGCGCGGTGATCGAGATCATGATGGTGTCGCCGCGCACGACATCGCCGCCGACCACGGACGCGCCCGCGACCTGGCACTCGTCGCGCAGCCCGTCCATCATCTCGGAGGGCCAGGTGGCCGGGAGTTCGGCCGGGACGACCAGACCGAGCAGCAGCGCGGTCGGCACGGCGCCCATCGCGGCGATGTCCGCGAGGTTCTGCGCGGCCGCCTTGCGCCCGACGTCGTACGCCGTGGACCAGTCGCGGCGGAAGTGCCGCCCCTCCAGGAGGATGTCGGTGCTCGCCACCACCCTGCGGTCGGGCGCGGCCACCACCGCGGCGTCGTCGCCGGGGCCGACCCGGACCGCCGGGGTGGTGGTGAGACGCGAGGTGAGCTCCTTGATGAGCCCGAACTCCCCCAACTCGCCCACGGTGCCCTTCATGATCGTACTGCTCCCTCTGCCGCTACCCGTGCCCGGTCGCGAGCCGTCTCTGTCCTCGGTACGGTCGAGTTGACCGTCAACTTGTGCAGTCCGTGCACCCCGGCGCGCAAGCCCCAGCCACCGCGGGTCTCCCCGTGGCGAGCGGCGACGCGATACCGTGGCGTTCCTTTTCCCCACATGATCCTCGTGGCCGCCCTGGAGGTTCCGTGGTACAGGCGTACATCCTGATCCAGACGGAGGTCGGCAAAGCGTCGACCGTCGCCGAGACGATCAGCAAGATCCCGGGGGTGATCCAGGCCGAGGACGTGACAGGACCGTACGACGTGATCGTGCGCGCCCAGGCCGACACGGTCGACGAACTCGGCCGCATGGTGGTCGCGAAAGTCCAGCAAGTGGACGGCATCACCCGTACGCTGACCTGTCCGGTGGTGCACCTCTAGCCCCCGTCTACCCTTGGCCGGTGAACTTCTCCCGTCACCGGCACACCGCTCGCTTCGGGCTGCCCGTTCTCGCCCTGTTGATCGCCGCCACAGGCTGCTCCTCAGCAGACGACGGCGGATCGGCCGCGGTTCCCAGCCCGGGGGCGAAGGTCACCGGGCTGTGCCAGAACCTGGACAAGGTGCTGCCGAAGAAGATCGACGGCCTCGACCGGAACGATCCCGAGCCCCGGTCCGCGCTGACCGCGGGCTGGGGAAGCCCGGCGATCATACTGCGCTGCGGTGTCGAACGACCCGCGAAGATGAGCGACCAGAACGCGCTCAGCGGCGAGGTGAACGGCGTCGGCTGGCTCATGGAGAAGCAGGACGACGGGTCGTACCGCTTCACCACGAGCCTGCGGCGCGCGTACGTCGAGGTCAGCGTGCCCAAGAAGTGGGTCCAGCGGGACGGGTCGAACGCGCTCGTCGACCTGGCCGCGCCCATCAAGAAGGCGATCCCCGAAGGGATCGCCGACTGACGTACACACGTGCGCGCGGGGGCGTGTTCCCTGGAGCTGAACCCCGGTGCCCCAGGTCTACCGAAGCCCCGTCGGGCGGCGCAGCGCCGCCCCGATCAGACGGTCCACCAGCTCCGGGTAGGCCACGCCGCTCGCCTGCCACATCTGTGGGTACATGGAGATGGGCGTGAAGCCCGGCATGGTGTTGATCTCGTTGATCACGAACTCGCCGTCCTCGGTGAGGAAGAAGTCCGCGCGCACCAGGCCCTCGCAGGAGGCGGCCTCGAACGCGTCGACCGCGAGCCGCTGGACCTCGGCGGTCTGCTCGGGGGTCAGCGGGGCGGGCACGAGACCGGGCGTCGAGTCGATGTACTTCGCCTCGAAGTCGTAGTACGCGTGCGACTGCACGGGCGGGATCTCGGCGGGCACGCTGGCGCGCGGACCGTCCTCGAACTCCAGCACCCCGCACTCGATCTCGCGGCCGCGCAGCAGCGCCTCCACGATGATCTTCGGGTCGTGGCGCTGGGCCTCCTCGATCGCCTCGTCGAGGCCTTCGAGGGAGTCGACCTTGGTGATGCCGATCGAGGAGCCCGCACGCGCGGGCTTGATGAACAGCGGCCAGCCGTGCTCACCCGCGAAGTCGATGATCTTCTTGCGGGCGGCGGACTCGTCGCGCTCCCACTCACGGGGCCGGATCACCACGTACGGGCCGACGGCCAGCCCGAAGGAGGTGAACACCCGCTTCATGTACTCCTTGTCCTGGCCGACGGCCGAGGCGAGCACACCCGCACCGACGTACGGGACGCCGGAGAGCTCCAGGAGGCCCTGGAGGGTGCCGTCCTCGCCGTAGGGGCCGTGCAGCACGGGGAAGACGACGTCGACCTCGCCCAGGGCCTTGGGGACCGATCCTGGCTCGCTGTAGACGACTTCGCGGTTGGCCGGGTCGACGGGGAGGATCACGCCGCCCTCGTTCGACTCGGCGAGCTGCTCCACGTCCGGCTGGCGCCGGTCGACGATGGCCATCCGGTCCGGTTCGTCGGCGGTGAGCGCCCAACGGCCGTCCCGGGTGATGCCGATCGGCAGGACGTCGTACTTCGTCCGGTCGATGGCGCGCAGGACGGCGCCGGCCGTGACCACGGAGATCCCGTGTTCGGAGCTGCGGCCGCCGAAGACGACGGCCACGCGCGGCTTGCGAGGCGGCTGCTCAGGGCTCTGGGAGAGGTTCTCGGTGCTCATATCGCGTTGAGAGTACCCGTTGGTACGGCGCTGAGTCAGCGCCCCACCGCGGCCGTTGTCCAACGTCGCACGGGTGGTCGCTCAGCGTCGTACGAGCCGTTGCGGAGCGTAGATTCCCGGCGCCGCGGCGTGGCTCCTCAGTGGCGCTCGGCCTTGGCGCTGCGCCCCATGAGCTCCTTGACGGCGACGACCGGCGACTTGCCCTCGTGGACGATGCCGACGACCGTCTCGGTGATGGGCATGTCGACGCCGTGCCTGCGGGCCAGATCCAGCACCGACTCACAGGACTTGACGCCCTCGGCGGTCTGCTTGGTGACCGCGATGGTCTCCTGGAGGGTCATGCCCCTGCCGAGGTTGGTGCCGAAGGTGTGGTTGCGCGACAGCGGCGAGGAGCAGGTGGCCACCAGGTCGCCGAGGCCCGCGAGTCCGGAGAAGGTCAGCGGGTCGGCGCCCATGACGACGCCGAGACGGGTGGTCTCGGCGAGTCCGCGCGTGATCAGCGAGCCCTTGGCGTTGTCGCCCAGGCCCATGCCGTCCGCGATGCCGACGGCGAGACCGATCACGTTCTTCACCGCGCCGCCCAGCTCGCAGCCCACCACGTCGGTGTTGGTGTACGGGCGGAAGTACGGGTTGTGACTGGCGGCCTGGAGGCGCTGGGCGACCGCCTCGGAGGTGCAGGCGACCACGGCGGCGGCCGGCATCCGGGCGGCGATCTCACGGGCCAGGTTCGGTCCGGTGACCACGGCGATACGGTCGGCGCCGACCTTGGCGACATCCTCGATCACCTCGCTCATCCGCATCGCGGAACCGAGTTCGACGCCCTTCATGAGGGAGACCAGGACCGTGTCGGGCTCCAGCAGCGGCGTCCACTCGGCGAGATTCCCGCGCAGGGTCTGCGAGGGCACGGCGAGCACGGTGAAGTCGGCGTCACGCGCGGCCTCGGCGGCGTCGGTCGTCGCCCGCAGGTTCTCGGGGAGTTCGACGCCCGGCAGGTAGTCCGGGTTCGTACGCGTGGAGTTGACCGCCTCGGCGAGCTCAGCGCGCCGCGCCCACAGGGTGACCTCGCACCCCGCGTCGGCGAGCACCATGCCGAAGGCCGTACCCCACGATCCGGTCCCGAAGACGGCCGCCTTGACCGGCTTGCTCACGTGCTCTGCCCCTCTTCCTGCTGTGCCTGCGCCTGCTGCTGGGCCTGTGCCCGCTCCTGAGCCTGCTCCTGCGCCCTGGTACGCCTGCGCTGTTCGATCCGTACCTGGCGCGGGTCGTAGGGCGTCTCAGGGGCCTTCTCGCCGCGGAGCTGCTCCAGCTGCGCGGTGATGGCGGCCATGATGACCTCGGTGGCCTCCTTCAAGAGGTCCGGGCTCATCTCCTTGTCGTAGAAACGCGACAGGTCCACCGGAGGGCCCGCGAGAACGTGGTGGGTCTTGCGCGGAAGGAGGTTGGGCTTCTTGGCGTACGGCGGCAGCAGTTCGTTGGCACCCCACTGGGCGACCGGAATCACCGGGCACTTGGTCTGCAGCGCGACCCGGGCGGCACCGGTCTTGCCCGTCATCGGCCAGCCGTCGGGGTCGCGGGTGAGGGTGCCCTCGGGGTAGAACGCGACGCACTCGCCGCGCTCCACGGCGTCGATCGCGGCCCGGAACGCGCTCAGCGCGTCGGTGCTCTCGCGGTACACGGGGATCTGTCCGGTGCCGCGCATCGCGGCCCCCACGAATCCCTTCCTGAAAAGCCCGGCCTTGGCCAGGAAACGCGGAACACGCCCGGTGTTGTACTGATAGTGGGCATACGCGAACGGGTCCACATGCGAATTGTGGTTCACCGCGGTGATAAATCCGCCCTCAGCCGGAATGTTCTCCATTCCGCGCCAGTCCCGCTTGATCAGAACCACCAGTGGTGGTTTGCAGAGGACCGCTGCGAAGCGGTACCAGAAGCCGATTCTGCGGCGGGGCACGCGGACACCTTCCTCTTAGGGCCTGGGGGGCCGCACAAGTGTCGCCCCAGGCCGCCTGTCTGTCGAGAACACCGTACGCCCCGACGTCCGGACCGCCAGGGGTGCCGGGTCACAATGGGCGCGACAAGGGAGGAACGGAGCGCTCGTGCAGTGGACCTTGGTCATCCCCCTCAAAGCCTTGGCGCGGGCCAAGAGCAGGCTCTCGGACACCGCTGCCGACGCGGTGCGCCCCGGACTCGCCCTCGCCTTCGCACAGGACACCGTGGCAGCCGCGCTGGCCTGCGCGGCGGTCGATGATGTGGCGGTCGTCACGGACGACGCGCTGGCCGGGCGGGAGCTGGCCGCGCTGGGGGCGTGGATCGTGCCGGACGAGCCGGGCGGCGGTCTGAACGCCGCGCTGGCGCACGGGACGGCGGCCGTACGCACCCGAAGTCCCGAATGCGCTGTGGCCGCCCTGAACGCCGATCTGCCCGCGTTGCGTCCCCTGGAATTGGCCCGGGTACTCGATGCCGCCGCCGAATTCCCGCGTGCTTTTCTCTCCGATGCGGCCGCAATCGGCACCACTCTGCTGGCCGCATCTCCCGGCCGGGAATTGCGTCCCGCCTTCGGCACCGATTCCCGAGCCCGTCATCGCGCCTCGGGAGCCGCGGAACTCCTCCTCGCCGCGGTGGATTCCGTACGCCAGGACGTGGACACCGGCGACGATCTGCGCGCGGCGCTCGCCCTGGGAGTGGGCCCGCGCACGGCCACGCTGGCGGCGAAACTCCTGATCCCGGGCCAACCGGGCGCCTGAACGCCCCTCGGCCGCGTGAACCGGCGTTCACCGAAGCCCGGTCCGCCGGGCCCACCGGCGGCGTACACCGGCGCTGGATAGGCTTTCGGCATGCAGGCGACCGCGTACACGTACGACCCCGACACCCGTAGCGGGCAGGTTCTGCTCGACGACGGCACGCCGGTGCCCTTCGACGGCGCGGCGTTCGACGCCGGCGGGCTCAGGCTGCTGCGCCCGGGACAGCGCGTGCGCATCGAGACCGAGGGCGACGGCGAGGCCCGCCGGATCACCCTGGTGACGCTCCAGACCTTCTGACCAGGCCCTCGCACCAGGTCCCGGACACGCCGCGGGCCGGGCTCCCCGTGGGAGTCCGGCCCGGCGCGTGGGTTGCCCTGCGCCCCTGCTTCTAGCGGGCGGTGGTCTTCTTGGCGGTGGTCTTGCGAGCCGTCGACTTCTTGGCGGGGGCCTTCTTGGCGGTCGCCTTCTTCGCCGGGGCCTTCTTGGCCGTCGCCTTCTTGGCGGTGGTCTTCTTCGCCGCGGTCTTCTTGGCGGTCGCTGTGGTCTTCTTGGCGGTCGTCTTCTTGGCGGTCGCCGTGGTCTTCTTCGCCGCGGTGGTGGTCTTCTTCGCGGCCGTCTTCTTCACGGCGGCGGTGGTCTTCTTCGCGGCCGTCGCCCTCTTGGCCGTGGTGGCCTTCTTGGCCGCGGCCTTCTTCACGGTCGCCGCGGCGCCGCCGGTCAGGCTGCCCTTGGGCGCCTTCTTGACCGCGACCTCGCCACCACGCGGGAGCTTCTTCGAGCCGCTCACCAGGTCCTTGAAGCCCTGACCGGCGCGGAAGCGCGGCACAGAGGTCTTCTTGACCCGAACGCGCTCACCGGTCTGCGGGTTGCGGGCGTAACGAGCCGGACGGTCGACCTTCTCGAAGGAACCGAAGCCGGTGACCGAGACCCGGTCCCCGCCGACAACTGCACGGACGATCGCGTCCAGTACGGCGTCGACCGCGTCGGCGGCCTGCTGACGCCCGCCGACCTTGTCGGCAATCGCTTCTACGAGCTGCGCCTTGTTCACGTCTTCCCCTTCGGAGACATTGCCCGAACGAATGCGTTCAAGCTTTTTCGCACGTTAGGCAGATATATACCGCAAATCAAACACGAAACGGGCTAATCACCCTTGTGCCGCAACGAACTCGGGCTGTCGCGGAGTTCCTCAGCGATCCCCTTCGAGGAATCGACCCTCGTCGAGGTCGGTGGTGAACCGCTCCAGCCGCCTTGTCGCGTCGGCGAGATCGTGCTTGGCCACGGCCGTAATGACCAGCAGCTTCCGGGTCAGCGCCATCCGTACGCCCTCCGGGACTTGCAGTGCGCGCACTCTTGTGTGCGCTTCCTTCAGTTGGGCCGCGACTGCCGCATAGAGCTCGAGTTGGCCGTCGTGTTCCATGCACAGATTGTGCCATCTGGGGCGAGTTGTCGCCTGCCCAGGGGGTAACTGCCGCCCCTGGAGGGGGTCCTGAGCGCCCCGGAGCACCGCGTCGCCAAGAGGCGCGTACCCAGGCAATCTCCTTTGTAACTAGGGGAGTTGAAGCCCCTCGAAGGGGCGATCCGGGGGCGTCCGGGGGCAGACACAGCTGTACCCCCAACCGTCCACGATTGGGGGTACAGAGGGGTGTTGCGGTGGCTGAAATCAGCCCTGCCTCAGCCGCGAAGCGGTCCAGGCGTCAGACCTGGAGCGTCTTCGGCTTGTACGACGGCCGCTTGGCCTCGTACTCCGCGATGTCGCCCTCGTTCTGGAGGGTGATGGAGATGTCGTCCAGCCCGTTCAGCAGCCGCCAACGGGCGTTCTCGTCGAGCTCGAAGGCGGCGGTGATGCCCTCGGCGCGCACCTCGCGGGCCTCCAGGTCGACCGTGATCTCGGCCTCGGGGTCCTTCTCCGTCAGCTCCTGCAGCGCGTCCACGATCTTCTGCTCCAGAACCACCGTGAGCAGGCCGTTCTTGAGCGAGTTGCCCCGGAAGATGTCCGCGAAACGGGACGAGATGACGGCCTTGAAGCCGTAGTTCTGCAGCGCCCAGACGGCGTGCTCGCGAGAGGAGCCGGTGCCGAAGTCGGGGCCCGCGACCAGGACCGTGGCGCCCTTGCGCTCGGGCTGGTTGAGGATGAAGGACGAGTCCTTGCGCCAGGCCTCGAACAGCCCGTCCTCGAAACCGTCCCTGGTCACCTTCTTGAGCCAGTGGGCAGGGATGATCTGGTCGGTGTCGACGTTGCTGCGGCGCAGCGGAACGGCCCGGCCGGTGTGCGTGGTGAATGCTTCCATGACTTCTCAGACTCCAGCGGGCGTGCGGGCGGCAGACGAGTCGGCGAGATCGGCCGGGGAGGCCAGGTGGCCGAGTACGGCGGTGGCGGCGGCGACCTGCGGCGACACCAGGTGCGTACGGCCGCCCTTGCCCTGCCTGCCCTCGAAGTTGCGGTTCGAGGTGGACGCGGAGCGCTCACCGGGGGCCAGCTGGTCGGGGTTCATGCCCAGGCACATCGAGCAGCCCGCGTGCCGCCACTCGGCGCCGGCCTCCTTGAAGACCACGTCCAGGCCCTCGGAGACGGCCTGCAGACCGACCCGCGCGGATCCGGGGACCACCAGCATCCGTACACCGTCGGCGACTTTGCGGCCCCCGACGATCGCGGCGGCTGCGCGCAGGTCCTCGATGCGGCCGTTGGTGCAGGAACCTACGAAGACGGTGTCGACCTTGATGTCGCGCAGCGGCTGTCCGGCGGTCAACCCCATGTACTCCAGGGCCTTTTCGGCGGCCATGCGCTCCGAAGCGTCTTCGTACGAAGCCGGGTCGGGGACGGACGCCGAAAGCGGCGCTCCCTGGCCGGGGTTGGTGCCCCAGGTGACGAACGGCGCCAGCGACGGGCCGTCGATGACCACCTCGGCGTCGAAGACCGCGTCCTCGTCCGTCTTCAGGGTCTTCCAGTACGCGACCGCGGCGTCCCACTCCTCGCCCTCGGGGGCATGCGCACGGCCCTTCAGGTACTCGAAGGTGGTCTCGTCGGGGGCGATCATGCCCGCGCGGGCGCCGGCCTCGATCGACATGTTGCAGATGGTCATCCGGGCTTCCATCGAGAGCTTCTCGATGGCGGAGCCGCGGTATTCCAGGATGTAGCCCTGGCCGCCACCCGTACCGATCTTGGCGATGATCGCCAGGATCAGGTCCTTGGCGGTGACGCCGTCGGGCAGCTCGCCGTCGACCGTGATGGCCATGGTCTTGGGGCGGGCCAGCGGCAGCGTCTGGGTGGCCAGCACGTGCTCGACCTGCGAGGTGCCGATGCCGAACGCCAGCGCGCCGAAGGCGCCGTGCGTGGAGGTGTGGGAGTCTCCACAGACCACGGTGGTGCCGGGCTGGGTCAGACCCAGCTGCGGTCCCACCACGTGGACGACGCCCTGCTCGACGTCACCCAGCGAGTGCAGCCGTACACCGAACTCGGCGCAGTTCTTGCGCAGGGTCTCCAGCTGGGCCCGGGAGACCGGGTCCGCGATGGGCTTGTCGATGTCGAGGGTCGGGGTGTTGTGATCCTCGGTGGCGATGGTGAGGTCGAGACGGCGCACCGGACGTCCCGCCTGGCGGAGGCCGTCGAAGGCCTGCGGGCTGGTCACCTCGTGCAGCAGGTGCAGATCGATGAAGAGGAGGTCGGGCTCGCCCTCGGCGCGCCGGACGACATGGTCGTCCCAGACCTTCTCCGCGAGTGTCCTACCCATCGCTTTCCCTCCGGCCGGCCTGTGTGGCGCCGGCCCAACTAGAGATTTCCGGGGCGGCGGCGTCCGCACCCCTCGTCCGGACGCCCTCCACCGGGCCCGTTGGTCCGCGGGCCGCTGTGTCTACAAGGGTGGCGCGTTCCACCGAAAATTGAACTTGCGTTTCACAGAGTGAGACGCGAGTATCGTTGCATGGACAACAGTAGCGGCGTCGGCGTTCTGGACAAGGCAGCCCTTGTCCTGAGCGCTCTGGAGTCCGGTCCGGCCACCCTCGCGGGACTGGTCGCGGCGACCGGACTGGCACGACCCACGGCACATCGCCTCGCCGTGGCACTTGAACACCACCGCATGGTGGCGCGTGACATGCAGGGCCGTTTCATTCTCGGCCCCCGCCTCGCCGAGCTGGCCGCGGCCGCGGGCGAGGACCGTCTCCTCGCGACGGCCGGCCCGGTGCTCACGCACCTGCGCGACGTCACGGGCGAGAGCGCCCAGCTCTACCGCCGCCAGGGCGACATGCGCATCTGCGTCGCCGCGGCCGAGCGCCTGTCCGGCCTTCGGGACACGGTCCCGGTCGGTTCGACGCTCACGATGAAGGCCGGTTCCTCGGCGCAGATCCTGATGGCCTGGGAGGAGCCGGAGCGTCTGCACCGCGGCCTCCAGGGCGCCCGCTTCACCGCCACGGCGCTCTCGGGCGTACGGCGCCGGGGCTGGGCCCAGTCGATCGGCGAGCGCGAGCCGGGGGTCGCGTCGGTCTCCGCTCCGGTGCGCGGACCCTCGAACCGGGTGGTCGCCGCCGTCTCGGTCTCCGGTCCGATCGAGCGCCTGACCCGGCACCCTGGCCGTATGCACGCCCAGGCGGTCATCGACGCCGCCGCCCGCCTCTCCGAGGCCCTCCGCCGCACGGGCGGCTGAGCGACACCTCCAGTACGACACCGGTCCCGTACGACACCGGGGGACGAGCCGGCCTCAACGCCGCGGCAGGCTCATCCCCCGAACACCTCTCCTCTCCTCTCTTCTCCGCTCCTCCCCGCCCCCAGGGGCGCGGGGAACTGCGCAATCAGCCGCAGCGGGCCCTCACCATCCGGTCAGCCCGCCACTCCCCCGGCCTCCGCTCCCGCCTTGGGCGACCGATGAGCGAACCGGTCCGCCGCCCGCCGCCCCCGCTTCTCCACGGGCAACGCCCCGTACGCGGCCGCGAGCCCGAAGGGCGGCATGTCCGCGTAGATCGACTCGTACGACCCTTCCGGCACCACATACGCCTCGTGCCAGATCCCCACGTGCTGCCGTACCTTCCCCGCCCGTTCCTTACGGTTGATGATCGCCCACACCTTGTGATGGAACATGTCGGGCGCCGACGCGTACGCGTACAGCTTCTCCTTGGACTCCCAGTACTGGACGACGTAGTACGTCCGCGGTGACGCCGTCAGCAGAACGCGGCCGAGCAGACCTCGGCTGCCGTCCTTCTCCAGGTCCCGCACCATGCGCAGCATGGCGAAGAACACCGGTACCCACTGGTGCACCGCCCAGAAGTGGTTGACGCGCATGCCGATCAGCAGGACGACCACGTCCCCCTGGGCTGCTGCGGTGGTACGGCCTGCGGTCACCCGGGCACCGGACATCTCGTCCCCCTCCATTGGCGAGCGGCGCTATCCGATGGCGCCGTGCTTGGATAGTGGCGCCACCCAAGGAAGGGCGCAAGAGATGCGGCTGTCGGAGTTGAGCGAGCGGAGCGGGGTGTCCACCGCGACGATCAAGTACTACCTGCGGGAAGGGCTGTTGACTCCTGGGCGCCAGGTCAACACGACGACGGCGGACTACGACGAGAGCCATCTGCGCCGGCTGCGGCTGGTGCGGGCGCTGATCCAGGTGGGCCGGGTGCCGGTGGCCACGGCCCGGGAAATTCTCGGACACGTCGACGACGAGTCCCTGGGCCGGACGATCCGGCTGGGCGCGGCCCTGTGGGCGCTGCCGCAGGAGCCCGAACCGGACGATCAGGACCCGGCCGTCCGGTCCGCGCGCCGCGAGGTGGACCAACTGCTGGCGGACCTGGGCTGGGAGACCGCACGGGAACTCGCGCCCCTCTCCCCCGTGCACCGTTCACTGGTGGCGGCGGTGGCCACGCTGATCCGGCTCGGCTATTCCTGGGACGCCGAACTCCTCGCGCCGTACGCGGAGTTGATGCACCAGGTGGCGATGCGGGACCTGGACTACCTGGAGACACACACATCCGACGCGGAGCGGGTGGAGACGGCGGTCGCCTCGGCCGTGCTCTTCGAGCCGGTGCTGCGGGCGCTGCACCGGCTGGCGCAGGAGCAGGAGTCGGCGCGGCGGTACGGCATCGAGTGAGCGGTCGTACGGGCCGGGCGCGTCGGGCCGTACGACGGGGCGCGGGCCGGACCGGAAACGCCTACGGGCCCCCACCGAAGTGGAGGCCCGTAGGACTCTGTACCCCCGACCGGATTCGAACCGGCGCTACCGCCTTGAGAGGGCGGCGTGCTAGGCCGCTACACAACGGGGGCCTTGGATCTTGCGTTTCCGCAGATCCGAGCTGGGCTACCAGGACTCGAACCTAGAATGACGGTACCAGAAACCGGAGTGTTGCCAATTACACCATAGCCCATGGTGGTTTAGACCATAAATGGTTTAGACCAGTACCCCCGACCGGATTCGAACCGGCGCTACTGCCGTGAGAGGGCAGCGTGCTAGGCCGCTACACAACGGGGGCCCTAGCGATCCTGCATGAGAGACAGCGGGTGCGACCCGGACTGCCTTCCTGGGAAGGATCTGTACCCCCGACCGGATTCGAACCGGCGCTACTGCCGTGAGAGGGCAGCGTGCTAGGCCGCTACACAACGGGGGCGTTGCGGAGTTGATCTCCGCGTTTGCAGATGAGCTCTGCGAGCTGGCCTACCAGGACTCGAACCTAGACTAACGGAACCAGAAACCGTCGTGCTGCCAATTACACCATAGGCCACTGAAACTCAATCCCTTGCGGGGATCTTGTTTTAGCTAGCGCCTCCGAGTCCCGGCCTTTCGGCCCGCTCTCGGTGGCGCAGGAAGAACATTACCTGAAGGTGGACGGCGCTCCAAAACGGGTATCGACGCCGAGGATCGCGGGGAGTTCGGCCAGCGAGGCGATCCGGTGCGGCCCCGTGGGCGGACCGCCTGCGGCGGTGTGAGTGCCGTCCCGGTCGATCCAGACGGAGAGCAGGCCGGCCTCGGCGGCGCCCCGTCCGTCGATCTCCGGGTGGTCACCGACGTAGGCGACCCGGTGCGGCGGCAGTTCCAGGGCTTCGCAGGCCGCGTGGAAGGCGGCCGCGGCGGGCTTGGAGACGCCGAGCTCGGCGGCGCACAGGATCGCCTCGAAGCGGTCGTGCACACCGAGGACCCGCAGCTTGCGGTCCTGCACGAGGAGGCTGGAGTTGGACAGGACCGCGTGCCGGTGGCTGGCGACGAGGCTGTCCAGGACGGGCAGGACGTCCGGGAAAAGGCTCCAGGCGGACTCGTAGTGTGTGATGTAACGGTCGAACCAGGCGTCGGCCTCGGTGTCGCTCAGCGGCTCCTCCAGGAACACCCTGACGCGTTCCCTGCGCTGGCCCTGCCAGTCCGTCTCACCCGCCGAGAACCGCGCCCACTGCGCGTCGGTGACCTCGCGCCAGCGCGCGAGGGCCTGCTCGACGGACGCGCCGTCGAGCAGGCCCTCGGCCGCCAGATGGTTCCGCATGCCCGCCCGGTCCGCGGCCGTGTAATCGAAGATCGTGTCGTCGATGTCCCAGACCACCGCGTCGATGCTCATGCACCGACCGTATCCCCGGGCGCGGGCGGCTGTCCCTCAGCCGGCAGTGGTCGTACCGGTCAGGGCGAGGGCCGGCCCCTGGCCGTCGCGCGGCTCGGCGGTCAGCTTCCAGGTGTAGGTACCGGACGGAACGTAAGTGCCGGAGTCCGTACGGGCGTCCCAGGTGGGGCGGACCGCGGCGGCGGTGGAGGCGCCGGTGAGGGTGCGCACGGCGGTGCCGGAGGCGTTGCTCAGGGTCAGCCGCCATGTCGAGGGCTTGTTCAGCTGCCACACGGGCCGCCAGGGGTTCGCGGTGGTGGGGCCGCCCGGCTGCGGGTCGGTCTGTGCCTCCATCTGGGCGAGCGCCGAGGTCGGCACGCCCGCCGTGACGATCGCCACCTGATGCCTGTCCGTGAGGTAGGCGACGTTGCCGCCGAACCGGTCGACCGCCCAGCGGCCGGTGCTGCCGCCGGTGTTCTGGTCCGCGGTGGGCAGCACGGCCACGGTCCGGGTGGTCGCCGTGCCGGTGTGGAAGTCGGTGAGCAGCAGCTCGTGCGTGGTGCGGTTCTCGCGGACGAGATAGCCGTCGGCGAGGCGGGCCTGCCCGGACGGAACGGTGATGGCGCGGTTCGCGGCACGGTCGTAGACGCCCGCGGGGCCGGCCGAGCCGCAGCTCCAGTACAGCCAGGCGTTGACGGCCTGGATCTCGCTGGGCGTGCAGGGGGCCCCGGTGTCGACGGTGGCGACGTTCTTCTTGGCCTTGAGATCGTACGCCACGACGGTGCCCTGGGTGCTGCCGGGGGTCCACACACGCTGGCCCCAGACCGCGGCGGCGGTGCGGGTGCGGTCGAGCGCGGTCCCGCCGGCGGTGGCGCCGCGCGGGAAGTCGGCGACCCGCTGGCTGCCGGGCGTGCCGCCGTTGTAGAGGACGTAGCGCCCGGTGCCGGTGCCGATGCGGCCGCCCGCGTCGCCGGTGGGCTCGTCGGCGATGGTCGTCGCGTCGAGCCCGACGGCCAGGACGTGCTCCTCGCCCTGGGCGTCGGTCCAGAGGTAGGCCACCCGGCCGTCGCCCAGCGCTTCGAGCTGCGGGCACGCGGCGTCGCCGCCCGGGCAGGTCGAGCCCTGGAGCGTCGGGCCGTGACGGGACTGCAGGCCGGTGGGCCTGCCGGCGGTGTCCAGCGGGATGCCGTAGAAGCCGTAGATGCCGCCGGTGTGCGTCGTGTTGCCGTACATCAGCAGCTCGCCCCCGGCGAGCGTCATGCCGTCCGGCGCGGCCTGCGAGGCGGGCAGGTCGAGCGCCTTCTCGGTGGTGGCGGAGCCGTCCCCGGCGGGGGTGACCCGGTACACGTGCCAGTCGACGCTCGACGGTCCTGCGGTGGCAAGGGCGCCGCCGTCCGGGGTGGCCAGGAAGGAGCCCTTGGAGTTGGCGAGCAGTGTGTGGGCCGTGTTGTCGGTGAGCGAGACGGCCGTGAGTTCGGGGGTGGCGCCGCCGGGCAGGAACATCGCGTTGCCGGTGAGGAGTTGGTCGCCGACCACGGCCTGCGCCTCGCCCAGGAAAGACGCCGTGATGGTGCTGGGGGCGGTACCGGGGGCGGAGTCCACGCGGATCGCCTTGGTGCCGTTGACCACCCAGCGGTCGTTGAAGACGATCCGGGGCGCGTTGCCGACGCCGGTGAGGTACGTACGGAAGGTCCCGTCCGCGAGGTCCACGAGCCCCACGTCGGTGGCGCCGTCGAGGGTGTAGACGACGGCGAGGCGGCGCACCGAGCCGCCGGTGACGAAAGTGCCGGTCAGCTGGGCACCGTCGGGGAGCCCGGTCACCGGAAGATCGGTGGTGGTGCCGTCGGCGGCGGCACGCAGCACGTGCGGGGCGCCCGCGGCGTCCTGGGTGAGCACGCTCCAGCCGGAGGCGGCCCGGTACGTCTGGCCGGACGGGACGGTGACCGTGGCGGTCACGCCGGTGGAGCGGTGCTGCTGGGTCACGGTGGCGCCGGAGACGCTGGTGATGACGTCGGTGCCGGTGGTCAGGTCGTCCGGGCCCGCGTGCGCGGGCGGCGTGACACCCGGATAGTCGGCCCACTGGAGCGTTCCCGAGCTCTCGGGCAGCCGGTAGCGGAACCCGGAGGATCCCGCCCAGGTGTAGTCGATCTCGGTCGGCAGCGTGCTGCTCAGCTGTACGGTGGCCACGGGTGTGTCGACACTCGGCGCGGCGTGCGCGGGCGTGGTGAGCACGGCGCACGACAGGGCCACGGCCCCACTGAGGGCCACTGCGGCAAGTCTTCGTGAACGGGTCACGTTCCCCTCCCCTGAGGCATGGTGCACAGACGCATCATGAGCACGGGGGACATACAACTGCTCCGCCAGAGCGGGAGTTGACGGAAATGGTGAACTCCGGGTGACGGATCGGCGCACACCAGGGGGGCGGCGTCCGAACCGGACACCGCCCCCCTGTGCGTACACCATGTGCCTATGCGGTGAGCCGCTCCAGTGCGGCGTCGACGCGGGCCAGGGTCTTCTCCTTGCCCAGGATCTCCAGGGACTCGAAGAGGGGCAGGCCCACGGTGCGGCCGGTGACGGCGACGCGGACCGGTGCCTGGGCCTTGCCGAGCTTGAGACCGTGCTCCTCACCGGCGGCCAGGACGGCCTCCTTGAGGGACTCCGGGGAGGACCAGTCGGCGGCGTCCAGCTTCTCGCGGGCCGTGCGGAGCAGGGCGTCGCTGCCCTCCTTCATGGCCTTCGTCCAGGAGGCCTCGTCGACGGCCGGCTCCGGCAGGAACAGGAAGTCGACGTTGTCCGTGATCTCGGAGAGGACCTTCATCCGCGACTGGGCGTGCGGGGCGATCGCCTGCCACTTCGCCTCGTCGAAGTCCTCCGGCGCCCAGGGGGCGAACGGGGCTCGCAGCCAGGGGGCGCAGCGCTCGGTGAAGTCCTTCACGTCGAGCAGGCGGATGTGGTCGGCGTTGATCGCCTCGCACTTCTTCAGATCGAAGCGGGCCGGGTTCGGGTTCACGTCCGTGACGTCGAAGGCGGCGACCATCTCGTCGATGGAGAAGATGTCGCGGTCCGCCGAGAGCGACCAGCCGAGCAGGGAGAGGTAGTTCAGCAGGCCCTCGGGGAGGAAACCGCGCTCCCTGTAGAGGTTGAGCGAGGACTCCGGGTCGCGCTTGGAGAGCTTCTTGTTGCCCTCGCCCATGACGTACGGCAGGTGGCCGAAGGCGGGGGTCTCCTTGGCCACGCCCAGCTCGATCAGCGCCTTGTAGAGGGCGATCTGCCGCGGGGTGGAGGAGAGCAGGTCCTCACCGCGCAGGACGTGGGTGATCTCCATCAGGGCGTCGTCGACCGGGTTGACCAGCGTGTAGAGCGGTGCGCCGTTCGCCCGGACGATGCCGTAGTCCGGAACGTTCTCCGGGAGGTAGGTGATCTCGCCGCGCACCAGGTCGTCGAAGGTGATGGCCTCGTCGGGCATCCGGAAGCGGACGATGGGCGTCCGGCCCTCGGCCTCGTAGGCGGCCTTCTGCTCGGCGGAGAGGTCGCGGCAGTGGCCGTCATAGCCGGAGGGCTTGCCGGCGGCGCGGGCGGCCTCGCGGCGGGCGTCCAGCTCCTCGGTGGAGCAGTAGCAGTGGTACGCGTGGCCTGCGTCCAGCAGCTTCTGGGCGACATCCTTGTAGATGTCCATGCGCTGCGACTGGCGGTACGGCGCGTGCGGGCCGCCGATCTCCGGGCCCTCGTCCCAGTCGAAGCCCAGCCAGCGCATCGAGTCGAGCAGCTGGTTGTACGACTCCTCGGAGTCGCGGGCCGCGTCGGTGTCCTCGATGCGGAATACGAATTTGGCTCCGCTGCCTTCGTTGTGCCGGGCGAACGCCCAGTTGAACAGGGCGGTGCGGACCAGGCCCACGTGGGGGTTGCCGGTCGGGGACGGACAGAAACGTACGCGTGGGGGCACCCCCTGTCCGAGCGGAGTCGAGGACTTGGGGGAGTTCGCGTTAGCCACGCTTGATCACCTTGTTGGTGAGAGTGCCGATGCCTTCGATGGTGACGGCGACCTCGTCGCCGACGTTCAGGGGGCCGACCCCAGCCGGGGTGCCGGTGAGGATCACGTCGCCGGGGAGCAGCGTCATGGCCTCGGTGATGTTGACGATCAGGTCCTCGATGGAGTGGATCATCTCGCTGGTGCGGCCGAGCTGGCGCTGCGCGCCGTTGACCGTGCACTGGATCGTGATGCCCTCGGCGATCGCGGCGAGGGTGAGGTCCGTCTCCACCCAGGGGCCGAGCGGGCAGGAGTTGTCGAAGCCCTTGGCCCGGGCCCACTGCTTCTCGCGCTTCTGGACGTCGCGCGCGGTGACGTCGTTGGCGCAGGTGTAACCGAGGATGACGTCCTTGACGCGCTCGCGCGGGACCTCACGGCACATGCGGCCGATGACCACGGCGAGCTCGGCCTCGTGGTGCAGCTCGCTGGAGAAGGAGGGGTACTGGATCTCGTCGCCGGGGCCGATCACCGAGGTCGACGGCTTGAAGAAGGCGAACGGGGCGTCGGGCACCTCGTTGCCGAGTTCCTTCGCGTGCTCCGCGTAGTTGCGGCCGAAGGCCACGACCTTGTTGGGGAGCACCGGCGGCAGCAGCCGCACCTTGCTCAGCGGGACCTTCGTACCGGAGAGCTCGAAGTCCGCGAACGGAATGCCCTTGATGATGTCGAGGACGAGCTCGTCCGGCTTGTCGCCCTCGACCGCGCCGAAAGCGACGTTGCCGTCGATGGAGAACCTGGCGATGCGCACGGGATCCTTGCGCCCCTCACTGAGCTGGCTGGAGTCTGACGCTCCAGGCTAACGCGGGGAGGGGGGCGAGCCTCGCGTATATCCGCCGGTGGGCCGCAAGCCGTGTGCGACGTCGGCCCCTCAACGACATGGAGCGGGCGGCCGTCGGCCGGGGGCGGTCGGCCCCCGGCCGCGCTGCCGGTGGGCCACGAGCCGCGTGCGACATCGGCCCTCGGCCGCGTGTGGCATCGTCCCTCGGCCGCGTGTGCCGGAGAGCCGCAATGCGTGGGTGGTGGCCGGCCGTCAGCCGCCTTGCCGGTCGGCCTCAGGCCGTGGGTGGCGGCCGTCCGTCGCCGCGGTGAGTCGGCGGCGCTCCGCGTGCGTACTACTCGGCGGCGGCCGTGACCGGGGCTTCCATCAGGATGGTGCGGCGGGGGTTGGCGGTCTGGGCGGGGAGGTCGACCGAGTGCTCCGGCTGCTCCGGCGTCTGCAGCGCGTCGGCGTCCTCGAGGTGCGCCAGCGTGGTGCGTCGCGGGTTGGCTATGTTGCGGAACATCATCGTCGTCTTCACTGTTGTCCTAGACCTCGTGGTGGTGGGCGCCGCGGGAGGTCAAGGACCGCCTGGTCGGCGCGGGTTGTCGGATTTGCCATCCCTGTAAAGCGTCAGGCTAAACATGCAATTCCCGGTCGGAGTCGTGAAGACCGCATGATCGCCATGTGAGTTTGCTCACTTACTAGCAGGCAAACCGGTCAATTCAGGCCGTCAACTCGTCGCGACGAAACGGACATTGCTCTACTGAACCCAACATTCCGCTCCTGATCATCGCGACTGGGACACCCCTCGCGCGCCCACGGCTCGTAGGCATACGCCCCTTATGTACGAGATCACTTTCTACGTCTCGTAACGCATCCCTCACAAGGTGTCACGGTGGTCACAGCCTGGTACATGGGCCTTGTTGGAGATCCTGCACTGTGCTGGAATTCCACGGACCGCCGCGGGATCCAACCGGCGCACAGGGGGCGCGACTCAGCGCCGGGTGGCGGCGGGAAGGGGGAGTTGCGCCGGTCACTCACGACCACACCTGGGGGCGTATCTGCGCCCCTGAACGACGCCGACACCGTCCCGCCGTTTTCGCGGAGGGGCGCCTGGTCCAGAGGTTGCGACGCTAGTGCAGGGACGTTTCAAGAGGGATGGCAGCGCTTCGGCGGAGCCGGAGCCGCACGGCGGGACCGACCGCGGTTCCTCGCCCCAGCACGCCCAGAACCCGGGACAATCAGAGCTCGGCGGCGGTGAGCGCTCCGCGCGCCCCGGCGCGACGACTCCCGACCAACCACCCGCGAAGCCGCAGGGTCCCCCCGGCCCCGGCCCCCGAATAGCTCTGCGCAACTGGCGCATCTCCACGCGTCTGGTGTCGCTGCTCGCGCTCCCCGTGGTCGCCGCGACCACCCTGGGTGCCCTGCGCATCAACCAGTCGATGGACGACATCCAGCAGCTCGACAACATGAAGCTGCTGACCGACATGACCCAGCAGGCGACCGAGCTCGCCGCCGCCCTCCAGAAGGAGCGCGACCAGTCGGCCGGCCCGCTCGCGCACGGCGCGAAGCCCAACGACATCACGGTCAAGGGTGTCCGCGACGCGACGGACGTCGCCAAGCAGCAGTTCATCCAGGGCACGCAGGAGATCGACACCGCCAGCGCGAACGGACAGCTCACCGGTGTCCGTGACAGCCTCGTGGCCATCGCCGGCGAGCTGAACAAGCTGAGCACCATCCGCAACGGCGCCTACAGCGACTCCAAGAACTCCTCGCAGACGGTCGACGGGTACCACCGCCTGATCACCCAGCTGATCGGCCTCTCCCAGGACATGGCCGAGGCGACCAGCAACCCGGAGATGATCTCCCGCACCCGCGCCCTGTCGGCCTTCTCCTCCGCCAAGGAGTACGCCTCCGTCCAGCGCGCCGTCATCGCCGCCGCGCTGCCCGCGAACAACACCACCTTCGGCACCCTCTCCGAGAACGACCGGCTGTACGCGAACTCCGCGCAGGACAGCGAGGCCTCCGAGCGCACCAGCTTCGCGAGCATCTACGGCTCCGGGGCGGAGGACCTCACCAAGCCGATCGACCAGGGCAACCCGACCATCCAGTCGGCCGACGCGTACGCCAACCGCGTGCTCGGCTCGACGGGCGGTCTGAGGACCCAGGACCAGCGCTCGTACAGGGACTGGGTCGACGACGACACGGCCAAGATCGAGCAGATGTCGAAGATCGAGCTGACGCTGCTCAACCAGATGGAGCAGAAGGCCCGTGAGCTGAAGAACGCCTCCCAGCAGGAAGCGATCATCTCCGGTGCGCTGATCCTGCTGGTCCTCGGCGTCTCGCTGGTCGGCGCCTTCGTCGTGGCCCGCTCCATGATCCGCTCGCTGCGCCGGCTCCAGGACACCGCGACCAAGGTCGCCCAGGACCGCCTGCCCGAGCTGGTCAAGCAGCTCTCCGAGTCCGACCCGCAGGACGTCGACACCTCCGTCGAGTCCGTCGGTGTGCACTCCCGGGACGAGATCGGCCAGGTGGCCGCGGCCTTCGACGACGTGCACCGCGAGGCCGTACGACTGGCCGCCGAGCAGGCCCTCCTGCGAGGCAACGTCAACGCGATGTTCACCAACCTCTCGCGCCGCTCCCAGGGCCTCATCCAGCGTCAGCTCTCGCTCATCTCCGAGCTGGAGTCCCGCGAGGCCGACCCGGACCAGCTGTCCTCCCTCTTCAAGCTCGACCACCTCGCGACCCGCATGCGCCGTAACGGTGAGAACCTCCTCGTTCTCGCCGGTGAAGAGCCCGGCCGTCGCTGGACCCGCCCGGTCCCGCTGGTCGACGTGCTCCGCGCCGCCGCCTCCGAGGTGGAGCAGTACGAGCGCATCGAGCTGTCCTCGGTCCCGACGACGCAGGTCGCCGGCCGGGTCGTCAACGACCTCGTGCACCTGCTCGCCGAGCTCCTCGAGAACGCCACCTCGTTCTCCTCCCCTCAGACCAAGGTCAAGGTCACCGGTCACGCGCTGCCCGACGGCCGCGTGCTGATCGAGATCCACGACACCGGTATCGGCCTCTCCCCCGAGGACCTGGCCGCGATCAACGAGCGGCTCGCCTCGCCGCCCACCGTGGACGTCTCCGTCTCCCGCCGCATGGGTCTGTTCGTGGTCGGTCGTCTGTCGCAGCGGCACGGCATCCGCATCCAGCTGCGTCCGTCCGACTCCGGTGGCACCACCGCGCTCGTCATGCTCCCCGTCGATGTCGCCCAGGGCGGCAAGAAGGCTCCGGGCAAGCCGGGTCCGGGCGGTTCCGGTGGTCCGGCCGCCGCACAGGCCTCGGCCGGTGTCGCGGCGGCCCGCCGCGGCGGCCAGGGTGGCGGTCCGTCCCTCGGGGCGGGTGCCCCCGCCGGTGGTGGCGGTCTCCTCGGTGCCCCGCCGCAGCGCGGACAGGTCGGCGCCGGTCAGGGTCCGCGAGCCGCGCTCCCCGGCAGCAACCAGGGCGGTCGCCCGGGTGCCCCGGGTGCGGCGCGTGGACCGCAGGGTCCCGGCAACCAGGGCAAGCCGGCCCCGGCCGGTGCGGGTGCCTTCGGGCAGGGCCCGCAGGGCCTGCAGGCCGCCGGAACCGGTGCTCCCCAGGGCTTCGGCGACGGACCCGCGACCCGCCAGGGCTTCGACTTCGGTGACAACAGCGGCCCCGCGGCCACTCCTGCGCAGCAGCCCGCGGGCAACAAGGGCGGCGGCCGTCGCAGGCCGCAGCTGCCCGGACGCGGTGGTCCGCGTGCCGAGCTGCCCGGTGGCAGCCCGCAGCAGTCCCGGCCGAGCTGGAGCGACGACAACGCACAGCCGCCGGTGCCGCGCGCGTCCCTCGACACCCCGCGCGGTCACGAGGAACCCGACTCCACTTCGCGCATGCCCCGGATCGACGACCGGCAGGACCCGGCCGCGACCTCGGAGATGCCGCGGATCGACGACCGCCAGGGTCCCGCAGCCACCTCGGGGTTCCCCCGCCCCGACTTCGACGCCCCGCGCCCCGGCATGAACACGCCGCAGAACAACGGGCAGAACAACGGTCAGTTCGTCCGCCCCGACGTGTACGGCTCCTCGGGCACGGCTCCGGCCGCCCCGAACCCGTCCACCACGGGCCAGTTCGCGACCCCGGGCTACGGTGCCTCCCAGGACCCTTCGTCCACGGGCCAGTTCGCGACGCCCGGCTACGGCGCCTCCCAGGACCCGTCGTCCACCGGCCAGTTCGCGACGCCCGGCTACGGCAACCGCCAGGACCCCTCGTCCACCGGCCAGTTCGAGCGCCCGGCGCCCCCGCAGCAGCGGCCCACGCGTCCGCAGCAGCCCGAGGCGCTGCCTCCGGCGACGGGCCCCGGTGACGGACGTACGCCGCTGTACGACACGCTGGAGACCAACTGGTTCCACGGTCAGGCGAACGGCGCCGCCCAGAACGGCTCCCCCAACGGAGCTCACAACGGCGCCCAGAGCAACGGCGTCCACACCAACGGCTCGCAGCCCTCGCAGCAGCCGCCTCAGACCCCCACAGCACCACCGCAACGGCCGGCAGCCGCACCGGCCTCCGCCAACTGGCGCACCTCGCCGAACGACGACCTCGTCCGGCAGGCAGAACGCGTCCGTCAACCGTCGGCGGGCGGGGTCACCACCTCAGGCCTGCCGCGCCGCGTCCCGCGAGCCAACCTCGTCGCGGGCACGGCACAGCAGCAACAGCACCAAACCGGTCCGCAGGTCTCCCGTGCGCCTGATGACGTACGCGGCCGGCTGACCAATCTCCGTAGGGGCATTCAGCAGGGTCGACAGGCCGGTACCGGCCAGACCGGCAGCTTCCCCAGCCCCACTCACCAGCAGGAGCGTTAGTTGAGCCCGATGAGCCAGGCGGCACAGAACCTGAACTGGTTGATCACCAACTTCGTGGACAACACCCCCGGGGTGTCCCACACCGTCGTCGTGTCCGCCGACGGGCTCCTTCTGGCCATGTCCGAAGGATTCCCACGCGACCGCGCCGACCAGCTTGCGGCCGTCGCCTCCGGCCTGACCTCGCTGACCGCCGGGGCCTCCCGGATCTTCGAGGGCGGCACGGTGGCCCAGACGGTCGTCGAAATGGAGCGCGGCTTTCTCTTCCTCATGTCCGTCTCGGACGGCTCGTCCCTGGCGGTCCTCTCCCACCCGGAGTGCGACATCGGCCTTGTCGGTTACGAGATGGCGCTGCTCGTCGACCGGGCGGGTGCCGTACTCACGCCGGACCTGCGCGCTGAACTCCAGGGAAGTCTGCTCCACTAAAGGGCCCTGGTTCTAGAGACTGCACGAAATCACCGTCCGGCCGCCACAATCCCCCCACCGGCCCCAACAGACGGCACGAATGACCGACTTGCTGTCCCGCCCGGAGGATTCATGACCCCGCCCACCGCCTCTCATGATCCGTACGCACAGCCGTACGGGGATGAGGGCGACCAGCCGCTGGTACGTCCGTACGCGATGACCGGCGGCCGGACCCGGCCGCGGTACCAACTCGCCATCGAGGCACTGATCAGCACTACGGCCGACCCCGCGCAGTTGATGGGGCTGCTCCCCGAGCACCAGCGGATCTGCCACCTCTGCCGTGAGGTCAAGTCGGTGGCCGAGGTGTCGGCCCTCCTGTCCATGCCGCTGGGCGTGGCCAGGATCCTCGTCGCGGACCTCGCGGAGGCCGGACTCGTCGCCATTCACCAGCCTGGCGGCGATGAGAACAACGGCGGCGCGCCGGACGTGACTTTGCTCGAAAGGGTGCTCAGTGGACTTCGCAAGCTCTGACGGAGGTCGGACGACCACCTCCGCGAAGATCGTGGTGGCGGGCGGTTTCGGCGTGGGCAAGACCACGTTCGTCGGCGCCGTCTCGGAGATCAACCCGCTGCGTACCGAGGCCGTCATGACGTCCGCGTCCGCGGGCATCGACGACCTCACCCACACCGGAGACAAGACGACGACCACCGTCGCCATGGACTTCGGCCGCATCACCCTGGACCAGGACCTGATCCTGTACCTCTTCGGTACGCCGGGTCAGGACCGCTTCTGGTTCATGTGGGACGACCTGGTCCGCGGCGCCATCGGTGCCGTCGTCCTGGTCGACACCCGCCGTCTCGCCGACTGCTTCCCCGCGGTCGACTACTTCGAGAACAGCGGCCTGCCGTTCGTCATCGCCCTCAACGGCTTCGACGGACATCAGCCCTACAACCCCGAAGAGGTGCGCGAGGCGCTCCAGATCGGACCGGACGCCCCGATCATCACGACGGACGCCCGGCACCGTGCGGATGCGAAGAGCGCACTCATCACGCTGGTCGAGCACGCGCTCATGGCACGTCTGCGGTAGCACTCAAGTCGACAGCTTCATAAGACAGTTGTCGTAGGGACATTGGAGCCGGCTGTGTCGTTTGACACGGTCGGCCACAGTGTTCATAACGTTTCGACATGGAATTCGGTGGACACCGACACGCATCGCGGTCATTCGGTGTCGCTGCGCTCACAAAAGCCCCGTCTTTTGACGGGGCTCGCTCTTTATGACCGTTTTATCTAGGGGATACGTCACCCGGAACCAGCGGTTCCGAGTGTTTGGAAGGGCGCTGCCTGACGTGCTGGAATGCGCTGAACTGCCCAGTAGTCAAGGGCGCTGGAGACACCGCGGCACAACGTAGGTGCCGACGCCGAGAGGTTGTTGGTCGAGTGAGGCGAAGCAAGAACGGTCCCGAGCCGTCGGCACGGGGCAACTTCACCCCGCCGCCGCGCGGCGCGGCGCCCGCACAGGTGCCCGTCCCGGAGCCCACGCCGGCGCCCGCGCCGAGCGGCGGTCGTCTGTCCCCCCGTAACTGGCGCGTACCCACCAGGCTGAACGCGATCCTGCTCATACCCGTGATCGTCGGCCTCATCATGGGCGGCTTCCAGGTGAAGAACTCGATCGACACCTGGCAGGAGGCGCGCGACGCCGAGAAGGTCGCCAAGATCGTGGCGGCCTCCAGCGACTACGCCGAGGCTCTGCTCAACGAGCGCGACGTGTCCGCCGAGCCACTGCTCAAGGGTGACCGGAACAACGCCACGGTCAAGAAGGTCCGCGCGACCACCGACCAGATGGCGGACGCCTTCCACAAGGAAGTCGTCGGCATGCCGGCCAAGCAGGGTCTTGAGCGCCGGCTGAGCCTGGTGGTGAAGGCCGAGCCCCAGCTGGACCAGATCCGCAAACTCGCCTTCACCAAGGCCATGGACCCGGTGCAGACCGAAGAGGGCTACGTCACCGTCGAGCACCTCCTCATGGAGTTCTCGAACGAGCTGGGCCTGGGCACCGGCAACATCACGAGCTACGGCCGTTCGGTGTACGCCATCGCGCTCGCCAAGGGCGCCGAGTCGCTGCAGCGCTCGATCGGCATCCACCTGCTGGTCAAGCCCAGCACCAACACGCAGAACCACGCGCTCCAGGTCACCTCCTTCACCTCGTACGCGTACCTGGAGAACATCGCTCTTCAGGAGTACGTCTCCGGTGGTACCGAGGCGGACGCCGCCCGGCTCACCACGGTCATGGAGCAGAAGACCGCCGAGGGCAAGAGCCAGCTGGCCGCGGCCAAGAGCAAGACCGAGGCCGCGGGCGGGACCTTCGTGACGCCGCCCGCCATGGACAAGATGATCCAGGCGATCGCCAGCGGCGCCACGCCCACCCAGCTCGCCGCTCAGGGCATCACTCCCGATACCTGGATGGCTGCCGCCACCCTCAAGTTCCAGGGCTACAGCCAGGTCGAGAAGGAACTCATCGACCGGGCCGTCAACGACGCCGGAAGCATCGCCTCCGACGCCCAGCGCCGGGCTTACATCAACGGCGCCATCGTCGTCATCGCCCTGCTCGCCGCCTTCATCCTGGCCGGGCTCATGGCCCGCCAGATGAGCCGCGCCATGCGCCAGCTGCGCAACGCGGCCTTCGGGGTCGCCGAGCAGCGTCTGCCGATGCTGGTCGACCAGCTCTCGCGCACCGACCCGGGCCGCGTCGACACCCGCGTCCAACCGATCCCGATCACCACCACGGACGAGATCGGCGAAGTCGCCCGCGCCTTCGACCAGGTCCACCGCGAGGCCGTCCGGCTCGCCGCCGAGCAGGCCCTCCTGCGAGGCAACATCAACGCGATCTTCACCAACCTGTCGCGCCGCAACCAGTCCCTGATCGAGGGCCAGCTGACCCTCATCACCGACCTGGAGAACAACGAGGCCGACCCGGACCAGCTGGAGAACCTCTTCCGCCTGGACCACCTCGCGACCCGTATGCGCCGCAACGGCGAGAACCTCCTCGTCCTCGCGGGCGAGGAGCCCGGCCGCCGCTGGGACCAGCCGGTGCCCCTCGTGGACGTGCTGCGCGCCGCCTCCTCCGAGGTGGAGCAGTACGAGCGCATCGAGCTCTCCGGCGTCCCGGAGGCCGAGATCCACGGCCGTGCCGTGACCGACCTCGTGCACCTGCTCGCCGAGCTCCTGGAGAACGCCACCACGTTCTCCTCCCCGCAGACCAAGGTCCGCGTCACCGCGACCCGGCTGCCCGACGGCCGCATCATGGTCGAGATCCACGACAAGGGCATCGGCCTCACCGCCGAGGACTTCGCGGACATCAACCACAAGCTGGCCAACCCGCCGACCGTGGACGCCGCGATCTCGCAGCGCATGGGCCTGTTCGTGGTCGGCCGGCTGTCCGACCGGCACGGCATCCGCGTCCAGCTGCGCCCCTCCGGCGAGCAGGCCGGTACGACCTCCCTCGTCATGCTCCCCGACGCGATCACCCACGGTGGTGGCGGCGGCGAACAGCAGCTCCAGCGCGACGAGTTCACCGTCTCGCAGATCATCCCGGAGCCGCAGGGCTTCCAGCCGGACCAGGCCTTCCAGTCCCAGGCCCAGCCGATGCGCACCGCCGCCGAACTCGGATTCGACGACAGCCGCTACACGGAGGTCCCCGACGACATCCGCGAGCTGGACCCCGTCGGGCGCTCGCTGATGCGTGAGGAGCGCCGTGCGGCCCTGGAGGCCCAGGCACAGGGCCAGCCGGAGGCCATCGAGCCGCCGAGGTACCCGGAGGGTTTCGAGGCCCCCCAGCCCGCGTACGACGACGCTCAGGCCGCCTACGGCAACGGGCAGCCCGGGTACGACAACGGCCAGGGTGCCTACGAGGAGCAGCAGGCCTCGTACGACCAGCAGACGGGGTACGAGGAACCGCAGCAGGGAACGTACGACGAGACGTACTTCCCGTCGAACGGCGGCTACCCGGAACCCGCGTATGCGGAGCCGGTCCAGGAAGAGCACACGGGAGCCCGGAGTTCCGCTTCGGACACCTTCTCGACCTTCGACGAGCCGTCCTACCAGGACGACTGGCCGCAGCAGGACTCGTACCGGAGCGGCTACCCGTCCGAGTACGCTCCCGAAGCGGAATCTCCGCAGGCCGCTGACGTGAGTGAGCAGGACCGCGTAGGCTTCAGCCGTCCGGGACCGACCTCCTCCGCCCCCCATGCGCTGACCGACGCCGGGCTGCCGCGCCGCGGATCCTCCGCGAGCGGCACCAACGGCCAGCGGCCCGTGGACCAGGGCACCCAGGGGGTTCAGGCACCGCCCGCGGCCACCGCGAGCAATGGCGACGGCGACTGGCGTACGTCCAACGACAACCGCTGGCAGCGCGCCGAGCAGCTCAAGAAGCCCAAGGCGGGCGGGGTCACCTCGTCCGGTCTTCCCCGGCGGGTGCCCAAGGCCAATCTGGTCGAGGGAACCGCGGAAACGACCCCACAGGGCGGCCCCCAGGTCTCCCGCGCTCCCGAGGACATCCGGGGCAGGCTGAGCAACCTGCGCCGCGGTGTCCAGCAGGGACGCAATGCAGGTAGTGACACGAACGGCCAGGGCTTCGGTCCTGACAGCACCTACAACCAGGAGCGTTAGTGTGAGCCCGATGAGCCAGGCGGCGCAGAACCTCAACTGGTTGATCACCAACTTCGTGGACAACACCCCCGGGGTGTCCCACACGGTGGTGGTCTCCGCCGACGGACTCCTTCTGGCGATGTCCGAAGGTTTTCCCCGTGACCGCGCCGACCAGCTCGCGGCCGTCGCGTCCGGGCTGACCTCGTTGACCGCGGGCGCGTCCCGCATCTTCGAGGGCGGCAGCGTGAACCAGACAGTTGTGGAGATGGAGCGAGGATTCCTCTTCCTCATGTCCATTTCTGATGGTTCCTCGCTCGCGGTCCTTGCACATCCCGAAGCGGACATCGGTCTCATCGGGTACGAGATGGCCCTTCTGGTGGACCGTGCCGGTACGGTTCTGACCCCGGATCTTCGAGCGGAGCTCCAAGGGAGCCTTCTCAACTAACAGACAGACCGTGCGTTTTGGCGTCCCGGGGCCGTAAGGTTTCGGGACGCGGTCCCACAGTGATGGGTGCCCGGCACAGTCGGAGGAGGAGAAAGTGGCAACACCCCCAGGCGGTTCGTCTTCGGGCAACTGGTCGTACGGCCCCGGCCAGGGGCAGGGCCAGGGTGACGGTTCACAGAACCCGAACCGATACAACTTCCCCTCCGCGCCAAGTCACCGACGCCAGCAGCCGTACGCACCGCAGGGCCCCGGCCCCTCGCCGTACGACCAGCCGCCGGCGCCGCGCATTCAGCCTGTGCAGCCTCAGCGACGCACCCCCGAGCCGGCGCCCGCGGGATCGTCGAACAACCCTCTGGTGCGCCCGTACGCGATGACGGGCGGCCGCACCAGGCCCCGCTACCAGCTCGCCATCGAGGCGCTGGTGCACACCACCGCACAACCGCACCAGATGCAGGGCCAGTTGCCCGAACATCAGCGGATCTGCAACCTCTGCCGGGAGATCAAGTCGGTGGCCGAAATCTCGGCGCTGCTGACGATCCCTCTCGGTGTGGCCAGGATTCTCGTCGCCGACTTGGCGGAGGCGGGCCTGGTCGCCATCCATCAGCCCGGCGGCGACGAGAACGCCGGCGGCCAGCCAGACGTGACTTTGCTCGAAAGGGTGCTCAGTGGACTTCGCAAGCTCTAGCGGAGGGCCTTCCCGCTCCACCACGTCCGCGAAGATCGTGGTGGCGGGCGGCTTCGGCGTGGGCAAGACCACGTTCGTCGGGGCCGTCTCGGAGATCAACCCGCTGCGTACCGAGGCCGTCATGACGTCCGCGTCCGCGGGCATCGACGACCTCACGCACACCGGAGACAAGACGACGACCACCGTCGCCATGGACTTCGGCCGCATCACCCTGGACCAGGACCTGATCCTGTACCTGTTCGGCACCCCCGGTCAGGACCGCTTCTGGTTCATGTGGGACGACCTGGTCCGCGGCGCCATCGGCGCGATCGTCCTGGTCGACACCCGCCGTCTCGCCGACTGCTTCCCCGCGGTCGACTACTTCGAGAACAGCGGCCTGCCGTTCGTCATCGCCCTCAACGGCTTCGACGGCAACCAGCCCTACAACCCGGACGAGGTCCGTGAAGCCCTTCAGATCGGCCCCGACACGCCGATCATCACGACGGACGCCCGGCACCGCGCCGACGCGAAGTCGGCGCTGATCACGCTGGTCGAGCACGCCCTGATGGCACGTCTGCGGTAGCGCCCGCGCGCGGCGAAGCAACGGAAGGGGCGCCCTCTCCACTCGGTGGAGAGGGCGCCCCTTCCTTCACCCTGGGAGTCCTTTGCCCTGGGACAACGACAAAGGGAAGGGCCCGCTCTTCACAGAGCGGGCCCTTCCCCGTTGCTGAGGCGCCGCGGGCTAGCCGTGCCAGCTGTGCGGGGCGCGGAAGCCGGGCTCGCGCTCCAGGCGGCGCCAGCCGGCCTTCGCACGGCCACGGTGGGTGGGGGTGGTGTCCGGCTGGGCGGCGGCGCGGGCCAGGAGGATGGCCGTGATGGCGGCGACTTCCTCGGGCTCGGCGTGGCCCTTCTCGACGCGGATGTCAGGGGTGTCCATAGGTTTCAGTCTCCGTGAGAGAGGTTTCCGCGGCGGTACCGCGGAGGATCCGCAGGGTTACTGCGGGGGGTTGCCGTGCTTGCGGGAGGGCAGGTCCGCGTGCTTGGACTGCAGCATGGCCAGGGAGCGGATCAGCACCTCGCGGGTCTCCGCCGGGTCGATGACGTCGTCGACCAGGCCCCGCTCGGCCGCGTAGTAGGGGTGCATGAGTTCGGCCTTGTACTCCTTGACCATGCGTACGCGCATGGCCTCGGGGTCGGCGGCCTCGGCGATCTGCCGACGGAAGATGACGTTGGCCGCACCTTCCGCACCCATCACGGCGATCTCGTTGGTGGGCCAGGCGTAGGTGAGGTCGGCCCCGATGGACTGGCTGTCCATGACGATGTAGGCACCTCCGTACGCCTTGCGCAGGATGAGCGAGATCCGCGGCACCGTCGCGTTGCAGTACGCGTACAACAGCTTGGCGCCGTGCCGGATGATCCCGCCGTGCTCCTGGTCAACCCCGGGCAGGAATCCGGGAACGTCCAGGAGGGTGACGATCGGAATATTAAAAGCGTCACACATCTGGACAAAGCGCGCAGCTTTTTCGGAGGCCTCGATGTCCAGCACGCCCGCGAGGGACTGCGGCTGGTTGGCGACGATGCCCACCACCTGGCCGTCCAGACGGGCCAGCGCGCAGATGATGTTGCGGGCCCAGCGCTCGTGGACCTCCAGGTAGTCGCCGTCGTCGACGAGTTCCTCGATGACCTTCGTCATGTCGTACGGCCGGTTGCCGTCCGCCGGGACCAGGTCCAGGAGGACGTCCGAGCGGCGGTCCGCGGGGTCCTGCGAGGTCGCGTGCGGCGGGTTCTCGCGGTTGTTCTGCGGGAGCATCGACAGGAGGTAGCGCACCTCCGCGATGCAGGTCTCCTCGTCGTCGTAGGCGAAGTGACAGACACCGGAGGTCTCCGCGTGGACGTCGGCGCCGCCGAGCCCGTTCTGGGTGATCTCCTCACCGGTGACCGCCTTGACGACGTCGGGGCCGGTGATGAACATCTGCGAGGTCTCACGCACCATGAACACGAAGTCCGTCAGCGCGGGCGAGTACGCCGCACCGCCCGCGCACGGGCCGAGCATCACCGAGATCTGCGGGATGACGCCGGACGCCTTGGTGTTGCGCTGGAAGATGCCGCCGTAGCCGGCGAGCGCGCTCACACCCTCCTGGATGCGGGCGCCCGCGCCGTCGTTGAGGGAGACCAGCGGCGCGCCGGCCGCGATGGCCATGTCCATGATCTTGTGGATCTTCGTGGCGTGCGCCTCGCCCAGCGCGCCGCCGAAGATACGGAAGTCGTGCGCGTAGACGAAGACCGTACGGCCCTCCACCGTGCCCCAGCCGGTGACGACACCGTCGGTGTACGGCTTCTTGGCCTCCAGGCCGAACCCGGTCGCCCGGTGCCGGCGCAGCTGCTCGACCTCCTGGAAGGACCCGGGGTCGAGAAGCAGCTCGATGCGCTCCCGGGCGGTCAGCTTGCCCTTGGTGTGCTGCGCCTCGGTCGCCTTCTCGCTGGGTCCTCGCAGCGCCGCCGCACGAATCGCATGCAGTTCGGCCACGCGGCCGCGTGCGTCCGCGGGCTCGCCTGACGGTGCGGCCTCATCCAAAACGGTCATGTAGCGACCATACGAAGTCGAACAAGAAAACCGGGCCGTCGACTCCGTACAGTCTCCGGCCCGTTTTCCTGGTACCCCTGAACAGAACCGTGACGGCATGCAGGCGATCTGACTGCTCAGAGGGCATCTGGCTTGTAGAGGTCTCACAAAGTCGCGGGCTGAGAGCCCGCTCACATTCGTGAGGGTCCCATGCCATCCCTAGAGTGACATGGAGCCTTGGACGGGACCCGTTCGGAGTACACCGCGCCTTCGGCCCGACCCCCGTGCAGGCGGAGCGAGGATACGCGGACTGCCACGGGCGAGCGGGGAGTGACCGCCGGGAAGCGGGTCGACGAAGCGCAACGTAACGTCGTAAACACATGGCGGATGATGTTGAAACTTGAACGGAATAGGTCTACTGTCTCCCTTGTTGGCCTCGTTGAATCTTCAACAAACTCTCTGCCGCGGTTTTCGGCTTCCCGACGAAACCGCGACCCGTCCCCCTAGGAGCACGTCATGGGCATCTTCGGCCGCAAGACCACCGACACCCCCGCCGCGACCACGGCCCCCGCCGCCGTGAGCCCCGAACTCGCCGCGCTCACCGGCGAATACACGATCGACCCGTCCCACTCGGAGATCGGTTTCATCGCCCGTCACGCCATGGTGACGAACGTCAAGGGCTACTTCAAGGACTTCGACGGCACCCTGCACCTGGACGGCACGGACCCGTCCAAGTCCACCGCCACGATCGACGTCAAGATGGACAGCATCGAGACGGGCTCCGCGGACCGTGACGGCCACCTGAAGAGCTCCGACTTCTTCAAGATCGACGAGTTCCCGACGATGACCTTCCGCTCCACCAAGGCGGAGGCCCTCGGCGGCGACGACTACCGGATCACCGGCGACCTGTCGATCCTCGGCGTCACCAAGCCGCTCTCCATCGACCTGGAGTTCAACGGCTCCGCGAAGGACCCCTTCGGCAACGAGCGCGTCGGCTTCGAGGGCAAGGCGGAGATCCTGCGCTCCGAGTGGGGCCTGACCTGGAACGCGGCCCTGGAGACCGGTGGCGTCCTCGTCTCCGACAAGATCAAGCTGACCTTCGACATCTCGGCGATCAAGAACGCCTGAGCCCTCGGCTCACGCCGGTGCCCTGAGCGCGCCCGCCCTCTGACTCCCCCAGCGGGAGGGCGGGCGCTCGGCATGTCCGCGTACGCCGCCCCGCTGCCCCGCTAGTCGGGTGGATTCGGGTGGGCGAGGCCGAGGTCGTAGGCGAGGATGACGGCCTGGACGCGGTCGCGGGCTCCCACCTTCGCCAGGACCCGGCCGACATGGGTCTTCACGGTGGATTCCGCGACGACCAGACGCTCGGCGATCTCGCTGTTGCTCCAGCCCTGGCCGATGGCGACGAAGATCTCGTACTCCCGTTCGGTGAGAGCGCGCACCCGGGGGTCGTCCGCCGTCCTTGGACCCGACGCACCCGGCCGGCCGGACGCATCCCGCGGCAGGTGCTTGGCGTAGGCGTCGAGGAGGCGGCGGGTCAGTGCCGGGGCGATCACCGCGTCGCCCGCCGCGACCGCGCGGATGCCGGCCAGCAGTTCCTCGGGGTGGGCGTCCTTGAGGAGGAATCCGCTGGCTCCCGCGCGCAGCGCCGCGTGGGCGTATTCGTCCAGGTCGAACGTGGTCAGGATGAGGACGCGGGAGCGGTCACCGGAGGCGACCACGCGACGGGTGGCCTCGATGCCGTCCATGCCGGGCATCCGTACGTCCATGAGGATCACGTCCGGGCGCAGTTCGGCGGCCCTGCGCACGGCGTCGGCGCCGTGGGCCGCCTCGCCGACGACTTCGGTGTCGGGGGTGCTCTCCAGGAGCATCCGGAAGCCGAGGCGTTGCAATGGCTGGTCGTCCACGATGAGCACGGTGGTCACACCGCACCGCCCGTGGCGGCCGGCGGGGTGACATCGGTCCCGGCCAGGGTCTCGGCCGGCGGGGAGAGGTCGAGGGTGGCCCGCACCGTCCATCCCCCGCCGGGGGCGGGCCCCGCGGTGACGGTCCCGCTGTAGAGGGCTGCGCGTTCTCTCATGCCGGCGAGTCCGTGTCCTTCCTCCTGGGACGGCCCGGGAGGGACGGTACCGCCGCCCCGGCCGGTGTCGTGGACGTCGATGTGCAGCCGCGTGTCCTTGACGCCGACCGAGAGCTCGACGCGGGTGTCGTGGCCCGCGTGCTTGAGGGCGTTGGTGAGTGCTTCCTGCACTATGCGGTACACCGTCAGCTGGACCCCGCGGTCCAGGGTGTCCAGCTCGCCGCCCGTGCGGTAGACGACCTGGGGACCGGCGGCGCGGATCCGGGCGCACAGGGCGTCGATGTCCGCGATGCCCGGCTGGGGGCTGAGCTGGGGCGCGGCGGGGGTCTGGGTCTGCTCGCGCAGCACGCCGAGCATGCGGCGCAGTTCGCCCAGCGCCTGACGCCCGGTGTCACCGATGAGCAGCAGTGCCTGCTTGCCGCGTTCCGGTGCGATGTCGGTCGCGTACGCGCCACCGTCGGCGAGCGTGATGATGACGGAGAGGTTGTGGCCGACGATGTCGTGCATCTCGCGGGCCACCCGGGTGCGTTCGGCGGCGGCGGCGAGCTTGCTGCGCTGGTCGCGTTCGATCTCCAGGCGGGTCGCGCGGTCGCGCAGGACGGCGAGCTGTGCGCGCCGGATCCGTACGGCCAGACCGAGCGCGACCGCCGCGGTGATCGTGCTGAACAGGAAGAACAGCGCGTCCAGGACGGACACCGCGGACGGCAGCCGCAGGGCGACCAGGCCGAGGGCGGCCGCGGTGACCGCGCAGGCCACGGGCAGCCGCCGCAGCTGTCCGTGCAGCACCAGGCTGTAGAGGGCGATCAGCAGGGCGACGTCGGCGCGCAGCCAGACTCCCAGCACCACCTGGAGGAAGAGCACCGCGGCGATCACGGCGAAGGCGAGTGACGGCCTTCGCCGCCGCCACAGCAGCGGCAGGACCAGTCCGGCCTGCAGGGCGACGGTCACCGGCCAGGGCAGGTGGGTGACCTGGGTGTCGAAGGCGTGTCGTCGGCCGTCGTCGTCGTGCACCAGGTCCGGCACGCAGAACATCAGCGCCACGACCACGATCACACCCGTGTCCAGGACCCACGGATGGTTCCGGTCGCCCTGCTTGAGCCGTCGGCCGAGCCGGGACAGCCCACGGGCCAGGGGGTGGTTCCACGGGAGCTCCGCCTCCGCGAGGGGCAGGTCGGAGGGTGCCCCTGGGTGGGCGGCGTCGTCGATGCTCATGGGGTCACTCGTCCGCGTTCATGGGTGTCACCTGTCCATTGTGTGTCCGGCCGCCTCCCTGTCCGCGTGTCTCTCCGGGTGCCTCTTCATCAGGCGTCAGGCGTCAGGCGTCGGTGCGCAGGAGGCGGTAGGCGGCGCCCGCCAGAGCGAGCACGGTCCAGCCGAGGAAGACCACGAGCCCGGCTGTGGGCGCGAGGGTCGTCGAGTCGTGGGTGAGCGCGAACATCGACTCACCCGCGTTGCTGGGCAGGTACGGGCTGATGTTGTCCTGCCACGAGGTGGGCAGCAGCGAGATCAGGCCGGGGACCAGCATCAGCGAGGCGACCAGGACCGATATGCCGCCGGCGACCGAGCGCAGCAGGGCGCCCAGAGCGGTGCCGATCACGCCGACCAGGCCGAGGTAGAGGCCCGCGCCCAGCAGGCTGCGCACGACACCGGAGTGGGAGATCGTGAGGGCCGCCGGGGTGCCGGAGACGATCCCGCTGGTGATCATGAACGCGATGAAGACGCCGATGGTGGAGACGACGAGGGCGACCAGTCCGAACACCGCCGACTTGGACCACAGCACCGGCAGGCGGCGCGGGACGGCGGCCAGCGTGGAGCGGATCATGCCGGTGGAGTACTCGCCGGCGGTGACCAGTACACCCAGGACGCCGAGCGCCAGCTGGGCGAAGTTCGTGCCGAACACGGAGAGGCTGAGCGCGGTGGCCGTGGCGTCGTCCGGGCGCAGCCGCTCACCGGAGTTGATCTGGGACTTGTAGTGCGCGGCGGCGATCACGCCGAACGCGACCAGGAACAGCAGGCCCAGACCGAGAGTGATCCAGGTGGAGCGCAGGGACCACAGCTTGGCCCACTCCGAGCGCAGCACGCGCCGGCCGGTGACCTTGTACTCGGGACGTACGGTCCGCGCCGGTGCGGGCGCGGAGCTGTCGGTGACGGTGATGGTGCTCATGCCGCCCTCCCAGGGGCCTCGACGGTGGCGGTGGCGTGGTACTCGACGGCGTCACGGGTCAGGTCCATGAAGGCCTGTTCCAGCGAGACGGTCCGGGAGCTGAGCTCGAACAGGGGGATGCCGTGCTCGGCGGCCTTGAGACCGATGGCCCGCGCCGACAGGCCCGTCACGTGCAGCTCCTCGGAGCCGACCTCGCCGGTGATCTCGACGCCGGGGCCGGCCAGCACCTCGCGCAGACGGGCCGACTGATCGGAGGCCACGGTCACGGTGTCGCCGCCGGCCTGCTGGACCAGCTCCTGCACGGTGGTGTCGGCGAGCAGGCGCCCGCGGCCGACGACGATCAGGTGGTCGGCGACCAGCGCCATCTCGCTCATCAGGTGCGAGGAGACGAAGACCGTACGGCCGTCCGCCGCGAGTCCGGTCAGCAGGTTGCGGATCCACAGCACGCCCTCGGGGTCCAGTCCGTTGACGGGCTCGTCGAGCATGATGGTGGCCGGGTCGCCGAGGAGCGCGGCGGCGATGCCCAGCCGCTGGCCCATGCCGAGGGAGAAGGCGCCCGCGCGCTTCTTGGCCACGGACTGCAGACCGGTCAGCTCGATGACCTCCTCCACCCGGCGGCGCGGAATGCCGTGGGTGTAGGCCTGCGCCATCAGGTGGTCGAACGCGGAGCGGCCGGGGTGGATCGACTTGGCCTCCAGCAGCGCGCCGACCTCCTGGAGCGGCGCGGTGTGCTCGGCGTAGTGCTTGCCGTTGACCGTCACGCTGCCGCCGGACGGCGCGTCCAGTCCGACGATCATGCGCATGGTGGTGGACTTGCCCGCGCCGTTCGGGCCCAGGAAGCCGGTGACCGTGCCGGGCCTGACGACGAAGTCGAGCCGGTCGACCGCCGTCTTCTCCCCGTACCGCTTCGTCAGCTGATGTGCCTCGATCATCGCTCTTCCCTCACGCTCGGGGGGCCTGACCCCGCCAGACTGCTCACTCGCCACGCTAGGGGCCCGCGGACCGGGATCCGTGGTACCCGGGAGCTCAATGAGGTGCGGCAGGTAGTACCGAGGTACCACGGGGCCACGCGTGGGGGATGACGTCACCTCCCGCATACGCCCTGGTGGTTACGGAGGTCGGGGGCCCTCCCCTACAGTCGCCCGTGTGATGGATCTCGCCTACCTCGCCGCCGTCCGGGAGTCGTACGACAGGGTCGCCGCCGACTACGCCGAACAGGTCAAGACCCCGGCGCAGCTGGATCCGCTGTCGCGCGCGATGCTCGTCGCGTTCGCCGAGATGGTGCGGACGGCCGGCATCGGCGCCCTCGCGGACCTGGGATGCGGGCCCGGCCGGGTGACGGCCCATCTCGCCGACCTGGGGGTGCCCGTCTTCGGCATCGACCTCTCGCCCGCGATGGTCGAGCTGGCCCGTCGGGCCCACCCGGGTCTGCGTTTCACCGTCGGGTCGATGACCGAGCTGCCCCTCGAGGACGACGAGCTCGGCGGCATCCTGGCCTACTACTCCGTCCACCACACGCCACCGGAGTTGTTGCCCGTCGTGTTCGCCGAATTCCGTCGCACGCTCGCGCCCGGCGGCCGTCTGATGATCGCCGGTTATGTGGGAGCCGGAGAACGTCTGCGTCCGACGCAGGCGTACGGCGGCCATCCGGTGTCCTTCGAGTCCTACCTGTTGCCGCCGGACCGGGTTGCCGAGCTGTTGGAGCGGGCCGGGCTCGTCGTCACCGCGCGGCTGGTGCAGGAGCCCGGCGAGGGAGCCAAGAGGACGGTCGCCACGTTCCTCGCCCGAAAGCCGGAACGGTCATGAGGCCGGATGCCGGCAACGCCACGGCGCAACAGGCCCGGCCCTCCAGCCGTCAGCCCGTCACTCGTCAGCCCTTCAGGCGTTCCCGCAGTTCCTCGACATCGGTGAGGAACCAGGTCTGCCGCCCCCGGTTGCACTCACGGACGAAGTCCCGCAGCGCCGAACTGGCCTCCGTGTGTCGGGAGATGTCGCCGAGGACGGCAAGTGCCATCCGGTAGTTGGCGAACTTCTGGACGATGTCACCGGCCACGCGGGTACGCAGCTGAAAGAAGGCCTCGTCGAACCGCTCGGCGGGAATGACCACCCACTGGGCACCCTGGTAGGAGGCGTTGCCGATGAGGTCCAGGACGTCGCCCTCGCTTCCGATGACCTCGCCCTCGGCGGCACACATCATCACGGGTACGTCGTGGATCGTCTGCAGGGTGCTCATGAGGATCGAGGCTAGGTGTGAAGGCGCCCGGTGGGCCACGGATTTCCCGGCTACGCGTCCCGGCGTGTGAATATCGCGCCGCTCACCAGCAGCACCCCCAGCGCGTAGGCCGCCAGCACCCCCAGCCCCGGCCAGGGGCCGATCGGCAGGCGGGCGAGGTCCTTCGTCGCGCGGATGGCGAGACCCGCCGGTATGGGGGCCCAGCGTTCGAGGCGGTCCTTCCAGGTGGGTGAGCCCAGGAGGTCCGACATGAGCGGGACCACGTAGAGGACTCCCAGGCCCGTGGTGATCGCCGCCGCGCTGTCGCGGAGCAGGACCGCCAGCCCCAGGCCCAGGAGGGCTACGAGGATCAGGCAGAGGGTGGAGCCGAGGGCAGCCCGGAGGGTGGGGGTGTCGGTGAGGGAGAGGAGGGGGTAGCCCGCCCCGGGGGTGAAGCCGTTGGCCGGGAGAATCCAGCGGGCCGTGGCGAGGGAGGCGAGGATCGCCGTGCCGGCCGCGATACCCGTCGCCGCGGCCAGCACCGCCGCCTTCGACGCCAGGACCGTCGCCCGGCGCGGGATCGCCGTCAGCGTCGTGCGTACCGTGCCCGTGCCGTACTCCGCCCCCATCGACAGGGCGCCCAGGACGAGGACGGTCGCCTGGCCGAGCCACACACCCGTCAGGGCGAGCTTCACCGTGTCCTCGTGGCAGGCCGCGGCGCTCGCGCACTCCCGGGTGCTGACCGAGGACACCGCGGCCGTGCCCACCGCGAAGGTCAGGGCCACCGTCGCGGCCAGCAGCAGCCAACTGCTGGGCAGCGTACGGAGTTTGGTCCACTCGGCGTGGAGTGCGCGAAGTGCGGACTGTGTGTGGAGTGGAGGATGGGGTGCGGGCCCCGCGGGGTGGTGGTGGGCGCCGAGTGCCGGCCTCGCACGCCTCATACGTCCCTCCTGCGCAGGCGCCAGGCCGCGAGGGCGAGCGCCACGGCCGCGTACGCACACAGCACGGCGAAGCCGTTCCACGGGGCCATGGGGTAACAGCCGCTCTCCGGCAGACAGTTGTGCTGCACCTGGGGGTAGTACGCCTTGCCCTGCTGGACCGCGAAAGCCGCGGCCGGCGTCGCACGCAGCAGCCACTGCCCGACCGGGAGCGGAAGAGCGAAGGCGAGGATCTGCGGCAGGATCACTAGGACCACGACGGCCGTGATCGCGCCCGCGCTGTTGCGGAGTATCGCTCCCAGGGCGAGGGCGAGGACCGCCACCAGGGACAACAGTGCCGCGCTGCCCACCACCGCCCGCAGGGCGGGTGAGTCGAGGAGTGACAGGTCGGGGTAGGCGGGTGGCGCGAAGCCCTGGGAACGCATCGTGCGCTGGGCCAGAAGGAAGGCGATCGCCACGGCCGGCAGGCTGACGGCGAAGGTGATGCCCCCGATCACCAGGCCTTTCGCGGTGAGGACCCGCACCCGGCGCGGGGTCGCCGTGAACGTCGTACGGATCATGCCGCGCTTGTACTCGGTCGTGATGAACAGGGTCCCCAGGGCGACCATGAAGAGGACGGCCACGAAGACGCCCTGGAAGCTCATCTGGACGGTGTCGCTGCCGGTCTCGTCGGGGGCGATGTCTCCCTGGCCGGTGAGGGTGTAGACACCGGTCGCGGAGACTGCGGTGGTGCCAGGCTCGGCGCGGGCGGGGCCGGATTGCGGGGTGTCCGGGTCGTTCGGATCGGGGGCGCCCACGTCCGTGCTCGTCCAGGCGGCCGAGCCGGTCGCGGTGGCACCGCTCAGGGCCAGGTGGTCGAAAGTCGCCCCTGCGGTCGCGCTACCGGCCGTCTCCGACGTGCCACCGAACGAGCGGCGCAGATTGTTGTGCAGAGGTGAGGCGACGAACAGGCCCGCCTGTGCCGTGTTGGGCAGCTCCGGCAGGGTGACCGCGCCGACCTTGGTCCAGTGGGCGCCGTCGGAGGACTCGTATCCGGTCAGGCGGGTGCCCGAGCGGGTCATGCGCAGCCAGTGGGGGGCTGTGCCGGAGGCGGCACTGCCCGCCTTGTCGTGTGTGAAGTTCCACTGGAGGCGGACGCCGTGGTCGGGAGTGAGCATCAGGGCCGCGTACGGACTGCCGGCCTTCGTGCTCGCCTTGACCAGCACGCCGGCCTTCGCCCACGGCTCCGGGTCCCGGCCGCCGCCGCCCTTCAGGTCGGACACGCGGACCGTCACGCCGCCGTTCGCCGGGAGGGACTGGTGGACGTAGTGGAAGGTGTCGTTGACGCGGGTGCCGTCGGGCCCGACGGTGAGCGGGTGCTCGTTGGAATCGTCGACGGAGCCGCTCGCGGCGAGCTGGGAGATGGCGACCGTGACCGCGGCCACCACGACGAGGGCCAGCACCCACACGCGTACCGTCCAGAACTTGCTCCATTCCGCGCGCAACAGGCGCCCGAATCCCTCGCGGGCGGGCTTGAGCGAGGAGCGGTAGGGAGTGAAGGTCGAGGTCATCGGGTCACCTCGCCGTCCGTCACGTCCGGAGTCGACGTGAACTCCGCAGCGTCCCTGGTGAGCTCCATGTACGCCTCCTCCAACGAGGCCCGGTGCGCGCCGACCTCGGCGAAGGGGACGCCGGCCGAGGCGAGCAGCGCGACGATCCGCTCCGCGGGCAGACCGGTGACCGTGAGGGTGTCGGCGCTGGTGACCGCGGCCGTGCCGCCCTTTCGGGTGAGCAGCTCCATTGCCTCCGTGCGGGCGCCCGTACGCAGGGCCACGCGGTCGCCGGACGCGGCGGCGAGCAGGGTGGCGACGGAGGTGTCCGCGATGAGGCGGCCACGGCCGACGACCAGCAGGTGGTGAGCGGTGTCCTCCAGCTCGCTCATGAGGTGACTGGAGACCAGGACGGCGCGGCCCTCCCCGGCCAGTCGGCGCAGCAGGCCGCGGATCCACTGGATGCCCTCGGGATCAAGGCCGTTGACTGGTTCGTCGAGCAGGAGCACCGGAGGGTCTCCGAGCAACGCGGCCGCTATGCCCAGGCGCTGGCGCATACCGAGTGAGTAGCCGCCCGCGCGGCGGCGGGCGGCCTGGTCCATGCCCACCTGTTCGAGCACCTCGTCGACCCGGCGCAGGGACAGCCCGTGCGAGTGCGCCAGCCAGCGCAGATGGTCGCGTCCGCGCCGGCTCGGGTGCAGGGCTGCCGCGTCGAGGAGCGCGCCGACCTCCAACAGCGGTGACCGCAGGGCGTGGTAGGGACGGCCGCCGATGAGGGCGCGCCCCTCGTCGGGAGTGTCCAGGCCGAGCACGGCCCGCATGGTGGTGGACTTGCCCGCCCCGTTCGGACCCACGAAACCGGTGACCTGTCCCGGCCGGACGGTGAAGGTGAGTCCGTCGACCGCGACGGTCCGCCCGAACCGCTTGCGCAGGTCCTGGACTTCGATCGTTGCATCGCTCATGCCAGCGAGATTAGGGACGGGCGGGCCTCGGCGTCGTCCCGCCACGGAGCCGTCTTCGGCGCCCCTGTCACGAGGGACGGATCGTCGGCCGGGTCCCTCGTGTGAGGGAGAAACCCCAGGGTGACGCGCCGCGGCGCGTCCGACGGCACAATGGCGGCATGGGCGAGGACACGGCGCGACACGGCGAAGGAATCGCGGGGGTACGGAAGTTGCTGCGGCACTTCCCCGCCTCCGTGACCTACCCGGTCGCCCTCGCACTCCTCGCCTGCGCCGAGGTCCTGATCCGACTCGGGGGCCTGCGCGAGAACCTGTCGCTCGCCCTGCTGCTCGGGGTCTGCACCACCCTGCCGCTCACCTTCGTGCTCGGCACCGACCGGGTCCTGCCGGCGCGGGCCGGGGCCGCCGTGGCCGTGACCTCGGCGGGCGTGCTGGCGCTGGCGCCGTTCCGCACCCTCACGCTGGCGGGGGTGGCGGCCCAGCTGGCCTCGGTGTACTGGCTGGGACGGGCGGGGGCGCCCCGGCTCAGCGGAATACTCGTCGTGCCGTACGTCGTGCTGGCCCTCGTCAGTCAGGACGACCTCACCACCCGGGTGATGGCCGTGCTGGTGGCCACGCTCGCCTCGGCAGCGGCCGCGACGGGCATCACGCACCACGTCCGCAGCGCCGCGCTGGCCCACAGCGCGACGGAGCGGGCCTTCGCGGACACGCTCCTCGCCCACGCCGCACGGGGTGAACGGGCGCGCATCGCACGGGAGTTGCACGACGTGGTCGCGCACCACATCTCGATGATCGCCGTGCAGGCGGAGACGGCCCGTCTGACCACGGCAGGGCTCCCTGCCGACGGCGCCACCCGGCTGCTCGCCATCGGGGACACCGCACGGAGCGCGCTGACGGAGATGCGGCGCCTGCTGGGGGTACTGCGGGAGGACGCCGACACGGGGGTCAACCGGCGTCCGCAGCCGGGGCTGCGCCAGCTCCTGGAGCTCGTCGACGAGTCCCGGGACGCCTCCGGATCCCGTACGCGGCTGATCGTCAGCGGGCCGGTCGCCCCGCTCGACCCAGGCATCGAGGTCACCGCGTACCGGATCGTGCAGGAGGCCCTCACCAACGCCCGCCGGCATGCTCCGGGTGCCGCCGTCGACGTCGAACTACGTTACGCGGAGGACGACTTGGCGATCCGTGTGCGCGACAACGGGCCGGGGCCCGCGTCCCCGACCGCCGGGCACGGCCTGCTCGGCATGCGCGAGCGGGCCGCCACGGTCGGCGGCACCCTGCGCACCGGTCCGGCGCGTGGCGGTGGCTTCCTGGTCGAGGCACGGCTCCCGGTGCGGGCGGAGGCTCTCGTATGACGACAGCCGTAGAGGCCTCGGAAGCCGAAGGACGGGTCCCTGCCGTGCGGATCGTGGTGGCCGACGACCACGAGGTGGTGCGCGCCGGGTACGCGGGGCTTCTCGCCACCCAGGCGGACTTCACCGTCGTCGGCACGGCGCGCGACGGCGCCGAGGCGGTACGGGTCTGCCGGGAGCGGCGTCCCGACGTGGTCCTCATGGACGTACGGATGCCGGTCATGGACGGGATCCAGGCCACCGCCGAGCTGATGGGGCCGGAGGCCGGGGACGCGCCGCGCGTGCTCATCCTCACCACCTTCGACCTGGACGAGCATGTGTATGACGCACTCGCGGCCGGGGCGAGCGGGTTCCTGCTGAAGGACGTGACGGCGGAGCGGCTGTTCGACGCGGTACGGGTCGTGGCCGCCGGGGAGGCGCTGCTCGCGCCCGTCATCACCCGGCGGCTGATCGCCGAGTTCGCCCGGCTCAAGCCCAGGGCGCCGACGGGGACGGCGCTCGGCGTGCTCACCCCGCGCGAGACGGAGGTGTTGCGGCTGCTGGCGGAAGGGCTGTCCAACCCGGAGATCGCCGCGCGGCTCCAGGTGGGCGAGGAGACGGTGAAGACCCATGTCAGCCGGGTGCTGTCCAAGCTGGGGCTGCGCGACCGTACGCAGGCGGTCGTGACGGCGTACGAGACGGGGCTGGTCGTGCCGCGTGCGGCGGCTCCGGAGGCTGTCGGGCGGCAGGATCCGCGGGGGGAGGGCGAGCGCGGGACGAGACCGAGAGGGGAGGGACTGCGTGGACAGGGGTTGCGGGGTTAGTCAGGCGGGGCTGGGAGCCGGTGCCCGGCGGCGTGGGATCGGCAGAACGCAGCAGGCCGACGCGACCGCCAGGACCGCGCCGACCGCGATCGCCCCGAGACGGGTGGGCAGCAGGTCCTGCGCGTCCTGGCCGCAGTAGCCGAGGAGGAGGGAGAGGGCGGTGGTCATGCCGGCGGCCCAGTAGGCGTAGTTCAGCGGACGGAGCCACAGGGCGACGGCCAGTACGGCGAAGATCAGGACGACGGAGGTCCGGCCGGTGATGCCGGCGGCGGCCACCGCGGTGGCGAGCAGTGTGCCGGCGCAGGCGCCGACCAGGCGTTCGACTCCCTTGCGTATGACGTCGGCGCGGCCGCGGTTGCCACTCGCGACCACGTACACGGTCAGGACCATCCACGGCCAGTGGTGGTCGAAGAGGAGCCGTCCGAGGGTGAAGGCAGCGGCGACGGCGGCGGCCATCTGCCACGCCATGCGGGTGCTGGGGACGGGGCGCAGTCGGGAGGCTCGTCGGGGGCGGTCCGGTTCCGGGTCGGGGCGCCCGGGGCCGAGGCGGTCGGCGGACATCTGGACCAGCCAGACGCAGCCGCATGCCAGCAGCCCGATCACCGCCGACCAGCCCCAGTTCACCAGCGCGCTCTGGGCCCCGGGCGGCAGCGCGGGGCCGGGGACGACGAGCAGGGCGACCAGCGGCAAGGTCATCAGCGTGCCTGCCTTCGTCGCGGCCGGGCCGAAGCGGCGGATCCAGATCGGCAGGGAGATGGCGAGGGTGAACACCGCGGCGCCGAGTGCGTAGTGGTCGGCGATCAGGTGGCCGAGCAGGGTCGCCGCACCGGCCAGGGCGGGCAGCAGGACGCAGGCCATGAGGCGTCGGCGGGCATCGGCGGTCCGTTGGGTGCGGGCCAGGGTGAGGGTCAGCGCGACCGCGAGGACGAGGACGTCCGTGTGCAGTGCGGCGGCGTCCTCCAGCCACAGGGCGAGGGAGTAGGAGAGCAGCACGGCCGTCATGGTCAGCGCTGCTTCATAAGCATTGCGTATGTGTTTGCCGGGCATAGTGCCGATGGTAGGGGGATTTGGAGTGATAGTTAGTAAGTTTTAGCTTACGATGGACGGATGGATCATCTCTCCTATGCGGCCCAGGTCCGGCGTGGTGTCGTCAGGCTCAACCGGCGGCTGCGGCAGGAGCGGGGCGAGGGCAGCCTCAGTCCGAATCAGCTGGGGGTGCTGGGACACCTGCGTCGGCACGGGGCGGCGACGCCCGGCGAGGTCGCGGCGGCCGAGCGGCAGCGGCCGCAGTCGTTGACCCGGGTCTTCGCCGAGCTGGAGTCGGACGGGCTGATCGCGCGGACGGCCGACAGCGCGGACCGGCGCCAGTCCCTGCTGACGCTCACCGCGGAGGGGCTGCGGGCGCTGGGGCATGACATGGCTGAGCGGGATGCCTGGCTGGCGGAGGCGCTCGGCACGTTGAACGAGACCGAATGTGAGGTGTTGCGACTGGCGGGGGCGCTGATGGACCGCCTTGCGGATACCGAGCCTCGGGGGACCTCGTCAGGGACGGCCGCACCGTAGGAGCCTTTGTCCGGGACGGCTGTGCTGGAGAAGCCCTCGTTTCAGAAGCCGCCGCCGAAGTCTCCTCCGCCGCCGCCGAAGTCGCCGCCGCCGTCTCCGAAACCGCCGCCGAAGTCGCCGGGGTCGAAGTCGGAGCCGGAGACGTCACCGCCGCCGTAACCACCGAAGTCCCCGTAACCGGAGCCGTAGTCGGACGCGTAGGAGGGGGTGGCCATCACGCTGCCGAGCAGGGTGCCGACGAGGAGGCCGGGGAGCAGGCCGCCACCGAAGTAGCCGCCCGCCCAGGGGCCGTAGGCCGGGCCGGCGTCCCAGTACGGGCGGCGGCCGTCATCGGTGTCGACCTCGCGGACCGCCGGGGCGCGGCCGTCCGCCAGACGGGCCTGGTCCGCCGCGCAGACCGGGACCTCGCGGGGGGCGCCGCCGGCCGGGGTCCAGGTCGCGTCGGCGACCGACGGGCCGTGTCGCGGGTCGAAGAAGCAGGGGGCGCGGCGTTCGGGCAGGGGCCTGCCCTCGCGACGGGCGGACAGGAGCGCGAGGGAGAAGCGGCCGTCCTCCAGGGACTGGGTGACGGCGCGTACGTCCTCCGGGCGGCGGGCCGCCGCCATGGACGACTTCGCCTGTTCGTAGGCGTCGAGCGCGCGTTCGTAGTCGGCGCGCATCGCGTCGTCGGCGCCGGCCTCGGCGGGGTGGAAGTCGAGCCGGTCGAGTTCCTCGCCGAAGGCGGTGATGTCCTCGTCGACGACCACGCGGAGTTTGTCCAGTGCTTCCTGTTGTTCCCACTCTTTGCGGCGGCGGTTGCGGCGCACGAGGGTGTAGGCGCCCGCGCCGCCGGCCACGGCTACCGCGGCCACCGCGATGAGGGTGCCGGCGGAGACGCCGTTTCCGTCGGCCGAGCCCCAGCTCTTGGGGGCCGAGCCGTTGATGTTGGCCAGGGCGCGGTCCGTGAAGTTGTTCAGCTGGGCCTTCGTGGGTTCGCCCTTGACGCTGGTGACGAGGTTCTGGACGGCGGTGCGGGGCATGACGGCGGTGTCGGCGCGGGCGTCGAAGCGGGTGCCCAGTCTGATGGCGTACAGGCCTGTGATGCCGGTGTCGGTGCGGAGGTTCTGGAAGAGGTTCTGGGTGGGGAAGTCCGCGGGGAGGACGGCCACGAAGACGGGCTTGTTCGCGTTCTTGATCTTCTTGGCCAGGGTGTCGGCGTCCGCCTTGGAGAGTTGCGCGGAGGCTGCCGGGTCCACGTAGACGGGGCTCTTGCGGAGGGCTGCCGCCACTGTTCCCACGTCTGTGGTCGCGTGGGCGGGGGGTGCGGTGAGAGCGAGTGCCGTGAGGGCGGCGAGTGTCAGCGCGATCAGCAGTCCGGGGAGCCCTCGGATCAGTGCGGCCTTCATATCTCCGAAGCTACCTGAACGTGCGTAAAACTGGGCATTGGGGTTGGTGGGGATGGGGTGCCCCCAGGGGGCGGGGCGAAGCCTCGCCCAGGGGCGCGGGGAACTGTGCGATCAGCCCCCCACGCCCCGCCGCACATCAGCCTCTGGCCGTCATCTGGCTCGGTAGGCCTGCAGGAGTTTCGTCAGGGCCTGGGTGTAGTGGGCGGTCAGGAGTAGGTGGTCGGCTTCTGCGAAGGGTTTGGCGAGGGCTGGGGTGATGGTTGAGCCTGTGCTCTGCTGGACCAGGAGGCGGGCCTTGGTGACCGCGGCGCGGCCAAGTCGTGCTGAGCCGGTTCGGTCCGCGGTCCGGGCGAGAAGGGTGAGGGCCTTGAGCGTGGCCTCGCCGCCCCCGGGGACCTTCGTGAGTGTGGTCAGACCCCAGCCGTAGGGGAACTGGGGATCGTAGGACGCGTCGCCGACGTTGATCGGGAGTTGGGTCTCCGACTTGGGCCAGGTGACGGGGAGCTGGCCGGTGAAGGCGCGCTTGCCGTACAGGACGTCCGCCACGCCGTCGCCCTCCGTGCCGGGCAGCCACGAGGCCACCAGGGCGTCGATCCCACCCAGGCGGTCGCCGATGAGCTGCGGGCGGCCCGAGACGATCAGGACCGCGCACTTCATGGCCGCGCACACCTTGTCCACGGCGGCCTGGTCGGCAGGGGTCAGAGCGAGGTCGTTGCCGTTGCCCACATCGCCGACGCCCTCCGCGTAGGGGGTCTCGCCCACGACGACCACACCCACGTCGTAGCCGGACGTCGGGGCTGAGGCGTCCTTCGAGTAGGTGACGTCACCGCCGGCGTTCCGCATGCCCTGGAGGATCGTTGTACCGTCCGTGTGCTTCCCGGACGCGCCCTGCCAGGTGATCGTCCAGCCGCCGGTCTGGTTGCCGAGGTCGTCGGCGTTCGAACCGGCCACGTACACCTTCTGGGACTTCTTCAGGGGCAGCACGCCGGCCGCGTTCTTCAGGAGGACCTGGGACTTGGCCGCCGCCTCGCGGGCGACCGCCCGGTGGCCGGCGGAGCCGATCTGTGCCGCGCCGCTCGTGTCCGCATACGGCTTCTCGAAGAGGCCGAGTTTGAACTTCTGGGTGAGGATGCGGGACACGGCGTCGTTCACCCGCGCCTCGCTGACGCGGCCCGCCCGTACCTCGTCGACCAGCGTCGTGCGGAAGTCCTTGTAGGCGTACGGAACCATGATCATGTCCAGGCCCGCGTTGATCGACGTACCGACGTCGGACGCGTAGTCGCCGGGGATCTGGTCGATGGCCTGCCAGTCGCTGATGACGAATCCGTCGAAGCCCATACGGTCCTTGAGCACGCCGTTGATCATGTCCGCGCGGGCGTGCATCTTCACCGGGCCCTGGCCGTCGCCGAGGATGTCGAGGGAGGAGTAGGACGGCATGACCGAGCCGATGCCACGGTCGACCGCCGTCTGGTACGGCGCCAGGTGGACGGCCTCCAACTGCTGCCGGGTGACCTTCGTGACGCCCTGGTCGATGGTGTACGAGCCCGTCGTGGACGAGCCGTACTCCGTGCCGCCGTCGCCGACGAAGTGCTTGGCCGTGGCCAGTACCTTGTCGTTGTCCTTCAGGTCCTTGCCGTTCGCGGCGCCCTGGAGGCCCTGGATCATCGTCTCCATGGACTCGACGAGCGCGGGGTCCTCGCCGAAGGACTCGTAGGAGCGGCCCCAGCGTTCGTCGCGGGTGACGCAGAGGCAGGGGGCGAAGTCCCAGGGGATGCCGGTGGCGCGCACCTCGGCCGCCGTCACGGAACCTGTCCGCTCCGCCAGCTGGGGATCACGGGTCGCGCCGATGCCGATGTTGTGCGGCATGATCGTCGCGCCGGTGAGGTTGTTGTGGCCGTGCACCGCGTCCACGCCGTAGATCAGCGGGATCTGGAACCGTGTCGCCTGCGCCCGGAGCTGGAAGGCGTCGATCATCTTCGCCCAGGCCTCGGGGGTGTTGGGCGCCGGGGTCGAGCCGCCACCCGACAGGAGCGAGCCGAGGTCGTACGTCGCGATGTCGCCCTGCGCGGTGAGCGCGCCGCGTTCGGCCTGGGTCATCTGCCCGGCCTTCTCCTCCAGGGACATGCGGGACACGAGGTCGGCGACCCGGTTCTTCACGGGCAGTTTCGGGTCCAGGTACGGCAGGCCGTGGGCGTCGATGACGATCTGCGGGGTCTCGGCGGGGGCCTTCGCGCCGGTGACCGTGAGCTTCAGGGGGATCGTCTCGGCGGGTTCGGCCGACTTGTCGCGCAGCGTCGGGACCTGGACGGTGCGGGAGGTACCGGAGGCCGTGCCCGCCGGGAAGGTGATCTCGCCCTTGACCGGCGTGTAGTCCTTACCGGGCTCGGCGGTGCCGCCCGCGCTCTCGTAGGCGACGGTCACGGGTTCGTCGATCGGGGCGGCTCCGGTGGTGGCGACGGAGAGCTTCACCGTCGCCGTCGCTCCCTCCTTCACCGGGTGGACGGCGGAGTCGGCGGTGACGGAGGCGCGCAGGGACTGGTCGGCCTTGCCGTACAACTCGACGTCGTCCATGGCGAACCGGCCCTTGACGCCGACCGGGAGCGTGAGGGCGTACCCCCACATCTGGGTGAGGCCGAGGACCTGGTCGATGCCACCGACGGGCTGGTAGTCCGTTCGGTAGGTGAAGTCGGTGAAGGGGATCTCGATCTGCTTCCAGCCGGTGAAGTCGTCGGTGAAGGACGTCGTCCACAGCTCGGAGGCCTCGCCGTTGGCACCGCCGTCCTTGATCTCGAAGGCGACCTTCTTGGCGTTGTTCTGGCCGTCCCACCAGAAGCGGATGCCCTTGTGGGCCGACCAGTCGTGGGCCGGCTGGTCGAAGGCGAAGTCGTGGGTGAAGCCGCCGTAACCGCTGATGTCGTAGGTGCCGGAGAGGACCTTGGCGCCCTCGGGGGCGTCGGTACGGGTGGTCAGGGCGAGCGCGGGCGGGTCGTCCGCGTCACCGCCCCAGGTGAACAGGCCCCCGGCGGGGGGATTGGCGAAGGGGACCTCGCCCTCGAAACGGTCGACGGGGACGGGGGCCGGTTCGTCGGCCGTGGCCGCTCCGGCCGAAAGGAGCGGCAGCAGCCCCGTGAGCAAAGCGGCGGAGGCGAGCAGGGCGGTTCTTCGCATGGACCTTCCCTCGACTCTACGTAGTCCCTGTAATACCTGGTGATCCTGGTGATCCCTGACTGGATGCCTTGCTGGATGTCTTGCTGAATGTCTGGGTCAATGCCTGGCTGACTACCTGGCTGAATACCTGACGGCGTCTCTTCCGGTTGGTCTCTTACGGCTTAGATCACGGCGTGAGTTAACTGGCGCCCCGGGAGGCCGTCAAGACTTCACGTCAGAACCGGTACACGGGCAATGTGCGGCCGGATCAGGGCAGTTGTTCTTTCACGCTCTGAACGCGAGACCCCTTGACGTGGACCCGAAGCCGTCATTTACTCACGGCTCGCACGCCCCCTCCCCCACACCCAGAAGGGCGACGCGTCATGAGGAGATCCACTCGGGCGGTCCGTTTTCTTCTCGCCGGACTGCTCACCACCGCCGGACTGACCGCCGTCACGGCGGCGCCCGCGCACGCCGCGGGCGAACCCGTCACGGCCTGGCTGACCACGACGGACGACGACGGCGGACGCCATGTCGTCCGCGGGCTGCAGGCCCAGACGCCGTTCGCCTTCCAGGCCGGTACCGGCGGCGGCGGCGAGAACATCACCGTCGACGAGAACACCCGCTACCAGACCTTCACGGGCGGCGGCGCGTCCTTCACCGACACCGCGGCCTGGCTGATGAACAGCAGCGGGGCGCTGTCGGGAGCCACCCGGGACGCGACGATGCGGAAGCTGTTCTCGCCGACGGAGGGCATCGGGCTCTCGTTCCTGCGGAATCCGATGGGTGCGTCCGATCTCGCCCGGTACGGGTACACGTACGACGACGTGCCGGCTGGGCAGAGCGATCCGTCCCTCTCGTCGTTCTCGATCGCGCACGATCTGGCCGACGTGGTGCCGCTGACCAGGCAGGCGCTCCAGCTGAACCCCTCGCTCACCGTGATGGCCTCGCCGTGGACGGCGCCCGCCTGGATGAAGGACAGCGGGCAGCTCAACGGGGGCTGGCTGAAGGCGGAGGACTACGGGGCGTACGCCTCGTACTTCGTCAAGTACCTCCAGGCGTACCGGGACCAGGGGGTGCCGGTCTCCTACGTCACGGCCCAGAACGAGCCGACGTGCTGCTCGGGGTATCCGTCGATGAGCTGGAACGCGTCGGGGCTCGCGTACTTCACGAAGAATGAGCTGCTGCCGAAGCTGCAGGCCGCGGGGCTGTCCACGAAGGTGCTGGCGCACGACTGGAACTGGGACGTGTACGACTCGTACGCCGCCCAGACCGTCGACGACGCGGCCGTGCGCGCGCATCCGAACTTCGGCGGGATCGCCTGGCACGGGTACGGCGGGGACGTGGGCAAACAGACGAGCGTGCACAACCAGTACCCGGGGGTGGACGCCTTCGGGACCGAGCACTCCGGTGGCACCTGGATCGCCAACCAGCAGCGCGAGGACATGCTCAACATCGTCGACTACACGCGGAACTGGGCGAAGTCGGTGACGAAGTGGTCGCTGGCCGTCGATCAGAACCGGGGGCCGCACAACGGGGGGTGCGGGACGTGCTCCGGGCTGATCACCGTCCACAACGGGGACGGGGCGAGTGGGCAGGTCGACTACACGATCGAGTACTACACGATGGGGCAGTTGACGAAGTTCGTGCGGCCGGGGGCGCAGCGGGTGGCCTCTACGGCGAGTACGTCCGTGCCGAACGTGGCGTGGCGCAATCCTGACGGTTCCAAGGCGCTGATCGCCTACAACGACTCCTCGTCCGCGAAGACCGTGACCATCAACTGGGGCTCGCAGCACGCGACGTACTCACTGCCGGGGAAGACGTCCGCGACGTTCACCTGGGCTGGGGAGCAGGTCGGTGGGGGTGGACAGACGGGGGCGTTCGTGGGGCTCGCGGGGAAGTGTCTTGATGTGGCCGGGGGGTCGTCGGCGAACGGTACGGCGGTTCAGCTGTACGACTGCAATGGCTCGGACGCGCAGCGGTGGACGGTGGCGGGGGACGGGTCGGTCCAGGCGCTGGGCAAGTGTCTCGACGTGACGTCGGCGTCCACGGCTGACGGGGCGAAGGTTCAGCTCTACGACTGCAATGGGACCGGGGCGCAGCGGTGGTCGTACAACGGGTCGACGGGTGACGTGGTCAATTCGGCGGCGGGCAAGTGTCTGGATGTGACGGGCAACTCGGCGGTGAATGGGACTCGGACGCAGATCTGGTCCTGTACGGGGGCGGCCAATCAGAAGTGGGCGCTGCGCTGACAGGGCTCGCCCGCTTTCCTCGCCCCCGCCGCCCCTACCCGACCCATCCCCAGGGGCTCCGCCCCTTCAACCCCGCCAGGGGCGCTGCGCCCCCTGGACCCCCGCACGGCCTGAACGGCCTCGTCCTCAAACGCCGGACGGGCTGAGTAATACGGGCCGCGGTGGGTGGGGGGACCAGGGGGTGGGTGGGGCATCGGCCCCAGGCCTCGTTCTCGAACGCCGGACGGGCTGGGGTGGGTGGGGCATCGGCCTCCGGCCCCGTCCTCGCACGCCGGACGGGCCGAAGGGCGCGGGCCGGGGTGGGTGGGGGGTAGCTCCTCCGGCTCAGCCATCGAGCGCCGGACGACCCGGGGTCTTCAGGGGCGCGGGGAACTGCGCGACCAGCCCCCGACCGGCCGTCGGACGAACGGATCGGCCGGGCGGGGGAGGCGGGGCGCAGCCCCCGCCCGGGGGTCCAGGTGGTGGGGCGGCTACTCCGCCGGTTCTACACCCGCGCGCAGCAGGCCGTACGTGTACGCGTCCTCCAGCGCCTGCCAGGACGCCGCGATCACGTTCTCCGCGACGCCCACCGTGGACCACTCCCCCGCGCCGTCGGACGTGGAGATGAGGACGCGGGTGGTGGACTGGGTGCCGTGCTTGCCTTCGAGGATGCGGACCTTGTAGTCGACGAGCTCCAGCTTGGCGAGCTGGGGGTAGATCTTTTCGAGGGCGACCCGCAGGGCACGGTCGAGGGCGTTCACCGGACCGTTGCCCTCCGCCGTGGCGACGATGCGCTCGCCCTTGGCGAAGAGTTTGACGGTGGCTTCGTTGGCGTGGGTGCCGTCGGGGCGGTCCTCGACGATCGCGCGCCAGGACTCGACCTGGAAGTACGAGCGGGCCCGTCCCTCCGCCTCCTCGCGGAGCAGGAGTTCGAAGGAGGCGTCCGCCGCCTCGTACGTGTAGCCCTTGAGCTCGCGTTCCTTGACGCGTTCCACGACACGGCCCACGAGTTCGCGGTCGCCGCCGAGGTCGATGCCGAGTTCCTTGCCCTTGAGCTCGATCGACGCGCGGCCCGCCATGTCGGAGACCAGCATCCGCATGGTGTTGCCGACCTGCTCGGGGTCGATGTGCTGATAGAGGTCCGGGTCGACCTTGATCGCGGAAGCGTGCAGGCCCGCCTTGTGGGCGAAGGCCGAGACGCCGACGTAGGGCTGGTGCGTGGAGGGGGTGAGGTTGACGACCTCGGCGATCGCGTGCGAGATGCGGGTCATCTCGCGCAGGGCGCCGTCAGGGAGGACCTTCTTGCCGTACTTCAGTTCCAGGGCGGCCACGACCGGGAACAGGTTCGAGTTCCCGACCCGTTCGCCGTAGCCGTTCGCGGTGCACTGCACGTGGGTCGCGCCCGCGTCGACGGCGGCCAGCGTGTTGGCGACCGCGCAACCCGTGTCGTCCTGGGCGTGCATGCCGAGCCGGGCGCCGGTGTCGGCGAGGACCGTGGCGACGACCGCCTGGACCTGGGCGGGGAGCATGCCGCCGTTGGTGTCACAGAGGATGACGACATCGGCGCCCGCCTCCCAGGCCGCGCGGACGACCGCCTTCGCGTACTCGGGGTTCGCGCGGTAGCCGTCGAAGAAGTGCTCGCAGTCGACGAAGACCCGGCGGCCTTGCGAGCACAGGTGGGAGACCGTGTCGCGGACCATCTCGAGGTTTTCGTCGAGGGTGGTGCGCAACGCGAGTTCGACGTGCCGGTCGTGGGACTTGGCGACCAGGGTGATCACCTGGGCGCCGGAGTCGAGAAGGGCCTTGACCTGCGGGTCCTCGCTCGCCTTGCCGCCCGCGCGGCGGGTGGCGCCGAACGCGACCAGCTGGGCGTGCTTGAAGTCGATCTCCTGCTGGGCGCGGGCGAAGAACTCGGTGTCGCGTGGGTTGGCGCCGGGCCAGCCGCCCTCGATGAAGCCCACGCCGAAGTCGTCCAGGTGCCGTGCGATGGCCAGCTTGTCCGCCACGGTGAGGTTGATGCCCTCACGCTGCGCACCGTCGCGCAGGGTCGTGTCGAAGACGTGGAACGAATCGTCGAGCTCGCTGGTTTCGGTCATGGTGTTCGGCTCCTGATGTCGGATCTCGGTCTGTACCGGAATGACCGGCTCCACCGTCCTCCAATGATCCCTCGCGCTCCCTTCCCGGCTTGAGGTGGGCCAGGAAAACGAAAAACCTCTCGCGGGTGCGAGAGGTCTGCGCGCGGGTCGAGGACGACGATGTCCGCCCGTACGTGGTGGTACGTGGCGGTCACTGCGGACCGGCGCGCCTGCTGCCAATAATCATGGCGAACGAGAGCACGGGGGCAGTCTGGCACATACCGCCCCCATGCTCACGGGTCGTCTCAGGATGCGAGCCGCGCCGTGGGCTCCGGGGAGGGTTACCGGCCGGGGCCGACCTGGTTGAGATCCAGGCCGCGGGTCTCCCGCATGACAGGGTGACGGTCAGCGTCGGGGCGGTCTTGCGGCCCGGGGGTCCCCCGCGCCCCCGAGGCGTGGGGGAGGTCGGCGATCGGCCGAGCAGCCGGCCGCCGACCGGGCGCATGAACAAGGCGCGGCGCTCTCGTCCCGTGAGTGCCGTGAGGGCGGTGAGGGCGGTGAGGGCCATGAGCCGAAACGTGCCCGCTGATCACTGCCGCGAGAAGGGTGCCTCACGTCTGGTTCATTGCGTTCATGGCGTTCATGGCACGAGTGACGGTCAGCGCAGGGATTCGTCCAGGAACTCCCTCACGTGGCGCAGGATCCGCGCTCTGTCCGTGCCGCGCAGTCCGATCGCCACATGGATGGAGAAGCCGTCGAGCAGGGCCCGCAGCCGGGCGGCGCAGCGGTCCGGGTCGACCGGCCGGAACTCGCCGCGCGAGACACCCTCGGCGAGCAGCGCGACGAGGTCGCGGTGCCAGGCGCCCTCGATGGCGACCTGCCGCTCGCGGGCGGCGTCGTCGGCGTTCTGCGAGCGGTTCCAGACCTCCAGCCAGAGCGTCCAGTGCGGGTCGCGGTGGCCGTCGGGGACGTACAGGTCGACGTACGCGTCGAGCCGCTCACGGGCGGTGCCCCGGGCGGCGAGCAACCGGCCGCGCTCGGCGCCGAGCCGCCCCTCGCTCCACTCCAGGGTCTGCAGCAACAGCTCGTCCTTGGAGTGGAAGTAGTAGAGGAGATGACCACTGCTCATGCCGACCTCGCGGCCGAGCGCCGCCATGGTGAGCTTCTCCAGACCGCGCTCGGCGATCATGTCCATGGCGGCTGCCAGCACGTCCTCGCGCGGAGGCGCGTTCTTCCTCCGCGGCGTGCTGTCCCCTGCCACGTGCGACTCCTGGTTCAGATCCTCGGCTGCTGCTGGGTGATGCAGTGGATGCCACCGCCTCCCGCAAAGATCGTACGTGCGTCCACCAGTGTCACCGTCCGCTCGGGGAAGAGCCGTCGGAAGATGCCGGCCGCGAGCTCGTCGCGCGGGTCGTCGAAGCCGCACAGGACCACGCCGCCGTTGCAGAGGTAGTGGTTGATGTAGGAGTAGTCGGCCCAGTGGCCGTCGGCCTCCAGGATCGTCGGGGCCTGGACCTCGACGACCTCCAGGCGGCGCCCGTGCGCGTCGGTCGCGGCCTTGAGTAGGCCGATGACCTCCTTGGTCACCTCGTGGTCGGGGTGCGCCGGGTCGGGCTGGGAGTGCGCGACCACGACTCCGGGGCGGGCGAAGGCGGCCACGATGTCGACATGGCCGAGCGTGCCGAAGCCGTGCGGGGGGTAGTCGCCGCTCAGCCCGCGCGGCAGCCAGATCGCCTTGCGGGTGCCGAGGTGGGCGTGGATCTCCGTCTCCACCTGCTCGCGCGTCCAGTCGGGGTTGCGCTCGGGGCCGAGTTGCACGGTCTCGGTCAGGAGCACGGTTCCCTCGCCGTCGACGTGGATCGCACCGCCCTCGTTGACCAGCTTCGAGGCGTACGTCTTCGCCCCCGCGAGGTCCGCGACATATGCGCCGATCCTGGCGTCGTTCTCCCAGCGGGCCCACTCCTGGGCGCCCCAGCCGTTGAACGTCCAGTCCACGGCGGCCAGTTCACCCTTCCCGTTGGTGAGGAAGGTGGGGCCGATGTCACGCATCCAGGCGTCGTCGAGTTCGCGTTCGACGGTGTCGACGTCCGGGCCGAGCAGCGCCCGGGCCGCCTGCGACTGGCCCGGCCCGCACACGACCGTCACCGGTTCGAACCGGCGGACCGCGCGCGCCACCGCCGCCCAGGCCGCACGCGCCTCGGCGAGGTCGTCGGGGTTGTCGAAGGTGGGGTTGGGGCCCGGCCACGCCATCCAGGTGCGCTCGTGCGGGGTCCACTCTGCGGGCATCCGGAAACCGTCGGTGGCAGGGGTCATGACGTGCACCTTCATCACAGGAAGTAGAGGCGGTTGAGGGAGACCGAGTCGGCGGGCTCGGAGCGCAACGGGTCGCCGTCGAGGGTGACCAGGCCGGTGCGCTGGTCGACGTCGACGGATCCGGTACGGGAGTTGAGGCGCAGGTCGGCGGGCCCGATCCCGCGGGTGCCGCGCACGGCGACCCGGCGTCGGCGCGTCGGCATGAGGTCGTTGCCCTGGTCGAGCGCGGCCTGGGCGACGAAGGCCACCGAGATCTCGGCGGGCGTCGCGCCGTGCGCCCCGAACTGCGGCCCCAGGACGAGCGGTTCGCAGGTGTCGGTGGCGGCGTTCGGGTCGCCGACGACGCCGTACGCGGGGAAGCCGGACTTGAGGACGAGCTGTGGCTTGGCGCCGAAGAACTCCGGGCGCCACAGGACGATGTCGGCGAGCTTGCCGACCTCGATCGAGCCGACCTCGTGGGCGAGTCCGTGCGCGATGGCCGGGTTGATGGTGAGCTTGGCCATGTAGCGCAGGACGCGCTCGTTGTCGTGGTCCACGTCCGCCGGGGCGCCGCGCTCGGCCTTCATCTTTCCGGCCATCGCGAAGGTGCGGCGTACGGTCTCGCCCGCGCGCCCCATGCCCTGCGCGTCCGAGGAGGTGATCCCGATCGCGCCCAGGTCGTGCAGCACGTCCTCGGCGCCCATGGTCCCGGCGCGGATCCGGTCGCGGGCCATGGCCGCGTCGCCGGGCAGGTCGGTCTTCAGGTCGTGGACGGAGACGATCATGCCGTAGTGCTCGGCGACCGCGTCCCGGCCGAAGGGCAGGGTGGGGTTGGTGGAGGAACCGATGACGTTCGGGACCCCCGCCATCTTCAGGACGTTCGGCACGTGACCGCCGCCGCAGCCCTCGATGTGGAAGGCGTGGATGGTCCGGCCTTCGAGGACGCGCAGGGTGTCCTCGACCGACAGGCATTCGTTCAGCCCGTCGCTGTGCAGGGCGACCTGGACGTCGTGCTCCTCGGCGACGCGCAGGGCGGTGTCGAGGGCGCGGGTGTGGGCGCCCATGTCCTCGTGCACCTTGAAGCCGCTCGCGCCGCCCTCGGCCAGGGCCTCGACGAGGGGGGCTGCGTCGGAGGACGAACCCCGGCCCAGGAAGCCGATGTTGACCGGCCAGGCGTCGAAGGCGTTGAAGGCGTGGCGCAACGCCCAGGGCGAGTTGACGCCGACGCCCCACACCGGCCCGAACTCCTGGCCGATGATCGTGGTGACGCCGGAGGCGAGCGAGGCCTCCATGATGCGCGGCGACAGCAGGTGCACGTGGGTGTCGACGGCTCCGGCGGTGGCGATCAGTCCCTCGCCCGAGACGATCGACGTCCCCGTACCGACCACCACGTCGACCCCGTCGAGGGTGTCGGGGTTCCCGGCCCGCCCGATCGAGCAGATCCGCCCCTCGCGGATGCCGATGGAGACCTTGCGGATCCCCTGGGCCGCGTCGATCACCACTACGTTGCTGATGACGACGTCGCAGGTCTCGCGGACGGCGGCGGCCTTGAGGTGCAGTCCGTCGCGGGCGGTCTTGCCGAAGCCGGCGAGGAACTCGTCGCCGTATTGCTGGGCGTCGGACTCGACGCGGATGGTCAGCCCGGAGTCACCGAGGCGGACGCGGTCGCCGGCGCGGGGCCCGTGGGTGGCCGCGTACTCGTACGGATTCATCGCGGCTCAGCTCCTTGCGTTTCCCCGGCGTCCCCAGCTCCGAGGTATCCGCAGGCGGCGGCCCTGCGCAGGGCCTCTTCCCTGGCCCCGGGCGCGTCCAGCGGCCCGTCGACCAGTCCCGCGAAGCCGATGGCGATCCGCTCACCGCCGATGGGCAGCAGCCCGACCTCGAAGCTCTCCCCCGGCCCGAAGCGCACGGAGGACCCGGCGGGGACCGCGAGCCGCATCCCGTAGGCCGCCGCCCGCGGGAAGTCGAGCCGCGGGTTGGTCTCGAAGAAGTGGAAGTGCGAGGTGACGGAGACGGGCACGGTCGCGGTGTTGGTGACCGTCAGCCGGACGACCGCGGCGGGCTCGGCGTGCGCCGGCCCCGGCAGCAGCGCGCCCGGCGCCCGCTCCCCCAGCCCGCCCCCGAGGGGGTCGCTGACGACCGCGAGCCGGGACCCGTCGTCGAAGACGGCCTCGACGTGCACCTCGGTGACGACGTCGGCGACGCCCGGCAGGACGTCGTCCGGGCCGAGCACCGCCCTGGCCGCCGCGATCGCCTCGGCGAGCCGGCGCCCGTCCCGGGCCGCCTCGCACACGGTGTCCGCGATGAGGGCGGTCGCCTCGGGAACGTTCAGCCTGAGGCCCCGGGCCCGGCGGGCACGGGCCAGCTCGGCGGCCCCGAAGAGCAGCAGCCGGTCACGTTCCGTGGGGGTCAGTCTCATGTCCGGGCACCTCCTTGCCTTCCTCGATTTAGAGCACCACTCTAAACACGAGATTCATGGAACGGAAACATTGACATCCAGAATCTGGTCAAAGACATTGAACGTCGCTCTAACTCTCAGGCGGCCGTCGAAGGAGACCAGCCATGCCGATCGAACAGCGCGGAGTCGACACCATCCCCGACGAGGAACGGACCAGCGGGCCGGGGGACCTCGTCTCGATCCTGCTGGGGTCGAACCTCTGTCTCGGCGTGATCATCTTCGGCTGGCTGCCACCCTCCTTCGGGCTCGACTGGTGGTCGTCGGTGAGCGCGATCGTGGCGGGCACGGTGATCGGAACGGCGCTCACCGCGCCGCTCGCGCTGGTGTCGCTGCGCACGGCGACGAACCTCTCCACCTCCTCCGGCGCCCAGTTCGGCGTGCGCGGACGGCTGGTCGGCTCGGTCGTCGGGCTGCTGCTCGCCCTCGGCTACACCGCGCTGACCGTCTGGATCGGCGGCGATGTGATGGTGAGCGTGCTCGGCCGCCTGTTCGGGCTGCCGGCGAACGGACTGTCGTACGCCGTCGTGTACGCCGTCCTCGCCGCCGCCACCGTCGCGGGCGCGGTGTACGGCTACCGCGTGCTGCTCGCGATGTCCCGGGTCCTCGCGGTCGGGATGACCGCGCTCCTCGCGCTCGGTGTGCTCGCCTACGCGCCGCACTTCACCACCGCCGCGCTCCCGGAGACCGGCGGCTATCTGCTGGGCTCGTTCTGGCCGACCTGGCTGCTGGCGGCGGTCGCGGCGGGCCTGTCAGGACCGATCGCGTTCATCACCCTGCTCGGCGACTACACGCGCTACATCTCCCCGTCCCGGCACTCCTCCCGTACGGTCCTGCACGCCACCTGGCTGGGCCTGATCGCCGGGCTGCTGGTCCCGCAGCTCTTCGGCACCTTCACGGCGTACGCCGCCCGCGCGGCCCTCGACTACGCGGGGCCGCTGGTCTCCGCCTCCCCCACCTGGTACCTGGTCCCGCTACTGCTCGCAGCCTCCGCGGGGTCGGTCGGCAACGCGGGCCTGATGCTGTACTCCATGGGCCTGGACCTCGACGCGATCCTGCCGAAGGCCTCGCGCGCCCGGGCGACCCTCACGGTCGCCGTCGTCGCCACCGTCTGTGTCTTCGTCGGCCACTACGCCTGGAACGCGCAGTCCGCGATGACGTCCTTCGTCCTTCTCCTGACCGCCATCGGCACCCCGTGGGCCGTCATCACCCTCATCGGCTTCGCCCGCTGCCGCGGAATCTACGACCCGGACGCCCTCCAGGTCTTCAACCGCCGCTCCCGGGGCGGGATCTACTGGTACCGAGCCGGCTGGAACGTCCAGGCGACGGTGGCCTGGGCACTGGGCGCGTTCGCCGGCCTCCTCGCCGTCTCCCTCCCGTCGTACCAGGGACCGCTGCTGTCCCTCACCGGCGGAGTGGACTGCAGCTTCCTCCTGTCGGGCCTGGTCGGCGGCCTCGTCTACGTGACCCTCTCACCGAAGCGGGCCTCACACCGGGTCGAGGCCGGGCAGGAACTGGCTCGCGCCGAAAGCGGGCTTTAGGTCGCTGAACCAGGTGGCGTTCTCGTCGTACGCGGCGAAGAACGGGCGGCCCACCAGCTCCGGGTCGCGGGCCTGGATGAGGTGGAGCACGAAGACCTTCTCACCGGCCACCTCCGTGATCCCGTCCACGCACACCTTGCCCGGCATCGCCGACATGACGGGGCCGCGCACGGTCCGCGCGAGGCCGGACACCTGGGCGTAGGCGTCGCGGAAGATCTGGTGACCGCGGGCGAGCGGCACCCCGAAGTAGCCCTGCGGGCCGGTGTCCCGCTCCACGAACTGGTAGTACGGCACCGCCCCCAGCGCGGTCGTCTCGTTCCACAGTCCGGCCCACGCCTCGGCGCTGTCGTTGATGCCCCTGACCAGCGGCCCCTGACAGCGGATCACGGCACCCGTGTCACGCACCCGGCGCATCGCCTCCCGCACCACCGGGGGCCGCAGCTCCTGGGGATGGGTGAAGTGGGCCATCAGCGCGAGGTGGCGGCCGCTCGCGACGACCTTCTCGAAGAGGCGCAGCACGTCGTCGGCGTCGCGGTCGGTGAGGAAACGGTACGGCCAGAAGGCGAGCGATTTGGTGCCGATGCGGACCGACTGGACCGACTCGATCTCCAGGAGCGGTTCGACGTAGCGGCGCAGCACCTCGGTGCTCATCACCATCGGGTCGCCACCCGTGATGAGCGCGCTGGTGACCTCCGGGTGGGCGCGCAGATAGGCGGACGTGGCGCCGATGTCGTCGGTGGCGATGCGCAGGTCGGACTCGCCGACGAACTGGGGCCAGCGGAAGCAGTACGTGCAGTAGGCGTGGCAGGTCTGGCCCTGGCGCGGGAAGACCAGCACCGTTTCCGCGTACTTGTGCTGGAGGCCGGTGAGGCGCCGCCCCTCGTGCACGGGGACGTTGGCGTCGAGCTGGCCGGAAGGATGCGGGTTGAGCTTCATCCGGATCTCGTGGGCCGCGCGCAGGACGTCGGCCTTCGGGGCGTCCCGCGCCAGCAGCTCCGCCATCTGCCTGAGGTCGGGCTCGGGCAGCATCTCGGCCTGCGGGAACGTCAGCCGGAAGATCGGGTCGTCGGGCACGGCCGACCAGTCGATCAACTCGTCGACCACGTAGACGTTCGTACGGAACGGCAGGACGGCCGCCACGGCCCGCAGGGCGAGTCGCTCGGCGGGCGGCAGGGCCACGCGCCGCAGCAGGCCGTCCAGGTCACGGGGCGTGAAGGCGCGGAAGCGGGGGCTCGGGTGCGAAGACCGGGAGCTGGTGTCCGGAGACCGGAGGCTCGGGTGCGCGGAGCCGGGTCTCGCGGGCTGAGCGGGGTGGAGCGCTGAACTCATGTGTGCTATTCCCTGACCAGGACCAACGGCCGCAACTCGACGAAGGCGCCCGCCGACGCATCGTACTTCTCCGCGAAGCGCTGCATGAGCAGCCCGTGCAGCTCGCTCTCGTCGTCCACGACGATCAGCTCGTGCGCGCCGGAGGCGGTCAAGGCATCGCTGTAGGCGGAGAGTTGGTCGAGGCGGTGGCGGGCCATGTGCGACACGAGGTCGTGTCCGGCGACGTACAGGCAGTCGTCCACGTAGACGAAGCGGCAGCTGAACGCCCGGCGGCCGTCGGTCGCGTCGACGAGGGTCAGCGGCAGATGGGTGAATCGCTCCATCGGCTTGCTCTGCTGCCACAGCTCGTCGAAGCGTTGTTCGACGAAGGTGCCGAGCGGGGAGTGGACGGCGACCTCCAGCTGGACTCCCTCGCCGGACAGACGCCCGACGGTCAGGAAGGAGACCAGGGAGCGCTCGTCCCAGCGGTAGAGGGTCACGCCGGGGGAGGTGGAGCAGAGGCGTACCTCGAGGAGCTGACGGGAGTTCTCGTCGAGCCGGAGCGCGAACCGGTCGAGTGTGCGCAGGTTGCGCATGATGTCGCGGCGGATGTCGGCGCTCTGCTCGCCCAGTTCACGGCCGCGCAGGATGACCGCGAGGGAGTCAGGGTCGAGCAGGAGGATCTGCACGCGGGCGCCGTGCCCGGTGGCCGCCTTGATGCCGCGGAAGAGGCGCTCGGAGAACTGCGGGCCGAACACATTGGAGAAGGTGTCGAGGACCTTCACGTTCGAGGTCGAGCCGTAGACCTGGGCGCTGAACCACTCGTAGTCCAGCCGGGTGTGTTCGCGGACCCGGCCCTCCTGGGCGCGGCTGATCAGCGGGCCGATCACGAAGACGGTGACGACGACGCCGACGATGTCGGTGCCGAGGTTGAGGGTGAGGTTCTCCCCGTAGTTGTCCATCCGCGAGCTGCTCCAGAGGAGGAGGGCTGCGACGGCGGCGAGCAGGACGAGGACGGTGAGGCTCTGGGGGCGGCGTGGGGTGCGTAAGGTGCGCAGCAGCCAGCGCAGTCGTGGTATCGGCGACCCTGCGCTCACCTGCGCTCCCTCCGTGGCCGTGCGGGCACACGGGAGGGCGGCACGCTCCCCCCGTGGAATCTGTGGATACCCGTGTCACGCAGCCGCTACGCGTCGAACGAACCGCCGGTCCCCGCACTCCTGTTGGGGAGAGGGGGACCGGCGGGAGGCGCGGATTGCCGTGGACCGACGGGCGCGCGGGTCGCGAGGGTCGCGGGGGTCGTCCTAGCCCAGCGGGTGCATCCAGCCGTGCTTGTCCTCGCTAATGCCGCGCTGGATGTCGAGGAGCGCCTCGCGCAGCTTCAGGGTGACCCCGCCGGGCTCGCCTCCGGACTGCTGCCACTCGCCGCCGGCGCGCTTGATCGTGCCGACGGGGGTGATGACGGCGGCGGTGCCGCAGGCGAAGACCTCCGTCAGGGTGCCGTTCTCCGTGTCACGCTGCCACTGGTCGATGGAGACGCGGCCCTCCTCGGAGGTGTAGCCGAGGTCGCGGGCGACAGTGAGGAGGGAGTCGCGGGTGACGCCCTCCAGGATGGAGCCGGTCAGGGACGGGGTGATGATCTTGTCGCCGTACACGAAGTACAGGTTCATGCCGCCGAGTTCCTCGACCCACTTGTGCTCGACCGCGTCGAGGTAGCAGACCTGGGCGCAGCCCTTGGCGGCGGCCTCGGCCTGGGCGAGGAGAGAGGCGGCGTAGTTGCCGCCGGTCTTGGCGTCGCCCATGCCGCCGGGCACGGCGCGGACGTGGTCCTCGGAGACCCAGATGGAGACGGGCTTGACGCCGCCCGGGAAGTAGGCGCCCGCCGGGGAGGCGATGACCAGGAAGAGGTACTCGTTGGCGGGCTTCACACCCAGGCCGACCTCGGTCGCGATCATGAACGGGCGCAGGTAGAGGGACTCCTCGCCGCCGTGCGCCGGGACCCAGTCGCGGTCCTGCTGGACCAGCACGTCACAGGCCTCGATGAACGTCTCCACGGGCAGCTCCGGCATGCCGAGCCGGCGGGCGGAGGCCTGGAAGCGCCGGGCGTTCTTGTCCGGGCGGAAGGTGGCGACGGAACCGTCGGGCTGGCGGTAGGCCTTGAGCCCCTCGAAGATCTCCTGCGCGTAGTGCAGGGTCATGTTCGCGGGGTCGAGGGAGAGCGGGCCGTACGGGACGAGCTGGCCGTCGTGCCAGCCGCGGCCCTCGGTCCACTTGATCGTCACCATGTGGTCGGTGAAGTGGCGGCCGAACCCGGGGTTGGCGAGGATCGCCTCGCGGTCCGCCGCGAAGCGGGGCTGCGAAGAGGGCTTGAGCTCGATCGTGGGCGTCGTCATGTGGTTGTCCTTCACCGGTTGTGTGTGACGGGCCGCGCTCACGCCAGTACTGCCAGTGGCCAGTACTAGGACGTCCGAGCATTCCCTCATTCCCGCGGCTCCGCGTTCGATTATCGCGCGCGCGAAGCCGTGGACGAAACGGGGTGAAGACGGCCCAGGGGTTGCCCAGGGGTTGTTGATGGTGACACCCGGCGAGGGCATAGGAAAAGCCGCCGGGTGCGGATGCGACCCGGCGGCTCCTACGAGACGTAAGTGGCGCGGCGGGTCAGCCGGCTACTCGTACGGCGAGCGCGTCGCCGATTTCCTCGGTGCTGCGGGCGGGCTTGCCCACGCGCTCGGCGAGGTCGGCCGAGACGGCGTCCTCGATGCGGGCGGCCTCGGCCTCGTAGCCGAGGTGGCGCAGCAGGAGGGCGACGGACAGGACGGTGGCGCTGGGGTCGGCCTTGCCCTGGCCCGCGATGTCGGGCGCCGAGCCGTGCACGGGCTCGAACATCGAGGGGAATTCACCGGAGGGGTTGATGTTCCCGCTCGCGGCGACGCCGATGCCGCCGGAGACGGCCGCGGCGAGGTCGGTGATGATGTCGCCGAAGAGGTTGTCGGTGACGATCACGTCGAAACGCGCGGGGTCCGTGACGAGGTAGATCGTCGCGGCGTCCACGTGGATGTAGTCCGTGGTGACCTCGGGGAACTCCTCGGCCACCTTGTTAAAGACGTTCGTCCAGAGGTGACCCGCGAAGGTCAGCACGTTGTTCTTGTGGACCAGCGTCAGCTTCTTGCGCGGGCGGGCCTGGGCGCGGGCGAAGGCGTCACGGACGACACGCTCGACACCGAAGGCCGTGTTGACGGAGACCTCGGTGGCGACCTCGTGCTCGGTGCCCTTGCGGATCGTGCCGCCGTTGCCCGTGTACGGGCCCTCGGTGCCCTCGCGGACCACGACGAAGTCGATCTCCGGCTGGCCGGCCAGCGGGGTGGCGACACCCGGAAGAAGCTTCGACGGACGCAGGTTGACGTGGTGGTCGAAGGCGAAGCGGAGCTTGAGCAGGAAGCCGCGCTCCAGGACGCCGGACGGGACCGAGGGGTCACCGATCGCGCCGAGCAGGATCGCGTCGTGCTGCTTGAGGGCGTCGAGGTCGGCCTCGGTGAGGGTCTCACCAGTGGCGTGGTAGCGCTTGGCCCCGAAGTCGAACTCCTTGGTCTCCAGCTTCACATCCTGCGGAAGGACGGCGGAGAGCACCTTCAGCCCCTGGGCCACGACCTCCTGGCCGATGCCGTCACCGGGGATCACTGCGAGATTGATGCTGCGAGACATGAAGGCACCGTACTCCGTGTCCCATGGAATGACACGAGGTGTCCGCCATCCGGACTTCCTCGGGGTGTCGCGAACCGTTTCGTCGACGTGCGTTCACCCGTACGTATGGCGGGCGTTGGGACATGCTGGGAAGTTCACCAGCATGGACATTCCCGACTTCGGCATTCCGCAGCAGCTCGCGAGCCGGATGAGCATGGCGGAGCAGTACGAGTACCTGCGTACGAAGCTCACGCGGCGCCGCGCCCTGGTGTCGGCGGGTGCGTTCGCGAGCGGCGGGCTGCTGGCCGGCTGCTCGTCCCCGTCGGGGACGGTGACGCGCGGCTCCACCCCGAGCACGAGCGTCACCGGGCAGGTGCACGGTTCCGCCGTCACGCCGTTCGGCCGCCACCTCGCCTTCGGCGCCGACCCGAAGACCCAGATGCGGGTCTCCTGGCAGGTGCCGCTCGCGGTCCGGAGGCCGTATCTGCGGGTGGGCACGCATCCCGGACAGCTGAGCCGGAAGGTCGGGGCCGAGGTCCGCGCGCTGCACACGCCGGGGGTCGCGGGCGTACGACTGGCGCTGGACCAGTACTACGTGCACGCGGCCCTGGACGGTCTGCGGCCCGGCACGACGTACTACTACGGCGTCGGCCACGACGGCTTCGACCCGGCCTCACCGGCGCACAGATCGACCGTCGGCTCCTTCCGCACGGCGCCCGCGAACCCGGAGAAGTTCGTGTTCACCGCCTTCGGCGACCAGGGCGTCAGCTCGGCCGCGCTCGCCAACGACAAGGTGCTGCTGCGCCAGAAGCCCGCCTTCCACCTCCACGCGGGTGACATCTGCTACGCGGACGGGACCGGGCGCGGCAAGAAGTCGGACGGGTTCGACCCCGGGTACTGGGACCTGTTCCTCAAGCAGACCGAGCCGGTGGCGAAGTCGGTGCCGTGGATGGTGACGACCGGCAACCACGACATGGAGGCCTGGTACTCGCCGGACGGCTACGGCGGCCAGGCGGCCCGCTTCTCCCTCCCGGACAGCGGCTTCGACCCGCGGACGGCACCGGGCGTCTACTCCTTCACGTACGGCAACGTCGGCGTCGTGGCACTGGACGCGAACGACGTGTCGTACGAGATTCCCGCCAACCAGGGCTACACGGGCGGGAAGCAGACGAAGTGGCTGGACAGGAAGCTGGGCGAGCTGCGCGCCTCGGCGGCGGTGGACTTCATCGTGGTCTTCTTCCACCACTGCGCCTATTCGACCTCCGCGCACGCCTCCGACGGCGGGGTGCGCGCGGCGTGGCTGCCGCTGTTCGCCAAGCACCAGGTGGACCTGGTGATCAACGGGCACAACCACGTGTACGAACGGACGGACGCCGTCAAGAAGGGTGCGGTGGGCCGTGCGGTGCCGGTGGGCGGCTCTACGGATCCGACGCGGGACGGGATCGTCTACGTCACCGCGGGCGGCGGCGGCAAGGATCTGTACGGCTTCCCGTCGGGCGTGAAGGACAGCTACGAAGGGCACGTCGCCCGCCATGAGTCCGTGAGCAGCTTCCACTGGACCAAGTCGCAGGACCAGCAGCGGGAGACGGTGGAGTGGTCCCGGGTGCGGTACGCCGGCTTCTCCTTCCTCTCGGTGGAGGCGGAGGCGGGCACGGCGCCCCGGCTCAAGGTGTCGGCGCTCGCGGAGAGCGGCAGGCGCATCGACCACTTCGAGGTGCGACGCGGGGCGTGAACCCCGCGCCGCACCCCGTGCGGGTGCGGCTCCCCGTAGAGGGGTGGTGCGGGCGGGTCAGTGACCCGTCTCGCCGCCGTTGTCCCTGCGGTCGAGGGCGCGTTGGAGCGCGGCGGCCGCGTTCCTGCGGTCGGACTCGCTCGTACGGGACACGTGGCGGACTCGGCGGACGGTCGTCTCGGCCATGATGAATCGACTCCTTGCCTCCGGAAAGCGTCCCGCGAGGGACCACCGGAAGTGCGATGAGGGATACGAGACGCCGGGGGCGGGGAGCGGTGCCGCAGGGGTTGCCTGCCAGGGGCTCCAGCTCACGACCGCCATTCGCTGGGTCTAGCGAGACGTTCGGCTCCTACAAAACTAAGCGAGGAAGGGGCATCTGTCTCCACAGTTACTCGGACTTCCTACTATCTGAGACGGTGGATTGGGTCACACGGCTCTGAGCTGGGACAACAGTGCGCGCGGCATCGCCCGCCGCCGGGTGCAGCCGCAGGGCGCCCGCCGTCGGAACGAGACACAGCACGCCGAGCACCACGAACGCGACGGCATACGCCGAGCGCGTCCCGTCCGTCAGCGCCGCGCCCCCACGAAGCGCGACGGCGGTGACGGCCACGCCCAGCCCCGCGGCCAGTTGGTGGGAGGTCGCGAAGAGGGCGTTGGCGTCGCGCAGCCGCTCCGGCGGGGTCTCGCTGAAGGCGATGGTCGCGTAGCCGCTGAGGCCGACCGAACGGGCGACACCGGAGAGCACCGCGACGACCGCGATCACCGCGACCGACGTCCCCCGCGTGAACAGCGCGCAGGCCGCGGTGGTGACCGCGAGCCCGAGCGAGGAGACGATCAGCAGCGGACGGAAGCCGAAGCGGTTGATCAGATACGTCGTCGCGGGCTTGACCCCGATGTTCCCGACGAAGACGAACAGCACCACCTCGCCCGGCTCGGCCTGCGCCGCGACGTCCTGGCGACCGCCCCCACCTTCGGCGCGGCCTGCTTCTTCGTCCTGCGCACCGACGCCCTGGCGCTCGTCCCGGCGGAGATCAGATACGTCGTCGAAAATTGGTCCTATCTCTGATGCGGTCAGACGCCTTGACAGGCCCATTGCGCACCTTCACTCTCACAATCATCGGATGACTACAGGAGATGGCTGCGAGAAGGAGGGTTCCTGATGTCGGTCCAGTTACGGGCCCGCACCATCGTGTTGACGCTCTGTTCCACCCTGCTCGCCACGGCGGTGGCGGCGCTCCCCGCCCGCGCCGAGGAGACGGCGCGGGCCGCCTGGGAGGTGAAGGGGCCGCACGGCTCCCCGACGGCGGTCGTCGCGCTCGATCGGACCGACGGACATCCCACGCTCGCCGTGAGACGCGAGGGCAGACCGGTCCTGGAGCCCTCCCCCCTCGGCCTGGTCACCGAACAGACCGACTTCTCCCGGGGGTTGACCCTCACCGGACGCTCCCAGCGCACGATCACCGAGCACTACACGAGCCCGACCGGCAAGTCCCGCGACCGTGTCGCCCGCATGACCGAGGCCCGCTTCCGCTTCCGCACCGCCGACGGCGCCCGGCTCGACCTGGTGACACGGGTCGCCCGCGACGGCGTCGCCTACCGCTACGTCCTGCCGCGAAGCCACGGCAACGTACTGCGCGAGGCCTCCGCCTTCACCCTCCCCACCGGCGCGAACGCCCTCCTCGGCGGCTACCGCGCCGACAACGAGCTCCGCTTCACCCGCTACGACTCCGCGGCGGCGGTGCCGGCGGGCGCGTACATGATGCAGGGCCTGTTCAGGACGGACGGGGGCAACGGCGCCGCCGCCGACGGCGACTACGCCCTGATCGCCGAATCGGACGTCAACGGCACCTACGCGGGGGCCCACCTGACGCACACCGCGGATTCGTCGACGTACGGGCTGAGTCTCTGGAACGACGAGCCGATCCTGACGACCGGCCCGCTCACCACCCCCTGGCGCGCGATCGTCACCGGTGATCTCGCGACGGTCACCCAGTCGACCTTCGTCGACGACCTCGCCCCGGCGTCCCGGGTCCGCGACACCTCCTGGATCAAGCCGGGCCCGGCGCTGTGGACCTGGCTGGCGGGCGGCAAGGAGGCGGGGCAGAGCCTGGCCGCGCAGGAGAAGTACGTGGACTACGCGGCCGAGCGCGGTTGGCCGTACGAAGTGGTGGACGCGGGCTGGTACTTCAAGACCGACGCCTGGGACGTGATCGATCCCCAGTGGCAGACGGACAGCTGGATGCCGGAGCTGGTGCGCTACGCGGCGACCAAGGGCGTGGGCATCCACGTCTGGCTGCACTACAGCCTGCTGACCGATCCCGTCGAGCGCGAGAAGTGGCTTTCCACGCTGGCGCGCTGGGGCGTCAAGGGCGTGAAGATCGACTTCATGGACTCGGAGTCCCAGGAGCGGATGCGCTGGTACGACGACGTGCTGGAGTCCACGGCCCGCCACCACCTCATGGTGAACTTCCACGGCTCGACGATCCCCAAGGGCATCCAGCGCACCTGGCCGCAGGTCATGTCGATGGAGGGGGTCGGCGGCGAGGAGAAGCGCAACAACACGGCGGAGCAGCTGGCCTCGCTCCCCTTCACCCGCAATGTCATCGGCTCCATGGACTTCACCCCGGGCGCCTTCCATCGCCCGTACCGCCCGAACGTCGCCTCGGACGCCGGTGAGCTGGGCCTGAGCGTCCTGTACGAGTCCGGGATCCAGAACCTGTCCGGCACCCCGGAGTCCTACGACGCACGGCCCGAGGCCCGCCGCTATCTGGAGCAGCTTCCCGCCCGCTGGGAGGAGACCCGGCTGCTGACCGGCGATCCGGGCCGCTCGGCGGTCCTCGCCCGGCGCGCCGCCGACGGCCGGTGGTTCATCGGCGGCACGTTCACGGGCGCGGCCCGCACGGTCGACGTACCGCTGCGGCTGGACGCGGGCCGCTGGCTGGTGGAGACCCTGACGGACGGTCCGTCGGGCCTGGTGCGCGAGACGCACGTCGTCCGGGGCGACAGCACGCTGACCGTACCCGTCGTGGCGGACGGCGGCTTCGCGGCCCTCGCCTGTCGCGCCCACCAAGGCCGTACGACCTGCGAGAACTGACCCACCGAAGCCACCCACCGCTCCCCTGGCCCCGAACGGGGTCGGGGGAGCCGTTCGTGCACGGCGACCGCCGACGGCTGAGCGGCGGATCGCCCACACGACTGATCCTCCGCGCGGCATGCGACATCGGGCTCCGGCAGGGGGAACGGTGACGTCATGAGCGACACGACCAAAGCACTGCTCGAGGGCGGCCCGGACGATCTGCCCGAGCGGATCGTCCCGGTCCCGCCCCCTGGAACGGACGTGAAGATCGAGTTGCGCGGTGGATACGAACACTTCAGGGCGACCCCACGGCAGGCGGACACGCCGGAGGGCAGGCTGCCCGTGTACGAGTGGTGGGAGCGGACGGAGTTCGCCGGGTAACGCCACCTGCGCCGCGGCGAGGGACGGCGGCTCACCGCAACGCCGCCGTCACCGCCTCCCGAAAGCCCCTCGGGTCCTCGACCCACGGCAGGTGCCCGGCCTCCGGCAGGATCACCCGGCGCACCCGGGGCAGCGCCCTCTCCAGCGAGTCGACCGCCGAGCGCGGCCGGATGTCGAGCGCCCCGTCGACGACGACCACGGGCAGGTCGAGCTCCTGGCAGGCGGCGTACAGCTCCGGGGTGCCCCAGGTCCTTCTCCGCTCGGCGTTGAAGGCCTTGTTGCACGCGGTGTTGATGGCGAACCAGCGCTCGGCCATCCGCCCGGCATGCTCCAGGTCCCGCTCGCGGTCCACGAACTCGGCGGACCACTGCAGCACCGCACGCTCCCGTTCCTCCGCCTCGGAACGCACCGGACGGTCCGTCAACTCACGCCAGCGGGCCAGGCGTTCGGGGCGCTCACCGAGCCGGGCGACGAGGTTCGCCTTGAAGCCGTCGAACCAGTCGGAGTCGGGTCCGATCCCCGTACCGCTCACGTAGACCAGCGCGTTCACCCGTTCGGGATGGGCCAGCGCATGGCTCAGCACCAGCTGCGCGCCCCACGAATGGCCGAGCAGCGTCATCCGCTCCAGCCCGAAGTGCCGCCGTACGGCCTCCAGGTCCGCGACGAACCGCTCGCTCGTCCAGGGCCCGGCGCACGACCCCGACCGTCCGCAACCGCGCTGGTCCCAGCGGTGGACGGCGGCCCGGTCCGTCAGTGATCCGGCCACGTCCTCGAACATGTCCCACAGGCCAGGACCGCCGTGGCACAGCACGAGCGGGGGACCTTCACCCGACCGCTGCGCCCACAGACGTACTCCGTCGTCGGTCTCGACCATCTCACTCCGCGTCCGGGCCATGGAGAAATTCTGCCCGCAGACGGCCGGACACGGAGACGGGCCGGACATGGAGACGGGCCGGGAAGCCTGCTCGGGGGGTCGGGCTTCCCGGCCCGGGTTCGGAAGGGCTGATCAGCCCATGTGCGGGTACGTGTAGTCGGTCGGCGGGACCAGGGTCTCCTTGATGGCGCGGGTCAGCGTCCAGCGCATCAGGTTCTGCGGGGCGCCCGCCTTGTCGTTGGTGCCGGAGGCACGGCCGCCGCCGAAGGGCTGCTGGCCGACGACGGCGCCGGTCGACTTGTCGTTGATGTAGAAGTTGCCCGCGGCGTAGCGGAGCTTCTCCATCGTGTACGCGGCCGCCGCGCGGTCGCCGGAGATGACCGCGCCGGTGAGCGCGTAGTCGGACGCCGACTCCATCTGGGTCAGCATCTCGTCGTACTTGTCGTCCTCGTAGACGTGGACGGCGAGGAAGGGGCCGAAGTACTCGGTCGTGAAGACCTCGTTCTCCGGGTCCGAGCACTCGACGACGGTCGGGCGCACGAAGTAGCCGACGGAGTCGTCGTACGTGCCGCCCGCGACGATCGTGCAGGTCGGGTCGGCCTTCGCGCGGTCGATGGCCGCCTTGTTCTTGGCGAACGAGCGCTCGTCGATGACCGCGCCGATGAAGTTCGACAGGTCGGTGACGTCACCCATGGTCAGGTAGTCAACCTCGGCCGCGAACTCCTCCTTGAAACCGGAGTTCCAGATGGAGGCCGGGACGTAGGCGCGGGAGCTCGCCGAGCACTTCTGGCCCTGGTACTCGAAGGAACCACGGGTCAGCGCGGTCTTGAGGACCGCGCGGTCCGCCGACGGGTGGGCGACGACGAAGTCCTTGCCGCCGGTCTCGCCGACCAGACGCGGGTAGGAGCGGTACTTCTCGATGTTGTTGCCGACCGTCTTCCACAGGTACTGGAAGGTCTTGGTCGAGCCGGTGAAGTGGATGCCGGCGAGGTCGCGGTGCTCCAGGGCGACCTTGGATACCTCGATGCCGTCACCGGTGACGAGGTTGATGACGCCCTTGGGCAGGCCCGCCTCCTCCAGGAGCTGCATCAGCAGCACGGCGGCGTGGGTCTGCGTCGGGGACGGCTTCCACACGACGACGTTGCCCATGAGCGCCGGAGCGGTGGGCAGGTTGCCCGCGATCGCCGTGAAGTTGAAGGGCGTGATCGCGTAGACGAAGCCCTCCAGCGGACGGTGGTCCATGCGGTTCCACACGCCCGGGGAGTTCGCCGGCGGCTGCTCGGCGAGGATCTGGCGGGCGTAGTGGACGTTGAAGCGCCAGAAGTCGACGAGCTCGCAGGGGGTGTCGATCTCGGCCTGCTGGGCGGTCTTCGACTGGCCGAGCATGGTGGAGGCGGCCAGCGTCTCGCGCCAGGGGCCGGCCAGCAGCTCGGCGGCGCGCAGGATGATCGCGGCGCGGTCGTCGAAGGACATCGCGCGCCAGGCGGGCGCGGCGGCGAGGGCCGCGTCGATGGCGTCCTGCGCGTCCTGCTGGGTGGCGTGCGCGCCGGTGCCGATGACGGCCTTGTGGTTGTGCGGCTGCACGACCTCGAAGCGCTCACCGCCGCCGAGCCGCTTCTCGCCGCCGATGGTCATCGCCAGCTCGATCGGGTTCTCCGCCAGCTCCTTGAGCTTGGCCTCCAGGCGGGCGCGTTCGGGCGAACCGGGGGCGTAGCCGTGCACCGGCTCGTTGACGGGGGTGGGGACCTGGGTCACAGCGTCCATGATTTCCGTAACTCCTTTATGAGCGGGTGGTTCGGGCTCGGCCCGTGGATCAGCCCTTGGTGAGGATCGAGCGTGCGAAGAAGAGGAGGTTGGCCGGCTTCTCGGCCAGGCGGCGCATGAAGTAGCCGTACCAGTCGGTGCCGTACGCGGTGTACACCCGCATGCGGTGGCCCTCGGCGGCGAGCCGCAGGTGCTCCTCGCCACGGATGCCGTACAGCATCTGGAACTCGTACTCGTCCAGCTTGCGCCCGGCCTTGCGCGCCAGCTCCTGCGCGATGGAGATGAGGCGCGGGTCGTGGGACCCGATCATCGGGTACCCCTCGCCCTCCATCAGGACGCGCAGGACACGGACGTACGCCTTGTCGGTCTCGGCCTTGTCCTGGTAAGCGACCTCGGCGGGCTCCTTGTAGGCGCCCTTCACCAGGCGGACGCGGCTGCCGCTCGCGGCGAGGCGGCGGGCGTCGGCCTCGGTGCGGTACAGGTAGGCCTGGATGACGCAGCCGGTCTGCGGGAAGTCCTTCCGCAGCTCCTCGTGGATGGCGAACATCGAGTCGAGGGTGGTGTGGTCCTCGGCGTCCAGGGTGACGGTGGTGCCGATGGCGGCGGCGGCCTCGACGACGGGGCGCACGTTGGCGAGGGCCAGCTCGTGGCCGCCCTCCAGGGCCTGCCCGAACATCGACAGTTTGATCGACATCTCGGCCTTGGTGCCGAGGTCCAGCTCCTTCAGGTGCTCGATGAGCTCCAGGTACGCGTCCCGGGCGGCGAAGGCCTGCTCACGGGTGGTGATGTCCTCGCCGACGACGTCGAGGGTGACTTCCAGACCCTTGGCGACGGCGTCCCGGACGACCGGAACGACCTGGTCGACGCTCTCACCGGCGATGAAACGGGCGACCACCTGCTTGGTGCCGGGGGCCGCCGACACGAAGCGGCGCATCCGGTCGCTGCGCGACGCGGCGAGAATCACGGGACCCAGCACGGGGCACCTCCACAACAAGGTGAGCAGAAGGCCGTATCCCGACCATTCGGGTACGGCACGGAGAACCACCGTGAAACCTAAGGATCCCTCCGATCCTGAGCCATCGACAGCTGTCACGCATCCGTGCCCTGGATCTCAGACAGATGTATGAAGGGCTGCGGAATTGCGGGAGAATGCCCGGGTGAGCGACGAACACAGGGATCACAGAGAGCCCCGGGATCACCGGGAGCACCGAGATCACCGTGGCGACCACGGCGGCTATCAGGAGCTGGTCGACGAGATCTCGGCGCTCCTCGGCGTGCCCGCGACGCTGGAGAACCGGGACTTCGAGCTGATCGCCTTCGGCGCCTACGACAGCGAGGGCGAGCTCGACCCGTCGGCCCTGGACCCCGTGCGGACCCGCTCGATCCTCACCCGTCGCTCCACGGCGGCGGTCCGCACCTGGTTCGAGGGCTTCGGCATCACGCGCGCGACGGCCCCCGTGCACATCCCGCCCACCCCGGAGGCGGGCGTGTACCGGGGCCGGATCTGTCTGCCGGTACGCCATCGGGGTGTCGTCCTCGGCTATGTCTGGCTGCTGGAGGACGACCCCGGCCCGTCCGAGGCGCAGCTCTCCGCGGCGATGGAGGTCGCCGCCCGCATCGGCGACCTGCTCGCGGACGAGGCACAGGCGGGCGCGGACCTCACCCGCGAGCTGCGGGCGGTCCTCACCGCCGAGCGCGGCTGGCAGCGGGACATGGCGGTCGCCGAGCTGCGCACCGCCCTCGGCCCGCGCGGCGACGGCCTGCACGCGGTGGTGTGCGTCGCCCCCTGGCCCTCCGCCGACCCGGACGACGCCCCTTCGGTCCGTACGGTGCCGGGCGCGACCGCGCTGTGCACGGTGCCGTGGGGGGCCACCGGCCAGAGCCTGGCCCTTCTCGTACGGCTGCGCTCGGCGGACGTACTGACTCCGGCGCTCACGGCGGCGACCCGCTTCGTACGGGAGGCGGCCGGGGAGCGCGGGGGTGGACAGGGAACGGCGAAGGGTGCCGGGACGACCGTGGCCGCCGGAGTCGCCGGGGCCCGGGTGGGCCTCGCCGAGCTGGGGGCGGCCTGGCAGGAGGCGTCCGCCGCCGCCCGCGCGGTCCTCGCGGAGCCCCGCCTCGGCCCGGTCGCCGAGTGGGCCTCCATCGGCCCGTTCCGTCTCCTCACGGCCCTGCCCCCGGAGGCGGCCCACGACCCGGCCGTCCGCACCCTCCTCTCCCCCGCGCACCGCGAACTCGCCCGCACCGCCGAGGTGTTCCTCGACTGCGCGGGTCAGGCAGGGCGCACGGCGGCGGAGTTGGGCATCCACCGGCAGACCCTCTACTACCGCCTGTCCCGCGTCGAGCAGCTGACCGGCCTCGACCTGGACGACGGCGAGGACCGCCTGCTGCTGCACATGGCGTTGAAGGGGGCGCGACTGTAATGCCCGCGCGCGGCGGCCAGCCGTAGGGTGTGCCGTCGAAACGCTCGCCGCGGGCTCAGGCAGCGGCCCACTGAGCAGGAATTCGGGGACCCGGAATGCCCACGCCTCAGCAGTAGTTGACCATCAGTCAGGTGGAGGCGCGTCGGCTCGCGCTGTCGCGGCAGTGGCTCGGCGGGGTGCGTCCGTCGGGGGACGGGGAGGGGCTGCGGGCCGTGCTGCGGTCGTTGCGCTATCTGCAGTTGGACCCCATCAGCGTCGTGGCGCCGAGTCATGAGCTCGTGGTGTGGAGCCGCCTCGGGGCGGGGGCCGGTTCGCCTCTCGGCGCGTTGTGGTGGGAGGAGCGGTGGCTGTTCGAGTACTGGGCGCACTCCGCGGCCCTGGTGCTCACCGAGGACTATCCGATCCACCGGGTGTCGATGGACGGCTACCCCCCGAAGAACCTGTCGTTGACCAAGGTCTGGATGGAGGCCAACGAGGGGCTCCTGGAGCACATCCTCGCCCGGCTCGCCGAAGGCACCCCGCTGCCCACCGACGCCTTCGAGGACCGCTCGGTCATGGAGTGGCCCTCCAGCGGCTGGACCGCGGGCCGCAACGTCGAGCGGATGCTGACGTTCCTGTGGCTCCAGGGCCGGATCATGGTCGCGGGGCGCGAGGCGGGCCGGCGTCTGTGGGGCCTCCCGGACGCCTGTCTGCCGCCCGGCACCGACCGGGTCGCGGTGTCGGCGCGGGAGAGGGTGACCACGGCCGCGGAGCACACCCTGCGCGCCCTCGGCGTCGCCCGTCCGCTGGACATCAAGCAGTACTTCCTTCGGGGCAAGTACGACGGCCTGGCCGAGGTGCTGCGTACGCTCACGAAGGAGGGTCGCGTCATACCCGTACGGGTGGAGGGGGCGGCCTCGGCCACCGAGACGTGGTACGTGCACGTCGACGCCATGGCCGAGCTGGAGGCGATCCGCGCCGGTGACTGGCACGGGCGCACCGCGCTGCTCTCCCCCTTCGACAACCTCGTGAGCGACCGGCGCCTGACCGAACGGCTGTGGGGCTTCGCCTTCCGCAACGAGATGTACGTGCCCAGGGCGAAACGGGAGTACGGCTACTACCTGCTGCCGATCCTGCACGAGGACCGTCTGGTCGGCCGTATCTCGCCCCGCCGCGACCGGAACCGGGGCACCCTGCTGGTCGAGGGCCTCTATCTGGAGCCCGATGTCAGACCGACGGTGGCCCTGCGCAAGGCCGTCACCGGGCAACTCGCCGACCTGGCGGCCCTCGTGGGAGCCACCGACGTCGAGTACGGCGAGACGGTACCCGAGCCCTGGCGCGCGGCCCTGCGCCGGCCCTAGGACAGGTCCTCGGTTCCAGGACGGCCGACGAGCAGGTCGCCGATCGCCGCGATGCCCTCCGTGATCGCGCGTTCACCCACGTCACCGAAGCCCAGGACGAGTTGGGGCGGCGCCGTCGCCCGGTCCGCGCGACAGGCGCTCATCCCGTACAGGCCGACGGACCGTGCGCGCGCCCCGTCGATGACGGCCCGTTCGGCGGCCGCGTCCGTGCCGGGCAGGTGCGCGACGGCGTGGAACCCGGCCGCGAGACCCGTCAGCCGGACCTCCGGGGCGTGTGCGGCGAGGGCCGTGACCAGGGCCGTACGCCGGGTCGCGTAGGTCGTGCGCATGCGCCGCAGATGGCGGTCGTAGCGGCCGGACTCGACGAGGCGGGCGAGGGCGAGCTGGTCGAGGGTCGGGGAGCCGCGGTCGGTGCGCAGTTTGGCCGCCGTGATCGGGGCGGCGAGCGCGGGCGGGCAGAGCAGCCAGCCGATGCGCAGCGCCGGGGCGAGGGACTTGCTGACGGTGCCGATGGAGACGACCCGGTCGGCGGCCAGTCCGTGCAGGGCTCCGACGGGTTCACGGTCGTAGCGGAACTCCGCGTCGTAGTCGTCCTCGACGACGTACGCGTCCCGCCGCGTCGCCCACTCGATCAGCGCGAGCCGGCGTTCGGGCGCGAGGACGACGCCGGTGGGCCACTGGTGGGCGGGGGTGACGACGACGGCCCGTGCCCCGGTCGCCGCCAGCGCCCGTGCGTCGATGCCCTGCTCGTCGACCGGGACGGGCACCGCCGTCAGACCCGCCGCGGCCGCGGCTGCCGTCACCGTGGCGGGGGCGCCCGGGTCCTCGTAGGCCACGACACGCACCCCCGCCCCGGCCAGGCTCTCCAGGGTGAGGGCGAGGCCCTGCGCGTAGCCGGAGCAGACGACGATCCGTTCGGGGTCGGCCGCGGCGGCACGTACCCGGCGCAGATATCCGGCGACGACCTCGCGCAGCACGCAACTCCCGCGAGGGTCCCCGTAGTCGAGGTCCGCGGTCGGCAGGGTGCGGCCCGCCTCGCGCAGCGCCCAGAGCCAGTCGGAGAGCGGGAAGCCGGTCAGGTCCGGCACGCCGTGCCGGAAGTCGGCGACCAGCCGCTCGGGCGCGCTCCGGTGCGGCGCGGGCGCGGGCGGTACGTGGGCGCACGCCGCGACCCGGGTGGCCGAGCCGACGCGTGTCACGAGGTAGCCCTCGGACTGGAGCTGGGCGTAGCAGTCCTGGACGAGGCCCCTCGACAGCCCCATCTCGCGGGCGAGTTCACGCGAGGAGGGCAGCCGCTCGCCGGCGCCGAGGCGGCCCGTGCGGATCGCGTCCCGCAGCTGCCGTTCGAGCTGGGCGCGCAGCTGCTCGCCGCTCTCCCGGTCGACGCGCAGGAGCAGTTCGGGTGACAGACCGGCCCACTGCAACGGCATGGAATTGGAGCTTACCGGGGGTCCGGCAGGTGCCTAGCGTCGTTTCCATGACAGCGACCACGCCCCGTGTCCCCGCGGCAGCTTCGAGGCCCCCTCTCCTCACCCGCCCCCTGCTGCTCCGTTTCGTGAGCATGGTCGGCGCCTCGACGAGCTTCTTCCTGCTCCTGTCGGTCGTGCCCCGCTACGCCACGGCGTCGGGCGCGGGCCTGGCCACCGGCGCCCTGATGCTCTCCACGGTCCTGGGCGAACTGGCCGCTCCCCGCCTGGTCGGCCGCTACGGCTACCGGGTCGCGCTGATCGCCGGGCTCACCCTGCTCGGCGCTCCCGCGCTGGTCCTGACCGCCTCCGACGGCATGGCGTGGATCGTGACGGTCTGTCTGGTCCGCGGCCTCGGCTTCGCGCTCACGCTCGTCGCGGGCGGCGCGCTCACCGCGTCGCTCATTCCGGCCGAGCGGCGCGGGGAGGGCCTCGCGCTGGTGGGCGTGGTCTCCGGAGTGCCGTCGCTGATCGCGCTGCCGCTCGGCGTGTGGCTCGCCGCGCACGCCGGGTACGGGCCGGTCGCCGTGGCCGCGGGCGTGGCGGCGCTGGCCGCGATCGTCGCCGTACCGGGCCTGCCGGACCGGGAGCCGGCGTCCGGGAAACCGGTGGGGGTGCTGGCCGGGCTGCGCACCGGTGGTCTGATGCGGCCCGGGGCCGTCTTCGCGACCACCGCCCTCGCCGCCGGGATCGTCGTCACGTTCCTGCCGCTGGCGGTCCCTGCCGCGTACGGCACGGTCGTCGCCGTGGCCCTCTTCGTGCAGCCGGCCGCGTCGACCGCGGCCCGTTGGGCGGCGGGCCGGTACGGCGACCGGCACGGGCCCGCGCGGCTCCTCGTGCCCGGTCTGGTCCTCTCGGCGGGGGGCCTGTCGATCACGGCGATCACCGGTAGTCCCGTCGCGGTCCTCGTCGGGGTCGCGGTCTTCGGCACCGGCTTCGGAATCGCCCAGAACGCCACGCTGACCCTGATGTACGCGCGCGTCCCGGCCTCGGGATACGGCACCGTCACAGCGCTGTGGAACGTCGCGTACGACGGTGGCATGGGCGTCGGCGCGGCGGGTTTCGGCGTGCTGGCCGGGGTGACGGGGTATCCGTCGGCCTTCGCCGTCACCGCCGTACTGATGCTGGTGGCGCTGGTCCCGGCCTCCCGCGACGCGCGAGCCGATCGCGGGCCCGGCGCCACGCCGACCGGAGTCGTGGCCGGGTGACGCCTCAGTCGCGCGAGCCGGTCGCCCCCTCGATCACCCGTCGCAGCCCCTCCGTGAGGTCGTCCGCCGTGGAGGCGCTCGCCGGGTCGAAGAGCCACTGGACCATCAGACCGTTGAGCAGCGCCTGGTAGAAGCCGCCGAGGGACTGGACGGTGCGCTCGTCGAGCGTCTCCTCGTCCAGGCCCGTGAGCATCGCGACGAGCCCGGACCGTCCCTCGATCTGCGCCTTCGCCATCAGATTCCGCAGCTCCGGAACCCGCTCCCCCTGCGTCACGATCTCCATGCTGGCCGCCCAGACGGGGCGGAACTCCTCGAAGGACTCCAGCATCCGGGCCCACACGCTGTGGAACCGCTCCACGGAACCCCCGGGCGTGTCCTCGTGCTCCGGATGATGGGCGGACTTCTCGCCCCACTCCTGCACCAGTTCCACGAAGGCCTGCGTCAGCAGCGCGTCCTTCGACCCGTAGTGGTAGCCGATGGACGCCAGATTCGTCCCGGACTCCTTCACGATGTCGCGCGCCGTGGTGCGCACGAACCCCTTCTCCAGCAGGCAGCGCTTGGCGCCTTCGAGCAGATCCTCACGGTGTCCCATGCCGATCAGCGTACCCCCGATCCAGACAACCGTCCCAGACGCTCGTTTTAAACAAGCGTACTAGACAAGCGTTTAAGACGTCCGTACAGTCCCTGTCATGACGAACTCGAAGCACTCGACGAGCACCACCCCCGCACCCGGCGGAGGCCTCGCCGGCCGCCGCGAATGGACCGCCCTCGGCGTCCTGATGCTTCCGCTGCTCCTGGTCTCGATGGACGTCTCGGTCCTCTACTTCGCGATCCCCGCGATCAGTGCGGACCTGGAGCCGAGCGGCACCCAGCAGCTGTGGATCTTCGACATCTACGCGTTCGTGCTCGCCGGACTGCTGATGACGATGGGCTCGCTCGGCGACCGCATAGGCCGCCGCAAGCTCCTCCTCTTCGGCGCCGCCGCCTTCGGCACGGCCTCGGTCATGGCCGCCTACGCCGACAGCGCCGAGATGCTGATCACGGCCCGCGCGGTCCTCGGCATCGGTGGCGCCACCCTCATGCCGTCGACGATGGCGATCATCCGCACGATGTTCACCGACCCCGGGCAGCGCGCGAAGGCGATCGGTCTGTGGTCCGGCGTCATGACCGGCGGTATCGCGCTCGGTTCGGTGATGAGCGGTGTCCTCGTCGAGTACTTCTGGTGGGGCTCGGTCTTCCTCGTCAACCTGCCCGCGATGGTGCTGCTGCTGGTCCTCGGCCCGATCCTGCTCCCCGAGTCCAAGAACCCGGAACCGGGCCGTTTCGACCTGCTCAGCGTGCCGCTGTCGATGGCCGCCGTGCTGCCCGTCATCTACGGCGTGAAGGAAATCCCGTCCGAGGGCTGGAAGTTCGAGTACGGCGTCTCGATCGTCGTCGGTCTCGTCTTCGCCGCGCTCTTCGTCCAGCGGCAGCGCACCGCCAAGTCCCCGCTGATCTCCCCCGAGTTGTTCCGGGGCCGGGGCTTCGCGCCCGCCGTCGTGCTCAACCTGGTCTCCGCGTTCGGGATGATGGGGTCGGCGTACTTCACCACCCAGTACCTGCAGTCGGTCCTCGGCAAGAGCTCCATGGAGGCCGCGCTGTGGTCACTGCTGCCGACGGTCCTGGTCGGGGTCGCCGCGCCGGTCGCCGCGCAGCTGGTGCAGAAGGGCGTCCACCGCGCCCACGTCGTCTCCGGCGGCTTCGTCCTCGCCGCGTGCGGCTACGGTCTGCTGGCCCTCACCGGGACCGACTCGATGTGGCTGGTCCTCGCCGGGGCCGGAGTCCTCGCCTCGGGGATCGTCACCGTGATGTCCCAGATGATGGATCTGGCGCTGGGCACCGTCCCCGTCGGCAACGCGGGCGCCGCGTCCTCGCTGCTGGAGACGGGGGCCGAGTTCGGCGGGGCGCTCGGTATGGCGGTCCTCGGGTCCATCGGTACGGCCGTCTACCGCCACGAGATTCCGTCCGGCGTCCCGGCGCCGGCCCAGGAGACCCTCGGCGGCGCGCTGGCGGTCGCCCACCGGTTGCCGGACGGCGCGGGCGATGCGCTGGTGCGGGCCGCGCGGGAGGCGTTCACCAGTGGGATGCAGGCGGCGGCGATCGCGGGGGCGGTGCTGTTGCTGGGGGCGGCGGGGGTGGCGTCTGCGACGTTGCGGCGCGTGCGGGTGCGGGAGGTCGGGGCCGAGGCCCCGCACCCCGAACAGGCTCCCGCCTGACACCCCTTCACCAGGACTACGCCCTGGGAACCCCGGCTGCGCGCTCCGACTACGGGGGGCGGGGTCCGGTCGCGCAGTTCCCCGCGCCTCTCGGGCGGGGCTGCGCCCGGACCCCCGCCCTCCCCAAGTGCTTTGCCTGCGGGTCGGTGGGGGCTGATCGCGCAGTTCCCCGCGCCCCTCAGGCGGGGCTGCGCCCCGAAACCCCGCCCACCCGAAGCGCTTTGCCTGCGGGCCGGTGGGGGCTGATCGCGCAGTTCCCCGCGCCCCTCAGGCGGGGCTACGCCCCGCATTCCCGGCCTCCCTGAGTGCTTCGTCTGCGGGTGGTGGGGGCCGGTCGCGCCGTTCCCCGCGCCCCTGAGAACCCCGGGTCCTGCCCGGGGTTTTCGGACGGTCCGGCGTTTGAGGACGAGGGCGTTCAGGTTGATGAGGGGGCCGGGGCCGGTAGGGGCGCGGACGGGGGCGGGGCGTTGTCGGTGGGGCGTGTCAGGATGGCGGCGTGGCACAGACATCCGGTACGCCGTTCATCGGCCGCGACGACGAACTCGCCTGGCTCACCGGCGTGCTGGACCGCGCCCGCGCAGGCACCCCGCGCGCCGTCGTCCTCTCCGGGGACGCCGGCGTCGGCAAGACCCGCGTCCTGACGGAAGCCGCCGCACACGCCACGCACACCGGCATGACGGTGCTCACCGGCCACTGCGTGGACCTCGGCGACGTGGGCCTGCCCTATCTGCCGTTCACGGAGATCCTCGGCGCGCTCGGCGGAGACGAGCGGTTCGCCGCCGCCCTCGCGGCACACCCGGCGGTCGACCGCCTGCTGGGCTCCGGCAGCGGGACGGACACGGACACCGGCAGCCGGCTGCGACTCTTCGAGGGCGTGGCCGGCCTGCTGGCGGACGCCGCCGACATCACCCCCCTCCTCCTGGTCCTCGAAGACCTCCACTGGGCGGACCAGTCATCGAGGGACCTCCTGCGCTTCCTCCTCAGCCGAGGCGCCCTGCAGAATCCGACCCCCGGCTCGCCCACCCACCGCCTCGCCCTCTTCGCCTCGTACCGCTCGGACGACCTGCACCGCCGCCACCCCCTGCGCCCCCTGCTCGCCGAGCTGGCCCGGCTCCCCTCCGTGGACCGGCTCGAACTGCGCCCCATGGCCGACGCCGAAGTGGCCCGCCTGGTGCGTGCCCTGCGGACGGACGCCCTCTCCGACACCACCGTCCGCCGCATAGTCGACCGCGCCGAAGGCAACGCCTTCTACGCGGAGGAGCTGCTCGCCGCGCTGCCGAGCGACCTCGACCCCGCGGCGCCCGCCATGCCGAGCGGCCTCGCCGACCTCCTCCTCATCCGGATCGAGCAACTCTCCGACACCGCCCAGCAGGTGCTGCGCACGGCCGCGGTCGCCGGGCGGCGCGTCGAGCACGACCTGCTGCGTGACGCCGTACAACTGCCCGAGGAAGAGCTGGAGTCGGCGCTGCGGGAGGCCGTAGGACGGCAGCTGCTGGTCCCCGGCGACGACGCCACGTACTCCTTCCGGCACGCCCTCGCCCGTGAGGCCGTCTACGCCGATCTGCTGCCCGGCGAGCGGGTCCGGCTGCACGGCTCGTTCGCCAGACTCCTCGCCGGACGCGGTCACACGGCGGAAAGCGCGGCCGAGCGCGCCCACCACTCGCGGGAGAGCCACGATCTCGCGGACGCTCTGACCGCCTCGCTGGAAGCCGCCGACCACGCCCAGCGGGTCGGCGCGCCCGCCGAGGAGCTGCACCACGTGGAGGCCGCGCTCGAACTGTGGCCCGCGGTGGACCCCGGCGCCCGCCCCCGCAACGGCGACCCGGTCACCCTCACCCTGCGCGCCTCCGCCGCCGCCGCGCACGCCGGCCAGACCCACCGGGCGGTCTCCCTCACCCGCGCCGCACTCGCCAGGGCGGGATCGGACGCGGACTCGGAGCTCGCCGCCCGCGTCCGCTACACCCTCGCGGGCAATCTGATGCGCGTCGACAGTCTGAAGGCCGCCTTCACCTACAGCAGCGAGGCGCTGGCCATGATCCCGGCCGAGCCCCCGTCGCACACCTGGGTGTGGGCGGCGGCCACCCATGTCATGGCCGCGCGGTACATGGGCCACGACGAGGACGCCGAGCGCGTCGCCCGACAGGCGCTGCGCACCGCCGAGGAGCTCCGACTCGCCGACGCCCAGGCCGACTTGATCATCTCCCTGGTCGGTCTGGAAGACCACAACCGGCGTACGACCGAGGGCCGGGAGCGGCTTCGGCAGGCCCGTGACCTGGCCCGGCGCGCCCGCAATGTCTCCATCGAGATGCGCGCCCACTTCAACCTCGCCATCGGGGCCTACGAGTCCGGGGCCCTGGACGAGTGCCTGACCTGGCTCGCCGAGGGACTCGAGCGGGCGAACCGCTCCGGCCTCGTCTCCTCCCCGTACGCGCTGGAGCTGCGCTACCTCCAGTCCCTGATCCTCTACACCCTGGGCCGCTGGGACGAGTGCGCGCGGGCCGCCGCCGTCGACGCCCAACGGCTGCCACCGGCGGGCGGCTTCGCCGTCGGACCCGCGTTGTACGTCGCCCTGGCGCGCGGCGAGGAGGGGGCCGCCGAGCGGGCCCGCGCGCTGCTCGACGGACCGTTCGACTGGATGGCCACGCTCGTCGCGGGCATCGTGCTGACCGACGCCGCAGCCCTGCGCGGTGATCCCGAGGGCGCCGTCGCCTCCGTACGTGCGACGCTCGCATCGCTCAGCGACGGCTCCGGCAGCGAGCGGCCCGACATCGGTGTGCGGCTCGCGGCGCTGGCTCTGTCGGCGGTCGCGGACGCCGCCGTCGAGCTGCGTCTGACCGGCGACGAGGCGGGCTCCCGGCGCTGGGCGGACCTCGCGACCGAGCTGGTGGAGGTCGCCCGGAGCACGGCCGCGAAGGGGGAGGACGGCTCGCGGCAGGGACCGGAGGGGCTGGCCTGGCTCGCCCGCGCCGAGGCGGAGTGGCTGCGCGCGCACTCGGGTCCCGAGGTGGCCGCCTGGGAGAAGGCGGTCGCCGCGTTCGACTACGGCGATCCCTATGAACTGGCCCGCTGCGAAAGACGGCTGGCCGAGGCGCTGCTCGTGGCGGACCGTCGGGAGGAGGCCGCCGAGCGGGCCCGCACGGCGCGCGACACCGCCGTCCGGCTCGGCGCCGTACCGCTGCGCGAGGAGCTGGACGCCCTGATCCGGCGCGGTCGTCTCGCCGACTCACCGTCCGCCGCGGACCGTGTCCCGGCGCTGACCGCCCGCGAGAGCGATGTCCTGAGGCTGCTGGCCCGCGGCCGTACCAACCGTCAGATCGGCGAGGAGCTGTTCATCACGGGGAAGACGGCGAGCGTGCACGTTTCCAACATCCTCGCCAAGCTGGGCGCCTCGGGCCGCACCGAGGCCGTGGCCATCGCCTACCGGGAGGGACTGGTCGAGCCGCCCCGGGACTCCCGCGCATGACCGGGGCCCGGTCACCTGAGGTGACCGGGCCCCGGACCGCGTACCGCGAAGGTCAGACGAGGTTCACCGAGCGCGCCGAGGTGGCGCCGATCTCCTCGGCCACCTCGCTCAGCACGTTCTGCGGGACCGTGTCGTCGACGGTGAGGACCGCGAGGGCCTCGCCGCCCGCGGCGGCACGCGCGACCTGCATGCCGGCGATGTTGATACCCGCCTCGCCGAGGATGCGGCCGACGGTGCCGACGACACCGGGACGGTCCTCGTAGCTCAGCACGGCCATGTGGTCGGCGAGCGCGAGGTCCACGTCGTACTCACCGACGGCGACGATCTTCTGCAGGTGCTTGGGGCCGGCCAGCGTGCCGGAGACCGAGACCTCCTGGCCGTCGCCGAGCGTGCCGCGCACGGTGACCACGTTGCGGTGGTCGGGGGACTCCGAACTCGTGGTCAGACGGACCTCGACGCCGCGCTCCTGCGCGAACAGCGGGGCGTTGACGTACGACACCGTCTCGTCGACGACGTCCTCGAACACGCCCTTGAGCGCGGAGAGTTCGAGCACCTTGACGTCGTGCTGGGTGATCTCGCCGTACACCTCGACGTCGAGGCGGACCGCGACCTCGCCCGCGAGGGCGGTGAAGATGCGGCCGAGCTTCTCGGCGAGCGGCAGACCGGGCTTGACGTCCTCGGCGATGACACCGCCCTGCACGTTCACCGCGTCCGGGACGAGCTCACCGGCGAGGGCGAGGCGCACCGAGCGGGCGACGGAGACACCGGCCTTCTCCTGCGCCTCGTCGGTGGAGGCGCCGAGGTGCGGGGTGCAGACGACCTGGTCGAGCTCGAAGAGCGGGGAGTCCGTGCAGGGCTCCTTCGCGTACACGTCGAGGCCGGCGCCGGCGACGCGGCCCTCCTTGAGCGCCGAGAACAGCGCCTCCTCGTCGACGATCCCGCCGCGCGCGGCGTTGACGATCCGCACCGACGGCTTGACCTTGTGCAGCGCCTCGTCGCCGATGAGACCGACCGTCTCGGGCGTCTTGGGCAGGTGCACGGTGATGAAGTCCGAGACCTCGAGCAGCTCGTCGAGGGAGAGGACCTTGACGCCCATCTGCGCGGCCCGGGCGGGCTGGACGTAGGGGTCGTAGGCGACGACCTTCATGCCGAACGCGGACATCCGCTGCGCGACCAGCGCGCCGATGCGGCCGAGACCGACGACACCGAGGGTCTTCTCGGCGAGCTCGACGCCGGTGTACTTCGAGCGCTTCCACTCGCCGTTCTTCAGCGCCGAGTTGGCCTGCGGGATGTGGCGCGCGGTGGCGAGGAGGAGGCCGCAGGCCAGCTCGGCCGCGGTCACGATGTTCGAGGTGGGGGCGTTGACGACCATCACGCCGGCCTTGGTGGCGGCGGAGACGTCGACGTTGTCCAGGCCGACGCCGGCTCGTGCGACGACCTTGAGCTTCTTCGCGGCGGCCACGGCCTCCGCGTCGACCTTGGTGGCCGAACGGATCAGGATCGCGTCGACGTCGGCGATCGCGGGCAGCAGCTCGGCGCGGTCCGCGCCGTTCGCGTGCCGGATCTCGAAGTCCGGGCCCAGGGCGTCGACGGTCGCGGGCGACAGCTCTTCAGCGATGAGTACGACAGGTTTCGAGCTCACGTGAGTCCTCACAGGTCCAATGCGGACGGCCGTCCCGACGGCCGCATGCGGTGGAGGGTTGCTAGCCGCGTGGAAGACGCACGACGCTGTGGGCCTGACGCGTATGTTGTGCAGCAGTGTAGTGCCGCAACGGGGGCCTTCTTGCGCCTCCGTGGAAGGATCACCCGTCCGTGGCTGGACGGGGTGGACAACGGCGCGCTCACGGGCGTTACCCAGGGTTGGCCGAAGGGGCCGGAGCGGATGCTCCGGCCCCTTCGGCCGTACGGCTTACGCCTCGTCGTTGACCCACGACATGAGCTTGCGGAGCTCCTTGCCGGTGGACTCCAGGAGGCTGTTCTCGTCCTGCGTCTTGTACTCGTTGTACTTCTTCAGGCCGGAGTGGTACTCCTCCATCCAGTTCTTGGCGAAGGTGCCGTCCTGGATCTCCGCGAGGACCTTCTTCATCTCGGCCTTGGTGGCGTCCGTGATGATCCGCGGGCCGGTGACGTAGTCGCCCCACTCGGCGGTCTCGGAGACCGACCAGCGCATCTTCTCCAGGCCGCCCTCGTACATGAGGTCGACGATGAGCTTCAGCTCGTGGAGGCACTCGAAGTACGCGATCTCCGGCTGGTAGCCGGCCTCGGTCAGCGTCTCGAAGCCCGCCTTGACCAGCGCCGCGGTGCCACCGCAGAGAACGGCCTGCTCACCGAACAGGTCGGTCTCGGTCTCCTCCGTGAAGGTCGTCTTGATGACGCCCGCGCGGGTGCCGCCGATGCCCTTGGCGTAGGACAGGGCGAGCGGGAAGGCGCTGCCCGTGGAGTCCTGCTCGACGGCCGCGATGCAGGGAACGCCGCGACCCTCCTCGTACTGGCGGCGCACCAGGTGGCCCGGGCCCTTGGGGGCGACCATGGCGACGTCGACACCGGCCGGGGGCTTGATGAAGCCGAAGCGGATGTTCAGACCGTGGCCGAAGAACAGCGCGTCGCCGTCCTTCAGGTTGTCCTTGATGGACTCCTCGTAGACCTGGGCCTGGATCGGGTCCGGCACCAGGATCATGATGACGTCGGCCTCGGCCGCGGCCTCCGACGGCGTCACCACGCGCAGGCCCTGCTCCTCGGCCTTGGCCTTGGACTTGGAGCCCTCGTGCAGACCGACGCGGACGTCGACACCCGAGTCGCGCAGCGACAGCGCGTGGGCGTGGCCCTGGCTGCCGTAGCCGATGACCGCGACCTTGCGGCCCTGGATGATGGACAGGTCGGCGTCGTCGTCGTAGAACAGCTCGGCCACTGGGGTTCTCCTTGGTGTGCGGTGTTGCGTCCCACCGTACGGCGGGCGGGGGAAGGGAAGTTTTCGGGTCTCGGTATACGGGCGGTCGGTGATCGCCGACCGCCCCTACCAAGGATCAGGCTGATCGGTCGAGCGCGCGCAGCGAGCGGTCCGTGATCGAACGCGCCCCTCTTCCGATCGCGATCGTGCCGGACTGGACGAGCTCCTTGATGCCGAACGGCTCCAGCATCTTGAGCATGGCCTCCAGCTTGTCGCTGCCGCCGGTGGCCTCGATGGTGACGGCCTCCGGAGAGACGTCCACGGTCTTGGCGCGGAACAGCTGGACGATCTCGACGATCTGGGAGCGCGTCTCGTTGTCGGCACGCACCTTCACCAGAACGAGTTCGCGCTGCACCGCCGAGCCGGGTTCCAGTTCGACGATCTTCAGCACGTTGACGAGCTTGTTGAGCTGCTTGGTGACCTGTTCGAGCGGCAGCGCCTCGATCACGTTCACCACGATGGTGATGCGCGAGATGTCGGGGTGCTCGGTGACACCGACGGCGAGCGAGTCGATGTTGAAGCCGCGGCGGGAGAACAGGGCGGTGATCCGGGCGAGGACACCCGGCTTGTTCTCGACGAGGACGGAGAGGGTGTGCTTGGTGCTCATGGTGGTGGACTCGGCTCTCTCTCGGTCTCAGTCGTCTTCGTTGTCGCCGAAGTCGGGGCGGACGTCCCGGGCGGCCATGATCTCGTCGTTCGAGGTGCCGGCGGCGACCATCGGCCACACCATGGCGTCCTCGTGCACGATGAAGTCGACCACGACGGGGCGGTCGTTGATCGAGTTCGCCTCCGCGATGACCTTGTCGAGGTCCTCGGGGGACTCGCAGCGGATCGCGTAGCAGCCCATGGCCTCCGACAGCTTCACGAAGTCGGGGACGCGGGTGCCGGCGCTCGGCTGCTTGCCGTCCGCGTCCGGGCCGGAGTGCAGCACGGTGTTGGAGTAGCGCTGGTTGTAGAAGAGGGTCTGCCACTGGCGGACCATCCCGAGGGCGCCGTTGTTGATGATGGCGACCTTGATCGGGATGTTGTTCAGGGCGCAGGTGGTGAGCTCCTGATTGGTCATCTGGAAGCAGCCGTCACCGTCGATCGCCCAGACCGTCCTGTCCGGCTGACCGGCCTTGGCGCCCATCGCGGCCGGGACCGCGTAGCCCATCGTTCCGGCGCCGCCGGAGTTCAGCCAGGTCGCGGGCTGCTCGTACTGGACGTAGTGCGCGGCCCACATCTGGTGCTGGCCGACGCCCGCCGCGAAGATGGTGCCCTCGGGGGCGAGCTGTCCGATCCGCTCGATCACCTGCTGGGGCGACAGGGAGCCGTTGTCCGGCTGCTCGTAGCCCAGTGGGTAGGTCTCGCGCCAGCGGTTGAGGTCCTTCCACCAGGCGGCGTAGTCGCCGGCGTGGCCCTCGCTGTGCTCCTTCTGCACGGCCTGGACCAGGTCGGCGATGACCTCGCGGGCGTCACCGACGATCGGCACGTCCGCGGCGCGGTTCTTGCCGATCTCGGCCGGGTCGATGTCGGCGTGGACGATCTTGGCGTACGGGGCGAAGCTGTCCAGCTTGCCGGTGACGCGGTCGTCGAAGCGGGCTCCGAGGGCGACGATCAGGTCGGCCTTCTGCAGCGCGGTGACGGCGGTGACCGCACCGTGCATGCCCGGCATTCCCACGTGCAGCGGGTGGCTGTCGGGGAATGCGCCGAGCGCCATCAGGGTGGTGGTGACGGGCGCTCCGGTGAGTTCTGCGAGGACCTTCAGCTCGGCGGTGGCCTTGGCCTTGAGGACGCCGCCGCCGACGTAGAGGACGGGCCGCTTGGCCTGGGTGATCAGCTTGGCGGCCTCGCGGATCTGCTTGGCGTGCGGCTTGGTCACCGGGCGGTAGCCGGGCAGGTCCTGGGTGGGCGGCCACTGGAAGGTGGTCTGCGCCTGAAGGGCGTCCTTGGCGATGTCGACGAGGACGGGGCCCGGGCGGCCGGTGGAGGCGATGTGGAAGGCCTCCGCGATCGTCCTCGGGATGTCCTCGGCCTTGGTCACCAGGAAGTTGTGCTTGGTGATCGGCATGGTGATGCCGACGATGTCCGCCTCCTGGAAGGCGTCCGTGCCGATCGCCTTGGACGCGACCTGCCCGGTGATCGCCACGAGCGGCACCGAGTCCATGTGCGCGTCCGCGATCGGCGTCACCAGGTTGGTGGCACCCGGGCCGCTGGTCGCCATGCAGACGCCGACCTTGCCGGTGGCCTGCGCGTAACCGGTGGCCGCGTGACCCGCGCCCTGCTCGTGCCGCACGAGCACGTGCCGCACACGCGTGGAGTCCATCAGCGGGTCGTACGCCGGAAGGATCGCGCCGCCGGGAATGCCGAATACCGTCTCGGCCCCGACCTCCTCAAGCGAGCGGATGAGGGACTGCGCTCCCGTGACGTGCTCGGGGGCGGACTGTCCTCCGGAACGGGGCCGCGGCTGCGGGTGATGGGCCCCGGTGGCCTGCTCGGTCATCGGCATTCTCTTCTCGATGCTGAGGGTTTTTGCGAGTTTTGTGCGGTGTACGACTGGTGCCTGTGCAACAAAAAACCCCTCGTGCCGTGAGGCAAGCGAGGGGAGCGCGCCGGGTGCGGTCGCTGGGTGTTCCGGGTCCGTCCGGTGGTCACCAGCTTCAGCCGACGCGCTTTCCAAGTACGAGAATTCGGGTGCGCATGGCATTGACCCTCCCCCCGGCACGCACTGACTGTCAAGTGGGTGGGACGGGAGTCTCATTATGTGAGCGGAGGGCCGTACCGCCTCCGAAGACTGCGGGCACACCACTCGTATACACCCCCGCGCCGCCGCCCGCGAACGCGGGCTCGGCGGGGCCGTGCGGCACCGGGTAGTGACCGCAGGACAGCGCTCTGCGCAGCCGGTACTCGTCGAGCGGTCCGGAGAAGGCCATGCCCTGTCCGTGTGTGCAGCCCATCGCGCGCAGGGCGACGACCTGCTCGGGCAGGTCCACACCGTCGGCCACGGACTGCAGCCCGAGGTCGGTGGCGATCCGCAGCAGCCCGCTGGTGATCTTGTGCAGCCGGGCGGACTCGACAACACCCTCGACGAGGCCCCGGTCGAGCTTCAGTACGTCGACGGGCAGCCTTCTGAGCGTCGTGATGGCCGCGTAGCCACTGCCGAAGCCGTCCAGGGCGATCCGGACGCCGAGCCGCCGCAGCGCGTTCAGCCGCCGCTCCAGCTCGTCCAGGGAGACCCGGGGGTCGGTGTCGGCCAGCTCGACGATCAGGGAGCCGGAGGCGAGCCCGTGCCGGGTCAGCAGGGCCTCCACGGAGCCGAGCGGCATCGAGCGGTCCAGCAGACGCCGGGCGCTCATCCGCACGGCGACGGGCACCGTGACACCCGCGGCGGCCCGCTCGGCGGCCTGCTCGACGGCCTGCTCGAGCATCCATCGGCCCAGCTCGGCGGTCTTGTCGCTGTCCTCGGCGACGCGCAGGAACTCCGCCGGCGTGAAGAGCACCCCTTGGGAGGAACGCCAGCGGGCCTGGGCGGTGACCGTCGCGATCCGGCCATTGCCGAGGCAGACCACGGGCTGGTGGAGCAGCGCGAACTCGCCGTCCTGGAGCGCGGAGCGCAGCCGGGTGGCCAGCTCCGCCTTCCGTACGACGTCCTGCTGCATCTGGGGCGCGTACAGCTCGACGCGGCCTTTTCCGGCCGCCTTGGCCCGGTACATGGCGAGGTCGGCGTTGCGCAGCAACTCCCCCGCCCCCAGGCCCGGTTCGGCGAAACCGACGCCGATGGACGCGGCGACGCGGACATCGTTGCCGCCGATGGCGTACGGCTGGGAGAGCTTGATCCGCAGCCGGTCGGCGAGCTCCAGGATCTGCTGTTCGCGCGCGCCCCGGTCGCGGCTGCCGTCGCCGACGATGAGCGCCGCGAACTCGTCGCCGCCGAGGCGGGCGGCGGTGTCGCCCTGGCGCACCGAGTCCTGGAGTCTGCGGGCGGCCTGGACGAGGAGCTCATCGCCGGCCTGGTGCCCGATCGTGTCGTTGACGGCCTTGAAACCGTCGAGGTCGATGAAGAGGACGGCCGTGCCGCGCAGCGCGGCGCCGCGGTCGGTGGAGCGGCGGCCGGACAGGGCCTGCTGGACGCGCCGGGTGAACAGCGCACGGTTGGGCAGGTCGGTGAGCGGATCGTGTTCGGCGTTGTGCTGGAGCTGCGCCTGGAGCCGGACCCGCTCGGTCACGTCACGGCTGTTGAAGATGAGGCCGCCGTGGTGTCGGTTGACGGTGGACTCCACATTGAGCCAGCCGCCGTCGCCGGACTTGAAGCGGCACTCGATGCGAGTGGTGGGCTCCTCCAGATGGCTTGCGGCCAGGAAGCGGCGCACCTCGTGCACCACACAGCCGAGGTCCTCGGGGTGGATGAGGGAGGCGAGCTCGGAGCCGACGAGTTCCTCGGCGTTGCGGCCGTAGACCCCGGCAGCGGCCGGGCTGACGTACCGCAGGATGCCGTTCGGTGCGGCGATCATGATGACGTCGCTGGAGCCCTGCACCAGGGAGCGGAAGTGGTTCTCCTGCTGGGCCAGCTCCTGGGTGAGGGTGATGTTGTCGAGCAGCATGATGCCCTGGCGCACCACGAGGGCGAGCACGACGAGGCCGGCCGTGATGAGCACGACGCGGTCGACGCTGCGGCCGTTCAGGACGTTGTAGAGAATGCCCAGCGTGCACACGGCGGCGGCCAGGTAGGGCGTGAGTGCGGCCAGTGATCCGGCGATCGGACGGGTGGCCGGATACCGGTTGTGGCCACCGTCCTGAGCCCCCTGAGGTGCCTCCTGATGCCCTTGAGATCCCTGGGTGATCCCTGGTCCGCCCTGGCGGGGTCCCGGGATGTGCTCGTGCACCACGCGCGCGTGCCCGTCCCTACGGGGCTCCTCCGTGTCGTGACCGTCGGCGGTCGGCTGCCCGAGCCGGGGACCGACCCACGGGGCGTACGCGAGGAGCAGTGACCCGGCGAACCAGCCCGCGTCGAGGAGCTGCCCGGAGTGGTAGTTGTTGTGCAGGAGGGGCGAGGTGAACAGGGCGTCGCACATCACGGTCAGGGCGAGCGCGCCGATCGCGGTGTTCACCGCCGAGCGGTTCACCGACGAGCGCCTGAAGTGCAGCGCGAGCACCATGCTGACCAGGGCGATGTCCAGCAGCGGGTACGCCAGCGAGAGCGCGGTGTGCGCGACGCTGGGCCCGTCGAACTTCGCCGCCTGGGCGAGCGCGAGGCTCCAGGACAGTGTGAGCAGGGAACCGCCGATCAGCCAGGAGTCCAGCGCCAGGCAGACCCAACCCGCCTTGGTCACGGGCCTCTTGGCTAGCACGAGCAGTCCTACGATGGCGGGCGGAGCGAAACAGAGGAAGAAGAGATCGGCGTAACTGGGACTCGGGACCTGGCGGTCGAGGACGACCTCGTACCACCCCCAGACTCCGTTGCCCAGCGAGGCCATGGTGGAGGAGAGCGCGAACAGCAGCCACGCGGGTCGAAAGCGGCTGCGGCGGCTGCGGGCGTAGAGGAAGCAGGAGACCGCTGCGGTGCCCGCGGCGGCGCTCAGCCCGAAGTCGCCCATGAACAGCGCGAGGCTCGCGGAGCCCCAGCCGAGCGCGGAACCGAAGGCGTAGCCCGCGCACACCAGGGCCAGCACGAGTTGCGGAATCACGCCCGTCCCAGCGCCGTACAACGGCCGACGGGACAGCAGCGCCCCGGGGGAGCTCACCGGGCCCACCCGGTCCGCGCGGGGTCCCGCTGGCCCGTGTGCGCTGGGTGCGCATGCCTTCTGCGGCCGCTGTGCCCGCGGTGGTGATGGCCACCGTGACCACCATGGCTGCCGTGGCCGCGTCTGCGCGTGGCCGCGCGCCAGGGTCGTCGGCGGCCCCGCCGCGTCGGATCGTTGGTCCATAGGCCGTGCATCGCCCGTCGCCCCCCTCGCAGTCCGAATGTCCATCCCCGGCGCCGAACGGTGCGCGGCGCAGCCCCTGTCGGGACGATACACCAGTCTCGTCACTCAGGGACATAGTGCCTCTACGCTCCGTGACGATCAGCGGCAGCGCGGACACCGCCCGCATTCGCCGGACTGCGGAGGGTGCCCGAAGCGGGCTACGCGCCCGTCGTAAGGACCACGTTGCCCAGGGGCTCCCGGTTCACGAAACGATTCAACTGCGCGGTCAGAAGCCGCTCGGCGCGCGGCAGGAACGCGGAGGTGGGGCCGCCGACATGGGGGCTGATGAGCACGCCGGGCGTCTGCCACAAGGGATGTCCCTGGGGCAGCGGCTCCGGATCGGTGACGTCGAGGGCCGCGGTGAGGCGCCCGCTGTCCAGCTCGGCGAGCAGCGCCTTGGTGTCGACGACGGGCCCGCGGGCGACGTTCACCAGCAGTGCGCCGTCCTTCATCCGGGCCAGGAACTCGGCGTTCACCAGGCCCCGTGTGCTGTCGGTGAGGGGCGTGGCGAGCACCACGATGTCGGCCTCGGGGAGCAGTGCGGGCAGTTCCGTGAGTGGGTGCACCGGACCGCGCGCCGTGGTGCGCTCAGAGCGCGCGACGCGCGCCACCCGCGCTACCTCGAAGGGCGTGAGCCGGTCCTCGATCGCGGACCCGATCGAGCCGTAGCCCACGATCAGTACGGACTTGTCGGCCAGCGCCGGATGGAATCCGGAGCGCCACTCCCCCTTGTCCTGCGCCCGTACGAAGTCGGGAACGCCCCGCAGCGAGGCGAGGATCAGCGTGAGCGCGAGCTCGGCGGTGCTCGCCTCGTGCACTCCGCGTGCGTTGCACAACTGCACGCCCGGGGACAGGGACTGCACGGCCCGCAGGACGTGGTCGACCCCCGCGGAGAGCGTCTGCACGACCCGCAGAGAGGTCATTTCGGCCAGCGGCCGCTGCCCGACGCCGGGCGCCTTCATATAGGGGACGACGTAGAACTCGCAGTGCGCGGGATCCGCGGGAAACTCCTGGTCGCCGTCCCAGAAGCGGTAGCTCAGGCCCTCGGGGAGGCCCTCGATCTCGTCGGCGTGAAAGGGAAGCCACACATCGGAAGTCATGGTCAGGAGGCTATGCCAGGCGCCCGGTCGCGCAGAGGTTAGGTTGGGGTGCCGGAAGAAGGAGGGTCAGGGCCAGGTGGAGCGCAGGACGATCGGCGCGGCAACGCTCGATGTGGGGGCGATCGGGCTCGGGTGCATGCCGATGAGCTGGGCGTACACCGGTTCGCGACAGCGCGGTGAGGAGTCGCTGCGCGCGGTGCACGCGGCGCTCGACCGGGGGTCGACGCTGCTCGACACGGCCGACATGTACGGGCCCTTCACCAACGAGCTGCTGATGGGGCGGGCGCTGAAGGAGCGGCGCTCCGAGGCCTTCGTGTCGACGAAGGTGGGGCTGCTGGTGGGCGAGCAGCACATCGTGGCCAATGGGCGCCCCGGCTATGTGAGGCGGGCCTGCGACGCTTCGCTGCGCCGCCTCCAGACCGATGTGATCGACCTGTATCAACTGCACCGCGCGGACCCGGAGATTCCGGTCGAGGAGACGTGGGGCGCGATGGCCGACCTGGTGTCGGCCGGAAAGGTGCGCTCGCTCGGGCTGTGCGCGGTGGGCGCCAGGTCCGCCCGTCGTGCGGGGGCGCGGCTGCACGACGGAACGATCCGGCAACTGGAGCGGGTGCAGCAGGTCTTCCCGGTGAGCGCGGTGGAGGCGGAGCTGTCGGTGTGGTCGACGGAGGCGCTGGACGCGCTGCTGCCGTGGTGCGCGGCGCGCGGGGTGGGCTTCCTGGCGGCGATGCCCCTGGGCAACGGCTTCCTGACCGGCACGCTCACCCCCGGCGAGGGGTTCGAACGCGATGACCTGCGCGCCCGCCACCCCCGCTTCACGGCCGAGATGATGGCCGCGAACCAGCCCATCGTCGTCGGGCTGCGGCGCATCGCCCGGCGCCACGGCCTGCCCGGGAACGCGGTCACGCCGGCCCAGGTGGCGCTGGCCTGGGTGCTGGCCCAGGGGCGGCACGTGGTCCCGGTGCCGGGGGCCAAGCGGGAACGGTGGGTCACGGAGAACGCCGGGGCGGCGGGGCTGCGGCTGACGCCGGAGGACCTGGCGGAGGTGGCGGCGCTGCCAGGGGCACGGGGGTCCTGGGACTGAGGCCGCCCCGCTCCGGAGGGACCGGGTGTTTCCGGTTCGGGAACCCCTGGGACTCGCGCGGTGTATGAACAGTAGGACCGCCGCGTCGAAGGGACCTCTGATCGTGCAACGTCGAGTGATGAAGGCCGTGTTGGCCGCGGCAGCACTGGTGGTGACCGCCGGCTGTTCCTCCGGTGGCGCAGGAGGGGTGCCGATCGGCGGCCTGAGCCCGTCGTCGAACGGTACGGGGACGGGGGCGTCGTCCGCCCCGCGGGCCACCGAGACGGCCGCGCCCGCCAAGGGCTCGGTGAAGGTGGTGCGCACCGTCACCGAGGACCTCAAGTCGCCCTGGGGCCTGGCGCCGCTGCCGGAGGGCGGCCTGCTGGTGTCGTCGCGGGACGAGGGGACGATCACGCGGGTCGACGAGAAGACCGGCAAGAAGACCGAGCTGGGCCAGGTGCCCGGCGTGGCCCCCGCCGGCGAGGGCGGCCTCCTCGGCATCGCGCTCTCCCCCGCGTACGCCTCCGACCACATGATCTACGCGTACTTCACGACGGCCTCGGACAACCGCATCGTCCGCATGCTGTACGACGAGAAGAAGCCGTCCGGGGAGCAGCTCGGGGCGCCGGACACGATCTTCAAGGGCATCCCCAAGGGGATGATCCACAACGGTGGGCGGATCGCGTTCGGTCCCGACCGGATGCTGTACGCGGGAGCGGGCGAGACGGGTGACCGGGGGCAGGCCCAGGACACGAAGGCGCTCGGCGGCAAGATCCTGCGGATGACGCCGGACGGCGATCCGGCGCCCGGCAACCCCTTCGACAACTCGGTGGTCTACTCGTACGGCCACCGCAATGTGCAGGGCCTCGCCTGGGACGACAAGCAGCGGCTGTGGGCGTCCGAGTTCGGTCAGGACACCTGGGACGAGCTGAACCAGATCAAGCCGGGCGACAACTACGGCTGGCCGGTGGTCGAGGGCAGGAGCGACGACCCGAAGTACCACAACCCGGTCGCCCAGTGGCACACGGACCAGGCCTCCCCGAGCGGTATCGCCTACGCCGAGGGCTCCATCTGGATGGCGGGGCTGCGCGGCCGGCGGCTGTGGCGCATCCCGCTGAAGGGCACGGAGGCCGCCGCCGCCCCGCAGGCCTTCCTGAAGGGCGAGTACGGGCGGCTGCGCACGGTGGTCCCGGCGGGCGGCGACAAGCTCTGGCTCATGACGAGCGAGACGGACGGCCGGGGCAGCCCCGGCAAGGGCGACGACAGGATTCTGGAGCTGGAGGTGAAGTAGGCGTCCGGCCTCAGGACTCGTCCGGTTCCGACACGGCTTCCTCCCCCATGTCGGCCTGCCCGCCCTCCTGCTCCTGGTCTCGCTCCTGCTTGGGCAGCCGTACGACCACCTTGCCGGAGGTCAGGTCTATGGGGCCGCGGCCCGGATCACCGTCGTTCAGGTCCACACGGCTCAGTTCGAGCCGCTTGCGTTCGTCGTTGGTGTGCTTGCGGCCTGGTGCGAAGAGCTCCTCGAACATATTGAACACGGCGCCTCCCTCGGCCCGGGTCCCCGCCAGCCTATGCCTCAGCCCGCCGTCCGGGCAGTGGGGGCCTCCTGGGGGAACAACCGCAGCCGGTGCGCCAGCGCCGCCGCCTCCCCCCGGCCCGAGACGTCCAGCTTGGCCAGGATGTTCGAGACATGGACGCTGGCGGTCTTCGGGGAGATGAAGAGCTCTTCGGCGATCTGCCGGTTGCTGCGGCCGGCGGCGACCAGGCGCAGGACGTCGCGCTCGCGGCTGGTGAGGCCGAGGGCCTCGGCCGGGTCGGCGGGAGCCGGGGCCGACGGCTCGGGGGCTCGGCCCAGGGCGAGGCGGGCCCGCTGGGCGAGGAGCGCGACGGTGTCGGCGAGCGGGCGGGCGCCGAGGTGGGCGGCCGCCGCCCCGGCCAGCCGCAGAAGCTCCGTGGCGCGGGCCCGGTCGTCCTCGTCGGCTCCCGCGATCAGCAGGGACTCGGCCAGGCGGTGCCGGACACGGGCGAGGTCGTAGGGGCGCTCCAGCGGTTCGAAGGCGGTGACTGCCTCGGACCACTCGTGCGGGTCGGCCATGCCCTCGGCACGGCGGAGCTCGGCGCGTACCCACTGTTCGTGGGCGAGCCAGACGGGTGCTCCGGTCGCCAGGGACTTGGCGGCCTTGCGCAGCCGCTCCAGGGTCCCGGCGCGGCCCGCCTCGGCGACGGGCAGTCCGCGGGCGTCGGCCTCCGCGGTGGCGGCGGCGAGCAGCAGCGGCCAGCCGTGGCGCTGGGTGCCGGGCGGGAAGCCCGCGTCGAGGACGTCCTCCAGGGCGGCCCGGGCGTCGAGGAGGCGCCCCTCTCCGGCGGCGATACCGATCGCGGTGCGGACCAGGGGCAGCGAGTGCTGCGGCATGGGGTCGTGGGTGCCGAAGTGAGCGCGGGCGGCGGCTAGTTGACGTGCCGCTTCGGCGAGGTCGCCGCGGGCGAGCGCGAGATCCGCGAGGCGCGTGGCACCGCTGCCGGACGGTTTGCCGCTGAGCCCGACACCCAGTGCGTTGCGCGCGGCCTCGACGGCCTCGTCCCACTGGCCGAGCGCGTGGAGCGACTCCGAGAGGTTGCCCCACACCCAGGCCTCGGTGTCCAACAGCCCGGACCTACGGGCGAGTTCGATGCCCTCGCGCAGGACCGTGACCGCTTCCCGGGAGCGGCCGACGGACTCCAGATGGGAGGGCAGGTTGATGTGGACGCGCCCCGTGACCATGGAGGGGGCGTGCCGGAGCACCCGCTCCTTGACCTCGTACATCTCCGCGATGCCCGTCTCCACGTCGCCCGCGTCGACCATGAGGCCGCCGAGCGTGAGCCGGGCGTTCAGCTCGATGTCCCGGGCGCCCACCATGCGCGCGTACTCCACGGCGCGCTCGGCGGCCGAGAGGGCGCCGGGACCCGGTTCGTGCAGCATGCACCAGGCGGCGACCATGGAGAGCACCTCGGCGTGCACCTCCGACGGCGGCAGGCCGCGCACCAGGTCCCGGGCGATGGCGAGCTCCGTCCAGCCGTCCCCGCGGGCCTGTGCCTGCACCACGCGGGAACGCTGGATCCAGAACCAGGCGGCGCGGAGGGGGTCGTCCTCGTCCTCCAGGACGCGCAGCGCCCGCTTGGTGATCTTCAGGGCGCGCTCGCGCTCCCCGCACAGCCGGCCCGCGACGGCGGCCTCGGCCATCAGGTCGAGGTAGCGCAGGGGGGTGGTGGCCGGGTCGCAGCCACAGGGCGGGAAGACCTCGACGTAGTCGATGGGACGCAGTTCGTCCCGTACGGCTTCGGGGGTGGCCTCCCACAGCTCCATCGCCCGTTCCAGGAGCCTGAGTTGCTCGGAGTAGGCGTGCCGGCGGCGGGCCTCGACGGAGGCGTCGAGGACGGCGGGGAGGGCCTTGGCCGCGTCGTGCGCGTGGTACCAGTAGCTGGCCAGGCGGGTGGCGCGCTGGTCGGCCGGGACGAGCGTGGGGTCGCCCTCCAGGGCTTCGGCGTAGCGGCGGTTGAAACGGGAGCGCTCACCGGGGAGCAGGTCGTCGCTGACGGCCTCCCGGACCAGGGAGTGGCGGAAGCGGTAGCCGTCGCCGCCGGGTGAGGCGTGCAGGATGTTGGCGCCGACGGCGACGCGCAGCGCCTCGATGAGGTCGTCCTCGGCGAGCCGGGCGACGGCGGCGAGCAGCGGGTACTCGACGGTGGAGCCACCCTCGGCGACGATCCGGGCGATGCGCTGCGCGCTCTCGGGGAGGCCCTCGACGCGGACGAGGAGCAGGTCGCGCAGGGAGTCGGTGAGCCCGGTGCGGCAGCCCTGGTGGGCGGCGACGGCGAGCTCCTCGACGAAGAACGCGTTGCCGTCGGAGCGTTCGAAGATGTCGTCGACCTGGGCGGGGTCGGGTTCGTGGGCGAGGATGCCGGCGATCTGGCGGCCGACCTCGGCGCGGCTGAAGCGGCCGAGTTCGATGCGGCGGACCGTGCGGAGGCGGTCGAGTTCGGCCAGCAGGGGGCGCAGGGGGTGGCGGCGGTGAATGTCGTCGGCGCGGTAGGTGGCGATGACGACGAGGCGGCCGCTGCGCAGGGTGCGGAAGAGGTAGGCCAGCAGGTGGCGGGTGGAGGCGTCGGCCCAGTGCAGGTCTTCGAGGGCGACGACGACGGTGCGGTCGGCGGCTACGCGCTCCAGGAGACGGGCGGTGAGCTCGAAGAGGCGGGCCATGCCCTCCTCGTCGGGACGGCCGCCGCGGCCGGTCTCGCCCAGCTCGGGCAGCAGCCGGGCCAGCTCGTCCTCCTGTCCGGCGGCCGCGGCGGCGAGCTCGTCGGGGAGCAGTCGGCGCAGGGCGCGCAGGGCGGTGGAGAACGGGGCGAAGGGCAGTCCGTCGGCACCGATCTCCACACAGCCGCCGCTCACGAAGACGGCGCCCTCGCGGACGGCTGCGGTGGCGAACTCCTCGAGCAGGCGGGTCTTTCCCACCCCGGCCTCACCGCCGAGCAGCAACGCCTGCGGCTCTCCCCCGGTGCTGAACGCCTGGGAGGTTCCCCCGGTGGCGCTGCGGGCGAGTGCGTCGTGCAGGATGCCGAGTTCGGCGGTGCGGCCGACGAACACGGGGCTGACGGACCTGGTTTCCACGGGCCCGAGCATCGCACAGGGGTCCGACAGTGCGGCACTGGTTATCGAGCGGGCGGCCGTCGCCCCCTTCGCGTGACGGGCGACCGTCGCCGTGTCGCGGCGGTCACCGTTCGCCGGGAGGCGGCCGACCCCCGTACGGCCGCCCCCCGCCCCCGCGCTCACGCGGCGCGGGCGAACCGGTGCCGACGGGGGCGCCGGCTATGCGCCTGCCCCTCCGGGTCGTTCTGCCCGGACTCGCGCGCTGCGGCGCGGCGTGTGGCGCGACGGCCACGGAGGGCTTCCTGGGCCTGGCGGTGGTTCTGTGCCTCGCGGATCAGCTCGTTGGATCGCATCTGATGGAGCTCGTACTCGAACATGTCGTGTCCCTCGTGAGGAGTCGGTTTCGTCATCGCTTTGTGCGATGCCTCAACCTTCGTCTCCCAGGGGGGTGCGTCACATCGGGAGAGTTCCGCATCTTGCGCACGCGAAGGGCCTTAGAGCGGCCGTAAGTGACTTACGGCGGCCCTAAGGCCCCTCAGAGGTACGGAGATCCAGCCGGGGATCCAGCCAGGATTTCAGCCGGGGATCCAGTCGTGGTGTCAGCTGGTGGACGGCAGTCCGAGAATGATGTCGGAGTACTTGGCGACGGCGAGGACCAGGCCGATGACCCCGAGCGAGACGCCCGCCCAGGCGACCGACTTGATCCAGGCGGCCTGCGGCTTGCCGGGGGCCCCGAAGGCGGGCCGGACCAGGACCACGACGCCGACGATCAGCGCGGCCAGCGCGAAGAGGCCGCCGACCAGCGCGGTGGTCGCCCACGCGTCGCCGTAGACCTCCTTGACCTGCTTGGCGACGCTCGCGGTCGAGGAGGTCCCCAGCTGACCGACGAGGGTCTCGCGGGCGGCGGCCACGGTGGCGACCCAGCTGCCGGTGAGGGACACGACGCCAAGGCCGGCGGAGACGACGGCGGCGGCGCCCTGGCCGACGCCGGGGGTGCCCTTCTCGGCCTCGGGGGTGTCCTCGCCCTCCAGGGCCTCGGCGTCGAGGTCGTCCTGGTCCTCGGTCTCGGTGTCGCCGGTCTCCTCGACCTCGGCGTCCGGCGCCTCGTCGGTCTTGGTGACGTTCACGGTCTCCTCGTCGCTCTGTGCCTCGGTGCCGTTCGCGTCCACGGCTTCGTCAACTGTCTTGGTTCCCATGACCCGCACCGTACGGACGGAGTCTGAGAAGTCTCTTAATGATCGTTGTGAGCGACGACCAAGATCATCGTTGCTCACGCGCGCGTGCCGCCCGCCACTCGGGCGCCAGCACCGACCAGACCTCCATGTCGAGGCGTACACCCCGGTGGGGGTAGCTCTCCCGCAGCACCGCGTCCCGGGTCATGCCGAGCCGCCGGGCGCCGTTCACGCTCGGCACGTTCGCGGAGGCGGCGATCCACTCCACCCGATGGATCCCGCGCTCCTCGACCGCCCAGTCGATGAGGATCCGCATCGCCCTGGTGACCAGACCTCGTCCGGTGCCGGCGGGTTCCAGCCAGCAGCCGACCTCGCAGTTGCCGTGCTCGGCGTCGAAGTTCAGGAAGAGCACCCCGCCGACGAGCTTCCCCTCCAGCCACAGGCCGTGCAGGGACCCGGTGTCGGCGGCGCGCATGTCGGCGTACCGCTGGAGTGTCTCGCGCGCGGAGGGCACATCCGTGGCCTTGGACCCGAAGGGGATGTACTGCCCGATGAACTCCCTCCCCCGGTCCAGGTGCGCGAGGAACTCCTCCGCGTGCCAGGGCTCCAGGGGCCGCAGTTCCGCGCCGTCGTCACCCAGGGATATCGCGTACATCCCGTTGCCGCTCCTTCTCCAGCTCGTCCTCCAGTACGTCCGCCACCTCGGCGTCCGTCGCAGCGGCCAGCCTCTCATGGGCGACGCGGCACTCGGGCGGCTCGACGCTGATGCGCGGCAGCCACCGGTCGAGCCGGCGGGGCAGCCACCAGTTGGCGCCGCCGAGCAGATGCATGAGGGCGGGGACGAGCAGGGTGCGCAGGACGAAGGCGTCGAGGGCGACGGCGGAGGCGAGGGCGATGCCGAACATCGCGATGACGCGGTCGCCGCTGAGCACGAAGGCGAGGAAGACCGAGATCATGATGACGGCGGCGGAGTTGATCACCCGGCTGGTCTCGGCGAGCCCGACCCGGACGGCACGCCGGTTGTCGCCGGTCTCCAACCACTCCTCGTACATCCGGCTGACCAGGAAGACCTGGTAGTCCATGGAGAGCCCGAAGAGGACCGACACCATGATCACGGGAAGGAAGGGTTCGATCGGACCCGCGCGGCCGAGGCCCAGCAGCTCACTCCCCCAGCCCCACTGGAAGATCGCGACGACCACCCCGAACGCGGCGGCCACGGCGGCGATGTTCATCACGGCGGCCTTCAGCGGGATACCGAGCGAGCGGAAGGCGAGCAGGAGCAGGGCACAGCCGAGGCCGATGACGACGCCCACGAAGAGGGGCAGCCTGCCGACGATGACGGCGGCGAAGTCGTCGTAGCTCGCCGTCACCCCGCCGACGCGCACGTCGAGCCCGCTGCCCGCCTCGACGCGTGGCAGCACCTCGGTGCGCAGCCGGTCCACGAGGTCGCTGGTCTTCTGGGACTGCGGCGCGGAGTCCGGGACGACGGTGAGGTACGCGGTGTCGCCTCCGGTGTCGTACGTCACCGGGGTCACCGAGGCGACCCCGGCGGTCGCCCGGAGCGTGCTGTCCAGACTGCCGAGGGCGAGCCTGTCCTCGGCGCCGCCGACGCGGGTGACCAGGGTCAGCGGCCCGTTCACGCCCGGCCCGAAGCCCTTGGCGAGGAGGTCGTACGCCTGCCGGGTCGTCGCCGACCTGGGGTTGTTGCCCTGGTCGGCGGTGCCGAGGTGGAGGGAGAGCGTGGGCAGCGCGAGCAGCGCCATGACGACCACGGCGACCGCGCCGAGCAGCTTGGGGTGACGCTCCACGAACACCGACCAGCGGGCGGCGAGTCCGGTGGGGAGCTCCGGCTGGGGCCCGTGCTCGTACAGCCTGCGCCGCTCGCGTCGGCTGAGGGCTCGCGGCCCGATGAAGGACAGCAGGGCGGGCAGCAGGGTCACGGAGGCCGCGACGGTGAGGACCACGGTCAAGGAGGCCGCGATCGCCACACCGTTCAGGAAGCTGAGCCGCAGGATGAGCATGCCGAGCAGGGCGATACAGACGGTGGCGCCCGCGAAGACGACCGCGCGGCCGGTGGTGGCGACGGCGTTGCGGGCCGCCTCGGCCACGGCCAGCCCGCGTTTCAGCCCGCGCCGGTGCCGGGTCACGATGAACAGCGCGTAGTCGATGCCGACGCCGAGGCCGATCAGTATGCCGAGCATGGGCGCGAAGTCGGCGACCATCATCGCGTGCCCCAGGAGCACGATCGAGGCGTACGCCGTCCCGACGCCGACCAGGGCGGTGGCGATGGGCAGCAGGGAGGCGGCGAGCGAGCCGAAGGCGAGGAAGAGCACCACGGCGGCCACGACCACGCCGACGACCTCGGCGAGGTGCCCGCCGGAGGACTCCGTGAGCCCGATGGCGCTGCCGCCCAACTCCACCTGGAGCCCCTCGGTCTCGGCGGCCTCGGCGGCGTCGACGACGGCCTGTGCCTCGCCCCTGGAGAGGTTGTCGGCCTGGTCGTCGAAGGTGACGGTGGCGTACGCCGTACGTCCGTCGCCGCTGATCCGGCCCGTGCCCTGCCCTTCGTAGGGGCTGACGACGGAGGCCACGCCGGGCAGCGCGGCGATCTCGTCGAGGGCGCGGGTCATGGTCTGTTCGACGGCGGCGGAGCGGACGGTGCCGGGGCCGATGCGCCAGACGACGGTGTCGCTGTCGCCGCCGAGACCGGGGAAGCCCTGCCGCAGAAGCCGGTCGGCGCGGCTCGATTCGGTGCCGGGGGCCTCGTAGTTGTTCGAGTACACGGAGCCCGCGACGGCCGCGGCGGCGCTCACCCCGCCGAGGGCGAGGAGCCACAGCAGAACGGTGACGAGGCGGTGCCGTACGCACCAGCGTGCAAGGGCTGCCAACGGACAAGCTCCCTGAGTGATTTATGGATCTTTACCGGGAGTTGCCCGCAAAGAAACGCATGACGAATACGTCATCACTCTTGCAGCCAGAAGCGACCGTTCATCTCGTTCGTGGGTCTGCTCCCGAGAGTGCGAGTTAGTTCACACGACAATCCGATGAACTCTGTCGCATCAAGGGGCCCGAGCACGCCTGAGGGGATGCATCGGAGCCGATGCATCCCCTCAGGTGGGTACTTGACGGGCACTCAGCCCTCGCTGACGCCCAGCTTCTCCAGGATGAGTTCCTTGACGCGGGCCGCGTCGGCCTGGCCACGGGTGGCCTTCATGACCGCGCCGACCAGGGCGCCGACCGCGGCCACCTTGCCGCCGCGGATCTTGTCCGCGACGCCCGGGTTGCCGGCGATGGCCTCGTCGACGGCGGTGGTGAGCGCACCCTCGTCCGAGACGACCTTCAGACCGCGCTGGTCGACGACCTCGTCCGGAGTCCCCTCGCCCGCGAGCACGCCCTCGATGACCTGGCGGGCGAGCTTGTCGTTCAGGTCTCCGGAGGCGACGAGCTGCGTCACCCGGGCGACCTGCGCCGGAGTGATGGGCAGGTCCTCCAGGGCCTTGCCCGACTCGTTGGCGCTGCGCGCCAGTTCACCCATCCACCACTTACGGGCGGACGCGGCGTCCGCACCGGCCCCGATCGTGGCGACGATCGGGTCGATGGCACCGGCGTTCAGGATCGACTGCATGTCGTGCGCCGAGACACCCCACTCCTCACGGAGGCGGTTACGACGCGCGAGCGGCTGCTCGGGCAGGCCCGCCCGCAGCTCCTCGACCCAGTCGCGGGACGGGGCGACGGGGACGAGGTCGGGCTCCGGGAAGTACCGGTAGTCCTCGGCCTCCTCCTTCACGCGGCCCGAGGTCGTGGACCCGGTGTCCTCGTGGAAGTGGCGGGTCTCCTGGATGATCGTGCCGCCGCTGTTGAGAACCGCGGCGTGCCGCTGGATCTCGAAGCGGGCCGCACGCTCCACGGAGCGCAGCGAGTTGACGTTCTTCGTCTCGGAGCGCGTGCCGAACTTCTCGCGGCCGTGCGGGCGCAGCGACAGGTTCACGTCGCAGCGCATCTGGCCCATCTCCATGCGGGCTTCCGAGACGCCGAGCGCCTTGATGAGCTCGCGCAGCTCGGCGACGTACGCCTTGGCGACCTCGGGAGCGCGCTCGCCCGCACCCTCGATCGGCTTGGTGACGATCTCGATGAGGGGGATGCCCGCGCGGTTGTAGTCGAGCAGCGAGTGCGAGGCGCCGTGGATACGGCCGGTCGCGCCACCCACGTGGGTGGACTTGCCGGTGTCCTCCTCCATGTGGGCGCGCTCGATCTCCACGCGGAAGACCTCGCCGTCCTCCAGCTGTACGTCGAGGTAGCCGTTGAAGGCGATCGGCTCGTCGTACTGGGAGGTCTGGAAGTTCTTCGGCATGTCCGGATAGAAGTAGTTCTTCCGGGCGAAGCGGCACCACTCGGCGATCTCGCAGTGCAGCGCGAGGCCGATCTTGATGGCGGACTCGACGCCGGTCGCGTTGACGACGGGCAGCGAGCCGGGCATGCCGAGGCAGGTCGGGCAGGTCTGCGAGTTGGGCGCGGCGCCCAGCTCGGTGGAACACCCGCAGAACATCTTGGTCTTGGTGCCGAGCTCGACATGGACTTCGAGGCCCATGACGGGGTCGTACGTCGCGAGAGCGTCCTCGTACGACACCAGCTCGTCGGTCGTGGTGGTCACGGTGAAAACTTCCCTCTCAGCCCAGCAGGACGTCGTCGTCGCCCAGGCGCCTGAGCTCCCGGTAGAGGATGGCGAGGCCGGTGACGATGGCGGCGGCGGACACGGCCGCGTCGATGAGGCGCAGCGTGTCGTGCTCCGAACGGGCCTTCTTGGCCTGCTTGGCGACGCCGATCGCACCGAACGCGGTGCTCGCGATGGACAGGTACGTGCCGGACTTGGACTTCTTGAAGCCCTTGGCCTTGGTCAGAGCCTTACTCACAACGACGGAGCCTCCTCGAGCAGCGGGTGGCCCCACTTTTCCACGAAGGCGGCCTCGACCGCGGCGCCGACCTTGTACAGCCGGTCGTCCTTCATCGCGGGGGCGATGATCTGCAGACCGACCGGGAGGTTGTCCTCCGGCGCGAGACCGCAGGGCAGCGACATGGCGGCGTTGCCCGCCAGGTTGGTCGGGATGGTGCACAGGTCCGCGAGGTACATCGCCATCGGGTCGTCGGCGCGCTCGCCGATCGGGAAGGCGGTGGTGGGCGTCGTCGGGGAGACGATGACGTCGACCTTCTCGAACGACTTCTCGAAGTCGCGGGTGATGAGCGTACGGACCTTCTGGGCGCTGCCGTAGTACGCGTCGTAGTAGCCGGAGCTGAGCGCGTACGTGCCGAGCATGATGCGGCGCTTGACCTCGGGGCCGAAGCCCGCCTCACGGGTGAGGGAGGTGACCTCCTCGGCCGACTTCGTGCCGTCGTCGCCGACCCTGAGGCCGTAGCGCATGGCGTCGAAGCGGGCGAGGTTCGACGAGCACTCGGACGGGGCGATGAGGTAGTACGCCGCCAGCGCCAGGTCGAAGGACGGGCAGTCCAGCTCGACGATCTCGGCGCCGAGCTCCTTGAGCAGGGCGACGGCCTCGTCGAAGCGCTGCACGACACCGGCCTGGTAGCCCTCGCCGCGGAACTGCTTGACGACACCGACGCGCATGCCGGCGACGGAGCCGTTGCGGGCCGCCTCGACGACCGGCGGGACCGGGGCGTCGATGGAGGTGGAGTCGAGCGGGTCGTGGCCCGCGATGACCTCGTGCAGCAGCGCGGCGTCCAGGACCGTACGCGCGCAGGGGCCGCCCTGGTCGAGGGAGGAGGAGAACGCGACCATGCCGTACCGCGACACCCCGCCGTACGTCGGCTTGACGCCGACCGTGCCGGTGACGGCGGCGGGCTGGCGGATGGAACCGCCCGTGTCCGTACCGATGGCGAGAGGCGCCTCGAACGAGGCGAGCGCGGCGCTCGACCCGCCGCCGGAGCCGCCGGGGATACGGGTGAGGTCCCAGGGGTTGCCGGTGTGGCCGTACGCGCTGTTCTCGGTGGAGGACCCCATGGCGAACTCGTCCATGTTGGTCTTGCCGAGGATGACGACGTCGGCGGCCTTCAGCTTCTTGGTGAGGGTCGCGTCGTACGGCGGGATCCAGCCCTCGAGGATCTTCGAACCGACGGTCGTCGGGATGCCCTCGGTGGTGAAGATGTCCTTGAGCGCGAGCGGCACACCGGCGAGGGGGCCGAGCTTCTCGCCCCGCTCCCGCTTGGCGTCGACGGCGCGGGCCTGTGCGAGGGCGCCCTCGCGGTCGACGTGCAGGAAGGCGTGCACCTTCTCGTCGACGGCCTCGATCCGGGCAAGGTGGGCCTCGGTGACCGCGACGGCCGTGAGCTCGCCCGCGGCGATCTTCGCGGCGATCTCGGCCGCCGTCAGCTTGATGATGTTGACGTTGGTGTCCGTCATGGTGATTAGTCCTCCCCCAGGATCTGCGGCACCTTGAAACGCTGCTGCTCCTGGGCCGGGGCGCCGGAGAGCGCCTGCTCGGGGGTGAGCGACGGACGGACCTCGTCCGCGCGCATGACGTTCGTCAGCGGCAGCGGGTGAGAGGTCGGCGGTACGTCTTGGTCGGCGACCTCGCTGACGCGGGCGACCGCGCCGATGATGTCGTCGAGCTGGCCGGCGAAGTGGTCGAGCTCTTCGGCCTTCAGCTCCAGACGCGCCAGCCGTGCGAGGTGGGCGACCTCCTCGCGCGTGATGCCAGGCATGCAGCGATCCTCTGGGTGAGAGTGTGTGGTTTGGCCCAATCCTATGGGTCCGGGGCCGATGCCCGCGCACGGGTTTGCCTCAGGCCCCTCTCCCACCCGCACCACCCGTGACGGTTCGTGTACGAGGTGGAAGTCGCCGGTGGGGATTCCTCGCCGTCGGCGCCACCCCGTCCGGGGACGGACACCACCCCCCAGAACCCGCGGACCGAACACGGCGGAGCGCGCAGCCCCCCGCGCCCCTGCCGGAGGCGCCTCCTCCGCCGTGAAGAAGCTGCCATCCATCCGTGGCCAGGTGCGCAGCACCCCGTGCGCCTGCCGGGGTGCGGACGCCGAAGGCGCTGTACCTCCCCGGGAGAGCTCACCTTGTCGGGAGACCGCCACGGGCGGTGCGCGGGCTGGAGAACCGGGCGCCCCCACCGACCCGCACCCGACGAACAAGCCGGCGGAGCTACTCCGCGGCCGGCAGCGCGGCGCGCGGCCGCTGCCAGCCGCGCGACCCCCGCGCCAGCAGCCACGCCGTCGCCTCCTCCGGAGGCATCGCCGCCGCGACCAGCCACCCCTGCACCGCGTCACACCCGAGATCCCGCAACCGCTCCCACGTCTCGTCGTCCTCGACACCCTCCGCCACGACGAGCAGCCCCAGCGAATGTGCGAGATCGACGGTGCAGCGCACGATTTCCGCGTCCTCGTTGTCCACGGCGAGCCGCGCGACGAACGACCGGTCGATCTTCAGCTCGCTCACCGGCAGCCGCCGCAGATGCACCAGCGAGGAGTACCCCGTACCGAAGTCGTCCAGCGACATCTTCACGCCGTGCCCGGTCAGTCCGGCCAGTGTGTCCGCGGCCCGCTGCGGGTCCTCGAGGAGCACATGCTCCGTTATCTCCAGCTGCAACGCCCCCGCGGGGACCCCGTGCCGGGCGAGCCGCGCGGCGACCGAACCCGCGAAGCCGGGGGTGTGGACGTCCCGCGGGGACACGTTCACCGCGACCGGTACGCACAGTCCCTGCGCCCGCCAGCGCGCGACCTGCGCGAGCGCCGTCTCCAGCACGTACTCGGTGAGGTGCGGCATCAGTCCGGACGACTCGGCGATCGCGATGAACTCGTCCGGCGGCACCTTCCCCCGCTCGGGATGCACCCAGCGGACCAGCGCCTCGAGCCCGGCCACCTGTCCGTCGAAGCGGACCTTGGGCTGGTAGTGCAGTTCGACGTCACCGGCGTCCAGCGCCCGGCGCAGATCTCCCAGGAGACCGAGCCGGTCCGGTGTGTTCGAGTCCCGCTTGGACTCGTAGACCTCCACCCCCGTACGGTCACGCTTGGCCTGGTACATCGCCACGTCCGCCCGTCGCAGCAGTCCCTCCGCGTCCAGCGCGTGGTCGGGGAAGACGGCGAGCCCGGCGCTGGCCTCCAGGACGAGGGTGAGTCCGTCGAGGTCGAGCGGCGAGCCGAGGGCGGCGACGAGATTGCGGGCGACCCGCGTGGCCGACGTGGTGGAGTCGGCGACGGGGAGTAACACGGCGAACTCGTCCCCTCCGAGCCGCGCGGCCTCCGCCCCGCGCGGCAGCGCCAGCCGCAGCCGGTCGGCTATCTGAAGGAGCAGTCGGTCACCGGCGAGGTGCCCCAACGTGTCATTCACCGAACGAAAGCGGTCGAGGTCGATCAGCATCAGGGCGGAACGCGCGCCGATGCGCTCGGCGTCGTCCAGAGCCGTCCAGGTCCGTTCGAGCAGCCACTGGCGGTTGGGCAGCCCGGTGAGCGGGTCGCGCAGTTGCTCCTCGGCCCGGACGCGGGCGATCCACAGGGTGGAGTCGAGTGCGATGAGGGGGATCGAGAACAGCGGCAGCAGCATCGGCTGGGCGATCGCGACCACGCAGATCAGCGGCGCGATACCGAGCAGCGCGACGGCGACCAGGCCCTGCCTGACCAGCGCCGTGCGGGTGGCGGTCGGCAGTCCGCCGGTGCCCGGCGCGTGCAGGTACCAGAGCAGGACGCGGGTGACCGCGAGATAGGCGGTCGCGACCAGCACCACCTGGGGTGCTGCGTAGAAGTTCCAGCTCTCCGGGTTCCAGGGCGCCTCCACGGACGGCACTCGCCCGAACATGGCGAGGACCAGCGCTCCGGCGCCGATGCCGAGGATGTCGACCGCGCCGTGCAACACCCCCTGGCGCCAGCGGCCTCGGCGCGCGGCGCCGACCAGCGCGACGACGGTCAGACTGACCATCCCGGCGGCCACCCAGCCGTACAGCAGCAGGACCGCGAGGGTGAGCGCGGCGCCGGAGCCCGTGCCGCCCCACCAGCGGGCGCGGCCGAGGGCGACCAGATGGCCGACGATGATGCCGGTCAGCACCGCCAGCGACCAGCCGACCGCACCGGACGGGAAGAGGGCGTGGTGGCCGCCGAACGCACGGTAGAAGCCGCCGCCGAGGACGAACGCGGCTGCCCCGACGACCGCGGCGGGCAGCGTGGGCCAGGAGAGGTGCCGTTCGGGTTCGTGACCGGACAGGTCCCCGCCACGCCCTGCGGCGAGCCTGTCGGCACCCGGGGCGGGGGCGGCTACGGTGAGGGGTGGTGCGGAGCCCTGCCCGCCCGTGCCGGGGCGCTCCGACGGACGCCCCGTCCGGAGGCCAGCCCTCCACGCGCCGGTCATCCGGCGCAGGCGCAGCCGTGAGTCCGGGGCGGCGCTCTCGGTCGGTTCCATTCCCGTCCCTCTCACAGCCGGCGGTGCCCACGCCACGCGGCCCGTTGCCGGCGACAACTGCCAACGGCACCGCGTCTGAAAACCCTTCCCCAGACTCTTGCGGAGCAGGGGATGCCCCAACCGCAGCTGGGCACGGCAGGCGCACATCTCAACAGTAGGCCGCAGAAGGCTTCTACGGGCAGCGGTCGACGACGGTTGCCCGAATGCGACCCGGCCACCCGTATGCATCTGATATGCGCCGAACGGGTGGCCTTCAACCGCTACTCCTCGGTCGGGAGGGCGACTTCCGCGGCGGCCTCCGGTCCCTGTTCGAGCAGAACGGCGAAGCCGTCCTCGTTCAGAACCGGCACCTTCAGCTGCATCGCCTTGTCGTACTTGGACCCCGGATTGTCGCCCACCACCACGAAAGACGTCTTCTTCGAGACCGAACCGGTCACCTTCGCTCCCCGGCTCTGAAGGGCCTCCTTCGCGCCGTCCCGCGTGTGGTGTTCGAGCGTGCCGGTGACGACGACGGTGAGTCCTTCGAGCGGCCGGGGACCCTCGTCCTCGCCGGAACCCTCGTCCTCCGTACGGACGCCCGCCGACCGCCACTTGCGGAGGATCTCGCGGTGCCAGTCCTCCGCGAACCACTCCTTGAGCGAGGCGGCGATGATCGGGCCGACCCCCTCGGTGGTGACGAGCTCCTCCTCGGTGGCCTGCTCGATGCGGTCGATGGAGCGGAACTCGCGCGCCAGCGCCTCCGCCGCGACCGGCCCCACATGACGGATCGACAGGCCGGTCAGGATCCGGGCGAGCGGGCGCTCCTTGGCCGCCGCGATGTTGTCCAGCATCGCGATCGCGTTCTTGTTGGGCTCGCCCTGCTGGTTGGCGAAGACCGTGGCGATCTTCTCCTCGCCGGTCTTCGGGTCGCGCTTGGGCAGACCGCTGTCCTGGTCGAGGACGTACGCCTTGATGGGCAGCAGCCGCTCGATGGTGAGGTCGAAGAGGTCACCCTCGTCGGCCAGCGGCGGTTCGGCCGGCTCCAGCGGCTTGGTGAGGGCCGCCGCCGCCACATACCCGAAGTGTTCGATGTCGAGTGCCTTGCGGCCCGCGAGATAGAAGAGACGCTCACGCAACTGGGCCGGGCACGAGCGCGCGTTCGGGCAGCGCAGGTCGACGTCGCCCTCCTTCATCGGCCGCAGCGGCGTACCGCACTCGGGGCACTCGGCGGGCATCACGAACTCGCGCTCGCTGCCGTCCCGCAGGTCGACGACCGGGCCGAGGATCTCGGGGATGACGTCACCGGCCTTGCGCAGCACCACCGTGTCCCCGATGAGGACGCCCTTGGCCTTCACCACGTCCTGGTTGTGCAGGGTGGCGAACTCGACCTCCGAGCCGGCCACCGTGACCGGCTCGACCTGCGCGTACGGCGTGACGCGGCCCGTGCGGCCGACGCCGACCCGGATGTTGACGAGCTTGGTGTTGACCTCCTCGGGCGCGTACTTCCAGGCGATGGCCCAGCGCGGCGCGCGCGAGGTGGAGCCGAGGCGGCCCTGCAGCGGGATCTCGTCGAGCTTGACGACGACTCCGTCGATCTCGTGCTCCACGGAGTGCCGGTTCTCGCCGTAGTACGCGATGAACTCCCGTACGCCGTCGAGGTCGTCGACCACCTTCGCGTACCGCGTGGTCGGCAGGCCCCAGGAATGCAGCAGCGCGTACGCCTCGGAGAGGCGGGCGAGGCCCTCGAAGCCCTCCAGGGCGCCGATTCCGTGGACCACCATGTGCAGCGGCCGGCTCGCGGTGACGCGGGGGTCCTTCTGGCGCAGCGAACCCGCCGCCGCGTTGCGCGCGTTGGAGAAGGGCTTGTCGCCGGCCTCCACCAGGCGGGCGTTGAGCTGCTCGAACTTCTCCATTGGGAAGTAGACCTCGCCGCGGATCTCCACCAGGTCCGGCACGTGGTCACCATGGAGGCGGTCCGGAATCTCCGCGATCGTGCGCACATTGGGCGTGATGTCCTCGCCCGTGCGGCCGTCGCCGCGGGTCGCCGCACGGATGAGGCGGCCGTGCTCGTAGGTCAGGTTGACCGCGAGGCCGTCGACCTTCAGCTCGCACAGGAAGTGGTGGTCCGAGGCGCCCACGTCCTTGGCGACGCGCTCGGCCCAGGCCGCCAGCTCCAGGTCGCTGAAGGCGTTGTCCAGCGAGAGCATGCGTGAGCGGTGCTGGACGGAGGTGAACTCGGTCGCGTACGCGCCCGCGACCTTCTGGGTCGGGGAGTCGGGGGTGCGCAGCTCGGGATACCGCTCCTCCAGGGCCTCCAGCGAGCGCAGCAACCGGTCGAACTCCGCGTCGCTGACGACCGGCTGGTCCTTCACGTAGTACCGGAAGCGGTGCTCCTCGATCTGCTCAGCGAGCTGCGCGTGCTGCTCCCGTGCCTCGGCGGGCAGGGAATTGGGCTGTGCGTCCTTGTCGCCGGCCACCGTGTCGTCCTCCCGTTACTCTGGGTTGTCCGCGAGGGATCTCGCCGCCCGGGCGCAGTGGGCGAGTGCCCGGCGCGCGTACTCCGGGGAAGCGCCCGCGAGTCCGCACGACGGGGTGACCGTGACCGCCTCCGCGAGAAGACCCGGATGCAGCCCCAGCCTGCGCCACAGCGTCCTGACCCCCATGACGCTACCGGCAGGGTCTGACAATGGTCCGTCCGTGCCCGGCACGACACCGGCGAACAGCCGGGTGCCGCCCTCCACCGCCTCACCGATCGCATCGTCGTCACGCTCGGTGAGCAACGAGAAGTCGAACGAGATGGCGGCGGCCCCCGCCCTGCGCAGCAGCGCGAACGGTACGTCGGGTGCGCACGAGTGCACCACGACCGGGCCGTCGGTGTGCACCCCGACGACGTCCCGCAGCGTCGCCTCCACCCGTTGCCGGTCGACGGCGCGGTGGGTGCGGTAGCCGCTGGCGGACTTCACCTGGCCGCGCAGCACCGCGATGAGCGAGGGCTCGTCGAGCTGCAGCACGATCTGGGCGCCGGGCACCCGCCGCCGTACCTCGTCGAGGTGCGTGCGCAGCCCCTCGGCGAGCGATCCGGCGAGGTCCCGGCAGGCGCCGAGGTCGGAGAGCGCCGCCTCGCCGCCCCGCAGTTCCAGCGCGGCGGCCAGCGTCCAGGGGCCCACGGCCTGTACCTTGAGCGGCCCCTCGTAGCCCTGGGTGAACTCCTCCAGCGCGTCGAGGTCCTCGCCGAGCCAGGACCTGGCCCGCTTGGTGTCGCGCCCCGGCCGGTCCCCGATCCGCCAGCCGCTGGGCTCCACGCGCGCGTAGAGCTCGACCAGCATCCCGGCGGTCCGTCCGATCATGTCCGCGCCGGGTCCCCGGGCGGGCAGTTCGGGCAGGAACGGGAAGTCCTCGAAGGATCCGGTCACGGTCTTGGCGGCCTCGCGGGCGTCGCCGCCGGGCATGGATCCGACCCCGGTGGCGGGGCCCCAGGTGAAGCTCATCGTCCCGGCCGCACGGTCAGGTCGTTGACCTCCGCGTCGCGCGGCAGGTCGACGGCCATCAGGATCGTCGTCGCGACGGACTCCGGGTCGATCCACTTCGAGGCGTCGTACTCCTTGCCCTCCTGCTGGTGGACCTTCGCCTGCATGGGGCTCGCCGTCCGGCCGGGGTAGACGGAGGTCACCCGGACGCCGTTCGCGTGCTCCTCGTGGCGCAGGGAGTCCGCGAGGGCCTTCAGGCCGTGCTTGGAGGCGGCGTACGCGGACCAGTCGGCGCCCGCGGCGAGGCCGGCGCCGGAGTTCACGAACACGACGTGGCCCTGGGCGACGCGGAGTTGCGGCAGGAAGTGGCGGGTCAGCTCGGCGGGGGCGATCAGGTTGACGTTGAGCTGGTGACGCCAGGACTTGGGGGTCAGCTCCCCGACGGGGCCGAGGTCGACGACGCCCGCGATGTGCAGGAGCGAGTCGACGCGCTCGGGCAGGGACTGGTGCGAGAACGCCCAGGAGAGCTTGTCCGGGTCCGCCAGGTCGCCGACCAGGGTCCGGGCCCCGGGGAACTCGGCCGCCAGTTCCTTCGCGCGGCCCGCGTCGCGCGCGTGGAGAACGAGGTCGTCCCCGCGCGCGTGCAGACGGCGGGCGACGGCCGCGCCGATGCCGGAGCCCGCCCCGGTGATCACATGTGTAGCCATGGACGCCATGCTCGCATCACCGGGTGCCCACACTCTCCTCCAGGTAGGCCAGCGCGCCCACCGGCTCCTCGGCGAAGAACACCAGGTCGGTGAGCGGGCACGGCAGGAAGCCCTCGGCCTCCATGCGGCGGAACTGCTCCTTCAGGCCGTCGTAGAAGCCCGCCGTGTTGAGCAGGACGACCGGCTTCTCGGTCTTCCCGTGCTTCTTCAGTTCCAGGATCTCGGTCGCCTCGTCGAGGGTCCCGGTGCCGCCCACCATGATCACGACGGCGTCCGCCTTGGCCAGGAGCAGCGCCTTGCGCTCGGCGAGGTCCTTGGCGATCACCATCTCGTCGGCCCCCGCCCGTGCCGTGGCCGCCAGGAAGTCCACGGAGACGCCCAGCAGACGTCCGCCCGCCTCCTGCACCCCGTCGGCGACCACCTTCATCAGCCCCGCGTCGGAGCCGCCCCACACCAACGAGTGACCGCCCTTGCCCAGGAGTTCGGCGAACTCCCGGGCGGGACGGGTGTAGCGGTCGTCGAGGTCGGCGGCGGAGAGGAAGACGCAGATATTCATGTGCCTACGGTACGAGGGAAGAACCCGGGTCCCACGCGCGCTGTACGAGTATGGCCAATGGACACACGATCACGATCGAACAGGGCACGGAGCGGGTACGCGTCGTGCACGGCGACCAGGTGCTGGCGGAGAGCGACCGGCCCCTGGTGCTGCGCGAGACCGGCTGTCCCGTGCGCTACTACCTACCGGCCGAGGACGTCCGCCTCGACCTGCTGACGACCTCCGACACCCACACGCACTGCCCCTTCAAGGGCGACGCGTCCTACTGGTCCCTGCCCGACGCCCCCGACCTCGTCTGGTCCTACCCCGACCCCAAGCCGGACGTCGCGCGGATCAAGGACCACTTCTGCTTCTACGAAGTCCACGTGGCGTAACCGACGAGTCCCGTGCCCGGCAGCGGGCCGGGCCACTTCGGGGCCGTCATCTACGACCGCCGGAGCGGCGCGGCGCTCAACGTCATCTCGTCGGGCGGCGCGCCAGCCCTAGACGCTCGCCGTCGCGCGCGTGGTCGTCGCGATCGTCGCCGAGCCCACCACGCGCGTGCCGTCGTACAGGACGATCGCCTGGCCGGGGGCGACGCCGCGGACCGGCTCGGTGAACGTGACCTCGAGTTCGCCGTCGACCAGCTCGGCCGCGACCTCCGTCTCGCCTCCGTGGGCGCGGAGTTGGGCGGTGTAGGTGCCAGGGCCGGTGGGCGCGGCGCCGCACCAGCGGGGCTTGATGGCGGTCAGCCCGCTGACGTCGAGGGATGCCGCAGGACCCACGGTCACCGTGTTGTTCACCGGCGAGATGTCCAGGACGTAGCGAGGCTTGCCGTCCGCGGCCGGGGTACCGATGCGCAGCCCCTTGCGCTGCCCGATCGTGAAGCCGAACGCGCCCTCGTGGGAGCCGACGACCGATCCGGACTCGTCGACGATGTCGCCCTCCGCCTTGCCCAGGCGGTTCGCCAGGAAGCCCTGGGTGTCGCCGTCGGCGATGAAGCAGATGTCGTGCGAGTCGGGCTTCTTGGCGACGGCCAGGCCCCGGAGCTCCGCCTCCGCGCGGATCTCGTCCTTCGTCGTCACCGTGTCACCCAGCGGGAACAGCGCGTGGGCGAGCTGGCGGTCGTCGAGGACACCGAGGACGTACGACTGGTCCTTGGCCATGTCCGAGGCCCGGTGCAGCTCGCGCGTGCCGTCCTCGTTCACGATCACCTTGGCGTAGTGGCCCGTGCAGACCGCGTCGAAGCCGAGCGCGAGCGCCTTGTCGAGCAGTGCGGCGAACTTGATCTTCTCGTTGCAGCGCAGGCACGGGTTGGGGGTGCGCCCGGCCTCGTACTCGGCGATGAAGTCCTCGACCACGTCCTCGCGGAAGCGCTCGGCGAGGTCCCACACGTAGAACGGGATGCCGATGACGTCCGCGGCGCGGCGGGCGTCGCGCGAGTCCTCGATGGTGCAACAGCCTCGCGCGCCCGTGCGGAACGATTGCGGGTTGGCGGAGAGCGCGAGGTGCACGCCCGTCACGTCGTGACCGGCTTCCGCCGCGCGGGCGGCGGCGACGGCGGAGTCCACGCCGCCGGACATGGCGGCGAGGACGCGGAGGGGGCGGGGGCGCTGCGAGGTCTCAGTCATAGCCCCTCCAGAGTACGGGGCCGTGGGAACCGAAGCCCGCGGGTATCCGTTGATGATCGCAGCGGGGACCGCTGACGGACGGGCGGGTACGGAGGACGGGGGCGGACGCGATGGGTGAGGGCGCAAAGAACACGGGAACCACCGGAGCCACGGGGACCGCGAGGACCACGGGAGCGCCGGATGCCCCTGGGGGTGCCGGGCACACGGACGGCGCCGAGGAGGGGCGCGTCGGCCGGGACCGTGACCGGCGGATCGGACGACGGACGCTGCTGATCGGTGGCGCCGCGGCCGCCGTGGGCACGGCGGTGCTCGCACGCGGTGAGCTCGGCCACCTGTGGTGGCGGCTGCCCGGCGTCGAAAAGCCGCGGGTGGCGGGAGCCGTCGACTTCCGGGGCGCACAGTGGGTGGCCGCCTCGTCGGCGAACTGGAGGCGGGCGGACCGGCCCGACGACTACGGAATAGACCGGGTCGTCATCCACGTCACCCAGGGCAGCTACGGAAGCGCCGTGAAGGTCTTCCAGGACCCGGCACACGGCGCCGCCGCGCACTACATCGTGCGCAAGGACGGACACATCACACAGATGATCCGCGAGCTGGACGTGGCCTTCCACGCGGGCAACCGGGGGTACAACGAGCGGAGCGTCGGCATCGAGCACGAGGGCTTCGTGGAGCGCGCCTCGTCGTTCACGGACGCCATGTACGCGGCCTCGGCGCGGCTGACGGCCGCGATCTGCGGGCGGTACGGCATTCCCGTCGACCGTGCGCACATCATCGGACACGTCGAGGTGCCGGGCACCGACCACACGGACCCCGGGCGGTACTGGGACTGGGACCGGTACATACGGCTCGTACGGCAGGCCCGCACCGCGGCGGAGCCGACGCGCACAGCCGGGACGTAGCCGCCGGAGAGCGCTTTCGATGCGCGCTCACAGACAGCGGCGCACAGGGCTCAAGTCACCTAATCGTGATGCTGTGAGGCACCGGCGGGACGGGCCTGTCCATTGCGTCCCGTGCTGCCGATGTGACCAGCGACACGTCAACTCTCGCTGTTGCCAGGGGAGTTGATCCTGACTTTAAGTCATCGGATTTCACAGCGACGACGGCGTTCTCCTAACTGCGGCCCAGTCTTTACATAGCCCTTAGGCCGAGAGTCCACCGCTATGACTCACACCACGGGCAACACCCCGCGCAAGACCACGGGCAAGGGCATGCACCGCCGCAAGTTCCTCGGCGGGATGGCCGGAGCGGGCATCGCGGCGGTGACCGCCGGCGGCACGGCCATCGCCTTACTGACGAACGCGACGCAGAACAAGGCGCACGCCGCGGGCACCACGCTGACCATCCCCGACCTGCTGGAGGGGACCACCACGGACGGCACCACGACGTACACCCTGGAGGCGAAGACCGGCACCAGCGAGGTGCTCAGCGGAGTGACCAGCACGACCGCGGGCTACAACCAGTCGTTCCTCGGCCCCACCATGAAGTGGACCTCGGGCGACACCGTCCTGCTGAACATCACCAACAGCCTCACCGAGGACACCACCGTCCACTTCCACGGCGCGCACGTCCCGCCCAGCATGGACGGCGGCCCGCAGAACGCCTTCGCCGCGGGGAAGACCTGGTCGCCCACCTTCACGGTCAAGGACGAGGCGAAGACGCTCTGGTACCACCCGCACGCCCTGGGCACCACGGCGGAGCAGGCCACCCACGGCCTCGCGGGCATGATCATCGTCGAGGACGACTCGGACGCGTCCGCGGCCCTGCCCAGCACCTACGGCACCGACGACATCCCGATCATCCTGCAGTGTCTGGCCACGGACAGCGCGGGAGACATCAAGTACAACCTGAGCGGCTACCTCAGCAACGGTCTCAGCTTCCCGCTGCTGTGCAACGGCACGAACGTCGACGACACCACGCTCTCCTTCACCGCCACCAAGAAGCGCACCCGCTTCCGGCTGCTCAACGCCTCGCCTTCCGACATCCTCACCATCCAGCGCAGCGACGGCGCGACGCTCACCCAGATCGCCACCGACCAGGGCTATCTGACCGAGGCCACCGAGGTGGCGTCGATCCGGCTGGTGGCGGGCGCGCGGGCCGAGTTCGTCATGGAGCTCAGCGACGCGGTGACGTTGGAGGCCGTGGTGACGACGGGCTGGGTGCGCGGCGGCAGCGGGACGTACGAGTTCCTGACCGTCACCCCCGACACCTCGGACACTCCGGAGACCCTGCCGACCCTCAACACCATCACCCGCTACGACACCAGCGACTTCACCGCCCGGACGATCACGCTCGGTCAGAGCGGCACAACGATGACGATCAACGGCTCCGCCGGGACGAGCATGTCCTCGATGGCGATGATCAGCACCACCCTGGGTGCCGAGGAGGTGTGGACGGTCAAGAACAGCACGCAGCTTGAACACTCGTTCCATCTGCATGATGTGCCGTTCCAGCTGATCTCCATCAACGGGGAGGATCCGACGGGCGTCCAGCTGGGCTGGTACGACACGTTCGAAGTGGTGGGCGGCGGCTCCATCGAGATCGCGATGAAGTTCACCGACTTCTCGGACGACACCTATATGTACATGCTCCACTGCCATCTGCTGCAACACGAGGACGAGGGCATGATGGCCTCCCTCATGGTGACGGACAGCTAGGACGACAGCCGGTGCGAGGACCTGTCCGGGGTGAGCGAGCGCGGTGGTGTCAGGTCAGGCCTGCCGTCCGTGCCCGCTCCACCGCCGGGCCGATCGCCTTGGCCACCGCCTCGACGTCCGCCTCCGTGGAGGTGTGGCCGAGGGAGAAGCGCAGGGTGCCGCGGGCCAGGTCGGGGTCGGCGCCGGTGGCCAGCAGGACATGGCTGGGCTGGGCGACGCCCGCCGTGCACGCGGAGCCCGTGGAGCACTCGATGCCCTGGGCGTCCAGCAGAAGCAGCAGGGAGTCGCCCTCACAGCCCGGGAACGTGAAGTGCGCGTTGGCGGGCAGCCGGCCCCCGGTCGCGGGGTCACCGCCGAGGATCGCGTCGGGCACGGCAGCGCGTACGGCGTCGACCAGGTCGTCGCGCAGGGCGCCGATCTCGCGGGCGAACCACTCGCGCTGCTCGGCGGCGAGCCGCCCGGCGACCGCGAACGAGGCGATGGCGGGTACGTCGAGGGTGCCGGAGCGCACATGCCGCTCCTGGCCACCGCCGTGCAGCACGGGTACGGGCGTGTACTCGCGGCCCAGCAACAGGGCGCCGATGCCGTACGGGCCGCCGATCTTGTGGCCGGAGACGGTCATCGCGGCGAGGCCGGAGGCGGTGAAGTCGACGGGCACCTGGCCGAAGGCCTGGACCGCGTCGGCGTGCAGCGGGATCCCGAACTCGGCCGTGACGTCGGCCAGTTCGCGCACCGCCATCACGGTGCCGATCTCGTTGTTGGCCCACATGACGGTGACGAGGGCGACATCGTCGGGGTTTCGGGCGATGGCCTCGCGCAGGACGTCCGGGTGGACGCGGCCGTAGGAGTCGACGGGCAGGTACTCGACCGTGGCGCCCTCGTGTTCGCCGAGCCAGTGGACGGCGTCGAGGACGGCGTGGTGTTCGACCGGGCTCGCGAGGACCCGGGTGCGGGCCCGGTCGGCGTCGCGGCGGGCCCAGTACAGGCCCTTCACGGCGAGGTTGTCGGCCTCGGTGCCGCCGGAGGTGAAGACGACCTCGCTGGGGCGGGCGCCGAGGGCCTCCGCCAGGGTCTCCCGGGCTTCCTCGACCGTCCGCCGGGCGCGGCGGCCGGCGGCGTGGAGGGAGGAGGCGTTGCCCGTGACGCTCAGCTGGGCGGTCAGCGCCTCTACCGCCTCGGGAAGCATCGGTGTGGTCGCGGCGTGGTCGAGGTAAGCCATGATGGGCCCGATTCTACGGGCCGTCCGTCCGCGTCCTCGGCCCCCGTCCGGGTAGCCGCCCGTCCGCTCCTCGTTCCGCCATGGAGCGAACGCCTCGTTCGGCGGCGGCTCAGAAGTTCCAGGACACCGTGCTGTCGAACTGCATGAACGCCACCAGCACCAGCAGATCGGCGATGCCGAGGCCCAGGCCGAGGAAGGCGCGGCCACGGCGGGCGGTGCCCCGCCAGAGGGCGACAGAGGCCAGGGCGATGGCGATCGGGCCCAGGAAGACGTTCAGGACCAGCAGGCCGAGGAGGCCGAGGATGAAGGAGGCGACGGCCATGCCGTCGGCGTCCTTGGCGCCGGTCGCGCGGAGGGGCGCGGCCGCGGCGGGCTTGGCCGCGGCGGGCTTGGCCGCGGCGGGCTTGGCCGCGGCGGGCTTGGCCGCGCTCGGCTTCGTCGCGGTGGTGAGGTGGGTTCGCTCGGTGAGTTCCATGACGTGAATCAGCTCCCAACGATCAGTTGGTGGAGGTGTGGCGCCGACGGGCGTTGCGCTCGCGGACCGCGAAGACGGCCAGCCAGACGCCGATGACGACCGCGGCGACGAGGGTGACGGGCAGCGGGGCGTGGGCTACGGAGCCCATCACGACACCCAGCAGCAGGAGGGCGGCGACGAGGAACAGCATGAGGTGCCTCTCGACAGTGAACCCCGATTGTTTCGGGGACTTGACGACTCAGTGAACGGTTGTAGTAACAGTTGTTCACTGACTCCAGAGTCTAGCGCGTCGCCCGGCTTTTCAATTACAGAGAACAGTTGTTAACTGCATGGTATGAGTCACACTCTCGGCATCCGGCAGGCCCAGAAGCAGAAGACCCGTCAGGCGCTCCTGGACGCGGCGTTGGAACTGCTGGAGGAGCAGAGCCTGAGCAGCCTGGGTCTGCGCGAGGTCACCCGCGCCGTCGGAGTCGCGCCGACCGCCTTCTACCGGCACTTCCGCTCGACGGAGGACCTCGGCGTGGCGCTGGTCGAGGAGGCGCTCGGCAGTCTGCACCCGATGATCGGGGACACGGTCTCCGCGGCCGGCGACAGCGCCGGACGCATCGAGCGCGCGGTCGACCTGATCGCCCACCATGTCGAATCCCATCCCGCGCACGTCCGTTTCATCGCGCGCGAGCGGCACGGCGGCGTCCAGCGGGTGCGACGGGCGATCAGGGAGCAACTCGAGCGGTTCGCCGAGGAGGTGAAGGTCGAGCTGGCCAAACACCCCGAGTCGGAGGGGTGGAGCGACGACGACCTGCTGATGCTCGCGGGGCTGTACGTCGACCAGATGCTCATGACGGCCTCGCTCTATCTGGAGGCGCTGGAGGCGTCCGAGACGGAGCGGGAGCGGGTGACCCGTGTCGCGACCTGCCAGATGCGGCTGATCGCCATCGGCCGCCGCAACTGGCTGGGGTGACGCACCCGAGTATCGAGTACGTCACCCCTGAGACAACCGGGACGGGCTCAGCCCTGTGCCGCCTGCCCGCTGGGCTGCCCGCTCGGCTGCCCCCCGCCGCCCGGGCCGCCGCCGCAGCCGCCCTGACCGTTGCCCTGACCGCCGCCCTGGCCACCACCCGGACCGCCGGACGGCATGCCCGAGGGACCGCCGGAGGGCATCTTGCCGGTGGGCATGTTCGACGGTGTCCCGGAGGGCGAGCCCGTGGGCATCCCGGAGCGCCCGCCGCTCGGCATGCCCGACGGGCCTCCGCTCGGCATGCCCGACGGGCCTCCGCTCGGCATCCCTGAGGGCCGCTGACAGTTCTGGCTCGAGTTGCCGCTGTTCGAGGACGACGAGTCACCCGAGCCGCAGGCCGCCAGCAACGGCGAGAGCGCCAGCAGGGCCACGGCGGGGACGAGTCGGGCACGACGGTTCATGAGGTAACTCCCAGTCAAGTCACGTGGACCGGTTGATGAAGGCCGGATGAGTGCGGGATGAGCGGTGGACAGAGGACCAGATCCACGTAGGGCCGCGCTGTGCCGAACCTGTGGTTACCTGTGGGTCAACTTCCCTCGCGCGGGGCGCGATCCCCGCCGTACACCGCACGGATCGCGGCCGCCGCCCCGGCCAGTTCCGCCCGCGCCTCCGGCGGCGACAGCACCTCCACCGTGTCCACGAAGGCCAGCAGCGTGCGTGCCTCGCGGACGACGCCGTACGACAGGTGCGCGAGGACCCACTCGCTCTCGCCGTCGTCCTCCGGAAGCGCCGTGAGGGAGGCCGCGTTGAGCCTGAGGAACATGTCGAGGCGGGAACGCCGTACCCGAACTGTGACATCGAGACCGCCCGGCCGCTCCTCGACCTGGCGCCGCAACACCTCCCAGACGTCACCGAGTTCGACGCCCGGGCGCCGCTGCACGGGATCGCCCAGGAGTGTCGCCGCGCGCACCCGGTCGGCCCGGAACAGCCGTGGCCGAGCGCGCCGGTCGGCCACGAGGTACCAGACGCCCGCCTTGGACACGAGCCCGTACGGGTCGACGGTGTAGGTGCTGGGCTCGGTGTGCCCGCCGTGCCGGTAGCTGAGCCGCAGCCTGCGGTCGGCGAAGACCGCGTCCTGGAGCACCTCCAGGTCCACGGCCCGCTGGGGGCCGCCCTTCCAGCGCGTCGCGTCGACGAGGATCCGGCGGCTGGTCACCTCGGCGGCCGGACGGTGCGGCGCCGGCAGCGCCGCCATCACCTTGCGCAGCGCGGAGCCGAGCGCCGCGTCCAGGCCGAGCGCGGCGTGCGCGCCCTGCGAGGCCAGGATGAACAGCGCGCGGGACTCGTCGGCGGTCAGCCCCGTGACGTCCGTACGGAATCCGGCGAGCAGTTCGATGCCGCCGTGCCGCCCGCGCTCGGCGTACACCGGGACGCCGGAGGCCGAGAGTGCCTCGATGTCGCGGTAGATGGTGCGCACCGACACCTCGAGCCGGTCGGCGAGTTCGTGTGCGGGGACGCGGCCGCGGGTCTGCAGCAGCAGAAGGATCGAGAGCAGGCGGTCGGACTTCACGCGCACCAGGATCGCGCACCGCGGATCACGTCCGCCGATGCCGGCCGACGCTCGTCCGAAGCCCGTCGCAAATGCTGACGGAAACTGTCAGGTTATCCGGCGAACCTGAGGCGCAACGGCACGACAACGCAACGCCAATACCCGACCCGCGCCGCCGACACCGACACCGACACCGACACCGACACACCTACGCCGACAGAGGTCCGCCATGAACATCGACCCCCGCCCCCTCCACACCCGCGCCACGGAGCAGATCGCCGCTCTGGTCGAGACGGTTCGCCCGGAGCGGCTCGCCGGTCCCACCCCGTGCGCCGAGTTCGACGTACGGACCCTGCTGTCGCACATCGCGGGCGGTACCCGCCGGATCGCCGTGGTCGGCGCGGGCGGTGACGGAATGGCCGTACGACCGTTCCTCGACGGCGTCGAGGACGACCGCTGGAGCGCGGCGTACGACGAGGTCAGGACGGAGGCCCAGAAGTCCTGGGCGGACGACGCGCGCCTGGACGCCCTCGTCACCGTGCCGTGGGGCGAGGCCCCCGGCCGTATCGCCCTGGCCGGCTATGTGATGGAGACCGTCACCCACACGTGGGATCTCTCCGAGTCTCTGGGCCGACCGCTCGCACTCGATCCGGAGCTGGCCGAGTTCGCGCTCGGGATCGCCCGGCGCGTGCTGCCGGACGAGCGGCGCGACGACGAGGAACTGCCGTTCGACTCGGCGGTGCCGGCCCCCGAAGGGGCCGACGCGTACGGACGGCTCGCGGCCTACCTGGGCCGGCGACCGCTCAGCTGAGCCGGACCCGGGCGAGCTGTCGGGACTGCGCGACCAGTCGGTCCGCGCTGTCCCACACCTCGGCGTCCTCCTCCAGGAAGCCGCCGGCGAGGTTGCGGGTGGTGATCGACACCCGCAGCGGGCCCGGCGCCGGACGGCAGCGCACATGGACCGTCAGTTCGACCGTCGGCACCCAGCCGGAGATGCCGAGTTCGAAGGCGGTGGGCGGCAGCGCGTCCACCGCGAGGAGCAGCGAGAGGGGGTCGGGGTCGCGGCCGTCGGCGAGCCCGAACCAGGAGCGCATCTCGCCCTTCCCGGAAGGCGCCCCCAGGGCCCAGCCGAGGGTCGCGGGGTCGAGCTTGAGCATCAGCCGCTCGGTGATGGCGGAGCTGCCGTCGACGGGCGCCGGGCCGTCCTCCGGCCCGAAGCAGTGCTCCATGGGCGGGATCGCGGGCGGTGTCGCCGTGGTACGGACATCGTCGGGCAGGGCGTCGAGATCGCCGTACGAGGCGAGTACGCGGATCCGTTCGACCTCGCGGCCCTCGTCGTCGTACTGGAAGAGCGAGGCCTGACCGGTCGACAGGGTCCGCCCCGTCCGGACGACGTCCGTTCGGACCACGGCCGGGCCGGGCTGCGACGCGGTCAGATAGTGGGCGGAGACGGTGAACGGGTCGCTGTGCGGCAGGGCCTCGGAGAGGGCGCGGCCCAGGACGGCGAGCAGATAACCGCCGTTGACAGCGCTGATGATGGTCCATCCGGCGGACAGGTCGATGTCGTAGACGCCGGGTTCGCGCAGGGTGACCGCGGTGTCGCGGTCGAACTCGCTGTCACCGATCGTGGCGCGCGCGGCCTGTGCGGTAGCTGCTTCTGACATGCCTGAACGGTACAACAGGTAATTACTAAGCGGTAGCTTTTACTGTTTCGGGCATGTGAACCCCGTCACCCGGGAGTGAGGTTTCGGCAATTTCTTAGTAAGTGTCCGAACTCTTCCGTGAACCAACGGCATCGGATCCCCCTCTCCAAGGACATAGAACCCGATGCAGCTGCAGACCGTTGATCCGGCCCGTCACAGGAAGACCGCACCCATCGTGAGCCTCACCGGAACCTCGTTCCTCCTCACCACGATCATCCTGGTCGCGGTCGCCCTGATCCTGCCCCTCGTACTGTGGTCACGCATTCCCGGCCCCGCGTTGGTACGCAGCGCGGCCCGGATGGTGATGCTGCTGTTCGCCCAGGGCACCGCGATCACCCTCGTCTTCGTGCTCGTGAACAACGCCAACAGCCTGTACGACAATTGGGCCGACCTGCTCGGCACGGGCAACCACGTGCGGGCGGCCGCCAACCTCGGCCGTGACGGCACCGGCGGTATCTCGCTGCGCAAGCTCCCCAAGGTCCGCCAGACGTTCTCGGCGGCCGACGGCCCCGGCATGTCCCAGGCGGGCGGCGTGCAGGTCACCCAGCTGCACGGCCAGGTGTCGGGGGTGGACGCGGAGGTCTACGTCTGGCTGCCGCCGCAGTACAACGAGCCCGCCTACCGCAACCGGAAGTTCCCCGTCGTGGAGCTGCTGCCCGGCTACCCGGGCTCGGCGAAGGCGTGGTTCGGTTCGCTGAAGGTGCATGAGCAGTTGCTGCCGCTGATGCGTGACGGGCAGGTCGCGCCGTTCATCCTGGTGGCGCCGCGCACGAATCTGCTGGCCAAGACCGACACCGGTTGCGCGAACGTGCCCGGCAAGGTGAACGCCGACACCTGGCTCAGCATCGACGTGCCGAAGATGGTGATGGACAACTTCCGGGCGAAGTCCGGGCCGGACGGCTGGGGCGTGGCCGGCTACTCGGCCGGGGCGCACTGCGCGGCCAAGCTCGCCGTCGCTCACCCCGACCGCTACCGGGCCGCGGTGAGCATGTCCGGGTACAACGACCCGATCGGGGAACGCAACTCGCTCGCGGCGCGGAGCCTGACGCTGCGCCGGGAGAACAATCCCTACCTGCTGCTCAAGTCCTACCGCACGCCGCCCCGCATCTCCCTCTACGTCTCCGGCGAGGCGCACGACGGCTACGAGGCCGGCGCGGCGCTCCAGTCGATCGCGAAGGCACCGACGAGCGTGCAGGTGGTGCTGCTGCCGCGGAGCGCGGGCGGCCACAACATGGCCCTGTGGCGGCCGCAGATCCCGGAGACCTTCCGTTGGCTGACCCTGCAGATCGGGCCGGGGGCGCACGCTAAGGAGTCTCCGACTCCGTCGCCGTCGACCGGCGGTGCCAAGCACGAGGCGCTCGCCAGTGGTAGCGCATCGCAAGCAGCCGCAGGACGAAAGCGGTGACGGCCGCGACTCCGCTGGTGAACGGGGACAGCGCGTCGTAGCGGATGCACAGGACCACCATCGTGGCGCCGACGATCGCCGGGACCGCGTACAGATCGCGGTCCCAGCGCAGCAGTGAGGGCACCTCGTTGGCGAGGACGTCGCGCAGCACACCGCCGCCGACCGCGGTGGCCAGGCCCAGGGCGGCGGACGGGGTCAGGCCGAGGCCGTACTCGTACGCCTTCGTGGTGCCCGCGACGCAGAACAGGCCGAGTCCGGCCGCGTCGAAGACGTTGACCGCGACCTGGATGCGCTCCACCTCCGGGTGAAGGAAGAACACCAGCAGGGCGGCGAGCAGCGGGGTGCTGAAGTAGCCGAGGTCGGTGAACGCGGCCGGGGGTACGGCCCCGATGACCATGTCGCGGAACAGCCCTCCGCCCAGTGCGGTGACCTCGGCGAGGACGGCGATGCCGAAGACGTCGAAGTTCTTGCGGACGGCCAGCAGGGCGCCGGAGATCGCGAAGACGAAGATCCCCACGAGGTCGAGCACATGCTGGACGGAGGGGGTGAACAGTTCCTGAAGCACCCGGACATTCTCACCCGTCACGGGGCTCGCACCTTACAAAGGAAGGCCTACAGGGTTGGTTTCCCTGTGGTGAACAGCCAGGTCTGGAAGAGGTCGTCGAGCTGTCGTCCCGAGATCCTCTCGGCGAGGTGGATGAAGTCGGCGGTGTCGGCGTTGCCGTACTTGTGGAGCTTCGTCCAGGCGGGCAGCAGTTCGAAGAACGCGGTGTCGCCGATGCGCTCGCGCAGCATCTGGAGGGTCATCGCGCCGCGCTGGTAGACCGCCGAGGCGAACATGGTGTCGCGCTGCGGGTCGGCGACGACGGTCCCCCAGAAGGCGGAGTCCGCGGGCCGCGCGTTGTACCCGGCGAGGAAGGAGTCGTGCGCCGAGCGGATCCCCTTGTGCTCGGACCACAGCCACTGGGCGTAGGTCGCGAACCCCTCGTTCAGCCAGATGTCCTTCCAGCGTTCCACCGACACGGAGTCGCCGAACCACTGGTGGGCCAGCTCGTGCACGATGGTCGACTCCGAGCGCACGGCGGAGTACGCGGGCTTCGACTGCACCTCCAGCGAGAACCCCGCCTGCGGCATGTCGTCGACGATGGCGCCGGTCTCCTCGAAGGGGTAGGGGCCGAAGACCTGCGACCAGTAGTCGGTGGCCTCGGCCGTCACCGCGTACACGTCGACGCTGTTGCTGCCCGCGAGCACCGGGTCGATGGCCACGTAGATCGGCGTCCCGGCCGGGGTCGTCCCCGTCTTCACGTCGAACTTCCCGATGGTCGCGGTCGCGAGGTAGGTCGCCATCGGCCTGCTCTCGCGCCAGTGCGCGACCGTGCTGTCGCCCTTGTCGTACGTCGATATCAGCCGCCCGTTGGAGACGCCCGTCAGGCCCTTGGGTGCCTTGATCCGGATGTCGTAGGTGGCCTTGTCGGAGGGGTGGTCGCTGGAAGGGAACCAGGTGGAGGCGGCGTTGGGCTCACAGGCGACGAAGACTCCGTCGGCGGTCTTCATCCACCCGTAGTCGGAGCCGAAGACGATGGGACCGTTGAGGGCCTCGGGGACGCCGCCGTAGGTGACGGTGACGGTGAAGGTCCTGCCCTTGCGGATCGCCCCGTGCGGGGTGATGTGGATCTCGTCGCCGTCGCGGGTGAAGTCGGCGCGTCTGCCGTTCACTTCGACGCGCGTGACCTCCAGTCTCTGGAGGTCGAGGTCGAAGGAGGAGTGGGACTGGGTGGCGCGGGCCGTGAGCGTCGTACGGCCGTCCAGGCGGTCGGTGTCCGGGTTGTACGCCACGTTCAGGTCGTAGTGGCGGGCGTCGAAGCCGCCGTTGCCGAGCTGGGGGAAGTAGGAGTCGCCGATGCCGTCGGCGCCCGGGGTCGGGGCGGAGGAGGCGGCGATGACGAGGAAGGAGGCCGCCGCGGTCGCGAGGGCTCCTAAACGTGCCGAACGGGAGAGTGCCATGAGCGTCCCTTTCGTACGTGTTCCGATCGTTCCCGATCAGTTGGACACGCGAGACTCTGCACTCTTCCCTTCGGGCATGCTCATGACTTTGCCCAATCGTCATGGCCTACCCGTCAGTTGACTCCTGACGATCGACTTCCGGTCTCTCCGAGCGGACGGAAACGGTCCGCCATTTGACCGTACGAAGACCCTGGCATTTCCGAGTCTTTACCGCCCGGAGCGACAGGCTCAATTGTTGCTCAACTCCACAGAATGTGATTGACCGGTCTCGGTCAACTTCATAGGCTCATTCCAGCTTGACGGGCTCCGCCGAAACGGAGGCCGGACCACTTGCATGGGGGAAATTCATGCGTACGAGAACCAAGCTGGCCACACTCGTCGTCGCCGGAGTAATGCCGCTCGTCGCGGGTGCGGCGCCGGCCTCGGCGGTCGTGACTCCGAAAAGGTCGTGCCCGGTCGATTACGGGGTCCTGATCACCTCGCACTCGGCCTACCGGATTCCCGCCTCGGGGGCCTACTTCAAGGACGGTCCGGGCGGCACCATCACCGCCTCCGTCACCAGGGCGTCCACCATCACGTACAGCGTCTCCGCCTCCCTGGAGGTGAGCGCGAGCTACCTCTTCGCCTCGGCCAAGGCGTCGGTGAGCGGCAGCATCACGAAGTCCGTGGCGATCACGACCGGCCACACGTACTCGCACAACATCCACTCCAACAAGTACGGGAACCTGCAGTACGGCTCCAACGGCTTCAAGGTCGGATGGGAGTCGAACCGCACGAACCCGAACTGTTCGGTGACGACGCTCGCGAGGGGCACGGCCAAGCTTCCGGCAACTTCGGTCGGCTGGCACTACTGGGAAACCAGTTCCTGATAATTCTTCAAAACAAATGCCCCGGTAACCATTCCTCTGGTTACCGGGGCATTTGTTTCGGTGAATTCACACCGCCCTGTTCACTTCTGGCTTTCGGTTCCCGACTCCTCCGACGAGTCCGACTCGTCGACGGCGACCGTTTCGGAAGCCTCCTCAGCGGCGACCTCCGCGGGGGCGGCCTCCTCAGCCGCGGCCTCCTCAGTGACGGCCTCCTCAGGTGCGGCCTCCTTCGGGGCGGCCTCCTCGGCAGGCTCGGTGGTCGTCTCCGCGGCGGGCTCCGGAGTCTCCTCCGAGGTTTCCAGTTCCGCGGCCACCGCCGCCGACGTCTCCGCCGACTCCGCCAGCACCTCGTCGGCCACGAGCGCCGCGGCCTCCTTCGCCGCGGACAGCAGCACCGTGTCCTGCGGCGCCTGGTCCTCGAAGTTCTCCGGGTGGTGGCAGGCGACCTGCTGGCCGGGCTTCAGCTCCAGGAGCGGCGGCTCGGTCGTCTTGCAGATCTCCGTGGCCTTCCAGCACCGCGTGTGGAAGCGGCAGCCGCTCGGCGGCGCGATCGGCGAGGGCACGTCGCCCTTGAGCAGGATGCGCTCGCTCTTCACGTTCCGGCGCTTGGGGTCCGGGATCGGCACCGCGGACATCAGCGCCTTGGTGTACGGGTGCATCGGCGCCTTGTAGAGCGAGTCGCGGTCGGCGAGCTCCACGATCTTGCCGAGGTACATCACCGCGATCCGGTCCGAGACGTGCCGGACCACCGACAGGTCGTGCGCGATGATCACGTACGTCAGGCCGAGCTCCTGCTGAAGGTCGTCGAGGAGGTTGACGACCTGCGCCTGGATCGACACGTCGAGCGCCGAGACCGGCTCGTCCGCCACGACCAGCTTCGGGTTGAGCGCGAGCGCACGGGCGATGCCGATGCGCTGGCGCTGACCGCCGGAGAACTCGTGCGGATAGCGGTTGTAGTGCTCGGGGTTGAGGCCGACGACCGACAGCAGTCGCTGGACCTCCTTCTTGACGCCGCCCTCGGGAGTGACGCCCTGCAGCTTGAACGGGGCACTGATGATCGTGCCGACCGTGTGGCGGGGGTTGAGTGACGAGTACGGGTCCTGGAAGATCATCTGGACGTCACGGCGCATCGGACGCATACCGTTCACACCGAGGTGCGTGATGTCCTTGCCCTGGAACTCGACCTTGCCCGCGGTCGGTTCGAGCAGCCGCGTGATGAGCCGGCCCATCGTGGACTTGCCGCAGCCGGACTCGCCCACGACGCCCAGGGTCTCCCCGGAGCGCACCTCGAAGTCGAGGCCGTCGACGGCGCGCACGGCACCGACCTGACGCTGCAGCAGGCCCTTGCGGATGGGGAAGTGCTTCTGCAGTCCGGTCACCTTCAGCAGGACGTCACCGGGAGCGGCGTCCTTGGTGAGGGTGGCGCCGCCTTCGTCCTGTGCCTGTGCGGGAATGGTCACTTCCGCGTCCTTGGCTTTCTCGCTCACAGCTTCGGCGCAATCTCTTCGGTCCAGATGCGTTCCCGCTGCTCCTGGGTCATGTGGCAGGCGGCCCAGTGCCGTCCGCCGACCTCGGTCAGCTCGGGGCGGACCGTGCGGGTCACGTTGTCCTTGGGAACGTCCGCGTACGGGCAGCGCGGGTTGAAGGCGCAGCCGGACGGGAGGTTGATCAGCGAGGGCGGGGAGCCCTTGACGGGGATGAGGCGCTCGGTCTGCTCACGGTCCAGGCGCGGCATCGAGCCGAGCAGCCCCCAGGTGTAGGGGTGCCGGGGCTCGTAGAACACCTTCTCGGCCGGACCGCGCTCGATGCAACGGCCGCCGTACATCACCAGGATGTCGTCGGAGAGCTCCGCGACGACGCCCAGGTCGTGGGTGATGATGATGACCGCGGAGCCGAACTCCTTCTGCAGGTCCCGCATCAGGTCGAGGATCTGCGCCTGGACGGTCACGTCCAGGGCGGTCGTCGGCTCGTCCGCGATGAGCAGTTCGGGGTTGTTGACCAGCGACATCGCGATCATCGCGCGCTGGCGCATACCGCCGGAGAACTCGTGCGGGTAGCTGTCGACGCGCTTGTCCGGCTGCGGGATACCCACCCGGTCGAGCATCTCGACCGCGCGGCGCTTCGCCGTCTTCTTGTCCACGTTGTTGTGGATGCGGTACGCCTCCACGATCTGCTGACCGATCGTGTAGTACGGGTGCAGCGCGGACAGCGGATCCTGGAAGATCATCGCCATCTCGCGGCCGCGCAGCTCGCGTACGTAGTCCGGGTCGGCGGACAGCAGTTCGGTGCCGTTCAGCCAGATCTCGCCGGAGATCTGCGCCTTGCGCTTGCCGTACTGGCCGGCCGTGTGCAGGCCCATGATGCCGAGCGAGGTCACCGACTTGCCGGAGCCGGACTCGCCCACGATCCCGAGGGTCTTGCCCTTCTCCAGCTGGAAGCTGAGCCCGTCGACGGACTTGACCAGACCGTCGTCGGTCGGGAAGTGCACCTTCAGGTCGCGTACTTCGAGGAAGGCGGAGGGTGCGGACGAGTCCTTGACGGGCTCGGCCACCGCTCCGCTCTTGCTGAGTTCGGTCATGAGAGCCTCACTCGGGGGTCGATCACGGCGTACAGGACGTCCACCACGAGGTTGGCGATCAGCACCGCGAGAGAAGTGATCAGGGTGACGCCCAGGATGATGGGCAGGTCCTGGTTCCGGATGGCGTCGAGCACCGCACGACCGAGGCCGGGCAGGTTGAACGTCGACTCCGTCAGGATGGCGCCGCCGATGAGGGCGCCGAGGTCCATGCCCAGCATGGTGAGGATGGGGGTCATCGTGGAGCGCATGGCGTGCTTGCCGATGACGACCTGCTCCTTGAGGCCCTTGGCGCGTGCCGTGCGGATGTAGTCCTCGCCGAGGATCTCCAGCATGGTGGCGCGGGTGATCCGGGCGTACATCGCCGCGTAGAGGAACGCGAGGGTGATCCAGGGCAGGATCATGCCGCCGAACCAGCCGCTGAAGCTCTGGTCGAGGGGCACATACTGCGCGTTGATCCATTTCAGGCCGAAGGCGAAGATCGCCAGGCTGAGCAGACCGGTGAAGTAGATGGGGAGGGAGACACCCGCCAGGGCGACGACCATCGCGCCACGGTCCCAGATGGTGCCCCGCTTGAGCGCGGAGAGCACACCGGCCGCGACACCGAAGACCAGCCACAGCACGGCGGCACCGAGCGCGAGCCCCAGGGTCACCGGGAAGCGGTCGGTGAGCACCGGCCAGACGGCCTGCTCGCTGCGGAAGGAATAGCCGAAGCAGGGCGCGGCGCAGTGCGTGACGTCGCCGCCGCCCGAGTAGGTGCGGCCGGCGAAGATGCCCTTGAAGAACTCCCAGACCTGGGAGTAGATCGGGTCGCTCAGGCCCAGCTTCTGTCGTACGGCCTCGACGGCGGCCGGGTCGGCCTGCTTGCCCACGAAGCTCGAGGCGATGTCCACGCCCGCCCACTTGGGGACGAGGAAGAAGATGCCGAAGACCACCATGACGATGACCACCAGCATCACTGCGGCGGCGAACAGCCGCCTGATCAGGTAAGCGAGCACAGCTTACGGCCCGCCGCGGGGCCGCGGGCCACCGGAGGTCATCCGATGGCCCACGACCACGCCGCGCCGGCCTTCACCTGCCTTTCGTGCCGTACGGCGGGTGTGCCGGGATTACTTTGCGGACTTCAGACCGAGGTTCACGAAGTCGTACGTACCGCTGTAGTTGTCGGTCGTGTAGACGTTCGCGAGGTTGTCGCCGCGCCAGTTGATGAACTTCTCGAAGGTGAAGGGCAGGTAGTACGCGCCCTCCATGACCTTGTGGTTGATCTCGGTCGAGAGCTTGGTCTTGCCCGCGTCGTCCAGCGTGGTGACGTACTGGTCGAACAGACCGTCGATGGTCTTGTCGTTGATCAGGGCGAAGTTGTTGTTACCGCTCGGCGCGATGTACTTGCTGTCCCACAGCGGCAGACCGAAGCCCTGGACGGTCGGGAAGTCCGGACCCCAGCCCATGATGATGATGCCGTAGCCCTTCTTCTTCACGTTCTCGGGGCTGCCGATGATGCCGGTGGTCTGCGAACCGTCGAACTGGTCGATCTGCGCGGTGATGCCGACCTTCTTCAGCGACGCCTGCAGCGACTGGGCCGTGGCCACCTCGACCGGCTTGTTGTTGCGCACCGCGATGGTGGTGGAGAAGCCGTTCGGCTTGCCGCACGCCTTCAGCGCCGCCTTGGCCTTCTCGACGTTGCCGTTCTTGTCGGCGCCGGCGATGTTGTACGGGTCGTACTTCTGGCCCTCGGCGCCCGGGACGGACGGCGGGAGCATGTTGGTGCCGATGTCGCCACCGGCGACCGGGCCACCGCGCGCGGTCTGCAGCGAGACGTGGTCCGCGCCGAGGATGACGGCCTTGCGGCACTCGACGTTGTCGAACGGCTTCACGCTCTGCGGGAAGGCCGCGTACCGGATGTAACCCGAGATCGGGTTGTCCAGGTTGGCCTTGTGCTCCTTCAGGGCGGTGGTGCGGCCCTGCGGGGACATGCCGGTCTGGTTGATGTCCAGGTCCAGGTCACCGTTGAGCAGGCGCTGGTCCAGCTGGTTGGCGTCCGAGAAGAACTGGACGGTGATCTTGTCCGGGTACGCCTTGCGGACCGGGTCCGAGGACTGCTTCCAGTTCGTGTTGCGCACCAGCGTCAGGCTCTTGCCGGGGCTGTACGACTCGAACTTGTACGGGCCGGAGGAGAACGGCTTCAGGCTGTACTTGGACTTGGTGTCCATGTCCTGGCGGACCGGGGAGGCGGAGACCAGACCCAGCACCTCCTGGAAGTCCGAGTTGGCCTTGGGGAGGTGGAAGACGATCGTCTTGTCGTCCGGCGTGGTGATGGCCTTCAGGCCCAGCTTGTCCTTGGACGTGTCCTTGTAGGGACCCTTGTACTCGCCCTTGGGGTCCAGGAAGTCCTTGAGGTACGTCGGACCGCCGGACAGCACGTCCTGCGCCCACACGCGCTCGATGCCGTACTTCACGTCCTTGGACGTGATCGCCTTGCCGTCCTCCCACGTGATGCCGTCACGCAGGGTGTACGTGTAGGTCTTGCCGTCGTCGGTGACCTTGGCGAGACCGGTGGCGAGGTCCGGGGTCAGCTCGGCGCCGGCCTTGCCCGGCTCCGCCTTGCCCGTGACCAGCTGGCGGCTGTAGTAGCGCGCGAAGTCCCACATGAAGCCGTAGTAGCCACGCGTGGTGTCCCACGAGTCCGCGTCCTGGGCACCGCCGAACCGCAGCGTGCCGCCCTTCTTGACCAGGGAGGCCTGGGCGACCTTGTTGTTGGCGGCGTCGAAGCCGGCGGCGCCGGTCTTCGAACCGTTGTTGTCGTCGCTGCCGCCACCGCCGCACGCCGCCGTGGTCAGCAGTGCGGCGACCGCAGCAGCGGCGGCAAACGCCTGCTTACGCCGCCCTGAGGTGCGTTGGGTAGTCACGATCTCGGATCCTCCGGATTTGATGAGAGACCCCGTGTCGATGCCACGGGACGCTTGGGGTGTGGCAGGTTCAGCGGGAGGCCTTCGGGTCCAGCGCGTCCCGCACGCCGTCGCCGAAAAGGTTGAAGGCAAGGACGGTGATGAAGATCGCCACACCAGGGACCACCATGTACATGGGGTCGGACTCGTAGTAGTCGATCGCGCTCGACAGCATCTGTCCCCAGGACGAGGTGGGCGGCTTGACGCCCACGCCCAGGAAGCTGAGTGCCGCCTCGGTGAGGATGTTCGTGGGGATCATCATCGTCGTGTAGACGATGATCGGCGCGACCAGGTTGGGCAGCAGTTCCTTGAACAGGATGTAGAAGCGCCCGGCGCCCAGCGAACGGGCGGCCTCGACGTACTCGCGCTCACGCATCGAGAGCGTCTGGCCGCGCACCACGCGTCCGATGTAGGGCCAGCCGAAGAATCCGATGACCAGGATCATCACGAACACGCGCACGTTGGAGCCGGACAGGCCCAGCATGTCGTTCGGCATCACCGAGACCAGGGCGATCGTGAACAGGAGTTGCGGGAAGGCCAGCAGGCCGTCCATCACGCGGCTGATGAGCGAGTCCACCCAGCCTCCGAAGAAGCCCGCCAGGATGCCGAGCACGGTGCCGAGGACGACCGCGACGACGGCGGAGAGGAAGCCCACCAGGAGCGAGACGCGAGCCCCGTAGAGGATGCGGGCGAGGATGTCGCGGCCGTTGACGGGCTCGACGCCCAGCAGGTGGTCACCGCTGATGCCGCCCAATGACCCCGTGGGGGTGCCGAACAGAGGGTCGATCAGCTTCTCGTTGAAGGTGTCCGGGTCCTGACCGAGCAGGTGGGTGATCACTGGCGCCAGCAGGGCGATCACGATGAGGACGAGCACGACGATGCCGCCGGTCAGGGCGAGCTTGTCCCTCTTCAGGCGCTCCCAGGCAATCCGGCCCAGGGAACGTCCCTGCACGACCTTCTCGCCGGCGGCGGCAGCCGCCGCTTCTTCGGCCGCACTCGGTGTCGCGTCCGTGGTCGGCTCGTGCAATGGTGCCGTCATCGTGGCAGGGACCCCTCTCAACCGGCGGTAGCCGGCCCACACGTGCCGCTTGTAGCGGCGTGATCAGTCCGTCGTACACAGGGGCTAAACCCCCTGGAGCGGGAGTCTTCAACGCCTCGGCGATCTGTAGCCAGACTTGACGGTGAATGGATGCGTAAACGTGATGCTGTCAGGGGGGTTCCGTTATCCGGACGGCGGGTAACGGGGGTCGGACACGGGACAGTTGGGACTCCGGAGGTTAATACGGGCATTACCCGGACGTTCCCTCGCCATCTACGCGCGAAGAAATGCAGAGCCGCGGTGAAGGACCCGTGCCGATCCTTCACAGTCCACCGGACGGCGGATCAGTATCCGCCGGGTGCCGGTGGATAGCCGTACCCACCCGCCATCGGAGCCTGGGCGGGGGCCGCGGGAGCCGCGTGGGCCTCGCGGTCGTAGAACGGCCGCGCGTTGGCGCGCAGCCACATCGCCACCGGGTCGTACTCGTCCGACATCGCGACGGTCGACACGGGCAGCCCGTCCGGAACCGCGCCGATGGACTGCTGCATCATCGCCCGCACCGAGTCGACGGCGGGCGGCGAAGTGTCGTAGACGTCCAGCCCGATGGCCAGATACGGCGCCCCGAGCGCCGGCTGCACCCAGGCGCGGCGCAGCGAGCGCACGGCGGTGGTGCGATGAGCGTTCTGCGTGAGCAGGGCGTAGAACTGCGGGATCTCGATGCCGGGTTCGGACAGTCGCAGCGGACCGGCGGGCTGGCGCTCCAGACCCGCCGCGATTCTGCGCAGATCGAGCCATGGGATGCCGACCCCGCCGCCCGGGGCGTGCGGATTGAGCCAGAGCCCGAAGTGGTCGGGGTAGAGGGTGCGGGCCACGTCGAGACCGTCGACGACCTCGTACGACCGGTTCCAGCCGCTGGCCGAGAGTTCCTGGGCGGAGGTGACGCACGGCGCGTAGCCGAAGCCCTCCACCTCCATGTTCCCGTACTGGGCGTCCGGAGAGCCGGCCTGGCCGTGCCAGAGCAGCATCCACACCTGGCCGGACGACGGGGTCGCGAGCGCGCGAAGGAGCGCCTCGTAGGCGTCGTAACGCCCGGGCGTCACCTGGCGCAGCATGTGCTCGACCTGACCGGCCGCGGCCGTGCCCGACGCGCTCACCTTCAACCGCCCCTTCGCGAAGAAATCATGACGTCGACCAACACCTCGGCCGAACCCCGGCCGAGCCATGAAACCAGCTTAAGCGGCGAATGCGCTCCGCCGGGGGAGCCGTTGAGAGCTCGGGACCCGTTGCGGTCGGGAGGCCGCGGCTTGTTCGTGGCCGGGCGCGCCCACGCGGCGGAGCCGCACAAGGGTCGCAGCCTCGCGCCCCTTTCGGGGCGCTTCTACCGGGCCTGCTGGTAGAAGGGCCGCACCTGGGCGCGCATCCAGTCGGCCACCGGGTCCTGGGCGACGTCGAGGAGGACCAGGTTCACCGGCCACTTGACCGCGACGCGGGCGAGGGCGCGGGCGAGGGCGTCCATGGGGAGCGTCCGGAGGTCTCCCTCCCACACGGAGAGTTCGACCCCGACGAACATGACCGGGTCGTCGCCCTCGATGCTGGCCAGACAGCGGCGGGCGGTCAGGACGACTCCCGTCGCCGCGAACTCGGCCGAGGCGGCGGCGAAGAAGTCCACCGGGTCGTCCTGCCAGTCGGGCTCGTAGAGCTTCACCCGGCCACCGCTCGTGGGCCCGTCCAGCGGGGTGCGCCCGGTCCGGCACAGCTCGGCGACCGCGAGGGGCGGCAGCGGCACGCCGACCACCCCGTCCGGGTTGATCGCGATACCGACCTGCGGGGGCAGCCCGCGGGCGAACTCGACGGCGGGCGCGATCGTGTACGACAGATGGCTGCCGGCGACCTGGCGGAACTGCTCCTCGGAGCTGAAGACCGGCACGTACGCCTGGCCCTCGATCTCCAGGGTGGGCAGGTCGAGGGATCCCGCGTGCGGTCCGCCGCCGTTGGGCAGCGGCACCCAGACGAAGCTGCGGCCGAGGACCTCGACGATGCGGCCGCCGGCCGAGGGCACTCCGAGGGACGCGGAGAGCACCTCCTCCAGTTCGTTGCCCGGCCAGCCGCCGTGCGAGTGGGGGTGGGGGCCGGGTTGCGGGTACGCCGGTACCGAGAAGTCCGGGAAGTCGGGGATGTCCATCTGTCTACCTGTCTACCGCCTGCGGTGAACCACTGTTCTGGTGTTCTGGCTGGAAAGGTTAGTGGGCCTGTACGACTTCCCGACCGCTCGCGGCGCCTCTCGACTGCTCTCGGCCACTCGCGGCCGTTTCTCAGTCACCGAAGCCGATCCGCCGCAGTACGTCCGCCGCGTCCCGGTCGAGGAGCACCGCCGAGCCGCAGCCCTCCGGCAGGTCGCCCCGCTCGACGGAGCGCAGCAACCGGGCGACCGCGCCCCGGTGACGGGCGAACGCGTATCGCGACACGCCCCGGCCGCGCTCACGCTGGCCCTCCAGCGCCGTGCGGGGCGCGACGTCGAGCAGCAGCAGGTGGAGGGTGCCGCCGCGGCGCTGGGCCTCGCGGGCGAGCCAGCGGCGCACCCAGGCCTGCGCACCGCAGTCGTGGACGACGAGCCCGGCACCGGAGCGCAGGGCGCGACGCAGGCCCGCGTAGTGCGCGAGGCGGACGAGGGGCCGGTAGGCGGCGTACGGCAGCCGGCCGCCCGTCCGCTCGTCCCAGCGGTCCCGGGTGTCCTGGGAGTCGATGCGCGGGCCCTCGACGGCGCGGCGCATCAGGGTGGACTTGCCGCTGCCCGGCAGTCCGGTGACCACGACGACGTCGGCCGCCGCGAAGTGCAGACCGTGCGGAGAGTGTCCCGCGCGCTCTCTGAGGTCGCGGACGACGGCCGTCGGCAGCGCTCCGCACGTCTCCCGGGTCCTGGCCGGGGCACCGGGCTGCTCGGGCAGCGCGAGGCCCGAGGTCGTGGCGTACGCCGTGGTCCTGTTCACCGTGATCGTCCTCCCCTTGGGTCTGGAGTCCCATCCCCGTCGAGTGTAAAGAGAAGGTAATGCGCGGTGTCTCTCGTTTCCGTACGCGGACTGCCACAGGCCGGTTACAGATGCGGACTGCCATGATCGGACGGCGCGTGCGATGATGTGCCCGCCAACTGCATACCGGCCGCTTGAATCCGCGCGGGAGAGTTCCGGGAACCTTCGGGTACCCGGGCGCCGAAGGAGCAAGTCCCTCCCTTGAATCTCTCAGGCCCCGTTACCGCGCGGGCGAGGCACATCTGAAAAGCGGGCCGCTGTCCAGCGGCTCCACCCAAGGTGCAAGTCAGGACCTCCGTTCGCGGGGTCGTGATGAACCTCTCAGGTTCCGATGACAGATGGGGAGGAACGACCTCGCCGTCATGCCTTGGGAGCCCCACCGATGAGCAGTAACGCACCCCGTCTCACCGCGCTCGATGCCCTGCATCGCTCGCTCGGCGCGACGATGACCGACTTCGCGGGCTGGGACATGCCCCTGCGCTACGGCTCCGAGCGCGACGAGCACCTCGCCGTGCGCACCCGGGCCGGTCTCTTCGACCTGTCGCACATGGGCGAGATCACGGTCACCGGACCGCAGGCCGCCGCCCTGCTCAACCACGCGCTGGTCGGCAACATCGCCTCCGTCGGCGTCGGCCGCGCCCGCTACACGATGATCTGCCGGGAGGACGGCGGCATCCTGGACGACCTGATCGTCTACCGGCTGGCCGAAAACGAGTACATGGTCGTCGCGAACGCCTCCAACGCCCAGGTGGTGCTGGACGCGCTGACCGAGCGTGCCGCCGTCTTCGACGCCCTCGTGCGCGACGACCGCGACGCGTACGCGCTGATCGCCGTGCAGGGCCCCGAGTCCCCCGGCATCCTCAAGTCGCTGACCGACGCCGACCTGGACGGGCTGAAGTACTACGCGGGCCTGCCGGGCACCGTCGCGGGCGTCCCGGCGCTGATCGCCCGCACGGGCTACACGGGCGAGGACGGCTTCGAGCTGTTCGTGGCCCCGTCCGACGCGGAGAAGCTGTGGCAGGCGCTGACGGACGCGGGCACGCCCGTCGGGCTCGTCCCCTGCGGCCTCTCCTGCCGCGACACGCTGCGCCTGGAGGCGGGCATGCCGCTGTACGGGCATGAGCTGACCACCTCGCTCACCCCCTTCGACGCGGGGCTCGGGCGGGTCGTGAAGTTCGAGAAGGAGGGGGACTTCGTGGGGCGTGCCGCGCTCCAGGAGGCCGCCTCCCGCGCCGAGGAGAACCCTCCGCGGGTACTCGTCGGGCTTGTCGCCGAGGGCCGTCGCGTGCCGCGCGCCGGGTACCCGGTCGTCGCCGACGGCAAGGTGATCGGCGAGGTCACCTCCGGCGCGCCCTCCCCGACGCTGGGCAAGCCGATCGCGATGGCGTACGTCGACGCCGCGCACGCCTCGCCGGGCACGGCCGGGGTCGGCGTGGACATCCGGGGCAGCCATGAGCCCTACGAGGTCGTGGCGCTGCCGTTCTACAAGCGCCAGAAGTAGCTTCGGGGCCGAGCTTCGGGGCCGAAAGGGCCCCGTCCAGCGCGCCCACGTGACGCACGCCGCTGTGTCACGTCTCGTATCCCAAGACCACTCGGTCATCCCGTTCATCCGCACTCCCCCGCGTACAGGAGAATTCAGGCCATGAGCAACCCCCAGCAGCTGCGCTACAGCAAGGAGCACGAGTGGCTGTCGGTCGCCGAGGACGGCGTCTCGACGGTCGGCATCACCGAGTTCGCGGCCAACGCGCTCGGCGATGTCGTCTACGCCCAGCTTCCGGCGGTCGGTGACACGGTGACCGCGGGCGAGACCTGCGGCGAACTGGAGTCGACCAAGTCGGTCAGCGACCTGTACGCGCCGGTCACCGGCGAGGTCGTGGAGGCCAACCAGGACGTGGTCGACGACCCGTCGCTGGTGAACTCCGCCCCCTTCGAGGGTGGCTGGCTGTTCAAGGTACGCGTCACGGACGAGCCGGCCGATCTGCTCTCCGCCGACGAGTACACCGAGTTCTCCGGCTCTTAAGGACTTCTGACTGATGTCGCTTCTGAACACGCCCCTGCACGAGCTGGACCCGGACGTCGCCGCCGCCGTCGACGCCGAGCTGCACCGCCAGCAGTCCACCCTGGAGATGATCGCCTCGGAGAACTTCGCTCCGGTCGCGGTCATGGAGGCCCAGGGCTCGGTCCTGACCAACAAGTACGCCGAGGGCTACCCGGGCCGCCGCTACTACGGCGGCTGCGAGCACGTCGACGTGGTCGAGCAGATCGCCATCGACCGCGTCAAGGCGCTCTTCGGCGCCGAGCACGCGAACGTGCAGCCCCACTCGGGCGCCCAGGCCAACGCGGCGGCGATGTTCGCGCTGCTGAAGCCGGGCGACACGATCATGGGTCTGAACCTCGCGCACGGCGGGCACCTCACCCACGGCATGAAGATCAACTTCTCCGGCAAGCTGTACAACGTGGTCGCGTACCACGTGAACGACGAGACCGGTCAGGTCGACATGGCCGAGGTCGAGCGCCTCGCCAAGGAGTCCAGGCCGCAGCTGATCGTGGCGGGCTGGTCGGCCTACCCGCGTCAGCTGGACTTCGCCGCGTTCCGCCGGATCGCGGACGAGGTCGGCGCGTACCTGATGGTCGACATGGCGCACTTCGCGGGCCTCGTGGCCGCGGGCCTGCACCCGAACCCGGTGCCGCACGCCCACGTGGTCACGACCACGACGCACAAGACGCTGGGCGGCCCGCGCGGTGGCGTGATCCTGTCCACCGCCGAGCTGGCGAAGAAGATCAACTCCGCGGTCTTCCCCGGCCAGCAGGGCGGTCCGCTGGAGCACGTGATCGCCGCGAAGGCCGTCTCCTTCAAGGTCGCCGCCTCCGACGACTTCAAGGAGCGCCAGCAGCGCACGCTGGACGGCGCGCGGATCCTGGCCGAGCGCCTGGTCCAGGACGACGTCAAGGCCGTGGGCGTGGACGTCCTGTCCGGCGGCACGGACGTGCACCTGGTCCTGGTCGACCTGCGCAACTCCGAGCTGGACGGTCAGCAGGCCGAGGACCGTCTCCACGAGGTCGGCATCACGGTCAACCGCAACGCCATCCCGAACGACCCGCGACCCCCGATGGTCACGTCCGGCCTGCGCATCGGCACGCCCGCCCTCGCCACCCGCGGCTTCCAGGCCGAGGACTTCACCGAGGTCGCGGACATCATCGCCGAGGCGCTGAAGCCCTCGTACGACGCGGAGTCCCTCAAGTCCCGGGTCTCCGCCCTGGCCGACAAGCACCCGCTGTACCCCGGCCTGAAGTAGTACAGAACCAGTTCCTGCGAAAGTTCACTTTCGTACAGAAATTCGCATGGAACGTACGATTCACCGGGACGCCGCGCACACTGGAACCGGAGCTGTGCGCGGCGCCCGCCCCCCTGCACCACCCCTGTTGTGAGGAGTCCCCGTGGCCATCTCGGTCTTCGACCTGTTCTCGATCGGCATAGGCCCGTCGAGCTCCCACACGGTGGGCCCGATGCGTGCGGCGCGCATGTTCGCCCGCCGGCTGCGCAACGAGGAGCTGCTGGACTCCGTGGCCTCCGTCCGGGCGGAGCTGTACGGCTCCCTGGGCGCGACCGGTCATGGCCACGGCACCCCCAAGGCGGTGCTCCTTGGCCTGGAGGGCGCGTCGCCGCGAACCGTGGACGTGGAGGGCGCCGACGACCGCGTGGAGCAGATCAAGTCCTCGGGCCGTCTCTCGCTCCTCGGCACGCACGAGATCTCCTTCTCCTTCGCCGACGACCTGGTCCTGCACCGCCGCAAGGCCCTGCCGTACCACGCGAACGGCATGACGGTCTTCGCCTACGACGCCTCCGGCACACTCGTCCTGGAGAAGACGTACTACTCGGTCGGCGGCGGCTTCGTGGTCGACGAGGACGCGGTGGGCGAGGACCGCATCAAGCTCGACGACACGGTGCTCAAGTACCCCTTCCGCACGGGCGACGAGCTGCTGCGGCTGACGAAGGAGACCGGCCTGTCGATCTCCGCCCTGATGCTGGAGAACGAGCGGGCCTGGCGCACCGAGGAGGAGATCCGCGAGGGTCTGCTCGCCATCTGGCGTGTGATGCAGGCGTGCGTCTCCCGGGGCATGGCCCGCGAGGGCATCCTGCCGGGCGGGCTCAAGGTCCGCCGCCGCGCCGCCGTCTCGGCCCGCCAGCTGCGGGCGGAGGGCGACCCGCTGGCCCACGCGATGGAGTGGATCACGCTCTACGCCATGGCGGTGAACGAGGAGAACGCGGCGGGCGGCCGCGTGGTCACGGCCCCCACGAACGGCGCCGCGGGCATCATCCCGGCGGTCCTCCACTACTACATCAACTTCATCCCCGGAGCGGACGAGGACGGCGTCGTGCGCTTCCTGCTGGCCGCCGGCGCCATCGGGATGCTCTTCAAGGAGAACGCCTCCATCTCCGGCGCCGAGGTCGGCTGCCAGGGCGAGGTCGGCTCGGCCTGCTCGATGGCCGCGGGCGCCCTCGCCGAGGTCCTCGGCGGCAGCCCCGAACAGGTCGAGAACGCCGCCGAGATCGGCATGGAACACAACCTCGGCCTCACCTGCGACCCGGTCGGCGGCCTCGTCCAGATCCCCTGCATCGAACGCAACGGCATGGCAGCGGTCAAGGCGGTCACCGCCGCCCGCATGGCCATGCGCGGCGACGGCTCCCACAAGGTCTCCCTCGACAAGGTCATCAAGACCATGAAGGAGACGGGCGCGGACATGAGCGTCAAGTACAAGGAGACGGCGCGGGGCGGGCTGGCGGTCAACATCATCGAGTGCTGAGCGCCGGCCGCGGCTTCCCGTGCCTGCGGTAGCGGAGGTTCCGTGTCCGGGCCGTTGTTCGAGGGTGTGGTGGAGGAAGCGGGGGCATGTGACAAGGAGTCGGTCCCCGCACGTATCAGGCAGGACGGTACGTGTTCATCCCCCCACGCACGGAGGAGTCGCCCATGCTGCGCGGCATCGACGTAAGCGCCTACCAGTCGTCCGCTTTCTCCACCGAGGGTCTCTCCTTCGTCTTCGTCAAGGCGACGGAGGGCCATACGTACGTCAATCCGAAACTCACGGCACAGGTGAAGACGGCCCGGGACGCCGGGTGCGTGGTCGGGTTCTACCACTTCCTGTGGCCCGGCAACATCACCGCCCAGGCGGAGTACTTCGTCGGCAAGGCCCCCGAGAAAGCCGGGGACCTGCTCGCCGTCGACTGGGAGGCCACCGGTGACGGCACGCACGCGAGCAACGCCGAGAAGGACCGTTTCATCCGGATGGTGAAGCAGCTTCGGCCGCACCACCGGGTCCTGCTCTACACCAACCGCAACTACTGGCTCACCGTCGACACCACCTCGTACGCCGGGGACGGGCTGTGGATCGCCGACTACGTGACCGCGGGCAAGCCCCGTATCGAGGCCTCGTGGCGATTCCACCAGTTCACCGACGAGCCCCTGGACAGGGATGTCGCCAACTTCGGCAGCAAGGCCGCGCTGAAGGAGTGGGCGACGGGGGGCTGACGAGCCGGCCGCCGCCCCCTGTGGACCGGCCGCCGCCCCCCGTGGAACGGACGGAAACCTCGTGGCCGCCGGGCTCATGACGCCGGTATCGTCCGGGCTCCCCCGTACCTCCCCCTTCGAAAGCGGTGCGCATGTCCAGCCAGCCGGCGACCACGCCCCTGTGGCGCCCCACCGGTCCCGAGGAGCTGGACCTGGTCCGGCAGTCGGGGTGGCGCGCCTGGCCGCCCCGGCTGCCCGAGCAGCCGATCTTCTATCCGGTGCTCAACGAGGACTACGCGATCAGGATCGCGCGGGACTGGAACGTGAAGCACAGCGGTGCCGGCTACGTCACCCGCTTCGAGGTCGACTCGGAGTTCCTGAGCCGGTACCCCGTCCAGCAGGTCGGCGGGCGGACCATCCTCGAGTTGTGGGTGCCGGCCGAGGAACTCGACGAGTTCAACGCCCACATCGTCGGAGAGATCCGGCTGACCCATGAGTTCTCCTGACGCGTACGCTCCGACCTGCGGCTCGGGGTGGAGGGTGATGTGCACGCGGGAACCACCGTGAAGCACCGGTTCCGGATGGCGAAGGACCCGTCGCAGGTGAACCTGCGACAGGTGCACCTGATGCACGAGGAGCTGTTCGACGAGCTGCGCGAGAACGGCTTCGCCGTCGCTCCCGGGGAACTCGGGGAGAACGTCACCACCCGGGGTGTCGATCTGCTGGGGCTGCCGGTGGGCACGCTGCTGCGTCTCGGGACGAGGCCGTCGTGGAGATCACCGGTCTGCGCAATCCCTGCGCGCAGATCGACGACTTCCAGAAGGGGCTGCTCAAGCAGGTCGTCGGGAGAGACGAGGACAGCGGCGGCGTCGTCTACAAGTCCGGGGTCATGAGCGTCGTACGGGAAGGCGGTGTGGTGCGGCCCGGGGCCCCCGTCGAGGTCGGGTTGCCGGCCGGGCCGCACCTTCCGCTGCGGATCGTCTGACGTTACGCGCGGAAGTCCGCGGGGCGCTCCCGCGGCGCCTCCGCCAGCGCCTTGGTCACCTCGTCGACGCCCTTCTGGAGGCCGTAGACCGGGGTGCCGGGCTGCTGGCGCCAGGAGTCGTCGAGCCCGCCCGTGTCGACCGTGTCGAAGCCGAGTTCGTCGATGAGCTCACGTACGACCCGCTTGGCGGCCTCGTCGTCACCGGCCACCGGGAGCGCCAGTCGGTCGGGGGCGCCGGCCGGGCGGTGCCGGTCCAGGATGTCCTGGGCGTACGTGCCGTTGAACGCCTTGACGACGGTGTGGCCGATCTCCCTGGCCGTCCAGCCGCTCTCGGTCAGGCCCTCGTCCTCGATCGCGGCGATCCTGCCGTCGCGCTGCTGGGGGTAGTAGTTGCCGGTGTCGATGACGGCGACGCCCTCGGCGGCCTGGTCCAGAAGCCCGTGCGGCAGGTTCGGGACCGCTTTCAGGGGAACCGTGACGACGACGACCTCGGCGTCGCGCGCCGCGTCCTCGACCTTGACGGCGGTCGCCCCGGTCTCCTCCGCGAGTGCGGTGAGGGTCCCCGGACCGCGGGAGTTCGCGACCGAGACGTCGTGTCCGAGGGCGGTGAGCCGTCGGGTGAGGTTGCCGCCGATGTTGCCCGCTCCGATGATGCCGATCTTCATGATGGACAGGCCCTTCCGGGGTTGACGCCACTGGACTGACGGTGATCGTCAACCGTGGTGCACGCGCGCCTATTCCGGGACGTACGGCGTCCGGGTGCCGGGCCGCCGCAACAGGGCGAGCGTCTCCTCCAGCTCCTCCCGGAGCACCGTCCCCGCCGTGTCCGCGTCCCCGTCCGCGACGGCCCGTACCAGCGCCGCGTGGGCGTCGTCGCCCGTGTTGGGGTCGTGCTCCCGCATCCCCACCAGGTCCAGCATCTCGATCAGGCCCTCCCGCAGGGCGGGCACGAACTCCCTGAAGAGGTCGGTGAGTACGGGGTTGCGGGCGGCGGCGACCACGGCCGCGTGCAGCGCGATGTCGGCGTCGACGAAGGCCGCGTCGTCCCCGGCGGACGCGGCGCGGCGGCCGGCCAGCGCGGCGTCCAGGGCGGTGACGTCCTCCGGTGTGCGGCGAGCGGCGGCGAGGCGGGCCGCCTGCACCTCCACCAGGATCCGCACCTCGTAGACGTCCGTCACCGCGGCGCGGCGCAGCCGGGTGGGCCAGTCCTCGACGGGCTGGGTCGCGATGACGAAGACGCCGGAGCCCTGCCGGGGCCGCACCAGCCCCGCCCCGGCGAGCGCGCGCAGCGCCTCGCGGACGGTGGAGCGGCCCACGCCGAGTTCGGCGGCGAGCGTGGTCTCGCCCGGCAGCCTCGTGCCCACGGCCCAGCTGCCGTCGGCGATCCGCGCGCGCAGGCGTTCGGCGGCCTGTTCGACCAGGGGGCTGGGGCGGACGGGGCCCGGTTGCATCGGCGTTCCCACCAACTTGTCTGAGGAGTGAGAGGAATTCACTTGTCTGAGGAGTTGAACCATGGCTAGCCTACCGGCATGACGCTTCGCGGTCTCCTTCTTCTCGGCTGCCGCGGCGGGGCCTGACGCGACCGGCACCCCGCCGCGGGTCGCCGTGCTGCCGGTCCGCGTCCGACCGAGCCGAAGGCCAGAGATGACCACCACGTCGTACGACACTCCCCGCTGGAATCCGCAACGCCCCGGTCCCATGCCGCACCACCGCTACCGCCCCTTCCACGAACGGGTCGACGTCCCCGCGGAGGACCGGAGCTGGCCCTCCGCCCGCATCGAGCGTGCGCCCCTGTGGGTGCCGGTCGACCTGCGCGACGGCAACCAGGCGCTCGCCGAGCCGATGGACACCGCCCGCAAGCGCCGCTTCTTCGACCTGCTGACCCGGGTCGGCTTCAAGGAGATCGAGGTCGGCTATCCCTCCGCGAGCCGGACGGACTTCGACTTCGTACGCCACCTCGTCCGCCTCGTGCGGACCGGCGCCGTCCCGGACGACGTCACACCGGTGGTCTTCACTCCGGCCCGACGGGATCTGATCGACCGCACGTTCGACTCGATCGAGGGGCTGCCGCGCGCGGTCGTCCACCTGTACATCCCGACCTCGCCGGTGTGGCGGGAGGTGGTGCTCGGGCGGGACCGGGGCCAGGTGTGGGAGACGGTACGGGACGCGGCGGCGCACATGGTCCGACGGGCGGACGCGATGCCGTCCACGCCGTCGATGCCGTCTCCGTACATCCGTTTCCAGTTCGCGCCCGAGACCTTCAACCTCACCGAGCCGGACTACGTTCTCGAACTCTGCGACGGACTCACCGAGTTGTGGGACGCGAGCCCCGACCGCCCGGTCACGCACAACCTGCCCGCGACGGTCGAGATCGCGACCCCGAACGTCTACGCGGACCAGATCGAGTACATGCACCGGCACCTGGCGCGCCGCGACTCGGTGATCCTGTCCGTGCACCCGCACAACGACCGCGGTACGGGGGTGGCGTGCGCAGAGCTCGCGGTGCTGGCGGGAGCGCAGCGCGTGGAGGGGTGCCTGTTCGGCAACGGGGAGCGGACCGGGAACGTCGACCTGGTGACCCTCGCCCTCAACCTGTACGCCCAGGGGGTGGACCCCATGGTCGACTTCTCCGACCTCGACGGGGTGCGGGAGACGGTCGAACACTGCAACCGGCTGGCGGTGCATCCGCGCCACCCGTACGGCGGTGACCTCGTCCACACGGCGTTCTCGGGCACCCATCAGGACGCGATCAGCAAGGGCCTGGCGCACCACGCCCGGACAGCGGCGGAGCTGGGGGTACCGGCCGGGCGGGCGCCGTGGGCCGTCCCGTACCTGCCCATCGACCCGGCCGACGTGGGGCGTACGTACGAGGCCGTCATCCGCGTCAACTCCCAGTCGGGCAAGGGCGGAGTGGCGTATCTGCTGAAGACCCACCACGGGGTGGACCTGCCCGAGCGCATGCGTCCGGACTTCTCCCGCGTGGTCCAGGAGGCGACGGACGCGAGCGGTCGCGAGGCGACGCCCAAGGAGTTGTACGAGCTGTTCCGGGCGACGTATCTGCTCCCCGAGGGCGATGTGCTCCTGCACGCCTGGTCCACTCACCGGGAGGCGTCGGGCGCCCACCGTTTCGTCTGCACCCTTCAGGTCCGCGACCGGTTCGGCGACTACGAGGGCACCGGCAACGGCCCCCTCTCCGCCTTCACTGACGCCCTCACCGGCGCCGGTCTCCGCGTCGACATCCTCGACTTCCACGAACACGCGACCACCCCCGGCCCCGACAGCGAGGCGGTCGCCTACGCGCAGTGCCGCGTCGACGGGGTCACCCGTTGGGGCGCGGGCCGCGACACCTCCGTCCTCACGGCCTCGGTCCAGGCCGTGCTGTCGGCCGTCAACGGGGCGAGGGCGCTGTGACGGAGGTACTGCGCGCCCACGAGGTCCACGTCGTCCGCGACGGCGTCCCGATCCTCCAGGAGGTGTCGCTGAGCGTCCGCGCCGGGGAGCACTGGGCCCTGCTCGGCGCCAACGGGGCCGGCAAGACGACGCTGCTCGGCCTGCTCGGCGCGCTCACCCACCCCACCCACGGCACCGTGGAGGTGCTCGGCAGACGGCTGGGCACCGTCGACCTGCGGGAGCTGCGCTCGTACGTCGGCCACGTCAACCCCCGCCATCCGCTGCGCTCCCCCCTGCGCGTGCGCGATGTGGTGCTGACCGGCCTCACGAACTCGGTCGAACGTCCGCCCCGCTGGGAGCCGACACCGGAACAGGGACGCCGTGCCGACCGGCTCATCGGGACCCTGGGGCTCGCGGGCCGCCGCGAGGCCCGCTGGCCGACGCTCTCCCAGGGGGAACGCGGTCGCGCCCTGATCGCCCGGGCCCTGATGCCCGACCCCCGGCTGCTGCTCCTCGACGAACCGGCGACGGGCCTCGACCTGCCGGGCCGCGAGCACCTGCTCGACGCGCTGGACACCCTCCGCCGCGCACACCCGCTTCTGGCGACGGTCCTGGTGACCCATCACCTGGAGGAGCTGCCCCCGGGCACCACGCACGCGCTTCTCCTGCGGGAGGGCCGCGAACTCGCCCGTGGACCGGTCGAGGCCGTCCTGACCGGCGATCAGGTCGGCAAGTGCCTCGACCTGCCGCTGACCCTGGAGCGGCGGGACGGGCGCTGGAGCGTACGGATCCGAAGGCCGGCATGACGAAGGGGCGCCCGCCGGATGCTCGGCGGGCGCCCCTGTGCCCGGGTCACCTGGTCAGGGCCCGGGTCACTTGTTCAGGTGGGTCCAGAACTCGTCGAACGAGAGGACCTTGTCCCCGTTGAGGTCGCGGGTGGCGATGATGGCCTCCGCCACCGAGTCCGTGACGTTCCAGTCGCCGCCCTGGGCGAGGGCGCTCTTGAACTCGGCCGCGGTGATGAAACCGTCACCGTCCGTATCGATCCGCTCGAACTGCTTGCGTGCTTCCTCGATGTCCGCCACCGATCCGCCCCTTCGTAGTGCATGACAGCTGTGTTGACGGAGGTCAGATTAACGGTCCGCTTCGGCCCTCAGTGCGGCGACCACCCAGCCGAACTCCGCACGGTGCCCGGACGGGGTCCCCGCGCCCTTCACCGTGGACAGCAACTCCCGGTAGCGGGCGAGCCGGTCGTTGGACGCCGACTCCATGCGTGCGAGTACGGCGGCCGGGTCGCCGTCCCCCAGCACCTCCCGCAGGAGCGCCGCCGCCTCCGGCGACTCGGGGGCGATTCCCCGGGCGCGGGCCTCGGTCCCCACCTGGAGCATGCGCATGGGGAACCACACGGACCGCCCGGCGGCCGCGGCGTGGTCCTGGTCGGCCGCGTTGAACTCGACCACCGCGCGCATCTGCGCCCGGAACTCCGGATCCTGGACCATCTCCGCCAGCTCCACCCAGGCGTCCACCTGCTCGGGTGTCGGGTCCTGAGGCAGGTCCACCGCGGTGGACCGCATCCGCTCCTGGATGGTCGGGTCCACGGAGTCGAGCCCGTGGAACAACTCCTCCACGAACTCCTCCGTGATCCGTTTCCGTTCAGCGGCCGACAGCCGCGCCAGTTTGTTCATGAGCGTCATCTCCTCCGCGGTCGAACCGCGTCGCGCCACGGACGACAGCACCGCCCTCGTCACCTTCAGCGAGCCGATCTGCGCGTCCAGCGCCGTCACATGGGCGGCGGCCACCTCCGCGACCGTCGTCTCGCCGGCCAGCACCTTGCGTACGGCGTCCAGACCGAGGCCCAGTTCACGCAGGGTGCAGATCAGTTCGAGGCGGGCCACGGACGCGGCGTCGTACAGCCGGTAGCCGCCCGAGGAGCGGGCCACCGGGGGAAGGGCGCCCTCGTCCGACCAGTAGCGGATGGTGCGCACGGTCAGTCCGGTGGCCCGGGCCAGCTCGCCGATGGTGAGAAGTCCGGTGCCGTCGTCGATCATGTCTGCGAGTCTGGGCCTTCCAGTGGGTGGAGACTCAAGGAGCGCGGTGATGGAGACTCTTCGGGACATTCTCGACGCGGCCGCACGGGGTGTCTTCCCACCGGCGGACGGTCGTACGACCGTCGTGGCGCAGGCGTCCCACCGGGACGCGGGTGTGCTCGCCTTCACCGCGCACGCGGTGGTCTTCACGGACGAGGATCCGCGGTGGGTGCACGACACGCTGGCCGCCGTGCCGTGCGACGCCCTCGCCGCGCCGATGAACGCGCGGTTCCTGGCGGCCTTCGTCGAGCGGACGGGGCGTACGTCCGAGACGATCGACGCGATGCTCGTGGGCTCTCCCCTGCCGGGCGGGCCATCGCTCCCGCTGAAGGAGATATCGGACGGCGAACATCCGCGGATCGTGTACGCCCGCAGGCGCCGTACCGACGTGCGCGCGTGGACGACGGAGGGCGGTGTGCTGGTGCTGGGGCGAGGGATCGCGGGGCGGCTGGAGGTCTCCGTCGAGGTGGACGAAGGAGTACGGCACCGAGGGCTGGGCCGGGCCCTGGTGACGGCGGCCCGGCAGCTCGCCCCGGAGCCGCTGTGGGCCCAGGTCGCGCCGGGGAACGCCCGCAGCATGCGGGCGTTCCAGGCCGCCGGCTACCGTCCCGTGGGCTCGGAGGCGCTGCTCGTCGCCGGGTAGGCGTCAGTGCCAGGGCTCGTAGTACGGGTTGCTCTCGCAGTCGCTCATGATCTCGGTCTTGGTCTTCTTGTCGACCGGGCAGACGCCGATGATGTACTGGCGCGCGATACCGCCGGGGAAGGCGACCTCGACCTGGTCGGCCCACTTGTGGGTGTCACCGATGGTCTTGTTGACGTCTACGCCGCCGGGCGCGTCGATGTAGTAGTTGAAGCCCGACTTGTACCAGGTCTTGTACAGGTCGTGGTCGTACGTCGTCGATACGTACGGCGAGGGCTGGTTGACCAGGACGTACTGCTCGATGTCGTACTGCCCGTCGATGACGTCCTTGGGGTGGAAGCCCTGCTCGAAGACGGTGGCGGGGCCCCGGCTGTCGCTGCGGTACAGCGTGCCGCAGGTCTTGCGCCAGACCGGCTCGGGGGTGATGCGGTCGACCTGCACGCGGTGGTCGGCGGCGGCCTTGACCGGGTCGTCGAACTGGGGACACGTGGGCGCGACGGCCTTGGCGAACGGGGCGGCGAGGGTTGCGGGGAGCGTCGCGGCGGAGGTCGCGAAGACGGCCGAGAGGGAAACGACGACGGCGGCGGCCCGTCGCCGCAGGCGAGTGGTGATCATGGGGAGCACGATCTCGGTTCTGCGGCGGCGGGCCGGGGATCTTCACCCGTACGGCGGCGTGTCACCGCCTTCGGGCCGACCGGGCGTGGATCAGCGGAAGATGCCGGTGTGGCCGAGCGAGTAGCGGCCCGGCTGCGGGTAGACGGCCAGGCCGTGCGGGCCGCTGCCGACCGGGATGCGGGCCAGCTGGGCGCCGGTATGGGTGTCGATGGCGTACACCTCGGAGTTGTAGCGACCCGACAGCCACAGGACCTTGCCGTCGGCGGAGACGCCGCCCATGTCGGGGCTGCCGCCGTGTGGCAGGCGCCACTTCTTGGTCAGCCTGTTCTGGGTGAAGTCGAAGACGGAGATGGTGCCCTCGCCCCGGTTGGAGATGTACATCTCGCGCGAGTCACGGCTGACGTACAGCCCGTGGCAGCCCTTGCCGGTCGGGAGGAAGGACGGCCTGGTGAACTTGTCGCCGTCGACGACCCACACGCCGTTGGCCACCATGTCGGCGATGTAGAACCGCTTGCCGTCGGGGGAGATCTTGACGTCCTGCGGCATGGCGCCGCGGAAGGGCAGCTTCTGCTGGGCGACCACCTTCATCCGCGCGGTGTCGACCTTCAGCAGCTCGCCGCTGAACTCGCAGGAGACGATGAAGTAGCGGCCGTCGGGGGAGAAGTCGGCGTGGTTGACGCCGTAGCAGCTGACCGGCTCGGTCCGCACGCGCTTCATGGTGTGGGCGTCGCGGAAGACCAGCTCGCGGTCGAGGGAGGCCATGACGATCGCGTACTTGCCATCGGGCGTGAAGTACAGGTTGTACGGGTCGTGCACGTCGACGGTCTTGCCCGCCTTGCCGGTCCTCGGGTCGATGGGGGTGAGGGTGTTGCCCCGGTCGTTGTTGACCCAGAGCGTCTTCATGTCCCAGGAGGGGACGACGTGCTGGGGCTGGGCGCCGACCCGGATCGTCTCGATGACCTCGTACGTCTTCGGGTCGATCACGGAGACCGTGTTGGAGTTGGTGTTGGGGACGTACACGCGGGACGGGAAGTCCTTGACGACCGGCGAGAGCTTGTTCGGCCGGTCGGCGGCGTAGACGTCCTTCGGGTCGAGCACGGGCGGCATGCCGGGCAGGCCGTCGAGCTGCTTCGGCTGGGCCGGTTTGACGGCGGCCTGGGTGCCGACGGCCTCGTGGGCGGTGTTCTTGGACTCGCCGTCGCAGCCCGGAAGTGCGGCGAGTGCGGCGAGTACCGCGCCCGCGAGCAGGGCGCGCTTCGTGAGGTTCCGGTTGCGGTGCATCAGCTCAGCAGCTCCGTGGTGGTGACCGCGCGCAGACCGCGGCGGCCGAGTTCTTCCAGGACGGCGGGGAGCGCGGCGACCGTGTCCGCGTACCCGAAGTGCAGGCTCACCACGGATCCGTCGCGGACCCCGCCGATGACCTGGCGGGTGACGGCGGGGGCGCCCGGCGAGGTGTAGTCGAGCGAGTCGACGTCGTAGGAGAGGACGTGCGGGTAGCCCACGCGGCGGGCCACGCCCGCCACAAGGGCGGAGGCGGTCGGGGTCCGGGAGGGCCTGAACCAGGTGCCGATGGACCCGGTCAGCCGCCGCAGCCGGTCCGCGCAGCCCCGGATCTCGGCCTCCGCGTCCGCCTCGGACATCGTGTTGATGGCGAGGTGGCGCAGGGTGTGGTTGCCGAGGTCGTGGCCGCCGTCGAGGATGCGGCGGGCGATGTCGGGGTGCTCGTCGAGCCAACTGCCCACCGCGAGCACGGTGACCCGGGCGCCGGCTTTCTCCGCCTCGCCGAGCAGTGCCCTGGCGACGGCCGGGTCGCCCTGGCCGTGGAAGGTGAGGGCGACCCGCGGACGGTCGCGGGGGCCGTGGGTGATCTCGGCGGGCTGCTGCGGGAAGCGGCGGGGCGCGGGCGCGGCGGCGGGCTTGGCGGAGAGGTTCGCGGACGGGTTCGCGGAGGGAGAGACGGCCGTGCGGGACACGGCGACCGGGTGGGCGACGGCGCCGGTCGTGGAACACCCCGCGGCGAGTGATCCGGCGGCGAGCGCGACACCCGACCGCAGCGCCGCACGTCGATCCGGCGCCGCGCGCGCGACGCTTGCGTCGGGGCTGCCGTCGGCGCTTTCTTGGGGACTTCCGGCGGAGCTTCCGTCGGGGGACGGCTGAGGGGGACGAGCGGGCGTGATCACCCGCACCATTTAAGGGTGTAATGGTAAGAAAACGTGCGATTGGTCCGATTGATGAAGGTGCGGGTCGCGACGCGGGCCCTGGGGGTGAGCGGTCAGCGGTCGGCGACGCGCATCTCGAACCAGGTGGTCTTGCCGCGGGGCAGGAGGTCGACTCCCCAGCGGTCGGAGAGCTTGTCGACGAGAAAGAGACCGCGACCACTCAGGTCCATCTCCTGGACCGGCATCAGACAGGGAAGACCGCGGGAGGGGTCACGGACCTCGACGCGGATCCAGCCCCGGCGGCGGCGCATCCGAAGTCCGAAGACGCGGGCGCCCGTGTGCCGTACGGCATTGCCGACGAGTTCGGACACCAGTAACACGGCGTCCTCGGTCATCTTCGGGGAGAGCCCCCAGTGCCGCAGGACGATGACTTGAGTGAGCCGCCGCGCGGTGGCGGCGGACTCGGGGCGGGACGGCAGCGGGACCTCGCCCTCCGTCGGATTGCCGAACAACTCGAGCGCCTTGAGCGCCCGCTCGTCCTCGACCGCAGGCGACCAGCGCGCCGCGGTCGCACTCCCGTGCCGCCGCGGCTGTTCGATACCCTCCAGCCCCGCCATGCCCCCCATCATGGCCGCCCAGAGCTCGCTTCGGGGCCGTTCCGGAGGAATACGCCCCCCGGAACCGCCCATTCCGCACCATCCGATCGGCATATGCCCCCGGCAGTTCGTGGCTCGCCAGGGCCCATCTGACCTGCCGGAATGCCCCAGTTGACGGCAATCGCCAGTCGTCGCCGACAAGGCAAGCTTAAGGTTCCCTTAAGGCTTACATAAACCAGCCCTTCGGGGGACACTGGATAAGACATCGCGTCAACTGCAAGGGGATCAGAGGAACTTCGCCTTCCCCGGCCCCTCCTCCACGAAGCTGCGCATGCCGCGCTCGCGGTCCTCGGTCGCGAACAGCCCCGCGAACCAGTTCCGTTCAATCGCGAGCCCCGTCTCGAGATCGGTCTCCAGACCCGCGTCGATGGACTCCTTGGCCGCGCGCAGCGCGAGCGCGGGACCCTGCGCCAGCTTCGCGGCCCACGCGTGCGCCTGGGCGTACACCTCGTCGGCCGGGACGACCCGGTCCACGAGACCGAGCGACAGCGCCTCGTCGGCCTTCACCATCCGCCCCGTGAAGATGAGGTCCTTCGCCTTGGAGGGGCCGATCAGACGGGACAGGCGCTGGGTGCCGCCGGCGCCGGGGATCAGGCCCAGCAGGATCTCCGGCTGACCGAGCTTGGCGTTGTCCGCGGCGATACGGAAGTCCGCGCAGAGCGCCAACTCGCAGCCACCGCCCAGCGCGTACCCGGTGACGGCGGCGACGACCGGCTTGGGGATACGGGCCACGGCGCTGAAGGAGTCCTGCAGGCCACGGGACCGCACGACCATCGCCGCGTGGTCCATGGCCTGCATCTCCTTGATGTCCGCGCCCGCCGCGAACACCTTCTCGCCGCCGTAGATGACCACGGCGCGCACGTCCTCGCGGCGGGTGGCCTCCTCGGCGAGCTCCTTGAGCCGGTCCTGTGTGGCGACGTCCAGCGCGTTCATGGGCGGGCGGTCCAGGCGGAGGGTGCCGACGCCTTCGGCCACTTCGAGATGCACAGTCATGGAGGCAGGTTAACGGGGACTAACGACAACGGGCCCGGTGTACTCGGTCACAGAAGTGACCTGGCACAGCGGGCCCGTCGAGGCGAAACGGTCAGGCGGTCCAGGCCGACCAGGACATGTTCCAGCCGTTGAGGCCGTTGTCCGGGGCGACCGTCTTGTCGTGGGAGTTCTTCACGATCACCACGTCACCGGTGATGGAGTGGTCGAAGAACCAGGCGGCGGGGGCACTGCGGTCGCCGCCGCCGCGCACGTCGCGCAGGCCCACGCAGCCGTGGCTGGCGTTGTAGTTGCCGAAGGCGTCGCCGCCCCAGTAGTTGCCGTGGATGAAGGTGCCGGAGTCGGTCAGGCGCTGGGCGTCGGGCACGTCCTTGATGTCGTACTCGCCGCCGTAGCCGACCGTCTCACCGTTCATACGGGTCACCCGGAGCTGCTCGCTGATGACCATCTGGCCGTTCCAGGTGTCGTAGCCCGGCTTGCCCGTGGTGATCGGGATGTTCCTGATGACCTTGCCGTCGCGCTTGACGACCATGTTGTGGGTCTTGGCGTCGACCGTGGAGACCTGGCTGCGGCCGATCGTGAAGGACACGGTCTTGGCCTGCTTGCCGTAGACCCCGGGCCGGCCCTCGACGCCGTCGAGGTTGAGGGTGACGGTGACCTTTGTGCCGGCCTTCCAGTACTGCTCGGGGCGGAAGTCGAGGCGGTCGTTGCCGAACCAGTGGCCCTGGACGTCGACGGCCGGCTCGGTCTTGATCTTGATGGCCTTCTCGACGGCGTCCGGGTGCGTGATGCCCCGGGTGAAGCGGACCGAGAAGGGCATGCCCACGCCGACCTTGGAACCGTCCTCGGGCGTGAACATACCGACGAAGGTGTTCTTCGGGGTCAGCGTGGTGAAGGCGGACTCCTCGGCGGCCTCACGGCCGTCGGCGTCCTTGGCCACCGCGTGGACCTTGTACTTGGTGGCGGAGGCGAGGTGGGTCGAGGGCGTCCAGGTGGCACCCCCGCCGGTTATCGCGCCGTCGACCGCGTTGCCCTTGCCGTCCTTGACCGTGACCTCGGTCAGCTTGCCCTTGGCCGCGCTGACCTTGAGGGCTCCGCTGGTGGCCACGCCGTTCGTGCCGTCCTTCGGGGCGATGGTCACCACGGCCTGCGAGACCTTGGTGTCGGCCTTGGTGGAGCTGCCCGTGCTCTTGTCCTTGCCGTTCCCGGACCCGGCGTCCGAGTCCCCTCCCCCGCCGCACGCGGTCACGGCGAGCAGCAGCACGCCCAGCAGCAGCGCCAGGATCCCCTTGCTCCCCCGGCTCCCCCGTGCCCGCGTTCCAACCGACGCCCCCGATATCGGTCGCCCGTTCAAGTCTGTTCTCCCCTCGCACGGCCTGATCAGGCCCGCACCCCAGCGCGTCGCCGCGCGTATCGCGCTAATTAATCACACGGCTCTGAGAGATGGCTCCCCGGGATTGTCACCGTTCAGTCCCAAGTTCGGCCGTGTGGGGGCGCGCTGGAGTCCCCTGCCCTACGACACGTGCTTCCCCCCTTTGACCGGGCCGCTTCGCCGGGCTACTTCACCGCGCCGCCCGCCTTCCACTCCTTCCAGTCCATGTTCCAACCTCCGAGGCCGTTGTCGGGAGCGACTTCCTTGTCGTCGCTGTTGACGACCTCGATGACGTCGCCGATGAGAGTGCGGTCGAAGAACCAGCCCGCGGGGGTGTCGGAGCTGCCGCCCTTCACGTCCTGGAGACCGACGCAGCCGTGGCTGACGTTGCTGTTGCCGAAGACGCCCGAGGCCCAGTAGTTGCCGTGCACGAAGGTCCCGGAATCGGTGAGGCGCATCGCGTGCGGGACGTCCGGGATGTCGTACTCGCCGCCGAAGCCGACCGTGCGGCTGTTCATGCGCGTCACGTCCAGCATCTCCATGACGACCATCTTCCCGTTGTACGTCGTCCTCTTCGGAGCGCCCGCCGTGATCGGCACCGTGGCGAGGAGGTCGCCGTCGCGGCGTACCTCCATCGTGTGCGCGGCGGCGTCGACCAGCGAGACCTGACTGCGTCCGATGGTGAACGAGAAGGTCCTGTACTGGAGTCCGTAGACACCCTTCGCCCCCTCGACGTCGCGCAGCCGCAGCCCGACGGTGACCTTCGTGCCCGGCTTCCAGTACTTCTCGGGCCGGAAGTCGAGGCGGCTCTTGCCGAACCAGTGCGGGCGGACCTCCACCGCGGGGCTGGCCTCGATGTGGATCGCGCGCTCGACGGCGGACCGGTTCTCGATCTCCCGGTTGAACGCGAGGGAGACGATCATGCCGGTGCCGACGGTGGAGCGGTTCTCCGGCGTCACGTATCCGATGAACCGCTCCTCGGGGACGTACGTCGTGAACGTCGTGTGCCGCGCCGAGCGCCGCCCGTGCCCGTCGAGAGCCACCACGTCCACGGTGTACTTGGCGGCGAGCGCGAGCCGCGGGTCGTCGGGGGCCCAGTTCAGGCCGTCGGCGGAGATACGCCCGGGCACCGCGGACTCCTGCGCGTCCTGGTCCTTGACGACCTGCACGGACTCCAGACGCCCGTCGGGCACCCGCACCCGCAGCGCCTGTCGCGGGCGTACGCCCTTGCTGTTGTCGTCGGGAGAGATCCGGATGACGTCCTCGGCGGCGGGGGGTTTGCCGAGCACGTCCTCCATCCCGTGCGAGGTGCAGCCGGCTGCTCCGGCGAGCAGGCCGGCCCAGGTCAGTACGGCGGCCAGTGCGGCCCCTGCGCGCCGCGCGCGTGTCTGTTCGTGCTTCACAGCGGGCCCAACGAGTGTGCACCTCTGGGGAAACGTGAGTGCGAGCCAAGCGCTGGGCAGAACAGTGGGGAGGACGACGCGAAGGGGAGCCGCGCCCGTGAGCCGCAGGGGCGCGCCGGTGTCGGGAGGTCGAGCGCGCGGAGGCCCGAAGGGCTGAGCACGGTCGGCCTCCCGACACCGGCTGTGGCGCCCCGGAGGCGAGCGGGCCGACAAGAGGTGCCGGGACGCCGCACGCTCCTCTTCCGGCCGTCCACCGAGCCGCAGGAGGCTGAACGGTGTCGAGCGCAGCCGAGCAGGAGGCAGTGCCGGAGGGGCGGGCCACGGGCGAGAAACTGCCCGCGCAGTCGTCCCCCGTGCTGAACGGCGCCCAGCGGGCGCCGTCGCCCGCCGTGTCCGTGTGGCCGGGCGCCCCGACCCCGCTCGGGGCGCGCTTCCGCGTCGGCCCCGACGGCGCGGCGGGCACCAACTTCGCCCTGTGGGCGGGCGGGGCGGAGGCCGTCGACCTCTGCCTCTTCGACGAGCGGGAGGGCGAGGTCCACGAGACGCGCGTGCCGCTCACCGAGCTGACCCACGAGATCTGGCACGGCTTCGTCCCCGGCGTGCTGCCCGGCCGCCGCTACGGCTACCGCGTGCACGGCCGCTGGGACCCGTGGACCGGCGCCCGCTGGAACCCGGCGAAGCTGCTCCTCGACCCGTACGCCCGTGCGGTGGACGGCGACTTCAGTCTGCCGCCCGAGGTGTACGGGCATGTCCGGGACTGGCCCCAGCAGCAGGTCGCGGACACCGTGCGCGACGACCGCGACTCGGCGCCGTACGTCCCCAAGGGCGTCGTCGTCCACGATGACGACGACTGGTCGGACGACCACCGCCCGAAGACCCCGTGGGCGGACTCGGTGATCTACGAGCTGCACGTCCGCGGCTTCACGCGGCTGCACCCCGGGATCCCGGAGGAACTGCGCGGGACCTACGCCGGGCTCGCCCACCCGGCGGCGATCGAGCACCTGGCCGGGCTGGGCGTCACGGCCGTGGAACTCCTGCCCGTCCATCAGTTCGCCCACGAGGACCACCTCCTACGGCGCGGAATGAAGAACTACTGGGGCTACAACTCGATCGGCTACTTCGCCCCGCACGCGGGCTACGCGTCCTCCGGGACGACGGGACAGCAGGTCGGCGAGTTCAAGCGGATGGTGCGGGCGCTGCACGCGGCCGGTATCGAGGTGATCCTCGACGTGGTCTACAACCACACGGCGGAGGCCGGTGAACTGGGCCCGATGCTGTCCCTGCGCGGCATAGACAACCGGGGTTACTACCGGCTCCAGTCGGACGCCCGCCGGTACGCCGACTACACGGGCTGCGGCAACACGCTGCACGTGGTGCAGCCGCACGTCCTGCGCCTGATCACGGACTCGCTGCGGTACTGGGTGACGGAGATGGGGGTGGACGGCTTCCGCTTCGACCTGGCGGCGGCGCTGGCCCGCTCGATGCACGACGTCGACATGCTCTCCCCCTTCCTCGCGGTCATCGCCCAGGACCCGGTCCTGCGTCGGGTGAAGCTGATCGCCGAACCGTGGGACGTCGGTTCCGGCGGCTACCAGGTGGGCGCCTTCCCACCCCTGTGGACGGAGTGGAACGACCGCTATCGCAACGCGGTCCGGGACTTCTGGCGGGGCGCGCTGCCGGACGTACGGGACCTGGGGTACCGCCTCTCGGGGTCGAGCGACCTGTACGCGTGGGGCGGGCGGCGCCCCTATGCCTCGGTGAACTTCGTGACCGCCCACGACGGCTTCACGCTGCGCGACCTCGTCTCCTACGAGCGCAAGCACAACGAGGCCAACGGGGAGGGGAACCGGGACGGCACGAACGACAACCGGGCCTGGAACTGCGGGGCGGAGGGAGAGACGGACGAGGAGCGGGTACAGGGGTTGCGGCGGCGCCAGTTGCGGAACCTGCTGACGACGTTGTTGCTGTCCACGGGGGTGCCGATGCTCGTCGCGGGGGACGAGTTCGGGCGCACCCAGCGCGGCAACAACAACGCGTACTGCCAGGACAACGAGATCAGCTGGGTCGACTGGAGCCTGCTGGAGGAACCGGGCTGGCGAGCGCTGTACGACCTGACGTCCCGGCTGATCTCCCTCCGGCACCAGCACCCCGTGCTGCGGCGCCGGGCGTTCTTCTCCGGGCGGGCCCATTCGGTGGACGGGCTGCGGGACCTGGCGTGGTTCACCCCGCGCGGGGCGGAGATGACGGAACGGGACTGGTACGCGCCGGCCGCGACCCTGGGGATGTACCTCTCCGGCCGGGACATCCCCGGACGCGACGCCCGCGGAGCGCCGGTCGTGGACGACAGCTTCCTCGCGGTGCTGCACGCCGGGGACCGGCCGGTGAGCTTCGTCCTGCCGGGGCCTCCGTGGGCCTCGCGCTACGAAGTCGTGGTCGACACCTCGACGGAGGATCAGGCGCGGGCGCCGGGCGTGATCCACCGCGCGGGCGGCACGGTCACCGTGCCCGCGCGGGCGGTGCTGTTACTACGCGTGGTGGGCTGAGACACCTGTCCTCGTCCTCGAACGCCGGACGGGCTGAAAGATGCGCGCCGGCGCTCTCAAGGGGCGCGGGAATCTGGGTGCCGGCCCAGGATGCCTCGGTCGTAGGCGACCGCCACCGCCGCCGCGCGGTCGTTGACGCCCAGCTTGGCGTACAGGTGGGTGAGGTGGGTCTTGACCGTGGCCTCGCTGATGAACAGCACTCGGGCTGTCTCACGGTTCGAGGTGCCCTTGGCCACCAGGGCCAGGACCTCGCACTCGCGGGCCGAGAGGGAGTCCTGGGTCGAGGCGGGCGCGCGGACCGCCGAGACCAGGCGGGAGGCGACCGCCGGGGAGAGCACCGTACGGCCCTGCGCTGCCGCGCGGACGGCGGTGAAGAGCTCCTCCCGCGGGGCGTCCTTCAGCAGATAGCCCGTCGCGCCCGCCTCGATCGCGGGGAGGGTGTCGGAGTCGGTGTCGTACGTGGTGAGGACGAGCACCTTGGCGCGAGCGCCGCGGCGGGTGAGTTCCGCGATGGCCTCGACGCCGTTGCCGCCGGGCATGCGGAGGTCCATCAGGACGACATCCGGGTCGAGGGAGGTGGCGAGGGCGACGGCCTCGACGCCGTTCGCGGCCTCGCCGAGGACCGTGAATCCCGGCGCGGACTCGAACATGCCGCGCAGACCGTCCCGTACGACGGGATGGTCGTCGACGACGAGGAGGGTGATCGCGGTGTCATCGGCCGGGGGGAACGAGTCATCGGTCATGGCGGACCAACGGTACGCGCGCCGAGACCGCCGTACCGTGGCCGGGTTCGGACTCCAGGGTGAGGGAGCCCGCGACGCGTTCGGCGCGGGCCCGCATGCCGTCCAGGCCGAAGCCGCCGTTGCCGGTGCGTTCGGGGACGGCGGCGGGGTCGAAGCCGCGGCCGTCGTCGCGTACGTCCAGGGTCACCTCGTCGCCCATGAAGGAGAGGGTGACGCCGAGCCGGGCCGCGCGCGCGTGCCGGGACGCGTTGGACAGGGCCTCCTGGGCGATGCGCAGCAGCGTCGCCGAGATCTCCTCGTGGAGGTGTTCCACCGTGCCGGTGAGGGTGAAGTCCGCGCGGACGCCGGTGCGTCGGGCCCAGTCCGCGACCGTCTTCTTCAGCGCCTCGGGAAGGCCGTCGTGTTCCAGGGCGACCGGAGCGAGGTTGTGCACCGAACGGCGCGCCTCACCCAGGCTCTGGCGGGCCAGCTCCGACGCGCGGCCCAGATGGACGCGGGCGGCCCCCGGATCGGGGGTGTTCGCGACGACCTGGAGCTGCGCGATGATGCCGGTCAGGCCCTGGGCGATGGTGTCGTGGATCTCGGCCGCCAGCCGGCGGCGTTCGTCGGCGACGCCGGCTTCCCTCGCCTGGACGAGAAGCTGGGCGTGCAGGGCGGCGTTCTCGTCGAGGGCCTGTTGCAGGGCGGCGTTGGTGCGTTCGAGTTCGGTGATGGTCTCGGTGCGCTCGCGGGAGCGCTGGGCCTCCTGCTGGGTGAGATGGGCGACCACCATCTGCAGGCCGGAGTTGGCGACCAGGAGCGCGGCGAAGAGGATCCACTGAACGCCGCTCCCGAACGGCAGCCCGCCGGCTTGCGCACCGGCCACGGTGACCGCGCTCGCGAACAGTCCGAGCCGCTGCCACCTGCCGGGGATCAGCTCGTCGGCGTCCATGTAGCCGGCGGCGGCGTAGAACGCGAAGAACGGGTCGATCCAGGCGAGGGCGAAGGCGAGGGCCCAGCGGACGACGTAGTACGCCGTCCCCGCCCGGCTCGGGATCCGGCCGCGGCCGGCCCGGCGGGAACGGGTGCCGTGCCACCACAGCTGGAGGACGACCGCGACGGCGACCAGGGCCCAGGCGGCGTACCACTCGGTGGAACGGTCGAACACGCCGGTGGAGGCGAGCGCGAGGACGACACTGATGCCGAGCAGACCGTACGGCCCCCAGGTGTGCAGCTGCTCCCAACGCCGCTCGATCTGCCTGTCCTTGGTGGTCATCTCCCCAGTCTGCACGGCCCCTCGCCTACTCCCATCGGAACCAGCGGGAGGCACCCGCCGTGAGCAGCACCGTCCAGGCCGCGAGGACCCCCAGGTGCGCCCAGCCCGGCCAGTCCCCCGCCGCCGCCCGGTTCAGGGCCTGCGCGGCGGCGCCGAACGGGGTGTATCCGACGATCCGGGCGAGCAGGTCGGGCATCGACTGCACCGGCAGCCACACGCCCGCGCAGAACATCATCGGGAAGAACACCGCCGACCCGATCGCGCCCGCGATCTTCGTCGTCCGGGACAGCGCGGAGACCACGGCGCCGAGCGCGAGCGCGGCCAGGGTCGCGAGGAGCAGGGCGAGGAGATAGCCGTACGGCTGCTTCGGGAGTCGCACGTCGAAGGCCAGTCGGCCGACGATCAGCGCGCACAGGGCCGAGGCCAGGGCCGCCGCGCCGTAGACGAGCATCTGGGCGGACAGCAGGGCGGACGGCCGTACCGGGGTGGTGGACATGCGGCGCAGGATGCCGCGCTCGCGATAGCCGGTGATGTGCTGCGGCATCAACTGCAGCGTGCCGACGATCATGCCGAGCAGCACGGCGATCGGGACGTACACGTCGACCGTGCGCAGGCCCCCCAGGTCGGCGTGGTGACGGCGGAACGACGGGATGGAACCGAGGATCACCAGCAACAGGGTGGGGAACACCAGGACCCAGAAGAGGGCGCCCGGTTCGCGGCGGAAGAGGCGCAACTCGGTGCGCAGGACTGTGGTGTTCATGAGGTGACCTCCGTCAGATCCAGGAACGCGTCGTCCAACGTGGCGTCGGAGACGCGGAGTTGGTGGGCGGTGATGTGGCCCCGGGCGAGCAGCGTGATGACCGCGTTGACGGTCTCGTCGGTGCCGGACAGCGTGATCCGGCCGTCCTTGTGCTCGACCGACGCGAGCGCGGGCAGCGCGTTCAGGTCACCCTCGTCCAGCGGCGCGGACGGCGTGAAGCTGATGACGGTGGAGCCCGCGGAGCGCCGGATCAGCCCTGCCGGGGTGTCCAGCGCGGCCACCCGGCCCTTGTCGATCACGGCGATCCGGTCGCACAGGCGCTGCGCCTCCTCCATGAAGTGCGTGACGAGCAGGACGGTGACCCCGCTCGCCCGGACGTCCTCGATGAGCTGCCAGGTGTCGCGGCGGGCGCGCGGGTCGAGCCCGGTGGTCAGTTCGTCGAGGACGACGACCCGGGGGTTGCCGATGAGCGCGAGCGCGATGAACAGGCGCTGCTTCTGGCCGCCGGAGAGCTTCGCGAAGCGGGTGGTGAGCTTGGCGGTCAGGCCGAGGCGTTCGGCCAGGGGCCGCCAGTCGGCGGGGTGCGGAGAGAAGGCCGCGTACAGCTCCAGGGCCTCGCGGACGGTGAGCTTGGCCTGCAGCTCGCTCTCCTGGAGCTGGGCGCCGAGGACGCGGGCGACCTGTTCGTGGTCGGCGACGGGGTCGAGCCCGGTGACCCGGACGCGGCCCGCGTCGGGGATCCGCAGGCCCTCGACGCATTCGACGGTGGTGGTCTTGCCGGCGCCGTTCGGGCCGAGGATCCCGAAGATCTCGCCCTCCTCGACGGCGAAGGAGACACCGTCGACGACGGGCCGGCCTCCGTAGGACTTGCGTAGTCCGGTGACTTCGATGACTGACATGTCCCGAGGATCCCGTCGGGACGGGAGCGGGCACATCGTCCATCGCGCTCGAAGCGGCATCAGCCGATCGGTTGATGCGGCGATACGACCGAGTCCCGGGGTCCGGGGTCCGGGGTCCGGGGCACCGGTCCCGGATCCGTGGAACGATTCAGGCCCGGCCAAAACTCGGTGGGCTCTGTCAGTGCCGAACCGTAGGCTCGCTCCTGATGTCCACTCCAGATGCGGTGACCCCGGGCCGAGCCGACCATTCGACCGTACGCAGCCTGCTGCGCCTGTGGCCGTACGTGCGGCCGGTGCGCACGCGGCTGTTCAGTGCCGCCTTCGTCGCGGTCCTCGCCTCCTGTACGGGGCTGGTGTTCCCGCTCGTCCTGAAGTGGATGGTGGACGGTCCCGTGGCCGGACACGACGCGGCGGGCATCTGGCTCGGCGCGCTGTATCTGCTGCTGCTCGGGATCGCGGAGGCGGTGCTGTTCGGGCTTCGGCGGTGGCTGGTGGCGCGGCCCCTGTCGGGCGTCGAGGCCGACATGCGGGCGGATCTGTTCCGGCATCTGCAACGGCTCCCGGTCGCCTTCCACGACCGCTGGGCCTCCGGTCAGCTGCTGTCCCGGGGCACCACGGACCTGATGCTGGTGCGCCAGTTCCTCGCCTTCCCACTGACGTTCCTACTGGTCAACTCCGTGACGATCCTCGTCGGCGTCATGATCATGCTGGCCCAGGAGTGGACCCTCGGCCTGGTGCTGCTCGCTCCCGCGGTGCCTCTGATGGTGGTCTGCTGGCTCTTCGAGCGGCACTACTCGCTGGTGGCGCGGCGGGCCCAGGACCAGGTGGGCGATCTGACGACGGTCGTCGAGGAGAGCGTGCTCGGCATCCGCATCATCAAGGGCTTCGGGCGCTACCGCAGCCAGGCCCTCGCCTTCCGCGAGCTGTCCCGCACGCTGCGCGGCACGGAGCTGGCCAAGGCCCGCCTCCTCGCCGCCATCCTGACGGTCATCGTCACCCTCCCCGAACTCGCCATCGGCGCCGCCCTCGTGCTCGGCACGGTGCAGGTCGCCGACGGCCGGCTGTCCGCCGGCACGCTGGTGGCGTTCCTGTCCACGGCGCTCGCGCTGCGCTGGCCCGTCGAGTCCATCGGCTTCCTCCTCGCGATGAGCCAGGAGGCGGCGACGGCGACGGAGCGGTACTTCGAGGTGATGGACGAGCAGCCGGAGTCCACCGGGACATCCGCGGTCGTCGCCAGGAAGGGCGAGGGCGGACTCCGCTTCCACGGCGTCCAGTTCCGCTATCCCGACGCCCCGGCGGACGCGCCGCCCGTCCTCGACCGCATCGATCTGCACATCCGTCCGGGTGAGTCGATGGCCCTGGTCGGCGCGACCGGCACCGGGAAGACCACCCTCACCGCCCTCGTCCCACGGCTGCACGAGGTGACGGCCGGGCGGATCACGCTGGACGGCGAGGACATCACGGCGATGCCCCGCGAGGAGCTTCGCGCGCGCGTGGCCGTGGCCTTCGAGGAGCCCACCCTCTTCTCGGCCGGCGTCGGGGAGAACGTGCTCATGGGCGCCCCGGACTCCGCGGGCGAAGCGGACCTGGACCGTGCCCTCGCCGTCGCCCAGGCCGACTTCGCGCACACGCTCCCGCAGGGCACGCGGACCCAGGTCGGTGAGCAGGGCCTGAGCCTGTCCGGCGGCCAGCGCCAGCGCCTCGCCCTCGCGCGGGCCGTCGTCGGCCGCCCCGGCTTCCTCGTCCTCGACGACCCCCTGTCGGCGCTGGACGTCCACACGGAGGCCGCGGTCGAGGCCGCGCTGCGCCGCGTCCTGGCGGAGACGACCGCGCTGATCGTGGCGCACCGCCCGTCCACGGTCCTGCTCGCCGACCGCGTGGCCCTGCTCTCCGGCGGCCGTATCACCGCGATCGGCACCCACCACGAACTGCTGCGCAGCAACGCCGAGTACGCCCATCTGATGTCAGGTGACGAGGAGGCCGACCGATGACGGTGCCCACGACGACGGCGCCGAACAAGGAGCCGGACCGGGAACCGGGCAGGGAAACGGGCAGGGACGCGGGCGCGGAACCCGACGGCGGGGTGCCCGGCGAGGACCGTCCGGACGCGCGAGAGTCCCACCCGCACCAGGACCCCTTCGACCGCGACGCCCTGCCCACTCCCCCGGGCGCCACCGGCGCGCTCCTGCGTTCCCTCCTCGCCCCGCTCAAGGCCCGTGTGGTGCTGACGTTGGTGCTGCTCCTGCTCCAGCAGGCCGCGATCCAGGCGGGCCCGCTGATCGTCGCGTACGCCATCGACCGTGCCGTACCGGCGTTCCGCGCGCACGATCACGGCCCGCTGATCGCGGTGGGTGTCGGCTATCTGCTGTGCGCGCTGGCCGCCGGCGGACTCCAGTACGCCTTCACCCGGGCGTCCGCCCGCGTCAACCAGGACGTGCTGCTCGACCTGCGCGGCCGGATCTTCCGCCACGCGCAGGCGCTCAGCATCGACTTCCACGAGCGCTACACCTCGGGCCGGCTGATCTCCCGCTCCACGACGGACGTCGAGTCGCTGCGCGAACTGCTCAGCGAGGGCCTGCAGGAGCTCATCACGGTGATCCTGTCCTTCGTCTACATCTCGGCGATGCTGCTCTGGCTGGACCTGGGTCTGGGCGCGGTGGCGGTGGCGTCCTTCGTGCCGCTCTACCTCCTCGTACGGCAGTACCGGCGCCGCGCCGGCCGTATCTACCGCCTCCGCTCGACCGCGATCGCCGCCGTCATCGTGAAGTTCGCGGAGACGATGAACGGGATCCGGCCGGTGCGCGCGTTCCGCCGCGAGGACGCCAACGACGCCGAGTTCCGGGTCCTCAACAAGCGCCACGAGCGCACCAACGGGGACGCCCTGCTGGAGATGGCCCGCTATGTCGTCGGCTCCCGGCTGGTCGCCAACACGGCGGTCGCGGGGATCGTGCTGTGGGGCGCGTACCGGGTGGCCGGGGGTTCCCTCGCGCTGGGCGTGCTGGCCGCCTCGGTGCTGTATCTGCGCCGCCTGTACGACCCGATCGACCGGCTGGGCATGTTCCTCAACGCCTACCAGTCCGCGGCGGCCTCGCTGGAGAAGATCGCGGGCCTGCTGGCCCAGACGCCGTCCGTGCCGGAACCGGCCGAACCGAAGCGGCTGCCCGCGCTCGCCTCCGCGCAGCCGGGCCGCGAGGTCGTCTTCGAGGACGTCCGCTTCGCCTACCGCACCGGCGGCGAGGTGCTGCCCACCTTCTCGCTCACGCTCCCCGCGGGGCAGACGGTGGCCGTGGTCGGCTCGACGGGCGCGGGCAAGTCGACGCTCGCCAAGCTGCTGGCCCGCTTCTACGACCCCACGGACGGCCGGGTCCTGCTCGACGGCGTCGACCTGCGCGAGCTGTCGGTGCCCGAGCTGCGGCGCGGGGTGGTGATGGTGACCCAGGAGGCCTTCCTGTTCTCCGGCACGGTCGCCGAGAACATCGCCATCGGCCGCTCCGACGCGAGCCGCGAGGAGATCGAGCGGGCCGCCAAGGCGATCGGCGCCCACGACTTCATCAGCGCGCTGCCCGAGGGCTACGACACGGACGTACGCAAACGGGGCGGCCGTATCTCCGCCGGGCAGCGCCAACTCGTCGCCTTCGCACGGGCGTTGCTCGCCGACCCGGCCGTCCTCATCCTCGACGAGGCCACCAGCTCCCTCGACATCCCGGGGGAACGGGCGGTGCAGCGCGCCATGTCGACGGTCCTGCGCGGCCGGACGGCGGTGGTCATCGCCCACCGCCTGTCCACGGTGGAGATCGCCGACCGGGTGCTGGTGATGGAGCACGGGCGGGTGGTCGAGGACGGCAGCCCGGCCGAACTCGTCGCGTCCACCGGCAGATTCGCGGACCTGCACCAGGCGTGGCGCGACAGCCTCGTCTAGCAGACGGCGAACGACTCGTACGGCGGACGGCGGACGGCGGACGGCAAGGGAAAGGCATGAGGGCTGCATGATCGACGCTCACGAGGACCCGGGGACGCCCGACTGCCGGGGCGGGTGGCGGTATCTGTGGTGGCTGGTCACCCGGCAGTCGGGGCGCAGCGCGGCGGGCGCGCTGCTCGCCACGGTGTGGATGACGCTCCTGGCGCTGCCGCCGTACCTGCTGTCCCGTGCGATCGACGACGGCCTGGAGCCGGGCGACCGGGGCGCCCTGTTCGGCTGGACGGCCGCCGTGCTGGGCATCGGCGTGTTCAACGCCTGGCTGGGCATCATGCGGCACCGCACCATGACCAAGGTCCGGATGGACGCCAACTTCCGCACGGTCAAGGTCGTGGTGGGACAGTCGGCGCGGCTGGGTGCCGCGCTGGGCCGCCAGGTCGGCGCCGGGGAGGTCGTCACGATCGGCGTCGGTGACGTCCAGACGATCAGCCAGTCGCTGACCGTCGTGGGTCCCGGCATCGCCGCGATCGTCACCTACGGCGTGGTGGCCGCGCTGCTGATGTCGGTCTCGCTCCAGCTGTCGGTGGTGATACTCCTCGGGGTGCCGCTGATCGCCGGGCTCGTCGGCCCGCTGATGGGCCGGCTGCAGGGTGCGGAGACCGAGTACCGCGAGCGGCAGGGCGTGCTGACGGCGCGGATCGGCGACCTCGCGGGCGGTCTGCGCGTCCTCAACGGCCTGGGCGGCAAGGGGCTGTTCGCGGACACCTTCCGCCGCGACTCGCAGCAGCTGCGGGCGCAGGGGTACCGGGTCGGTGCGGCGACCAGCTGGATCCAGGCCCTGGGCACGGGGCTGCCGACCCTTTTCCTCGCCCTCGTGACCTGGCTCGCGGCCCGGCTCGCCGCCCAGGGGGAGATCACCATCGGCCAGTTGGTGTCCGTGTACGGCTATGTCGCGGTCCTCGTGATGCCGGTGTACTTCTTCATCGAGAGCGGCTACCAGCTCAGCAGAGCCGTCGTCGCCGCCCGGCGCGTCGTACGGTTCCTGTCCCTGGAGCCCGTCGCCGACCACCCCGACGCCCGGGACGCGCCCGCCTCCCCGGCGGTACTGCACGATCCGGACTCCGGTGTACGGGTGCTGCCGGGGCGGCTCACCGCGCTGGTCGGAGCGGTTCCCGCGGAGTCCGAGGCCGTCGTCGACCGCCTCGGCCGGTACGCGGAGTCGGCGGTCACCTGGGGTGGCGTACGGCTCGACGAGATCGCCCTGGCGCAGCTGCGCGAGCGGATCCTGGTCGCGGACAACGAGGCCGACCTGTTCGCGGGCACCCTGCGCGAGCTGGTCTCCGGCCGCCGGGAGCACGACGAGGAGGCGATCGCCCGGGCGGTGCGCGCGGCGGCGGCGGACGACATCGTGCTCGGTCTCCCCGACGGTCTCGACTCGGATGTCGCCGCCCAGGGCCGCAGCCTCTCCGGCGGCCAGCGGCAGCGCGTACGCCTGGTGCGGGCGCTGCTCGCCGACCCCGAGGTACTGCTGGCCGTCGAACCCACCTCGGCGCTCGACGCGCACACCGAGGCGGCCGTGGCGGCCCGGCTGCGGGCCGCACGCTCGGGCCGTACGACCGTCGTCACCAGCACCTCGCCGCTGATGCTCGACCAGATGGACACCGTGCACTTCCTGGTCGACGGCAAGGTCGCGGCGAGCGGCAGCCATCACGAACTCCTCGACGGGGAGCCGGGATACCGGGCACTGGTGGCCCGCGACACGGAAGAGGTCCTGCGATGAGCGCGCATCTGCCGGTCGCCGAACCCGCCGAGGTGCGCCGGGCGGCACTGCGGCTGATCCGGGCGGACGGGCGGTCCTTCGCCGCCGTGCTCGGCCTCAACGCGCTGGCCGCCGCGGCCGGTCTGGTCGGGCCCTGGCTGCTCGGGCGGATCATCGACGACGTACGGGCCGGGGACGGTGTGGACGTCGTGGACCGGCTGGCTTCGGTCATCCTGGTGTGCTCGCTGGCGCAGTTGCTGCTGGCGCGGTGGGCCCGGTACGTCGGGCACCGCTTCGGGGAGCGGACGCTGGCCCGGGTGCGGGAGCAGTTCGTGGAGCGGGCGCTGAGTCTGCCCGCCTCGGTCGTGGAGCGGGCCGGCACCGGTGACCTGACCGCGCGCGGCACCGCCGATGTCACCGTGGTGGGCAACACCCTGCGCGACGCCGGACCCGAACTGCTCATCTCCTGCGCCCAGGCGTTGTTCATCCTCGGCGCGGTCTTCGTCATCGCCCCGCTGCTCGGCGCCTGCGGGGTGCTCGGGCTCGTCGGGATCTGGTTCGCCCTGCGCTGGTATCTGCGCCGTGCGCGCACCGCGTATCTCGCCGAGGGCACCGCCACCTCGGACGTCGCCGAGATCCTCGCGGCCACCGCGTCCGGTGCCCGTACGGTGGAGGCGTTCGGGCTGCAGCGCGGGCGGATCACCGCGAGCCGTCGGACGCTGGAGACGTCCCGGCTCAGGCGGATGCGGACCCTGTTCCTGCGCAGCGTGTTCTTCCCGGCCGTGGAGGTGTCGTACGTCGTTCCCGTGGTCGCCGCCCTGCTGGTGGGCGGTGCCCTGCACGCGCGGGGGTCGATGAGCCTGGGTGCGGTGGTCGCCGCGACCCTGTATCTGCGCCAGCTCGCGGAGCCGCTCGACCAGATCCTGATGCAGGTCGAGCAGCTCCAGAGCAGCGGCGCCTCGTTCGCCCGCGTCGAGGGGCTGGCCCGCGCGCCACGGGCCGTGGCGTCGGGCTCGCCCACCCCGGTCGACGACCGGATCGACGTGACGGATGTCCGCTACTCCTACGACCGCGGGGGCGAGGTGCTGTGCGGAGTCGACCTGATCGTGCGGCCCGGGGAACGGCTGGCCGTCGTCGGGCCCTCCGGCGCCGGGAAGACCACGCTGAGCCGACTGCTCGCGGGCATCGACGCGCCGCGGTCCGGGTCGGTGACGGTGGGGGGCGTACCGATCGCCGACCTCGATCCCGAGCAGCTGCGCCGGCAGGTCGTCCTCGTCACCCAGGAGCACCACGTGTTCCTGGGCACCGTTCGCGACAACCTGCTGATCGCCGAACCCGCCGCCGATGACGCGGCGTTGTGGGCGGCGCTGGCCGCCGTCGGTGCCGACGGCTGGGTCCGGGAGCTGCCGGACGGCCTGGACACCGAGCTCGGTACCGGCGGCCGCCGGACGGACGGGTCGCGGGCCCAGCAGCTCGCCCTGGCCCGGGTGGTGCTGGCCGACCCGCACACCCTGATCCTCGACGAGGCGACGGCCCTGCTCGATCCGACGACCGCGCGCCACACCGAGCGTGCGCTCGCCGCCGTACTGGAGGGGCGCACCGTGATCGCCATCGCGCACCGGCTGCACACCGCGCACGACGCGGACCGGGTCGCCGTGATGGAGGACGGACTGCTCACCGAACTCGGCACGCACGACGAGCTGGTGGCGGCCGAGGGGGCGTACGCGGCACTGTGGCGGACGTGGCACGGGGACTGAGCGCTCCGCTGGACGTACCGGGATGTGCCGTCGATCGTCTGCGGCGCCCTCGTGACGGGTCGCGCGGTTCCCCGCGCCCCTTCAGGGCGCTGCCGAACCGCAGCGGACTTCGCCCGACCCGCTCAGGGCGCGACGAATCGGGTCACGTCCGGTCGTCCTGGGCACGGGGCGGCAGGGCCGCGGCGCCGCGCCGCGCCACAGACCAGACGCACTCCGGCGAACAGTCCGCATGCCGAACATGAACACCCGGACAACGGACGAATTCCGGCCAACTTCCTGACGCGGTCCTGACAGAAAGCGAAATCTCCTGCCACTCTTCCCACGGCAACTTCACAGCAACCTCACAGCACCGTCGCCGTGTCGTGGCCGTGGACCCTCAGGCAACTGGTCCCGCGTTCCACCCTGTTCTGCCCTGTTCTGCCCTGTTCTGCCCGGACGGGTACCCACCCCGACCGGATCCCCACTGGCCGCGCGAGCCGTGGCCACGCAGAAGGAGTCAGTGTGTTGAGCAGCAGTTCCTCCCACAGACGCACCTCCCACACCACCCAGCGCCGCGTCGCGGCCGTCGCCCTCGTCGGCGTCTCCGCCCTGCTGGCCGCGGCCGTCCAGTCGGGCGCCGCGAGCGCGGCCCCCCAGAAGTCCTCCCTCGGCAAGATCAACCGTGGTTCTCTCGCCGTCCAGCTCACGCCATCGCAGCGCGCGGAGCTGATACGCGACGCGGACACCGCCAAGGCGGCCACCGCCAAGGACCTGGGCCTCGGGGCCAAGGAGAAGCTCGTCGCCCGCGACGTCATCAAGGACGCGGACGGCACGGTCCACACCCGCTACGAGCGCACGTACGCGGGACTCCCGGTCCTCGGCGGCGACCTGGTGGTCGACACCACCAAGGCAGGGAAGACCGAGCGGGTCATCAAGGCGACGCGGGCCACCCTCAAGGTCGCCTCGCTCACGCCCGCCGTCGCCGCCTCCAAGGCGGAGAAGCAGGCCCTCTCCGCCGCGAAGGCCGACGGTTCGAAGAAGACCGACGCCGACCGGGCGCCCCGCAAGGTGATCTGGGCGGCGGACGGCAAACCGACCCTCGCGTACGAGACGGTCGTCGGCGGCTTCCAGGACGACGGCACCCCGAACCAGCTGCACGTCATCACCGACGCGGCCACCGGCAAGAAGCTCTACGAGTACCAGGGCATCGAGACCGGGATCGGCAACACCCAGTACAGCGGCCAGGTGACGCTGACGACCACGCAGTCGGGCTCCAACTACACGCTCACCGACGGCGCGCGCGGCGGCCACAAGACGTACAACCTCAACCGCGGCACGTCCGGCACCGGCACCCTGTTCTCGCAGACCAGCGACACCTGGGGCAACGGCACCACGTCGAACGCCGCGACCGCGGGCGCCGACGCGCACTACGGCGCCGCCGAGACCTGGGACTTCTACAAGAACACCTTCGGCCGCAGCGGCATCAAGAACAACGGCGTGGGTGCGTACTCCCGGGTCCACTACGGCAACGCGTACGTCAACGCGTTCTGGGACGACAGCTGCTTCTGCATGACGTACGGCGACGGCTCCGGCAACGCCGACCCGCTGACCGCGCTGGACGTGGCCGGGCACGAGATGAGCCACGGCGTCACCTCCAACACCGCGGGCCTCAACTACACCGGTGAGTCCGGCGGTCTGAACGAGGCGACCTCCGACATCTTCGGCACCGGCGTGGAGTTCTACGCCAACAACGCCTCCGACCCCGGTGACTACCTCATCGGCGAGAAGATCAACATCAACGGCGACGGCACCCCGCTGCGCTACATGGACAAGCCCAGCAAGGACGGCGGCTCGGCGGACAACTGGTCCTCCAGCGTGGGCGGTCTCGACGTCCACTACTCGTCCGGTGTCGCCAACCACTTCTTCTACCTGCTGAGCGAGGGCAGCGGCGCCAAGGTCATCAACGGCGTCAGCTACAACTCGCCGACCGCCGACGGCCTTCCGGTCACCGGCATCGGCCGGGACAAGGCCCTGCAGATCTGGTACCGGGCGCTCACCACCAAGTTCACCTCGACCACCAACTACGCGGCGGCCCGCACCGGCACGCTCGCGGCGACGGGCGAGCTGTACGGCACGACGAGCGCCGAGTACACGGCGGTGCAGAACGCCTGGGCGGCCGTGAAGGTCGGCTCGCGTCCGGGCGGTGGCGGCGGTACCGGTACGTCGTTCGAGAACACCGGCGACGTATCGATTCCGGACAACGGGCCGGCCGTGACGTCGTCGATCGCGGTCACCGGCCGTACCGGCAACGCCCCGTCGAACCTTCTGGTCGACGTGAACATCGTGCACACCTGGCGCGGCGACCTGGTCGTGGACCTGCTGGCTCCGGACGGCACGGTGTACCCCCTGAAGGCCTTCAGCTCCTCCGACTCGGCGGACAACGTCCAGGAGACCTACACGGTCAACGCGTCCTCCGAAGTCGCCAACGGCACGTGGAAGTTGAGGGTCCAGGACAAGGCCGCGCAGGACACCGGTTACATCGACAGCTGGAAGCTGACGTTCCCGTAGACCGCGTCTGAACACGCGGCATCGAGAGGGCGCCGCCCCGGGGGTCGACTCCCCGGGGCGGCGCCCTCTTTGCTGCTCCATGACCCTGCTTTTGCTGTCGCTTGACGAAGATCGAGATCCGCGTAACGAACGGCGATCTTCATCCACCGGACGCTTTTCGGCCAAGATTTCATCGCCCTCCTGACATGTACGCGTCCCGGATGTCACTCTTCCACCGCACGGCTCACCCGCACCGCAACTTCGCACCTTCCGTACGGCCACCCCACGCCGTCCGGTCGCCCCCACAAGAGGAGATTGCGTGACCCCCCTCTACGCGCGTCACAAGCGCACCACTCTGGCCATCGCCACCGCTGTCGCTGCCGGAGCCCTGCTCACCACCGGTCTGACCACCGGCGCCTCCGCCCAGACCGAGTCGGCCGCCGCCAAGGCGAAGATCCCCGGCGCCACGGTCCAGCTCTCCGCCGCCGCGCGCACGAGCCTGATCCAGCAGGCCGACGCGGCCGCGCCCGAGACCGCCCAGCAGATAGGCCTCGGCGCCAAGGAGAAGCTCGTCGTCAGAGACGTCCTCAAGGACGCGGACGGCACCGTGCACACCCGCTACGAGCGCACGTACAACGGCCTTCCGGTCCTCGGCGGCGACCTGGTCGTCCACGAGTCCAAGGCCGGCAAGACCGAGGGCGTCACCAAGGCCGTGAAGACGGCCATCAAGGTCGCCTCGCTGAAGCCGCAGGTCACCACCGCGAAGGCCGAGAAGCAGGCTCTCACCGCCGCGAAGGCCGCCGGCTCGGAGAAGACCACGGCCGACCGCGCTCCCCGCAAGGTGATCTGGGCCGCCACCGGCAAGCCCACCCTCGCCTACGAGACGGTCATCGGCGGTCTCCAGGACGACGGCACCCCGAACGAGCTGCACGTCATCACCGACGCGGCCACCGGCAAGAAGCTCTACGAGTACCAGGGCATCGAGACCGGCACCGGCAAGACCCTCTACTCGGGCACGGTCAGCCTCAACACCACCCTGTCGGGCTCGACGTACCAGCTGACCGACGGCACCCGCGGCGGCCACAAGACGTACAACAAGTCGCACACCACCTCCTCCTCCGCGGGCACCCTGTTCACCGACGCGGACGACATCTGGGGCACCGGCGCGGCCTCCAGCTCCACCACCGACCAGACCGCGGCGGCCGACGCCGCGTACGGCGCGCAGGAGACGTGGGACTTCTACAAGAACACCTTCGGCCGCAGCGGCATCAAGAACAACGGTGTCGGCGCGTACTCCCGGGTCCACTACGGCAACGCGTACGTCAACGCGTTCTGGGACGACAGCTGCTTCTGCATGACGTACGGCGACGGTTCCGGGAACAACCACCCGCTGACCTCGCTGGACGTGGCCGGGCACGAGATGAGCCACGGCGTCACCGCCAACACGGCCGGTCTCAACTACTCGGGCGAGTCCGGCGGTCTGAACGAGGCGACCTCCGACATCTTCGGCACCGGCGTCGAGTTCTACGCGGGGAACTCCTCCGACGTGGGTGACTACCTCATCGGCGAGAAGATCAACATCAACGGCGACGGCACCCCGCTGCGCTACATGGACAAGCCCAGCAAGGACGGCGGCTCCGCCGACTACTGGTCCTCCAGCGTCGGCAACCTGGACGTGCACTACTCGTCCGGTGTCGCCAACCACTTCTTCTACCTGCTGAGCGAGGGCAGCGGCGCCAAGACCATCAACGGCGTCAGCTACAACTCGCCCACGTACAACGGCACGGCCGTCACCGGCATCGGCCGGGACAAGGCGCTGCAGATCTGGTACAAGGCGCTGACGACGTACTTCACGTCGACGACCAACTACAAGTCGGCCCGCACGGGGACGCTCTCCGCGGCGTCCGCCCTGTACGGCTCGACCAGCGCCGAGTACAAGGCGGTGGCCGCGGCCTGGACCGCGGTCAACGTGAGCTAGTGCCCACGGGGTCCTCGAGACCCGCCTAGGCACTTGGGCGGTACCCGGAGAGAAAGCACCTCCGGGTACCGCCCTACGCTGTCCCCCATGGTCTCCCCGGACAACCCCTTCACATACGAGGACGTGGGCGCAACGCGCGACGGCCGCTGCCCGCCGGGGTTCCACCCCCTGCACCTGCGCACCCGCGTCGGCGAGGGCGAGGCCGTCTTCCGCGCCGCGTCCGAAGCGGTGATGACCTGGGAGATGCACCGCGCGATGGGCGTGGGTATAACCGCCACCGCCGACAAGGCGGCCCCCGGAGTCGACGTCACCGTCGGGCTCGGCCCCCTGAAGGCCCCCTGCCGTGTGGTCTGGACGGTCGAGGAATACCGCCGGGCCGGCTGGGCCTACGGCACCCTGCCCGGCCACCCCGAGCGCGGCGAGGAGGCCTTCGTGATCGACCGCACGGGCGACGGCACGGTCTGGCTGACCGTGACCGCCTTCAGCCGTGCGGCCAAGTGGTACACCCGTGCGGGCGGACCGGCGACCCGGGGGCTCCAGCACGCCTACGCACGGCGCTGCGGGACGGTACTGCGCCGGCTGTGCGCGGGGTTCGAACCGTAGGCCCGCTGTCCGCCTTCCGCTCGCGGCTCGCTCAGCGCATCAGGACCCCGGCCTCCTCCCCCACCTCCTCCGAAGGCATCGTCACCAGGCCCAGCTCGGCGCCGGACGCGAGCAGTCGGTGCGTGGGGAGAATACGGACCGTGTAGCCGAACGGGCCGGTGCGGTCGAGGGAGAGCGGACCCTCGTACACCCAGCGCCCCTCCAGGTCCGGACCGCCCGCCGGTTTCAGCGGGACGCAGCTCGCGTCCGCGATGCGGTCCTGCGAGTCGACGCGGCCCGAGACCGCCTGGACCTCGACGTCGTCCGGGACGAGGTCGGCCAGCGCCACCCGCACCCGCAGGGACAGGGTGGTGCCCAGCTCGGCGGTCGTGGTGGCGGCGGAGGCCTCCAGATGGTCCACCGTGACCCGGGGCCAGGCCGCCCGGACGCGGGACTTCCAGGCGGCCAGTTCACGGGCCGTCTCCGGGGCCAGGGCGCGGTGGGCGCGGGCCGCGGGGGCGTACAGGCGCTCCACGTACTCGCGCACCATCCGGCCCGCCAGGACCTTCGGGCCGAGATGGGTCAGCGTCTGGCGGACCATCTCGATCCACCGGTCGGGCAGACCGTGCTGACCCCGCTCGTAGAAGCGGGGCGCCACCCGCTGTTCCAGCAGCTCGTAGAGGGCCGCCGCCTCCAGGTCGTCCCGGCGGTCGTCGTCCGTCGCCGTACCGTCCGCCGTCGGGATCGCCCAGCCGAAGTCCGGCTGGAACCACTCGTCCCACCAGCCGTCCAGGACGGAGAGGTTCAGACAGCCGTTGAGTGCCGCCTTCATCCCGGACGTGCCGCAGGCCTCCAGCGGGCGGAGCGGGTTGTTCAGCCAGATGTCGCAGCCCGGGTACAGCTTCTGCGCCATCGCCATCCCGTAGTCCGGGAGGAAGACGATCCGGTGGCGCACACGCGGGTCGTCCGCGAACCGCACCAGTTCCTGCACGAGCCGCTTGCCGCCGTCGTCGGCGGGGTGTGCCTTGCCCGCGACCACGATCTGGATCGGGCGTTCGGCGTGCAGGAGGAGGTCCATCAGGCGGTCGCGGTCGCGCAGCATCAGGGTCAGACGCTTGTAGGAAGGGACGCGACGGGCGAAGCCGATCGTGAGGACGTCCGGGTCCAGCACCCCGTCGATCCAGCCGAGTTCGGCCGTTCCGGCACCGCGCTGGCGCCAGGAGGCGTGCAGGCGTTCGCGTACCTCGAGGACCAGTTGCTCGCGCAGCACCCGGCGCAGGTCCCAGATCTCCTGGTCGCCGATGTCCGCCACCGCGTCCCAGCGGTCCGAGCCGCCGACCGTCATCGCGTCCTCGGTGCGCTGGGCGCCGATCTGGCGGGCGCCCAGACGGAAGACCTCCGGTGCCACCCAGGTCGGTGCGTGCACGCCGTTGGTGACCGAGGTGATCGGGACCTCGTCCGGGTCGAAACCCGGCCACAGCCCGGAGAACATCTCGCGGCTGACGTGACCGTGGAGCAGCGACACCCCGTTGGCCCGCTGGCCGAGCCTGAGCCCCATCACGGCCATGTTGAAGAGGTTCGGCTCACCGCCCGGGTAGGTCTCCATGCCGAGGCCGAGGATGCGCTCGACGTCGATACGGGGGAGTTCGGCGTCCGGGCCGAAGTGGTGGGCGACCAGCTCGCGGTCGAAGCGGTCGATGCCGGCGGGGACGGGGGTGTGAGTGGTGAAGACGGTACCGGCGCGGACGGATTCGAGAGCGGCCTCGAAGTCCAGCCCGTCGTGCCCGTCCTGCCCCTCGGCGAGTTCGGCGATGCGTTCCAGGCCGAGGAAGCCCGCGTGGCCCTCGTTGGTGTGGAACACCTCGGGCTGGGCGTGGCCGGTCAGCCGGCAGTACGTCCGTACGGCGCGCACCCCGCCGATGCCGAGCAGCATCTCCTGCAGCAGCCGGTGCTCGCTGCCGCCGCCGTACAGCCGGTCGGTCACCCCGCGTTCGCCGAGGTCGTTCTCCTCGACGTCGGAGTCGAGCATGAGGAGGGGGACGCGACCGACCTGGGCCAGCCAGATGCGGGCGCGCAGGGCACGGGCACCGGGGAGGGCGAGGGTGACCTGGGCCGGGGCGCCGTCGGATTCGCGCAGGGGTACGAGAGGGAGTTCGTTGGGGTCGAGGACGGGATAGTGCTCCTGCTGCCAGCCGTCTCGGGAGAGGGACTGACGGAAGTAGCCGTGCCGGTAGAGGAGTCCTACGCCGATGAGGGGTACGCCCAGGTCGCTGGCCGCCTTGAGGTGGTCGCCGGCGAGGATGCCGAGGCCGCCGGAGTACTGGGGCAGGGCCGCGGTGATGCCGAACTCGGGTGAGAAGTAGGCGATGGCGGCGGGGAGGTCGGGAATCTGGGTCTGGGTCTGATACCAGCGTTCGCCGGTCACGTAGTCGCGCAGGTCGTCGGCGACGGCGGCGAGGCGGCGCAGGAAGCGGCGGTCCTCGGCGAGTTCCGCGAGGCGGTGGGGAGCGACGCTGCCGAGCAGGCGTACGGGGTCGCCGTCGGAGGCGGTCCAGCGTTCGGGGTCGACGGACTGGAAGAGGTCGCGGGTCTCGGCGTGCCAGGACCAGCGCAGGTTGCGGGCGAGGTCGCTGAGCGGGTGAAGGGCGTCGGGCAGTACGGGGCGAACGGTGAATCTGCGGATTGCCTTCACAAGTTCCACCTTCACAAAAGACGTATGCGGCGGGAAGTACGTCACCGACGACGGTAGCGGCGAGGGTGTTTCCACAACACGGCGCATCGATGAACTCCGGCGTCGTGGGTGGCGGGTGCGTGGGTGGGTGGCGGGCGCGTGGGTGGGTCGGGGGCGTGGGGGTGCGTCGAGCCCGTCGCCGCCGGATCAGACGTGGGCCGGGCAAGCGAGCCGCCGCTCGATCCGAACGTAAGCGACGGGCTTGCGACACACCCCCACGCCCCCTTCCGCAGTCCGACAGCTGCGGGTGAGTGGAACGCTCCGTCAAAAGTGCCCGTCAGGGGCGCGGGGAACGGCGCGGACGGACACCAGTGGCCCATGGGCGACGGGCTCGGCCGAGGGCGTCGGCAAGAGGGACCGTCGACCGGGAATCGACGCAACCATTCCGCCCCACCCCCGGAGGGTATGGCCGATTCCGCCCGCATGGGCGGCCTTGTGGTGCTTCACACCACACGAGAGGCTGCCAAGTGGCGTACGCGCGGCCCCGGTCGCACACCGGTCGGTCCCGGTCGGCGTACGCCGACTTGAGGAGGGGAACTCACGTCATGGCACAGACGAGACAGCGGCGTCTGCGCTGGGCAGGATGCCTCACCGCGGTCACGACGGCCGCGGTGCTTTCGGCCATCACCCTGCCCGCGCACGCCGCCCCGCAGGGGCGCATACTCGGCGCCGGCGAACCCGGTTCCGTCAGCGGCAGTTACATCGTGACACTCAAGGGGGGTACGACGGCTCCGTCGTCGGCGGGCAAGGGCATCGCCGAGAAGTACGGAGCGCGAATCAGCCACACGTACGGCACGGCACTCAACGGGTACGCGGTTCAGGTGGGCGAGAAGCAGGCGCGGTGGCTCGCGGCGGACTCCCGTGTGGCCTCCGTCGTCCAGGACACCCGGGTGGCACTCGACCACTTCGAGAAGAACCCGCCGTCCTGGGGTCTTGACCGGATCGACCAGCCCGCTCTGCCGCTCGACAAGGGCTATACGTGGCCGGAGTCGGCGGGCGCGGGCGTGACGGCGTACGTCATCGACACGGGGATCCGGATCACGCACAAGGACTTCGGGGGGCGGGCCAGTTACGGCTGGGACTTCGTGGACAACGACAAGACGGCGGGGGACGGGAACGGACACGGGACGCATGTCGCCGGGACCATCGCGGGGACGACCTACGGTGTGGCGAAGAAGGCCAAGGTCGTGTCCGTGCGGGTGCTCGACAACGCCGGGTCCGGCACCACCGCGCAGGTCATCGCCGGTATCGACTGGGTGACCCGGCACGCGCACAAGCCCGCGGTCGCCAATCTGAGCCTGGGCGGCCACGCCAACGCCCAGCTGGACGCCGCCGTACGCAACTCCATCGCCTCCGGGGTGACGTACTCGGTCGCGGCGGGCAACGACGGACTGGCCGCCGGGCTGTACTCCCCCGCCCGGGTCAAGGAGGCGCTGACGGTCGGAGCGAGCGACCGGGCCGACGCCCGGGCGAGCTTCTCCAACTTCGGCGCGGCGCTCGACCTGTTCGCGCCCGGCGTGGCGATCACGTCGGCGTCGTATACGAGCGACACCGGGAAGGCGACCTTCTCCGGTACGTCGATGGCGAGCCCGCATGTCGCGGGCGCGGCGGCGCTCTATCTCGCCGGCCACCCGAAGGCGACCCCGGCCCAAGTGGGCAAAGCGTTGGTCCAGCGAGCGGTGTACGGGAAGGTCGGCGGTGCGGGGCTCGGTTCGCCGAACAGGCTTCTACAGGTCGGCTCTATGTAAGGAACCGCCGCAGCAGGCACCGGCCTCGCCCGTCGGACGAGGCCGGTCTTGTGTGTAGACATACGCGTAAGTAGTTAGCAACCTGCCGGATTGCTCACCCGAATAGGGTGGGAAGGCTCCCCCGGTACACCCCGCAGGCCCCACCTCCCCACACCGTCATCCGCCCACCCACGTTGACGCGGACAGGAGCGGTCATGCCCGCCACGCACCACACGTCGCCACCCCCGACGACCACCTCCGACACACCCCCCATACGCAAGGTCGACGCCGTCCCGCGCGCCCCGGAGCAACCCTCCGAACAGGGAGCCGAAGGCGGCGAGAGCGTCGGACGCATTCCCGTCGTCGACGTTCGGCCCCTCGTCCTGCAAGGCCGCCGCCCCGCCAAGGCAGTTGTCGGCGAGGTCTTCGAGGTCACGGCCACCGTCTTCCGCGAAGGTCACGACGCCGTCGCCGCGAACGTCGTCCTGCGCGATCCGGAGGGCCGCACCGGCCCCTGGACCCCGATGCGCGAACTCGCCCCCGGCACCGACCGCTGGGGCGCCGCCGTCCGTGCCGGGACGACCGGCCACTGGACGTACACCGTGGAGGCCTGGAGCGATCCTGTCTCCACCTGGCGCCATCACGCGGGGATCAAGATCCCGGCGGGCATCGACACGGAACTGGTCCTGGAGGAGGGCGCCCGGCTGTACGAGCGCGCTGCCGCCGGAGTGCCGAAGAGCAAGGGCAGAAGGGATGTCGTCCTCGCCGCGGCGGACGCGCTGCGGGACACCGGCCGTTCCTCGGCGGCCCGGCTCGCCGCCGCCCGTACCCCTGAAGTGGACCGGGTCCTCACGCGTCATCCGCTGCGTGAGCTGGTCAGCAGCTCGGAGCCGTTGCCCCTGCTGGTGGAGCGCGAGCGGGCGTTGTACGGCTCCTGGTACGAGTTCTTTCCGCGTTCGGAGAGCGGCCATCTCGATCCGCCGGTGCACGGCACCTTCCGCACCGCCGCCGAGCGGCTGCCCGCCATCGCGCGGATGGGTTTCGACGTGGTGTATCTGCCGCCGATCCATCCCATCGGGACCACCTACCGCAAGGGGCCCGACAACACGCTCTCGGCGGGGGCCTACGACGTCGGTGTGCCGTGGGCGATCGGCTCCCCGGAGGGCGGGCACGACGCCGTTCATCCGGACCTCGGCACGATCGACGACTTCGACGCGTTCGTGCGCCGGGCGGAGCGGGAGGGGCTGGAGATCGCGCTCGACTTCGCGCTCCAGTGCTCGCCGGACCACCCGTGGGTGCAGAAGCATCCCGAGTGGTTCCACCACCGGGCCGACGGGTCGATCGCGTACGCGGAGAATCCGCCGAAGAAGTACCAGGACATCTATCCGATCGCCTTCGACCAGGACATGCCGGGGCTGGTCCAGGAGACGCTGCGGGTGCTGCGGTACTGGATGAGCCACGGCGTGCGGATCTTCCGCGTCGACAACCCGCACACCAAGCCGGTCGTCTTCTGGGAGCGGGTCATCGCGGACATCAACCGCACCGACCCTGACGTGATCTTCCTGGCCGAGGCGTTCACCCGGCCCGCGATGATGCGCACGCTGGGGGCGGTCGGCTTCCAGCAGTCGTACACCTACTTCACCTGGCGCAACACCAAGCAGGAGCTCACCGACTACCTCAGTGAGCTGTCGGGGGAGGCGGCCGCCTCCATGCGGCCCAATTTCTTCGTGAACACCCCGGACATCCTGCACGAGTTCCTTCAGCACGGCGGGCGGCCGGCCTTCGAACTGCGTGCGGTACTCGCCGCGACGCTGTCTCCGACCTGGGGCGTCTACAGCGGATTCGAGCTCTGTGAGAACACCCCGCTGCGTGCGGGCAGCGAAGAGTACCTGAACTCCGAGAAGTACCAACTGCGTCCGCGGGATTGGGAGTCGGCGGAGCGGGAGGGTCGTAGCATCGCGCCATTGCTGAGGGCGCTCAACGCCATCCGCCGGCGCAGTCCGGCGCTGCGCCAGTTGCGCGGCCTCCACTTCCACCACACGGACAAGGACGCGGTGATCGCCTACTCGAAGTCGGTCACGGACGGGAGCGGATCGAACACGGTTGTGGTGGTGGTCAACCTCGACCCCCACCACACCCAGGAGGCGACGGTCTCGTTGGACATGCCGCAACTCGGCCTGGACTGGCACGAGTCCGTGCCGGTGCGCGACGAGCTCACCGGCGAGACCTACCACTGGGGCAGGGCCAACTATGTGCGTCTTGAGCCAGGGCACAGCCCCGCGCACATCCTCACCGTCCTGCGACCGTCCTCACCGCAGATCGGAGGGTCACCCACCACATGATCGTCAACGAGCCCGTCCCGGACACTTTCGAGGACACCCCGGCCAGGGACCGCGACCCCGACTGGTTCAA